>NZ_CP075170.1:2983333-4475000 GCF_024399315.1 Chryseobacterium sp. MA9 | reverse complement strand
TCCCCTAAGGGATGACTGGTCTTCAACCAGACGGGTTGCCCCATTCGGACATCTGCGGATCAATTCGTGTGTGCCAATCCCCGCAGCTTTTCGCAGCTTACCACGTCCTTCTTCGCCTCTGAAAGCCTAGGCATCCGCCATACGCCCTTAACGATTTCTTTCCTATTGGTTACTCAAGCGCTTTATGCGCTCGGTTTTCTCTTTGTGATGTCTTTACCGTTAATGTCAATGATCTTAATGTCTTCTTGTTCAACTGATGAACAGATGTTGTTTTTGGCTCCATCCGTAACTTTTAAATCAGTCTTCCAAAACTGTGGAGAATAAGGGAGTCGAACCCTTGACCTCCTGCGTGCAAGGCAGGCGCTCTAGCCAGCTGAGCTAATTCCCCCTCTAGGTGCTGTTGGCGATTTGCTCCTTGCTGTTGGCTTTATTGCCTTCAGCTATAAGCTATTTGCCAGCCGCTTTAATTAGTAGTCTCGGGCAGGCTCGAACTGCCGACCTCTACATTATCAGTGTAGCGCTCTAACCAGCTGAGCTACGAGACTTTGTATGAGTAATGATCCATGAGTAATAAGTAATCCCTTTTCCTCTTCTGCATTTCTCAATCTCTTTCCCTTTACTAATTTCTAGTGGGTTTTGTATTGTTAATATAACCAACCAAACAAAAAACTAAAGCTTTACTTTAAGTAAGTACTTTGTACTTGCGTACTAATTTTGTTTATCGTCCCTAAAGACGCTCTAAAATGAGATGTTCCAGCCGCACCTTCCGGTACGGCTACCTTGTTACGACTTAGCCCTAGTTACCTGTTTTACCCTAGGCAGCTCCTGTTACGGTCACCGACTTCAGGTACCCCAGACTTCCATGGCTTGACGGGCGGTGTGTACAAGGCCCGGGAACGTATTCACCGCGCCATGGCTGATGCGCGATTACTAGCGATTCCAGCTTCATAGAGTCGAGTTGCAGACTCCAATCCGAACTGAGACCGGCTTTCGAGATTTGCATCACTTCGCAGTGTAGCTGCCCTCTGTACCGGCCATTGTATTACGTGTGTGGCCCAAGGCGTAAGGGCCGTGATGATTTGACGTCATCCCCACCTTCCTCTCTACTTGCGTAGGCAGTCTCACTAGAGTCCCCAACTTAATGATGGCAACTAGTGACAGGGGTTGCGCTCGTTGCAGGACTTAACCTAACACCTCACGGCACGAGCTGACGACAACCATGCAGCACCTTGAAAAATGTCCGAAGAAAAGTCTATTTCTAAACCTGTCATTTCCCATTTAAGCCTTGGTAAGGTTCCTCGCGTATCATCGAATTAAACCACATAATCCACCGCTTGTGCGGGCCCCCGTCAATTCCTTTGAGTTTCATTCTTGCGAACGTACTCCCCAGGTGGCTAACTTATCACTTTCGCTTAGTCTCTGAACCCGAAAGCCCAAAAACGAGTTAGCATCGTTTACGGCGTGGACTACCAGGGTATCTAATCCTGTTCGCTCCCCACGCTTTCGTCCATCAGCGTCAGTTGTTGCTTAGTAACCTGCCTTCGCAATTGGTGTTCTAAGTAATATCTATGCATTTCACCGCTACACTACTTATTCCAGCTACTTCAACAACACTCAAGACATGCAGTATCAATGGCAGTTTCACAGTTAAGCTGTGAGATTTCACCACTGACTTACACATCCGCCTACGGACCCTTTAAACCCAATAAATCCGGATAACGCTTGCACCCTCCGTATTACCGCGGCTGCTGGCACGGAGTTAGCCGGTGCTTATTCGTATAGTACCTTCAGCTACCCTCACGAGGGTAGGTTTATCCCTATACAAAAGAAGTTTACAACCCATAGGGCCGTCGTCCTTCACGCGGGATGGCTGGATCAGGCTCTCACCCATTGTCCAATATTCCTCACTGCTGCCTCCCGTAGGAGTCTGGTCCGTGTCTCAGTACCAGTGTGGGGGATCACCCTCTCAGGCCCCCTAAAGATCGTAGACTTGGTGAGCCGTTACCTCACCAACTATCTAATCTTGCGCGTGCCCATCTCTATCCACCGGAGTTTTCAATATCAAATGATGCCATCTGATATATTATGGGGTATTAATCTCCCTTTCGAAAGGCTATCCCCCAGATAAAGGCAGGTTGCACACGTGTTCCGCACCCGTACGCCGCTCTCTAGATCCCGAAAGATCTATACCGCTCGGCTTGCATGTGTTAGGCCTCCCGCTAGCGTTCATCCTGAGCCAGGATCAAACTCTCCATTGTATGTTTGTCTGACTCACTCAAAGTTTTTTAACGCTTTAGTTTTTCCTTACTTGGTTGTTATATTGTATGTCAATGATCTTTATATCTTTCGCTTTGTAACGAAGCACTCTCTTCTGTCAGTGGCGCTCCGTATTTGCGAGTGCAAAAGTAAAACTTTATTTTGATTTGACCAAATGTTTCTGAAGAAAATTTTAAAGTTTTTTAAGTAACCTTAATCCTCTTCCAAAACCTCAATCTCTATACTCCTGCGCTCCCTGTAATTGGGACTGCAAAGATACAAACTCTTTTTAAACCCGCAACTCTTTTTGTGAAAAATTTTAAAGTTTTTTTGCCCGTCTCTTCTGAAGTATATAATGTTTTATGCTTAGCTAAAAGCTCCTCTGCGCTACTGTTATACTCTCGTTTTTCAGTGGGGCAAAGATAGAAACTTACTACACACCACGCAACTTTATTTAACATAAATTTTACCTTTACGTAATATTAAGCCCTAATCAACTGGAACGCAGTGAGAAAAATTTTAAACATTTGTTTGGAGGGAGGAGGGATGCGGGAGAGGCGTGGAGAATGGGTGGGGTGGAGAGTATTTGTAATGGGTAATGAAAGGTATACATATATATAATAGCTAATGCTGTTTTAAAACAAACATGCTTTAGATAAGTTGGGGATAATGTTCCTTCTATTGAATAGAATGAACCCGGTATTTTGTAATCTGATCCTCATAACACGAACCCTGGATCATCATTCATAACTTATCATTCATAATTCGTCTCATACCCTAGCCCTGATAGAAATGATTACCCCGCAGCAGAGATTAGAGAGATGAGGGCATGAAGGGCGGGAGAGCAAAGGCGCGAGGAGTAAAAATGAATAGCAGGATGGAGCTCCTATAAAAGCAAATATAATAATGTATCATAAATGTTATACCTATATATAGTGATGAAATATTATTTGAAAAGAAATTCTTGCCAGGAGCCTTTATTTACTTGTTATTTCATCCTTATGATTCACCTTTTCAACTATAACAATAGATGTAATAGTGATAAAAACTAGTCAACATTTTTTTTGATTCCTTACATTTGTAGCGCATTCCGGATTCTAAGGAGTGAAATGAGTTTTATATGACAGACAGAAAATATAAGGAAACGGTTCATACTGATAAAAGCCAATACGAATATATTACGGTAACCCACGACGAAAATAATGTCAGAATCTATACTTTGAAAAATGGATTGAAAGTTTTTCTTGCTCAAAATTTTGATGCTCCGAGAATACAGACTTTCATTCCTGTAAGAACAGGAAGCAATAATGATCCTGCAGATAATACAGGACTGGCTCATTATCTTGAACATATGATGTTTAAAGGAACTTCAAAAATCGGGACCCAAAACTGGGAAAAGGAAAAAGAACTTCTGGACCAGATATCAGCATTGTATGAAGAGCATAAAGCAGAACTGGATCCTGAAAAGAAAAAAGAGATCTATAAAAAGATTGATGAAGTGTCTCAGGAAGCCAGCCAGTATGCCATTGCCAACGAATATGACAAAGCTATTTCTTCTTTGGGAGCTACCGGAACAAACGCACATACCTGGTTTGATGAAACCGTATATAAAAACAATATTCCAAACAACGAGCTTGAAAAGTGGCTGAAAATAGAAAAGGAAAGATTTTCTGAGATTGTACTTCGTCTTTTCCATACGGAACTGGAATCTGTATATGAAGAGTTCAACAGAGCTCAGGATAATGACACAAGACTTGTAAGCTATGAATTGATGAATGCTCTTTTCCCTACACATCCTAATGGCCAACAGACAACACTGGGAAGACCTGAGCATTTGAAAAACCCTTCAATGAAGGCTATTCACAAGTATTTTGAGGAATATTATGTTCCTAATAATTATGCTATGGTTCTGGTTGGTGATCTTGATTTTGAAGAGACCATTCAATTAGTTGATCAATATTTTGGCACTTTGCCGTATAAAGAGCTTCCACAAAAGACACCGATTATTGAACAGCCCATTACAGAAATCGTTACAAGAACAGTGAAAAGCCCTACTACTCCACGCACTCAGCTTGCATGGAGGACAGAAAGCTATGGAACAAGGGATGCTATGCTTGCGGATGTTGTTGCCAATATCCTTAGTAACAGAGGCGAAGCCGGATTATTGGATCTGCATATCAATCAGACTCAAAAAATGCTTTGGGCTCAGGCTTTTTCTGTAGGTTTAAGACAATATGGATATTTTTCTATTGTAGCCGTACCTAAAGAAAACCAAACTCTTGAGGAAGCAACGAACATGGTGCTGGAGGAAATTGAACTGATAAAGAAAGGCGATTTCCCGGACTGGATGCTTCCAGCAATCATCAATGATTTCAAAATTCAGAGAATGAAGGGTCTTGAAACAGCGGAAGGACTTGCTACTACCCTGTATGATTCTTATATAAAAGGAAGAACATGGGAGCAGGAACTGAATGAGATGGATGAATACGCTGCTTTTACTAAGGAAGATGTGGTGAATTTTGCTAATGATTTTTTCAAAGAAAATTATGTTGTTGTCAATAAAGAAAAAGGAGTCAACGATTTATTGATCAGAGTTGAAAATCCAGGTATTACGCCAGTTAAAATCAATCGTGATACCCAGTCTGAGTTTTTAAATGGAATTTTAGCGGATAAGACTGAGGATATTAAACCTGAATTTATCGACTATCAAAAAGAGATTGCCACTGATCAGCTTAACGGAAAGAAATTGAGTTTCGTAAAGAATAAATATAATGATATTGCACAGCTGCATTTCATTTTTCCTTTTGGGAGTGACAATGACAGAGATTTAGGAATTTCCACTCAGTTGCTGCAATACCTGGGTACAGATACTCTTTCGCCTGAAGATTTAAAAAAGGAATTTTTCAAAGTCGGAATCAGTAATGATTTTAAAACTACGAATGACCAGCTGATCATTTCTCTAAGCGGGCTGGAAGAAAATATAGAAAAAGGTATTGCTCTCCTGCAGCACTGGATGCATGATGTAAAACCAGACCAGGAAATCTACAATCAGTTTGTGGGAACTGTACTGGAAAACCGACAGGCCATCAAGAAAGATAAAAACCGTATTATGACAGCCCTGACCAATTATACGAAATTGGGCGCTCACTCACGTTTTACGGATATTATTTCTAAAGAGGAATTGGAAGGCTGTAATTCTGAAGTCTTCACCGACAGAATGAAAAAGCTTTTCAAATATCCTTATCAGGTATTCTTCTATGGTAAAAATTTTGAAAATTTCAAGGCATATATTGGTCAGTATATAGAAACTGAAAGTCTTCAGATCCCGGAAGCTAAACAATATCCTGAGCCCGCTACCGGAGGAAACGTAAATTTCATCAATTATGATATGGTTCAGATGGAAATGAGCAAGATCGGAAAAGGAAATCTGGTGAACCCGCTTCATTTTGGAAAGATCAATGTATTTAATGAATATTTTGGGCGGGGATTATCATCAATTGTTTTCCAGGAAATCCGTGAAAGTAAAAGTCTTGCCTATTCAGCCTATGTTTCTTACGCAGCCAACTCTGAACTCAACCATCCTGATTATGTGACTACTTATATCGGAACTCAGCCTGACAAACTTATGATAGCTGTGGATACGTTGAATGAACTGATGAATGAACTTCCTGAAGTGCCTATTCAGTTTGAAAATGCAAGAAATGCGGCTCTGAAGCAGATTGCTTCAACAAGGGTTACCCGGAATAATATATTTTTCAATACATTAAGATTGAAGAAACTGAATATTTATTATGATTTCAGGAAAGATATCTATAAGCAGATTCAGGATCTGAAATTTGAAGATATCAGACATTTTTATCAGACAGAAGTCAAGTCCATAGATTTTAATACAGCCATTATCGGTAAAAAAGAAAATCTGAATATGGAAGCCGTCAATAAAATGGGAACATTTAAAGAAGTAAGTCTGAAAGACATTTTCGGACATTAAAAAGCAAACCGCCCGATAGAATTATCGGGCGGTTTGCTTTTTATAAATGATAAATACTGATTGATCAATGATCCTTCATAATTTACTTATGTCATCATACAATCCCCGTCTCCGTCCTGATAGTTGGGGTTAAAATTGTCAGGAAGTAATTCCAACAGCTGTTTATGAAACAGATATTCTCTTTTAAAATCACGGTCATGGATATGAGAAAATGTTTTTGACTGCTGTATTTCCTCATTCAGTCTGGTCTGATAACTGGTAAAACCTTTCACTTTATTGGTAACTATGAAATAATTTAGAAACCGGACAACCTCAGCTAAATCAGAGGTTGAAAAAAGGTAAGGGATTTTGAGGTATCCGTCGCGGAGCTGTAATAGTAAGCAAGATTTGAGTTGATTATTCTTATCGAAAATCTTAATCCAAAAGTATGTAAATGTATCAGCAAAACTTGAAAAGAAATATTTTTCATCTTTTTTCCCTTCCAACACCCACGGATTATCTATAAAAGTATTGATTTCACCTGCATTGCGCATCCCTGAAAATTCAGTCATAAAATCATCACTTTCTTTATCAATACGATGAAGAACTTCATATTTGAAATCCGGTTTCTGTACCGGTAAGTTCTTTATTGAGATTAATAAATTGGCAGCAACATCCAGAGTTTGAAAAAGAGGTTTCAATGGCTGTGTTCCAGGCTTTTTTTCAGGAATCAGTTTAGCTGCATCAGTTTTGAAGTAATACCTTTTCCCATCTTTAGGAAAGACATATTCAAAAACACCCAGAATGTTGTAGAGGGCTTCTGCTTCTTTGGTAAATTCTGTAATGGCAATTCTGCCTTCATATTCTTCAAAAACTTTTTTCAGCAATGCTTTTGCAGGTCTTTTCTTTCTGTATTCCGGGTTTACATATAAGGTACTGAGCCAGGCATATCTGATTTCTTTGCCATCAACAATAAAACAATCCGGAAAACATCCCACATAACCAATGAGCTTTTCTTCAAAAAATGCCAGAATAAGAAGGGTATCTTCCTCTGTCGCTTTAGGATTCTGAATATGTGACAGTGCACGATGTTTTGTAATAGGAAGAAAATCATACTGAAGGAAAGCTCCGGATGATATAAAATCTTCCAGCTCTTTTCTGTTGAATGTTTTCAGTACTATCATTTTCTTAGAATAGTATTTTTATTAATCAGTCTTTTCAGTTTGAAATAAGCAGTTTCTCTTTTCAGTATTTGTTCTCCGCTCTCACCCATTTCCATTGGAATTCTTTGAAAATTTTTCTTCACACTATCCAGCTTTACCCCTGCACAACCAAAGCTGCAGTAGATTTCTTCATTTTTAAAGAGCTCATCAAAAAAGTCTCTCTGTACTTCAAAATCAGTAAACGGAAATGCAAAGCTTTCATAAAGGAAGCCATTTTCTTTTAAATAAGCAAAAGTTTTATCCGTAGTTTCCATCTGTTCTTTCAAAGATAAATCTCCATATTTCGGGTGATCCCAACTGTGAGAAGAGATTCCAAAACCTTTTCTGGTAAGCTCTTTTAAATCTTCTGTACTTAAATAGGGTTTGAATTCTTTTGAATAAGCTTTAAAATCCACTTCAAGTTTTTCTGCAAGCTGATCAAGCATATCCTTTCCCTGATAGTTAACCTGTAAAATATTCTTTTGCAAAACGCCTCTATCTACTTGGTTGTCAAGAGAAAACACATGATAAACCTCAGGATCTATAATTTTGTTCTTTTCAACTGCATCTGCAAGAAGGCTGGCCTTGCATCTGAACATCATGTCTTTATTATCAATGAAAGCCGGATTTACAAAATTGCAGGCATAAATTCCCTTTCGTTCCAAAATGGGAGTGGCAACATCATAAAACTCTCTGAAACCATCATCAAAAGTTAGCAAAGCAATCTTTTTCTTAGGTTTGAAATTTCCGGATGTAAATTCTTTAAACCCTTGCCAGTCTACAAACTGAAAATTCTTTGCTAGATGATCGAGATCTTCTTCAAACTGTTTTGTGTTCTTATAACGGATCACATGTTTTATATGGGGAAGCTCTCTGTCGGAAACACTGTGATAAAGCGGCAAACAGTAATCCAGCGGAAAAGATTTCCCGATATTATCAGATTCGAAAGCTGCCAAAACATTGATGATCCTATCTTTCATCTTATTTAAAATAAAAAAGAATCTATTCAAAACTCAATTCAAATAGATTCTTAAAGGTATAACTTTTAAAAATTATTTTATAATCTTCATTTCATCAACAAGCCACTTTGAGTCAGCGAACTTCTCAATGATGAAAAGGATATATTTTGTATCTACCATGATGTTTCTGCTGAAACGAGGATCATAGTTGATATCACTCATTGTTCCTTCCCACTGTCTGTCAAAATTCAATCCTACAAGGTTTCCGTTGGCATCAAGAGCAGGGCTTCCTGAATTTCCTCCTGTTGTATGGTTTGTTGCAGTAAATCCTACAGGAACGTCACCTGTTTTATCTTTATAGTTTCCGAAATCTTTTTTGTTGTAAAGATCAATCAGCTTTTTTGGAACATCAAATTCATAATCTCCAGGAATGTATTTTTCCATTACTCCTGCCAGGTGAGTCTGGTATCCGTAAGAAACCGCATCTCTAGGAGTAGAACCTTTTACTTTACCATATGTTACACGAAGCGTTGAGTTAGCATCCGGGAAGAATTTTCTGTCTTTATCCGTCTGCATCTGCTGAGCCATGAACTTTTTCTGTAAAGCATCAATTTTTGCCTGCATTGAAGTGTATTGCGGATCTGCAGTTTTCATATATGTTTCTTTCATAGAAACATACAGCTGATAAATAGGATCTTTTTTTAAGGTCTTGATCAACTTATCCTGGTTAGAAAACGCTTTATCGATGTCTGTAGTTAATGTTCCTCCATTCACAGCAGTTCTTCCTGTGATAATAGAGTTTTTAGACATATCTTCTATTACAGGAATATTCTGGTTTTCATCTTTATATTTACTGAATCCTGCCGGCAAAAACTGTGGCGCTGTTTTATTAACGTACAAAGCTAACAGTTTTGCAGTTACTTTAGCATCAAGTTCTGCACTGTAGTCTTTATAGAAAGAAGTTAATTTTGTCTTTAACTTGGAAAGTTCCTTTTCATCCATTCTTCCTGCTTCTACAGAAGCTACGAAATCATAATAATCTCCGGCAAGTTTCAAAGTCTCTGCATTTCTGATTACTTCTGTGTAATAAGCATTGTTTAATGCATAAGGAGCCTGATCATTGTACAGTTTATTCAGCTGATCCAAAGTAGTCTTGATTTCAGGGTTCTTAGCTACCAAAGAACCTTCGTACATTACTTTCTTCTCTACAGCATTGGATTTTTTCAATCCTTCTACTTCACCGATCCATTTTTTCCAATAGTTCGCTACTGAAGCATATTTTGAAGCATATTTAATACGCGTTTCATTGTCAACACGCATTTTTTCGTCTAATGTTTTCAACGCAACATCACGTACAGCAATTCTTGCAGGATCAATATCCTTCATTATTTTCTCTACACCTACTGCAGGAAGATATTCTGTAGTTCTTCCCGGGAATCCGAATACAAAAGTAAAATCGTTTTCGTTTTTATCTTTTATAGAAACCGGTAAGTAGTGTTTTGGAACGTAAGGTACGTTGTCTTTTGAATATTCTGCAGGCTTATTATTCTTGTCTGCATAGATTCTGAACATAGAGAAATCTCCAGTATGTCTAGGCCAAACCCAGTTGTCTGTATCACTTCCGAACTTTCCGATACTTTGAGGCGGAGCTCCTACAAGACGGATGTCTTTATAGGTTTCGATTGTGTAAGCATAGTATTTGTTTCCATAATACATAGGCTTTACCATGATCGACTGGTAAGATTCAATTTTCTGAGCGTTTTTGTAAACCTCAATATTGTTGTTGATCCTTTTAGTAAGTTCCGGCTCTGTCAGATTGTCCGTCCCTTCTAAAATCTGATCAGTAACTTCTTTTATATCTACAATAAAATCTACTTTTACTCCTGGATTAGGCAGTTCTCCTTGTGTATTTTTTGCCCAGAATCCGTTTGAAAGAAGGTCATTCTGAACGGTAGAATGCGCCTGAATCTGACCGAAACCACAGTGATGATTGGTTAAGAGCAGTCCTTTAGGCGAAATAATTTCTGCAGTACATCCGCCGTTAAACTGTACTACCGCATCCTTTATGCTTGGTTTCTGAGGATTGAAAATATCTTTTGCAGAAATCTTCATTCCCAAATCCTTCATTTCCTTTTCATTCAGCTCTGTAGGAATCCACATTCCTCCATATTGTTGTGCAAATGCCATTGCAGCCGGCAAAAGAAATACAGATAAAAGTATCTTTTTTGTCATAATCAAAATTTTGCCCGAATTTACAAAGAAAAATAAGAATAGACCTTATAAAACGGGCGGAAAAGTTGCTAAAAGGTCGTTTTTAAAAAGAGAGATAGTCAATAGTGAATTTTGTTTCACAAATGAAAGGTGAATATTTGTTATTAGACGGCACTTCCAATTAATCATAAATTCATTAAAAATTGACAAGCAGGGAGAATTGTCTATTCACCATTCCCTCCTACCCTATGGCTCAGTTTTTGTTCATTGGAAGTAACTTTATTTATTAAAACATACTTAAATTAATTATTATGATGAAAAGCAAAATGCTCATGTTGGGAATGGGAGCTGTTCTGTTCCTTACTTCATGCTCTAAAAAAGAAACGACTGAAACAACCGGTACAAACACAGATTCTGCAACAGCTGTTCAACCCATTGCTACAGACAGCATCACTAAAGCGACGCCTACTGCAGCTGGTGACACTTCTGAAAATGCATTAGACTGGGCCGGTACTTATGAAGCGACAGTTCCCTGTGCTGACTGTCCGGGCATCAAAACTTCTTTAACACTGAATAATGATAAAACATTCAGCATTTCTGAAGAATATCTTGACAGAAATTCAAAGAATCAGGATAAGGGATCTTTCTCATGGGATGCAACAGGAAGTATGATCACTTTAAAAGGAAAAACAGCAAACTATAAATATAAAGTTGGTGAAAATATGCTGATCCAGCTGGATATGGAAGGAAAAGAAATTGACGGTCCCAACAAGGATCTTTATATATTCAAGAAAAAATAAAAATAAAGGCTCAGGCCTTTATTTTTTTGCTTTTATACCCTCTAAAACTGATAAGCTGTAATCTTCGGATCATCTACCAACCGTTTGATGACTTCTTCATGATGGGTATTTTTGCCTGTTAATCTCCATATTACCGCTAAACTCCCTTGTGAGTACTGCTGTTTGATCATCTGATAGTTTAAATGCTGCTCTTTGAAAATACTTTCACAATATCTAATATCTCCTGAATTGGTAAGTGTTATTCTGTACTCTCTTACTTTGTGATAATTGTCAATAAAATTCTGAAGATAGGTTAAGGCACTCAAAATGATCAGAACCAAAGCTGTTCCTAACAGTGCAATATAAACATATCCGGAACCTACCGCCATCCCTATTGAAGCCGTTGCCCAAATAGTGGTTGCTGTAGTAATGCCTTCAATTTTATTGTCTCCTTTGAAAATCACTCCTGCTCCCAAAAATCCGATTCCGGTAATAATATTGGCTGCAAGACGGTCCGGATTCGCCACTCCTATTTTAATGGAAAGAATAGTAAACAGACAGGCTCCGAAACATACCAGAATGAAGGTTCTGAGACCAGCAGATTTATTTCTGTATTCACGTTCAGCACCAATGAACAGTCCTAAAATAACAGAAATAAGAATAAGCAGCAATTCATTTTTGACAGTGTAATGGTCTTGAAGAAAATCCATTTTTTTCAATTTAAGCGTAGAATAAAATTACGACAAAAAATTTATCTGTAAGGCTATCATTAAACTTTGTTTAAGGCAGGAAGATTTTATTGGACTGAAAAACTTTCGTAATATTACAGATTAAATGGAAAAGGCAAGTACAGGAGTTATGAAACCTACATTTTTTTCGACAAAAGAAGAATTCAGAGAATGGCTTGAGAAGCACCATGAAGATGCAAAAGAACTTTTAACAGGGTTCTACAAAACCGGAAGCGGAAAACCTTCTATGAGCTGGTCTGAATCTGTAGATCAGGCTTTGTGCTTTGGCTGGATAGACGGAGTGAGAAAATCAATAGATCACGAAAGTTATTCTATACGTTTTACTCCGAGAAAGTCTTCCAGCATTTGGAGCAACATCAATATCAAGAAAGTTGAAGAGCTCACCAAAGCAGGACTGATGACTCCTGCAGGGCAAAAAGCATTTGATCTCAGAAAAGAAAATAAATCCGGAATTTATTCTCATGAAAAAGCGGATGTTTCTCTTGATCCGGTTTATCAAAAACAGTTTATGGATCATCATGCTGCCTGGGATTTTTTTGAAGGACAGGCTCCATCCTACAAAAAGGTGATCATACACTGGATCATGAGTGCCAAACAGGAAAAGACAAGGCTTTCACGACTTGAAAAAGCTATCGATATAAGTAAACAATCAAAAAAATTAGAATAAAAAATAGTATTATGGATAAAGAAATTTCACACTTCTGGTTAGGATATTTCAAGAATGAAGAAGATTTTTACAGTTTCGTAGAAGAGGATGAAAATTATTATATAGAGGAAGAAACTGACGATCAGTATGTTTCCAAATTTGCAGAATCCCAGAACATCAAATGGTTTGATGATGATTTCATAGAATATGGCTTTGAAGATGAAAACCTTGGGCTTTATGATAAGTTTGCAGAATATTCTTATGCTGACCAATGGCTTCCGATCCTGGAAAGAAAACTGAATGAATTAAGTCTGGACACTCCTGTGAATGCTATTATTTTTGCGACAAGGTTTGTAATTCCGAATCCGGTTTCTGTAGAAAATGATGATTATTCACTTCACTATGTGGGTGAAATAGAATACAATATTTAATATCAGGAATTTTTTCCATTGATAACAAGTGGCTTCATTTAGGGATGGAGTCACTTGTTGTTAATAAAAGAAATAGAAGTAATTTTGCATCTGATGAAATTATATTCTGCCTTACAAATCGGGGATTATCACATTAATCATTGTGAAGATTATTTGCTTATTAAAAAAGTCGATTCTGATAAAATTGTATGTGCTGTTATGGACGGTTGCTCTACAGCGATGGACAGTCATTTTACCTCAGCACTTTTTGGAAAGCTTTTACGTAAAGTTATCATTGAAAAAGGTTATAAATCTTTATACGACAAAAATATTCAACGCAGCTTAGACGAAGATCTCAAAGAAATAGTTGAAGGCTTATTCAAAGAACTTGTATTTAGTAAAAATTATATGATGCTGGATGAAAAAGAGCTGTTAACCACTCTTATCATCTTGGTTTATAACAAAGCAAAGGACGAAGGAATAATCTTAGCCATTGGTGACGGCGTTATTTGTATCAATGGAAAGATCACGGAATTTGATCGTAATAATAAACCTGATTACCTTGCCTATCATCTTCATGAAAACTTTGAAGACTGGTATTCTCATCAATCTCAGAAAATAATTTTTAATGATCTGAATGATATTTCCATTGCTACTGATGGTATTTTGAGCTTTTCAAAAATTAAAAAAACAGATTCTGATGAAATGATCAATTTTGCAGAATATTTGATGATTGACCGTCAAAATAGTGATACTGAAGAAATGCTTAACAGAAAGCTTAAACAGCTAGAACATCAATATGGAGTAAAACCTACAGATGACTTAGCTATCGTTAGAATCATAAAATAATTCATACATTTTGAATACTATGAAACAATCTAAACCACATCGGTTCTATTCATTCCTGAAAAGGCTGTCCATCAACGCTGTCCTAATTTCCGCGGTCGCATTTGTACAATTTTACTGGTCAATGGGAACCTTTTCAGATCGTATGTCAAGCGGCTGTCTGGAATGTTGGTTTGTTGAAGATGTATTATTTATGTCAATGATAACCGGCATTTTTCTTTCTGTGATCTTTTCTTTGTTTTCCTTTATTAAAAAGGTGTTGGTCAAAATGAGCATTGAGTTCTTATTGCTGTCCTTTGTCTGGTTATTTTGGAATTATTCCATATTTGTAGACAGAGAATCCTCATGGAGTACTTATGAATTCAATACAGAGATTCAATATACACTATCGCTTTCTTTTTTTCCGGTTATCTTTCTGGGATGTTTGTGTGTTTCACTTTTACATTATAAGGAAATAAAAGCTAGATTTATATCTTATAAAAACAAACACCATTGAAAAAACCGGATTATGTTGTCAGTAATGCATACGATTCTGTAGAAAAAAAATAAAGGTATCCTAATTCTAATAAAAATAAAACTTCCGCCCAAAAGACGGAAGTTTTTTATTTAAGGTATGATTTACAGTATTGATTAATGCGCTTCCAGCCAGTTATCTCCTACTCCAATTTCTACTAACAATGGAACCTGCGTTTTTAAAGCGTTTTCCATTTCAGTTTTAATCAGTTTTGAAGCGGCTTCAATCTCATCTGTTGGAGATTCGAATATCAATTCGTCATGTACCTGAAGCAGCATTTTTGTTTTTAGCTGTTGTTCTTTAAGTTCCCTGTCTATCTTAATCATGGCAAGCTTTACAACATCTGCGGCACTTCCCTGAACCGGTGCATTTACAGCATTTCTTTCTGCATGTCCTCTTACCACGAAATTGTTGGAATTAATATCTTTCAGATGACGTTTTCTTCCTAATATAGTTTCTACAAAACCAAGCTGACGTGCTTTATTCACCTGCTCGGCCATGTATTCCTTCAGTTTTGGATAGGTTTCAAAATACGCTTCGATCATCTGCTTGGCTTCTGTACGGGATAATCCGGTCTGTTCTGCCAATGCAAAAGCTCCCTGTCCGTAAATAATACCAAAGTTTACAGTCTTTGCCTGACTTCTCTGGGTTTTGGAAACTTCTTCCAGAGGAATTTTAAAGAGTTTTGCTGCTGTGGAAGCGTGAATATCTTCTCCATCCTGGAATGCTTTGATCATATTATCTTCTCCTGAGATTTCAGCAATCAGACGAAGTTCAATCTGTGAATAATCGGCAGAAATAATTTTCTTTCCTTCTCCTGAAACAAAGGCTCCACGAATCTGCTGTCCTCTCAATGTTCGGATCGGAATATTCTGCAGGTTCGGATTTACACTTGCCAGACGGCCTGTAGCAGCTGTAGTCTGTGAGAAATTGGTGTGTACTCTGTTATCTTCTTTATCAATCTGTGAAGGCAGAGCATCTACATAGGTTGATTTTAATTTCTGGTAGGTTCTGTATTCCAGAATATGCTTGATGATCTCGTGTTTTGAACTTAACTTCTGAAGAACATCTTCCGAGGTTGCATATTGTCCTGTCTTTGTTTTTTTGGCTTTCGGATCCAGCTGCATTTTTTCAAACAGAATTTCTCCCAACTGTTTTGGTGAATTCATATTGAATTCTTCTCCGGAAAGTTCAAAAATTGTGGTTTCTAACTGTTTCAGGTCATTTTCAAGATCTATACTTTCCTGCGCCAGCCATTTTTCATCCAGAGAAATACCTGCCAGTTCCATTTTTGCCAGTACTTCCATCAGAGGCATTTCAATGTTGTAGAAAAGCTCTTCCAGATTTTCTTTTTTCAGCTGTGGGGCAAAAAGCTCGTACAGCTGGAAAGTGATATCTGCATCTTCTGCTGCATAATCTGTCTGTGTTCTCAGATCCGCATCTCTAAAGCTGCCCTGTTTCTTTCCTTTTTTTCCGATGATGGTTTCTATGGATACCGGTTTATAGTTCAGGTATACTTCTGAAAGATAATCCATACCATGTCTTCCGTCCGGATTCAACAGATAGTGGGCAATCATGGTATCAAACATCGCCCCTTTTACAGTGATGTCATATTGTTTTAAAACTTTGTAATCGTATTTCAGATTATGAGCAATTTTCAGCAGGTTTTCTTTTTCAAAAAACGGTCTGAAAATCTCCAGTGTCTGCAAAACCTCGGCTCTGTCTTCAGAAAGCGGAATATAATAGGCAAGCCCTTTTTTATAGGAAAAACTCATTCCTACCAATTCTGCTTCCAGCTCGTTTAATGAAGTGGTTTCTGTATCAAAGCAAACAACCTGTTGCTTCAGAAGATTATCTACCAGTTTTCTCTGTGCTTTCGGATTGTTGATGAACTGATAAAGATGATCGTTCTGCTCAATAGTAGATTTTGTAGAAGTAGCCTGTTCAAGCTCCTCAAAATTGGCAAAAAGATCCAGCTGCATCACCTGACCTTTTATTTCTGTTCCAGTTGGAGTCTGCTTCACTTCCATCTCACTCACAACTACTGTTTCTGCAGGAGCGGGCGCAAAAGCTCTGTAAAGGTTTTCGTACAGCCTTCTGAATTCTATTTCATCAAAGACTTCTTTTACTTTTTCAAAATCAGGAGTTTCAAGGTCATACTGTTCCTGATGGAATTCTACAGGCGCATCACAGATAATGGTTGCTAATTTTTTAGATAAAATACCACGTTCTGCGGATGCTTCTACTTTCTCTTTCAGTTTTCCTTTCAGCTTATCGGTATTGGCTAATAAAGTTTCAATATTTCCGAATTCTTTAAGGAACTTCATCGCAGTTTTTTCTCCCACACCTTCCAGACCAGGGATATTATCTACCGCATCTCCCATCATGGCAAGGAAATCGATAACCTGTTTAGGGTCTTCAATCTCGTATTTGGCCTTTACTTCATCAACTCCTAGAATTTCGATATCACCGCCTTTTAAGCCTGGTTTATAAATTTTAATTTTATCTGTTACCAACTGTGCAAAATCCTTATCAGGTGTTACCATGAAAGTGGTATACCCTTCTTTTTCTGCTTTGCATGCAATGGTACCTATTACATCATCCGCTTCATATCCTTCAACTCCTAAGCGCGGAATATGCATGGCTTCAAGAATTCTGTGGATGTATGGAACAGCAATTTTAATCGCTTCAGGAGTTTCGCTTCTGTTGGCTTTATAATCCGAATAATCATCAGTTCTTACACTAGCCTGTCCTACGTCAAAAACTACTGCCAGGTGGGTAGGTTTTTCTCTTCTGATCAATTCGATCAAAGAATTGGTAAAACCAAAGATAGCAGAAGTATCCAGTCCTTTGCTGGTGAGTCTCGGATTCCTGATTAATGCGTAATATCCTCTGAAAATCATCGCATAGGCATCGATGAGAAACAGCCTTTTATCTTGTGTTGCGTCCATATTTTGAATAATGAACAAATATAAGAAAATAGGAGTAAAAGTTGGTAGTCTGGGGAGGGGATTCAGGATAATGAGGTTCAGATTATGAAATGAGTTATCAATTCGTTTTGCTTTTCAATTTTATGTAACATTAATCATTTACAATTCATTTTCCAGCAGTCATGATTTTCAAAGTTTACCTGTTCCATTTTGTAACTGAAGAGAAAGAAAAGATATAGTCAAAAAGAGAATAAATAGAATTTGTCCGAACCTTTTTGTTTATTTTTTTGATGGTTATTAATTACTGATAAAAAAAGAACAGTATACCAATGGCATACTGTTCTTTTTTAAGTTGTATTGGATTATTTACTTGTAGAAGGCCATAGTCCAGCGTACTGAGAAGTACCGTAGTCAATAGTTTCAGCACTGATTACGAAGCTGATCAGCATACTGTTGCTATCTACTGCATCGAAATCTACTTCGTGCTGGATTACATATCCGTTCTCCCATTTCAAAGTAATTAATGTTCCTTCTTCGTGAGATTTGTTGAATGTGATTTCTCCTACTGTTGGCTTGTATTTACCGTTTAACAAGCTTTCAAGGATGTCAGATTTTTCAGTAGCTTCTACTGTTACCTTGATTAGTGCGTTAGAAGGGTCTGATGCTACACGTCCTGAAACATCTGTAGATCTTGATACACTGTAGTTCATTTTTAACAGTTTCTGTCCTTCACCGTTGTTGAATTTTAAGATTCCTCTTGAGTTTCTTTCTGCCATGATTGTAAATTTTAATCGTTAGTAATAAATTGTTATTCAATAATTATATAACAAAGATAACCTCCTTGGTTTTGAAAAAAAAGCATTTGAACAGAAATATGAAAAAGTGTAGTAATTATACGATTTGGTGTCGTAGTTCTACGATTTCATGTCGTAATTCTACGACAAAAGACTTAAAACAAATCATAACACACTATAAATAAACATATTAAATATTATCAGAAAACAAGAAAGTTTTGCTTACTATCACACCAACAAGAGAAATAATATGTTAAAAAAGTAACTTTAAAGGAATCAAAATCACTCTATTTATTCACTAAAAATACACACAGGTTGAGACTGGGAAATATTTATTATTATTTCCTCTTATAAAACGGTTTGATCTTATATAAAAAAACAGAACAGTAAACCCGGGTGAGTATACTGTTCTGTACCAATTTTATTTTTACTAAGATGATGAATAGGCTTAATTACTACCTGTAGAAGGCCATAGTCCAGCGTACTGAGAAGTACCGTAGTCAATGGTTTCAGCGCTTATTACAAAGCTGATTAGCATACTGTTGCTGTCTATTGCATCAAAGTCTACTTCGTGCTGGATTACATATCCATTCTCCCAGTTTAAAGTGATTAATGTTCCTTCTTCGTGAGATTTGTTGAATACAACTTCTCCTTTTGTAGGCTTGTATTTACCGTTTAACAAGCTTTCAAGGATGTCTGATTTTTCAGTAGCCTCTACTGTTACTTTGATCAATGCGTTAGAGGGGTCTGATGCTACACGTCCTGATACGTCTGTAGATCTGGATACACTGTAGTTCATTTTTAACAGTTTCTGTCCTTCTCCTCCGTTGAATTTTAAGATTCCTCTTGAGTTTCTTTCTGCCATGATTGTAAATTTTGATCGTTAATATTTTGTGATTCGGTGATTGTTTAGCAAAGATAGAGGCTCTTTAGTGCTAAAAAAAACTTTTCAATATAAATCTGAGAAATTGTAGTAGTTCTACGATTTCTTGTCGTAATTCTACTACAATTGATTTAACAAACCCACTAAAACCGGCACCAGTAAAGGATTTCAACTTATTGAAAAACACGAAAAAAATGAAAATTTTCCACATAAGTGAGAAATATTAAGATTCCTTTAATATAAAGTTGGCCTATTTTAACAGATCAATTTTTCAAAAAAATAGCAACCCGTTAAAAACCGATTGCTATTTTATGTATTTGAAGTTATTTACTGCTGAGTACTTGCACCTTCTTTGATGGAACGGACCAGTATTTTATTTTTTCTTAGCAGGAAATCAGGCATCAGATCAACCGGAAGATAGAAAGAGCTTTCTCCTTTTTTCTGCAGTTCTTCTACGATACCGGGATTCCAGGTGAGGATTTTATCCATGTCTACGTTAAGTTCATCAGCGACAACTTTCAGATTGAATCCGGCATTGATTTCCGTTTCTGAAAGAGCGGCAGTGGTGGCTCGCCTGCTCCCATCCTCAAAGAAAATTTTGTTGATCCTTGAAGAATTATAGTTACTTAAAACACTCTGAAGTTCTCCGGTAGCATAGCATGCATTAAGGTATTTCTTCACATGGTTAATGGTTTCTCCGGGAAGGTATTTAGAAAATTCGTGGTATTGGGAGGAGCCTGCAGCTTCCATCGCTTTGGCAATGTTTCCTTCGCCGCAGTTATAAGCTGCAACAACGGTTACCCAATTGTTATATTTTTTATAAAGGTTTCCTAATGAGATAACAGCTGTTTTCGTACTTTTATAAACATCGGTGCGATTTTGTTCTGTAAGTCCGTATTGGTTAGCATGTGCAGTCATCAACTGCCATATGCCTACTGCTCCGGCTCCGGAGGTGCTATTTCTGTTGAAATGGGATTCTATCAGTGCCAGGTTTCTCAAATGCTTGGGAAGACCTTTCTGAAGAAGTAACTGTTCAATAAATTCTACAAGATCTTTATTGGCATTAATGATGCCTTTATATTTTCTCACACTGCTTTCCGAAGTATCAGAAGCGGCAAGAAACTGTCCGTTTACACAAATAACAGTTCCCAATAATAGTATGCCTGTAAAAATATTTCTGACAATGGTTTTCATTTTATTTGTATTTATAATCGAAAAGGTAAATTTATTTTTTGCCTTTTCGCTTCCTAATTAATCTACTTTCCAGCTGGTTTTTTCTTCGTCATTATTCCAATCTACATGAATGGTCTGCCCGGATTTTACTTCTTCTCTAACAATCATTTTAGAGATCGGTCTGGCGAGCTGTGCACGGATTACTCCTGAGATCTGTCTTGCACCATACTTACTGCTGAATCCTCCTAATGCAAGATTTCTTACTGCATCATCACTTATTTTTAAAGCAATTCCCAATCTTGTAAGTGAAGTATGAAGTGATTTCAACTGAATATTGAAGATTCTTTCTGCAATAGATTCTGTAATCGGGGCAAAAGGAATAATCTCTGTAATTCTTGCTAAAAACTCAGGTCTGAATCGTCCTGAATTTGACATAATCTGCATCAGTGAAGATGATTCAGGAACTTTTCCTTCTTCAAACTGTTTTACAATTTCTTCGCTTCCGATATTGGAGGTAAACAGGATTAATGCATTGCTGAAATCTCCTTCTTTCCCCAATTTATCGTGAACTTTTCCTTCATCCATGATCTGAAGGAATACGTCAAAAACTGAATGGTGGGCTTTCTCAATTTCATCAAATAAAACAACGGTATACGGCTGTTGTCTGATTTTATTGACAAGCATACCTCCTTCTTCATATCCTACATATCCCGGAGGCGCTCCGTATAGTAAGGCTGCAGAATGTTCTTCTTTAAATTCTGACATATCAAAACGTACCATAGCCTTTTCATCATTGAAGAGTAGTTCTGCCATTGATTTTGCCAGCTCTGTTTTACCGGTTCCGGTAGGTCCCAACAGGAAGAATGATCCGATAGGCTGCCCCGGTTTATTCAATCCGCTTCGGTTTTCAACAATAGCATCGGAAAGGATTTTTAATGCATGATCCTGTCCTACTACCCTGTTCAGCAGAAGAGATTCCATATTCAGGAGTTTTTCTTTTTCCTGGGCCTGGATCTTTCCAATTGGAATATTGGTTTTGGCGGCCATTACAGCTGCCAGCTCCAGTCTGTCTACTTTTTCTCTTTTCTTCGCGGCATGCTGTAGAAGTTCGGCATATGTATCTTCAATAACCTGCTGAATCTGATCTACCGGCATAGAATTGTCAATGGCAGGCTGTTCACTCAGCGAACCCCATAGAATTGGGCTTATTTTATCTCTCAACAGGTTGTAAGTCCAGATCAGTTCGTCTGCTTTATCTTTGCTGTCTGCATATTCTTCTTTTAAAATAGCATCATAGCTTTCTTTCCAGCTATTGAGTTCTTTTTCTGACAATTCATCAAGCATTTTGATGGCTGCCATTGTTCTGTCTAATAAATCAATAGCGGCATCAGGTAGTTTTTTACCTTTTGCATATCTTTTAGCCAAACGTACACATTCCGGAATTGCTGTTTTTTCCACTTCAATACCGTGGTGTTTTTTATAACCTTCAAGAAGTACGTCAATCATTTTCACACAGGTCTTTTCATCCGGTTCGTGCACCGTTAAAACCTCAAAACGGCGGTTGAAAGCCTGTTCCGGCTCAATAATTTTTCTGTATTCTTCCTGAGTTGTAGCTCCGATTACGGTAATTTCACCTCTGGCAAGCTCAGGCTTCAAAAGGTTGGCTACGTTTCCGATGCTTCCTTTAGGGTCTAAAAGGGTGTGAATTTCGTCAATGAAAAGAATGGCTTTTTCAATTTTCTTGCATTCATTGATAACTTTTTTCAGGCGGTCTTCAATTTCGCCTTTATAAGAAGTTCCTGCTAATAATGCTCCGGTATCCAGTTCTAAAAGGGTACCATTTTTAAGCATTTCAGGAACATTTCCTTTGATGATTTCAGTAGCAAATCCTTCTACCAAAGCTGTTTTACCAACTCCTGGTTCTCCAATGATAATTACATTCGGTTTGCTTCTACGGCAAAGAATTTCTACCAGCATTCTGAGTTCTTTGTCTCTACCGATAATATTTTCAAGGTCTCCTTTTCTTGCCTGTGCTGTTCTGTCTACACAGTAGCTTTTAATGGAAGGAAAGGAAGAATCTGAATAGTCTGAACCATTATTTGAAAATAGTGATGAAAAATCACCATCTTCCGAAACGGTAAACGGTGTATCTTTTCTATACAGATTGAAGATCTCATGTTCTCTCAACGGAAGTGATTTCAGCTGCTGAAGTGAAAATACAACCTGTGGTTTTACGATGGCTGTAAGAATACAGATGGGGGTTATCTCATCCAGTCCTAATTTTAAACGGATATCATCTGCTTCTTCCACAAGGGTATCCACAGCATCATCCTGACCTACTTCATCCGGAAGGTGGTTGGTCTTTGGATATTCTTCAATACGGACATCTGCCCATTCATAGAAATACCCGGGATCTTTATCTATACTTTTCAGGAATTCATTAAGTCCGATATCTTTATGCATCAGAGCCTGCAGAATATGCGGGCCTCCATAGGTTCCATTATAATTTTCTTTTGCTATTGACTGAGCAATGTGAAATAGTTGTTTTACGGTTTCGTTGGTTACTAGTACTCCCATTTATAATTTTCTTATATTAATATATTTGCGTTCTGTTGTATGTGCTTCAGATTTGATGGTATTAATCTGTATTTTTCATCCCTTTCTGTCAGAGAATCAAAAGTTCTTCTTTTTTTGTGTAGCTAAAATTAAATATTTTATTCTAAACGAGATAAAGATAGTTAATTCTTCAATTAGAGAAGTAACAACGGTGTTTTTTTGTTTTTAAACCTGATTCTGATGGCCGAATTTTATAACAAATTACCATCCTAAGTCTTCTTTTTTCTTTTATATATTCAAAAAGTATAATAAAATCAAACTGAACCATTGAAGTCCGATGTAGACATAGAATAACATCGCCGAAGGTTCTGCCAGCTCATGCAGTTTTTCAATCAAAGTAGTTTTAATAATTTCGGAAAAGTCTGCATTATTATCTCCCAGTTTCAATTCGTCGAACTTTATCTTATTTAAAGCGTAGCGGTTTTACGTTGTTTTTTTTAATAGTTAAGGGCTATTTAAATTGTTGTTGAAGATATAATTCAATAATAAAACACTTGTACTTCTGATGTGTTTTTTTGGGTATTATTAATTTCTTTCTGGGTTATTCTTCCGTTATTATCCAGTGTAAACTTGATTTTTTCAGCGTTGGTAAGTTCTTTATTTACTTCTGTTTTACCATTTTTAAAGTGATTGGAAAAATTGTAGGTATTGATTTCTGTAGTAATTGCTTCTTGTTCGTATTTATATTTTTTTTCAATTCCTGACAGCGGTGTTTCAGATTCTTCTTTAAATTTTTTCCAGCCTAATGTTTTCTGTTGTTCAACAGTTATTGGAGTCCATTTTTTATCTACAAGAACCGAAGCATTTACAATCGTATATTCATACTTTTTCTCTTCGCTAATCTGATCTTTAGCATACCTATAGGTTGTCTTCGTAAAATGATTCACCCATTTTTTAGCATCAGATTTATCTGAAGCTCCATAGTATTCAACAACACTCATGAGTGCATTACCTGCAAGGTCATACTGAAATTCAATAATATGATTTTCATTTTCAGTATATTTCCTTACAATTTGTCCTTTATTATTATATTGATAGAGTAAGGTATAAGCTTCATCTTTTACTACTTTTCCGTTAGGTGCTATTTCTTTTTCTTGTATGTTTTCTTTTAGAATATTATCATTTTTATCATAAGTAAATTCTCTTTCTGACTGTATATCTTTGGTATTTTTCTTTTGAGAAATAAGTCTTCCGTTTTCATCATATGTATTCTCTAACAGGATTTTGTCAACCATTTTATCTTCAGCTATCCTCAGTAGCTGCCCATATTTATTGTAGTGATATAAATATTTGTTTTTAGCATCCGGGAGATTTTTTTCAATACTTTTAATGAGTCCAAGTTCATTAAATTCTATGAGTGTAAAAAAATCACCTCCTGCGGTTCCGCTTCTTCCAATAGGATATTTATAAAAGGTAGAATACTTTTTGGGAGAAAAATATTTGAGATGGTTAATCTCCAGCAGGTCATCCGTATTCAGAAACTTTGAATTTTGTATATCAAAAACATGCGATTTCAGATCAACCTTTGCATATATTTCATGTTGTTTGTCGGGTGTGTAAAACAATACAATATCTCCATTTTTTTCATAAGCATTCTTCTGGTTTGGATACAGTTCTTTAACATTAAACTTCTCAACCTCTTTATTATATTCCTGCATATTTTGACTATTTGAATGACAACTTATTACTATGCCTATAAAAACTAACATCTTAAAGATGATTGACTTCTTATTTTTCAGTTTCATTTTTTTTCGATTTATCTATTGCTTTCATATCATCTGTGTCTTGATGAATTCTATCCCATTGCCACTTCCAAAAAGTGATCAGTACATCTCCATAAATATAATCCATTACATTTTCTGTAGTCCCTTTTTTAAACAGGTGCCCTGATTTGAAAGCATCTTCAACGAAGCCTGCGAATTTATTTGATCCCATATCAGGGAAAGAATGAGCCAGACCTAACGAGTGAGCAACTTCATGAGGGATCGTTATCCAATCTTTTTTCGCCATGATGGCAGGGCCTACAATTACATTATCAGCTCCTGCAAATATACTTTCAGATTTACCAAATAAATCATCTATATCAAAAGGAACAAAAAATACAATGGTATCTTCATAATCAGGATTATTTTTCCTGTATATTTTTTCTAAATAGTTTTGAACATATCCTGCATCTCCTTTATCAGAAAATATTCCGTCTTCCATTAATTCCCAGGTAGCACCATTTTTTTTCAAATATAAATCATCATCCATATCATCAAAATCCACCTCCATATACTCATCCTTATCAATTTTGAAATGACTTAATGTCTGAGCAAAGGTATCTTTGATTTTCTGTTCATAGGTCTTCAAAAATGAACTGCTGAATCTAGTTTCCAATGTGTTAAACTCATACGTATTCAGCTCCTGGTTTATTTTTAATCTCGCTTTATTCTGAATATCAATTTTAAGAATGGCTTCTTCTTTTTCTGCAATTTTCTTCAACAATGTTTCTTCACTACTGCTGAACCAGCCTGTTTTACCACTTTGCACCTCTGCTAATTCGGCTTCAAGTTCGGCTTTTTGTTTCTGGAGTTTCTGCTGTCTTTTAATAATATCTTTATCTTCAAAATAATCAGGTGTGGCGGTACCGTTTCTTTTTGACAGATATATTTTCTCATCATATCCATCCACTTTGATCCATCCTTTAAAGTGAACTTTTACATAGCGAACATTCAAATCATATTCGATGCTGTTGTTATACACATTAAGAATTCCCATCAATTCACCTGCAGTTATATAAATAGTTGGCATTGAACTAACTGTTTTCCCTGCAGCCTTGTCTTCCTTCCATTGTTTTTCTGCGGCTTTTTCCTCTTCAGACTTTTTATGAAACGTAATGATTATACATGTATTTTCCGTTATATAATCCAAAAATGTTATTTTAACATTTTTACTAAACTTGTTTGGAGTACTTTCAGAAATCTCAAAACCAGGACTACCTTCATCAGTAAATTCTAATTCTATCCCTTCATTCCCACTATCTATTTCGATTCTTCCTTCAACAGGCTCTTCAATATTGAAAAAAACTTCAAGTTCATAGCTTTTACTGTTTCCTGATCCGTCTTTTGCAAAACCAGAAAACCAAGGAACATAATAGGGTTTTCCATTTATATTTAAACCAGATTTCCCACTGTTAGAACCTGCATTAATATAACCAAATTCTCCTAAAGAGATGTATTTTAAATGAGGTGTGTATTCTTTTTTAAGACTATCAACACCATCCAATACCAGACTTTCATAATTAAGCGGTTCAGTATAGGCAGTCTCATAATTTTCTCCGGCATACCAATCAAACCCAAACTCCGGTTTATTAGCATAATTACTTTTTCTCCGAAAAATAGCCAGTCCTTTTATTGAGTTTTTAAGTTTTCTTTCATCTCCCGGAGGATTTGCGTAAGTAACCCCTGCCTGATCTCCTTTTTGTTTAACGAATCCCGAAGCAAAATTGCTTATAAAGTTTCCGGCATTATTTTCAATCTCCTGGGTTGATAATTCAGATATCTTTCCTCCTGCTATTTCTGTAATATTTCCCATAATATCAGATTAATAGTTAGCTCCTTTTTCTCCGCTATTATTTTTAACTTCTTTCTGGGCGTTATGATGAATGGTACCCTCAGCAGAAATAACTTCTATATCTTTACTTGCGTTTCTTTTCACATTTGTTGATTCAGAAGAGATATCACCTTTTGCTACTTTTAAAATATTAGCTGCCATTAAAGAATAATCCAATACCGCATTCTGCATCATCATCCCTCCTGCGGTACTCATATGATTTACTCCTGCTCCTTCGGTAATATTTAACCCTGCAGTAGAAGTAATATTCTCTGAAGCATTGATATTTATATTTTTTGCATTGATATTAATCGTCTCTGGTGCTGTAATGTTAATATTACTTCCTGTAGTATCCAGGTGAATCTCATTACCACTTTTATCTGTAATAATGATGCTTTCATCTTCTGTGAAAACGATTCTGTGACCGCTTCTCGTCTGGATAGATTTTACACGGTTGTCTGCACCTCCGCCAAGGCCAATTCCTCCATGGAACATTCCTCCCATAACGAAAGGTCTGTCGGGATGGCTGTGTACGAAATTAACCATCACCTGATCTCCTACTTCAGGAATGGCAACATAACCTCGGTTTTGAGTGATTTGATCGGTTCCTCCCGCATCCGGGCTCATTACCCGAACAAAGTGAGTGGTATCATTCATCTGCCAATCAAATCTTACCTGAACTCTTCCCTGTCCTTCCGGGTCTGTATTTGAGATTACAGTTGCGATCTGTGGCTGTGCAGCAGGTATTGTAAATTCCGGTTTGGGTAAAAACCCAGTATCTGCAGCAATAGATTCAAAAGTTCCTGAATAATGTCCGATCGTATCAATTTCGTGAACGGCTTCTGTTACCATCACTTTGGTAAAATAGGACGTTTCATTGCTGTCCTGCTTTCTCATGTGAATATCCACAATACATCCGGGGTGCAAAAACGGAACTGTTGTAGATCCGGAAACAGAAAATACATTTACCGCTCCACTTCCTGAAGTACTTCTTTGGGAGTGTTCTACATCCAGATGGGTAGATGCTTTAATAGGTGCAACCTGAAGCGCGGGAGTTTTATATATTTTATCGTTATGGTTGTATGCTGTACGGGCAAGATCACCCAAATGACTTACAGGAGTTTCTCCGGAAGTCAGTTTTTCATTTTTACTGCTGTTATAGCCATAGTATTGAGGTTTCGTATGCACGGCTTTTAACTCTACTCTAACGTTATCCGCATTGCTTCCGTAAAGCAGTTTTATAGGTTTATTCTGTGGAGGAAGTTTTCCGAAGTGCAATACCTCGCCATCGTAATAGAATTGTTCCCCATAAGCTTCTGCCATTCTTGCCAGATAATTGTAATGGGTTTCATTGTATTGGCTGCTATAAATAATCTGGGAATAATCATTTGTATCAATTCTTATATCAAATCGTTCTTTATCAATTCCCTGTTTGATTACTTCTTCAGCTATTATTCCTATATTAACCGGTTGTCCGCCGCCAAAACTCTGGATATGCGGAGCTCCGTCCAGTAAAATTGTTGGGCTGTAGCCGGAAAGCACTATATTTCCAAGACTCATTTTTTCCTGGCTGAATCCTACTTTGGTAATGATGCCCACAAAGTTTCTTTCAGGGCTTTTCTCAATATCTTTGTAAGAAATAACCGCAGTAAGGCGTTTTCCTAAAAATTTATTAGCTTCTTCAAGGGTATGGCTCTGTCTGTTTCCCAATGCGTCATGGGCAAGGGTAAGACTGAATTCATGGTGGTGGTTAGCTTTTTGTTTAAGAGTGAAGTGCTTGTAGTACTTAATAATTTTACCTTCCACTACCAGTGACAATTTAACCAATCGGTTAATTCCTGCATGATGATTCTCGGATATTCCGTCTGCATTCTGTGACGGGCGGAAGGAAAATCCTTTTGTCTTTGATTCGGTTTTCATATGCTTTGTGTTTGTATTAAAGATAACAATATTTTATATAACAGGTATTATATAAGTATGTTAGAGTAAAATTTTCTGGCTTCAATTTTCATCAGGCAAAAAAAGACCGCCTTAAATAGGGACAGTCTTTTTTCTTATGAATGTTGATAATGTGTGTAAATTTTAGCTGGATGGCCATAGACCAGCATATTGAGAAGTACCGTAATCAATTGTTTCAGCACTTATTACAAAGCTGATCAGCATACTGTTGCTGTCAATAGCGTCAAAATCTACCTGATGCTGGATTACATATCCGTTCTGCCAGTTTAGAGTAATTAATGTTCCTTCTTCGTGAGATTTGTTAAATGTAATCTCTCCTACTGTCGGTTTGTATTTACCGTTTAACAGGCTTTCAAGGATATCTGATTTCTCAGTAGCTTCTACTGTAACCTTTATTAATGCGTTAGAAGGATCTGATGCTACACGTCCTGACACGTCTGTAGATCTTGACACGCTGTAATTCATCTTTAACAGCTTCTGTCCTTCACCGTTGTTGAATTTTAAGATTCCTCTTGAATTTCTTTCGGCCATGATTAGTAAATTTTAATCGTTAGTAATATTTTGTGATTCAGTGATTGTTTAGCAAATATAGAGGCTCTTCTTCGCTAAAAAAAACTTTTCAATATAAATCTGAGAAATTGTAGTAGTTCTACGATTTCTTGTCGTAATTCTACGACAATAGATTTAAACACTACATCTCAACACTCACCAACACAGCAATTTAAATTAAATCCCATTTTTAAGATAAAAAACAGTTTTACACTATGGAGAGAAATAATTGAGAAATTACAGGTGAATGATGAATGATCAATTCGCTTTGCTGTGAATTTTGGGTTCAAGATTCAAGGTTTAAAGTTTAAGGTTTATTCGATTCAACTTTTTTACTTTCGGTTTTGGACAAAAAAAAAGCAGAAGTGTGTACTTCTGCTTTTGATATTATAAAAAATGAATTTCTTAATGCTTTGTATATTCCGGTTGTTCCGTCGGAATTCTTGAAGGAGTAAAGTATTCATTAAGCCAGTAGAAAGTCTGCCCGTTCTGCTGAATCTTTACAGCTGGGTTATTTCTGTTGGCAAGCATTCTGTCTGCTAGATTTTTGTAGTGATAGAAATAGTTTTTCACGGTCTCACTAGGGACAACCTTCGATTTTTTCCAACCTTTCAGTTTGTACTTAGCCATCAGTTCCTCTTCAGAAAGATCAAATCCTGTACTCATTCCAATAGCATAAGACATTGGCTGCTCATAAAGAGCTCCTTTATCCAGGAATTTTATAGTCGGGTTATATTTCTTCAGCAGCTTCACATATTCTTTCACTGCTCTTGCCTGATTAAAGTCTGGACGGTCTGCCTGAGTATTTCTGTATACTTCGGTATAGAAAGCTTTTAAGTTGTCATATTCCGATTCAGAAATAAGGATTCCTTTTTCTATTCCAGGAGTATAATCTTTCAGATCTTTTGGAATGTATCCTTTTACAAGGAATGGGCTTCCGTAGTTGATCAGCTGTGCCGCAATTCCTGCAGATACTGGATTGGTAAGCCCCGGATACAGATATTTATATTTTACATCAACATCTGTTTTTCCTGCTCCTACCGATGAATGGAAATATTCATTAAGTGATTTATCAATATTCTGGTTATCTAAAGTAACCTGTGAAATAAGGCTGTCAACAGATTTTTTCAGGAATCCGGGAGTTGTAATATCACCTTTTTTAGGGAAGATAACAAATCCCTGAGACATACTCTGTTTAGGGTAAGCCAATGAGAAGAATCCTGCATCACCCTCTACCAGACTGAAGTTATTTTTAGTAAGAACATCATACTGGTTGATGATCTTTTGCTTTTTAAGTTCAGCAATATTTTTGGCTGTATTGGTAACAACATTTTCTGCCATCAATACGAAATCGTTGTAAGTATCAGATGATCTTGCACTTGTCTGGAACATGATCAGTCTTGCCTGAGCCTGAGTAAGTGAGCTGATTACACTGTACATATTTCCACTTTGGTTGGCAGAAGTTCCCACAGTGACTACAATATTGGTTTCATCAGATACGTTTGAAAGAAGATTCCCGGCTGCAGTAAGAGCTTCACCTACCGGCTGATATCCGCTATTGCTTGCACAGTTCATCTCATTCGTTTTCTGATCAATAAATGTCGTCATCTTGCTGTAGTCTGCACTTAAGTTGGATACAGAAATATTTTCTCCGCAAGGATTATTTTTATATAAAACCACTCCATATTTAACATTGTTAAAATAAGATGGTTTTTCAAATCTAAGCTGAAGATCCTGCAGTAATGACTTTACAATAGGTGCATAAGGTGCATTCCCTGCACTTACATCCAATGCAAAAACAATATTAATATTTTTATCTCTTTCTGTGATCTCTCTGTAACGGTCAAAATAAATAGGTTCACCCAATACGTTCGATACAAAGTTCTTGCTGTAATCTAAAATATTGGTAAAATATTTTGTTTTCGAATCCGGGGTTGGAGCCTGTTCCAATGGAAGGTTTACAGGAAAGATATTCTCAAGCTGTGTTCTTTTGTTAACATCTGTAAGAAGAACTGCTTTTTTATTTTCGGCATCTGATCCAGATCCTCCCGGATATCCTTCATAGATTCCTAACGTAGAATCGTTGATCCCTGTTGTATTTTTCAGTTTAATTGCAGAACGTTCTCCCCAGCTGGAAATCACGTTAGAGCTTACCCATCCGTAAAGCCCCTTGCCGATGCTGTCTATATCAATTGAAGGTTTTTTACCTACTAAAAATCGTTTGTTGTTTTCAGCCTGTTTGTAGACATATACAATTTGTCCGTTTGGAATCTTTACATTGGCTGTTTCAATAAGACTTGGTGAATTAAACACCATAATAGAGTCATTCTTATAGTATCTTTCGGCATTTTTGATGACTTCGCTGTTACTTGGTACTACGGCTACTCTTACAGGATACCCTGTTTTTTCACTTTTTAAAGCGTTGTTCCAAAGAAGAAGATCAGATTCCGGAATCCATCCATATGTTTTGATAGATTTTGACGAGACTTTTTTCATTAAAGCATCCGGAACATATTCCGCTACTTTTACCATTCCGTCTCTATGTTTTAAAACCATTAAAGGTTCAAGGAATTTTACTTCTTTGTAAGATTTCTCATCATCTTTATCCAGATAAGCTGTATTTCTCGATCTGTCTGAAATAACGATCCATGGCGCTGATTTTTTAGGATAACCGTTAACGACAGGGGAAGCATCCACCTGCCCATACTGTGACGGCTCCGGGGTTTTCTTTGATGGCAGTTTTACCTGGCAACTCGTTAATAATACTGATAACCCTATATAATATGCTGCTAGAGGAAATTTATTTTTCATCCTATTTATCTTTAATGATTGGCGCATCCGTAAAAGCCGGATGATATTATTTGCTTTGGTTGATTTCTACTTTAGTTACACACTCCTGTTTATCATCCAGGTTCACTTTCACAGTCTGAATCACCGTGTTTTTGTCAAACTGAAGGCCTGCACAATACATGTAAAAGTTGTTCACTTTGCTGTCATTTACTTTTACTACTGTGTTTTCATTGTTACACAGATAGGTTTTCAACAGGTAATTGTAATGCATATTGAAACTATTTCCATTGGCGATCTGCTGCAGGTGATATTTGAAATCACTATCTACCCTAGCATAAGAATCTTCTACTGACACTTCCTCTTCTGCAAGAGCATCATAAGCCGGAAGGATCTTGATATGGTGATAGATAGGCTCCTGACTTTCTTCTGTGTATAGCGTTACCACATAATCTCCGGGCTTTTTATAAGAATAGATCGTAAATTTATCTTTAGAATCTGTATTCCCTGTTTCTCCGAATTTCCATGCAAACACTTTTGCATCAGAAATGGCACGGAAAGATACACTTTCATTTTGCATAGCCTGAGCTACAGCCTCAATAGTAGTTGCATTTTTTGCAGTATCTCTTGCTTTCTGAACGCTTCTTGCGCTTACCATTACAGGGAAAGATTTCGTATACTTATTGTCAACGATCAAACTTACCTGATAGTACCCCGGTTTATTATAGAAGTGAATCCCACTGTTTTTATCTGAAGTTGTACCGTCTCCGAAATTCCATCTTTTGGTTTTCGCAAACTGGGTTTTGTCTTCAAATAAAAGTGTGTCTCCTACCGCCAGTGAAGACGGATAAACTACCCCAACAATATCATCGGCTGAATGGATAACTTTTTTCTGAAGCCATAAAGCAACCAATGCTGCGATGAGCAAAGTTGCAACAACACCGATAATAATGTTTTTCTTGTTCTTTTGAAAATAATTCATAGTTAATAATTGTGATGTGTTTTATATAAAATTCCTGGTATTTAGTATTTATTGTACTCTCGCCTTCAAATCCTGCTCACGCTGATAAAGCTTATTTTGTTTATCCTTAAATCCGATTCTGCATTCATCCACCTGTTTCTGAAAAACTTTAATGTCTTCCGAAGTGGTTGAAATAACTTTTTTGTCATCATAGTACATTTTATAGAATTTTGCAATCTGAGGATAGGCATCTTTTCTGATATCAATAACATCGGTACTGCTAAAATAGCTGTTGATATCATTAACCCCTAACTGAATATTATTTTCTATAAAAGGCTGTGGACTGTCATCGGTAAGCTTTGTGATCATCGTATAAGTACTGTCCATAATAGGAATAATAATTTTTTGATGATGCTCAAATTCAGCTTTCTGTTCAAGATTCTGAATCCCTCTTACATCTTCGTCAGAAAATGGAGATACAAAACCTTTTAAAAAGATTACTCCCAAAAATAACATGGCAGTCACAAGCATCAGTATTAAATAAAAAAACTGATAATGCCTTTCTTTCTTTGATAATGTGATTTGTCCTTGCATATCTTTATTTTTTATCTTCTTCTTTTACTTCCTGTAAAATTTCTTGTAGGGTCTTTTCTAAGCTCATTATTGGTTACTTTTATTTTACCCATGCATTCATCCAGATCCCTTAAAACGGTTTTTTTCTTATACTCTACCTCAATGATCTTAGCCTTTAAGGTCATCATAGGCACTATCTGCTTCATTAGTATGGCATAATGCTTAAAGTTCTGCGCACTGTCTTTACCCATAATGTTTTTGGCATCTCTCACGTTATCCATAATGCTGGTTCTGAGGAATAGCTCATTCTCCACCTTATTAATACTAAGCTGGTTCATTTTGTCATAAATATCATCAATGTGATCTTTCAGAACGTCACTTCTAAGCATCAGTTCTTTATAGGCTTCAGCTTCCCGGCTTATCCCCTCACGTTGTATATCATAACTCTTAAAGAAGAGAAATAAACACGTAAAAGTTACAACCGACAAAACAACAAAAGACAGAATAAACTTCCAAATGCCTATTCTGACGTCAGATTTGTTTAATTTTTTTTCCCTGTTAGAAGACATAATTTGCGATTTGTTTGGCCTGTGAAAATATAAAAAAAAAAATTCATGCACAATACGTAGTTTCCCCAGACCTGTTTCGTGAAAACCCTGATTAAATTAATATTAATTTTCACTTTGATAAGTTTTTCATAAATTAGACCTCTAAATTTTAAATATCATTCGCCAAATCGATCATTAAGAATGAGTAAAATATTATCCAATACCGTACGTTTTTCTATTGCTGACAGTGATTTTTATTTTAAAAAAATAATGATCAAAACACTCATGGAGAATCCTTTCTATATGCTTCTGAATGACTGTAACAATGGACACGAGCTGGTAAACAGAATCTACAGAAGACAGGAGGATGTGTTCATCATTGAGCTATTTATGCCGGTTTTAAGCGGAATTGAAGCCATCAAATACATCCGAAAAAACAACACAGAAACTCCTATTATTACCTATTCCGGCACTTACCAGGAAGATATGGCTGAAATTCTTTCAAAAATTCCTAATATATATTACTGTCAGAAAAAAAGCACAATAATAAAAGATATTATTAAAGGAAGTATTGCTTCCGAAGACTTTGATTACCAAACATATTCTAAAGAATGGGAGCAGCAGCCCCTTGCCGTACAGGAATATATGGACAGGCAGAAAAAGGGTCAGGAAGAGCTTTCTCCGGCTGAAATCCAGCTGATGAGATTCTGCTATGAAGGATTCAGCAATAAAGAAATTGCAGAAAAACTTAACCTGAGCACAAGAACTATTGATACTTATATTAACCGTCTTACAGAGAAGCTGGGACTGAAAACCAAGCTTCACCTTATACGCTTCTGCGTAGAAAACGGATATTACAATTCCAGTTTATAAAAATTCTGATTTCAGATTTAAAAATTTAAAATTCCGGATAACTGGTGGAAACTGAGGGGGCTTAAGAATACTTAATACAAAGTAAGAAAACCCTGCAAAACCTATCACTACGGGCATATATTAAATTTTGTTCATTATATTTTTTGTACCTTTATACCGCTAGATTATTTTATTGTTAAATTATTATAATCCCGCCTTAATATAGCATATACATTAAAAGCTCAACGATTTGAATAAAAATATTTTGCCACTAATTTGCTAGTATTCAATTTTTTTAACTAAATTTGCACACCTAAAATTTAAAATTAAAATAAGGAAATGACAAAGGCAGAATTGGTAAACACCATCTCAAATAAGTTGGGAACAGAAAAGAATGAAACACAGAAAGTTGTAGAAGCTTTTATGCAGGAGATCAGAACTTCTATGTATAATGGGGATAACGTTTATCTAAGAGGTTTTGGATCTTTTATCATTAAAACAAGAGCTGCTAAAACAGGAAGAAATATTTCTAAAAACACTGCAATTGAGATTCCTGCTCATAACATTCCTGCTTTCAAACCTTCAAAATCTTTTGTTGAGAAAGTAAAAACTAAAGTTGCAGTAAAATAAGAACATTAACTGAATATTAACTAGTTACTAAAAAATTAAAATTATGCCAAGCGGAAAGAAAAGAAAAAGACACAAGGTTGCTACTCACAAAAGAAAGAAAAGAAGAAGAGCAAACAGACATAAGAAAAAATAATCTCTTCTTCTCGAGATTTACAATATAATAATATAGTTGGTGAATTTAAATTCTTAAAGTTCACTAACTATATTTTTGTTTGCAACTATAAGATTCCGCGGAAAGCAGATGGTTTCAAATATTATTTTGATAAACATATAATGGTTTTCATTCAAAATCCTTATATTTAATAGATGAATTAATCGAGAAAACATCCACTTCCTATAATCTTAACAATTTTATCTTATTAAAAAATGAAGAAAGAACTAATAGTTTCGCATGAAGATGATCTTACAAAGATTGCACTACTGGAAGACGGAAGACTATGTGAACTTCATGAGCAAGAGGACAAAAGCGATTTTATAGTTGGAGATCTGTTTATAGGAAAAGTAAAAAAACTGGCACCTAATCTGAATGCAGCATTCGTCAATATCGGATATGACAAAGATGCATTTCTGCACTACCAGGATCTGGGACCTCAGTATCTTACATACAGAAAGTTTTTAAAAGATACTATTTCTAAAAAACAAAGCACTTCAAGCTTAAAGAATTTCGAGATACAACCCGAAATAGACAAAAATGGAACGGTAGATAAGGTGATCGCCAAGGATGATATAGTTCTTCTGCAAATCACTAAAGAGCCAATTTCTACAAAAGGCCCAAGAATATCTACCCAAATCTCTCTGACAGGACGCTTTCTGGTTCTGATCCCTTTCGACAATAAAGTTTCTATTTCTAAAAAGATCCGAAGCTTTGAAGAAAAGGAAAGGCTAAGAACCCTTATTGACAGCATAAAACCTGAAGGTTTCGGAGTAATTATCAGAACTGTAGCCGAAGGAAAAAAAGTAGCGGATCTTCATAATGACATGAACCAGCTGGTTCAGAAATGGGAAACCACTTTTAAAAACATCCAGAGAAATAAAGTTCCGTCCAAAGTTTTAAGCGAAGAAGACAAAGCTTCAGCTATTTTAAGAGACAATTTTAATCAGGATTTCGTTAATATCTTTTGCGATGACGAGCAAATGGTGAATGAAATGACAAATTACGTGGAAGTAATTGCCCCTGAAAAGAAAAATATTGTCCAGTTTTATGATTCCCATATTCCTCTTCTGGAATATTACAATGTTGAAAAACAGCTTAAGCAGAGCTTCGGAAAACACGTTAACATTCCAAGTTCCAAAGGCGCCTATCTTGTTATTGAACACACAGAAGCACTTCACGTCGTTGACGTCAACTCCGGTAACAATATTACCACCGGAACAGCTGTCAATAAAGAACATGCACTGAAAGTGAACAAAATGGCTGCTACTGAGATCGCAAGACAACTTCGCCTCCGCGATATGGGAGGTATCATCGTAATCGATTTCATAGACATGCCGAATTCTGATCACAGAAGAGATCTCTACGAGCATCTGAAAGAGGAAATGAAGCGCGACAAAGCACGCCACAAAATCCTTCCTCCTAGTAAATTTGGGCTGATCCAGATCACCAGACAAAGAAACCGTCCGGAAAAGCAGATCGACACCAAAGAAGAAAACCCGAACAAAGACGGAGAAATTGTAGCTCCTATTGTTATCGTGGAAAGAATGGGTGAAACCTTAAGAACCATACTGCAGAAAGAAAAAGGAAAAATTTACCTGCACGTACACCCATTTGTGGAAGCCTACCTTACAAAAGGCATCAAAAGTATCCAGATGAAATGGTTTATCAAATACAAAAAATGGGTAACTATCGTTCCAAGGGATTCTTTTAAATACCTAGAATACAAAATCTACAATGCTAAAAAAGAAGAATTGATAGAATTCTCTAATTAAAAAATTTAAAACCTTCAGTTGTACTGGAGGTTTTTTTTATTACTCCTTTGAGAACCTGAAGTATGATTTATAATGTAAGTTTTGGCTAAAGCCGGTGAATTTCTTACTTTTAAAGGTGGACTAAAGCCCACCTCTATTGAATTTTAACAACATATCTTTTATCTTTTAATTATGAAAAACCACCATTACAAAATCACCATCCAATGGACAGGAAACCAGGGAACCGGAACCAGTGGATATAGAAATTATGAAAGAAGCCATACTATTTCAGCAGAAAACAAAGCTGTTATTGAAGGTTCATCTGATCCGGCATTCCGCGGTGATAAAACGAAATACAATCCGGAAGAGATGTTTCTATCCTCACTTTCTTCCTGTCATATGTTGTGGTATCTTCATTTTTGTTCCGAGGCTGGCATTATTGTAACAGATTATACCGATGAAGCAACAGGTATAATGGCAGAAACAGCCGGCGGAAGCGGATATTTTACAGAAGTAACTCTACATCCTACAGTAACCGTTGCAGAAGAATCTATGAAGGAAAAAGCAGAACAGCTTCATCATACAGCCAATGAATATTGCTTCATTGCCAACTCGGTTAATTTTCCGGTAAAGCATATCCCTACCATGTTAGTTATATGATACCACATTTGAAAGCAAACTTCAAAAACAATGATGAATAATACGTTTTAACAATAATAACTCCAAAAAATTCCACCAAAAGAGAATTATTTATTAAATAACTAATAAAAATAACATTTTACCACTAACAAAAACAACATAAATTAAAATTATTTAACAATTTTGTTTAAAATATGAAGTTTTTTTCCTATTTTTATATAAACAAAACAAACCATGATGAAACCAAGATTGACCATTTTTGATGAGCCCATGCTTTATACCGAGGGATTATCAAGACTGCTTACACAAAGCAAAATTTTTAGCACAATTGACATTTGTAATTCTTTAGAAACCCTCTCCAAACACTTAAAAGAAGAACCACCGGAAATGCTTGTCATGAGCTCAAACATGCTCATGCTTACTGAAATCTGCAAGTTGGTAGAAAGCATTATTTCTGAACATAAAAACACCAAAATCATTCTCATAGGAAGCTCTTATGACGTGATAGATATGCGGAAGCTCTTCAACAAAGGCATCAAAGGTTATCTGGACAAAAACTGTACATATGATGAGTTCCTGAAATCCATTAATATTTTACTCCTTAATGAGATCTATATCAGTGATCATGCAAAGGAAAAAATGATGAATTTCATCAGCAGTGAACAGGGAAAACAAAATCCCCACATCAAAGAACCCCTCACCCGCCGTGAAATGGAAATCCTTAAACTGATCTGCGACGGATGCAGCAGTAAAGATATCTCTGAAAAACTTTTTATCAGTATCAATACGGTAGAAACACACCGAAAAAGAATTCTTTTGAAACTCAATGCGAAAAACTCAGTCGGAATTGTAAAATATGCTATTGAGAATCATATTATCGACTGAAATTTCCCAATGAAAAACTCAAAAAATTCCAGACTTTACAGCCTGGAATTTTTTTATGCCTGAACTTGTTCTTATGGATTGGAATCAGGCACAACTTATTATTAATCCTTATTCAAAGATTAGAAGTGAGACATAGAGATCAGAAACTGAGCTATGAAAAAGCTTATATAACTTTGACCGTATTGTTTATCTGCAAACAACTCAAATCTCTAATCTCCGGCTCACAACTGGAACTTTAAACTTTAAAACCCTGAACTCTATTCATAATCCGGCATCTCCCCGTTGCTGAAAAGCACAGTTCGGGTAAGATCTGTCAGACTATTGTTAAGATCAATTACCATTACATTCCTTTGCGAAATATTATCATTGGAGGTGTTCATAAAAATGATCTGTGCATTATTGGGTGAAAACCTTGGGTCAAGGTCATTGGTTCCCATCACTTTTTCGCTTTCAGCGGAAATATCACTTACTACATCTGTGACCAGATTGTAGATGAAAATATGAGAATCAAGCTGTCGGTAATTTCCGCTTCCATCCAGATATCCCGAAACATCTCTGGTAAAGAGAAGAAGCTGTCCGTCTACGGAGAAATTCAATCCACCGCTGGCTCCTGGAGAGCCGGACAAAACGGTTTTAAGGACACTTCCCGTCATGTCTATAACATAAACTTTAGTGTTATAGCCATTATAATCATTGGTTTTCAAAGCTATTTTACTACCATCGTAGCTCCAGTCGCATTCGGATATCATACTTCCGTCTGGGGTGGTATATACCAGACTCAGACCGCTGCCATCTTTATTGATCCTGTATAATTTATTGAAATTAGAATAAATAAGTTCCTTACCGTTTGTACTCCAGGCAAAATCCATTTCATAATTATTAAAACCTGCTACAGCAACAGTGGTTACTTTAAAAGGATTGGAACCGTCAGGATTAGCTGTATAAATATGAGTACTTCCGCCTTCTGTACGAAGGAAAGCAATGAGACCTGCATTATTGTTCTTACGCGGTCGCCAGCTGTTGTAGGAGGAATTGGTAAACTGAAAATTATTTCCCTGATCATCACTGGAGATGATAACAAAGTTCCCATTCTGTTTTTGTGTATAATGATACCTGTTGGCTGGCACTGTATTGGTGGTAAATTTACTGATAGAGCTTAAAACTGGCTGGTGAATGCCGTCCGAAACAGACACCTGCCAGAAGTAACTTACACCAAACTTCAGATTTGAAAGCGTATAATGATTAGCTGTCAAATCATTAACCTGAATCACATTAGTGTCAAGATTATTTTTAATTGCCAAACTGTATTTTAAAACATCCGCTGTATCCGGATCTGTTGCGCTCCAGGTTAATTCGACGCTCAAAGGTTGATTTACTGCGTTATCTATCGGACTTAGCAACTGTGGTGTAGCGGGAGGAGAATTCAATGACGTATCATCATCCATCTCAAAAACTGCTGTTACCACTTGATTTTGATTCTGTATATTGACAGACTGAAAGCTGGTAATATATCCTGAAAGCTCTGCTTTTACAGAATAATTTCCTACCGGCATGGCTGCGATTTCAAAAGAACCGTCTGTACCACTGAAAACCGTCTGAGTTGTAGGATTGGTAAAGATTTTCACATTAGAAAGCGGCACATTACTGCCTCTTTTTACTACTTTTCCTTTTAACATTCCTGTTTGAGCCTGTTCTACAAGGTCTTCATTGCATGAAAACAGACAAAAAGCAAAGATGAATATGCTTAGTATTTTAATTAAAGTTTTCATAATTCGTGTTTTTATTTGTTTCCGAAGTAAAAGTTGATTCCTATACCAAAGCGTAAGGCCTGATCTTTCCTTTTCCCATTCACAAGGCCTTCCCAGTTATCTTTAAAGCCCAGGTCATATTGAGCTGAAGCTCTCAGTGAAACATTCCGGCCGATCATATATTCCAGACCTCCTCCGAACTGTGCTTTATATTGGGGTTTATATTTTGAATACATGGCTCCAGCTCCACCGTAAATGTATGGGCTGAATCTGTATTAAGGAAAAAGCACATATTCCAGGTTCACTTCGGGACCAAAATAGTTTCTTTTCACAATATTTGAATTTTCAAGAGTAAAATAACTGCCATTCACTTCTACATTCAGGTAGGGAGTAAGGAAATATTTGAATCCTATTTTGCCTCCAACGTTCATTTTAGAGCCTACATAATCATCTTTCACTTTCTGTCCTTCAACATTGGCAAATACTGAAACTTTCTGTCTGTAGTTCTCCGGATATTTGCCACCCACTGCTCTTCCGTTATTTTGCTCCTGCTCTCTGTTATATTCATTGATTAAAGTCTCGTATCCTCCATTGGTATCCACTGCTTTCCCCCATATTTTGTCTCTTATTCCTTCTACGATAAGAGATTTTACAGCTTTTTCAATAGCCTCTGTTACAGCAAGCTGAACGGGCTCATTCTGGGTGAGACCAACCTCAGCTTCAAGAAGCCTTTCTGTATCAATATATCTGAAAAAACTTCCGTTGACGCTGGTGGAAAGGATAGTTTTAGAGGTATAAACTGTTTTAAGAATTTCTCCATTAAGGGTAGAGACAGCACGAAGGTAAATAGTAATTCTGTCCTGACGGTATTGTGTAGAAGCACCAATTCCGAAATACCTTGCTCCAAGCCCTCCGGTGAGAATATTGCTGTCATAGGAGATTACGCCGCCTTCAAGAAGAATTCCGGCATACAAAAGAGGAGGAAGTGCCTGACTGTTTTTATCTGCATCCTTTATATATTCCTGTCGTGTGGAACGGATGATTTGTCTTTCATTGAGAAGATTCGCAATATTTTCCCTTTCAATAGGGATAAACCAATGGCTGTCTTCCAGTGCTTTGATAAGAATGGTGGTGGTTCCCTGAGGGACTGCCGTGCTCCAGTTGTTTCCGTTTTCAGAAGGTTTATACTGGCCGGTCTGGTCCCGGAATTTGTAGACCCCTATTACAATTTTCTCTTTGGGAAGGGGAAGGTTTTTCAATTCTGCGGTAGAGGAAGTAACCTCACCCATTGTTGGTTTTTCGGGATCCGAAGGTAAACCAAATATTGAACTACAAGCCTGCAGAATGCATAGCAGGAAACTACAGAAAAAGATTCTGGTGTAAGTGTAGGTTGTCATGGTAAGTTTATTTTTAGTTATTCCTATTTCGGAATTACGATCTCGGACTGATCGCCATTACTGGTATCCAAAATATTGATTAAAAGTCCCTGATTAGTATTGGTAATCTGTAAATAAAGCGATCCGAAAAGATAATTTCCGGGCTTTATATTTCCGTCACCAAACTGTTCATCAAACAGTTTTCTTGAAAGTTCACTGAGAATCTGTCTGTTGAGACTCTGGGTAAAGCTGTCAAGAGAATTTACACGATCCAGCAAATCGCTGAAATCATTTTTTTCGTCAAATTGGTTTTGTGCATTGGCAGAGCTTAAAAGCCACTGGTAATTAAATGTATCTCCTCCAAAAGCCGGATTGACCGGTTTGTAGACGAGCTGCTGAGATTTTCCGTAGAAAATACCCGCAATAAAGGTCAAAATAATGATAAAAGTTTTCATGGCGGACATTTTTAGTAGATAAATTCATTTTTAATAAGGTTTTTCTTAGCGTTAAATTCTTTGATATATTTTAAGCTGTAGACAAGCTGCTCTTTTAAATAATCTTCTGCAGGATTGGTCATAAAACTGTAAATAATTTTATCCTCAATCTGGATATTGATCTGGCCGCTTGTTCCGCGAAGGGGAAGTTCTGTAATCGTAACGGCACTGCTGCTTTTATCCGGAAGCTGGCTGTATTGCATATAAAACAGATCATAAAAATCTTTTCCAACCTTGGTTTTGGTTTCATCAATCGTAAGTCCTCTCAGTTCATAAGCCGCATCTTCTTCAACCTTTGCTGTTTTCTTTTTAAAAAGATCACTGTTAAGCTCCAGGCTGTCTTTAGCAACCAGCTTTTGTGTTTCCTCATCTCTGATATAAAGAAACGCCTTCAAAGCATCTTTTGATTCAAGATTTACACTGATCTCCGATAATATTTTGACTTCATTGGGATTCACAGAAAATTTACCATTCTGCTGATTGTTTGAAAGGTTCCCGCCGTTTCCTTTTTTAATAGAAACCAAAAGATAATTCAGTTCCTTATAAACAGGGGTATTGTTCATTACAATTGCTTTCAGTATAACCTGATTTTCAAGGAGGCTGCTCTCTATCCTTGCGTTTATTTTTTTATCTTCCTGCCCATAAGTCCATACAGACAGGAAGCTAAAAAATGTGCTCAGGCTAAGGGAATATAAAAGTTTCATCATTTGTGTTTTAATAGTTTCTCATGAAAACTGTTTTATTGTCTCCCTTTACATTGATCTGAATTCCATCCGAAATACTGTTGTTTCCCGTGACATCAATAATATTATTGTTTCCTTGTGCAGTAATGGCAGCTTTAGTTTCTTTATCTGTAAATGAATTGATAAAATAAAGCGTATTAAAGTCTCCCAGTTGTTTTACGGCAATATTAGTTCTGGCATTAAGAGAAAGCTCGGCATTGTTATAATCACCCATCTGAATGATATTGGTACCGTATGAAGTCTGATCAATCTGCTGCCTGGCTATAAGATTAAAGATTGTATTGCTGTTGATCTTATCCCAGTCTATTTCTTGTGCCTGTAATGGCAATAATATGAAAAGAGCAAAAACACTCCATCTTAAAGTAAACATGGCCTCTATGTATTAAAGATACTGATGCAAACCGGAGAAAACTGGAGGTAAAAAAGGAGAAACCCTGTAGTTTCTCCTTTACAATTTCTAAGATTTACAGTATGTGTTATAGGGCTTAATTGGATTGATTCACAATCATTGAGTTTCCGTTACCTACCTGAGCTCCTAAGTGGAAATGGCCAGTACCACTTTGAGCTACCCAGGTAAAGTTACCATTACCCATCTGAAGGTCAATAGCTGTATTGGAATCTCCTATCTGGAACTGATAAAGCTGATTGGCACTACCTATCTGTAATCCAGCAGATGTATTATCATCTCCTACCTGAACTGAAGCGGCAATATTACCTGATCCGACTTGAGCATGAGTAGCACTGTTATCATTACCATCCTGATACTGAACAAGGACATTGTTGGCTCCTATCTGAAGTCCGCTGGCATCATTTCTTCTTCCCAACTGAATTTGATAAGCGTCATTACCACTACCTAACTGAATTGCTGAAGCATCATTTCTTCTTCCGTCCTGATATTGAACGACAGAGTTACCTAATCCTACCTGTACCGAAGAAGCATCATTTCTTCTTCCGATCTGAGTTTGTTCTGTAGAGTTAAGAACTCCAAGCTGCCATGTTGAAGCAGAGTTTCTGTTTCCAAGCTGCATTACTTCGTTTGAATTTCCGATACCTACCTGATCTACATCTATAGAGTTTCTGTTTCCGATACTTTGTGCAGTATTAACGTTCAAAATACCTACCTGATCAATGTCTGCAGTATTACGATTCCCTGTCTGTGTCAAAGAGTTGATATTCAAAAGACCAGTTTGATCCACAGTAGCAACATTTAAGTTTCCTGTCTGGGTAGTCACATCAATATTGAATTGTGCGAATCCGAAACTCATGGCGAATAGTGTAAGTACACCTGTAAGTAAATTTTTCATCTTAGTAAAAATTAATTGGTTAATAGTAAGGCAAAGGTAGCCTCTGTATAAAAATGAAAAACCACCATCAAAGTGTAAATTTCAAAAGTCACTGTTTATAGTTGTAAGGGTCACTATTTACCGTTGTACGGAAGTCATTGTTTTCAGTTACGGAAAAATACGGGAGTCTTTTTCAGAACTATAAACAGCTCATTCAGTGGTGAATACTTCATTTTCTCCGGCTGCGATTTTCATTCATTTTTCAAAATTCACCATGAGCATTAAAACTTCACAGTTCCTGGTTTTAAACTCTTTACGATCACCAACAACTCACCTTTCATCTGTGAGCTAAAATTCACAACTACTCACCTTTTCATCCTAATATTACATAGGTTAATTAATGTTAAGGCCCTTATTTCTTCAAGATATATTGTTAAATTTGAGGTATGGAAAATTTTGGAAAAGATTTATTACGAAAAATAAAAAGTGTAGAACTTCCCGGTGAACACGCCCATGGAGTTTTCTCACCTCCCTCCCGCCCTGTTTTTACTTATGATGAAGTATTGGCAAAGAATCCCAAATTTGCAGCTGTTAATATCGTTCTGTATCTGAAAGACAACGAGTGGTATTTTCCATTGATTCAAAGAACGATTAATGAGCACGACAGACACAGTGGGCAGATTTCACTGCCTGGAGGAAAGCGTGAGGAGATGGACAGAGATTTTGCGGAAACCGCAGTTCGGGAAACTTCTGAAGAAATCGGAATAGACAAACATTATGTAAGGATCATCAGAGAAATGTCTCCTATTTATATCCCACCGAGCAATTTTTATGTATATCCCTATATTTCTTATACTAAAAAGAATCCTGCCTTCGTTCTTCAGCAGACGGAAGCTGTGGAAACCATAGAATTTCCTATCACTTCCTTTCTCAACCTGTCTGATACCCCCGAAATCATGGCACTGCCCAATGCAAACGGATATGAGGTTCCTGTGATCAATTTCAACGGATACATTATCTGGGGTGCTACAGCGATGATATTAAGTGAATTCAGCCAGTTGCTGAAAAAAATGTAACTTTGCACTACCGTGTTTAATTGAGAGATGGCGAAGAAAAATATTTTCACCGATGCATTCGGAACACCTTATTTTTTGAAAAGGTTTATTATTTTTATTTTAGGAGTTGTATCATACAGAAGATTCAACGGCTTTAATAAGTTAAAGATAACCGGAACAGAACACCTTGTGGATCTTCCGGACTCTAACGTACTTTTTGTATCCAACCATCAGACTTATTTTGCAGATGTGGCAGCAATGTACCATGCTTTCTGTGCTGTAAATAACGGATATTTAAACACGATAAAAAACCCGATCTACCTATTGAACCCTAAGATCGATTTTTACTATGTAGCAGCTGAGGAAACCATGAACAAAGGTATTCTTCCCAAAATTTTCAAAATTGCAGGTGCTGTAACGGTAAAAAGAACATGGAGAGCTGAAGGGAAAAATGTCAACAGAATGGTAGACATGAGTGAGGTAGACAATATTATGAAAGCATTGGACAATGGCTGGGTAGCGACTTTCCCTCAAGGAACTACTTCCGCTTTTGCACAGGGACGAAGAGGAACAGCCAAATTGGTGAAAAATCAGCGTCCTATCGTAATTCCGATCAAAATAAACGGATTCAGAAGAGCTTTCGATAAAAAAGGGCTCCGCGTAAAGGTAACCGGTGTAAAACCTACGATGGAATTCAAAGCCCCTTTGGATATTGATTATGATAATGAAAAAGCACCGGAAATTTTACTGAAAATCATGACTGCCATTGAGCAGACAGAAGATTTCAACCTATTACACAGTTATGATGAAGAACTTAAAGCTAAAAAATTAGAACAAAAGGACTCAAATAATTAAAGTAATGACAAAAATTATGAACAAAATACTTGGAATCTTATTCGCAATCATAGTATTAGTTTCATGCAACAGCCAAAAGGTATATTCGGATTTTGATATCAGCTATTCGAAAAGTGGAGGCTATGCTCCTATATATGAAAACATGCTTATAAAGGGTAATAACGTACACTACTCTTTTGAAGGACAGGGTAAAAAATATAAACAGGACTTTAAAATTTCTGATGAAGATTTAAAGAAACTGGATCAGGTGCTTTCTCAGAATAATTTCAGAAGAATACAGGAAGACCGAAAAAAATTGTACGACAATATTTCAACTTCCATCAATGTTAAGAAAGGTCCAAATGAAGGAAGTAAATCAGATGCCAGCATGATCATCCCGAATTATCAGACCAACTGGAACAACATTCTTGAAGCTTTCCAGCAGGTCATTAATACTAATGTTAAAAAACAGTAAATACAATTGAAAACCCACTTCATTGCCATTGGCGGAAGCGCCATGCATAATCTTGCGATTGCATTAAAAGACAAAGGATATCAGGTGACAGGTTCTGATGATGCCATTTTTGAACCTTCAAAATCCCGTTTGGAAAAGAAAGGAATTATGCCTCAGGAAATGGGCTGGTTCCCGGAAAAGATCACTCCGGATATTGATGCTGTTATTCTTGGAATGCATGCCCACCAGGATAATCCTGAGCTGGCAAGAGCAAAAGAACTGGGTCTGAAAATATATTCTTATCCTGAATTCCTGTACGAACAGTCAAAAAATAAAACCAGAGTTGTCATTGCAGGATCACATGGTAAAACAACCATTACTTCAATGATCCTTCACGTTTTGAATTTCCACCAGAAAGATGTGGATTTCATGGTAGGGGCTCAGCTTGAAGGTTTCGACTGTATGGTAAAACTGACTCAGGATAATGATTTCATGGTTTTGGAAGGTGATGAATATCTTTCTTCTCCTATCGACCTTCGTTCTAAGTTTTTACTGTATCAGCCGAATATTGCATTAATGAGCGGTATTGCCTGGGATCATATCAATGTTTTCAAAACATTTGATGATTACATAGATCAGTTCAGAAAGTTTGTAGCGAGTATTACAGCAGGTGGAGTTCTGGTATACAATGAAGAAGATGCTGAAGTAGTGAAAGTAGTGGAAAATGCAGAGAACTATTTCAGAAAAATCCCTTATAAAACTCCTGAATATGAAATCAATAATGGTAAAGTGTATTTAAAAACTGAAATGGGAGATGTTCCTCTTTCTGTTTTTGGGGCACACAACCTGTTGAATATGGAAGGAGCAAGACACATCTGCCGACAGCTTGGCATTATGGATGAAGACTTTTATGAGGCTATTATGAGCTTCAAAGGAGCATCCAAGCGTCTTGAAAAAGTAGAAAGAGAAGATAAAGGAACACTTTATAAAGATTTTGCCCATGCACCAAGCAAGGTGAAGGCAGCTGTAAAAGCATTCACGGAGCAGTTTAAAAATGATAAGAAATACGGATTTCTGGAGCTTCATACCTATTCCAGCTTAAATCCGGCCTTCCTTGAGCAGTATGATCATGCAATGGATGGCTTGAATGAAGCTATCGTTTTCTACTCTGAAGATGCTTTGAAGATCAAGAGAATGGAACCTATTTCTCCTGAGTTTATTAAAGAAAAATTCAAGAATGAAAATTTAAAGGTTTTCACAAATGCTGAAGATCTTCATGCCTATTGGAATACATTGGATAAAACGGATGGTGTTTATCTCATGATGAGTTCCGGAAATTTTGGTGGTCTTGATTTAACAAAATAAACAAAAAGCTTCAGAATAATCTGAAGCTTTTTTATTAAATATTATCATTCAATTTTCTTGTTATTGGTCAGTTCAATATTTTTTATGGAGCCCAACGGTGTTATTTTTATTGTTTTATTTCCTTTTGCCAGATAAATATAATACATGCTGTTGGATCCTATCAGATGTACCTGTTCAAACTTATCATCACCATAGTTTAATCTATAGTCATATTTAAGTTTGTTCTCCCTTATCTTTCTGGTAAGCCCAAATCCTTCTCCCAGGCCTATTCCTACAAAGAAAGACAGCAGCATCATGGCCAGAAACTTCACAAACATATTGGTAAAATGATTCTCAATAGCCTCTTTGCTCATATTTTCATGTCCTTTGAGAGATGCCATCTGGAATGCCCAACGTTTATTTTTACTGGCCTGTTTTGATAAAAAAGAGGGAAAAGCAAATGAAAATATAATGATACCGATGAGGAGAATCAATATCACAGGATGAGCCGTTAAGGTAGCAATCGGACTGATTAGGATGTCCATAATTGTTGAGTATTTTAGAATATTAATGCCTATCTGGTAATAGAAGACACTTTCTTTTAATATTCCCATTACGACAAGAAACAGGTAGCCGAACGGAAGTGATCTCTGAATTCCCTCTGAAAATTTCATTTATTTTCGCTGATTTTAGTTTTTATCTTTCACGAAAATAGAAAATTACAGGCAAATTGAAACTATCCTGATCTATCTTTCACATTCTTTGATCAGATTTCCCAAAATTTCTTCTGTAGAAAGTTCACTATACTGATGAATAGACTGCCCAACCCAGATTCCTACAAATTCCGGATTTTGCAAAGATTTTGCTGCTTTACGCAATGCATTGGTCAATTTGTTCTGATAAGGATAGGGTAAAATATATTCTGAATTTTCAACCGTTTCTATAAATTGATTTTTCACTCCTCTGGCATATCTTCCGGAGAAACTTTTTGTTAAAACAATTTCTTCTTCTCTTACTTTTTTCAGTCTTTCCTTTTCAAAAAGCTGTAAAGCACTTTCCTGAGAAGCCAATAGAAGATTTCCCACCTGAAAGCCCTGTGCTCCTAAATCCTTAACAGCTTTCAATGTTTTAATTCCATAAATTCCCCCTGCATAGATCAAAGGAACATTCACATGATCATACACCTGTGACAGCAAAGATAAACCTCCGATCTGCAGAATATGCTCTGCCTCAAAACTTCCTCTGTGGCCTCCAGCCTCTATTCCCTGAACACAGATAATATCAATACCAGATTTTTCAAGTTGCAAAGCTTCATTCACAGATGTACAGGTTCCGATAAGAGTAACGCCGTTATCTTTTAATTTCTGAATACTCTGATCATCAAGATTCCCGAAGGTAAAACTTAAGATCTTACAGTTTTCTTCAATGATGGCATCTACCTGCTCATGATAAGTGTTTATACTGATCGTCTCAAGTTCCGGAAACTCTACTTCAATATTATTTTCTCTGGCCAGCTGCTCAAGAAACTGCTTGGTTCTAATAAATTTTTCTTTTAAAGCATCGGTCACTTCAGGAATGTGATGTACAAATATATTTGCTGCAAAAGGTTTATCAGTCAGTTTTTTCGTTTCCCTGATCAATTCAACAGACTGGTCCGCAGAAAGATCTCCCAGCGCCAATGATCCCAAACAATCTGCTTTTGCAGCAGCAGCCACCATATGTACCGTACTTACTCCAAACATCGGAGCCTGAATAACAGGGTATTGTATCCCTAGTTTTTTACTGATTGTATCTGGCCAAAACATAAGAATTATTTTTATTAAAATGTACGAAGAAAGCAGCAATACTTTTTATTCAATGATATGATATTGCTCAGAATATGCTTTAGGGTTTAAGGTTGTTGATAAACATCCATTGTACATATTACAAAGCAAGATTTATTTTGATTTCCTGAGTTCTTTATAATGTAATTTTGATGTTGGTTCAAGCTTTTCTGTTGCATAAGAAAATGTAATGGCAGGCATTGTTTTCACATAGGTAGTGAGAAAATGATTTAATTTCTTTTTATCTTTTTTTCCAGCTTCTCTTATCCAGCTTCCCACCGCTTTATTCACCAGCTCATTCGGGTCATGAACAAGGACTTCAGCAATGGCAAAAGTATCTTCCACATCATTTTTTCTGATAAATGCATGAGTGCTTACAATGGCTGTCCTTCTTTCCCATGGACTTTCGGAATAAGCAAGTTTATATAAAATATCCCTGGGTTTGTCTATAAGATATTCCCCAATAATATTTCTGGCCGCCCTGTCTACAAAATCCCAGTTATTCAGACGGTCATGGCGTTTCAGATACAGATTAAAAAGGTCTTTTTTCTGATCTTCAGTTGTTTTTTTACTTCTGGCCTGAAAATCCATGATACTCACGGCACCCATTCTTATTTCATAATAATCACTGTCAAGAAGTTTGTTGATCTCATCCAAAGGCATCGCAGAAAACTCTTTAGCAATAGTAAAGACATCTCCGAATTTCACACCGAAGCTCTTTGTAATTCCATCATTTCCTTTGAAAAACTTCTCAGCTTTATTGAGTTCTTTTTCATTTTTAAATAATGAAAGCGTTTCTATGAATTCTGCTGCAGTCATGGGTTATTATTTATTAAAAAAATCCCGCAGGTTTCACAATAACTCAGATTCCTGATCTGTACATTCATGAAAACTGCGGGAGTTATTCTATTTGTATTTTTTAAATTAAATATCCGCTACGGAATTCAACATTTTTTGTTCCCATTCAGGATCTTTAGGATCAAAGAATAGCCTTTTTCCTGTATCTAAAGAACGGACAACATTCATTTCATCTTCTGTCAGTTCAAAATCAAATACATTAAAGTTTTCTTCAATTCTCGATGGCGTCACAGATTTTGGGATCACTACAAATCCCTCTTGAAGGTGCCATCTCAGAATTACCTGAGCTACGGTTTTACCATATTTTTCAGCAATCGCCTGCAGGTCAGGATTGCTTAAAAGTTGGGCGTTTCCATTTCCAAGCGGACTCCAGGGCTGTGTTATGATATTATTTTCTCTGTCATATACCTGTAATTCTTTTTGCTGGAATACAGGATGTAGCTCAATTTGGTTGATTACCGGTAAAACTGTTGAATTGGCCTTTAATTCTTCCAGTTTCTCGATCGTAAAATTACATACGCCTATAGCTTTGATCTTTCCTTCCTTATATAATTCTTCCAAAGCTTTCCAGGTTCCTAAAAAGTCCCCATAAGGCCAGTGGATAAGATACATATCAAGATAATCCATCTGCAATCTGTCTAATGTTCTCTGAAAAGCACTTTTAGCTTTTTCATACCCATGATCCTGAACCCATACTTTTGAAGTGATAAACAAAGCTTCTCTGTCTACTCCACTATTTTTTACTCCAGCACCTACTGCTGTTTCATTCTGATAAATAGCAGCAGTATCAATCATTCTATATCCGCTCTGAATAGCTTTTATTACTGCATTCTCACACTCTTTCAGGTCTTCCATCTGCCATACTCCAAAGCCTAAAGCAGGAATATCCACTCCGTTATTTAAGGTTACCACAGGCTGCCCTGTATAGGTTTTCTTTTGCATAAGTCTTTATTTTAATTATTAATATAAAGTGATAAACAAATTTGCAACAAAAATTTGAAAACTCTGCTTACCAATTTTACTGTTCCTGTTAAAAAATTGTTATTTGATGGGTGATTAATAATGTGTGAAAATTTGTTCCGTTAAACTACCCCGTATTTTTACTTTGCAAAAATCCACCCCTTCAGAGAAGGGGAATAAGTGGTCATTAAAACCTACCATACCCAGTTCTACCTTCCATCTTCCATCCTCAAATTCACTTCCCCCTAGCATCACACCTCTATTTTCCCTATTTTTGTTTAAATTAAAAAAATCATGTCACAATACATCAGACTGGCTACTGCAGAGGATTATCCGAGAATTATGGGAATCTGGGAATCAGCAGTAAAAGCAACTCACGATTTTCTTTCTGAAGAGGATTTCAATTATTTTAAAGAAGTTATTCCAAGAGACTATCTTCCTAACCTGGAAGTTTATTTAATTACTGAAGACAACGAAGCTAAAGGATTTGCCTCCGTTGCAGAAGGCAACCTGGAAATGCTTTTCATTCACAATGATACGCGTGGAAAAGGCTATGGTAAAACATTGTATCAGTTTATGAAAGAGAAAACCGGACTCACCAAAGTGGACGTCAATGAACAGAATCCTCAAGCGATTGGATTTTACGAAAAAATGGGTTTCAAAAAGATCGGAAGATCAGAAAAAGACGGCTCAGGAAAGGATTATCCACTTATTCATATGAGTCTGTAAATGGAATTTTTTTCATTCAACCAATTACATTCTGATTCGGAAATCCCTTATCATTTACTGCTCCTGGCAGATGAAACCAAAGAAGCTATTGACCAATATATTTTCAAATCTGACATTTATCTTTTACATGACGGCATCAAAAACATTGCGGTGATGGCATTATGCAAAATCAGTGATACAGAACTGGAAATCAAAAATGTTGCAGTGATTGAAAGCTACAGAAGCAAAGGAATCGGAAGCATTCTGATGAATAAAGCTAAGGAAATTGCCAAAGAAAACCATTATAAAACACTGACTGTTGGAACGTCGGATACCGGCTTCCAACAGATCAGATTTTATGAGAAAAACGGTTTCATCAAAAGTGGAATTCTGAAAGATTTTTTTATTGAAAATTATCCAGTCCCCATCTATGAAAACGGTTTACAAATGCGGGATATGGTTTTACTAACCCATCACCTGACGGAATAAGCCTTTAATATGCTCTATTTCGGTTTGGTAATTCGTTTTCTTACGACATCCGAAATACAGTGTATTTTCCAGCTTTTTCTTTCCTTCCCAGATCAGTTTCACCTCACCGCTTTCAATATCATTCTTGCATAGGAAATCGGGAACAACAGCTAATCCTGTTCCCCCTTTCAGACATCGGATAATTGAATTCAGGTTGGGAACTATATAATTCGGACGGAAATTCGGTTTATGACCAAAATTCAAGGTCCAGAACTGGAAAAGGTGTTCCATATCTCCGGTGGTTCCGTACCATTTTTCGTTCTTCAGCCATTCTTCAATCTGCTCTGCGTCTTTTGTTTTTAAAACTTTACTGAAAGCTGCAGTATCTACATCCTTCCCACCTACCAAAATAATCTGCTCAGAAGAGAAAGCTTCATGTTCTATATTGGGTGAAGACCCTTTTTTCGGGGTGATAATAAGATCCAGAATTCCTTTATCCAGCTGATCCAGCATTTCAGGATACTCTCCAAAACTGATAATCAGGTTAAAAGGCAATGAAGAAACATATTGTTCCAAAGTCGTCTGAAAAGTTTCAAAACACATTCCAACACTAATGGTAGGCGTATGTTTTTCTGTAGATTTCTGGAAGTTTTTTTCTACATCTTCCAGTTTGGTAATAGGTTCAGCAACGGCATTAAATAGTACTTTCCCACGCTCTGTCGGGATCATTTTTCTACCGGTCCTGTCGAATAATTTGTATCCTACATAAGCTTCCAATGAGCTTAAATGCAGACTCACTCCCGGCTGTGATATGAATAAAGCATCCGCAGCTCCAGTCAATGTCCCGGTTTTATATATCGCCTTAAAAGTACGATACCATTCTAAATTGACCATAATTTAATTATTAATATTCTGATGCAAAATTACAAAATAATTATAATATTAATACATTTTCATTCTTTAGAAATGATGCATAATAATCCGGAATCCCACTTTCACGTATCTGACGGATCGTTTCATCAATCGGATACGGTAATTGTACAATTTCAGGTGTTATTTTTTCTTCATCCAAAGTGAATATGACATAAGAAGCCAGTCTGTTCTCTTCTTTAGAACGGCCCACGGAGCCACAATTGACTGCCCATGTATTATTCCTAAACTGTTTTTTGAATGATAAATGGGTATGCCCCATCACGACCACATCAGCACCAGCACTTTCCAGCATCATCTTAAAAACCTCATCATTTTCTGATTCATACAAATAGGTATCATTGCTTTCAAGACTGGAATGAACCAATTGAATATTCCAGTGTTTCTCCCCTACTTTATAGTTTAATTTTAAATGAAAAGGCAGCTCTGATAAAAATTTTTTATTATCTTCTGTAATATATTTTTTAGAATGATCGATCGCTATAAATCTGGCATTCGTCTCTTCTTCCGAATGTTTGGACAAAGGAACTACTGAAATATCAAAAGCGATTCTTTCATCATGATTTCCCATCAGACAGGGAATGTTCAGGTTTCTTATTTGTTCTATCACTTCATTTCCCCAGGGTGCAAAATCCACCAGATCTCCTAAACAGAACTTCTGTCTGATTCCTCTCTTCTCTATATCTTTCAACACCACTTCCAATGCAGGAAGATTCCCATGCACATCACTAAAAACAGCTACCTGTATCATTGTCCTTCAATTTGTTAAACAAATTTACATGACAGAAGGGTATTTCAGTTCAGATATGATATGACATTTTACCATGAAAACGGAAATGGTCAATGGTAAATTTTTGTTGTGCAGAGTCAATCGTGAATCTATAATTACAAAAATTCACAAGCGAAACGAACTGACTTTTCACCATTCACTCCCAACCTTCAACTTTAAACCCCAAACATTGAATCTTATTAACTATAATTTTAATAATACATACCTATGATTTATATTATTTTTATTATACAATCATCCATCCTAACTTTGCAGAGTAAAATTTAAACAATCATAAAAAAATGAAAAAAGTACTAATCATCAACGGAGGACAGAATTTCGGACATTCCGGAGGAAAATATAATCAGACTATTGCAGAAAATACATTAAAAACTCTTAAAGAATTTGATAACGTAGAAGTAAAGATAACCAATGTAAGTGAAAACTACGACAAAAATGAAGAAGTGCAGAAGTTTGTATGGGCAGATTACATCATTTACCACACTCCTATCTGGTGGTTCCAGCTTCCAAACGGATTAAAAAAATATATTGATGAAGTTTTCACAGCAGGTCATGCAAAAGGAATTTATATGAGTGATGGAAGAAGTGCTGAGAATCCTGAAATAAACTATGGTACAGGAGGAATGCTTGGTGGAAGAAAATATATGCTGACTACCAGCTGGAATGCTCCTGCAACAGCCTTCACGCTTCCCGGAGAATTCTTCAGTGAAAGAAGTGTAGATGATGGACCGTTATTTGGTTTCCATAGAATGAATGCCTTTGTCTCATTAGAGAAAATGGAAAGTTTCCACTTTCATGATGTGGAGAAAAATGCCAATATAGAACGTGATATGAAGCTTTACAGAGAACATGTAAGAAACGTATTTGAAAAAGAATTAAAACCAGAATTAGTATCATGAAAAAAATATTGATAACAGGTATTACCGGCTATATTGGCGGGACTATCGCAAAAAAACTGCTTGACAGAAATTATGAAGTAACCGGCTTAGTTCGTAACGAAGCTCATGTACAGGAACTGGAATCATTGGGAATCAAAACCATTATCGGGAATATTTACAATGAAGATTTAATAAAAACAGCCGTTGATGGTGTTGATGCAGTAATCCATAATGCTGATTCCGCAGATGATGCCTATGCTGTGGATAATTTTATCAAAGCAATGGAAGGAAGCCATAAAACATTCATATTTACTTCAGGGTCTGCTATTTTCGGAGGTAAAGAAAATGGTAAAAGAAATGATTTTGTTTTTACGGAAGATTTTCCTCTAACACCAAGACTGGAAATGGCGTCAAGAGTGCTTATTAACAATTATGTTCTTCAATCTGTTCAAAAAGATATAAGAAGTATCGTTATTGTTCCTACCATGGTTTACGGAGAAGGTCTGGGAATAAAAAAAGACAGCATCCAGATTCCGGCTTTGGTTAATTTTTCCCAGAAAAAAGAACATGGTATTTATTTTGGCGAAGGTGAAAACATCTGGTCCAACTTACATATTGAAGATTTGGCAGACCTGTATGTGCTGGCTCTGGAAAAAGCAAAGGGAGGTTCCATCTATTATGCAGAAAATGGTTCTTCCTCTTTAAAAAACATTGCAGAAGTTATCAGTAAAAAATATAATCTGAAACCAGCACAATCTTTAAGTATACAGGATGCTGTTGACAATTTCGGTCCTGCGGGCGGCTACTTCGGTTTTGCATCCAACAGCAGATGTAATGCGGACAAAGCCAAAACAGAACTGGAATGGAAACCTATCTATAACTCAATTGAAAATTTTATTTAATATGAAAATTCATCTTACAGCAATTATAAAAGCCAAAGAAGAGCATCAGGCAGAAGTATTGGAAGTTCTTCAGAATATGGTAAAAGAAACAAGAAAGGAGGAAGCATGTGAGCTTTACAATCTTCATCAGGGCATTGAAGACAAAAACCAGTTCGTTTTCTACGAAATCTGGAAAAGTGATGAAGGACTGGCTCAGCATAATCAACAACCTTACATCCAGGCTTTCGGAGCTTTGGTGGATGAAAAACTTCAGGAAAAGCCACAGATTTATATCACCAATATTATTTAATAATGAAAAAATTAGCGTTTTTAATGCTGGCGATCTTCATGATAGGATTCGCTCAGGCACAAACCAAAAAATCAAAAAATATGAAAAAGAAAATATTATTCGTCGTAACCAGCCATGATAAAAAAGGCAGTACAGGTGAAGATACTGGATATTATTTGGGAGAAGTTTCCCATCCATGGGAAGTTCTTCACAAAGCAGGATATGAAATTGACTTTGTAAGTCCGAAAGGCGGAACTCCTCCGGTAGACGGCTTCGATTTGAAAGATCCTGTAAACAAAGAATTCTGGGAAAACCAGGAATATAAAAACAAGATTGATCATTCTATGATCCCATCACAGGTGAACCCGAAAGAGTATTCAACCATCTTTTATGCAGGAGGGCACGGAGCCATGTGGGATTTTGCAGACAATAAGGAACTGGCAGATATTGCTTCTAAAATTTATGAAAACGGAGGTATTGTAGCGGCTGTATGTCATGGTCCTGCAGGTTTAGTGAACATCAAATTGAATAATGGAAAATATCTTGTAGACGGAAAGAAAATCAATGCTTTCACCAATGAAGAGGAATCTGAAGTAAAATTAACCAACGTTGTTCCTTTCTTACTGGAAGATAAACTGAAAGAAAGAGGAGCAAAATTTGAAAAGTCAGGGCTTTGGCAGAATCATGTGGTAACAGATCAGAGAGTGATCACAGGACAGAATCCGCAATCTGCAAAAAGCGTTGGAGAAGCAATAGTAAAAGAATTAAACAAATAACATATAATTTTTAACCACAAAAGTCACAACAGTATTCATACACTTAAGTTCTTAAAAGTGTCACCATTGAAACTGCGATAATTCCCCTCCTCCGGAGGGGTGGCGAAAATTCAAATAATTTTTGACGGGGTGGTTTAATATAACAATCAAGTATAAAAACAAACAAAATGGAATATAGAAAATTAGGAAACACCGATTTAGAATTATCAACCATCACCCACGGAGCTTTTGCTATCGGTGGAAACATGTGGGGCGGTAATGAAAAACAGGATTCCATCAATTCTATTCATGCATCATTAGATCACGGAGTAACTTCTATCGATACAGCACCATTCTATGGTTTCGGACTGAGTGAAGAAATGATCGGTGAAGCCATCAAAGGAAAAGATCGCTCAAAAATCCAGCTTTTAACAAAATTCGGACTGGTATGGGACAGAAGCAACAACGGAAAAGGCGAATTTTTCTTTGACGCTGAAGACGAAGGAAAAACAATTCCCATATATAAATTAGCTTCCAAAGAAAACATCATCAAAGAAGTTGAAGAGAGCTTACAAAGATTAGGAACAGATTATATCGACCTTTTACAACTTCACTGGCCGGACAGTACTACTCCTATCTGTGAAACTATGGAAGCCATGGAACTATTAATCCAGCAGGGAAAAATCCGTGCTGCAGGGGTAAGCAACTATAGTGTAGCTCAAATGGAAGAAGCAAACAGAACTTTAAAGCTTGCCAGTAACCAGGTTTCTTACAGTATGCTGAACCGTGCTATTGAAAACGATCTTGTTCCTTATTCTTTGGAAAACAATTCAGGAATTATCGTATATAGTCCAATGGAAAGAGGTCTTTTAACCGGTAAATATTTTAAAGAAACCCAATTAAAAGATAATGACCACAGAAATGGATATTTCTCTCAGTTTGATCTGAATAAAGTAAAAACTTTTTTAGAAAAAATTGAACCTATCGCTCAGGAAAAAGGGGCAAGCCTTTCTCAGCTGGTATTAAGATGGACTACTCTACAGCCGGCAATTACAGTAGTATTGGCAGGAGCAAGAAATGCTCAGCAAGCCATAGAAAACGCAAAAGCAATGTCTATTGACCTTTCTCAGGAAGAATTAAACTTCATCAATTCAGCATTGAGCGAAATTTGATGTAAATGCTGGAAGATGGAGGATGGAAGTCAGAAGAAATAGCAGGATAATAATAGCTGTCAGCCTTTTTCATTCAAATGAAACGATAACTTATTCAGTTGTTATCAGACCTCAATAACCTCCCTCTCCCCTCTCCCCGCTCCCCTCTCCCCGCTCCCCGCTTCCAGCATCCCTCACCTAACCCTCAAACCTTATAAAAAATGAAAAATAATCTGATCAAAATGTTCGGGTTAGCAACTCTGCTGACTATAAACAGCAAGAGTTTAAAGGCTCAGACACTTGTCAATCCGGAAGATAAATCATGGTTTCCTTCTGCTTATGGAGCACAGGACGAAATCGGAGCCGCTAATTTATTGACTCCTGAAGTTGTAAAGCAGGCTCTGAGACTTGTGAAACAGGGTAAAACCTTAGCTCTTGCCGTTCCTATTGATAAAAATCTCCCGGCTTTCAGACACAGAAGCTTCAATTTATACAATATTCAGCCCGGAGAACAGGGTGGAAAAAGCATCGGTCCCAATAAATTTACATTTAATGATGAACTTGTAAATGGATGGACAGGAGTGGGAACACAGCTGAACGGTATTGGACATATCGGAATTGACAACACTTACTACAACGGAAACAAAGCGGCAGATTTTGTAACCGTAGAAGGCGTGAATAAATTAGGAGTTGAAAAAATACCTCCTTTCGTTACCCGTGGTGTAGTCCTTGATATGACAGCTCATTATGGTAAATCAATAGTACCCGGAGGAACAGAATTTACTGTAGAAGACATCAAATCTGTTTTAAAGAAACAGGGACTTACCCTGAGAAAAGGTGATATTGTTCTTTTCAATACCGGATGGCTAGAATTGATCGGTAAAAACAACCAGCAATTCTTAGAAACAGAACCTGGAATCGGAATGGATGCCGCAAAATGGCTTGCCGATCAGGGAATCGTAGCTTTTGGAGGTGATACCTGGGCTTCTGAAGTCTATCCTAATCCGAAAAGTAAAGAAGAATTTCCCATCAACCAGTTTATGCTGGCCAAAAAAGGAATTTATAATCTGGAACTGATTGACAGCCGTCCATTGGTGAAGCAAAAAGCCTGGGAATTTTTATTCGTGCTGGGGCAGCCTCTGTATGTAGGTTCTACTCAGGTGAATGTGAATCCTGTGGCTATTTATTAATTTAAATACTAAAAACATCATCTGAGAAACGAAGAGACAATGTAATTCCGGTTTTAAAAAATAAAATTAACCTTAGAATTTATTTTTAGAATTAATACCAAACTGTGTTACATTGCCACTTTGCATCTTATACTAAAACGGCCTTTCAAAATTTGAAAGGCCGTTTTTAAATAAAGTAAATATCCGTAGATGATGCAGTCTTCATCAACTTCCATCTTCCATCACCCATCTTCACTGCTTTCCAATTACTTTGCAATCGGAAGGTGGGTACTTACTGCAATTCTGTTCCATGCATTGATGGTAATGATAGCCATGATGATCTGAGCGATCTGATTATCATCAAAGAAAGACTTCGCTTTCTGATAAGTTTCTTCGGTTAATCCTTTGTCGCTTATCAATGTAATTTCTTCTGTCATCGCTAATAGTACCTGCTCTTCTTCAGTGAAAAATTCTTTTGCTTCCGTCCATCCGTTCAGAATGAAAATTCTCTGAGGTGTTTCACCATATTTGATAGCATCTTTGGTATGCATATCAAGGCAGAAAGCACATTTATTGATTTGTGAAGCTCTGATTTTAATCAGCTCTTTCTGAATGTGTGTCAAAGAAATAGTTTGTAAATACCCTTCCAATCCAAGCATTGCTTTGTATGCTGCTGAATCTACTGTTGCAATATTCAATCTTGCGCTCATAATATTATTATTTTTTGGTTAATTGATCTATACTTAAAGAATAATGTTGTTGTACCGCCAGTAAAAGCGCTGCAGCACTTCCCACCCATACAGAATAGTTCAGTGGGGCTTTGGGTCCTGATGCAATGGTCATGGATATGGCAAAAATCAACAGCAGGATACTGCTTCCATATGCTGCAATTTTTGTTTTAAATCCAAAAATCAACATCAAAGGAAAAAGAATTTCTAAAAAAGTAGCGGCATACGCTGAGACCGTGCTTAAAGCTTCCGGAAGGAAAAATGTAAGCTGTCTTGTATATTCTTTAAAACTCTCCATGTTTCCCCATGACGAATTTTCTTTGCTCCATAATCCGAACCGGTCTGCTACTGCAGAAAGCATGGTAACCGCAAGAGCAAGTCTTAAAAATAGCTGTGGAAATTTATTTTTGGCATCTGTCATTGCATTGGCTTTTAATAACATGACAAATTTCCGGTTTCTGATCCGTAAAAATCTTAAACTGGTTTAAGATCGTAGCTTCGCCCTGATTTCACTTAAATATTCTGGGGTAAAACCTAAAAAGGAAGCAATTAAATATTGTGGAATTCTCTGTATAAACCAAGGATACAACGTACTGAAATGCACATAATATTCTTCTTTCGTCATCTCATAAATATAACGGATTCTTTTTTCGGCAGCAGCATAAGCTGTTTGATACACCATTCTGAAGTAACGTTCCATAACCGGGTGTTTTTTCAGTAAGATTTCTTGAGACTGAAAATCAATGGCTAAAATGCTGGAATTTTCTACAGCCTGGATGTTAAAGCTCGATTTCATCTGTTTTTCAAAAGCAAAAGTATCAGACATCCACCAGTTTTCTATAGCAAATTCTGTGGTCTGTTCTACCCCTTTTTCGTTGACAAAAAACTTTCTCAGGCATCCTTCCAATACGAAATATTTAAATTTACAGATATCCCCTTCAAACATCAGATTTTCTTTCTTTTTTACTTTTAAAATCTGAAAAAAAGAAATGATAGAAGCAAATTCCTCATCGTTGATCGTAATGAATTTATCTAAATGCGCCTTAAAAGTGTCCATTGTAATATTTAGTAATCAAACTTAACTTTATTTTTTTAGTTTTACAATGAGAAAAATATTTAATCATGGAAATCGTTGCTAAAATTCTGATTGCGGTCGTTGCGCTGGAACACCTTTATATTCTTTGGATGGAAATGTTTGCATGGGAAACCAAAGGAAAGGAAGTTTTTAAAGCGGCTTTGCCTGCAGAAATGTTTAAACCAACCAAAGGACTCGCTGCCAATCAGGGACTTTATAATGGATTTCTGGCTGCCGGGCTGATATGGTCGTTTTTGATTAAAGAACCGCAATGGCAGACCAATGTGGCGCTATTCTTTTTAGGATGTGTAGCTGTGGCTGGAATTTATGGAGCAATTTCTGCCACAAAAAAAATATTCTTCGTACAGGCACTGCCCGCAATATTGGCAATTATTGCCGTTTTACTGAAGTAATTTCCATCACTCATATTGTAAAGATCTCCTTTAAAATATTTACAGTATCATACGCTCTTATCTTTAATGGTAAGGGAAAAGTTTCTTTGTATATCTCATTACCTGACTTAAAACCAGCTTCTTACGTCCAAAAAAATCCATTTAATATAAAATTCGTAAATTTGCATCGTCATAAAAAATTGATATACAGGTTTTTTATGCTGATCTGCATTTTGATGAAATGTAGAAATTCAAGTTGTTCAGTACACATATCTGTAATTACCTCATCCGTAATTTAATTGTAGAATTTATGTAAAAGATTAACCTCTTTTTACATGCTACACTCTTTTTCTAGAGTATAATCTAATTGAAATATTTAAAAATAAACATAAGGCCAGATGGTCTGTATGCTCTTATTTTTTTGTTAAAAGCTTTTATCACTATAAGCTCTGCAAATTATTTTGCACTATCGTCATCAGCAGAACAACAAAGATTAAACGTATATAATGAATTGGTGTACAATTTTTTATAGCATTTATTAATTCAAAAATTCTGAATATGGAAAAAAATGAAAACAGTAGAAAAGTAAAACTTAAAGTTGAAGATCTGACTATTATTTTTGGCAAAAACAAAGAAAAAGCACAGGAACTTTTAGACAAAGGCTTTTCCAAAAAAGAAATTCTTGAAAAAACAGGCTGTACCATAGGAATCAACAAAGCAAGTTTTGAAATCTATGAAGGTGAATTCTTTGTCATTATGGGATTGTCAGGAAGTGGAAAATCTACACTGCTGCGCTGCCTTAACAGGCTGAATGAGCCCACTTCAGGAAAAGTATACATCAATGACGATGATATTACCAGCAAAAATAATAAGGAACTTCTGGAAGTAAGAAGAACGGAAATGAGTATGGTATTTCAGAAATTCGGATTACTGCCTCATCATACTATTTTAGATAATGCAGGTTTTGGATTGGAAATCAGAGGTGAAAGCAAAGCTTCTCGTGATGAAAAAGCACAGAAAGCTCTGGATATTGTAGGATTAAATGGTTTCGAGAACCAGTATCCTTCTCAACTTTCAGGAGGAATGCAGCAGAGAGTAGGATTAGCAAGAGCTTTGGCAAACGATCCCGAAGTATTACTTATGGATGAGGCTTTCTCCGCACTGGATCCTTTGATAAAATCTGAAATGCAGGACCAAATGCTTGAACTGCAGAATACACTGCAAAAAACCATTGTCTTCATTACCCACGATTTGGACGAAGCTATTAAAATCGGAGACCGTATCGTCATTATGAAAGATGGAGTCATAGAACAGATAGGAACAGCTGAAGATATTTTAACCAATCCTGCAAGCGACTACGTGAAAGCTTTCGTAGAGAAAGTAGACCGTAAAACCATTATCACCGCAAGATCTCTCATGTTCGACAAAGCTACGGTAGTACGTTTCAGAAAAGACGGTCCTGAAGGAGCTTTAAGAAAAATGAGAGCTACAGGTCTGGAAAACTTACCTGTGGTAGATTTTCAGAATAAATTTCTGGGTTTTGTAACCCTGAATGATGTTGTCCGTATTGCCAAAAAGAAAGAACCTACAGTGGAATCAATTATCAACAGTAACGTCCCTTCAGTTTACCCGGAAGTTACTGTAGAAGAAATGTTACCATTAATTTCCGGAAGTAAATCAGCCATTGCTGTGATTGATGAAGACAATAAATTTTTAGGTCTTGTTACCCAGTTATCTCTTGTCATAGAAGCTACTAAGTTTAACGAAGAAGAGATTATTGAATTAAAAGAAATCGCAAACAACCAATAAGATGAATAAAACTATAGATATAGGTCAATATGTAGAAACTGCAATCAATTGGCTCACAGAAAATGGAAAACCTGTATTTGATGTCATAAAACATGTAGGAAATTCCTCTATTATGGGAATTGAATGGGTTCTCACAAACACACCCTTTTATGTTATCATTCTCTTTTTTACGCTGCTGGCATTATGGAAAGCTGGAAAAGGCATTGCTGTAGTCACTGCAGCCGGATTGAGTTTAATATTTCTAATGGGACTATGGAAAGAAACTATGGAAACACTGGCGCTTATATTTGTGTCCACCATTACAGCTCTTATCCTTTCTATCCCTTTGGGAATTTTGGCTGCTAAAAGCAAAATAGCAGAAAAAATTATTCGCCCTTTACTGGATTTGATGCAGACAATGCCCGCATTTGTCTACCTGATTCCTGCTGTATTATTTTTCAGTATTGGTAAAGTACCTGGAGCTTTTGCAACAATCATTTTTGCAATGCCGCCCGCTGTACGATTAACAACATTGGGAATTGAAGCCGTCCCAAAAGACATTGTAGAAGCGGCAAGGGCTTTTGGAGCCACCAACCGTCAGATTTTGTTCAAGGTAGAGCTTCCTTTAGCGATGAAAACTATTTTAACAGGGATCAATCAAACCATACTGTTATCCTTATCCATGGTCGTTATTGCAGGAATGATTGCAGCAGGCGGTTTAGGAGAGAAAGTACTGGAGGGAATTAATAATCTGGATATTGGATTAGGATTTGAAAGTGGTTTATCCGTTGTGATTCTAGCCATTATCCTGGACCGTATTACTCAGGGATTTGTAAAGAAAAAGCAATAAGATGAAACAATTAAAATATCTGTTTTTCCCCGTTTTAATGTTCATATTTGCGGCATTAAATTCGTGTGAAAATATAAAAAACTCAAAATACATTACCATAGGAATGGTAGATGGCTGGGCGGAAGATGTTGCAATGACACATGTTGCTAAAGCCATTCTGGACCAGCAAGGGTATCATGTTATTATTCAAAAAGCCTCTACGGATATGATTCTGGCTTCGATGAATAATGAAGATACAGACCTTTTCATGGGAGTATGGCTTCCTTACACCCACGCTAAAAAATTAGCTAAATTTCCGGAATTGACTCATCTTGGAACCAATTACGATAACGGCCGTATTGGATTAGTTGTGCCAGAATATGTTCCAATTAAATCCATTGAAGAACTCAATCAGTATAAAGATCAATTTAATCATAGGATCATTGGAATTGAAAAAGGAGCCGGATTAACAACCGGAACAGATAAAGCTATTATTGATTATAAGCTGGATTATCAACAGATCAACTCTTCTACCATTGCCATGATCACCGAGCTGCAGAATGCCATACAGCGTAAAGAATGGATCGTGGTAACCGGATGGCAGCCCCACTGGATGTTTGGCAAGATGAAGCTCAAGTTTCTTGATGATCCCAAAAAGATATTTGGTGAAGCAGAGCAGATTAAAACATATGCCAGAAAAAGCTTTGGTAAAGATCATCCGGAGCTGGCCAGGTTCTTTTCCAAAGTCCATTTTGATGATGAAAACATGTCTAATCTTTTAATGAAAATGGAACAGAGTAAAAATAAAGAAACCACTGCCAAAGAATGGGTGGAAGATCACTCTGAGCTGGTACAATCGTGGTTAGATAAAAATTAATAAGCAATACAATTGGGTATTACTAAAAATCCTCAACTCTACACGGGTCTGAGGATTTTTTAATTTATATATCAGAAGAACTCATTGATTCTTTGATTTTCTCCCGATGAAGTATCCCCCAATTGACCAAAGTTTCTGTCACAGGAAATACTGATTTCCCATATTCGGTCACAGCATACGTTACAGTGATAGGTTTCGTATCCTGGATGGTTCTTGTGATCAAAAGATTGGTTTCCAGTTCTTTTAATTCTTTGCTCAGCATTTTAGCGGAAATTCCTTCGATGCTTCGCTCCAGTTTTTTAAAATGAATCATCTGATCCGGTCTGTTGGTCAGATACCGTAAAATCATAAGTTTCCATTTTCCTCCCAATACATCCAGGCTGTCCCGCATAGCGAACAGTTCTTCTGTACAGCTGGCTTCTCTTTCGATGCCGTTTTCAATGATTTTTGCCATAATAGTTTCATGAAGGTAACTAGTTACCATTAGTTAACTAGTAGCAAATATAAACTATTCCCTCTTTACATTTGTGTATCAAAATCAGACCTAAGAAAAAATAAACATCAACATATGAAAGCAGTTATTTTAAATGAAAATGGAAAGCTGGAAGACGGATTTGCCAAGCAGCCCCAGCCCAAAAGCAATGAAGTGTTAATCCAGATTAAAGCAAGCGGTTTCAATCCCATAGATTACCAAATGCTGGAAAACGAGCTCGAACGGAAACTGATCAGTTCCCCCATATTAGGAAGAGAATTATCAGGAATCATCGTCGACAAAGGTTCCGAAGTTACGCAATTCAACATCGGTGATGAAGTCTATTGTGGCAGCGGCTCCATGGGAAGCAACGGTACCTATGCAGAATATATTGCTGTCCCAGAAGCTATTGTTTCTTTTAAACCTCATAATATCTCGTTTGAACAGGCGGCTTCCATTCCTTCAGCAGGGCTTACTTCTTTACAGATCTTTAACCGTCTGAAATTAAATCCGGAAAATACACTCCTTATCACTGGTGCAGCTGGAGGCGTTGGTTCATTTTTGATCAAACTTTTATTGGCACATAACATCCGGCAGATCATCGCAACCGTTGGTAGTGAAGAAAACAGACAGATGCTTCTCAATTTAGGATTAAAAAGCCATCAAATTGTTAATTACAAAGATGAAAATCTTATTAAAAACATTTTAAAAGCCAACAACGATCAGCCCTTCGAGTTTGGAATTGACCTGGTTGGAAATTACATGTCGGAAGTGACTGCAGAGGTTTTAAAAATTAACGGAACTTATGTGGATGTGACAGCCTTAGTCACTAAAGATGCTCATGAAACATTGTTCAACAAAGGAACTTTGATTATGAATATCTCCAATTATACTTATGGAATGATTAAAAAGTATGAGTATTATAAAAACAGTTTACTTGAAATAAAAAACCTTATTGAAAATGGAAATATACTTCCACCACAACATAAAGTAATAGGAAATCTTTCTTTGGAAACTGTTCTGCAGGCACATGCTATTTTAAAAAATAATCAAACCCAAGGTCATAAACTTATCATGAAACATTAATCTATGAACACAATACCAAGACGAATCGTAACAGGAATGAAAGACGGAAAATCCATCATCATAGAGGATCAGCAGGTAGAAAATGCAGTGGAACATTTTCCGGGATTGATAATTTCAGACGTGTGGAATACACAAGAGATGCCGGCAAATTTGAACTTTGAAACCAGAATTCCCAATACCGGATTTCCACAAACACCTAAAAATGGCACCTATTTTCGATATGTAGTTGTTCCTCCTGATAAAGATTTAGGGATTGAATGGAAAAAGAATGAACCTCATCCAATGATGCATCAAACGCCAACGCTGGATTATATCATTATTCTTTCCGGTGAACTCTATCTCATCATGGAAGAAGGAGAAACGTTTCTAAAACCGGGAGACATCGTCATTCAGAGAGGAACGAATCACGCGTGGAGCAACCGCTCTGATCAACCTTGCATTCAACTGGCTGTGTTGATCGATGCAAGTGGTCAGGGGTAAAATAATTGAAAGATTTAATTATTTAAAAATTTAAAGAATAGAATAGTTTTCACAAATTAAAAAAATACATTAAGCAAAAAATCTGTGTAATCTGCGAGAAATAAAAAGAAGTCTTTTTAAGTTTGGACAAACGCAAAGACGCAAGGAAAATAAATAATATGTTGTTTTAAGGTGCAAGAAAATCAAAGATTTTCAGCAAAGAATGATCTATAAAGTGTTAGGAATATACAATTTTATCAAAGATAAAATCCTTACAACTTAAAACATAAGAAAGAAAAAAACTTTGCACCTTTGCGTTTCCCAACAAATCACAACTTACAAAGCCGAAATTTCCAACAGCTTCTGCTTCATTTTTTCAGGGTGTCATCTGCCCTTCCTGATAATACACCAGATTCTGATGCTTATCCAGGAACACCCATAAAGGATAAACAGGCTGATTTTTATTCTTAGATAAAGCCATCGCCAACTCATGAATTCCGGAATTTCCATTCTGCAGGTACTCAAACTCCCTGATTCTGGAAATGAATTTTTTCCTTCGTTTTCTCTGCTTCAAAATTGATAAAATAGAAATGATCATTCATCATATCTACCAGCTCTTTATTTTTATTCATACGGAAAGACTCAATCTTACACACCGCACACCAATCGGTATAAAGATGGATCACAACCGGCTTTGGATTTTCTTTCTGCTGAACCTCAAGATCAGAAAAAGTGCCTGTCTTCATCTGAGACAGATAAAAACAGGACACTAACATTAAAAATAAAGTTATTTTTTTCATTTTAAAGTATATTTTATTCCCAGAAAACCTCTGATACGCTGCATTGGGGCATACCCGTATGCTGTATCAAAAGTATAATGATTAGGATTGTTGATAGGATCATCAACATGTTTGTCAAATGGGTCAAACGATCTCATCAAAGGATCTTTAGGGGTAAAATTGAATAAATTTTTAATTCCGCAGTACACTTCAAATCCTGATTTGAAACTCTTGGACACCTGAATATTGGCCAAAGAATAGAATGGTGAATATTCAGGGCGATAATCATTCTGCAGAACAGGAAGCCTCATCGGTCCATAAAATTGTCCTGTAAAATCTATAGTCAGGTTACTTGGGAACTTATATGTAAGGTTATAGGTTCCACTCCATTTTGGAGCATGCAGCTGTTGTATTTTTTGATTTTCGTTATCAAATTTCTGATATACATCAAGATAAGTCACTCCAAGATTGACACTCAAGGGAAATTGAAAACTAAAATCCACGTTCAAAGAAGCTCCTCTTGAAATTCCGTATCCGTGAAGATTATCATAAATAATTTTATTAGGATCGGAATCAAAATCACCTACAATTTTATTGCTGAAATAAGTATAGAATGCAGAAGCATCAAGATTCACCAGACGGTTTCCTACAGGAATTTTCCATATATAATTCAGGTTTCCGTTCACTGATCTTTCCGGTTTAAGATCAGACTTTACCACCACTTCTCTTGAACCTGTCAGTGCAGCATGATCTTCAGTAAATAAATTCACCACTCTGAAGCCCGTTCCAAAATTGAAACGCAGGGTATGATACGGATTGGGTGAAAACTTCCATGCTAACCTCGGCGAATGTACAGAATGATGTACTTTATCATAGTCATATCGGTATCCAAGCAATAAAGTATTTTTATCATTGATTTCCCACTGATCCTGGATAAAGGCACCCCAGATAGGAGATTTCATTGGTGCATTCGTGATACCGTCTGCGGCTAATGTTCCGGGTGTATTGTCATCGTAAAACGTTCTTTTGAAAGTAAGCCCGGCAGTGATATCATGTTTCCCGAAGCTTCTGTCCCAATACGTCTGTACGAAAGCTACTTTTTGTGTGGCATTGAAGGGGTTTGATCCGTAAAATGAGTTCTGGTCATGATAGTTATAGGAAAACTGTGTCACAATATGCTCCTTGATAGGCCATTCATACAATCCGAAAACCTCCGCTCTGTTGGTATAAATGCTTTCTCCATACACTTCATCACTGCCGCGGAAAGATTTATTCCATTGCATTTCTCCTCCAAAACGGTCTTCATACAGATACCTCATTGCAAAACTTGCCTGTCTGTTTTCTTTTCTTTTAAAATTCCATTTGTTGAAAACTGAAATTCTGCTTTGTAAGGTAGCATCTGTAAAATTATCTTTATTCTGGTCTATTCTTTCTTTAAAACTGAAATAATTCAAACTTAATAATGAAGCGGCATTCTTTCCTGCATTGAACTTGGTTGAAAGATCCAGATTATTCTCACTCCAGGTACTCGTCATCATATCTACGCTTAGCTTAGGAGCGGTCAAAGCATTTTTAGTAATAATATTAATTACTCCTCCCATTGCTTCAGAACCATAAATGGATGATGCAGGCCCCTTTACCACTTCTATTCGGTCTACCAGACTGTTCGGAATTCCACTCAATCCATATACCGTAGAAAGTGAACTCACAATGGGCATTCCGTCAATCAGAATCATAGTGTAGGGACCTTCCAGTCCGTTGATATGGATATCTCCCGTATTACACACAGAACAATTCAGCTGAGGTTTTACTCCATTCACCATAGCAATGGCTTCAAAAATACTGGGAGTCGGGTTTTTCTGAAAGAATTCCTGGCTGTAGATCTCTACTGCTACAGGACTTTTTGATCTGCTCATCGGTTTTATGGTACCGGTCACCACTACATCCTCGATGTTACTTGTCTTGATTTCCCTCTTCATAACTTTTGCAGAATCCAAAGTTTTAGATTGTTGTAAGCTTAAACTGTCTGTCTCCTGCGCAAAACAATAGGTTGATAAAAAAGTAATAGAAAATAATATTCGCTTCATGAAATTATAATTGTTAGACAAATCTAACAATTATTTTTTAAATACAAAACTTAATCTTAAAAATATAGGTTGAGTCAATTCATGAAAAATGATTAAATTTGAGAAACTACATAAGAAAGTAAAATGAGATATCATTTAGCGGGAAATATCCCACCAAAAAGACATACGATCTTTAAGTCTCCGGAAGATAAATTTTACTATGAACAGCTCTTCGGTACAGAAGGCTTCCATGGTATTTCTTCTCTGTTATATCATATCCACCGCCCTACGCAGATCAAATCTATCGGTGAACCGAAAGATGTCACGCCAAAAATAGCTGTGGAAAAAAACATCGCTCCAAGAATGTTTAAGGGGATGAATGTTACTCCTGAAGAGGATTTCATGGACAGCCGAAAAATCCTTTTGATGAATAATGATTTGAAAATGGGATTGGCTAAGCCGAGAAAATCGATGGATTATTTCTACAAAAATGCGGAATGTGATGAACTTTTATATGTTCATCAGGGAACCGGAATTTTAAAAACTTTTGTAGGAGATCTTGAATTCGTTACCGGAGATTATCTTATAATTCCGAGAGGAACCATTTATCAGGTAGAGCTGAAATCTGATGATACTGTATTTTTTGTATTGGAAAGCCACTCTCCTATTTATACTCCGAAAAGATACAGAAATGAATTCGGACAGCTTTTGGAACATTCTCCATTCTGCGAGAGAGATATGATTGCTCCTACTTATAAAGAACCTGTTGACGAGAAAGGAGAATTCCTTATTAAAGTAAAAAAAGAAAACCAGATTACAGATTTCATCTACGCAACACATCCGTTTGATGTAGTAGGCTGGGACGGATATTTTTATCCTTATAAATTCAATATTAAAAACTTTGAACCCATTACCGGAAGAATTCACCAACCGCCACCGGTTCACCAAAATTTTGAAGGACACAATTTCGTAGTATGCTCATTCTGTGCAAGAATGTATGATTATCATCCACAGGCAATTCCTGCACCTTACAATCACTCCAATATTGATTCTGATGAGGTATTGTTCTATACAGAAGGGGATTTCATGAGCCGTAATCATATTGACTTGATGGACTTTACCCTTCACCCTGGAGGAATTGTACACGGACCTCATCCGGGTGCTATGGAAAGAAGTATTAGTAAAAAATTTACGGAAGAATATGCTGTAATGGTAGACCCTTTCCGTCCTTTAAAAATCACCGAAGAAGCTTTAAAAGTGGAAGATCCTTCTTACAAAACTTCTTGGCTGGAATAAAACAGTAAAATTTCTCAAAAAGTATTACTGAATAGAGACAAAAGACGCTTTAAATCCTTTATTTAAAGCGTCTTTTTTCGTAAATTTGTAAGGTATGGTTAACATATTTAACCATCATTATTTTTCATGACGCATCCTAAGTAATGGTGGTTTAAAACAAAATCAATATTACATGTTAGAAAGAATCAGATTAGAAAGTTTACACCAAAAGGTAACAACAGCTGAAAACGCTGTAAAAATTATTAAAGACGGTATGACCATTGGGTCCAGCGGCTTTACAAAAGCAGGTGACAGCAAAGCTATTTTGCCGGCACTGGCGGAAAGAGGAAAAACAGAAGACCTAAAAGTCACTTTGATGACCGGGGCTTCACTGGGGCATGGTACCGACGGAAAACTGGCTGAAGCCAATGTTCTAAAAAAAAGAATGCCGTTTCAGGTAGATACTGTCTTAAGGAACAAAATCAACAACGGTGAAATTCTCTTCATCGATCAGCATTTAAGTGAAAGTGCCGAACTTCTTCATACTAAAAACCTTCAAAGCATTGACCTAGCCATTATTGAAGCTGCTTATATTGAAAGAGACGGAAGCATTGTTCCTACTACTTCTGTAGGTAATTCAGTGACATTTGCGGCTTTGGCTAAGAAAGTGATTATTGAAATCAATACCGAAGTCCCGGAAGAAGTTTACGGAATTCATGATATATACCAGGCAGAAGATTATCCTTACAGAAATGTGATTCCTATTGTAGCTCCATGGAATAAAATTGGGAGAAAAAGTATTCCTGTAGATCCTGAAAAAATTGAAGCGATCGTTTTTACCAACCGTAAGGACAGCCCCGCTGATATTGCAGAACCGGACGAGAAAACAACAGCTATCGCCAAACACCTTCTTGCATTCTTTGAAAATGAAGTTCTTTTGGGACGCCTTACAGACAGATTACTTCCTCTTCAGGCAGGTATCGGTAAAGTGGCCAATGCCGTTCTTACAGGATTCAAAGACAGTAATTTTTATGACCTGACGATGTTTTCGGAAGTGCTTCAGGACAGTACATTTGATCTGATAGATTCCGGTAAGCTAAGTTTTGCATCTGCATCTTCCATTACAGTTTCCCAAGAATGCTATGAGAGAGTTTTAGGAAACCTTTCAAAATATAAAGAAAAGTTCGTTTTAAGACCGCAGAATATTTCCAATACTCCCGGGTTGATCAGAAGACTTGGAGTAATTGCCATCAACACAGCAATTGAGTTCGATATCTATGGAAATGTAAACTCTACCCATATCGGAGGAACAAAAATCATGAATGGAATCGGAGGTTCCGGAGACTTCGCAAGAAATGCTTATTTAAGTATTTTTGTAACTCAGGCCGCTTCAAAAGGCAACAATATTTCTCACGTTCTTCCAATGGTCTCTCATACCGATCATACAGAACATGATGTAGATATTCTGGTAACAGATATCGGATTGGCTGATTTAAGAGGATTGGCACCGAGAGAAAGAGCACAGAAAATCATTGATAATTGTGTTCACCCGGATTATAAAGAAGAGTTACAATCCTATTTCGACAGAGCATGTGAAAGAGGTGGACACACCCCTCATTTGCTTGAAGAATCTTTCAGCTGGCATCTGAGATTTTCCGAAACAGGAAGTATGAAACAAAAAACAGCTGTTGAAACCGACAATTAAGATTTTCGACAAGACAATAAATGATATAAAAAGGACTGAATGCCAATGCATTTGGTCCTTTATCTTTTAAATTGAATCTGGATTATTTATATGACAAAAGTCTCTACAATATCCTTAAAATATTTATATGAATATAAAATTATAAAGATTATCTTTGAAAGAATAGAAGTTTTTTATGTAATAAAAAATGCTCTCAACACCCTTTCAAAAAAGACAAAATATGAATAATTACATCAGCGCAGAAGAAGCAATATATACGATAAAAAGTGGAAACCGAGTATTTTTTCACGGCAGTGCATGCACTCCCAACTACCTGATTGATGAGCTCGCAAGACAGTCTCACCGATTGCAAAATGTAGAAATGGTTTCCATTACCCAACAGGGCAATGTGGAAATTGCAAAACCGGAATACAAAGACAGTTTTTTCATCAATTCCTTATTTGTTTCCACTCCTGTTCGTGATGCCGTGAATTCTGACAGAGGAGACTTTGTGCCTGTATTTCTAAGTGAAATTCCTATTTTATTCAGAAAAAATATTCTGCCTCTAGATGTAGCAATTGTTACGGTTTCTCCGCCGGACAGACATGGTTTCTGTACGTTGGGAACTTCTGTAGATATTGCAAGAGCGGCTGTAGATACCGCAAAAAACATTGTTGCAATCGTCAATCCCAGAATGCCGAGAACCCATGGAGACGGAATGATCCATATCAGCAGAATCCATAAACTAGTTTGGCATGAAGAAGAACTTCCTACCGTAGATTATGGCTCAAAAGTAGGTCCTGAAGAAATGCTTGTAGGAAAAAATGTGGCTGAACTTATTGAAGACAGATCTACCCTTCAGATGGGTATCGGGACCATTCCTGATGCTGTTTTAAAATGCCTTACCAACCATAAAGATCTGGGAATTCACACCGAAATGCTGAGCGATGGTGTTATTAACCTAATTCAGGATGATGTGATTAACAATAAATACAAAGGGTACAACGATAATAAAACCATTACAAGTTTCTGCTTCGGAACCAGAAAACTGTATGACTATGTGGATGACAATACTGTATTTGCTTTCAGAGACGTAAGTGAAGTAAACTTCCCAATCAATATCATGAGAAACAAAAAAATGGTTGCCATCAATTCTGCCATCGAAATAGATCTCACGGGGCAGGTATGTGCCGATTCTATCGGAACAATGCAGTACAGCGGAATTGGAGGACAAATGGACTTTATGCGTGGTGCTGCATTAAGTGATGACGGAAAACCTATTATAGCTATTACTGCAAGAACAAAAAAAGGAATTTCCAGAATCGTTCCTTTTCTTAAACAGGGAGCTGGTGTGGTAACCACAAGAGGACATATCCATTATGTTGTTACTGAATACGGAACGGCTTACCTGTATGGGAAAAACCTTCGACAGAGAGCGCAGGAACTCATCAGCATTGCCCATCCCGACGACAGAGAAATGCTGGAAAGAGCAGCTTTCGAGAGATTTAAACACTAATAATCAAATAATAAGGATTTCCAAATTGTTTTTTACTTAAAATCTCAAAACATATTTTGAACCCACATCCACAGAATCATAAAAAAACGCTACTCTTTTGGCAGTATTTTTGATAAAACTCATTCAAAAACAAGGAAATTGAAAACTATATATAATTCGATACGAGAAGAAGTTATAAAGCATTCTAAAGTAAGGAATTCTGTTCTGGGGAATGTGAATGAATGGAAGAGAAGCCATTATATTATTCTTTCCGAAATCATTAAAGATGAACTCTCTGAAGCTGAAGAACTGAAAGGAGGGAAAAAATTTGAAATCGGAAATACCATTTCACATGTTACCCTGCAGCGTTTTTTTGAAAATGATTACCAGGATAAAACCCACAATGATCTCAGGTTTCTTAAAACATTAGATAAAATCTGTATTTTCTTAGGCTACAAAGATCTTAACGATTATATCTTATCTGTAAGATACAAAAGACAGGACAATGAAGATATTGATAATCAATCATATCTTACGCAGATGGTTTACGATTACTGTGCAACAGCTTTTGAGTTTTATAAGCTGTTTCCCACTCACAATACTGAACTTTTAAAAGGTCTTGTATTTGAGGATTCTCCTTTCTTGGAAAGAGCATCACAATTCAGCAAAGAGCTTTGTGACAAAGACTTTCATCTGGTTACTAAAAACAACCGGTCCAATTATGAAGTATTTGATATTCATATCGTTACAGATGAACCAGACAAAAAGATACTGGAATCTCAGGAATTCTGGAATCTTCTGTTCAAGGTAGGAGAAACAGGAGAAGAGCACTTTGTCAATCAGCTGAGTACCCAGATCTACTTCATCCGGAAAATAAATAATACCTGGAAGATATGGGATAATTATAATCCCGATGCCGGAATGTTAAACAGAAAGATTGAAACAATATAAAAGAAAGCCGCAGAGAATCTCTACGGCTTTCATGTTTCGAAATATTTTTTCACTTGTCTTTTGTATTACAAATGTAAGTAGCCAATTTCAAACGTAAGAAACTTAAATATACTTAAGTAAACTCTTCTTTAACGTTATGTTAAATATATTCAATGAATCCAAGGGAATATTTTCGCAATGTCTAAGTTTTTTGTAATTTGCATACCAATAAAATAAAAGTAAAAGAGAAAATATGTCAACACTTACATTTGCCGAGAAAATAGCTCAAGCAGAAAATTTCTTACCGATCAACGGTACAGATTACATTGAGTTTTATGTAGGAAATGCAAAACAGGCTGCCCATTATTACAAGACCGCTTTCGGTTTTCAGTCTGTAGCTTATGCGGGTCCTGAAACAGGAGTAAGGGACCGTGCATCTTATGTGCTTCAACAAGGAAAAATCAGACTGGTATTGACTACCGGGCTTAAGTCTGACTCTCTTATCAGCGAACACGTAAAAAAACATGGTGACGGAGTAAAAATTTTGGCACTTTGGGTAGATGACGCTTATGCAGCTTTCGAAGAAACAACTAAAAGAGGTGGTAAGCCATATTTAGAGCCTGTAACTTTAACTGATGAACATGGTGAGGTAAGAATGTCCGGTATCTACACCTATGGAGAAACCGTTCACATGTTTATAGAAAGAAAAAATTACAAAGGAGCTTTCATGCCTGGATATGAAAAGTGGGAAAGTGACTATAAGCCTGAAGAAGCAGGTTTATTGTATGTAGACCACTGCGTAGGAAATGTTGACTGGAACAGAATGATCCCGACAGTGGAATGGTATGAAAAAGTAATGGGATTTGTAAACATCCTTTCTTTTGATGATAAGCAGATCAATACAGAATATTCTGCATTGATGTCTAAAGTAATGTCCAACGGAAACGGATTTGCTAAATTCCCTATCAACGAACCTGCTGAAGGTAAAAAGAAATCTCAGGTAGAAGAATATCTTGATTTCTACGAAGGAGAAGGTGTACAGCACATTGCTGTTGCTACAAAAGACATCATCCATACCGTAACTGAATTGAAAAAACGTGGTGTAGAGTTTCTTTCTGCTCCACCAGAAGCTTATTACGACATGGTTCCTGAAAGAGTAGGCCATATTGATGAAGATCTTAAAAAACTTCAAGATTTAGGTATACTTATTGATCATGATGAAGAAGGGTACTTGTTACAGATCTTTACCAAGCCTGTAGAAGACCGTCCTACTCTATTCTTCGAAATTATTGAAAGACACGGTGCACAGAGTTTTGGTGCCGGAAACTTCAAAGCTTTATTCGAAGCATTAGAAAGAGAGCAGGAAAGAAGAGGTAATCTTTAATTTTACATTTAAAATATAGGTTTTGTCAGAATACAGTATTCTGGCAAAACTTTTTTATAAAACACAGTATATGAGAAAACTTTTAATTGGGATTTTCCTTTTGGGAACACTCGGGCTTAAGGCTCAATATGGTTCTCTGAATGAAATCCTTAACAGACTTGAACAAAGAAAAGGCATCAATCAGCATCTTGAAAATGTAAATATTGACAACAAAAAGTTCGTTTTCATCAAAGATGAGGCTGATCATACGGAACGGGACTTTATTATTATCAAAGGGAACAATGCCACTTATGTAGAAGTTTTCGATGATAAAGCCACAGGAGAAAGCAGCTCTAATGTTTTCACCGGTGATATCATCAGGAAAAAAAATATTATTTCTTTAAGAGCAGACATGCTTGAAAATAAAAAAATCCCAATGCCTGTTACCAAGACTTTATTGTTGACACAGCAGGATAATATTCTGTACCTTATCGATGTCAATACCAAAGACAGATGGATAGATGAAGCATCTTACTCAACAAAAAAGGCAAAATAAATGTTCCGGGGAAATGCTCTGGATGATATGAATCTAACTAAAATCTAAACTTATGAAATCATTTGTAGACTATTCCTCAAATTCGGATTTTTCTATACACAATATTCCTTTCGGAGTCGCAGTTTTTAACAAAGAATACATCGGATGCTGTACAAGAATCGGTGATCAGGTAATTGATCTTGCTACCTTGTACGATCTTGGTTATTTTGAAGATATTGAAGGATTGGACGACAATGTTTTTGAAGCTTATACCATCAACGAATTTATCGAACTGGGTAAACCTGTTACCAACGCTGTTCGTACTAAAATTCAGACATTATTACAGGAAGGATCAATATTATCAAAAGATCAGAAAACCATCGAAGAAGCTTTCTATGATCTGGATAAAGTAAAAATGATGATGCCTGTTCACATCCCGAATTACACAGACTTTTACAGCAGTATTGAACATGCTACTAACGTAGGAAAAATGTTCCGTGATCCTGCAAACGCTTTATTGCCTAACTGGAAACATTTACCGGTAGGTTACCACGGAAGAGCATCCTCTATCGTAGTTTCCGGAACGGAGATCAACCGCCCGAAAGGTCAGATGAAGCCTGCAGAAGCAGACAAGCCTGTTTTCGGACCATGTAAACAATTGGATTTTGAATTGGAAATGGCTTTCATCATCAACAAAAATACAGAGATGGGAGAAAGTATTTCTACGAAAGACGCAGAAGATGCTATCTTTGGAATGGTAGTTTTCAACGATTGGTCCGCAAGAGATATTCAATCTTGGGAATATGTTCCGCTAGGGCCATTCCTTGCGAAAAACTTTGGTTCTTCTATTTCTCCATGGGTTGTTACGCTTGAAGCTTTAGAGCCATTCAGAACAGCATCTCCAGTACAGGATCCTGAGGTTTTAGATTATTTAAAATTTGAAGGTGATAAAAACTACGATATCAACCTTGAAGTATACATTCAGCCTGAAAACGGAGATCAAAACCTGATTTCTGAAAGCAATTACAAACACATGTACTGGAATATGGCCCAGCAGCTTGCACACCACACGGTAAACGGATGTAATGTGGAAGTGGGAGATTTATATGCCAGCGGAACCATTTCGGGAAGCGATCCAAAATCTTTCGGTTCTATGCTTGAACTGACATGGAGAGGACAAAATCCTTTATCATTAAGCAACGGCGAAGAAAGAAAATTCATTGAAGATAATGATACCGTGACTATGAAGGCGTGGGCTGAAAAAGATGGTGTAAGAGTTGGTTTCGGGGAAGTTTCCGGTAAAATTATTCCTACAGTTTAATATAAAAATTAATCATAAATGCTTCGGCTTCGCTCAGCATGTCATCGCTAGAAATATACTGCTAAACAGTTAGTATTAGAAGTGTCATGCTGAGCGGGGTCGAAGCATCTTTTTAATATCATTTGAATACTTAAGTTGAATTAAGTGTTAAAAGCAAAAACATGAAAACAGTAATCCCTTCCGAGATAACCTCCGTACAATTACAAACCATCATGCAGACGGCTGTTTCACCACGTCCGATTGCATTAGCTTCCACTGTAGATAAAGACGGTAATAATAATTTATCTCCGTTCAGTTTTTTTAATATGTTCAGTACGGTTCCCCCGATTTTGATCTTTTCACCATCAAGAAGAGTACGTGACAATACCACAAAACATACGCTGGAAAATGTTCTTGAAGTACCTGAAGTGGTAATCGGAACAGTGAATTTCCCGATTGTACAGCAGATCTCTTTAGCTTCTACAGAATACGAAACCGGAGTCAATGAGTTTATCAAATCCGGACTTACCATGAAAGAGGCGGATCTTGTACAGCCCAAACTGATTGAAGAATGCCCGGTCAACTTTGAATGTAAAGTTTTAGAGGTAAAATCATTGGGAGATCAGGGCGGTGCTGGAAATCTTGTGATCTGTGAAGTTCAGAAAATTCATATCAGAGAAGAATACCTGAATGAAACCGGAAATCTCGATCAGAAAAAACTGGATATGGTAGCCCGTTTGGGCAGCAACTGGTATTCCAGAAGCAATGAAAACAGTCTTTTCGAGGTACCCAAACCTTTGGTAACAAAAGGAATTGGTTTTGATCTTCTTCCGGATGCCATAAAATACAGTAAAGTATTTACAGGAAATGATCTTGGAATGCTTGCCAATACGGAAGTTTTACCTGCCGGAGATTTCCATGCTGATGAAAACATTCATACTGATGCCCAGAAATTACTTCTGGAAAGCAAAGTTGAAGAAGCCTGGGTTTTACTTACGGTAAAATAAAAAAAGAAGCCTGAAATTTCAGGCTTCTTTTTTTATGCTCGAAGTTGGAGGCTGGGAGCAGGAAGTACATAAAGTCTTATGAATAACTGTTTTCCAAATTAATAACCTTTTGGAAAACAGTTTTATTTTGATTTCAATAGATATGGAAAACCATTAATAACTCCCAACCTCCAGCTTCCCTTCTTATATTTTACTTCGCTTTCAATGATTCTTAAAATATAATTTTCTTTCATCAAAGTTTGTGACTTTACCATTTTTATCAATGGAAACACTTACTTTGTCATTTTTAGCGTCATAGTAAATGCTTGTAGCAAATCCTGGACAATCATGCTGTTTACATCCTGTCAGCTTATAAATTCCGTTTTCTGAAGAAATAGGACTTTCTACATCGAAATTCTTTACCATCTCATCATACTGGGCACCAGTTAGTTTTCTCAGTCTTTCTGTGATCCTTTTATCTTCGAAGAACTTAATATCGTGAGGATATTTACCCACATTTTTAGTGATAATATAGTATGCAGAGGCTGAAGGTATTGCAGTCGAATCTGTTTCAGATGAAGCTATGGAATCCTTAGGTATTACTGTAGCCAAAGTATCTGTACTTATAGAAGACTCTGTTTTCGTTTCTTTTTTACACGAAATAACAAACAATGAAAGCGCGAAAGCGCCTGCAATAATTTTTTTCATAATTATACTGATATGGTGATTAATTTATAATAACGCCGTTTTAAACGTTTTATTTCAATTTTTCTTTGATGAAATCAATACATTTCCCGGTTACAGTATTCAGATCTTTTGGTAAATTATTTTCTGTCCATGGTTCTTTTGCCCCAAAAGTATGATTGGCATTTTCAATCAGAAACAGTTCAGAATTTGGATGAAGAATATGGAGATGTTCGGCCTGCTTTACCTCTACTGCTTCATCATCTGTTCCATGAATAATCAGCATATGAGCTTTTGCCATTTCCGTTGCCCGTTCTACATCAAAACGGTAAACATTCTGCTCAAAATCCTCATAAAACTGATAATAATGGGGCATTTCCTGTTTGGTACGTCCGTTCAGTGCATAATAAACCCCGTTACTTTTCCAGTTCTCAAAAGCTTCCTCTTTTGGAAAACGATCTAAAGTATCAACACTGGCTAAGGTAATCAAACCGTTGATTCTTTCATCTTCAAAGGTTTTAATGATAGAAATTCCTCCTCCTCTGCTATGGCCTATCAGAACGATTTTTTCATCATCCACATGTGGATCTTTACTAAAGTGATCAATCACCACTCCAAGGTCAGAAAGCTCTTTGGAATAATTGTTATTAACAAAGGCTTCAAGATCTCCAAAGTTATATGGATCTTCCGTCGTTGTTCCATTATGGGAAAAATTAAACTTGACGAAGAAAAAGCCTGCTTCAGCAAACTTTTCAGCCATCAGATTCCAGGCTCCCCAATCTTTATAACCTTTATATCCATGAACAAATATTACCAGCGGAAGTTTTTTTTCAGTATTCGGATAAAAAATATCAGCAAGAAAACCTTTTGTTTCTTTATTTTCTAAGTATATATTCTTTTCACTAATCAAATTCATAAAACAAATGGGATTTATTTAATATTATTTATATTTATGGAATCAATTTAAATTGAAATTTATGAAAAAAACTCTACTTTTTTTATTTTTAATTACTTTTTCTTTGATCCTGAGCCAGACAACCAAAAGGGTTTTCTTTATTGGGAACAGCTACACTTATGTTAATAATTTACCCGGGCTCATCCAGAGTATTGCTGCTTCTAACGGCGATGTACTGGAGCATCACAGCCATACACCGGGAGGGTCTACACTTCAGAATCATTCCAACAATCCGGATGTGATTTCAACCATTAATCAGGGAAACTGGGATTATGTTGTATTACAGGAGCAGAGCCAGCTTCCTTCATTTCCGGATTCTCAGGTTCAAAACCAGGTATATCCTTATGCACTTCAGCTTTCAAATCTGATTAAAACGTCCAATCCCTGCGGAAATATAATCTTCTATATGACCTGGGGCCGTAAAAACGGTGATTCGGGGAATTGCCCGGGACTTCCCACTGTCTGTACCTATCAGGGAATGGACACTCAAATTTATAACCGCTATATGGAAATGGCAGCCTCCAATGAAGGTATTGTTTCCCCTGTAGGTAAAGTATGGAGAACGATCAGGGAGCAAAACCCGGCTATTGAGCTGTATGATCAGGATGAATCACATCCGAGTTACATTGGATCTATGGCTGCTGCTTATACATTTTATACTATTTTATTCAAGAAAGATCCTACACAAATCCCTTTTAATGGAAATCTTAATTCGGCACAGGCACAGTTAATCAAGGATATCGTCAAAACAGAGGTTTATAATCAGCCTGCCAAATGGTTTGTAACGAGCAATGATGTTCACAGCAGATTCACCTATCAGCTTACCGGAGCCAATACCGTTCAGTTTACGAATACAACACAAAATGCGGCTAATTATTCATGGGATTTTGGTGATGGTACAACTTCCACTCAGGAAAATCCGGCACATACCTATCCTGCAGGAGGAAGTTATAATGTAAAGCTGACAACAGATGCCTGCGGAGCCACTACCACCAAAACAAAGCTAATTGTCGTAAACACTTTAAATATAGCAGAAACCGCTATTGAAACTCAAGTTCAAATTTATCCTAATCCTGCCCAACACCTTATTAACATTATTTCTAAAAAGAAAATTGAAGTACTTTCACTTACAGATGCTTCCGGAAGAATGGTTCACTATCATCTGAATAAAACAGATTCAGGATATATTCTACCGATTCAGCATTTGACCAGCGGAGTTTATTTTTTACAATATAAAGTAGGTGAAAAGGAATTCACTAAAAAGATTATAAAAAAATAACCTTATTTTTGCTTCATGCAGAATTTAAGAACTGTAACCGTGATGCGTTACATTCTGCCACTGAGAGAGGGAGGATCTCTTCCCGCTCTGGCAGAAGCTGATGATGATTTCAAATATGTATTAAAATTCCGTGGTGCAGGCCATGGGGTAAAAATGCTTATATCTGAACTTTTGGGTGGGAAGATTACCGAAGCATTGGGACTAAAAATTCCTGAACTAGTTTTTATCAATGTTGATGCCGATTTCGGGAGAACAGAAGCTGATGAAGAAATACAGGATCTTCTGAAATTTTCTGAAGGTCTGAATCTTGGTCTGCATTATCTTTCCGGTTCCATCACTTATGATCCGGGAGTAAGTGTAGATCCCCTTCTGGCTTCAAAAATAGTATGGCTGGATGCCTTTATTACCAACATTGACCGTACTTTTAAGAACACCAATATGCTGATGTGGAATAAAGAGCTTTGGATTATCGATAATGGTGCTTCGTTCTATTTTCACCACTCCTGGCAGAATTTTGATACAGCGGCAAAAACACCTTTCAAATATGTGAAAGACCATGTACTTCTTCCCAAAGCAAAAATGCTTGACGAAGCAGATCAATTTGCCCACAAAGTACTGAATGATACACTTTTCAGAGAAATTGTTAATACGATTCCTGAAGACTGGCTGCATTGGGATGATGCTGATGAAACGCCTGACGAAATTCGTGATATCTATTTTCAGTTTATGAAAACCAGATTAGAAAATTCTCAAATCTTTGTAAACGAAGCTAAAAATGCAAGAGGATAAAATATATGAATATGCGGTAATACGCTTGGTACCTAAAGTTGAAAGAGAAGAATTTTTCAATATCGGACTGGTAATGTTTTCCAAAAGGGAAAAATTCATCAGGGTAGAATTTTATTTGTGTCCGGATAAATTTAAACTGATGCAGAGCAAACTGGACTATGAAGATATTATCCAGAATCTTGAAAGCTTTCAGAAAATTGCCAATGGGGATAAAGACGGTGGTCCTATTGCCCTGCTTGATATTCCTGAGCGTTTCCGCTGGCTGACAGCTGTAAGAAGTGCTGTAGTGCAGACTTCCAGACCTCATCCTGGAAAATCCAAAGATTTAAATAGTACTTTTGGTAAACTTTTTGAGGAGTTAGTAAAATAACATACCTTCTAAAAAATTTATTATGAGATCACCTATATACAACATATCAATCTACAGGTTTTTTACAAACCTGTTTTTTGTTTTATTTTTAAGTGTTTTCACATTAAGTTTTTCACAGAACTTTTCACAAGTACAGGTTAAGGCTGCACCTGTAAAAAGTACATTACTCCCGGAAATAGCTAATTTATCTGAGGACATTGTATATAAAGCCAACAGAAAGGGTAATGCCGTTAAACTGGATATTTTTACACCCAAAAATGCTCCTGCAGGCCAATTACTCCCAGTATTGATCTATGTTCACGGAGGTGGATGGATAGAAGGTGATAAGGTGGTTCACGCGGATAATTATCTGGAAACTACCATTGCAAAGCTGATGACAAAGCAATATGCTGTAATCAGTATTAATTATACCCTTTTGAATGACAGTACTCATTTTCCATTACCTTTGGAAGATACCAAAGATGCAGTAAGATGGGTAAGAAAAAATGCAGAACAATATCATTTTGATACCAACAATATTGGGTTATTTGGAGCTTCAGCCGGAGCTCATCTTTCCCTGATGGCAGCTTATACTCCGGATAATACTTATCTGGGCAGCCCGGAACTTTCGTCTTATTCTGCTAAAGTAAATTATGTAATTGATCATTATGGTCCTGCAGACCTCAATAAGCTTTTCTACACAAAGTTAGGTACGATTCCAGTAGCCCTGATCGGATTAATGTCAAAAAAAATTGTCGGTTTACAGGAAAATCTTGTGAAAGGAATTTCAGGATATGATATCAGAAAAGAACAGGACAGAGCCATTGATTATCTAAAAACTATATCTCCTATTAATTTTGTTTCAGAAGGTGTGCCTACTTTAATTGTTCAGGGGAATAATGATAAAATTGTTCCTTTAAACCAGTCTAAAAAGCTTCACAGAAAATTAAACAGAGCGAAAATTCAGAACTCTTTAATTATTGTTGACGGTGGAGTCCATGGATTTGGTACGACTGATAAGGCTTATCTGGATAACCTTACGGATGAGATGGTGGATTTCGTTATTTCACAAAAGAAATAATATACATTTATCTATTTAAATACAAATCAAAATACTATAAATCAACACAATAGATTCAAAATCAACAGTAAATTTGCTAGATTGATATACATATTGATGTTTTTTCATTGAGAATTAATTACCTTGGCTATTGTTTAAATTATTTACAACAAAAATGCTAATAAATTAATTTTTCATCAATAAAAGTAAGAAATATGGAATCTTTAAACAATATCAATGCGCTTACGCTCATATTTGCATCTGTTCTTATTTTTGCAATAGCTTATCGTTTTTATGGTATTTTTATTGCCAATAAAGTACTCAGGCTTAACGACCAAAATATGACCCCGGCTGTAGAATTTGCAGATGGTAAAGATTATGTTGCTACTAATAAAAATGTCCTTTTCGGACATCATTTTGCCGCAATTGCCGCCGCAGGGCCATTAGTAGGACCTGTTCTTGCTGCTCAGTTCGGATATCTTCCGGGTGCATTATGGATTCTGATTGGTTGTGTATTGGGAGGCGGAGTGCATGATATGGTTGTACTCTTTGCTTCTGTAAGGCACAAAGGCCAAAGTCTCGCGACTATCGCCTCAAAAGAAATCGGAAAAGCCACCGGAACTGTGGCTGGTTTTGCAATCCTTTTCATTCTGATTCTTACGCTAGCCGGTTTATCACTGGCCTGTATCAATGCGATGCATGAAGCCTCATGGTCTCTTTTTACAGTAATCATTACCATGCCTATTGCCATTATCATGGGACTGATTATGCGTTATAAAAAGAACAGTGTTTTGTTTGCTAGTATTTTAGGCGGTATACTTTTGATTGCCGGAATCATCGGAGGTCACAGTCTGATGCAGAATCCTACCATGAATAATTTATTTTCCTGGGATATTAAAACAATTTCTATTGCTATTCCTCTGTATGGTTTTATTGCTTCTGTATTACCGGTATGGTTGCTTCTGGTTCCAAGAGACTATCTTTCTACTTATTTAAAGATAGGAACTATTATTATGCTGGCTATCGGAGTAATTGTCATCCATCCTACCATACAGATGCCTGCTATCACGGCTTTTGTTAATGGCGGAGGACCTATTATTGGCGGACCCGTGCTTCCTTTTATTTTTATTGTGATTGCCTGCGGAGCTATTTCAGGTTTCCATGCTGTGATTGCTACGGGAACAACACCGAAAATGCTTAATAAAGAAAGAGAGATACTTTTCGTAGGTTACGGAGCAATGCTTGTGGAAGGTTTCGTAGCATTGATGGCACTTATTGCGGCATGTACACTGATGCCTGGTGATTATTTTGCAATCAATACTCCTAAGGAAGCTTATGATTCATTTCTTGCAGCACATCCTTCCCTGCATGGTGTAGACATCGATTATTATTCACAGAAAATAGGAATTGATCTGTATGGCAGAACAGGAGGTGCGGTATCTCTGGCTGTGGGAATGGCTCATATCTTTAATAAAATCCCATATATGGATCAGCTGACGGCTTATTGGTATAATTTCGCAATTATGTTTGAGGCGGTATTTATTCTTACTGCTATTGATGCAGGAACAAGAGTGGGACGCTTCTTCCTACAGGAGATGCTGGGTTCTGTAGTTCCAAAATTCAATGATAAAAACTGGATTCCGGGAATTATTATCAGCAGCCTTCTTTTCACTTTTGCCTGGGGATACCTGGTATATACCGGAAATGTAAACAGCATCTGGCCTTTATTCGGAATCAGTAATCAGCTGCTGGCTGCCTGCGGACTTATCGTCTGTACAACAATGCTGATAAGGATGAACAGGGGAAAATATGCTTTATGCTCAGCTGTTCCGGGAGTTTTCATGGCAGGAATTACCTTCTGGGCAGGTTATATTCAGGTAACTGCCATCTATATTCCAAAAGGACAGTACTTACTGGCTGCGTTAGCGGCAACAGCAATGATTCTGATGCTTATTGTATTTATAGGAGCTTTCAGGAAATGGTATCAGCTTCTTCGGATCAACACAACGGAGATTGATCATTATGGTGAACCTGTGAAAGAGCTTGTAGAAAGATAAAATTCATATTAAATAAAGAAAAACAGTTCAGAAATTCTGAACTGTTTTTTATAAGCATTATCGGTAATTTTTATTTAAAAATTGAAATTAAGTCTTGCGAAGACATATCTACCATTTTGTCCAAATTGCGAAGTGGAACGTGAATAGATGAATTGGTCGTTATTGGTAGAAGCAGTAAGGTTTTTCGTTGGATAGATATCAAACAAATTATTCACACCTAAAGTTAATCCTACATTTTTAGTAAACTGATAAGCAGCAGACAAATCAGTAATGATCTTATCTCCAATCTGCTGGTGTTCATTAAAATCAATAATTCCGTCTCCGTTTACATCAATAATATCAGCTCCTGTTACTTTTCCAAAATAAGTATTTCTCAAATAGAAAGTGGCACTCTTCCATGAAAGTGTGTGAGAAAGACTCGCTTTTACTCTAGGTACAGCTTCTTCCAGATATACTCTTGATTTTTCAGAGAAGTATACTTTTTCAAGCTGTGGCGATTGTAAAAGCCCTGCAGAATGGATATCTCCTACCTGCTTGGTTTTATTAAGGTTAATGGCAAAGTTGTTATCTAGCTTAAATCCTGAAAATCTTGCATTATGTGAAATCACTATATCCAAACCTTTTGTTTCTGTATCAATAGCATTCGTAAAGAACTGCGCAGCGTTGATTCCCAACTGATCATAAGCTTCCTGTGCTTTCTGAGGAACGCTTGCTCTTAAAAACTGGTCGGTAAGAATAATACGGTTGTCAATTCTTGTGAAATATCCGTCTGCTGTAAAGCTAAGCCCAACTGAAGGAATTCTGTAAGTAAATCCTACACTTGCTGATTTAGAAGTTTCCTGCTTCAGTTTTGGCATATCCAGTAATCCTGCCAGCTGAGAATCATTACTGAAAGTTCCCACTTCCAAAAGCTGATTATTAGTAAACAATGTAGACGTTACATTATAATAAATCTGGTGAATAGATGGCGCTCTGAATCCTGTAGAACCTGCAAATCTCACATTGAAATTAGGGGCAACCTTGATTCTTGAAGCTAATTTATAATTGAATGTCGATCCAAAATCAGAATAGTTTTCATATCTGGCCGCAGCATCTACCAGTAACCAGTTTGTAAAGTTGAATTCAACATCTGCATAAGCTGCCACCGACTGTCTGTTTTTATCAACAGCATTTCCAGGCTTGAATCCGTTGAATACCTGTGATCCTCCCGGAAGCGCTGCTCCAAAGAAATCCGTAGGTCTCACAGAGTTTCCGTTCCATACATTCCCGGAAGCATCATACGTTGCATAGGAAGCTTCTTCACCCTGGGTAATTTTAAAATTCTCGTAACGGTGCTCAGCTCCAAATGCCACGTTGATTCCTTCCCATACATCATATTTTTTAGAGAAATCTAAATTGATTGTATTTTGGGAAAATCTTAGGCCGCCTGCATTAAACTCCCTTGGTGAAGCAAAGCGTAAAGAAGTATTTCCTGTATTTTGGATGTTATAGGTAAATGAGTTTTGTCCGTATGTATTACTGAAATCAATATTCCAGCCGTCCCATTTTCCTTTGATTCCTGCAGCCAGTGAGATATCCTGAATATCTGTCCCAATCTGCGGAAGATAACCATTAGGGTATAAACCTGTAAACGTTCTGCTTTCACTTGGTCTTCTGTAAAATCCTCCTGAAGTTCCGTGTCTTATGCTGTATCCACCAAACGTATACACTTTCCAGTTGTCACTTACAGGGATCTCGGCATTCACAAAAAGTTGGTGATTGTTAAGCTTAGACTGTCCTACCTGCATATTAAAATCCTTTCTCGTCTGCCCTCTGTAAGCCAGTTCCTGATCTGTGATATAATTAAGCTGATCTCTGGTAAAATTCGCAGATTTCAAAACATTCTGTAAAGCAGAAATGGTGTTAGCTCCCTGGATGGAATTTTGCAAATCAGGAGAAAAATAGTTTACTCCCTGTGCATACTGATGTATATAATTCACAAGCTGCTGTGAATTTGGAGTATTGTTTATATTTGTAAAAAGAGAAGAAAGGTTCACTCCGTCATTTAATGCACGTTGTTCAATGGCATTATAAGCGTTGTAAATAGGACCACTTTCTGTTCCTGCTCTGTAAGTTGGGTTTCTGAACTGTGAAGACCAGGTAATATTAAAGAAACCTCCTTTGGCTCCGATTTTATTACCGTAGTTCAGATCCAGCTGAATATTCTGACCGTCAAAATCTCCGGTATGATCATTAGCTGTTGGGGTCAGGTTTCCTCCGTAGCTGATCTGCCCTGCCAGTTTTCCCGTATCTCTTTTCAGATCAAGGTTGATCACTCCGGCAATGGCATCAGATCCATATTGTGCCGCAGCTCCGTCTCTTAATACTTCTATTCTGTTCAAAGCAAAAGAGGGAATAGCATTCAAATCGGTTCCTACAGTACCTCTTCCCGGTGTTCCGTTTACATTTACTAATGCTGAAGTATGTCTTCTCTTTCCATTAACCAAAACCAAAACCTGATCAGGTCCCAAACCTCTCAACTGGGCAGGATCCAAGTGGTCTGTACCATCTGAATTGGTTTGAATTGTAGAAGTAAATGAAGGTGCTACAGCATTCAGAATTTGTCCAATATTGGTCTGAGGAAGAATAATTGAAGATTCTTTTACATTGAATACATCTACGGGAACCGGACTGTCTACTTTAGATCTGGCTCCGGCTCTTGAACCTAATACAACTACTTCTTCTACATTATTGGTTTTTATGGTATCCTTATTTGTTTTTATGCTGTCTTTTTCCTGTCCGTAAGTATATACGCCAAGAAAAAATAAAACAGAGGCCGAAAGAATAGTTTTTTTATTTCTCATATAGTTTAATTTGATTGAACATTTATGTTTTTACAGGGTGCAAATGTAAAATATATTTATTAGTCCACAAAATCAATAGACTTTGTTTTTATAAAAAAAGATTATTGTTTCTTTCTATCCCTCATTTAAAGTTAAGATAAATTAAAGAAATCTCAATAAAAAAACGGATTCAAAAATTGAATCCGTTTTTTTATATCTTTAAATATTTGAAATTAAATCTTAGTCAGTTTAGCATATTTCAGAATCAGGTTTTTCTCTCCTTCATGGATGAAAATAACTTTTGCTTTGATATTCTGAGGATCTGTTCCATCCAGGAAACTAACTTCTCCAATTCCGAAACGGTCATGTCTCACTTTATCTCCTACTTCAATATCCTGGGAAGAAGCTCCGCTTGGATTGATAATTTTAGCTGTACTTACAGGTTTCAGTTTTCTTACTTCAGGCGCCGGTTTTGAAGTATCTCCTCTGTCAATTGTTTTTTTCTCAACCTTTTTGAAAGATTTCATTTCGGAAGGATGTTCATCAAAAATATTGGACTTCACCCCTGAGTTATTGATAAATCTTTTTTCCAAAGCAGGATTAAGGAATTCAATATATTCATCATCAATTTCACTTAAGAATCTTGAAGGTTCCGCATCCGTAATTTTCCCCCATTGAAAACGGGAAACAGCATATGAGAAAAAGACCTGTTTTTCAGCTCTTGTCAATGCCACATAAAATAGTCTTCTCTCTTCCTCAAGATCTTCTCTGGTTGCGGAACTCATAAAACTTGGGAATAGGTTTTCCTCAAGTCCTACTAAGTGAACTACCGGGAATTCAAGTCCTTTTGAAAGGTGAATGGTCATCAAAGAAACCATATCATCTTCCAGATTTTTATCCTGAGTATCTGCTGAAAGTGCAATATTTTCAAGAAAGTTGGAAAGACTCGGATCTCCATCTTCAAGCTGCATCTGTTCTTCAATAAACCCTTGCATGGAGTTCATCAATTCCTGTACGTTTTCTACTCTGGAAATTCCTTCAGGAGTCTGATCATCTTTTAAGAATTTGATTAAACCGCTTCGCTTAGCCACTTCCATAGCCACGCTGTAAGCTGTTTCTGTTTTCAATAATACCTGAAAAGCCTTGATCATGGACCAGAAGTCGTTCAGTTTGTTCAAAACTCCGTTATTCAGCCCTAATTGTGGTGCATACATTGGAAGATTTTCCAATACTTTTGAAACCGCAACATTGTGAGCATCTGCAAAAACGATCAGCTTATTCTGTGTTGTTTCTCCTATTCCTCTTGCAGGATAGTTGATGATCCTCATCAATGCTTCAGAATCGTTTTCATTAATCAGAAGACGCAGATAGCCAATAAGGTCTTTTACTTCTTTTCTTTGATAGAAAGAAAGTCCTCCATATACTTTGTACGGAATATTTTTACGTCTCAGCGCATCTTCAAAAGCACGTGTCTGAGAGTTTGTTCTGTATAAAATTGCAAAATCACTGTATTTTCTCTGGTCACGGTTACGAAGTTCCCAGATATTTCCTGCTACGAAATTGGCTTCATCAGCATCAGAAAGAGACCGGTAAATTTTGATCTTATCTCCTTCTTCATTGTCACTGAAAACATTTTTCTTAAACTGCTGTAAGTTTTTTGCAATAACTACATTAGCTGCATTTACAATATTCTGTGTAGAACGGTAATTCTGCTCCAATGATACCGTTTTAGCATCCGTGTAATCTTTTTTAAAGTTTAAAATATTGTAAATATTTGCTCCACGGAAAGAATAGATAGATTGCGCATCATCCCCTACCACGCAGATATTCTCAAATTTTGAAGCTAATGCTTTTACAATAAGATACTGAGAATGGTTGGTATCCTGGTACTCATCTACCATGATATATCTGAACCTGTCCTGATATTTTGCAAGCACTTCAGGAAAACGGGTCAGCAGCTCATTGGTTTTCAACAATAGGTCATCAAAATCCATAGATCCGTTTCTGAAACACTGATCCACATATTTCTGATAAATCTGCCCGATGAATTTCATATTTGCCTTTTCATCCGCTTCCATCAGTTCCGGATTGTTGAAGTAAGCTTTTACCGTAATCAGATTATTTTTATAAGTTGAAATTCTTGCCTGAACTTTTTTAGGTTTATAAAGATCTGCATCGATATTCATATCCTTCAATACTTTTTTGATCACATTCAGGGCATCCTGCTGATCATAAATGGTAAAATTGGAAGGATACCCAAGATAATGAGACTCAATTCTTAAAATTCTTGCAAAAACAGAGTGGAAAGTCCCCATCCAAAGGCTTCTTGCATTGCTGTCTCCTACTACTTTTGCAATACGGTCTTTCATTTCACGAGCCGCCTTATTGGTAAAGGTAAGCGCCAGGATATTGAAAGGGTCTATTCCATTATGTATTAAATGAGCAATACGCATGGTAAGTACACGCGTTTTCCCGGAACCTGCTCCGGCAAGTACCATCAAAGGCCCTTGTAAAGAGGTAACGGCTTCATATTGTGATTCATTAAGTCCTTTCAAATAGTCCATACAGCAAAAAATTTTGGGAACACAAAATTAATGTATTCAGAGGAGAATTCAAACTTTCATAGAGAAGTTCGAAATTTGAAGTACTGAGATTGAATTAATAGTATGAGCAATAGCCAATTTTGCTTCACAAATTTAAGTCTGAATAGATTGATTTAAATTTATCCATAGACATGATTTTATATTTACCACCCCGTAACACGTAACCAAAATCTCTAAAAATTTCCCCTTTGCAATCATATATTTCTGTAAACTTTGTAACATTTAATTCACTTTTCGTACTAATTGATAAACAATTTCTAAATTTTATGAAAAAGCGACTTCTTTCTGCTGCTGCCGTAGCTTTCTTCGGGCTAATGCTGAATGCACAGCAAATCAAATTCGAAGAGTATGACCTTCCCAATGGTCTTCACGTAATTCTTCATCAGGATAATTCGGCGCCGGTTGTAACGACAGGTGTAATGTACCACGTAGGTGCAAAAGATGAAGTAAAAGGCAGAACAGGTTTTGCTCACTTCTTTGAGCACCTTTTATTCGAAGGAACTCCTAACATCAAGAGAGGAGACTGGTTCAAGATTGTTTCTTCAAACGGAGGACAGAACAACGCCAACACTACCAATGACAGAACTTATTACTATGAAACATTTCCTTCCAACAACGAACAGCTTGGACTTTGGATGGAGGCTGAAAGAATGCGTCATGCTGTCATCAACCAGATTGGTGTAGATACCCAGAGAGAGGTTGTAAAAGAAGAAAAAAGATTAAGAATGGATAACCAGCCTTATGGAAATCTTTTCACAACGATTCAGAAAAATTTATTTACCAATCACCCATACAACTGGCCTACAATTGGTTCTATGGAAGATCTGAACTCTGCTAAATTAGAAGAATTCCAGGCGTTCTACAAAAAATATTACGTTCCGAATAACGCTACTTTGGTTGTTGCAGGAGACATCAAACCTGAGCAGACTAAAAAATGGATCGAAACCTACTACGGAGGAATTCCAAAAGGAACATTATATCCAAAAGACTTCCCGAAAGATACTCCTATCACTCAGGAAAAGGAAGTTACTGCAACAGATCCGAACATTCAGCTTCCGGCTTATGTTTTCGCGTACAGAACTCCGGCTAACAAAGAGAAAGATGCTTATGTTTTAGATATGCTTTCTTCTTATTTAAGCAGTGGTAAATCTTCAGTTTTATATAAAAAATTAGTAGATCAGGATAAAAAAGCGCTTCAGGTAGCTGCTTTCAACCAAGGGCTTGAAGATTACAGTATTTTTGCATTCTTCGCGATCCCAATGGGACAGACTACAAAACAGGCTTTGCAGACTGACATTGATGCCGAGATCAAAAAGCTTCAGACTACGTTAATCTCTGAAGACGATTATCAAAAACTTCAAAACCAGTATGAAAACCAGTTTGTAAACGCCAACTCAAGTATTCAGGGAATTGCTGCTTCATTGGCAACCAACCACGTATTGATGGGGGACACGAATTTGATCAACAAAGAAATCGACATTTACAGATCTATCACAAGACAGGATCTTCAGAATGCTGCTAAAAAGTATCTTAATTCTAACCAAAGAATAATCATTAACTACGTACCTGAGAAAAAGTAATCATTCAACTTTTTAGGTTACAGTATGATTATTAAAAATTAAATTTTTACAAATGAAAAAGCAATTAACATATATAGCTGCAGCATTTTTCTTTACGGGAATGGTTTCAGCACAAAAAATAGATCTTAATGCAATGCCGAAGCCGGGACCTACTCCTGCCATTAACATTGCTAAGCCAAAAACTTTCCAGCTAAGCAACGGTCTTACGGTAATGGTGGTTGAGAACAACAAACTTCCAAGAGTAAGCGCAAGCCTTTCTATGGACAGACCTCCGTACAACGAAGGAGCTGTAACCGGAGTAAGCGAAATTATGGCTGAACAGTTCGAAAACGGAACAACCAATATCAGCAAAGATGATTTCAACAAAAAAGTGGATTATCTTGGAGCGAATCTTAATTTCTCTTCAGGAGGTGCTTCTGCCAATTCACTTTCAAAATATTTCCCTGAAGTTTTAGGCTTAATGGCGGATGCAATTATCAATCCTAAATTCTCTGCTGAAGAAATTCAAAGTTCTAAAGAAAGAGCTATCGAAGGATTAAAGTCTGAGGAAAAAAATGCATCTTCTATTGCGGAAAGAGTTTCCAACGCTTTGATGTATGGAAAAAATACTTCAAGAGGTGAGTTTGAAACCATTGAGTCTATCAACAAAATCCAGCTTGCTGACGTTCAGAATATTTACAAAAAATACTACGCTCCGGACAATGCTTATTTAGTTATTGTAGGAGACGTAAAATTTGATCAGGTAAAACCTTTGATCGAGAAAGCTTTCAGTGGCTGGAAAAAAGCGAACACTCCTGTTGCACAGTTAGAACCGGCTTCTAATGTTGCTAAAACAGAAATCAATGTAGTGGATGTTCCTTCTGCAGTACAGTCTGTTGTTTCATTAAACAACCTGAACAACCTGAAGATGAAGGATGCCAACTATTTCCCTGCAACAATCGCTAACTACATTCTTGGTGGTGGTGGTGAAGCAAGACTTTTCATGAACCTTCGTGAGAAAAACGGATTTACTTACGGTGCGTATTCTAGTATGGTTGCCAGCAAGTATTCTCCACAATTCTCTGCAAGTGCGAGCGTAAGAAACGAAGTTACAGACAAAGCCGTTAAAGAATTCATGAATGAACTTAACGCTATTTCTACTGTGAAGCCGGAAGAACTGGCCAATGCTAAAGCTAAGCTGAAAGGATCTTTCATCATGTCTTTGGAACAGCCGGCTACTATTGCAAGATTTGCTTTAAATCAAAAAGTTCAGGACCTTCCTGCTGATTTCTACACCAATTACTTAAAGTCTATCGATAAAGTAACCGCTGCAGATGTTGCAAATGCTGTAAAAGCTACTATTTTACCTAACCAAAGCAGAATTTTCATTGCAGGTAAAGCATCTGATATTTCTGAAGGATTGGAAAAACTAGGCTACCCTGTAAAATATTTCGATAAGGAAGCAAATCCGGTCACTAAACCTGCTACACAGAAAGTAGATGCAAGTGTTACCATTGGCTCTGTTGCTGATAAATACATCAACGCGATCGGAGGTCTTGCTGCTGTTCAGAAAGTAACTTCTATCACGACAGATGCTACTACAAAAATCCAGGGTATGGATATGACGATGAAACTGATCCAGGCTAAAGGAGGAAAAATGGCAATGGATATGAAAATGATGGGAAATACCGTACAAAAAATCATTTTTGATGGGAAAGACGGATACATGGAAGCTCAGGGACAAAAAATGCCTCTCAATGAAAAACAGAAAGCTGAAATGTCAAATCCGGAACTTTTCCCTGAACTTACTTTTGCTAAAAGTGCAGAATACAAACTGGCAGGAATCGAAAAGTATAATAACGAAGACTCTTACGTAGTAAAAGGAACTAAAGACACTTACTATTACAGTGTAAAAACTGGCCTTAAGACAGGTGAAGTGAAAGCTGGAGAAGGTGGATCTATTCCTACAAGCTATGCAGACTACAAAGATGTTTCAGGAGTGAAACTTCCGTTTACCATCATCCAGAATATGGGTGGAATGGATATCAACCTGGCTGTAAAATCTTACCTGATCAATCAGGCTAAAGATTCAGATTTCAAATAGGAACCTCTTATTTTTATAGAAAAACGGCAACAATTGTTGCCGTTTTTCTATTTTTATCAACATTTGGCGACATCTTTCTTTGTCATTCAGTAAAAAAAGATTAAATTTGCCCATTCAAAAAGATATAAGAATTAATGGATACTATATTTACACTATTGATGGTTCTTGTTATGGTTGCCAGCGTTTTATTGGTAATTATCGTTATGGCACAAAACCCAAAAGGAGGAGGCCTTTCCAGTACATTCGGAGGTGCATCATCTGCACAGTTCGGAGTACAGAGAACCAATGATTTCATGGAAAAAGCAACATGGACTCTAGGCGGAACTATCATCGTTCTTATCCTTTTAAGCGTTGTTATTACAGGAAAGCCTTCTCAGGTAGCTCCTACACAGAAACAACCAGTGAAGAAAGAAGCTCCTGCAAAACAGACAGCTCCTGCTTCTTCTACAACAACTCCGGTAAAAGCTCCTGCAGCACCGGCAAAATAAGAAGAATATCATCTTATATAAAACAAGAGCAACTCAAATTGAGTTGCTTTTTTATTTTAGCTTGATCTTTTCAATCTTATGGCGCAACTTCAGTCCTGCCTTTAAAAATGAATATTGTACAGGCTTTGATTCTTTATAATATTTATCAATAAAGATCTGCATAGCTCCATAAAACCTGTTGAGATATACTTCATTCTTAATGGTGCTTTCTCCTTTGTGATGAAGAATTGAAACTTTACCATAATAGAAGTTTTTGTAGCCGTTTCTTAAGAATGTATAGCAAAGATCAATATCTTCTCCATACATAAAGTAAGCTTCATCCAGCCCTCCTATTTTTTCATAAACATCTTTTTTAGCCAGTAAAAAAGCGCCTGTCATTACTTCTACTTCAGCAACCGCATTTTCTTCAATATCATTTCTGTAATAAGACTTAGAATTATTCTTTTTGAAATTCGTAAACAGTTTTTCAAAAGAGTTAAACATATCCGGAACAGAACGCTTACTTTCAGGAAGAAAATTCCCTTCTGAATCATGCATCCTCACTCCCAGACATCCGAATGAAGGCTGAGCGTCTGCAAAATCCAGGAGTTCCTTCATATAAAACCCTTCCAATTCAGTATCAGGATTCAAAAGTAAAATATACTCTCCTTTCGCTGTTTGGATCGCCTGATTATTGGCTTTTGAAAAACCACCGTTTGTTTCAGAAGCAATAAAGTGTACGTTGGGAAACTCAGGAATAAGATCTCTCCAGGAATTGTCTGTAGAAGCATTATCAATAACAATCACTTCATAGTCTATCTCCTGTATATATTTCTGAAGTGACAGGAGGCAGCTTTTGAGCAATTGGCCAACATTATAATTAACAATAATAACAGACAGCTCCATATTAATCCTTTTCGTTGTATGGCAGCCTATTGATAATGGATCTTCCTAGAGAAATTTCATCAGCATATTCCAATTCATCTCCTACTGAAATTCCTCTTGCAATACTTGAAAAATTCACATTGAAACTTTTAAATTTCTTGTAAATGTAATATGCTGTTGTATCTCCTTCCATGGTAGCACTCAAGGCAAAAATAAATTCCTTCACCTTTCCCTCATTCAACTTCTTTTCAATACTTGAAATATTTAACTGCCCAGGGCCTACTCCTTCCATTGGAGAAATTTTCCCGCCAAGGATCAGATACTTGCCCGTGTATTTTCCGGTATTCTCAATAGCAATCACATCCCGTACATCTTCAACGATGCAGATCAGTTCACCATTTCTCTTTTCGTTACTGCATATTTCACAGATGTCAAAATCTGAAAAATTATGACATTCTTTACAGTATTTTATTTCATTGACAAGGTTAATCAGGGAATTTCCAAGACTTACAGCTCTGGAATTAGGCTGTTTCAACAAATGTAGTGCTAACCTCAAAGCCGTTTTTCTTCCAATCCCGGGCAATCCCGAAATCTCATCTACCGCTTTTGCCAATACTTTACTTGGGTAATCCATAGGTACAAAAATAAGGATTAAAGTTGATAATTGATAGTGAATGGTGAATCATCAATTTGCTTCGCTTGTGAATTTTTATTGAGTGATCATTGACTATTGACTTTGCTTAGCAAAAATTGACTATTGACCATCAGCTATAAATCCAGTACCATAATGTCCCGTTATGAGATTTTAAATTTCTCCCATACCTGAGAACTCTAAAAAAACCTCTATATTTGCGGCTTAAATTAAATATGAAAAAAATTAACTAACATGGTACTTAACAATCTCAATTATCCTCTGGATTTCAAATTCAAAATCACTACTTTAGCAAGTGACTTCAATATTACTGACAGAAACGGAAATTATGTAGCGTATGTTCGTCAGAAAATGTTCAAGTTGAAAGAAGATGTTATCGTTTTCAATGATGAGAGCAAGTCTAAGGAACTTTTCAGAATCAGAGCAAATAAATGGATAGATTTCAACGCTTCATATTCTTTGAATGATCTTATTGACAATAAAAACTTTGGGAGATTAGCCAGAAAAGGAATGCGTTCTATCTGGAAAGCAAGCTATGATATTCTGGATGCTCATGATCAGCCTAAGTTTAAAGTTCAGGAAGACAGTGCATGGGTTAGATTCTGGGACAGCTTTGTAGGGGAATTACCTATCATTGGAATGTTCACTGGGTATTTCCTTAATCCATCTTATACAGTAACAGGTATTGACGGGAAAGCTTATTTTAAACTGAAAAAAATGCCTTCATTCTTCGGAAGAAGATTTCAGCTGGACAGGCTGATTGATATTGATGATGAGGAAGAAAGTTTAGTAATTTTATCCTTATTAATGATGACACTTCTTGAAAGAGCAAGAGGGTAAGAAAAATAATAAAACCACAAACACATGAAATATTTAATCATTTTATTTTCCGCATTTTTATTGGTAGCCTGCAAAAAGGAAAAAGAAACGGTTTCAGGTTCTGCTTCTGCCGATTCTTTACACATCACTAAAGATTCTGCTTCAACAGATCCTTCTTCCGGAAATATTCTGGTAGGAACAATTCCGTTCCCTAAAGAAATCAAAGAATGCTCCTGCTATTTTGCTGTAAGCAAAGCTGATTTTGAAAATGAAAAATACATCTACGCAGATGATGCCGGAAAAACAGCTTACATGATGCTGGATGGCAAAAGACTGGCTCTAAATCTCATTTCTTCAAGTGATATGGAGGCAGATGAATTGCTTACCAAGGAAATAGAAAATGATAATTACAAAATTTCTGTAAAAGGTAAAAAAATAAAAAACGAAGAAGCTTTACTGTTTGAAGGTACTTTAACTATTGAAAAACCGGATGGTACTATCTTCACAACTCCAATCTATGGAGAATGCGGATGTTAATAAAGATAAAATAGTAAAACAACCTAAAAGACGGAACAGAAGAAGGTAAATAAGCACATTTGTGATTTTACCTCTTCCCATTTTCCCCTTTAGCTAATGATAAAAAATGCTTCTGTATCCCACGGAAGCATTTTTTATTTCGTAAATTTGAGAAAAATAAAATTCAATGGAATTATCTAATATAGAACCGCAGATCATCTGGAAAAATTTCTCCAAATTAAATGCTGTTCCAAGGCCTTCAAAAAAAGAGGAAAAAGTAATTGCTTTCATCAAAGGGTTTGGTGAAGATTTAGGACTTGAAACTACTGTAGATGAAGTAGGAAATGTTATCATTAAAAAACCTGCGACTGCAGGAATGGAGAACCGTAAGTCTATCGTGCTTCAATCGCACCTTGACATGGTTTGCCAGAAAAACAACGATGTTAACTTTGATTTTGAAACTGAGGGAATCAAAATGGAAATTGACGGTGATTGGGTAAAGGCAAAAGGTACTACTCTGGGAGCAGACAATGGTTTGGGAGTAGCAACTATTATGTCTATCCTTGAAAGCTCAGATATTCCACACCCTGCATTGGAAGCTCTTTTCACTATTGATGAAGAGACAGGAATGACAGGTGCTTTAGGATTAAAACCAGGCCAGCTTACAGGACAAATTCTATTGAACCTTGATACTGAAGAGGATGATGAGATTGATATTGGCTGTGCAGGAGGTGTTGACGTAACAATCACTCAAAACTATGCTGCAGAAGCTCCAAAAGGACAAATTGTAAGAATTGAAGTAAAAGGTCTTCAGGGAGGACACTCCGGAATGGATATTCATAAAGGTTTCGGAAATGCAAATATCATTTTGGGAAGGCTCCTTTACAGCGGACTGGAAAACCAGAATATTGAATTGGTTTCTATCGACAGCGGAGGTCTGAGAAATGCGATTCCAAGAGAAGGTGTAGCCATTATTTCTGTGAGAAATGCTCAGGAATTTATAGAAAATATAACTATTCTTAAGAAAGATATCTTAGAAGAATTTGCGACTGTAGAGCCGGGAATTCAGATCAATATTGAGAATTCCACGTCTTCTGACAAAGCAATTTCAGAAGGAGATTCTAAAAAGGTAATACTTACTTTAAAAGCCCTTCACAACGGAGTATACAGAATGAGCCCGGACGTGGCTGATCTTGTAGAAGCTTCCAACAATGTAGCAAGAGTGGAACTGAAAGGCGGAGAACTTAAAATTTTAAATCTTACGAGATCTTCTGTAGATTCTTCAAAATATTCAGTGGCAGAACAATTGAAATCTGTAGCAGAATTGGCTGGAATGAATGTTGAATTCAGTGGTTCATACCCTGGATGGAAGCCAAAACCAGGTTCAGAAATCGTACAGCTGATGGAGAAGCTTTATACAGAGAAGTTCAGTGAAAAACCTCATGTAGTAGCTTGCCACGCAGGTCTTGAGTGTGGTATCATCGGTGCCAACTATCCAGAAATGGAAATGGTAAGTTTTGGGCCAACCATCAGAGGAGCCCACTCTCCTGATGAAAAAGCGAACATTCCTTCAGCACAAAAATTCTGGAGCTTCCTAAAAGATATTTTAGCGAATATTCCTCAGAAATAGAACATTAAAATTACTATATTGAATATCCAAAGTCTTATGATTTTGGATATTTTAATTTTTAAATAGGATGAAAAAAATATTATTTATACTTTATCTGATAATCTGTATTAAAACTTTCTCTCAATCACAGAAATTAAAAGGTGAATGGATTTTAGATAAAATTGTACAACCTGACGGAAAAAATTTAGAAATAAATAATTCCAAATATTCCTTCAAGCTTTTTTACAGAATTAATCAAGATGAATTGGTTATTTATAATCAAAAGTTCAAAGCAAAATTTTATAATGATAAGATAAATCTTGAAAATCGTATGTTCAAATATTGGTTTGAAGATAATTATCTGGTTTTACAAGAAGGAAATGAAATATCATTATTATTAAAAGAAGAAGATTTTATAAAAAAGTATCCGGAATTTAAACCCAAAATTGAAGTAAGAAAGAATGATAGCTTATTGGTTGCCAACCAGGTAATTCGTCCGATATTTAACCATGAAAAAACTTTTGACGACTTCATAATTCCCTTAATGAAGCAAGAAAACTCAAAAGATATGGATGACTTATATTTTAAAATTGAATATATTTTAACAAAAGATAATAAGATTACTAATATTAAAATACTTGACAAGCGTACTCCTCAATATGATACACAATTTGTACAAGCATTAATGCAGGCAGAAAAATATTTTAAAAATCCATATGGAGTAAACATGTTAGTAACCGAAGAAAAACATTTTTTAAAATTTTTTCAAGATTTGAGTGACAAATCAGAGAAAGATTTATACCACATTATTGGAAATGGTTTTGAATACTATAATAACAACCAATTTGATAAAGCGATTGAAAACCTCAGCAAGCTGGATAAATTACAAATTAAAGACAACCGCTTCATCTCAAGATTTCGTGACGGATATATTAAACTAGGAATATCATATCTTGCTGTTGGAAAAAATGAACAGGCATGTACCAGCTTCAGAAAAGCTGGAGATTTAACAACTTTTGAAGTTAGAAATTATTTAAAAGATTTTTGCAAATAATATGAAAAGTATCACCGTATTCTGCGGCTCAAGCTTTGGCACAGATAAAATTTATGAAGAACAGGCATTCCTGCTTGGGCAAACCCTAGCAAAAGAAAATATGCAACTGGTTTATGGCGGCTCGGAAACCGGCTTAATGGGAACGGTAGCTAATGGAACTTTAAGTGAAAAAGGTAAGGTAATAGGAGTTCTGCCCCAATTTTTACAATCCAAAGAAATTGCCCACAAAAATCTGACAGAGCTCATCATTGTGGAAACCATGCATGAAAGAAAGACCAAAATGAATGAACTTTGTGACGGAGTCATTGTTCTGCCAGGCGGTTATGGAACACTGGAAGAACTTTTCGAGATGATCACATGGGCGCAGCTTGGCCTTCACAAAAAGCCTATCGGGATTCTGAATATTGACGGGTTTTATGATGACCTGATCAAACTGGTTCAGACTATGGTGGACAAAGGATTTTTAAAGCAAATAAACAGTGATATGCTGCTGATCAGTAATACGATTGATGAACTGCTGGAAAAGATGAGAAATTATCAGGCTCCTACGGTTGGAAAGTGGATTTCTAAGGAAGAGATTTAATAAGAAAAAGAGGTATTCATGAATATCTCTTTTTTATTGAAAAAAAACAAATAAAAGACTAATTTTATCCCAATATTCAGAACTATTTTAATTGATAAACAGTCCGCTGAATACCAGAAAAGACGTTCTGAAATACATCTGCAACATCACAATAATCTGATATATGAAAACAATTACAAATTTCTTTTGTCTGGCATTATTTCTCAGTTTCTTTTGGAGTTTTTCACAGAATCAAAATATTCTGCAGGATAGAAATACCATAAAAACAGACAATCCATTAAAATCAGAACTTGATCTGGAAGTAGATCAATATGTAAAAAAATACTACGAAGACCCAAAAGCGGTAGGACTTTCTATTGGAATCACAATAAAAGGCAAAGATTATTACTACAATTATGGACAGTTAGAATATGGAAAACAAGTGCTTCCCAATAATAAAACCATCTATGAAATAGGTTCCATTACCAAAACATTTACGGGAATTCTCACTGCCCAGGCCATTTTAGATAAAAAAATAAGAACAGATGATGATATCTGGAAATACCTTCCTGAGAAGTATCCTAATTTACAATATAATAATCATCCTATTAAAATAATACACCTGGCCAACCATACTTCAAGAATTACAAGAATTTTTCCTAATCTTTATGAAAGACAGGACTATATAGAACTTAATCCATTTAGCAACTACTCTAAAAAAATGTTCTACGAAGGACTGAAAAATATGAAAATGGATACGCTTCCAGGCGTAAAATATACGTATTCTAATATGGCCGTGAATTTATTAGGATATATTCTTGAGGATGTTTATCATGAAAACTATTTTTCATTGGTAAGAAAATATATTCTAAAACCGCTGCAAATGAACAGTACAACTGTAAGCCTTGAGGACGCTGACAAAAATAACATTGCCAAAGCCCATAACAATAACAGAGAGGTAACACCCTATTGGGACTTCTCTGAATTGGTAGCCACGGGAGAATTAAGATCAAACACCAACGATATGATTAAATATATCAAAGCCAATATTGCCGAAAAACAATTGAATATTTCATTATCTCATAAGTATACATTTGAAGGAGAAGAAGGCTCTCTGGGGCTCAATTGGTTCTTTCACACCACTAAAAACGGAAATATAATGTATGAGCATACCGGTGGAACAGGTGGATCAAGAAGTTCTCTGGAATTCTTTCCGGGGCTTCAGTCAGGGTTTATTATTTTAACCAATAATCTTGCTAACAGAAAAATCTTAGAAAAGGATCTGTCTGCGTTTGTTGAAAAAATATCTTCAAAATAAATAAAAACCCGTCCGGAAAATCCAGACGGGTTTCTTATTAAGATAAAAAAATATTTTCTAAGGATAAGGAGCAATTTCCACTTCGAGCCCTTCCATGGCATCGGCAATATGCAGCTGACATCCTAATCTGCTGTTATCTTTCACGTGGAAAGCTTCACCCAACATTGCATCTTCTTCATCTCCCATTGGTTCCAGACCAGGATCATTAATTACATATACCTGGCATGAAGCACACATTGCCATTCCTCCACATACCCCAATAGTACCTTCTTCTGCCAATTCATAGGAACGGATAATTTCCATTAAGTTCATGGACATATCCGTAGGAGCTACGACATCATGGGTTATCCCTTCTCTGTCGGTAATTTTAATATTAACATCTGACATAATTCTGCAAAATTAGTCAATTTTTTTCACAACTGCCTTCTCTGCTTCTTTACGGCTTCCATCGAATCCGTCAACACCACTTACCGTTGTATATTTCAATACGAATTTTTTACCCGGGTTCAATCTGTTGTAAACACTCTGACACATCAAAGTAGCCTCATGGAAACCACAAAGAATTAATTTCAGTTTTCCAGGATATGTGTTGATATCTCCGATTGCGTAGATACCATCAATGTTCGTCTGATAATCTAAGGCATTATTTACAACGATTGCATTCTTTTCGATATTTAATCCCCAGTTTCCGATCTCCCCTAGTTTTGGAGTCAACCCGAATAATGGAATAAAATAATCTGTTTCAATATCGTAAGCTTCCTCACCGTCTACTTGTACCGTAATCGCTTCTACTTTTCCATCACCTTTAATAGCTGTAACTTCAGCTGGAGTGATTAATTTGATCTTTCCTTGATTCTTCAGATCCTGAACTTTTTCCACAGAATCCAAAGCTCCTCTAAATTCATTTCTTCTGTGAATCAATGTAACTTCGCTTGCAACATTTGACAAGAAAACACTCCAGTCAAGAGCAGAATCACCACCTCCGGCAATCACTACTTTTTTATTTCTGAAATGCTCAGGCTCTTTCACAAAGTACTCAAGACCTTTTTCTTCATAATCTGCAATATTATCCATTGTAGGTTTTCTTGGTTCGAAAGTACCCAAACCACCAGCAATGGCAATAGCTTTACATCTGTGAACAGTTCCTTTGTTAGTAATTACTTCAAACCACTCATCATCCACTTTAGTATAAGAGACAGCTGTTTCTCCCAAAGTAAAACCAGGCTGAAACTGCTTGATCTGTTCCATCAAATTATCTACCAATTCTCCAGCATTCACTGAAGGATAACCCGGAATATCGAAGATAGGTTTTTTAGGATAAAGTTCCGCCAACTGCCCTCCCGGCTGTGGAAGCGCATCAATAATATGGCACTTCATTTTTAACAAACCAGCTTCAAAAACTGCAAAAAGTCCTGTAGGTCCCGCACCTATGATCAATATATCTGTGGTTATCATAATATTTAAGATAATTTAATTATACATGTAACTGCAAATTTACTAATTTTAATGCGAAGCATATTTAATTGATTCTAAATAAAAACCTGAGATTTGTCAAATATCTATCATTTAAGATTTTAAATTTGGCAATGTTTTTGTAAATGTCTTGTTATGAAGAAAATTTTAAACCTTTTTGCAGTATTTATATTCTTTTTAGGCTCGGCCCAGATTGATAACATCGCAGACGGCGAATCTATCACTCTCAGAATACATTACGGCTTCCTTAATGCAGGAACAGCAAACCTTACTACAAAACAGACCAATTACAAAGGAATACCCCATCTGTATGTAAAAGGAACAGGGCAGACTACCGGCGCCGTAAAAGCATTCTTCAAAGTGGAAGATTTATATGAAAGTTTCATCAATACCCAAACGGGATTACCAAGTTTTTATGTAAGAAATGTACGTGAAGGAAGCTATCGCCAACATTTTGAAACGGTTTTTAATCACGATAACAATACATTAATTTTAACAGATAAAAAGACTCCAGCTAATGGTTCTAAAGTTTTAAAATCAGTAAAAGGAGTTCAGGATATGCTTTCTTGTTTTTACTATTTAAGAAGTAAAAGCCCGGATGAATTGAAAGTGGGAACAGTAATCAATATGAACGTATGGATTGATGATGAGATGTTTCCATTTCAGTTAAAAGTAACAGGAACAGAAAACTTAAAGACAAAGTTCGGCACCATTAATTGTTTGAAAATTATCCCTTCGGTAAAAAGCGGAAGAGTGTTTAAAGAAAAAGAAGGTGTAACCATGTGGGTTTCCAATGATGCCAATCATATCCCAATGCTGTTGAAAGCTGAACTGGCAGTAGGTTCATTGAAAGCCAGTATTGATGATTATAAAAATGTGAAATTTCCTTTAAAGTTTAGTAAATAACAATCATCATTTTTTTAAAAATACAGCCTGTAAATTTTACAGGCTTTTTTATGTTCAATGTAATATAATGTTAACATTGATTGTCTTAATTATAGAGGCAGACAAAGAGCTGCAGCATGTCAATACTTCAAGAGGTACCTATCGGATTTGAACCGAAGTATGGACATAAGGAACAGACACGTGTAAATTTTTCAATAAGATCAGTTTTTAATTACGTTTTGTTTCTTAGGTCAGTAATTAAAAACAAAAAACCTCCGGAGCTCCGGAGGTTTGATTTTTTATAGTGTTTTGAACTGTTCCAGTGTTCTGATATCGTTCTCAAAGAACATTCTGATGTCACTCATCTGGTAAAGAAGCATTGTAATTCTTTCAATTCCCATTCCGAATGCATATCCTGAATATTTCTCAGAATCAATATTCACATTTTTCAGTACGGCAGGGTCTACCATTCCACATCCCATAATTTCCAGCCATCCTGTTCCTTTCGTAATTCTGTAATCTGTTTCAGAGTTTAATCCCCAATACACATCAATTTCAGCACTTGGCTCTGTGAACGGGAAAAATGAAGGTCTCATTCTGATCTTAGATTTTCCGAAAAGTTCAGTAGTAAAGAACTGAATGGTTTGTTTTAAATCTGCAAAGCTTACATTCTCGTCAATATACAATCCCTCAATCTGGTGGAAAATACAGTGAGAACGTGAAGAGATTGCTTCATTTCTGAAAACCCTTCCCGGAGATAAAATTCTGATTGGCGGCTGGTTTTCTTCCATAAAACGAGTCTGTACGGAAGAAGTGTGTGTTCTCAAAAGAATATCAGGATTCTGCTCAATAAAGAATGTATCCTGCATATCTCTTGCCGGGTGATATTCCGGAAGATTAAGCGCCGTAAAGTTATGCCAGTCATCTTCAATCTCTGGTCCGTCTGCTACTGCAAAACCAATAGATTTGAAGATTTCAATAATTCTGTTTTTTACCAGATTAATCGGGTGTCTTGAACCCAATTCCAATGGAAATGCAGGCCTTGTAAGATCTTCTTTTTCTACGACAATAGAAGATTCAGAAGAGTTTTTCAAATCTTCCAATTTTACAGCAACTGCTTGCTTCAAAGTATTGATCTTCTGTCCGAATTCTTTCTTTTGGTCGTTAGGGACTTCTTTAAATTTTTCAAAAAAATCATTAAGAACCCCTTTTTTACCGTTGTACTTGATTCGGAAGTTTTCGATATCTTCCTTAGAGGTAGCATTGAAGCCATTTACTTCGACCAGTAATTCTTCTATCTTTTCTATCATTGTTTTACCCTTTCAAAATGTTTTGCAAAAATACGATTTTAAGTTGAATAATAAGTCCGTCAAAAAAAAATCTGCCTCTTTTTCGGGAGGCAGACTTCAATCACTTATTTCACTTAAATAAAAAAATTATTTCTTTTCTAAAGCTTTAACGTTGATCTGAAGAGTCACCTCGTCTTTAATCACACCGTTTTCAGCAGGAGCCTGGAACTTTACACCAAACTCTTCTCTCTTGATATCTTTCGGTTCAGTAGCTACACTTACTACTCCATCTTTCACAGAAACATTAGCTTTAAACTGAACGGTTTTTGTAATTCCTTTAATCGTTAAATTACCATCCAAAAGAGTATTGTAATCACCTTCTGTGGCCGGAGTAACTTTTGTAATCTCATAAGAAGCTGTTGGAAATTTTTCAACTTCAAAGAAATCACCGCTCTTCAGGTGGCCATTTAATTTTCCTAAATCTTCCGGACTGTCTTTCAAATCCACAGAAGTTAATGAGTTCATATCAGCAACGAATTTTCCGCTTTCCAGTTTTCCGTCTTTCACCGTCACATCTCCACTTTCAAACCTGATTATTCCAAAATGGCTCGTATTTTCAGATTTAAATACTTTATATCCCTTCCATTCAACCTTACTGTTTAGCGTATCCAAAGTGAACTGGCTACCTTCTTTAGTAGTTGTCACCTCATTACTCTCACTGGTAAGCGGTTTATCTTTTTTACAAGAAACCATTACAGCAGCAACGAATAAAGCAGGAATCGCTATCGAAAACAGTTTTTTTCTCATTTTTGATTTATTTTTATTAGTTCCGCTAATATAATAAAAAAAATTATGTTTTCATAAAAACCTTACATTTGTAATATGCTATTAGAAATAAACAATTTATTTTTCTCTCACAACAAAGAAAATCCCCTGTTTCAGAACCTTAATCTAAGGTTTGAAGAAAACAGAATTATAGCTCTTGCCGGTGAAAGCGGATGTGGAAAATCCACTCTTCTCAGCCTGATTTATGGTCTTCTTGATTGGGAAAGCGGAGAAATTATTTTTAACGGAACAAAGCTTTTGGGACCGAAAGGAAATCTTGTTCCCGGAGAGCCGGAAATGAAATTCGTGGCACAGAATTTTGATCTTATGCCTTACGCTACCGTTGCTGAAAACGTAGGAAAATTTATTTCTAATATCAATTTAAAACAAAAAAAAGAAACCGTAACGGAACTTCTGGAAGTGGTAGGTCTTCAGGAATTTGCCAATGTGCTTCCCAAATATTTAAGTGGCGGGCAACAACAGAGAGTGGCTATTGCCAGAGCATTGTCTGTGCTTCCAAAGCTCCTGATTTTAGACGAACCATTCAGTAACCTGGATTTTCCGAGAAAAATTGAGCTTAGAGAAAGACTTTTCAGATATGTAAAGCAGCATGGAGTTTCTTTGATCATCTCTACTCACGAACTCCAGGACATTATGCCATGGCTGGATCAGATTGTTATTCTTCAGGACGGAAGACTGATTCAGAATGACAGTCCGGAAGAAACCTACAAACACCCTTACAACTCTTATGTTGCGAAATTATTCGGAGAAGTGAATATTTTCAGTGAAACCGAAGCCGAAGATTTTCAGCTTCCCCAATTCTCCTATTATCCTAAAGAAATCAAAATCACAGAAACCGGTCTCGAAGCCGAAGTTCTGGAAAGCAGATTTGCAGGAAATTATTATTGGAATAAGCTAAGAACAAAGGAAAAAGAACTTGTAGTTTATACGGATGAGAGAATATCCGGGTCTATAAATATTTCATTTATTTAAAGGCAAAAAAGGTAAGATCATTATTATAAACGGGACATTTTCCCTTTTCTCTATGCTTCATATAACTTATACATTTACTTACACTTATCTATAAAAAAATACAAACATAAGAATTGGTTATTCAAACTTTTTCTTACATTTGTACTTCCAAAGCTTAAGGAAATTTTTGGTTATTTCTCTTTCTGCCTTCCAGACGGACATTAGCAATCTTGCAATTAAGTCTTAGAAAGATTACACTGTCCAATTTTTTCCTTTTCTTATTTTTAGAGTATAAGAAAACAGCATTTTCTTACGCCTTCTTTACAAACTCTGATTTAAGAGCCATTGCCCCGAAACCATCAATTTTGCAGTCAATATTGTGATCACTTCCTGGTCTCAGACGGATATTCTTCACTTTGGTTCCAGCTTTCACCGGTTTTGGCGCCCCTTTTACAGGAAGATCTTTTACTACGACTACAGAATCTCCATCCTGAAGTTCATTTCCGTTTGAATCCAATATTTTCCCTTCATTTGCTGCTTCAGAAGCTACTTCTGCAGGGTCCCATTCGTAGAAACACTGGGAACATACCATCATATTATCACTCGGGTAAGTAAACTCCGAGCTGCATTTTGGACAAAGTACTGTATCACTCATATTTTTATTTTTTGCAAAGGTAGAGCTTTTTGGAGGTTGAAGTCAAGAGGGAATAGCAGGACTGGCAATAAGTCAATTTTTGCTTCGCAAAGTGAATGGTGAATGAGCAACCTTTCATTAGAAAATTTCTCTGTCATAATATCTTGATTATTCATAATCTCGGACCTCGGACCTCACACTATGCAACCCAAATAAAAAAATTAACACTCGAAGCGGATTGACCATCCACGATCCACCACCACTCCTCCTATTCTCAAACTCTCTCACCCAAATCCTCAACTCTCAATTAAAAGTCGTATTTTTGCAGATTCAAACAGCGAAGCAAACTTATGGAACTTATTCACAGAAACTTGGCAATCGGAATTCACGATGCCTTACAGGAGACATTTTTTGAGAAAAACAAATATGCAGATAAAGTTATTGAAAGACTTTTGAAAGCAAACAGAAAATGGGGAAGCCAGGACAGAGCCGTTGTTTCTGAAATTTTTTACAATATTATCCGTTGGAAAAAACGCCTTGAATACTATATGGGTGAAGGTGTGAAACCCAACAATATCTACAAACTGATCATTGCATATTTACTTTGGAGTAAAACCAATTATAAAAAATTTGAAGAATTTGACGGAATCAAAATTGCCGACATTCTTACCAAGCTTAAAAAGAATACAGTTCCTACAAAAGCAATAGAACATTCTATTCCTGAATGGCTTGCTGAAACTCTTGAAAAAGAACTTGGAGCCAAATGGGAAAGAGAAATGACTGCTTTGAATGAGCAGGCACCCACCGTTTTAAGAGCAAATTCTTTAAGAACAACAACAAGGGAACTTATTTCTGACCTTTCTGATGAGGGTGTTGTTGCTTTCCCTATTAAGAATTATCCTGATGCTGTTCAGTTGGAAGAGAAGAAAAATGTTTTTCTTACAACAGCTTTTAAAGAAGGATTATTTGAAGTTCAGGATGCTTCTTCTCAAAAGATCGGTTATTTCCTTGATGTACAGGAAGGACAAAGAGTAGTAGATGCATGTGCCGGTGCGGGAGGAAAGACACTTCACTTGGCAGCATTAATGAAAAACAAAGGTCAGATTGTTGCCCTGGATATTTTCGAGTGGAAACTTGCCGAATTGAAGCGTCGTGCCAAAAGAGCCGGAGCTCACAATATTGAAACCCGTATGATTGCCGATAATAAAGTAATCAAACGTCTTCATGAAAAAGCTGACAGACTTTTGATTGATGCACCATGTTCTGGTCTTGGAGTTTTAAAAAGAAACCCGGACAGTAAGTGGAAAATTGATCAGGACTTTATTGACAGAATTAAAAAAGAACAACAGCAAATCCTTCAGGACTATTCTAAAATGCTTAAAAAGGGAGGGAAAATGGTGTACGCAACATGTTCCATCCTTCCATCTGAAAATAATCTGCAGGTAGATGAATTCATCAAAAACAATCCCGGATTCAAAATGATTAAGGATGAAAAAGTAATGCCTAGTGAAGGTTATGACGGATTCTACATGGCTTTGATTGAGAGAATTTCTTAATCTAAACCCAACTACAATACATAAAACTACTCTATTTTCTGGAGTAGTTTTTTTTTGTTTAAAATCTTTTCTAAAAAGTGTAACATTTTTTGTAACATTTAAAGCATATTGTCTACTAACTGTATAGCTTAAACCGTTTTGATGCTGTGGAAACTTTAGAATAACTTTGCAGCAAACTCATTTTTTATGCATACAAGAACTGTTTTCAATTTCCTGACCGTCTTCTTATACTGTCTGTTTTCTGCACAGACCTATGAAATTCAGTATACCAGTTCATATAACGGAAAAACAACTGCTGACCAACCCTCCACCATCATTTGGGTTAATGAGAAAGAAAATTATATTCTCAACAGTACCATCAAAGCGCAAAAGAGCAGCTTCCCTTACGAAATCACTAAGGTAGAAAAGCCATCAAATACTATTGTTTCGTATGCTTTTTTAAAACCTGAATCCATTATTTCAACATCAGATGCCGAGTCTGTAGGAAAACAGGATTTTGAACTTACCAATGAAACTAAAAAAATTTTAGGATACAACTGTAAAAAGGCTGTAACAAAGGTCAACTCAAACACCATTGAAATCTGGTATACAAATGATCTGAAACTAAAAGGTGGCCCTTCTGTTTTAGGACAGAATTTAGGGCTGGTTCTGGAAGTCGAAAGAAATAAAAATTCCTTAATTACGGCCAGTTCGATTAAAAAAATCAAGAATACAGGAATTGAAAATATTGTAAAAGGAAACATACAGACAACGGATCAGTTGGGATATAAAGATTTGCTTTGGAAAAGCAGATTTACTACGCTGAATGTTTTTGAAAATGAAACCATCAATTTCTCTGATGCCTCAAAATCTGATGACCAGATAAAAAGATATGCCAACGGAACCATCATTCTTAAAAAAGTAAAATTCCCTGCGATTACAGAAGGAGAAAATATTTTTGTAGAACTGAAACAACAGTCGAACGGAGACGCCTATGACAGAACCGGAACTGTATTTTTCATTCCTCAGGATAAAGAAAAATCTTTTTTTGATGGATTGGAAAAGGGAGCAAAAACACTTCCTGTCTACGAAAATGGAAACGGAAAGCAATATTACGGAGTAACAACCACGGACAGCTATAGTCCTGCCGTGGAAATGATGAGATTCTTTACCGCTTTTGGAATCCAGAAGTTTAATCACATTCAGCTTAAAGGAAAAAACTGGCAGACCATCAACCCTTACCGACAAGATATCACAGAGCTAAAACCTGCATTATCAGGAAAAGAACTTTGGATAGGTACATTTATTGGCAACTATGACAAAGGAGGACATAAAGTGAGTCTTGATATCACCATTCACAAGAGTGATCAGGCAGTTAATAAAAATAATACAGCGATACCATTATTCAATACTTTAAATATTATGGAAATGGCCGGACAGGACTACTCAACAATGTTCAATCAGGATAAAGGGCTTCTCGTTAATTTCACTTTGAATAAAGATTTAAAAAACGCTCAGCTAAGATATACCACTACCGGACATGGAGGTTGGGAAAATGGGGATGAATTTGTTCCTAAGGCCAATTCTATTTTTGTTGATGGAAATCTGATATTTTCATTCACCCCATGGAGAACAGACTGCGGTTCATACCGTTTGTACAATCCGGCTTCAGGAAATTTTCAGGACGGACTTTCTTCATCAGATCTCAGCAGATCAAACTGGTGCCCGGGAACGGTTACCAATCCTAACTTCATTCCTCTTGGAGACTTGAAAGCAGGAAAACATACAGTTCAGATAAAAATTCCTCAGGGAGCTTCCGAAGGCTCAAGTTTCAGCTCATGGAATGTTTCGGGAACGTTACTTGGAGTACAATAAAAACAAAACCTTCTTGCATGAGAATTGCAAGAAGGTAAAAACACAAATGATGAAAAAAAATTATTTCGAGCCACAAAGTAAGGGTTAAAATTCATATAATTAATTACCATAGATTAATAAATATGTCATTTTTATTTTGTATGAACAAATCATCAATTTTGGCTCAACGAAAAAAATTAATCAAAAACATGTTAATTTCAATAAATAATTAAAATTTTTAATTTTAAAACACTTATTAATTAAAAATTTTCGTTTTTAAATATTTTTCATTGTTATTTATAAACATCCCTTCTACTTTTGTTCCATAAATAATAAAAATCATGTGTGGAATTGTATGTTTATTTGATGCCAAACAGAAAACTGAAGTATTAAGACCTCAGGTTTTGGAAATGTCAAAAAAAATCCGTCACAGAGGACCGGATTGGAGCGGAGTTTTTCAGGACGAAAAAGTAATTTTTTCTCACGAAAGACTTGCCATTGTAGATCCTACTTCTGGTAAACAACCTTTATTTACAAAAGACGGAAAAGTAGTATTAGCCGTAAACGGTGAAATCTACAACCATAGAGAATTAAAAGAAGAATTTCCTGATTATGAGTTTCAGACTCAGTCTGACTGCGAGGTAATCCTTGCACTTTACAGAAAGTACGGAAAAGATTTCGTTGAAAAACTGAACGGGATTTTCGCATTCGCATTATACGACACTGAAAACGATATCTACCTTATTGCCCGTGATCATATGGGAATCTGCCCTCTTTATCAAGGTTGGGATAAAAACGGAAACTATTATGTAGCTTCCGAATTGAAAGCCCTTGAAGGAGTATGTAAAAAAATAGAAACATTCTTACCGGGACATTTCGTTTACAGTCCGGACGGCGCTGAGCTTCAGCAATGGTATACAAGAAACTGGGACAGCTTTGATCAGGTGAAAGAAAATGAAACAGACATCGCAAAATTGAGAAAAGGTCTTGAGGATGCTGTTCACAGACAACTGATGAGTGATGTTCCTTATGGCGTACTTCTTTCCGGAGGTTTAGATTCATCAGTGATTTCAGCGATCACTGCAAAATTTGCCCGTCAGAGGATTGAAAGTGGAGATACACAGGAAGCCTGGTATCCAAGACTTCACAGTTTTGCTGTAGGACTTGTAGGTTCTCCAGATCTGGCTGCTGCACAAACAGCTGCAAAACACATCGGATCTGTTCATCATGAAGTTAACTTTACCGTTCAGGAAGGGCTGGATGCTGTGCGTGATGTAATTTACCACCTGGAAACCTATGATGTAACAACAATCAGGGCATCCACCCCAATGTATCTTCTCGCAAGAGTAATCAAGTCTATGGGGATAAAAATGGTACTTTCAGGAGAAGGTTCTGATGAATTATTCGGTGGCTATTTATATTTCCATAAAGCTCCCAATGCAAGAGAATTCCATGATGAAACAGTAAGAAAATTAGGTAAACTTCATCTTTACGACTGCTTAAGAGCCAACAAAGCGCTAATGAGCTGGGGAATTGAAGGCAGAGTACCTTTCCTTGACAAAGAATTTATGGATATTGCCATGACTCTTAACCCAAAAGATAAAATGATCAATATGGCTGAAGGGAAAATCGAAAAATGGGTATTGAGAAAAGCATTTGAAGACATTCTTCCTGATTCTATTGTTTGGAGACAGAAAGAACAGTTCTCAGATGGTGTTGGATATTCATGGATCGACACTTTAAAGGAAGTTGCTGAAAAAGAAGTGACGGATGAAATGATGGCTAATGCAAGATTCAGATTCCCGTTGAACACTCCTCAAAATAAGGAAGAATACCGATACAGAACTATTTTTGAAGAACATTTCCCAAGCGAAACAGCAGCGGCTACCGTACCATCTGTTCCATCTGTAGCATGCTCCACTCCTATCGCTTTAGAATGGGATGAAGCATTCAAAAAAATGAATGATCCGAGCGGAAGAGCAGTGAAGGTACATGAGACTTCATATTAGAAAAGGGATTGATTATGCTGCGCTTGTCAATTTGTTACGTGGTTAGAGTTGCGTGATTCGAGGTTATTAACAATCAATATAGAGAAGTTTTATAATCAGCAGTTAATCATTCACCATTCACTTTGCGAAGCAAAAATTGACTATTGCTATTTAATTTCATCACTTCAAACCCCTAACTTCCTCAGTTATAATTTATCAATCCTGTAGCAATACAGGATTTTCTTTTGAATTAACAATAACAATATGGCATAATTTAACTGACAATCCAAAATAATATCTAATAAATAATTATATTTGGAAAACGAAAATATCAATTATAAAAAAATGAGAAGAAACCTTACTGTTTTATTTGCCTTATTAGCCATAAGTTTTGCTTTTGGACAAGGAAAATATGGCAAATATCTGAATTCAAAGAAGCTTGCTTTGGCTTACAAGAGTGTGAAAGATCAAGATAAAGATGATTACTACCAACAATTCTACTGGCTTGTAAAAGCAGAGCAGCTAAAAACGTATCCTCACCTTAAAGATATAAAACCTGTCGTTTTATATGAATTTGTAAAATATGTAAACCCTCAGAATCCAACAAAAAAATTGGATGCCAGAGGCAAAGAGCTTAGAGCAACTGCAGAATTATCTTTGAATCAATATTTTAAAAATAAGAAATTTGAAAACAATTCTGTTTTGATGTATAATCTTGAAACTTATGTAGATCCTTTAAAGGGCCAGTATTATACTAAGGTTGATCCTGAGAAAATCAAGGAACTTGTACCGAAAGAATTGTTTGCTTTCAACTCTTTCAACAGAAATATGGGAGAAGAAAAGACTTACTACCTTTGGATTGACAAGAAAAAAGATGATTTGAATATTGTAGATATCATTCCTAACGAAAAAGAAGACAAAGCTTTCTACGCAAGACTGAAACAATATCTTCCAAGCTATAAGTTTTCAAAATATGTTCCTAGTGTAAAAAAAGGAAACAAATCTGATAAAACAGATATCGAATATTATTACATCATGCCGTTCGAGCAGAACACTGATAACATCGAATACAAAACAAAGGATTTTAAAACTTTCACTTTAAGCCAGTATAGAAAAGCCGGTGATGAATGGAAGGGAGTAGAAAAACCTAGAAAATAAATCAAAAAGTCCTGTGAAATCTCACAGGACTTTTTTAATTTTATATGGATTTCTTTATCTAAGGATCAAACCGCTTAAAGCAAGCAGTTATTCAAATCAAATAAGTTTGGGAATTTTTTACGACCCAGCCGATACAAAATGACAGAAGCAAATACATCACAGACATCCATAAAAAAAATACTTCCCTTAATTCTGGCCACTGCTATTTTTATGCAGATGCTGGATTCCACAATCCTTAACACTTCCCTGCCCGCTATTGCAAAAGACCTGCACGAGTCTCCGCTTAATATGCAGAACGCAATTATCAGTTATGTTCTTACATTAGCTGTTTTCATGCCAGCCAGCGGATTTTTGGCAGACCGGTTCGGGACCAAAAAAGTATTTATATTTTCGTTGGTATTGTTCAGTCTGGGCTCTCTGTTTTGTTCCATGTCTCAAAATCTTACTCATTTAGTAATTTCAAGAGTCATCCAGGGAGTTGGTGGAAGTTTAATGACTCCCGTTGGAAAGCTGGCATTAATCAAAACGTTTGATAAAAGTGAGTTACTTAAAGCGATGAACTTTGCCATTATTCCGGCACTTATTGGGCCCGTACTTGGGCCTTTAGTGGGTGGTTATATGGTAGATTATCTTTCATGGCACTGGATATTTCTGATCAATATTCCGATCGGTGTTTTGGGAATTCTTTTAGGATTAAAATTTATGCCTAACTATAAATCCAATGATGTAGATTTTGATTTAAAAGGCTTTTTAATTTTTGCAGCCGCCTCTCTCCTGCTTTCGGTTTCACTGGAACTTTTTGGAGATATGCAAAATATCACTCCTGTTTTACTTGTATTTATCATGGGCTTCCTGTTCCTGTATTATTATTACAAACATGCAAAAAGAGGAGGAAATCCTATCTTTCCATTAAACCTTTTTCAGGTAAGAACTTTCCGGGTAGGTATTGTGGGAAACCTCGCCACCAGATTAGGAATAAGCTCAGTTCCTCTACTGCTTCCATTGATGATTCAGATTGCCTACAAACAGTCTGCAGTAACTTCCGGATGGATTATTGCGCCTATGGCTTTAACTGCTATCTTCGGGAAATCATATGTGATTAAAATTTTAGATAAATATGGCTACCGTCAGACTTTAATGATAAATACGTTCATCATCGGAACACTGATCTGCCTTCTTGCCATTCCTGATATTCACACTTCTCTGTATTGGTTTGTTCCAATCATCGCAGTATTGGGTTTTTTCAACTCTATCCAGTTTACTTCCATGAACACGATTTCCATTGCTGACCTTCGAAACTTTCAGACGAGCAGCGGAAACTCCTTACTCTCCGTCAATCAACAATTAGCGATCGGTTTCGGAATTGCATTTGGACTGATTGTTTTAAAGCTGTTTGAAAATACAGATCTGATCAAAGGAGAAATTCACAATGCCTTTCGACTTACATTTCTCATGGTAGGAATATTAACGATTTTATCAGGATTTGTTTTCAGAAGACTGCACATTTCGGATGGAAAGAATATGAAATCGAAGGAAGATTAAATACACAAAAAGATGAAACTTCAAAGGACAAATATACAGTTTCACTCTTTACACTTCGTCTTTTCACCTTCTACGAACTTAACACAGATCAATGCTTTTCGCATATAACTATGGTAATTTTGTTTACATAATCAACAATGTGATGGCAACTAAAAAAATAGAAATCGTAGTATCTCCAAGACCTGCACACTTTGTAGGCGATGGATTCAGGGTTCACAATTTCATTCCGGGAGTACCTGGATTGGATATGAAAAGAATGGACCCGTTTATTATGCTTGATTACAATTCAAAATTTCATTTCAATGGTTCCGACAGACCAAGAGGAGTTGGAGTTCATCCGCACAGAGGTTTTGAAACAGTAACAATAGCGTATAGTGGAAAAGTAGAACATCATGACAGCGCTGGCGGCGGCGGCGTTATAGGAGAAGGTGACGTTCAATGGATGACCGCAGCAAAAGGAGTTCTTCATAAAGAATACCATGAAACGGCATGGGCAAAAGAAGGAGGGATTTTCCAGATGGTTCAGCTTTGGGTGAATCTTCCCGCAAAAGACAAAATGAGCTGCCCGAAATATCAAGCTATTGAAAACTCTAAAATGGAAAGAGTAGATTTAGGTGAAAATGGTTTCGTAGAAATAATTGCCGGCGAATATGACGGTCATAAAGGCCCTGCAAGTACTTTTACTCCGGTTCATATGATGAACGCCAAACTTAAAGCAGGTGGAAAAGCTGATTTTAATTTTCCGCCTCATTTCAATACCGCTGCTTTGGTTATTGAAGGAAGTATTATCATCAATGGTGAAGAAACGGTGAAGGCTGATCATTTTACATTGTTTAAAAATGAAGGTGAAACTTTCACTATTGAAGCAAAAGAAGACACTGTAGTTTTGATCATCAGCGGTGAGCCTATCAATGAACCTATCTATCCTCACGGCCCTTTTGTAATGAATTCCAGAGAGGAAATCATGCAAGCTTTTGAGGATTTCAATACCGGAAAGTTCGGATACCTGGAAGATTAAAAGAATTAAATTTATCTTAATCTTAGATAATTCCTTTTTTATTAACTTTATATAATAACAAACCTTCCTGGTTTTGACAACCTGGAAGGTTTAACTTTTAATTCTGTTTATTGAAGAAAACAGCCCCTTAATGCAAAATATTATGAAACCAGAATTTGAAAATATACCTCTCGTAAAAACCGAAAAAAGATTTAAAATAGAGTTCAACGGAAATTATGCATTTATAGATTACCGTGAGACAGCACATCAGATTGCTTTGGTACACACTGAGGCAGATCCTGAACTGGCGGGAACAGGTGCAGCAGCTGCTGTGGTAGAGAAAACCCTGAATTATATTGAAGAAAGCGGGAAAAAGCTTCTTCCATTCTGTCCTTATGTTTTTGCTTTTATCAGGAAGCATCCTGAATGGAAACGTATCGTAGATGAGAAATTTGAAGGATATGACAAGCTTTAAACCTTCAGCAGAATCACTCAGTTTATTTAAATAACATTAAAAAAAGTATCACATCATCATGTCAAATATTGGACTTATTATAGAAGAAAAAGCAGCAGATATCGGAAATTTCCTGGTAGGAAGACTTCTTCCTTTCCGTGAGAAAAGAGCAGTTGGCCCTTTCGTTTTTATCGACCACATGGGACCTTCAGAATTAAAGGATTACCAGAACCTTGATGTTCCTCCACATCCGCATATCGGTTTATCTACGTTAACTTATCTGCTGGAAGGCTCTATTTTCCACAGAGACAGCATTGGAAGTGCTCTTGAGATAAAACCGGGCGCTGTGAACTGGATGACTGCCGGAAAAGGAGTTGTACATTCAGAAAGAACTCCTGAATATTTAAGACACACAGATAAAAGACTTCACGGATTCCAGATCTGGGTAGGGCTTCCGAAGCACCTTGAACAGTCAGAACCTACGTTTCATCATATTGAAGCAGATGAGATTCCGGTTTGGGAAGAAGATGGTATTCAGTATAAATTAATTGCCGGTGAAGCATTTGGCAGAACATCTCCGGTTCCTGTACACAGCAAGTTATTTTTTATCGAAATAAAAACAAAAGAAGCTAAGAAAATAAGCATTGGAAAAGATCTGTATGGAGAAGCGGCAATGTATGTTCTGGATGGAACTGTTACCACAGAAGGAAATTCCTATGGTTCAAAACAGCTGATGATTGCTAAAGATACTAAGCTTTGCGAATTCGATATGAGCGAAAACGGAACAGTTTATCTTTTCGGAGGCGAGCCATTCGATGAAGAACGTTTTATCTTCTGGAATTTCGTTAATTCTGATAAGGAATTACTGGATCAGGCAAAAGTAAACTGGAATGACCAGAATCATGAAGCATTTCCTTTGGTTCCGGGCGATGAAAATGAATACGTTCCGCTTCCTAAGGCTATTTTAAACAGAAAATAATTTCAGTTCAGATTATCAAACATGAAAATATTAGCATTTGCCGGAAGTACATCTTCCACTTCTATCAACAGAGAACTGGTAAAATTTGTTCTGAAAGATTTTCAGGATGAGGAAATCAATCTGATTGACCTCAACAATTTTACTATGCCCGTTTTTTCTGTAGACCTTGAAAAGAAAGGTTTCCCGGATGAAGCTCATCAGTTTTTGAAAGCTATTGAAGAATGTGATGTGATTATCTGCTCCCTTGCGGAACACAACCGTTCTTACAGCTCAGCGTTTAAAAATCTTTTTGACTGGTCTTCAAGGATTAATGTAAAAGTGTTTCAGAATAAACCGATGCTTCTGATGAGCACCTCTCCAGGAGGCTATGGCGGCGGAAATGTAATGAATACGGCAAAAACATTTTTCCCACAGTTTGCAGCAGATATCAAGGATACTTTTTCACTGCCTAAGTTTTATGAAAATTTTGATATGGAAAGCGGAGTCATCAATCCGGATATGCTGAATGATCTGAAGGCTAAAATACAAAACTTTAAAAATCAGGTTAAAGCGAATGACTAAAGGAAGATTAGAGGCATTCAGTGATGGTGTCCTTGCTATTATTATCACCATTATGGTACTAGAATTGAAAGTACCGGAAGGAAATAGCTGGGCCAGTCTCAAACCTCTCCTTCCTAAGTTTCTGGCTTATATTTTCAGTTTTATTTATGTAGGAATCTACTGGAACAATCATCATCACTTGTTTCAGACAGTAAAAAGAGTAAATGGCAGCATTCTTTGGGCCAATCTCCATCTGCTCTTCTGGCTTTCTCTGATGCCTGTTGCTACGGAATGGATAGGAACCACCGGTTTTGCTAAAAATCCTGTAGCTGTGTATGGTATCGGACTCATTATGGCGGCAATTGCCTATACTATTCTGGAGCATGTCATTATCCGGTGCGAAGGAGAAGATTCAAAGCTGAAAGAAGCCATTCATTCAAAATATAAGGAATATATCTCTATTGTATTTTATGTTCTGGGAATCGCCACTTCATTTTTTTATCCTTATATTGCCATAGGTTTTTATTATATCGTGGCTCTCATATGGCTGATTCCGGACAGAAGAATCGAAAAATCATTAAAAGAAAATTGATATGGAAACACACGAATATCCCAACGGTAACATCACCGTCATCTGGCAGCCTCAAAAGTGTATCCACTCGGCTGTATGCGTAAAATTGCTTCCCAAAGTCTATAATCCAAAAGAAAGACCTTGGATAAAAGCAGAAAATGCAAGCCCGGAAGAACTCAGAACACAGATAGACCAATGCCCTTCAGGTGCATTAAGTTATAAATTCAATACAGAAAAATAATGGCGGTAACGGTAAAAGCAAGTTTAGGAAAAACAAAATATTATACAGAAGTAACAGCCGGCGAAAATAAGATCATTACGGATGAACCGATTGATAAAGGCGGACAGAACAAAGGTCTTAACCCAATGGAAATTCTGGCTACCTCATTGGCAAGCTGTACAGCAGCTACATTGAGAATGTATATTGAAAGAAAGGAATGGGATGTAGAAAACATCAATGTAGAAGTAGAGCTTGAAAATTTCCCATTAACAAAAAGAGCGGTTTTCAAAAGAGACATCAGCTTTGAAGGTATCCTGGATGATGAGCAGCTGAAAAGACTGCACACCATCGCTGATGCATGCCCGGTTCATAAAATATTAACCAACGACATAGAAATACTAACTAAATTCTCATAACATGATCGAAGTAAAACAAAACAACGACGAGAAACACGGAAGTTTTGAAGCTTTCATAGATGGAAAACGCGCAGGAGTAATGACATATACCTGGGCCGGAGAAGAAAGATTTATTATAGACCATACCGAGGTGGAAGAAGCCTACAACGGAAAAGGTGTAGGCAAGGAAATGCTTCTGGCAGCGGTAGATTTTGCCAGAAAAAATGAAAAAAAGATTATTCCCCTCTGCCCTTTTGCTAAGGCAAGTTTCCAGAAAAGTGAGGAACTTCAGGATGTTTTAGTGAATTAGCCACTGTTTCCACCCTTACAATACAATCCTTTCAGAGATCTCTCTGGAAGGTTTTTTATTTTTATGCAAATACAGACTGTAAAGCAAATTCATAATCATAATTTGTTTTGAAACCAACAGTATTTCAAATTCATGATTCACGACTGATCTTTTTTATATATTTGCTAAAATTTAAAAATCAAGCATGAATTCAGGAACTATCCTTTTGCTATTTGTTTTCATCTATTTTATCGGCCTTTTGGTGATTTCTTATTTCACCAGCCGGAATTCTGATAACCAGTCATTTTTTATCGGTAACAAAAAGAGTAAATGGTGGCTCGTTGCATTTGGGATGATAGGAACCAGCTTAAGCGGGGTTACTTTTATTTCTGTTCCGGGTACGGTAGGAAAGATGACCGGTTCCGAATATATCTACGGAGGTTTTGAGTACTACATGATGGTAATCGGGTTTTTCATCGGATATTTTATTGTTGCAGCAATACTGCTCCCGCTTTATTATAAGATGAACCTGACGTCTATTTATACCTATCTGGGGAAAAGATTCAATGTGGAAGCTCATAAGATTGGTTCTATCTTTTTTATTATTTCAAGGGCAATTGGTGCTACAGCAAGATTATACCTGGTGGTGAATGTTTTACAGATATTTTTACTGGAAGGGCTGGGAGTTCCGTTTTGGGTAACTTCTCTTGTTCTTTTGCTGATGGTACTTCTGTATACCTTTGAAGGGGGTGTAAAGACGATTGTCATTACAGATACACTGCAGACTTCTTTTATGATTATCAGTCTTGTTGCATGTATCGTTTATATTTTATCAAACCTGAATTTATCATTTGGGGAAGCTTATACTATTCTGGAACAGAAAAACTATACTCATTTCATCAATTTTGATCCTAATTCCAAAACCTTTTTCCTGAAAACAATTCTCGGCGGAATTTTTATTACAATTGCTATGACAGGGCTGGATCAGGAAATGATGCAGAAAAATATCTCTGTAGATAATCTTCAGAATTCAAAGAAAAACATGCTGACTTTTGCAGGAACACTTCTTATCGTGAACCTTGCATTCTTATTCCTGGGAGGATTATTATACCTTTTTGCATTGCAGCACGGAGCAGAATATGGAACACTAAAATCTGAAACTGTAACGAATATTTTCGGATTTAAAGATACTGCAGGAAATATTAAAAATATAATGGGAGACGACCTTTTCCCGGCTTTATCACTTCAGGGATATTTCCCAATGACAATTTCTGTTATTTTCATTATCGGATTGATCTCAGCATTATTCCCTTCTGCTGATGGTGCTTTAACAGCTGTAACAAGCTCGTATTGTGTAGACTTATTAAACCTTAATGAAGATAAAACCAAAACTGAAAAAGAGAAGAAACGCCTTCGTATGAAAGTGCATTTGATTTTCACAGTAGTTTTCTTTATCCTTATCATGGTTTTCAAAGCATTAAATGACAAATCTATTGTTTATCTGATCATGGAAATTGCCGGATATACTTATGGACCGCTTTTAGGCCTTTTTGCTTTTGGAATTTTCACGAAGTTTCAGATCTCCAGAAAATACTCCATCCTTGCTGTGACTATTTTAGCACCTGTACTCACTTATCTGATCAACCTTGCAGTTACAACTTATACCGATTACAAAATCGGTGTGGAATTGATTGTTCTTAACGGATTGCTGACTTTTATTGGTCTGTGGCTGGTAAAAAACAAAAACTATTTAAGAGTTGTTTAATCAATCTTTATAAAAAAATAAAAAAGGCTGTCCTCAATTGAAGACAGCCTTTTTATTTTAGTGAATCTATTTTTATTCTTTAATCCACTTGATTGTTTTCTCTATATTCTTAGATTTAACTTTAATCAGATAATCACCTTTAACCAATCGTGACAAATCAAAAGTACCTACTTTATCATGGTTCAATTTATTATTAGCCTGGGTAAATACTAATTTTCCGCTTACATCATATACTGTTATATCATATACTTCATTTGAATTGGTAAATTTAATATTCAGGAGCCCTTTACTTGGATTAGGATATACTACAAATACATCTTTATTTGAAGCTGTTTCGCTCACTCCCAAGGTCTGAGTGATAGTAAAGTTAATAGGGTTAATATTGTAAAATACATTCGTCTCTGCTGCCACCATAATTCTGGCCTGCGTGGTCGTTACATTAGGAATGGTAACGGTCTCGGAGCCATCATTTGCAGTGGAGCCTAAGATAAGTGTAGGATATGTAAGACCTCCATCTGTGGAAAGGAAAATATTTACAGTAGCACAATTTACAGGGAAAGCAGTTGTATTCGCTACGTCCCATGTTATCGTCTGAGTAGAATTACCCGCCCAGTTTACAGCTGTAGTAGGTGCTGTTACATTGAACGGCCCTGAATTTCCATCAACGGTAATAATAGCATCATCATTAGTAACTCCTGCACAACCTGGATTATTATCTCTTACAGTCAGCCTGAACTCCATGGTTCTTGCATAGGATGGCTTAAATTCTCCTTTAGATACGGTTCCATTGATCACGTCTGTAAGTTTTGGGAAATATCTGTAAGGAACGGTTACAGGTACATATGATCTGAATATAGCAGCATTACCTGTTGGAGCATTCCAATCACCTGCCGGTCCCACATCATTTTGTTCCCAGCTGTAAGTAAGTGGATTGTTATCTATATCTGTAGCAGATCCTTCTAATCTAAACGGCGTACTCTTAGGTATGGTAAAATCACCTCCGGCATTTACAGAAGGCGGAAAATTGTTAGAAGGAATTGTCACCTGACATGTTGTTGACTGAACTTTCGCTGTAATAGACTGGAATGATTTGGTATGGAAAGTAGGAATACTGTTAGCAGCTAAGTTATTGGTACTTCCACAGATTCCTGCATACGCCATAATGGTAATTCCGCTTCCGGGTTCTACAGCGTTGGCAGCACTGCGGTTTCCTCCCCCACAGCTTCCTGTAGTTGCATTAAAAGTATGTGGACCACCAAACTGATGCCCTACTTCATGAGCTACATAATCAATATCATAAGGGTCGCCAACAGGGTTAGGGGAACCGGTAATTCCTCTACCTTTATTGGAATTGTTACAGATTACTCCCAGTCCTGCTAATCCACCTCCTCCGGTACTGAAGGTATGTCCGATGTCATAATTGGCGTTTCCGATCAATGCATCAATCTGAGTCTGGCTTTCATTAATTAATGTACCGGCACTATCATTTCCGGTAAAAGGATCTGTTGCAGAATTTGTAAAGATTACATTGGTTTCATTATCCACTAATACCAATCTTGAAGCTACTTCCTGCTCATACACTCCATTTACTCTGTTTACAGAAGTTACAATCGCTGACAAAGTCTGGGCAACAGTAGGTGTTGCTGAGCCTGTTGCCGCTTTTGCATACTGATTGGTACAAGCCACAGCAAACCTAAAAACTCTAATTTGAGTTCCTACGCTTGGACTTACGGTTTTTTGAGCGTTTTTTTTTCCCAGCGGAGAATCGTCCTCATCTTTTACTCCGCACGATCTTGGATTTTTGTCAATTAAGTCACTTTTTTGATAAATGATATAATTGTTAATATCCTGTTTTGCATAAGGATCAATGTAAGTATCACCAGCTACCACAGATTTTATCTGCGCGTGGAAGCCAAGCTCGGTAAAATCAAGTTTTATAGTAGCATATTGGTCATCAATTCCCTGCCCTGTAAAAGTTATAATCTGTGGAAACTGGCTGGCTAATCCAGGAGCCATTACCGAAGATTTCCAGATTCTGAATTTCGCTTTCTTACCGTCAGGCATTGGCAGCACAATAATGGGTGCGTTATCTTTACGGTCGCTGTCCTTCAATTCCGGAACCGAATTAAAATAACTTTTCATTCCAGCCACGTCCAATGTATAGGTCAATGACTTTTCCGGTTGTACGGTCCTGTTTTTAGGATCTGCTTTGATGGACCTCTCACTGATCACTGTAAAAAAGTCCTGTGCTTTCCCTGAGGAAATGGATATAACAAATATCCCCAGATAAAATAATTGTTTAATTTTCATATATAATGGTTTGCAATTTTTATTAATTCAACTAACAAGACCAAAAACTAAAAAATAATCAGTTAAAGGTTCATAAATCAAATAACATTGAATTATAAAATTAGTTAAATTTATTCAAATATTATATATGAAAATTTAAAAAAAGTATGTTTTTTTTGTACAAACAGCAACAATCATGCTACCACAAAGCCTTCAACTCAACAAGTAAATTTTCTTTATTTAAATAACTAATTTTATAGACTTTTTCATTTTAATTATCTTTGATGCGAATGATATAAATTCAATAAAAAAATTAACAAAATAAAAAGAAATAAAAATCAAAAAACTATGAAAAAAATTATATCAATCTGTGTGTTTGCATTAACATTTGGGTGTATGAATGCTCAGGAAAATTTTGAAGTATCAACATTAAGAATCGGGCCGTTTAAAGTCTTTATGCCCAAGGTTGAAGCTGAAAAAATAGCAGGAACAAAACTTACGAACTCTAGCGGTGAGAAAAAAAATATAGTAAAGTATAATGGAGAAACGATCCAGATTGATCTTTTCGACAATTATATCAATGAAGCCAATCCGAGTGTTCCTTCTATTACTTACATGACAACAACGAGTAAAAAATTTAAAACCAAAAGTGGAATTGGGATTGGAAGTACAAGAGATGACCTTATCAATGCTTACAGAAACTATTCTAACTTCAGTGTGCGTCCGGATTGGGATGACAATAGCAAACCTATCAAAGATTCCGGTTATTTTAATATTGAAGACAGTCAGGCAGGAACTCTATTAAGCTTTAAATTTGTTAATAATATTGTTACAGAAATATCCGTTTACCTCAATGAAGGCTGCTAAAAGCGGGAAAATAATCAAATCAATCAAAATCCGGGTTTTTAGATCCGGATTTTTACATTTCCATAAGCCGGTAAAAAATTGTAAATTCGCGTGCAAATAAATCAGACATAATGAGTAAAAGTATTGAAGAGCTAAAATCTCTTACTACGCAGATCAGAAGAGACATTTTAAGAATGGTTCATGCTGTAAATTCAGGACACCCGGGCGGAAGTTTAGGTTGTACAGAGTACTTCACAGCCCTTTATGGAAAGGTAATGAACTATAAACTTCCTTTCACAATGGAAGGCAAAAATGAAGATCATTTTTATCTATCAAACGGACACATTTCTCCGGTATTCTACTCTACACTGGCAAGATTCGGTTTTTTCCCTGTTGAAGAACTGAGTACTTTCAGAAAATTAGATTCAAGATTACAGGGACACCCGACTACTCATGAGGGACTTCCAGGAATCAGAATTGCTTCAGGTTCTCTTGGACAAGGACTTTCTGTGGCTCTTGGTGTGGCTCAAGGTAAAAAATTAGATGGTGATCAATCTCTTGTTTACTCTCTTCACGGAGACGGTGAACTTCAGGAGGGTCAGGTTTGGGAAGCATTGATGTATGCTGCTGCTAAAAAAGTAGATAATATCATCTCTACTATAGACTATAACGGCCGTCAGATTGATGGGGATACAGATGATGTATTAAGCTTAGGAAATCTTCATGCTAAACTTGAAGCATTTGGATGGATTGTTTTGGAAGAAAAGAACGGTAATGATCTTGAAGCTGTGATTGCAATCCTTGAGAGAGCAAAAACAGAAACAGGAAAAGGAAAGCCGGTAGCCATCCTTCTTCATACAGAAATGGGTTACGGAGTTGATTATATGATGGGATCTCATGCTTGGCATGGTAAAGCACCTAATGATGAGCAGCTAGACACAGCATTCAAGCAATTGTACCTAGAAGCTCCGGCTGATTACTAATATCTTAATATCTCGATTAATACAATAAAAATGAAATATACATATACAGAAAAAAAGGACACTCGTTCAGGATTCGGAGCAGGATTAGCAGAACTAGCGGACAAAAATCCTAATGTAGTAGCACTTTGCGCAGACCTTATCGGTTCTTTGAAAATGGAGAAATTCATTGAGAAGGCTCCGGAAAGATTCTTCCAGATAGGGATTGCAGAAGCTAACATGATGGGAATTGCAGCAGGTCTTAGTATTACAGGGAAAATTCCTTTTACAGGAACTTTTGCTAACTTCTCTACTTCAAGAGTATATGATCAGATCCGTCAATCTATTGCTTATTCTAACAAAAATGTAAAAATCTGTGCATCTCACGCAGGTCTTACTTTAGGAGAAGATGGAGCTACTCACCAGGTTCTTGAAGACATTGGTATGATGAAAATGCTTCCTGGAATGACGGTTATCAACACTTGTGACTACAACCAGACTAAAGCTGCTACCTTAGCGATTGCAGATTTTGAAGGTCCTGTATATTTAAGATTCGGAAGACCGGTAGTTCCTGTTTTCATTCCGGAAGATATGCCTTTCGAGATCGGAAAAGGAATTATGCTTCAGGAAGGAACTGATGTAACGATTGTTGCAACAGGACACCTTGTATGGGAGTCTCTTGTAGCTGCTGATGAGCTTGAGAAAGAAGGTATTTCTTGTGAGGTAATCAACATTCACACGATTAAACCTCTTGACGAAGAAATCATCTTAAAATCTGTTGAAAAAACAGGTAAAATTGTAACAGCTGAGGAGCACAACTACCTTGGAGGTTTAGGAGAGTCTGTTGCAGGTATGCTTGCAAGAAAAAGACCTACAAAACAAGAATTTGTAGCGGTAAACGATACTTTCGGAGAGTCTGCAACACCAGCAGAATTGATGAAGAAGTATAAAATTGATGCTGCTGCAGTAAAAGAAGCTGTAAAAAGAATTTTAGCTTAATATAAGCTATTTTATATAGAAAAAATCCGGCGGTTTCTTCGAAACCGCCGGATTTTTTATTGAGTAGTAAAAGTTGATTTTTTGCTGCATATAAACCACCCCGTCAAAAATTCTTTGAATTTCTGTCACCCCTCCAGAGGAAGGGAATGGTTATACCTGAATTCTTCATCGTATTAGTTTTTATCCTTCTTATTATTGTTCTTCACTGTTGAGAGGAATCCCGATAGCAATTAAAACCGGACACAATATTTCTTTGATGTATTCATCCTCTCTTCTTTCTGAAGCTTTTGATCCTGAAAAATAATTGCTGATCCTGTAATTTTTCACAAACTGATTTCTCTTTTTTCCTATTGAATAATAGTATGTTCCTCTTTCATCATTCACAAAATAGGTCATTTCATCAAAATTCATCAGTTTTTTGGAGAGTAGGAGCTTTCTGTAGATACACTTCTCTGATTTATCAAAAATAAATTTTACCGGAACTCTGAAAACCAGGTCAAACAGGAAGTAGATCATGTAAATTGCCCATAATATCATTGCAATTTTGAATTGGTCTCCGGACATTTTATCCATAAAATAATAGATGATCACAGGAAGAGCAATCACACCCAATACCAGCCACCATACCAATGTACGCAGGAAACTGTAATTGGGCATAAAGCTTATTTCACTTCCGTTTTCTTCAAATTTATAGCGGTCTCTGATGTCCATTCTCAGGATTATTGATGTTCATAATATCTTCTGTTTCGTTTACCATTTTCTGTATCCCTTTTTGAGTAATGGCCTGCCCTATCGTAAGCTTCTTTTCTTTACCCTCTACTTCAAAATAAATAGACAGTATTACATTGGTGGTAATAAAACCCATGTATTTTGTTGCCAGTACATGAAAATTTCTGAAATTTTCTATCGGATAGGTTCTCGCCGGAACAAAAATGGTGTGTTTTCCTGTAATGGTCATTCGGTCCATATCAATGATGAATTTCTTGGTGAAAAAATTAATCAAAATAAGTACTACCACTGCAATAAGGACATAGCTAAGAGTTCTTACACTATTAAAAAGTAATCCTGCTACGATCAGAAAGAAAATACAAAGCACCATTACAAATACAGGCTGGTTTTTAAAGATATATTGGTTTCCTTCTTGTTTGTAAAATTTGTAATTGTTCATAATTAATATAATTGTTGTTGATAATTTGATTTGGAGTTTACTGCTATAAAAATAGATTTATCAAAGATTCCATCTATTCAAAACGCTGGTCAATTTCATCCTCATTAAGGGTTTTCAGAGTATTCAGATCTGTTTTGAAATAGCTGTCATGAATGGAAAAATAGGCATCCATTTGTATATTGGTCTGTTCTGATGCTTTTTTCCAGCATGTAATAAACCATTGTTCAAACAGGCGGTACTTTTCATCATTATATTCATCCAGAATTTCATCAAAATCATCCTCTTCATAATCATCCTGAAAATCTGAAGCTTTCTGCCATATTTCTTCTGGAATCAATGCAGTCCACTTTTCATCATCATTCTTGTTCTTTTTTGCTGGCAGGGAGATTGTTTCTGTTTCGATTTTACCTTTACTGTTAACACCCCAGAAGATGATATTCAGATATTCAAATTCATATTCAAAATAAAAAGCTTTGATATCGGATTGAGTATTGCCGCTAAGGTAATTAATTCCTTTACCTTCCAACAAGTGAATCAGATCTTCAGTAAGCGGTACGCTAATTTCATCCAGATAGTTTTCAAATTCAATATTAAGTTTCTTAAGGTCTTCCATAACTCTATTCATTTAAGAATTCAATATTATCTCTCGATTTCCCTTCCTACCCATTTCTCAAGCTCTGAAAACATGTCATCGATAGTCAGAACTTTCAGATCCGGATGATTTTTTAACCATTGGGCATGAAGTCCTGTTAAGTTTTCCTCAAGGTCGTAAAATGAATCATTTTTCAAGGCATCTCTTGTTGGATTGGAACCAAAATATTCGCTTTCCAAAAACTTTTCCAATTCCTTCTTATTTAAGCTCTCCACCTTTAAGGACTGTTCCAGAAACAAATCCAAATGTTTTTGAGCTCCTATTTTCTTTAAACCTTCTTCAATGATCTTATTAAGTTCTGCTGACCATCCTGAATTCCATACAAACTGTGAAAAGTTCCCGTTTTTATACTGACTGATGTAATAATCCACATAGTAACTGGTGATTGAATCTTCATGCATATTCTCTTCTTCTATTCCTTCTTCGTCTAAGAGGCTTACCACAGAGATATTGGAGCGGATTATATCATAAGGCTCACTGCTTTTATAAGAGGCTTCTGAGACAATTATTTTATCTGGCTTCATACGTATATATTTAAAGTGTTTTTTTTATTCGTCATTCTTTTAATTGCCCCAGGTAGCCATCCAACCCAAATATTCACTTTTGTATTCATTATTATTAAGTCTTGTGATAAGATTTTTCAATTCTTCTTTCTCAAACTCATAATCAGAAACGGTGAAAATCAGGAAAATATCTTTGCCAGTGATCTTTGTGAAAAAGTTTTCATTTTTAAGTTTTTCCAATACTTCAATACAAATGGAATACAACTTAGCCTGAAAACTTTCAAACCATTGATCATCGTCATCATGTTTATCCAGTTCTGCTCTCAGCTGAGTACAGATTTTATTGAATTCTTCATCAGCTCCTTCCATTTCATAGGCCCATTCTGCCGGTTCGTATTTATAATAAAGAGCATCATCCTTATCCACAGTTTCCATTACTTTCATAGTATTGGCTGCAGGACAAACCGTCATTGCACCTTCATCACTATACAATGCAAAGCTGTAAATCTCTTCTCCTCCATGTTTATCATACACTTCTAAAAAAGCTTTCCTGGCAGCATCTTCTATCTGCTGTTTCAAAATTTCAAAATCCATACTTCTTTTCTTTTTTAAAATGGGCGGTAAAATTACCTTTATCCTGTCAAATCAGCTCATTATATTCTTTAGAAGTACAGCCAAATTCATGATTATAGCTATTGTATTTTAGAATTTTATGATCAGCTGTTTGGATCATTCCCACATATAGCCCCTGTTTTCGATTAATCCGCAATGCACAAGATAGAAAAGTATAGAATGACCAAATATCCATTAAAAAGAAGTTTGGTCTCAATTAAAATATGGTTTCAGACTTTTTTCAAGAGTATTTTCTGAATAAACAGTGACTGCGTTTTACGGCTATACTTTATTTTCTCCTTAGGTCAAAAGCTTCATTTTTATGACTTATTATAGCCTCTTAGACACGAATAAGCATAAAATCAGAACTTTTTTTGTGAAAATTTATACGATTTCATGATCATTTTTCATTCAAAACCATTACTTTTTTACGAACAACATCATTAGAAAGATACAAATTCCTTTCAAAATGAGTTCGCTAACCTCTTATTTTCAGTATAAATTTGATTATTCTTCTGTATTGTACAATAGAAAATATTACTTTACAACATGCTGTTATCTTTTGATATTTTCTTCATGCGGTCAAACTTTCCTTTATACTTTTTTAAGTTTCAAATATTTCACTAAATCCTGTGATGTATTCCCTGTTTCCATATGTATTTGTGTACAGAAAAAAAACAAATCACTTACATATTTTCCCACTGAAGTGATGTAATAATTTTTAGTTTTGAACCATCAACGTTGACGAAATACATTCTGCATTTTTAAATTGTATGTGTACAGTACATGATAAATATGAGAATTATTTACCCCAATGTCAGGGATTACATGACATAAATGATCTATATAAATTTAAAAATTTACCAACATGAAAAAATTAAATGGAATGAAGAGAAACTTCTCTTCTTTAGAAAACAAGAAAATGAAAAACCTGCAAAACATTCACGGGGGAGCTGATACAGCAAGAACTTCAGAGCCTACTCAATGTGGCAATAATTGTTCTGATACAGCTTATTACAAAGATGGTGTTAAGACAATGACTTTAACGATTGAAGGTCCTAGTACAACCACTCCTTATTAACAGGAAATAAAATCAACAGGACTGTATATAATCAATCTACAGTCCTGTCTTTATCAGTTACTTCATAATTAATAAATCCTTCTGCTCCCAATAATAACGCAATATGAAACAAAATCAAAATCTTCATTTAAAATATATAAGCTATTTGATTCTTTGTTTATTCTTTAGTTCCTGCAAAAATCGAAATTATATTCAATATTATAATAAAGTAAACGAGATTGATAGTATCTACAGGATTGCAAAACAACCTGAAAAAGCTGTAGTCTTATATAAGAAGCTGTTTAGAAGATATCGCCCTTTGAACCAAGAACGTATTGAGGAATATGAAACCTATATCAGACTTGCAAACAAATACCATAAAAAATTTGGAGGCAAAAAAAATCTTTACAAATTAATTCCTTTAGTAGCACCTTATTGGAAATATAAAAAACAAGATGCGCATTTCATCAAGCTTTATAAGAAATATAATATTGATAGTCTTGAAATAGAAAAACATATTGCAAAATGGGAAAAAAGTCTCAATAGAAAATTAGTTGATTCCTTTACTGTTGCATTCAAGCGTGACCAATATGGAGGACGAACAAACAAATTGGATATTTTTAAGAATGATAAAAAGAATGCAGAGCTTCTTCAATGGACATTTGAAAACCATGACTTCCCAACGATGCAAAAAATAGGTTTATGGAATGGAGATGTTTTTATGCCTATGGGTGTATTATTACTACATATGGCAGATTATGATGAATATTATACTTATTTCAAAACTAAAATATTAGAATATGTAAAATCAGGTAAATGCAGACCTCGAGACTATGCTGCTATGATAGATCGAAATAACTTACATCATAAAGTTCCTTATACCTATGGAGTTTATCAGGGATATGAAAATATAAAAGATTCATCAAAAGTAAACCATAACCGAAAAGGTATTGGACTTCCAAGTTTAACATACCGAAACAAATTAGCAAAAGATTTAGCCGATAGTTTAAAAACCAAATGATACTGATTTTCTCAAATGATAATGACAGAACAGCGATTGAAGTTATGCGTTATCTCACTTCAATGAATAAAGACTTTATTCATATTCATGAAGATGAAGTTTTTGTAATCAAAATTCTAAAAAAAAGGTTCTTTTTACAAAGTCAGAAGAACAGTTTTTTTCTTGATGATATTTATAGTGTATGGTATAGAAGAGGGGGATTACAATTTAAACGTTTACAATACAATAATACCTCTATAAATATTCATATGAATGAAGTCCAACATTGGCTTGAAGACTATGTACTTCGTACTTTAGAATCTAAAAACCATGTGAATAAACAAACTAGAGCTCATATTAATAAGCTTTTAGTATTGGAGTATGCCCAGAAAACAGGTTTTGATGTACCCTCTTATTTCCTAGCTGAAAGTACCGACGAAATCCCAATAAACCAAACAATTACAAAAGCAATTACGGGAAATGTAATATTAGATAATATATTAAATAACCAGAATGGCATCATGTATACAACTATAGTAAAGAAAATGGAGAGACAAAGTTTTTTCGTTTCTTTTTTCCAAGAGAAAATAGAAAAGGATTTCGAAATAAGGACATTTTATATCAATGGTGAATGCTTCTCAATGGCTATTTTTTCTCAAAATGATGAACAAACTAAAACTGATTTCAGGAAATATAACACAAAAAAACCTAATAGGAACATACCATATAAACTTCCTCAAGATATTGAATTAAAAATTCATAAGCTTATGCAAATATTGGATCTAAATTGTGGTTCACTAGACTTCATTAAAAGTGATGATAGATATTATTTCTTAGAAATTAATCCTGTGGGACAATTTGCTAATGTAGATTATCATTGCAATTACCCCCTATTTAAAAAAATAGCAGATTACTTATGAAAATTAAAGTTAAAGAAAAAAACAAGCTTCCGCTTACCTTTAAACATATTGAAACCTTCGCCGATCAGAAACTTAAAAAACCTAATGATGTTGTTTATGTTTTAGCCTGCGAAAAATATCAGACGAATTTCTATATAAGAGAAAAGCCGGTGAAATCCCTTAATCGATTATTATGAACTATTTTAATCTATTCAGCAACATTCTGATCACCAAAGGAGCAACCAGAATTCTTATTTCGGATCTACAGAGAAATGTATCTGAACTATATCCCTTGGAATTGTACGAGATTATAGAAGAAATGAAAAATCACTCTCTTGAAGACATACTAAAAGTTTATGATAAAGAATCCAGATCAATTGTTCAGGAATACATTAATCTCCTGCTGGAAAAAGAATACGGATTTGTTACTGAGAACGATTGGGACAGGAACTTCCCTCCTCTTTCTTATGAATATCATGAGCCCAGTATCATTACAGATCTCTTTATAGAAATGGAAGATATCGAGTTACTGAAAAAAATAAACCCTTCTATAGAAAACCTTGGAATTAAACATTTGGTCATTTACAGTTTAAAACCATTAACAATACATGAATTCATAGAAATTGATGATGTATTTAAAACCTCCGTGCTTTCGGGAATAGAAATATTCTCTCCGTTTCACAAGGAAACCAATCTATCTTTTATACAGGCTCTTCAAAAAAACACAGCAAGAATATACAGTCTCATTTTTTACAATTGTTCGAAGCCTCCTTTCAAAGCTAAAGATGAATATCGATTCTCACTTAATTTCCTGAAAGATGAACTGAAAATATCTGCCTGCGGAAAAGTGGAACTGAAATACTTCAATACCAACATCAGTAAAGTATTGGAAGCTATCAACCATAATTCCTGCCTGTATAAAAAGATAGGTATTGACCGAAACGGTGCCATTAAAAATTGCCCGCTGATGAGTGAAAACTTTGGAAACATCCGTAATAACAGCCTTGAAGAAGCTATAACCCAACCTAATTTCAAAAAATATTGGAATCTGACCAAAGACAATATAGAAATCTGTAAGGACTGCGAGTTTCGTTACGTCTGCACAGACTGCAGGGCGTACACCGAAAATGCAGAAAAAAGCAAAGAAGGTCTGAATATATCAAAACCTCTAAAATGTGGCTATAATCCCTATACAGGAAACTGGGAAGATTGGAGAAAAAATCCTTTAAAGAAAAAAAATTTCAATTCGTTGGAACTCAGATAATGTTTTTTACTCTTTTTTATTATTCAAAAACCGCTTTTAAATAGTATTTAAAAGCGGTTTGTTATATGATAATAGCTAATTTCTGTTTATTTAAAAAACTTCCATTTCGGGATAATGGCAAGCATACCAAATCCTGTGAAAAGGAAAAGATTGGTAACATCCGTATACAAAAATGTAGACAGGTAATAATTGTGCATAAAGAAGTGCATCACCAGTAAAGCAGGGAACATGAAGATTCCTATTTTTCTGTAGAAAAACATCAGTATCAGTCCAATCATCATCAATACATCAATTGAAAAAATAACATAGAAATACCACCTTGGGATCTCCAGGTATTCATGCTGCAGATATTCATCCACATCTATTCCAAGCCCCATTATAGTAAACAACATTAAGGCTGCAAATGCCAGTACAAATCCCCATCCTTTCTTCGGATCTTCGTCAAAATAGCTGTATTCTTCCATACCTACAAAAATAAAGAACTTATGAGAGATTTCATAAGTTCTTTTATAATTATTCGTTTAAAATTTGACTTATACAGAGATAGCGTTGATCAGTCTGTTTTTGTCACTTAAGAATTCTTCCATAGAAATCATACTTTCAGTTCTCATTACATCCTGAATGTCATCTATCTGATAAATAATTCTTTTAGCATCATCCGTATTCTTAGCTCTTACTTTGCAGAAAATATTATATTTTCCTGAAATAACGCTAGCTTCAATGACGTTAGGTAAAGTTGACAATTCTTTCAATACTTCCTGAGTACGGTTTGATTTTGTCAAAAGGATCCCTATGAAAGCTGTAAAGTGATAATCCAGCTTACCATAATCGATATTAAGAGATGATCCCAAAATAATACCTGCATCTTCCATCTTTTTCACTCTTACGTGAATTGTTCCAGCAGAAACATCCATCTGCTTTGCAATTTCAGTAAAAGGCATTCTTGTGTTTTCTACTAAGAAATCAAGAATTTTCTTGTCTATTTCGTCCAGTTGATAGTTCATATTAGTTAAATTACAATTTCTTTAAAAAATCTATGTATTTTTTGCAAATTTACGAAAAATAATTTAACTAAAAAATATATATCAAATATTAACAATAATTAACACAGATGATAAAAATCATTAAAATATTCTAATTATTTACCATTCGATTTTATAGAATCTGTTTTTATTTCACCTTTTGCATCTGAAGTTTTTTTGTCTTTTTTCTTCTTTTTAAACAAAGAATTGAAGCTTTTACTCCACACAACTCCTCCTCCATAGGCTTGATTTGCAGAACCGTTTGTACTCACCATTCCGATGTTCGTAGGCTTGGAATAAGCACGTATAACCAGCGTACCGTCGTTCTTTTTAGATAAATCATACTCTACAGAGCCTTCTGTAGACAAATAGTTGTTCTGGGCACCATCTGTTTTCGATAATGGAATACCCAAACCTGTTTTTATATTGATTCTTGGGGAAAGAGCTACACTCAATCCCGCATTTGCTCTGTCTCCAAAGTTTGAATTCTGGTCACCTTTTACGTAATTAAGGTCAATCTGGAATTCATTACTCATCGTATTAAGAACAGATCCCAATTGTTTCAGAAGCATATTATATCCGGATGACTCTGCTACATTTCCTACATTCACATCTACCCCGCCAGAGTTTGAGACGTTGAAAGTACTCAACAGCAGAACAGATCCGAACTGAAGAACCTTTTCTCCTTCCTGGCTCATTTTGGCAGCAAGTGTTTCCCTTACCTGGCTGGAAACATCCATAGCAGTTACATTAAGGTCAATATTAGGGTCTACCAACGACTGGGTAATGTGGGCCTGCAGCAAAATACTGATAGGCTGCAGTTTTCCCATGCTAAGGTACTCCCCGGCATTAGAAACCATTCTTACATAGTTGGCATTAATGTCTAATGCAGGCTTCATAGCATCACCATCCCATCTTATACTACTGTTCCTCTCTATCTGGAAAGTTTTATTAAGAATTGCCTTAGAGACAAATGTTCCGTTATCTACTTTATAAGTACCGCTCATGGCGATATTCCCCTGTCTGTTCATGTGGAACCTCAACGGATCGGCAGAGCCTTTTACTGTAATATTTCCTACATCATCTCCTACCAGTACATTTACGGTAGTTCCTTTATCTACGGCCAGATTGAAATCAATATTCATATTGGCTCCTGTTTTCTTCTTTTCTTCCAGTGTAATCAGACCATCTTTTCCTTCTTTCAGGAATCTCAGCATCTTGAATTCTTCAACATTGGATGTAGAACTGGAATTAAAGGTAAAGGTACTTCCGTTAAGCGCCTTCATATTAGGAGTTGTAATACTTAATCCTGAAACAGGTCCGTCTACGTAAAGATCTCCCTGCCCGTAAACTCTTCCCCAGAACAGATCAAAATCTTTTTGAGTAGTATTAAGCATCAGCAGATTGTCTGCCCTCATTACGAGAGATACTCCCATCGAAGAAAGAGTCTCAAACTGGATGGCCCCAGAAACATTTCCTTTAGAATTGGTTCTTCCATCATGCACCTCAATATTGTTGAGGATGGCTAGCCCTTTGGTCAGCTGAATCACAGTATCATCAAACGAATAGTCTACTCCGGTAAATAAAAGCTTTAATCCGAAATCTTTTAAAGCTATATCACCGTTATAGTCCAGATTGTTGAGCTTTCCGTTAATTTTAAGATCTCCGGTTGCTTTTCCTCTAAGATTTCCAAAAACAGTCTGTACAAATTGTTGTGTAAATGCCAAATCAAAATCACGCATTTCTGCCGTAAGGTCAATGATTGGAGAAGAGGTATTATTATTAACGGTTCCTGTCAGATTAAGACTGTTATTTCCAAGGACTCCTGCAGAGTGAACTTTTACATCTATATCATAAACGTTCAGTGAGAAACCATTGGTAGCAGAAATAGAGATATCCCCCATATCGTTGCCATTCATCTTAATATCATCAATAGTAAGATCTACCAGTGGCTGAAGGGTACTTTTATCCATTTTGATCTTAACACTTCCGTTGGCAAGACCTTTTATATCCATTGTATTTCCCCCTGACTGCATTTCCAGGAGCTTTTCTACAGAAAAATCATTGATATCAGCATCTACATAAAAATCTTTTGCCGATTTAAATTGTGCTTCTTTAATAAACAAAGCACTTTTATCTGAATAAACCCTTAGGTTTCTGATATCAAAATCTCCCGTATTTCTTCTATAAGTAATGGAGTGATTCAGTTCCGGGCTTGTATCTATAGCCCAGGTCACTTCATTAAATTTCACTTCGGTAGGTTCAAATCTGAATACATAATCACCAGCCGCATCTGTAGACTGATCTACATTAATAGCGTATTCCTTAAGCTTTTCATTAATTTCATCATCAGGGCTTCCATGCTTAAATACGGTAGCTAAATGAAGGGTATTTCCATTCTCATTATTCCCTTTAAGCTCAAAGTCTTTGATTACATTTTTGTTATAAACTACCCTATTGATCTTTGCATACAACTGCTGGTTAAGATCAGCCGTGTTAATTCTCACTTTAACACTATCCACCATTGCACTGTCTCTGTTAAGATTTTTTCGGTCATTAACTTTATAATCAGGATTGGAATCTGCCAGCGCTTTATCAGCATCTGTAATTTCTTCCTCCTTCGTCATTATATATTTCAAAGAAGCAGCATCCAGATTCAGAATAAGGTTGTTTGAATTTCCGTCATATTCTCCTTCCACAATAGCTCCCTGTGGTAGTTTAAGTTCCGGTAAAAAATAATTTACCAATCCCTGCTGAACATCAAACTTCAATGCAAAATTCTGTCCGCGGTATAATTTTCTCGGAGGCGGTCCCACCAATATTCTTCCTACTCCGTTTTCTACCATTCCTGCGAGATCTGCCAGGTTATATCTTCCCGATATCTTTCCTGTAGCAGCTCCCGGAGCATCTACATCAATCACACGGCCTCCTGCTTCCACAAAGGTTTTTAATTTGGCATTCGGAATATTGTATTTTTGAGTTGCTGTAGCAAAGTGTAAATTATTGGCATTAACATCCAGCGTAAGATCATTAATGGAAGACATTGCCATCTTTCCTTCAACCTGACCGCTTACCACCTGACTGCCTGGTTTATTGGTAAAATAGTTCATATTCAGGTAGGTAACATCCGCGTTGACATCCATAGCAACTCTTGAAGTACTGAAATCTATTAATCCTTTGATGGTAGCTTTTGCCTGTTCATCATTAACGGTAATAAGTCCGTTGTATTTTTTATGATCCAATAATCCGTCCAGATACAGGTTATTGATCGTTTTATCCATAATTTCAATGCTTGCAATCTGAGATTTAGTCGTCAGACGCATTGTATTAACATCAAAGCTTTGACCGTTAAGATCAAACTTACCAGAGATTAAACCCACCGTCTTATTCTTTGTGATAACAGATGTATTAAGGTCTTTCACATCAAGATAACCGGAATATTTAGGCATTGCAGTGCTGTAACCGGATAAGGTAAGCTTGGATATTTTAGCCTGCCCTATTCCTGTCATTAAGTTTCCGCTTTCTACATAAATCTGATCCGGATTTACTCTTGCAGTTCCGTTATACTTTAGTTTCCCAAAATCATCAGCAAAATTCTTCATCTTTTTGGAGATAAAGGAAGGCATCATTGCTTTTAAATCCTTGTAAGTGAAATCTGCGGAAAGATCTTTGGTCTCAATGGCAAAATGTCCTTTCAGCAGGTTATCAACCTTCATTGTTTTGGTTGCAATATTAACATCCGGGTTTCTGATCAGGAAATTCTCCAAATGGAATTTATTTAAAGGTCCCGTCATCGTCCCTGAAAGATTGAACGGCTTGATATTATCCCAGTTCGTCACAAAATAACTGATATCATAACCACTTATCTGGCTTCCCTGTTGAATGTTCATATCCCAACGTACCCTGTCAGCAAAATCTGACCAGGATCCGTCATGAAGATTAAACTTAATATCCCCCTGAAGTAATGTATGATCTGTATTCAGTGTAAGATCTTTTAATGATAAAAACTGTTTCGTTAAAGACAGTTCTGTTGAAAAAGTGTCCACAAAATGAGATTTCCCCCATCTTGAGGTCACAAATGACATATTATTGATCAATGCCGAAACATTCGGTCCGTTGACTTTTACATTAGGTGCTTTTAAGTTGAATTTTGTTGCTGTAAGCCATTTTCCCTGTTCTCCGGGGGAGTTTTCATTGATGATGGAAACTTTAGAATCAATAATCTGTACTCTGGAATTCAGCTGAAAAGGAGGTTTTTTCGGGTCTCTTTTCTTACCATCATCAAAGAGTTCTGTAAATCTGACAAAATTGGATATACTGTCTCCTTTATAGGTAATTACTTTTACTTCGGCATTAACGAGAGTCAGGGAATTGAAGCTTAAAGAATTGCTTTTTCCTGAAATGGCATTCACAGCCAGCGATATCCAGTCTGAATCTGCACGGAATTCACGGGCTTTAATAAAATCGAATCCTTTATAATCTTTTACTTTTAAGCCTTTTATAGTCACATCTCCAAAGTAATTGACATCTACACTTTCTGTGGAAAATCCTGATTTGAAATCTTTATTTACGATCTGAAGAGCCTGATCTGCTGCCCACTGTTTTGTCACCGGAAGATTGATAACAACCAATATTCCTCCTATCAGAACTAAACCCAACCAAAAGAGAATCAAGAGAAGTTTTGCCCACCAGGTATAGCTGGTAACATCTTTCATCGCCTGTTTCCCAAACTCTTCAGCCGTTTCCACAGGATGATGTATGGCATCTGAAGCCAGCTCAGATGCTTCTTTTACTGTCTCCCGAACTTTTTCTTCTACATTTTCGACAGTTTTCTGTACCTGATCACCTAGGTTTTCAGCTACCGATTTTTTATTCTCATTCTCGTTATTATTCTCTAACTTTGCCATTATTATGAGCGACTCTATAATTTTAGGTATTGAATCGTCCTGCGACGACACCTCAGCAGCTATCATCAAGGGAAATTCTATTCTTTCAAACATTGCCGCGAACCAGGCCATCCACAAAGAATATGGTGGTGTTGTCCCTGAGTTGGCTTCACGGGCCCATCAGCAAAATATTATCCCCGTTGTTGAAAAATCTTTTTCTAAAGCAAATATACAACAAAATGCTATCTCTGCTATAGGATTTACTCGCGGACCGGGACTTTTAGGATCTCTTCTTGTAGGAACATCATTTGCTAAGTCTTTGGCTATGAGCCTGAATGTACCTTTGATTGAAGTAAATCACCTTCAAGCCCACATTCTGGCCCATTTCATCGAAGATGCAAATCCTGTGCCGCCTACTTTTCCATTCTTATGTCTTACGGTAAGTGGCGGACATACCATGATTGTAATGGTAAAAGACTATTTCGACATGGAAATTATCGGGAAAACTATTGATGATGCCGCAGGAGAAGCTTTTGATAAAATCGGAAAGATTTTTGACCTTGACTACCCTGCCGGACCTATCATCGACAGATTGGCCAAGGAAGGAAATCCTGATGCGTTTAAATTCAACAAACCGAAACTGGAAAACTATGATTATTCTTTCAGCGGTATTAAAACTTCCGTATTGTATTTCATTCAGAAAGAAGTCAGAAAAAATCATGATTTCATCAAGGAAAATCTAAATGACCTATGCGCATCTGTACAGAAATCCATCATCGAAATCCTGATGAATAAACTTGAAAAAGCAGCCAAAGATCTTAACGTAAATGAAGTTGCTATTGCAGGTGGTGTATCCGCTAATTCTGCGCTGAGAAAAGCAATGGAAGACAACAAAGAAAGACTGGGCTGGGGTATTTATATTCCAAAATTTGAATATACCACAGACAATGCTGCGATGATCGCCATGGTAGCGAAACTGAAGTTTGAGAGAGGTGAATTTACGGATTTGAGAACTTCGGCAACGGCAAAATATGATTTATGAAAATACTCTTAGAAGAAAAAGTACTGGGTACACATTCTAAAAAAAACTCAAAATATTACTGGATATTAGAAACGATTACAGGAAAAAATGATAACACTGAGACTTCTTTAGATTATTTTCCATCAAGTTCTGAAACTGGATATATTCAGGATATTAAAGAAGAAGTTTTAAAATTAATCAATTCCGAACATCTTTTTAGTTTTCCTTATACTCCAAAAGAAGGAGATTATTTATCAATCAAAAATAATTTGAGAAAACAGGAATATTTAAATCTGATTTTTATTAATAATATCTGGATAGAAGAAATATACATGTGTTCTTACAGGGAGTGTGATACGGACATATATACAACCATTAAAACAGGAGTTGCATTTATAAGTCAGGATATATGAAATTATTTTACGGAGAAATAACAGATCACCAAGTCATCATCAATGATGAAGAACAGCAGCATATTGTGAAAGTACTTCGTATGAGAGATGGCGAAGACATTCATGTGACGGATGGAAAAGGGAAACTTGCTTCCGGAAAACTGTTTATAGAAGGTAAAAAAGCAAGTATTGAAGTTTCTGAGATCAAAGAAAATCTACCGGAATTCACCCCTCAACTTCATATTGCTATTGCTCCCACCAAGAATATTGACAGAATCGAGTTCTTTGTGGAAAAGGCTGTGGAAATGGGTATTTCGGAAATTAGTATTATTGTAACCGAGAAAACAGAACGTAAAAACATCAATATTGATAAAATCAGAAAACAGGCAGTTGCTGCGTCGAAACAAAGTCTGAGATTTCATTTTCCGGTCATCAATGATGCTGTAAAACTTACAGACTTCCTGAAAAATACTGATTCTGAACATACTTTTGTAGCCCACTGTCATGAAAATCTGGAAAGAATTGATCTTAAAAATATTCCTCAAATGGAACAGCTTACATTTTTAATAGGTCCTGAAGGTGATTTTTCTGAAAAGGAGATTGCATTTCTGGCAGAAAATAAAGTAAAAGCAGTCTCTCTAGGAAATCAAAGACTAAGAACCGAAACTGCAGGAGTTTTTGTAGCCGCATGGAATTATTATAATATGATATAGACATATGACTGAGAAAATTATTGTTTCTCAGCTATTATAAAAAAAGAGGAGGTTTGCGAACCTCCTCTTTTTTATTCTGATTAATTATTTCCAATCAATATTATTTTCTTTCAGATATTTCTCAAAAATTTGCTGTCCGCTTCTCATGGAGTTGACCGCCCAAAGGATTTTCATTCTTAAAAGCTTTTCTTCATTCAGCTTGTAATCAATATCAGATTTTATCAGCTTCTGTTTCAATTCATACATACAGATTGAAGCAGCTACAGAAACGTTGAAACTTCTCGTAAACCCATACATCGGAATGGCCAGCGTTTCATCTGCAAAATCTAAAATTTCCTGAGATACTCCTTCCATCTCTGTTCCAAAAACTAAAGCAATGGGTTCTGTAATTTCATATTCAGGTAACATTTTAGCATTATTTTCCAATGAAACCACCACAATTTTGTACCCTCTGTCTTTAATACTCTGAAAGGATTCCATATTTCGGGGAAGCTTTTCTACTTCAACCCAGGTATCTGCGCCCTTTGTTACCCGAAGATTAGGTTCAAAACTGTATTCTTCCTGCAAAGCCACCACTTTATGAAAGCCGCAGGCTTCCACAGAACGTACAATTGCCGCTGCATTTCTAAACTGGTAGACATCTTCTACTACCGGAAGTACAAAGTCTGAACTCTCCTGAGAGAAATGTTCAATTTTCGCGAGTCTTTCTTCGGTTAAAAACTGTTTTAAATATTCAAAAGTTTGCGCTAAGTCTTTCATCCGCATTTAGTTATTTTTTCAATAGCCCTATGAAACGTCTGCAATTATCATCTTATTCTTATAAAATTTTGATCTAAGCGTTTCATTCATTTTCAAATCTTTGCAAATTAACGTAATTTTGACCTATGAACCCTAATCGGGCTCCAATTCTTAATTAAAAATAGTACATGAAGCGAAAAGTCCTGCTCATCTATACCGGTGGAACCATCGGGATGGAAAAAGATTATGAAACCGGAAGTCTCCGTGCCTTTGATTTTGGTAATATATTTGAAAAAATGCCTGAAATGAGGCTCATGGAGTGTGAAGTCTTTGTTCATCCTTTCGCCAAACCACTGGACTCGTCAGATATGGGACCTGAAGAATGGAAGATCATCGCCAATTATATTCTTAAAAACTATAATGACTATGACGGATTCCTGATTCTTCACGGGACAGATACTATGTCTTATACAGCATCAGCATTAAGTTTCATGCTTAAAGGATTAAGAAAGCCAGTCATCATGACCGGTTCTCAGCTTCCGATTGGTGACTTGAGAACAGATGCAAAGGAAAATCTTCTGACCAGCCTTTATTACGCCAGTCTTTATGAGAATGATGAAGCAGTGATTCAGGAGGTTGCCATATACTTTGAATATAAATTATTAAGAGGAAACAGAACCTTGAAATATTCTGCGGAGTATTTTGATGCTTATGCAAGTCCGAACTATCCTATTTTGGGACAATCCGGAGTTCATTTGAATATTCTTAAAGACAACCTTTTCCGTTGTGACCCTGAAGTTGAATTCCATGTAGATGAACATATTTCTGAAGATATTTTATTCTGGAGAATTTTCCCAGGTATGCATCTGAGTCATTTCAGAGAAATCCCTAAAATGAAGGTTCTTATTCTTCAGGTTTTCGGTTCAGGAACGATTTTCAGCAGTGCAAAAACTCAGGAAACACTTCAGGAAATCAGAAATAACGGAACGGAAATCGTAGTGGTAAGCCAGTGTATTTCAGGAGGTATCTCATTCGGAAAATATGAAAACAGTAATATTTTCTCCAGGATCGGAGCAATCAGCGGAAGAGATATGACTGCGGAAACAGCGATTACAAAAGCAATGCACCTTATTGATAATCCAAGCTACTCCGGAAGCTTTGCTGATAATTTCACCAGAAGCCTTTGTGGAGAAATTACGGATTAAATTGCAAGAATAATTTGGATATTAAAGAAATTACACTATTTTTGCAATCTCAAAAAGAGAGGTGTCCGAGTGGTTGAAGGAGCTACCCTGGAAAGGTAGTATACGGGTAACTGTATCGAGGGTTCGAATCCCTTCCTCTCTGCAAAAAAATTACAGCCTGTGCTTCATTAGCACAGGCTTATTTTTTTGTCAAAATTCTTGATTCATATTCAATTCTCTACTTCATAAGTATTTATACTCAAAATCATAATTGGTAATTTATACTATATCATATAGTCTCTGTTCTTCGTTACTTTGAAATACAATCTAACCATCTAAAATCCAAATCGATATGACATCAACAAGTGTAAATGCAAATTCTTCCGGTCAGGTAGTACTTGGAAACGGAGCACAATTTTGGGTATATCTTTCACCTCAGAATGACACTGCCAGAATGATATCTACATGGCGGGTAACATTTTCACAGGGAAATTGGAGCGATACCATTTCCAGTGAAAATCCGACCAAGCAAATTCAGACTCCTAATCTTTCAGGGATCTTTGAAATTAAGGTAGAATTACTAAGTGGATCTACCGGTACATGGCGCCAGATTCCGCCTCAGAACGGAAGCCATAATGAGATAGGCTGTAACTCTAACTGTGCTTCAATGGTAGGTATTGTTGCTGACAGCACCAATCCTCCTATCGGAGCAATCAATGCTCATTTCTGGACGACCTGGGATGCCATGTGTAAAGCAGGATAGAATCATAACAAACAAGTTCCATAAATTTTAAATCGCCGCAATATTGAATATTGCGGCGATTTTGATATTGTGTGCATATATAACTTTTTCAAGTTATCCATAAGTTATCAACATTTTATCCACAATTGATCTTAATGCAAAAAAACATCGAATATTTTTATTCCTAATTCTATCCTAAATCAGGTGTTTATTTTGTCATGTTTTTAAACAGTATTAAAAGATTTTGAATAAACATTCTATGAACAAAGCTTATAATTTTGCGATCACGAGGTATTCTCTCTGCGTTTCAACGGTATTTTTTAGCATCTCATGGTTTCGCAGTCATTTAAAATTTACAGTAAAGCAGCTATCCATTATGTTGAGTACGAAGAAAATTTTTGCAGGATTATTTTTATTAGGATGCATAGGAACATCTCTAAAAGCACAGATCAGCCCACCGGGATTAGGTGACGCCAATAATGCATTCTGGGGAGCCTTTGGAGTGAAACGACAGCTGGATTCTCTGGGAAAGAAACAAGCGTTGAGCTACGTTGCAATCGGGAGAAAAAGCGCCCCGGATACTCATAATTTATTTTCTAAACAAGCTATTATTGTCTTGAATCATGAAGTTTACCATTCCTTTGCGCCACACCAGCAGTATAGTTATGCTTTGAGTTACCGCCGGCAGCCACAATACGAAAGTACGGCTCCCTATGATAAGGAAAATACGGAACAGGAATTCAGAATTTACGGAAGATATGCGTACACTTTTGACCTTGGAAAGAAATGGAAACTAAAAAATACGGTGCGACAGGAATTCAGAAAGTTTTTTGATGCAGATTTTCATCAAGTAGAGGAAGATTTTCAATTCAGAACTCGTATCAAAAGCCAATTAACCTATAATTTATCTCCTAAAAACAATCAGAAACTGGCGTTGAGTGCAGAAGCGCTGTTTTCCATCAGCCACCTCAACGAACCTGATCCTCAGTGGGGTTCGTTCGGATATCGTGAAATGCGAATTGCGGCTTATTATATGTTTACAATTCCTAATTCGCCTTTTACAGTAGATGTAGGATATATGGATGATCTTATCAGAGACAGCAGAAGTATTCATCATGGAGGTGTTCATTATCTGGCGGCAGACCTGATCTGGAATATTCCTTATAAAAAGAAATAGCAGGAAGAATATTTCTATAATAATATCACATACAAAATCCCGGTCATCGCTGACCGGGATTTTTGGTTGAAAAACATAAGTTTTTCCGCAATATAATTAAGTATGAATGTTTGGTGTAAAATTTTAGTTGCACAACGTCAAAAACTGTCGGCTCAACTGCACATTGAATTTAGCTTCTGCTTTTGAACGGGCATAAATGGTCTGTTTAAATGCATGTACCGTCTTCAGTTTCTGATCTATGAATTCAGCAATCTGGACAACAGAAAAAAGAAAGTCTCTGTATACCGCCATATTGACTGTCTGACCATAATACGGAAGGTAGGCTTTTAAAAAAGGAATTGCTTTCTGATGACGGTTATAGCTGATACAATACCCTACTCCTTCCATTGACGTAACAATAGCATAGTTATTAATGTAATCCTGAATATTTTTATTACCATCAAGTGCTTGAGGGTTTTTTGAACAAAATTTATTGATCTTATCAAGAATATGCTGGGCATACTCCATCATGGAAATATTCTTAAATTCAAAAACCTGATTCATCCCATTGGCTGGTGAAGTTCCGTTTTCATAATCAATACAGAAAGAAAGGCCAATTTTTTCATGATAAGGAAAAAAGCAGTCTTTCACTTCAATGGAAGCATCCGGCTTTAGCATATCATCAGTAAAATTATAATAGACATACGGACTGTAAAGTTCAGCAAGAGCATTCAGATAGTCTGTTTCGCTGGTATTATGATATTCTTCAAACCATTTTTCAAGGTTGTCGTAATAATTACTTTCAAAGTCGTTAAAGTTTAAGTAAAATGGCAATTCCATAGCTCTGTAATTTTGATATGACAAAGCTATATCCGTAAAGCGACAAAACTTGACGCAATATATTTTTTGTAAAAAATTTTGGATAATTGGTTAGTCAATAGTCAATTTTGCTTCGCAAAGTCAATGGTCAATCATAGATTTGAAATCTAATCTGTATAACGAATGTATTATCTACAAACCTGAAATATATAGCATGTAACCCGAAACTCAAAAAAATTCACAAGCGCAACGAATTGATCATTCATTATTGACATTTATTTATCATAATTCTTCATCACGTACTCAAAGTAGTGGATCATTTTAAGATAGTTTTCAATGCTGAGATATTCATTGGTACTGTGGATACTCTGCTGTTCTGCACTGTTGATTTTAATCGGCATGAATCTGTACACATTTTTGCTCACAATCTCATATTTTCCGGCATCTGTTCCAGCCATGGTAAGATATGGGGTAACAATTGCTCCGGGGTGAATTTCCTTGACTCCGGCTTCTATGATTTTAAAAGCTTTCGTATTAGTTGGGGAAATTGCAGAAGCTTCTCTTGTATTGTCAATTTCTTCTATCTCAACATCAAAACCTTCAGTTGCTTTGGCAATATGATCACGCACATCTTTTACAGAATTTCCGGGAAGTAATCTGAAATTAACAACAAATTCAACTTCAGGAGAAAGAACATTGGTACCGTCACTGCCTTTCATCATCGTCAGGGCTGTGGTTGTTCTTACCAATGCATTGGTTGTATTATTTTTGGTAAGCTGGGAAATCAACACGGGTTTTAAAAGCCATTGATTGGCCAGTGCCATTCTTGTTGTAAAAGGCATTTCACCTCCTATATTGTTAAAAAACTCTTTGATTAACGGAGTGATCACAGGTTTCATCTGATCATCTTCCAAACGCTGCATGATGACAGCTGCTTTCCCAATGGCACTTTCCATAGGAGGCATAGAAGAATGTCCACCCAGTCCTTTTACTTTTATTTTTGCAGAAAGAAAACCTTTTTCTGCACATCCTACGACAGCCACATCTGTATCGATTCCTGCGACATTTCCTTTTCGCATAATCAATCCACCTTCGTCATAAACAGCATCGAACTTCAATCCTTTTTTCTTAAAATAATCTGCAATCTGAATAGCTCCTTTTTGCCCGCCTACTTCTTCATCAAAACCAAAAGCAAGATAAATATCACGCTGCGGAATCTGCTTGTTTTTAATCATAGAATTCATAGATTCCATTAAGGAGAACAGCATTCCTTTCATGTCTATTGCTCCTCTTCCATAGATTCTTCCATTGGCTACAGCTCCGGAAAAAGGGGCAAAATCCCAGTCTTCCGCTACTTTTGCAACAGGTTCTGCCGGTTTATCATCCGGACGGAATATATTTTCTTCATTATTTTTAATGTCAGCATCTCCGGGAGGAACAACATCCATATGAGAAAGAAATAAAATGGGTTCCAAGGCAGGATTGCTTCCTTTAAGTCTGAACACCAGCCCATATTGGTTCACCTCAACATTTTCTGTATTCTGGTAGACTAATGGATAGGATGTTTTTAAATAGGTTTTGAACAGATCGAACGGTGCATAGTCAAATTCTCCTAAACTACCTGTAGAAACGGTTGGAACTTTTATACCTCCGGAAAGCCTCATGACTGCAGAGTCATTTTTTATAGGCTTCCATCCCTCGCCTGCTCCAATATTATTTTTCTTAAACGGATAGGTATAAGTTTTAATCAATACTACAGCAGCCAGAATAATAATGATTCCCAAAAGGATTAAAAGAACTTTTTTCATAGCAGATAAGTTTTGTGAGGTGGTTTGATCCTATAAATATAGCAAAGTATTTGGTGCCTAACAATTTAAAACCGTTCTTTTTCAATCAAAGAAACTATTGAATACTGCTGTTTAAAATTTTAATCTGATAAAAATGAAACATCATGTCCCCATAATGAAAGTCTAATCATCATTAGAATAAAAAAAAGAGTTTAATTCTGCCGATGAAATGCTTTAAAAGCAGATTTTATTGTAAACGCAAATTTTCTATTCTTAATGCTGAATATAAGGGTGCGAAGAAGGAATCAACAAGTTGATTGGATGAAACTTGGTGATTTTAGCAACGTTATTATTTTGTTTTTAACGCTAAGGCGCTAAGGATTTTATCCTGGTATATATTTTAAGGCGCAAGAAAATCAAAGATTTTCAGCAGGGGAATTACCATAACATTCTTGTGCCTTAAAAAATGATTATGATTGTTTTCGCAGTGATGTGATTTATTTTAATTTAGGATTTCGTTCATTTCGGTTAAAATGACTGGTTTTCCATCAGTGATTACAATGGTATGTTCGTGTTGAGCCATATAGCCGCCTTTATTTCCTACCATTGTCCACCCGTCTTTCAATTCTACTGCAAGATTGGAATCAGTGGAAATAAATGTTTCAATAGCTACCACAGAGTTTTTCTTAAAACGTCTGGAATCATAGCGGTTTTTGTAGTTCAGCAATTCATCAGGCTGCTCGTGTAAGCTTCTTCCTACTCCATGTCCGGCAAGATTTTTAATGACCTTAAGACCTCTTTTCTTTGCTTCTGTTTCCATTAGATGTCCTATGTCAGCAATTTTAACTCCACCTTTTATATTGTCAATGGCTTTTCTTAAAATATCTTTAGATGCCTCCACCAGTTTTTGATGTCCATGAATATCTTTTCCAATGACAAATGAGCCTCCGTTATCAGCCCAATATCCACCAAGTTCAGCAGAAACGTCAATATTGATGAGATCGCCTTCTTTCAAAATCCTTTGATCAGTCGGAATACCATGGCAGAATTCATTATCCACGCTGATACACGTCCAGCCCGGGAATCCATACGTCAGATAAGGAGCAGATTTTGCCCCGAAGCCTTCCAGTATTTTGGCTCCATACTCATCAAGATCTTTTGTGGTCATGCCTGGTTCAGCGTAATCCATCATCTTTTTCAAAGTATAGGCAACGGCTTCGCTTACTTTTTGCATTCCGAGCATCTGATCTTCGTTGGTGATTGACATAGTTTTGTTTTGATTGTTATTGAGAACTACAAAGTTAGGAAATTAAAATATTCTGATACGATTTGTTTTAATTCCCAAAGTTCGTGTATTGAAAAACGAGATTATCAGGTACTTTAATATTCTTCTACCCCCTTCACCAACCCCCTCTACCCCCTTGGGTAAGGGGGTATACCCTGTTATATAAGGGGCTAGAGGATGTTCATTAACGGTCTCCAGCCACTTTGATAAGTGGGTAAAGGGGCTTATAGAACGGCCTGGAGGCCGTTAATGAAGTAGTTCGAGGCTGTTCCGAAGGGGTTCCAGCCACTTGATGAAGTGGCTGAAGATACTTACTATAGTGGTTAGAGGTACTTTCTAGGTGGCTGGAGGTTGTTTATAAAGTGATTCATGGTATTTTGATAAGGATGTACGAGGGCTTTTTAAAACAAAGTCATGGACTTTGTGTAGTGGGTTTTATATTTGTGGACACGAGCGAGGGAGGCTTTTATTTATGAATACTCAGAAGAACAAAAGTTCAAAATACTATTTTGGAAGTCTCCCCAGAAAAAATAAATAATATCCAATATAGAAAACCAAAAATAACATCAAATATTATGTTAGCTGATTTTAATTGATGAGAAACTATAATATTATATATAATATCAATTACTATGATAATTCCACAAAATTTCAATAAATATATAATTGCTCTTATAACAATTTTACTATTCATAATTACTTTTTATTTTGCATTCTGTTTTTTTCTGCATTTTCATCATGTTCTCTTATTGAATTTAATTGATTAAAAGTTCCTGAATAAAAATTATAAACAAACCCAATTATAACACCTTGTATAGAAGGTTTTTCAAATTTTCCTTTCTCTATTGAAGATAAACCAATACCGGTTGCTAATGCCTTTAAATCCATTGTATAATCAAAAATAGTTTTTAAGTTATCATTATAAATGGCACGATCTACTAAGGTAATAGAATTGTAAGTTGAATAAACTGATCCCATTCCTCCAGCATGAAGAGCATTTGCATCAACCATTTGACCAGATAATTTAACCCAATGATTATTATTTAATTGGTATTTATTTCCATCATTGGAATTAAATTGGTCCCCATTTTTATTATAATCACCCGTAGGTCTATCATCCACAGCAGTCACAGATTTACCTGTTCCTCCTAATTTTTCTGTTGAACCAGCATCAATGTTTTTACCTAAAATATTATCAGTCACCGAGCCATCATTATTTAAATTATAACTTGAAGTAATTTTCTGATTATCTTTTCCTAAATTATACCCAGAAATAGCTGTCCCATTTGCTGCAAAATATTTTGCACCTTCAATTTTATTGTCTTTAAAGAATTGATTTGCATTATCTTTAGTAAGGTCGGAATTATATTGGTAATTACCATCTTTATCGGTGTACCAATCTGCTCCTGTTGGATCTGTTCTAATAATAGGGTTATTACCAACATAATTATAGGGAGAATGAGAATAATAAAATTCACTCAACAAATCTTGAACACCCCATCTTCCCAAATCCGGCATATACATCCTCGCACCATAATCATACATCCCGGTCTCTTGCAGCTCCTTGCCATTATACTTATAATTATACGGAACCCCTCCAAAAGGAGCAGGAACTATCAGTCCCTCCTGATGTTTTAATCCAAAAGGATAATAATTGTTGGCATCAATGATCTCTGTTCCACCACTGCCATTGCTTCTGTAACTCACTCTTACATTTCCTAAATGATCGGTGTAATTGTAAATATACTTATTTTCAGTAAAATCATAATACCCTTCTGAGGTAGGTACAAATTTCAATACAGGAATGGTATAAAGAGAAGCTGCAGTGTCATAGGCATGTCTGTTATCATATTGGAAGCCGTCAAGGTAATTGGTTTCTATAGGTCCGTTATGATCGTATACCTTAGATACTTTCGTGCCATCTGCCCTATAGATATAGCTGGTGTTGGAACTGTCCATAATCCCTGCATTAACCGCAATATTATTGGGGAGATTCAGATAATTATAAATGATCTTCATTTTTCTGTCAGGATGATCGGTCATATTCCCGTTAAGATTATAGGCCATAGTTCCCTGCAGAGCATCATATCCTGAACGGTTGTTAATAACTCCTGGAGGAAGGGTAATTTTGTCTAGTACATTACTTTTGTCCCCATTTTGGTAATTATAAATCAGATCATCAATCTTCTCTGCGGTAGTTCCTCCGGAAACAGGCCATGAAAATCTTTTTAAGGTTTTAATATTCCCATTGAGATCATAGCTCAGCTCTTCATTAAAATAGTTATTTTGTGCTAAAGAAGCATTGGGCTGGGAATAAGCTCCTTTCAACACCCTGTTTAAAGAATCATACTGATAATTGTATCTTTTCAAACCCTCTGCGCTGGAAATATTCCAATCAATCTCAGCAATATTCCCATTAAACCGTCCTGTTGAAGTGTTGGTATAAACAGGATTGTTATACTTCATCTCATACCCAAATAGCTTCCCGTTCAGATTAGTCGGATCATTGACCTTTGTCATCCAGCCACGGATATTGTATTGGTAAACAATATTCTGTAACGGGGAGGCTGCAGCTATTCCACCTACTTTTTTAGATTCCAGCTGGGAAAGTTCATTGTATTTATTCTGAGTCAGGTATTCAACAGGACTACTGCCGATCTGATGGGTGTGGGTCAGAAGCCTGTTCTGGGAATCATAGGTGAATTTTTCTACAATAATCTTTTCAGTATCTGTACCCAGTCTTTTATGATAGGTATTGGTCTGAAGAATAACCCCGGTATAGTCAAGCTTATTATTAATTACAGTATAGCCTCCAAGATAATTACGACTTCTTGATCCGATATTTCTTCCCTTTGTATCATACCAAAGGAAATTCCTGGTCCAATTGTCATCTTCTATATTCTTTACATAAGAAGCGGTAAGAAGTCCTTTGGTTGTCCTTTCCTGAGCTGGATCATCCGTAAGAAGAGGCTGGGCAAAGACGTTAGTAACCGCTGGAGATCCTGCCGGATAAGTATCATAATAATTAACGCTTAAGACCTGGCTAGCACCGGTAGGAGTCGAAAGATTAGTATAATATACAGGCATACCATTTAAGGTAAGTCCTGCGGTAGCGGTCCTGGTTTCATATAAATTCGCATTGGCATTAACACTGTTTTGCATTGATGCCCGGCTGGCTGCATTATTTGTGATTCCGGTATAAATGGTTCTTCCAAACTGGTCATATTTGGTAAAGAGCCATTGTCCTTTTCCTTTAAGCTCAGTATCCTGAGTCAGAATAAGCTGATCAGCTTTATTATACACCATATATTCCCAGCCTTTGCCAGGAAGTTTCTTTTCAACTAAACGATTTCTTCCGTCATATTTATACTGATAACATAAATCATTAAGTACAGTATTGGGATCTGCCTCTACTGAAGCTTTGGGAGGGATCACATAAGAGAGTTGGTTATAATCATTGTAAACATAATACGTATCTGCATTTTCTGTAGCACTGATTACTTTTCTTACTAATACCACCTGGCCCTGCCCGTTTTTGAACTCAATGGTTGAGTTGCCATCTTCATCGGTAACTGTATTTTTATACAGCTGTCCTACTCCGTAGGAGCCAGAGAATGTCAGACTGGAGGTAAAAGTGGTATAGTTAAAAGTGGCTGTGTATTTTTTAACTTCACCATCTGCATTGGCATCATACCCAAATTGTACAGGTTTGTTATCCCATGCGGTTCCCACTTGTTTCTGGCTTAAAATACGGTCTAAAGGTGAGTTTTCCAGAATCTTCTCAGAGTAGATTTTTTCTGTTCCATAAGGCGTACTGCTCACATTTGATAATGGATCAGGGGTAATAGCACCGTTGAGAGTTCCTGCCTGGGGAACAGGAAGATATTCCTGAACCTGTCTTCCGAACTGATCGTATTTAATGGGAATAACTACATCTTTTCCTAATGGAGAAGCTTTTACGTTAACGATTTGTTTAGGTCTGCCCAGTCCGTCAAAATACTGAACCGTTTCCGAGGTTTTAACATTGGTAAGCGTAGGATCTGACAGATACGTCTTGGAATAGACATAGTTTTCTGTGCTGGTAAGCTGCGCATGGGCTGTTCCCATGAGAAGAATCCCTATTGGAATTATAAGTTTTTTCATGATCGTGTTTAGTTTTTATAATTGTATTTCATCTCCTTAAGCACTTTGCCATTTACATCAATCACCTTTTCAAGTCGGCCTGCGGAATCATAGATATAGTTTTCTCTGATGCCGGATGGTGGCGTAATGCTTCTTACTCCTACTAAAGGATCATAGCTGTAAGTGGTAACAAGTGGTTGGAATCGATCTATAATAAGTTTCATTCTAAATTTTTGTAAAGCAGCTAAAAAAGATGTTTCATCATTGTTTACTCCTGCATTTGCATCTATATCTGAAGTATTAATAATTTCTAAAGTATCAGGATAGTTTTGGGATAAATGTAAATAGGTAACTCCTTCTACTTTCGCAATAGGGACCGTCTGGTTATACCCCCAAATGATTGCCACAGGGACTCCTTCTCTTGTCGTATATTGAAGTAAATTTCCTTTATTGTCATACATATCATAACTGATTGCAGCTTCCATCACTCCGTCGGAAAGATTTTGAGATAATGATGAAATAGGAAGTGGTAATCCGGTTGTTTTGTTATCAGCTTCTGCCTGAGTGTATGGATATAATATTTCTGTTTTAGAAATTACCTTTCCATTTTTCTTTGTTTCCGTTTCAAGTGGAATACCAATCATATTTTTACCGGTTAGGTATTGATTGTTTTTTTCCGGAGCATACTTATAATTCGTTTCTAATAAAGACTGATCAGAAAAAGTTGCTTTAACATCCGTCAGTTGTTTGTCAGTACTATTATACTGATAATCGCTGGTCTGTACAATTTTCTTAGCATTCACATTTATTGTACCATTAAGAAGATCTGTCAACGGAACACCTTCCATAAAATCCGTTTCTGTGGTTTTCTTTAAAGTATTAGAATAAGTAGTTATTGGCAGCATACCTATAATTCTATTAAAAAGCTGAGTTCCCGGTGTTATGTTTGGAGGATACATTGTAGGAGTATAAACTTCCAATCCTACCAGGCTGTATATTTTATTTGTAGTATTCACTTCGTAATCATTCTCACTCATTTTTAAAGCAAAAAAATTATTATTCTTCTTAACAAATGAATAGTGTTTAAGAAGTGTTCCATTATATTTGTCATAGAACAAAATCCTTTCAAGGTTTTTCGTCATCATACCAATAATATATTCAATATTCTTCGGGGTATAAATAACAGTTCCATCCGGTTCTCGTAATGGTTCAAATTGGTCAAACTCAGGCGCAGAAAAAATCTTTACTTCACCTCCTTTTTCAAAATCATCACCACCGTGACTGATTGTAACATTAGGATAAAAATTATCATTATTAATATCTGAGAAAGAATAATTATTTATCCCAGACGTAAGACACAGCTTTATAAGACTATACGGAAATCCTGAGTCGTCACAAATACCTTCAGAATACATATTCCCTAAAAGAAAATTTTGATAATTAGCTCTCGATAAAGGAAGGATATCCGCATTATGAATATTTTGAAAATTACTATAATATAATCTTCTGATATTAGAAATAGTACCTTCAACTGTTTTATCAAACATTTTCTTCAACCTTAGACCATGATCCTCAGCTTTTGTATATCCAATATAGTAATCTGCGTTAACGGATGATTCAAACGTAATATTGGGTCTTAAACATGTAATAACGATTCTATATTGACTATTAGGATTTGTATTGATCTCGATGATTTTATTAAAATCCATCTGAGTTTTTGGGAGATAATAGTTTTGGTTAATCAATATCTGATTTGAAGTAATATCAATAACTTTTAAATTTGATGCTCCTTGATTATTAGGAATAGTAGACGGATCATCCTGATGGATATTGAAATTTAATGTTATTTTATTATCCAGTACAATATTTCCGTGAATAGTCATTGAATCTTTAACAATTACAGGATAGTAAGGATCTGTATTTGTTGCAACTGTTTTGTTGTCACGTGTAGGTTTTTTAATACCTAGTGATTCATATTCAAAATGTGTACTCCCTTTTGTCGGGTAAGTAATGGATGTCAGGGTCCCTTTTTTAGCAAAATTAAAGTCTGCTCTTCGGTCTGCAAAATTAGAAGCACCGAAATTCACATTAAAGTTCGCTCCCAATAAGTTAATATCAGGGATTGAGGTTGTGTTTGCTTTCCCATTATTATATCCAAAAGTATCTATAGAAAAAGCATCTTTCCTAGGAACATTATTGGCTTCATCATACGTAAACACATATTCATTTTCAAAAGTTTTTGAGCCCTGAGAATAATTATAATTTTGAAGTTTATTCAGGAAAAATTTATCATATCCATCAATGTAAGTAAAATCTATTGTTTTTCTTTTTTCATTTTTATAAAATACATCAATGGAGGTCAGTTTATCATAAAATGAAAAATTATTCGCCTGGTAATAGAAATTTATCGAAATATTATTTGAAGTAATCTTTGATATTTTCAACGGATTCATAAGCCTTAAAGTATTCACTGACGTTGGAGGATCTGGCTCATTTTGAGGATGACAACCTGCAGATGGACCGATTAAGGTTATTGATTTGTATAGAGTAGTAGACAATATAATACTTTTTGTATAGGTCTTTTCATATTGAAAATTAATTGTATTGCCATCCGGATATTCTATTTTTGTCAGGTAAAAACTGGTTATTCCCGAAGTATTAAGAGACTCTCTACTAGCAGTAGTTTCCACAGCATTTTCTCCTCCCAGATAAAATTTCACCCCTTTATTTGTTGTAATGACAAAAGCATAGGTTTGTGAAAAGTTTCCTACAGTACTGATTTTATATAAATGTTCATCCGTTATCAGTACAGGATTAAGATTTTTGTCAAGATAAAAGCTTCCTGAATATCCGGGAACTGTAAAATTGAAAATATCGACCTGAGTATCATTTATATTACCATTAAGATAGGATGCTAATTCGATAGCCTGTGGCGAGCCTTCATTTGCATTCACTAGATTAGTAGCAACCTGATAATCATTAAAATACACTCTCCTACTGCTATCTACTGTTTCATCAGCCTGTCCATATATTGTTCTATTGATAACTCCACTGGATTCAAGCACCCAGCTCATTCCTACACTTGTAGGAATATCATTGACCTTGACTCCAATTTTTGCGTAATTAAGATTTACAGAATGCTCTACTCCTTTGCTTTTTAGATTATACACAGGAATGCTAATTGAAGCCATACCTCTGTATTCATTTAATGGTGTCTTCCCATATTCTGTCCTTAAAAATGATTCAGTGGAAGGAGGAACTACTTTTGGAATATCAAAAGGTTCAGGATCAGTCTGCCCTTTAATAAATATAATAGGGATAAATAATAATAAGTTTAAGAAAAATTTCATGCTGGTTATTTTTTTATCAGTTTTGCATTCGCCATTTTGTTAGTATCAGTTTTTATAGTAATCAGATAAGCTCCCTGAACCAAAGCCTGCGTATTAATCTTTGTCACTCTGTTCTTGGTTTTCAGATTCTGAAGCTGCCTTCCAGACATATCATACAAAAGAATATCTGCATCCTTAAAATCAAAGCCAATTTCTACATAAGCATAATCAGATACAGGATTTGGATAAATCTTGATATCATATTTTTCAATTAACTGATCCACCTGCTTGTCTCCCAGTTTGATTATCTTCCAGTTTTCTTTACCCAGTTCTTCTGCGCTGGTTCCTGCCAGAACAATAGAACCATCTCTGTTTAGTTTCAAATCAGAAAGTCTCTCTTCTTTTTGTCTGGATTCTCCTTTCACATGTTTTCTCCACTGTTCATTTCCATTTTGGTCAAGATATAACATCCAGAAGGTTTCATCATCGGTTTCTATTCTTCCTTCAGCCTGGGTATAGCCTCCTAATAAAATTCCTTTGGAAGATTTATCATCCGCAGAATGAATTACGCTCATCCCCATCAGGATATCACGGTTCTTAAAATTGTAAGACTTCTGCCACTGTTCATCGCCTCTTTCGTTTAATGAAATCAACCAAAGGTCAGTTCCTTCTTCCAATCCAACCGTTTTGTTTCCTGATCTTTCGGATCTTGATTCTCCTCCAATGATGAAACCATTTGAAGTTAAAGCCAGAGTTCTGATATGATCATCCCCCTTACCTCCAAAGTTCTTTTCCCATTCTACTTTTCCGTTTTTGTCAAGCTTTACGATCCAATAGTCGCCTTCGCCGAAGTTGCTGCTGTCTTTGGAATAAGAGTCGTTCTTCATACTACTTCCAGCCTCCATCTTCCCGCTTCCCGCCTTTACTTCAGAACTTCTCGAATAAATTCCCAATAATGCTCCTCCATCTTTCGTTGGAATCATTTTCTCCACTTCGTCTAACCCTTTTCCGCCTAAGATTAATTGGGAGAGCTCTTTTCCGTTTTTATCGATTCTGGTAATTAAGACATCTTTAGAGCCGTAGCCTTTTGAAGAATTCTGTACATTTCCGGCAACAAAGAATCCTAAATCAGTAGTTTGGATCACAGCTCTTGATTCTTCGTCTGAAGAACTTCCTAAAGTTTTCTGCCACAATTCATCTCCGAATTCGTTGATTCTGATCAGCCAGATATCTGATCCTCCTTTAGAATCTTCTTTTTTATCTAATCCTTTTCCTGAATAAGAGGTTCCGGCTAAAAGAAATCCACCATCCTGCGTGGTAACTGTTGCTGATAAGTAATCATGGTTTTGTCCTGAGAAATATTTTTCCCAGACTTCATTTCCTTGTTGATTTAGTTTTACAAGATGAAAATCGTAACCATTATTTTGCTTGCTGCCTGAAGCTTGCTGCTTATCGCTTTGGATAGAGCTTCCCGTGATAAGATATTGCTGGTCGATTGTTGTGATAACTTGGCTTAGAAAATCCTGAGTAGAGGATTTGATGTCTTTCTGCCACACCACTTCCTGAGCAGAGATACTCAGAATAGCGCATAAACTTAGCGCTCCGAGATAGATTTTTTTCATTCCCGTGTTGTTGTTTTTTTGAGTTAGTAATTAGTTTCTTAAAACTTCGCGAATTTAACACTTTTTAAGACATGAAAATTATTTTAATGTGGTATGCTGTAAATCATACTATTTATTATTAAATCTCCTTTATATAATATTAGTTTTATCTTATTCTGTTGCAATATTAACTTTGTACAGCGACAAAACTTGTCGTATAAAAAATAAAAAAGGGCCAACTCAAAAGAATTGACCCTTCCAAAAAACATTAACTGTTTATTGATAGAATTATGATGTTTTATTTCCAGCCTCCACCTAAACTTTTATAGATGTCAACTACTGTGCTGAGCTGTTTCTGTTTTGCCTCAATAAGTTCCATTTTAGCATCCAAAGCATCTCTCTGGTTCAAAAGAACTTCAAGATAATCTGCTCTGGAATTACGGAATAACTGGTTGGCAATATCAATAGACTGATCCAGGGCTTTAGTTTCCTGAGATTTCAGTTGATAATACTGATCTATATTTTTAACCTTCGACATCAGATTGGCAACATCCAGATAAGCGTTCAAAATAGTTTTATCATATTCGTACAACGCTTGAACCTGTTTTGCATCTGCAGCCTGGAAATTAGCTTTTATCGCACTTTTGTTAATCAGTGGTCCCGCTAATTCGCCTGCAAGATTGTAAGCAATTGATTCAGGTAATTTAACAAGATAGGAAGGTTTGAAAGCTTCCAGTCCTAATGTAGCAGAAATTTCCAGAGAGGGATAAAACTCTTTTCTGGCTGCTTCTACATCCAGCTTTGAAGCTTTTAATTCCAGTTCTGCCTGCTTGATATCAGGACGGTTTGCCAGTAGCTGAGATGGAATTCCTGTATACACTGTTGGAGGAATCGTAGACATAAAGTTTTCCTTTGTTCTCACGATGGGCTGTGGATATCTTCCCAACAGCGCATTGATTCCGTTTTCTTTCTCAGTGATCTGCTGGCGGATTGTATATTCTGCAGCCTTAGATTTCGCCAATTCTGCTTCAAATTTCTTCACTGCCAGTTCCGTTGCAGCTGCAGCTTCTTTCTGAATTTTGGAAATTTCCAATGCTCTTTGCTGAAGCTTGATATACTGCTGTATGATATCCAACTGATTATCAAGAGCCAGCAATTCATAATAATTATCAGCAACTTCTTCAATAAGATTAGACAGGACAAAGTTTTTGCCTTCTACGGTAGAAAGATAATGGGCAACTGCAGATTCCTTTTCGGTTCTGAGTTTTTTCCAGATATCAATTTCCCAGCTTGCATTTAATCCTGCTTCAAAATTCCCAAGTGGATCCGGCATTTCTTTTCCAGGCTCTATTTCTGTAGTAGCATCTCCAGCCCCTTCACTGGTATAACGTCCTGCTTTTTTTAGTCCGGCTCCTATTCCTGCTGAAACAGTTGGTGTAAGTCTTCCTTTTTTAGCTAAAACACCACTTTTCGCAATTTCAATCTCCTGAAGGGTAATTAATAGTTCCTGATTATTTTTTAAAGCAGTTTCAATCAGCGTTACCAGGTTTGGATCCGTAAAGAACTGTCTCCATGGAGTTGTTCCGCTATTGTTATTGGCATCCTGCTGCTCTTCCTGATTAAAGTTCTGAGGAATATTTTCTTTTACCTCGTCTTTTATGACAGTCGCCATCGGCGCCTTACAGCTTGCGAGTACAAGCGATAAGGCAATGGCTGTGATTATATTTTTAGTCTTCAAATTTTCCATCATGTTCGTAAGGTTCAGTTTGTTCTGTTAAAGGATTCTCTTCTTCATATTTTGCCAGTCTGGACTTGTCTGCAATCGTTCCGAAGATGTAATACAATCCAGGGATAATCATCAATCCGAAAATGGTTCCGATCAACATCCCTCCTGCCGCAGCAGTACCAATTGTCCTGTTACCGATTGCTCCCGGCCCTGTGGCGATTACCAATGGAATCAATCCCGCAATGAATGCAAACGATGTCATTAGAATCGGACGGAAACGGATTGCTGCTCCTTCAATAGCTGCTTTTGCTACAGGAATTCCTTCTTCTGCTTTTTTCTGTACGGCAAACTCGACAATCAACACCGCATTTTTACCTAAGAGTCCGATGAGCATGACCATGGCCACCTGTGCATAAATGTTGTTTTCCAATCCTAAAAGCTTTAAGCATAAAAATGCTCCGAAAATACCTACCGGAAGGGATAAAATTACCGGAAGCGGAAGGATGAAGCTCTCATATTGTGCAGAAAGAATCAGATAAACGAATCCTAAACATACCAGAAAGATAAATACCGCTTCATTTCCACGGCTTACTTCGTCTTTGGAAATACCCGCCCAGTCAATACCAAAACCTCTTGGAAGTGTTTTATCTGCAACTTCCTGAATAGCCTTAATCGCCTGTCCACTACTATATCCAGCTGCCGGAGTTCCACTCACCTCTGCAGAGTTATACATATTGTGTCTTGTGATCTCAGACAGTCCATATACCTTTTCCAATCTCATGAAGTCTGAGTAAGGAACCATTTGATCTTTATCATTTTTAACATACAGTTTCAACAGATCCGTTGGTAAAGCACGGTATTGAGGCCCTGCCTGAACAATTACCTTATAAGGTCTGTCAAAACGGATGAAACTCGTCTCATAATTGGACCCGATCAGTGTAGATAAGTTGTCCATCGCTTTTTCAATGGTTACTCCTTTTTGTTCTGCAAGATCATTGTCAATCTTAAGCATATATTGTGGAAAACTCGCGGAATAGAATGTAAATGCCGATCCCAGTTCCGGACGCTTCTTAAGCTCTTTCACAAAGTCATTACTTACCTGCTCCATTTTATGATAGTCTCCACTTCCCGCTTTATCCAGCAGACGAAGTTCAAATCCTCCGGCAGCTCCATATCCAGGAACGGAAGGTGGTTGGAAGAATTCTATATTGGCTCCCGGAATATTTTTAGCTTTTTCTTCCAGTTTTTCTATGATCTCCGTGGCAGATTCTTTACGTTCTTCCCAACTTTTAAGGTTGATCAGACAGGTTCCTGAGTTGGATCCGGTACCTTCTGTCAAAATCTCATATCCTGCCAGGGATGAAACAGACTGCACGCCGTCAATATCTTCAGATTCTCTTAAAAGTTCTTTAGCAATCTGATTAGTTCTTTCTAATGTAGATCCTGGAGGAGTCTGGATAATGGCATAGATCATCCCCTGATCTTCAGCCGGAATAAATCCTGATGGCAAAGAATTACTCAGGAAAAATGTACAGGCACAAAATGCTAAAAGTAACGGCAATGTGATTGTTTTCTTCGTCACTGTTTTATTCAGCATCTTCTCATATTTCCCTGCTCCTTTTGTAAAGATATTATTGAATTTATCAAGGAAAATCGTAACCGGAGTCTTCTTTTTAGGTTTTCCGTGGTTATTTCTTAAGATCAATGCACATAATGCAGGTGTTAAAGTAAGTGCCACAACTCCAGACAAGATAATAGACGAAGCCATTGTAATAGAGAACTGACGGTAAAATACTCCTACAGGTCCGGACATAAATGCAATCGGAATAAATACGGATGCCATTACCAATGTAATTGCGATAATTGCTCCACTGATCTCATGCATTGCCTCTTCTGTTGCCTTCAATGGGGAAAGATGTTTTTCTTCCATCTTAGCGTGTACAGCTTCAATTACTACAATCGCATCATCTACTACAACCCCGATCGCCATTACCAGGGCAAAGAGCGAAATCATATTCAGGGTAATTCCAAATGCGGACATCACCGCAAATGTTCCTACTAATGAAACCGGAACAGCTAGTGCCGGAATCAAGGTTGAACGCCAGTCTCCAAGAAATAGAAATACCACAATAGCAACCAAAATAAAAGCTTCAAACAAGGTATGAATTACTTTCTCCATAGAGGCATCCAGGAATCTGGAAACGTCATAACTGATGTCGTAATGCATTCCTTTAGGGAAGTTATTTTTTTCAAGATCCTTCATCAATGCTTTTACGTTTTTGATAACGTCGCTTGCATTAGATCCATAGGATTGTTTTACCGTAATTGCCGCAGAAGGCTTTCCATTTAATGTAGAATAAATATCATACATGGAACTTCCGAATTCTATGTCTGCAACATCCTTCAGTCTTACAGATTCACCATCCGGTTTTGCTTTTAGGATAATGTTTCCATAATCTTTTTCATTGTTGAAACGACCCGGATATTTTAATACATATTCAAATGACTGAGAGCGTTTTCCTGAACTTTCTCCTGTTTTACCCGGAGAAGCCTCCAAACTCTGCTCATTCAGAGATTCCATTACTTCATCAGCTGAAATATTATAAGCTGTTAATCTATCCGGTTTAAGCCAGATACGCATTGCATATTCACGGGTTCCCAGGATATCGGCAAAACCAACACCGCTTACCCTTCTCAATTCAGACATTACGTTGATATCTGCATAGTTGAAAAGGAATTTCTGGTCAGCTTTAGGATCATCACTGTACAAGTTAATATACATCAACATGTTAGGCTCCTCACGAGTGATCTTTACCCCTTCACGTACTACGAGAGGCGGCAGTTTATTCACTACTGAAGATACACGGTTCTGAACGTTTACTGCAGCTACGTTGGGATCTGTTCCCAGATCAAATACGATCTGAATGGAAGCTTCCCCATCATTTCCGGCATCCGAGGTCATATATTTCATACCCGGAACTCCGTTTAATCCTCTTTCTAAAGGAATAACTACAGATTTAATCAACAGTTCGTTGTTAGCTCCGGGATATTCTGCGGTAATATTTACTTTAGGCGGAGAAATGGATGGGAACTGAGTCACGGGAAGTTTTACCAGTGACAAAATCCCTAAAAATACAATAATCAATGAGATTACTATAGACAGAACTGGTCTGCGAATGAATTTCTTAAACATACTACTTCATTTTAGAGACCACTACTCTGCTTTTAATTTCAATGATTGAAGAACTTTCTTAGGATCCTGGAATTTTGTTTTCACCTTTTGATCATCCTTCACTTTCTGAACTCCTTCCAAAAGGATCTGATCTCCTTTCGATATTCCTGAACCTACTACATAAAGATCCGGAAGTTCATAAGCTATTTTGATATTTCGGGATTTCGTTACTCCGTTTTTATCAACGACAAATACGTATTTCTGATCCTGAATTTCATAAGTAGCTTTCTGAGGAATAATTAATGCATTATGAACAGGCATTGACATCTGTATTTTCCCTGTTTCTCCATTTCTCAAAAGCTTATCAGGATTTGGGAACTTGGCACGGAAGGCAATATTCCCTGTTTCGTTATCAAATTCTCCTTCTATGGTTTGGATTTCACCTTTCTGCGAATAGGTTTCTCCGTTCGCTGTGATCAGGGATACCTGATTGCTTCCTCTATCTGCAGCGTGAGTCTGATAACTTAAATATTCCGGTTCTGAAACGTTAAAATAAGTATAGATACTTGTGTTATCTGACAATGAAGTCAGCAAATCACCTTCATCTACAAGACTTCCCAGTTTCAAAGGAATTCTGTTGATAACACCTGAGAACGGTGCTTTGATATCAGTAAATGAAAGATGGATCTGAGCCAGTTTCATTTCAGCATTAGCAGCATCCAGCTTGGCTTTTGCCATTGCTTTTTCATTTTTAGAAACAATATTGTTTCCTGCTAATGTACTTGCATTTTTCAGTTCGATAGAAGCCTGTTCTACCTCTGCTTTTGCTTTTAACAGTTCTGCCTGATACAGTTTAGGCATAATTCGGAACAATGTCTGTCCTGCCTGTACGTATTGTCCTTCATCTACAAAGATTTTTTCCAGGAAACCTTTTTCCTGAGCCCTTACTTCAATGTTTTTTACAGATTGAATCTGGGCTACGTATTCTTTGTTGATTACAGTGTCCATTACTACAGGAGATGTAACCGGATATACGGTAACTTCTTCTTTTTCTTCTTTTTTCTTATTGCAGCCAACCGCCAATAGAAGGGCACTCAGCGCAATTCCCGAAGCAACTCTCTTTATCATAATTCTAGAGTTTATATAAATCGTTAATGTTTTGATAGAAATAAAAACGGTAATAAAAGAGGTTACGATGTGATGATTACCAGCATACACAACGCAAAGTTTTCTACCCGGAATCAGGCAGAAAATGAATAGATCGATGAAATTTTAAATTCTAATGGAACGGATAAGAATAAATCTTTTGGTGGCAAAGCCAAGAATAAAGCCATGAATATCAGGTCTAAACCTTTTATGGCTTTTTAATCCAAAAATATAAACCAGGCTGAAAACTCCTGCAAAAACAACAATAGCCTGCCATACATCAGACAGCTGGAAATCATTTTCAGCAAGTTCTAATGTGGAATTGTCTACGGTATCGGCCATCTGCTGAACGGAGAGTTTTTCAAAAGTCTGATTAAGACGGTTGGCTCTTTTCGGCAGATGATGAGAAACATGACCTGAATAGTCATTTCGAAGAGTTTTAACGTTGAGTCTGCTTTCTACTACAAAGAGCAGAAAAAGACCGGTTAAAAAGTATACTATAAAGTTTCTCATTTTGAAGTTGCAAATGTACACCCAGATTATGATATTATCATCATGGATTAACAAAATTTAACTCTTCTTTAAAATACCTGAATGTGAAAAGGTAATAAATATTAAATTTCTCTTTTATTCAAGCATAATTCGGGCAATCCTGATATCTCATCTGTGCAGGTTTCAATTTTCAAAAATTAAGCCATTTTTGTTGATTTAAGGAAATTTTAATTTTAAAGTTGTTGCGTTTTTGAACATTTAAGTGACTTGATACTCTATTTTGAAAATTTCTATACTCTAACCTAAACTTTATCATAAATTAGAATTATTAACATTTACTTATTGTTACTCTCTTCTTTTTGAATTATTTTTGCCGAAAATTTACACAACAAATGAGAAATGAAAAAAAAGCACTTTATGCTATTGAAAATAAGATGCTTAAAAATCCAGCGTTAACAACCATTATCCCTACTTTTCTACAATAATTATTACTTTCAGTTTTGTGAATAATGTTTCAAAAAACAGTGAGTTAAAATAGCGCAAATTTAAAATTACTGTTACTTTATGTAAAATTAACATATATTTATTAAAAATATTTGTAAATTTATATAGTATTAATATCATAATTCATGAAACACTTTAAAATCACTTATCACTATGAAAAAATTATTAACACCAATCCTTTTGGGATTGACTATTCTTTCCCTAACAGCGTGTAAACATCCCGGAAAAGAAGCTGAAACCATTACCGCTGCTACCCCCGAAAACACAGACGAAATTTTCAAAGATGTGTATGTTGACAGCTATGGAGAAAAGATAGAAGTAACCATCAACAACACTAAAAATACCGCAACAATACATTTAAACGGTAAAACTTTTGACCTTAAAAAAAGTGATGCCTTACCTGAGTATACGGCCTCCAATGAAGAGTATCAATATTCTGATATTAAGGGGAATATAACTTTCCTTAAAAAGAATGTAGACATGGTACTGTTCCATCTTAAACAGGCAAAAAAAGAGTCTGGACCGGCAAAAATGGCATCGTATTAGCATAAGGAATAGCATTCAACTAAAAAAATAAGCATTATGAAAAGTTTATATTATTATTTATCGGCACTTGTTATCGCAACATTTCTTGTTGTTTCATGTAAAACACAAAACGCACAGAAAGCGACTAATGATATTACTGGAAAAACATGGAAACTAACAGAGCTTAACGGGAAACCGATTGATCTTAAAAACCCTAAAAACAATCCTCATTTCAAACTTAATATGGATGGAATGAGATATGAAGGCCATGCCGGATGTAACGGATTTGGAGGAACTTTCGAGATCAAACCTGAAATCATGAGAATAAAATTCAATCAGGGAATGTCTACGATGATGGCTTGTGAAGATCTGGATATTGAAAACCAGTTTACAAAAGCAGTCCTTGCTGCAGATAACTACTCTGTAAATGGAAATACGCTTACTTTAAACAAAGCAAGAATGGCTCCTTTAGCTAAATTTGTTCTTCAATAATCGTATTTCACTTAAATAAAAAAACAAAGACGCTTCATTTCTGAGGCGTCTTTTTTTGTGTTAGATTTTATTTCTTTTTATTGTAAATAAAATAACAGACAAGAAGGCTGATATTGACCAGAACGGCAAATCCATTGGATAAAATAATAGGCAGTTCGTCTTTTTTTATCCCGTACCAGACCCACAGCGAAAGTCCCGAAATAAGAACCAGAAGCATGACCAGAGAAATATCTTCCACATTCTTTTCTTTGATCACCTTTACAAGCTGCGGAATCATCGAAACCGAAGTAAGAAAACCGGCAATGATACCTAATACATTTACGTCCATAAGTTTTGTGGTTTTGAATCTCTAACTAAGATATACTATTGAAACCTTTTTGATGACACTTCTTCATGCAAAGGGATATCGTTTTCAATGAAACGGAATAAATCGCGTGAGAAATAACATCCATTCAGAATACCCCGGGCCCCCATTCCATTAAAAACATACAAAGTGCCCCACGTTTCATGTCTTCCGATGATTGGCCTTCTGTCTTTTACAGTAGGACGAAAGCCAAAATGTACTTCCTCGACTTCAAAATCATAGGGATAAAATTCAGAAAGCCCATTGACCAGTTGAGTGACCGCTGATTCATCAATATGGTGATGAAGCTGATCCCTGTCGTAAGTTCCACCATAAAAATAAAGTCCGTTTCCGGTTGGAAATAAAAAATGTTTCTTTTTAATGGTGATATTCTCCGGAATTGGTTGGGAAAGTTTTACTTTTATATGATGTCCTTTGTTGGGAACTACTGCAATTTCTGAAAAGTAAGGATTATCTTTCACTCCCATTCCTTCGCAGAAAATAATATTTTTGAAATAAAAATCTTTATAAACCGATTCCGAAGGGTTCAATTTGGCATAATCGAATCTTTCTTTTACTAAATGATCGTTTTTTTCCAAATAATTGAATAAACCACTAAAAAACCTATTAACATTGAGTCTTGCAGACTGATTCACCTTTCCGGTCTGAAAATCGTTTTTTACCCCATTTAAATGATCAAAATTTTTATCAAGAAAAGCCAATAATTCTTCATTTCCTGATTTCTTTAACCAAAGATTCTGTTCATTCTCATCATGAAAAATTCTATGAATGGGAGCATTGATAAGATAATTTTCTCCGGTATAAGATTCTATTTCTTTAAGACTCTCTTTAAGAAAGTCTATTTGTTCCTGTGCTTTCCAGAATGTGGTAAACTTTTTAAGAACAACAGGATTAATAATTCCGGCCGAAATCTGTGAAGCACTTTTTCTTCCTTCAGAAAAAATCACAAACGACTTATTGTTCATAATTAGTTGATGAGCCAGGAAAAGCCCTGCATATCCGTCTCCTACAATAATATAATCTACATTTCTCATAATAAAAAAACCTGAGTAAAAATACTCAGGTTTTCTATAAATATCAAGTGAAATCTAGTAATTCCACATATCATTTTCCATGTCAAGAATCTGTGATTTGATTCTATCGCTTTCTTCCAGCTGTTCTTCAGCATTTTTAGGAATATAGTCTTTGATCGTACCATCTCCTAAGCCGCTTGAAGACTTATAGATAATAGAAGAGAATCTTCTTGCATTGATGATATCATCAAAAGATAGGTCAGCAGAAGAATTTTTTCTATTGAAAACATAATTGTTTGCTAAAATATCACGAGCACTTGGATAATAAATCCAGAATAGGTCGATCAATTCATCAGCACCAGCTAAAGGCTGACCGTCAGGACCAATTCTTCCAACAGATGTAGGATCTGGTCCCATAGCTGCGATACCTAAAGGTCTGTATTTCATTTGACCATCTCTCTTATCGATAAACCACATACCCATCACTTTAAGAACTTTCACTTTATCAGTAGTTGTTCTGATGATATCTGTTAATCTTTTTTTCTCGTCTTCTGTAAGTGTTCTTCCAGAGTTAAGAATATCGATTGCTTCTTCGTCAAGTCTTATACTTTCCAATCTTTTCTGAATGGCTTCAGGTGAAAGTCTTGTCACAAAGTTTTCGTCATCATAAACTTCCTTAATATCTCCTTTAAGAGCTCCATCAAGTAATAACTGATATAAAGATCTTGTAGAACTTGAAAGAAGACCATCCGGATTGTCATAATAGAATGGCTGGTTGATCTTATCATTCATATCAATGATTTCCCAGACAAACATACTTTTGTAAATATCCTTGTCATCAACGAAACCATATTCAAGAGGCTTTACTTTATTGCTGATAACAGTATCCCCTGCTTTTCTCATTGATTCAGATCTCATTTGTCTAAATTCCTCGGGAGAAGCAGCATTCAGAATAGTCTGGGAAAATGCGAATCCCGAAACTAAAACTAAAAGGGTGCTAATATATTTTTTCATAATATGATTTTACAAATTAACCTTATTGTACATTAATAATTACAGGTGAAATCTCCTTAAGTCTCTGGTTTCCAAGCCCTGTAGCCGTAGCCTGAATATCATAGATCTGCACTACATCACCAGGTCTTAGGTTTCTAAGCATACCTTCTGCTCCTGATAATGAACTACCTTGAATCAGAGTACCTGCCTTACCTGGCAGCTTGATAATGAAGCTATTTACAGTAAATGAAACAGGGAAGTCAAAGTCAGGTAAAGTAGCTGATACAATCTGATTAGGTATAGAACCTGCCGGCATAAAGTTTACAGCCTTACCTCTGATCTGACCCTGAGGTCTAGGAATATTCTTAATTCTGTATTCAAATACCTGAGAAACTGTCTTACCATATGGATCTGTTCCTGATAATGTTAACTTAACTACATTTCCTGTAGTAGGAGTTACATCCCATTTACCCGGACCTTTACCTTTCACAGTAGCTCCTGCAGCAGATAATGAAAGTTTAGAATTGTCTGCACCTAAGATTGATCCTGAAACAGGGTTCTCAAGTCCTCTATACATTACATTCATTTTGTCTGCAGAAAGTAATAGTCCTTTTTCAAGTTTTACTTCTCTTGGTCCTGCAATTACATTATAAGTATGTGTCCAAGGGAAAGATTGTGGCTTCCCTGAAGCATCTGTTAATGTAATAGTACCTCCTAATTTATGTTCACCAATTCCAGAACCTGAAATTTGAGTAATACCTTTACCATTCTCTACTCTGCTTACACCAGAGATGCTGATCTTATTACTGTTAGAATAAGTTCCTAACATTACTTTTACTTCAGCTTGTTTTCCTGCCTGGATATCAACCGGACCTGAAACGATAGGCTCGTAGCTTGAGAATTTAATATTCGCATCTACTTTTTCCTGAAGTAATAATGCTAATGCATCAGACTGAACGTTTCTGGCATCATTTTGGATAATCTCCAGGTTAGATATTGCAGCAATTAGCGGCTGATGATAAAATTTATTCTGGAACCAAGTCTTTTCATTTGGAGATGTTCCTTTAGGATACTCCGCAATAAGAGACTTGTTAGCTCTTGCCACTAAATCCTGTAACTGGCCATTGCTTCCAAAAGTAGTATTGATGTAGTTTCTTACGTCATCTATTTTAGCTTTCAGATCTAATGCATTCTTTGATGGAGTATTTTCATCTCCTTCTTTGAAGAAATATTCAGTAGTTGCTTCGTTGTTGTTAAGTGCAGCAAAGTTTTCACTTACATCAATATCTTTTCCTGTTTTAGGATCTTTATCATGAAATTCAGATTGTTTTTTCAACAAATCTTTAACATCCTGAGCAGATTTCACCAATGCATCAATTTTGGTTTTCAATACTTTGTACTGAGCCCAAGGCTGTGCGTAGGTATCCGGAACTTGCTGAGCCTTAGCTTCCAGCGTTCTTTCAAAGATCTTCTCGTTCTTTTTTTCTGTTAAAGTTCTGGTTTCATTCAATGCTCTGGTAGAGTCATAGTATGATCTGATGATTTCTGCATCAATATTTAGGGCCATCATCGCGATGAACACCAAATACATCAGGTTGATCATCTTCTGACGAGGGGTCTGTTTTCCTTGTGCCATTCTCTTTTCTTTGTTTTTTGATTAAGTAGTTAAATTTAGAAATGGTTAGGAATTAAGACTTCATAGCAGTTAGCATACCACCATAAACTCTATTTAAGTTATTAAGATTAGAAGTTAAACCTTGTAGCTCTTGATTGAATTTCTCAGATTGCTCTGCAGATTTCTGCATATCTGCTACATATTTATTAGCAAATTCAGATTGTTTTTTACCGCTTTCAAGTTGCATTGCATAAAGAGCATTCATGCTTTCCATATGCTGAGCAGCTTTATTTAATTGATCATTATATTTATGAGTAGAAGCAGATACGTCAACTGTTTGATTGATCTGATCAACAGAGTTTGAGAATTTATCAATTCCTGTTCTTAATCTTTCAAATAATTGAACATCCAATCTAGCGTCCTCAAGCATTTTATCCAATTTGGTAGAAAGAGAATTTTCTAATTCAGCAAATTGAGCTGCAGCATTGTTATTTCTAGAAGATACATTAGAGTGTAATGGATTAGGATTAGCATGCTTATCTAATAATTCAGGATAAACATTTTCCCAAGCATAAGACTCTTCAGATTTTGGAGGGTCAAATGCAAAAATGATAAAGATAATCGCCTCAGTAATAAGTCCCACGGTAAGAGCGATATTACCGTTAATTGGTCCCAAGGTAATGTGAGTAATTTTAAGCCAAGCTCCAAGAATTACAATTGCAGCACCGAATGAATAAAAGAAATTCATCCAAGCATCTTTAGTCTTAAACATATTGAGTTAGTTTTTTTAATGTTAAATAAAATTGTTATTGAAAAATTGTCTGATTAATTTCTGTTAACTCTTCTTGGTTTAACAGCTGCTTCAGGAATATCCTGTACAGTTCTAAATCCGATATAGCTTCTTGCAGAATCTTTTCTTTCCCAATCTCTAGCACCTGTCATTAGTGCATATCCTATATCTTTCCAAGATCCACCTCTTACAGATTTCTTCGTATCTTTTTTATCCTTAGTAGAAGGATTTAATGTAGAAGTGAATCCAGCTGATGAATTGTTAAACGAAGATAATGTCCATTCAGAAACGTTTCCAGCCATATCAAATAACCCAAACCCATTTTTCTTAAATTTCTTAACTGGAGCTGTATATGTATAAGTACCTTTTTTCTCATCTTCCATGTAGTTACCTCTCTTCGGTTTGAAGTTAGCAAGGTAACAACCTCTGTCATCCATTAAATATGGACCACCCCAAGGATAAGTAGCATTTTGCATTCCTCCTCTGGCAGCATATTCCCATTCTGTCTCTGTTGGAAGACGGAATTCTAATGGTCTTTGTTTTTTTCTTTTTAAACTTTCGTTGTAATCTGTTTTCAATTTAGATCTGAAGTTACAATAAGCCCTTGCCTGATCCCAGGTTACCCCAACAACAGGATAGTCTTTGTAAGCCTTGTGCCAGAAATACTGTTCAAACAATGGCTCATTGTAAGCAAAGTGGAAATCTTTTACCCAAACTGTAGTATCAGGATAGATCGCGATACTTTCGCTTTTCAGGTAATTAGCTCCTCTTTCGTTATCTGCAACCGCAGCGTCCATATCTCCCCAACGGTAAGTATATTTAAGCTTGCTTACATCTAAAATTCTTTCGTTTCCAATTCTGGAAGAAGAAGGTAGATACATAGATTCTAAAACTTCTGCGTATTCTACATCCGGATATTTTGTTGTGCTCCAGTGCAAAGGAATTTTCCAATCTAATCTTTTGCTGGCATCATAACTTCCGTCTTCTCGGCCGCCCTGGCCTTCCATATATTCTTGATAAGGTGTTAAATTTTCTTCTTTTTTAGCAAGGTATGCATAATCCCCTATGCTAGCTCCTTTACGTCCGCCTTCATCACCACCTTCTCCGGCAGCTTCAGCAAGTAAAGTTCTCGCAATAGAGTCTCTTACATAGTTGATAAATACTCTGTACTCCGAGTTGGTAGTCTCTGCTTCATCCATGAAGAAAGAAGAAACAGTAACTGTCTTCAATGCTGCTTTTTCAGGAGTATTTGTTGGATCCTGGTCTGCTAAACCAGCAACAAATGAACCTGCAGGAATTGCAACCATTCCGTATGGTCTTTCCGCAACAAATGATTTAGTTTTTTCTCTTGGTATCAATTCTCCTTTTGTTCCTGGCTTCCCTACAGAAGAGCTGCCACCACCTGAACAAGATACCGATGCTACCGACGCAGACAATAATAAAAGAAATATCCTTTTCATGTTAATTTTTATAATTAAGCCGTAAATATATAATTTTTTTAAGAAACTTTTAAGATTTTTTTTGAAATAACGGAAGAAATCTAAATTTATTTTATTTACAACTACTTTTTATTCCACGGTAACAGATTTTGCAAGGTTTCTCGGTTGATCTACGTTTGCCCCTCTATATACTGCAATGTAATAAGCAAGCAGTTGCAGAGGTACGGAAGCAACGATAGGTGAGAAACATTCTGAAGTTTCAGGGATTTCAATAACATAATCTGCCATTTCACTCACCTGACGGTCTCCTTTATTTACTACAGCGATAATTTTACCTTTTCTCGCTTTAATTTCCTGAACATTACTTACAATTTTATCATAGTGTCCTTTTTTAGGTGCTATAATTACAATTGGCATGTTTTCGTCGATCAGGGCAATTGGACCGTGCTTCATTTCTGCAGCCGGGTATCCTTCTGCATGGATGTAAGAAATTTCTTTTAATTTTAATGCTCCCTCAAGGGCAGCCGGATAATTGTATCCTCTTCCTAAATAAAGGAAGTTTGTAGCCTTCACAAAGTCTTTTGCAATATTTTGAGTCAGCTCGTGGGTCGTATTCAACACATCTTCTATTTTCTTAGGGATAGCATCAAGCTCAGCAATTAAGCTCATAAATTCAGCGTTTCCTAAGTTTCCGTTGTGTTTTCCTAATTTAAATGCGATTAAAGTAAGAATAGTAAGCTGTGCCGTAAATGCTTTTGTAGAAGCAACCCCGATTTCCGGACCGGCATGTGTATACGAACCAGCATCAGTAATTCTTGCAATTGAAGAATCTACAACATTACATATACCATATATAAATGCACCTTTTTCTTTTGCCAGCTTTAAAGCAGCCATCGTATCAGCTGTTTCTCCGGACTGAGAAATGGCAATCACCACATCTTTATCAGTAATGATTGGATTTCTGTATCTGAATTCTGATGCGTATTCTACTTCAACAGGAATTCTTGCATATTCTTCAATCAAGTATTCTCCGATAAGACCAGCATGCCATGAAGTACCACAAGCAATAATAATAATTCTGTTGGCATTTTTAAACTTTTCAACATGATCCCAGATCCCTGCCATTTTAATTACTCCTTCATCTACAAGAAGTCTCCCTCTCATTGTATCGTGTACAGACTTAGGCTGTTCAAAGATTTCTTTAAGCATGAAATGCTCGTATCCACCTTTTTCGATCTGCTCCAGGCTCATTTTAAGCTCCTGAATTTCCGGCTCAATTTTAGAGTTTTCATTGATAGTTCTGATATCTACTCCATTTTCAAGAGAGATTGTTGCCATATGCCCTTCTTCAAGGTAAATAGCTTCTTTTGTAAATTCTACGAAAGGAGAAGCATCAGATGCAATAAAATATTCTTTGTCTCCGATTCCGATAGCAAGAGGAGAACCTAATCTTCCTACTACCAATACTCCAGGATAATCTTCATGAAGTACAGTGATTGCATAGGCTCCATATACTTCATTCAATGCATATCTTACTGCAGTCGGGAAATCAGTTTCAGGATTAATATCCATAAAATACTGGAAAAGGTTTACCAATACTTCTGTATCAGTTTCTGATTTGAAAGTAAATCCTTTTTCCGTAAGCATTGTTTTAATAGTATCATAGTTTTCAATAATACCATTATGTACAACTGCTATTTTTCCATTGTTTGACAAGTGCGGATGGGAGTTTCTATCACTTGGAACTCCGTGGGTTGCCCAACGCGTGTGCCCCATTCCAATTTTATATTTCCCTTTTAATTCTTTCGAAATATTCACCAAATCCTCAACCTTACCTTTTGTTTTTTCTACTTCAAGCTTATTGTTTGAACCTTCTAAAACAATTCCGGCACTGTCATACCCTCTATATTCTAATCTTCTAAGACCATTAATTACAATTTCGTAAGCGTCTTGAAAACCTGTATATCCTACTATTCCGCACATATTATATTTTGTCTAGTGTATTTTGTATTTATTGTATTTTATTTTTTCGTCGCGTAAGTCACCAGCAGCTGGATTCTTTTTGGATTGGTATTCGCTTTATCTATACCTGTAAGAATAATTCTGTTCATATCAAATGCTCTTGTTGTATTACGAACTCCTAAAAGGGTTCCTGTAGCATTTGCTGCAAATGTTCCAGCACTGATTACCAATGGTTTATTAACAATTAACTTCCCATCAGCATCTTTTGCTTCTTCAACAAGATCCTTGACTGTTTTTGTTACTACAATGTCATAGTAATCTTTATCCTTATTATAATTATATAGCCCAAGTCCTGTTGACAAGTCTGAGGTATAAGCTAATTTTGAGAAATCAATAGTATTACTAACCAATGGATTCGTTAAAATTGTAAATCTACGGTCTTCCGTTGAGTTTGTATTCTTCCAGCTTAAAGGATCTACGTATACTCTTATCTTAGCACTTAAAATACCTGCTTTATTTTCGACATAGAGCTTCCTAAGTTTTGCAATGGTCTCATCCTGAATTTTCATTACTACAGAAGGACCACCCATTCCCTGAATATACAGCTTTTCATCACCTACAGAAGAATTGCTTGCTGCTACTGCATTGTCCGCAGGAGTCCCGGCATTGTTATATTCATAAAGTCCGATATGAGCATTAGCACCTCCTAGGTTGAAAGCAAGATTTGTTTGCGGCCTTGTTGTTGTTCCGTTTTCTGTTTTATCATATTTATAATACATGATAAGCTGAAGGTCATTAGGAGAGAACTGATAAAGATATCTATCCGTTTCATCCACAGAAATTTTTATTCCTTTAAAATATCTGATAAAGTTAGAAGCATCCTGAAGTTCAGGTTTTCCTTTTTTATCAAGAATATGGGTCTGGAAAAAGTTTGTATTGCTAAGTTTCATTCTGAAACCAAGATTCCCTGTAAATACAACTGAATTATCAGATTTCTTGGTAACAGATATAGAATTAATGTTACCATCAAACACTCCTGATCCTAATAACTCACCAGTACTTATACTTGTACCCGCATTGGAACGTTTGAACTTATCATCATTTGAATCTAAGAACGTAGTTACTTCGTGTACATTAATTTTCATTGATTTTGAAGCGCCACCTATTTTACCGTATTTACGAACAGGATATGTTTTCTTCTCAATTGAAACGGCTGTAGCCACTCCATCTACCGGAAAATCACTTTTCTCAAATGTATTTGTTTTTATGGAGTCACTTTCAAAGAAATAGGTATTAGAAGCGGTATTCACCGGTGGTCTCACTACAAGAACAACGGAGTCTACTTTTGGATTGGCTCCATTAAAGTCATAATTATCAACCGGCATTCTTAGCTGAGTAACATAAGAGGCTCTCTGCATTCCAAACTGACTTTCAGTAAAAGCTCCAAGAACACCAACAGTAGAGACTGCCCCTGTTTCGCTCAGTCCGCTGATTAATCTGGCAGCATCACTTCTGATTGAATCATTGTTGTCATAATTGTATGCGATAACTGGATATGCAATTTCATTACCTTGTGCTGCATCATCATTGAACAACTGTTCACCAAGAGAATCCGGATCCGGTTCACAGTTATAAAGGATTGTACTTCCGAAAATCGCCAATAAAAGCATGGCGAAGGTCCTTTTAAGATTATGAGTCATTAAAAATGTGTTTTTAATAAAGTTGATTTATAGAATCTATGTCAAGATATTCCGACTTCTCAGTAGCGGTTTCATTGAAAGCCTTATCCAGGTCTTCATCCAGAAACTCGTCACCTTTCACAATAGCATTTACATAGTTCATACTTTCGATAACAAAACTTTTGATTGTTGGGTTATCTAACGCTTTTAATCCTGAAATATTATCAAACTGTAGTTTTTCGGCGATCTTTTTATCCAGGTCCGTATCTTTCTCATTGTAGAGAGAAAGTACAATTTTCGCGTCTTTGAAATAAGTATCTGATTCGTAGTAAGTTTTAAGATAAATTGGGACAAAAGAAGCCATCCATCCATTCAAATGGATTACATCCGGCACCCAATTCAGTTTCTTAATAGTTTCAATAACTCCTCTGGCAAAGAAAATAGCTCTTTCGTCGTTGTCTTCGAAAGGATTTCCTTCATCGTCAAAATAGTATTGTTTTCTTTTGAAGTATTCTTCGTTGTCAATAAAGTAAACCTGAAGTCTTTCCCCCGGAAGAGACGCTACTTTAATGATAAGAGGCTGGTCCAGGTCATTGATAATAATATTCATTCCTGAAAGACGGATCACCTCATGAAGCTGGAATTTCCTCTCACTTATTTGTCCAAATCTTGGCATAAAAACTCTTACATCATTGCCTTCATTGTGCATCTTAAGTGCCATTTTGTTTACCACTGCAGCCATATTGGTATCTTCCTGATATGGATACATCTCTGTAGTAATGTACAGTATTTTTTGATTCGGCATAAACTTTCTATCTAATTTTTGTAAAAATGCTTTAATGTGCAAAATTACAAAAAAACATCCAACATTATTTTAATTAACATTTTTTTACGAAAATTCCCTTTTCCAAATTATTAAAAGTGCATATTATTATACGATATTTTTACTATTTTTGAAATAGCATTAAAATAAACTATGGAAGTTATAAAAAACAGGAAAGTCCTTCAGGATTTCATTGAAAGACAGAAAGAAATGGGGAAAAGAATTGGCTTTGCACCTACTATGGGAGCTTTACATAAAGGCCATCTTTCTCTGTATGAAGAGGCAAGAAAAGAAAATGACCTTGTAATTTCTTCAATTTTTGTAAATCCAACCCAATTTAACAATTCTGAAGATCTTGAAAAATACCCACGAGATGTTAACAGAGATATTCTTATTCTTCAAACTTCAGGCCTTGTAGATGCTGTTTACATCCCTGAGGTAGCAGATATCTACCCGGAGAAAACTGAAAGCCAGCACTATGATTTTGATGGATTGGAAAATGAGATGGAAGGAAAATCCAGACCGGGACATTTTGACGGTGTAGGAACTGTTGTAGAAGAGCTTTTCAGACAGATACAGCCCGATAATGCTTATTTTGGAGAAAAAGACTTTCAGCAGCTTGCTATTATTAAAAAGATGGTAGATAAAAAACATCTTCCCGTTAAGATATCAGGAGTTCCTATCTACAGGGCAGAAAACGGATTGGCATTAAGCTCAAGAAACCAGAGACTTCATGAAGACCGAAAAGAAGCTTCTAAAATCATTTATGAAACTTTAAAAAAGGTAAACGACTGGTTCAGAACCGTTACAATACCGGAAATAAAGGAAAGGGTAACAGATATTTTTGATAACCAGCAGGGAATGAAGCTGGAATACTTTCTGATTGCCGATGAAAACACTCTACAAGAAACTGATTTCTTCTATAAGGACAGAAAATTCAGAGCCTTTATTGTAGTGGTTGTAGATGGTGTAAGGTTGATAGACAACATGCATTTGGATTAATATAAAATACATATATTCTTTATAAAACAAGAACTCTGATGGCAATGTCAGAGTTTTTTTGATTTATTGGAATAAGAATCAACCAAATAATTGCAGGAGAGAAGGATAATATAACAAAGAACATCCCTGTTACAATATTTACAACAATGTCACTTTCTATTGTAAGAAATAACAGGCAAAGAGTTCAAAACCCATTATGAAATTCCTGCAGACATCATTAGATGATTAAATACAAAAATCAAAGGCCTCCTGAAGGAAGCCTTTGAAACACCAAATCACAAAATATTAATATGAAAAAAATTTACTTTTCAGTAAACTTGTGACCCGGCTGGGATTCGAACCCAGGACCCATACATTAAAAGTGTATTGCTCTACCAGCTGAGCTACCGAGTCGGCCACAATTAAAATGAAATAAATTTCAATATTAATTATAAATTTTCTTTGCAGTGCCTGCGACTGGACTCGAACCAGCACATCCTTAGGAAACCACCCCCTCAAGATGGCGTGTCTACCAATTTCACCACGCAGGCAATAAAATTACAAAATTTAGTAATTTTTATTGCTTGTGACCCGGCTGGGATTCGAACCCAGGACCCATACATTAAAAGTGTATTGCTCTACCAGCTGAGCTACCGAGTCGGTCACTTACTTATCAAGTTTTCATTTAAGTAATGTCCCTTGTTTTAAGTGGTGCAAAGATATGACTTTTTTCTTTATCTCAAAACTTTTTCGCAAATTTGTTTAAAAAAAATTCATGGTAATTTCATTGATCGGATACATGGGAAGTGGCAAATCTCACATTTCCAAAATATTAAGCGAAAAAATCGATTTTAAATTGATTGATCTCGATAAAGAGATTTCCAGAAAAAATAAATTAACCATCCCGGAAATTTTTGAAAAGAAGGGAGAGATTTACTTTAGAAAGCTGGAAAGAGAGGCCCTGGAAGAGATATTGGCTTCGGAAGAAAATGTAGTTTTAAGTCTTGGTGGAGGAACTCCTGTTTATTACAATAATATGGAGATCATCAATCATAATTCCAAAAGTGTTTTTTTAAGAAGCTCTGTAGGAACATTGGTCGAAAGGCTTTCAAAACAGAAAGAAAAAAGACCGCTTATTGCCAATATATCTGATGAAGACCTCCCGGAATTCATCGCTAAACATTTATTTGAAAGAAATCAGTTTTACAGTAAGGCTCAATTCACTGTAGGTACAGATTCCAGAGAACCGGAAGATATTGTGAACGAAATAATAGAAAAGCTCTATCTCTAGAGCTTTTTTATTTTTATTTTAATCTTCGTTTTCTTCTTCATTATTTGTTTCTCCAAAGAAATCATCCCAGTCTGTAAAATCAGAAGCGATATCATTTCCCACATAATCATCCATCTCTCGTCTGTCTTTTTTGGTAGGTCTTCCCTCTCCTTTGTTTCTGTAATAATCCTGTGACATTTTACGAAGTTTCAATAGCTCGTACTGTTCTTTATCTGTAACATCCTGGATGTGAAGCGGGACTAATTTGGCTCCTATTCTGCTTTTAGGAATCTGAATTATTTTTATTTTATAATCAATCTGATTCTTACGGATTTTAATAGTATCTCCTTCTTTTACCTCTTTAGATGACTTTACGGCAGACGTTCCTATAGAAACTCTGTTCTTTTTAATCTCCTCTGCTGCAATACTTCTCGTCTTATAAAAACGAATGCTCCATAAAAATTTATCTATTCTCATAATTTTTTATACTTTTGCCGTTATATTATTTGTAAAGTAATTAAAGTTTTTTGAAATGAAAAAAATATTTTTATATATCCTTGCAGGATCTTTGTGTTTTTCTGCTTGTAAGAAAGATGATGATGTGTCACCCTATGTAGAACCGGAAGACATTACTACACAAAACACGTATGATGATCAAGCCATTAAGAAATTCATGGATGAGAATTATCTGGATGCACAAGGTAATATAAAGGCTTTCAGTTCTACGGATACTGCGGATGATAACGAAAAGAAGTTATCTGAACTTGATTATAAGACGCTTCCTTCAGGAACAATTTATATTATAAGGGATGGAGCGCAGCCTGTTAATCCCACACCAGAACAAACAATTACAAGTACCGATATTCTTACTGTAATGATGAAAGCTACTACTTATCTGGCAATTAATACAGATGGAAAATCTTCATTTACTGCTGCTACAGATTTCATGAATACAATAAACGGAACCGGAATCCCTGCAATTGACCCTAAATTCTATTATATTTCTGATGTAGAGGGCAAAGAAGATCCATTGATCAAAAATGCAACTACTGATGTTGCAAAAAAAAGAAGTTACTACGAGATCGAAGGGTTTAGTGAGGCGATGCAGAAATTTAAAGCATTCAAAGACTACTCTAGCGGATCACCATATAATTTACAAGGAGTAATTATTGTTCCTTCAAGAGCTGCTTTTGCAAGAGATCCTTATTTCCCATACAATTACCCAGGGTACGGCCAGGTGATCTCGTTGAGAAACAAAACTTTTGTTTTCAACTTCCAGGTGTATGGCAGATCAGCAAGACCATAAAACAAACATTAAAGTTTAAATAAAATAACAAATAAACCCCACAATGATTATTGTGGGGTTTATTTATATCTGTATGGTTATCAGAATCAGGTTCTTGCCTTCTGTTTCACATTTCCTAAAATATCCGGAAAGTAAAGGTCTGCAAGGTGATCAAATTCATCTCCTCTCATAAACATGGTAGCATCTACTTCTTCATAAGAACTTCTTCCCGCAGCAGCAATCAGTTCGTTGCAGGTATGAAGTGTATTTTTATGGAAATGATATACTCTTTCTGCCTTATCCGTTACATCAAGTCCTTTAATAAGCATTTTATCCTGTGTAGCAACCCCTGTAGGACAATTGTTTGAGTTACATCTCAACGCCTGGATACATCCTAAAGAGAACATGAATCCTCTGGCATTATTACACATATCTGCTCCCATTGCAATAGCTCTAAGAATATCTAAGCTTGTAAGAACCTTACCACTTGCAATAACTCTTAATTTATTTCTTAAATTATAGTTATTAAGCGTTCTGTTCACAAATATCAAAGCTGGTTCTAATGGCATCCCCACTCCATCTGAGAATTCTGGTGGTGCAGCTCCTGTTCCTCCTTCAGCTCCGTCTATGGTAATAAAGTCAGGATAGATTTTCAAAACATTCATTTGCACACACACATCCTCAAATTCTTTGGTATCTCCTATACAAAGCTTAAATCCTACAGGCTTTCCTCCTGAAAGCTCTCTCAGCTGCTGTACGAACCTCAGCAATCCTGCTGCATCAGAGAATGATGTATGTGATGGTGGTGAAATAACGGTCATTCCTGGTGTTACATGACGGATCGCTGCAATTTCCGGAGTGTTCTTTACCCCCGGAAGCACTCCTCCGTGTCCTGGTTTTGCTCCCTGTGATAATTTAATCTCTACCATTTTAACATTAGGAAGTGTAGCATATTTTTCAAAAAGCTCCGGATTGAACTTTCCTTCTTCGTCACGACATCCAAAGTATCCTGTTCCGATCTGCCAGCATAAATCACCTCCTTCCATATGGTGCGGTGAGATTCCTCCTTCTCCTGTATTGTGATAAAAGTTTCCTTTTTTGGCACCTCTGTTCAGGGAAATCTGAGCTCTGTCACTCAAAGCCCCGAAACTCATGGCTGAAATATTAAATAAAGAAGCATGGTAAGGCTGTGTACACTGTTCTCCTCCCACCCATACTCTCGGAAGTTCTTCTGATGGTGATTTTGCATAAATAGAATGCTTGATCCCTTCATATTTTCTGTGATTCACCTCCAGCTGTGTACCAAAAGCTACGGTATCACTTAAATTTTTCGCACGTCTGTATACTGCAGAACGCTGATTTCTTGGAAACGGTTTTCCGTCTGTCTCCCTCTCAATAAAGTATTGCTGCATTTCAGGTGAAATACTCTCGAAAAAATACCTGAAGTATCCCAATACAGGAAAGTTCCTCAAAATAGCATGTTTCGACTGGTAAGCATTGTATACACCTAATGCATAAATTGCGGATAACAGCGTTGGTATCCAATAATGCGTTCTGATCAGCAGTGCTATAATCCATGTAGCAACTACTAATACAATTCCCCAAGATAAAAACTTATCTCTCATGAATGTAGTATTTAAAGTTTAAAAATAAATTTAGTGGAAATTTTGCAAAGAGCCTATGCTTTTGCTAAAAAATTTTGGTAGGAAGATTGCACTGAAACCGTGCCATCTGACAGGATTTTTTCTAAATTTAGAAATTCGATTTTGTTTACTGATGCAGGGTCAAAGTCTTTCTGAACTCTCACATAGTTTTCTGTGAAGCCAAACATTTTCCCGTCTTTATTTTCATGCTCCCAAAGAACAGGAAGCGATTTTCCAAGTTGTGTCTGATAGAATGCCATTTTCTTCTTTTCAGAAAGAATTCTAAGCATTTTATTACGTTTTTTTCTTTCAGCTATCGGAACAATACCTTCCATTGCAGCGGCTTCCGTATTTTCTCTTTCAGAATAGGTAAATACGTGAAGATAGGTAATAGGAAGTTCATTAAGGAAATTATAGGTTTCCATAAATTTTTCCTCTGTTTCACCCGGAAACCCTACAATAACATCTACACCAATAGCTGCATGAGGCATTACCTCGCGGATCTTGTTTACTCTGTCGTTATAAAGTTTTGTCAGGTAACGGCGTTTCATCTTTTTCAAGAGATCATCGCTTCCGGACTGTAACGGGATATGAAAATGCGGAACAAAGCTTTTACTTTTCGAAACCAGTTCAATACTTTCATCCTTCAAAAGGTTGGGTTCAATAGAAGATATACGGATTCTTTCAATCCCTTCTACTTTATCCAGTTCTGAAATAAGATCAAGGAAAGTATGCTCGTGTCTTTTATTTCCGAATTCTCCTTTACCATAATCACCGATATTCACCCCTGTAAGAACAATTTCTTTGATGTCTTTTGCGGCAATTTCTGTGGCATTTCTGAGAACGTTTTCAATAGTATCGGAACGTGAAATTCCTCTTGCTAATGGAATCGTACAATACGTACATTTATAGTCACAGCCATCCTGTACTTTAAGGAAAGCTCTGGTTCTGTCTCCAATAGAATAACTTCCGATAAAGAAGTCCGTTTCTTCAATTTCACATGAGTGAACTACTCCTTCATTCTCAGATTTCTCTAAATCGTCAAGGTAGCTTAGAATATTGAATTTTTCTTTTGCTCCTAAAACAAGGTCAACACCTTCAATTTGTGAAATTTCTTCAGGCTTCAATTGTGCATAGCATCCAACAATTACGACTAGTCCTTCCGGATTGGCCTTCATTGCTCTTTTTACGTGCATTTTACACTCACGGTCAGCATTTTCTGTCACAGAACATGTATTGATAACATATACATTTGCTTTATCATCAAAACTTACCTTATCATAACCTGCATCTGTTAATTGACGGGCAATAGTAGATGTTTCTGCAAAGTTTAATTTGCAGCCAAGTGTATGAAACGCGGCAGTTCTATGAAAAGTAGACATTTGTTACTCCTGAATTTTATGGGTGCAAAGATAGTAATTTTAATAAGAATCCAAGATTGATTCAATCTATTGTTTATATTCATCCCTTACTTCAGGGCTGTTTTGAAAGCAGACAGGTGATGAATTGGCATCCGGTTTACTGTTTAAAAACTTAGTTTTCATTTCTGTATTAAATTCCTGAGACTTGTTTCTGGCAATAGACAGTGTATTCCAATCTTCATTTTTTATCATCTTCGCTATATAAACCATCTGACCGATATGGTAGGGATAGTGAGCCAGCTGACGGAGAACAGCATCTATAACCGGGTGAGCTTCTCCTCTGATATAAGTTGTTGAATACATATTATCATCATTTATCTTTTCAAGAGCATCAAAAAAACATACCCATCCTTTTTCCCAAAAATCCAGTACCTGTTCTTTAGTAGTAAATGTATTGACAAACTCTCCATCACGGTTTCGCCAGGATTTTTCTCCATCTTCAGTCAGAAAATTGGTCCATCTTGAAAGCATATTTCCTGCAATATGTTTCACAATGACAGCAATAGAATTACTCTCATCATTATACTGCCAGAACATCTGTTCATCTGTAAGCTGGTCAAATGTTTTATCTCCCAGGGATTTATAATATTCAAAACGTTTTACAAGCAGGTCTTTCATTTTTTTTATTTTGATAACTAATTTAAAAACTTTTAAAAATAAAAACCACTTCGTTTGAAGTGGTTTTATCTATGTATTATATTTATTATTATTCTCTGTTTTTTACCAATACCCAACCTGTAAATTTGATTGCTGTATTATTTTTATCATTTTCATTCCATGTGATAGAATACCAGTAAGTTCCGGTAGGCACTCTTCTTCCTCCCTGGGTGCCGTCCCATTTATAGCCATTTGATCTATCAGCCTGGAAGATTTTGTTTCCATAACGATCAAAAATATTCATGATCAGGTTTTGTTTGCTGGCCAATGCTGAATAATCAATCACATCATTCACTCCATCTGCATTCGGGGTTATCACGTTAATCAAATTAGGTACTACCACTCCTATTTCTATTGGATCACAGTCATAAGCATCTTTCACAAATACTTTATGATCTCCTCTTGAAAGATTATTGAAAACATTGGAATCCTGCCAGATGATATTGTCTATTGAATATTTATATGCCGGATTTCCTCCCGTTACAGATACCGTAATTGTATTATTCGAAATATCAATACCAGAAACAACCGGCTGTTCAGAAGGAAGTACTTTTACTGTTTGGGTTGTAATACATTCTCCGGTTTTAAGTTTTACCCAGTATACTCCGATTCCTGCTTTGATCGTTTGGGTAGTTGCCCCTGTACTCCATTCGTAACTTTTGAATCCTGCACCTGCATCCAGTGTGGTCTGATCTTCTGCACAAATGGTTACATCTTTAAGAGTAGCAGAATATACCGGCTCAATAACTACTAAGGTAATTCTGGCTACCGCATAACATCCCTGAGCATTGGAAACTCTTACATATACAAATCCATTAGGAGCAATATAATTATTAGCATTCAGAATCTCATTAGTCTGATTAACAGCATCCGTCAATGAAGGGTAATATTTCTTGGTCGGATTGGTCTGACTTGTTACAGAAGCATTTACAAGATTGAAAGATGCAGTAGATGGATTCGCCTCAATGAAACATGATCTTAATGTCGCTTCATTCACAACAACAACCGGATAAAATTTCAAAGTGATCTGCGCCACTGCAGTACAGCCAAATTCTGAGATGACTTTTACATAAACAATCCCTTCTGCAGATACAAATGCCATAGGTGTAGTAATCTCATTGATTCCAGCATTGAGATCTGCCATTGTGTGATAATATTTTTTAGTAACATTTGGGTTTGCAATAACATCTGCTGTGGTTAAATCAAATAAAGCTGTACCTGCATTATTATTGTTACATTCGGTTAATGTTACATTCTTAACTGTAATAGAACCGTTTTTGAATTTAAATGTTCCAACCTGCTTACACTTATTAAGCGGATTGGTGGCATTGGTAGGATCGGTATAATTGATACTGTAATAGTAAATAGTAGTTGTATTTACTGTAATTGGAGCCGTAATAGGATTATTCCCCGTTAAAGCATCATTCTGACTCAGATGATAACTTACATTAAAGTTTTGATTTCCATTAAGAATTCCTGTAGACAATGTAGAAAAATCAAACAGAGCCGTACTTGAGCATATTACCACTTCTCTTGGATCAGCAGGATTAACCGCCGGAATTCCAGGAGGATTAAACGGCTGCGTCTGGATATTAGGATCGGTAAACGGTGAAGCCAGTGTGGCAGTTCCACCCCATGTCAAAGAAAACGGAGCTGTTGTAGAACTGGTGCTGCTTACCCAGTTGTCAATAAACAAATAATACGTTTGTCCTGGTAAAACATCCATATATCTGCAATAAGGAGTCAGAGAACCTCCGGCAGCACTTAAAAGAGTACTTGTCATATTTAATCCTGTAGCAGGACCAGGCCCGATAACTGTTGCTGCATTACAACGTATTGGTGAGCCCAAGCTTCCACAGGTTACATTAGGACCAAAAATAGCCCAGTCATAATCGGCATCCGGATTATTTGGAACCAGGTCAAAAGTAAGGGTCCCTCCTGTAGCGATTGTAATTTTATACCAAATAGAATTGTGCTCTCCGGTAAAGTCTATACAACTTCCCGAGTTGACTAATTCCTTTATGTTACCATATCCTGTAGGACTGTAAGTGATATTTGAGTTTCCACAGACGGACAATGCGGTAGCACAATCTGCCTGAGAATAATAAGTATGAGAGATGCACAGAAGTATGAAAAGTAAAAGTTTTCTCATAGATTACATGTTTTTATGGTTTATTAGTTATACATCGTATTGATATTCAACGTACACCAAATATACCCATATTTTAATTACAAACAATAAAATCTATATAATTTTAAACTATTTTAAATTAAAACACCAAATAATTTAAAATTATTCATATTATTTCAAAATAAAACAAAGAATAGCCAAACACAATATTTTATTTTATGCTTGTAAGATTACCACACAGATTTTCCAGGTGAAATATTTTATGGAAAGGGCTTTTCACTTCTGTTAAGTGTTCTCTATCCTGAATAAAGGTATATCTTGAAGCAATAGAATTCATATCGGATACAATCACCAGCCAGCATTCATCCACCGAGGTATCGTAGTAAGGAAATTTTTCGTTTTTCTTTTCAATGAGTTCCAGAATCTTTTCCGAGCAGAGTTCATCAAAAAGGTTCATGTTGTATTCGTGGGTGATGAAGACATTTCTTCGGTGAAAAGATTTTCTTATGCTTTTTACACAGCCCACGGCTTTATTTCTTTTGATGCTTTTATAGATATTAATGATATTTTCCTGCTGTACTTCCAGATTATCAAATTTAGTTTCCGGGTGAAATTCTAAAAAATAAACACCACGATATTTCGTAGTGTCTTCCTGTTCTAATAATATTTCTGCCTGACGGAACATCTTGTTCAAAGTACTTTCCACTTTCTTCATTTCCAGATGATTGATTACTTCAGTCAGTTCTATTCCGATTTTTTTGTCGTTTAACTTTGCGATAAAGTCTGGGCTCTCGCAGGTAAGGTTTTCAAATTTCACTTCGGGGAAGTGATGCATAAAAGAATTGAGAAGCAGAATCTCGGATTTTTTTCTGTATTTTTCACGGTCATGAAGCGGAGATTCGTCTATGGTACGGTGATACTTCTCCATGGGCTTTTTTTTCAAATGCCTGTTCAGGTAATATAAACTTAGATTCTTTATCAGATCTTCCTCAGAAAACGTCTTTTTCATGTGTGATTTTTTTATTTAATTAAGAACACATGCGGCCATGGGCTTTCATCGTTAAAAGTTTTTGATAATCAAAATTTTACACACTTAAAGGTAAGTAAAAAAACAATTCAATGCTTAGTTTTAAAATTAATTTATCTATTAATTAATGTAAAGTTTATTTTCATAATTAATACCTTTGTCTTTTTCTAACACAAACGCACATTTATGGATTTTAGGAATTTCAGAATACCCTACAATATCAATCCTCAATATTCCAAAAAAACAGCCTATTTCTCAATGGAGTTTGCTCTTGAGCAAGTACTTAAAATATATTCGGGAGGACTTGGCTTTCTCGCAGGATCTCATATGAGAAGTGCTTATAATCTTAAGCAGGACCTTATAGGAATCGGTATTCTATGGAAATTTGGTTATTATGATCAGGCAAGAAATCATGATCAGACCTTACAGCCTGTATGGACGAGAAAAATGTACAGCTTTCTGGAAGACACCGGAATAAAATTTCAAATTGAAATCCACAGTGCTCCGGTTTGGGTAAAAGTATGGTACCTTGATCCTGAAACTTTCAATACGGCACCTATGTTTTTTCTTTCCACAGATGTTCCGGAAAATGACCACGTTTCCAAAACAATCTGTCACAAATTATATGATGCCAATGAATCTACCAAGCTTGCTCAATATATTTTATTAGGAAAAGGAGGAGCCAAGCTATTGGATGAATTGAATATTGAAAGAGATGTTTACCATCTTAACGAAGCTCACGGACTTCCGGCAGCCTTTTACCTGTTGAAAAAATACAATGGAGACCTCAATAAAGTTAAGGAAAAACTGGTTTTCACCACGCATACACCCGAAGAAGCAGGAAATGAAAAACATAGTTTCAGGCTATGTTATGACATGTCCTATTTCTCCGGCTACAGCATGGAAGAAGTAAAAAAGATTGAAGGTTCCGATGATGACCGTTTCAACCATTCCCTTTGTGCATTAAGGATGGCCAGAATTGCCAATGGAGTTTCTCAGCTTCATGGTGTGGTTTCCAGAGCAATGTGGAATAAATATTCCGGCATCTGTGAAATTACGTCTATCACGAATGCACAGGAATTTAAATATTGGTCTGATAAACCTTTGTACAATGCCAAAGACGAAAATGATGCAACCGTTTTTGACTACCGTAAAAAGTATTTAAAGAAAAAACTGTTCAGTATCGTTGCAGATCAAACGGGAAATTTATTTAACCCTAACATCTTTACCATTGTCTGGGCAAGAAGATTTGCAGGCTACAAAAGAGCGGAACTTCTTTTACACGATAAAGAAAGATTCTACAGGCTTCTGAACAATCCGAAATATCCGGTGCAGATCATTTGGGCAGGAAAACCTTATCCAATGGACTATTCCGCCATTTCTACATTCAATACTTTGGTTGAAGAAAGTAAAAATCATAAAAGTATAGCTGTTCTTACCGGATATGAACTTTCTTTAAGCAAATCTTTAAAACAAGGTTCGGATCTATGGCTTAACAACCCTAGAGTTCCAAGGGAAGCTTCAGGAACTTCCGGTATGACTGCTGCAATGAACGGCTCAGTAAATTTATCCACTGATGATGGCTGGATCCCGGAATTTGCCAAACATAGAGAAAACTCTTTCGTAGTTCCGAAAGCAGATTACCTGAATATGAGCATCTATGAACAGGACAATTATGATTTAAACAAATTATATGAAATTCTTGAAAACGAAATTCTTCCGACCTATTATGATCATCCTGACCAATGGAGAAAAATCCAGCATAATGCAATGAATGATGTAAAAGATCACTTCAACAGCGACAGGATGGCAGATGAATATTATAGAGTACTTTATAATGAAATGAAATAGAGAAAATACGAATTCACAATTTTACATCTCATAAAAAAGCCCGGAAAATTTCCGGGCTTTTCTTTATGGTTTATTTACTTTTCTTCTTTGCAGGCACTTTCAGTCCTTTTTCTTTTGCTTCAGAAATACCGATGGCTACGGCTTGCTTTCTGTCTGTCACTTTCTTTCCGGAAGAAGATTTCAGTTTTCCTTCCTTGAATTCGTGCATAACTTTTCCTACTTTGTCCTGTGCTTTTTCTGAATATTTAGTTTTGCTCATAATCACATTTTTTAAGATTTTGGCAGGGATACCCCTAATTCATAAACGCAGGCATGTTTCAAATACTTTGAACGCTCTCTCGATGTTACCGATTCAAAATGATCATTTTTGATCACAATAATTGGGTCTTCTATATTTTCAATTTCAAAATTGGCAAAATACCGCTCATCCGGACTGGTTTTATCATTGCTTGCTTTAATTTTCTGCAGCTCATCCGCATATTTTCTGAACCCCGGATCTGAAGAATGGATAAATTTATATTCATCACCTGCATACACATGGTAATGAATTTTTTTCTCTATCAAACCCGCTTCATCAGTAATTTCAGGATTATCATTCCCATCTCTAAACACTACTTCCACCAATGTTCCTCCTTTTTTATGAGCGCACTCTTCTGCGTCATTAAAACTGGAAAAACCTGTATAAACAATCTGATCGTTTAATACATAACGGTTCAGTTTCTGGTTATATGCATTCGTTTCCATAATTATCATTTGATTTGATTTATACTTATTATATATTCAATTTTTCTGCCAAATTGCCTTTTTTAAGAAATTTCATCAATGAATATTTTTATTACTTTGGATTCGAAAACTAAAAAACTATTTACCATGAAAAATTTCAAAAAAATATTAAAACTACAATTAAAAGAAGTACACGGAGGTGTTTTACCAGGAATGAAAAGATGTGTAGACGAAGTTACCTGCCAACTCAGAATCTGGTGGATTGGAGGCGGACCAGGTTCTACCTGCACCCATGCATACCCTTTCTGCGCTCCTGAAGAATATTATCCACCAGAAACAGAAGATCTGGGAACAATACATGAAGCTTAATTAAGATACAAAATCAGAATATCAAGTCCTGATTTTGTATTTTATATGGTTATATAAGTAAGAATTATTAAATTTGGAATCATTAAAATTGAAAATGAAAAAACTCCTATTAACTCTTACTGTTGCTGCTGTATTCCAAAATGTATCAGCACAGGAAATTACTTTAGATAAAATATATTCAGGATATTACCGTGGAAAAGGAATCGCAGGAATTACTTCCATGAAAAACGGTGATAACTATCTTGTGATTGAACCATCAGGAATTGCAAAATATTCTTATAAAACTTCACAGAAAGAAGGAAATCTTGTGGACGGAAAGTTTGAAAGCTATATTTTTTCTGATGATGAATCTAAAATCCTTTTACAGGTAGGCAGCCAGCCTATTTACAGACATTCTTTCTTAGGAAAATTTGATGTAAAAGATTTAAAATCCGGAAAAGTAATCAGCCTGAATGAAGGTAAAACAGTTCAGGAGCCAACATTTTCACCTGATGCTACAAAAGTGGCATTTATTTCTGACAACAATTTATTCTATCAGGACCTTACTTCAGGGAAAATCATACAGATCACTACTGACGGTAAAAAGAATTCAATCCTGAATGGTTTGGCAGATTGGGTTTATGAAGAGGAATTCGGACATGCAAGACAGTATGAATGGACCAAGAATTCTGATGCAATCGTATTTGTAAAATCTGACGAAGGACAGGTACCGGAAATCTATATTCCTATCTACGGAAAAAGCTTGTATCCAGCTGAAATGCGTTATAAATACCCAAAAGCTGGCGAGAAAAACTCTGTGGTTTCCGCACAGCTATACCGTCTTGATAACGGAAAAACGATGCAGTTGAACTTAGGTTCTTTCAAAAACTACTATATCCCGAATGTATTTCAGACTGCAAAAGCAGATGAGATTGTTTTAATTACTTCTGAGAGAGTTCAAAATGCTTCAGATATTTTAAAAGTAAACACCAAAACAGGAGCAGTTCAGAAATTATTTACTGAAACTGATGACAAATGGATTGATACGGACAGTCCTACTCTTGAATTCCTTGAAGATGATTCTTTCCTTTGGGCTTCTGAAAGAGATGGAAACCGTCACCTTTACTGGTATGATAAAGATGGTAAGCTTAAAAAGCAGATCACAAAAGGAAACTGGGAGGTAACAGACTATTATGGTTTCAATCCAAAATCGAAAGAAGTTTATGTTCAGACAACAGAGAAAGGAAGTATCAATAAGGTTATTTCCAAAGTAAATATTGAAAACGGAAAATCTCAGCTGATTTCCAATGCAGAAGGAAACAACTCTGCCAATTTCAGCAAGAACTATAATTATTTCATTGAAACCTCTTCTACAGCAGCGAAACCTTACACTTATGTTTTAAAAGACGGGAACGGGAAAGCGGTAAAAGAACTTCAGAACAACAATGATCAGTTACAGAAATTAAAAACGGATAATTTTGTTGAAAAAGAATTCATCACCATTCCTAATGCTGTTGGTGATCAGATGAATGCATGGATCATGAAGCCTAAAAATTTTGATCCGAATAAAAAGTATCCTTTATTTATGTTCCAGTATTCCGGGCCAGGATCTCAGCAGGTTGCCAACTCCTGGGACAACGGAAATGCAATGTGGTTTAATCACCTTGTACAAAAAGGGTATATTGTAGCTTGTGTAGACGGACGTGGAACCGGGTACAAAGGAGCAAAATACAAGAAAGTAACGTATATGAATTTAGGTAAATATGAGATTGAAGATCAGATCACTGCAGCCAAGTGGTTTGGAAACCAATCTTATGTTGATAAAAGCAGAATCGGAATGTTCGGATGGAGTTTCGGTGGTTATATGACCAGCTTAGCAATGACTAAAGGAGCAGATGTTTTCAAAATGGGAATTGCTGTAGCACCGGTAACCAACTGGAGATATTACGACTCTGTATACACAGAAAGATTTATGAGAACTCCTCAGGAAAATCCTGATGGATATGATAAAAACTCTCCTACAGAATATGCAAACCTGTTGAAAGGTAAATTCCTTCTGATTCACGGAACAGCTGATGATAATGTTCACTTCCAGAATTCTATGGAATTCTCCGAAGCTTTGATTCAAAACAAAAAGCAGTTTGATTTCATGGCTTATCCCGATAAAAACCACGGAATTTATGGTGGGCAGACGAGACCTCAGTTATACCAGAAAATGACTGATTTTATTTTGAATAATCTATAATATCAAATTTAGATCTAACAAAATCCCTTTCAGAGGTTCTGAAAGGGATTTTTATTAGCATATTCATCAAGGATATTTTACCGCTTTATCCAGTTCTATAGGATTATTAAAGGCTTTTATTTTTTTTCTTTCATTGGCTTCAGCAGGTTTCAGCTCTTCTTTTGTAAGAATTGTACCGTCATCAAGCAGTAACTTTTTTCCTTCAGGAATCGTCAAAGTTCCATTTAAAACATATTTAAAAGGATTGGAATAAAGATCTAATTTTAATTTATCAAGTTCTTTCTGAGTAATAGGGACTGCTCTGGACATAGAGTTTTTCAATGAAATACGTTGATAACCTTCCGTAATTTTTTCACTTTTGATAACTTTAAAGTAATAATCTTTTTTTGTGTCATAGAGCTCCATGATCAAACCAGGTAAACCATTAAATTTATAGGGTCCGTAAGAAACTGGGATATCTTTGGAAAACCATGCTACCCAGCTTCTTCCACCAAACTCCGTTACAGCTTTTTGAACCTGATAACCTCCAAATATTTTAATACTGTCTGAAATTTTCCAATTTTGCTCTGCTTTTTCGTTAATTTTATAGAAGTTCACATCACCAATGTATTCATAATTTTGATATGAATTATTATTTTTCTTTTTAATGAGAAACGAAGTTAACCTATAATCTTTAAAACCATGAAGATCTAATGAATCATTAATAAAATACAATCTATTATAGTAAGCTATATCCTCTTTTGTGATATCCAAATAATGATTTTCTTTGGTAATATACTTTGAAATTGAATCTTTCTTATATTTTACCTCATAGATGAACCTGTTATTCTGGGAAAACATCATGCATGTTCCCAGTAGTATAAATAGTAAATTTTTCATAATTAATTTTAATTTTCAGATAAAAATTCAGGAATAAAAAACTCCAGATCTGCTCTCTCATACTGAAGCGGATATTCCATATCGTTGATAAAAATATTAGGTGTAAAATGCACACTATTGCTGCTTACCCATTTTTCGTGTCCTTTTAACAATTCAAGCGCATTCTCTGAATTTCCAAAATATTTAGAATATTTTTTATACCATTCATTTTTATTCTTACTATACCCCTGAACGTCATACCAATTACTTAGAGCTTCTAAAAATTCTACTTTATTTTCGCTGTTCATATAAATATTGGTAAGATTTAAGTGAACCGTTCTATTATCCAAATCCTCTCTGCTAAGATCTACATCAAAGTATATATTGATTCTCAGTTCGTCAGAATACTTTTTAACCAGCTTTAGAAAAACAGGATAAAATTCTTTACAATGTTTGCAAAAAGGATTGGTAACAAAGGTCAAAGTTTGATCTGCCTTCTGATTACCAAACACAAAAGCACTTGAAAAATCTTTATCTATCAACCTTTTCTGCAAAGACAGATTATTTTTGAAAAACTGATAATTTCTCCTGAATTTCAAATTCTTTTTAAGGGTATTTTCATCTTTCTGTGCATTCCTATTTTTCATTCTAAGGTTCAGCAGAACGATGAGTGACCCCAAACAACCAATTAAAAATAAGGCCACAGCACTACCTTCAATTTTTTTACTCATAAAGAAAATAAGATTGGCAGTTATCAGCTGAATACATACAGAAACTATGATTACCAGGCAGACAGGACAATATTTTTTAACAATAAATATCTGATAGAATAATGATAAAAAAGCAACTGGTAGGAAGGCAAATAACCCATATCGATAGATATCAAAAAAGAATTCAATATTCTTTATCAGGCTAAATAAAATAAAACACACTATTTGACTGGTAAAAAACAGCAGTGAAACTTCTGACAAATCTATTTTGTTAAAAATCTTCCATTTTTTTGAATTAAAAACCAAATCACAATCGGTATTCAGGTAATTACTTTTACAAACTCCAACCGGTATAAATGTTCCTTTTCCATGAGTTTTTTTATATGCTTCACAGGCAAAAATAAATCCGATGAGACCAGTAGCCACAAAGATCAATTTCAAAACCAGATTAGATGAGTCATATCCGAAAAGAAGCAGAAATAACAGAGCTACAATTCCCCAATTAATATAGGTATACTCAAATTTTGATTTTGTGAGGGGCTGCTCCTCAGAGTGATATACAACCAGTATTATATTCTCCCATTCTGAAAAAAAATCTTCTGTTGGAGAACCATTGACTGTTATTTTGTTATTTTTATTGTTTACAATAGCCAGTTCTCCTTCTACTAAAGCCAAAAAATTCTCAGGTAAAATATCTTTTTCATCATTATCAATTCTGTAACTGTAATTTTCAATATTGAAAAAGTGTAAAGCATCAGAAAATGCCAGAAGACTTGGAAAATCAGGATGCCCTTCCAATTGAAATTCAAACTCATCCTTATCAATACGTATTTTATTATCATCCAGATAATTGATAACAGCAGTATAACTTTTGCGTGTCATTTTAATATATCTTTTTATATTTCAAAAAAATAGCAACAGTTTCCTGTTGTCATTTTAAAAAATTTACACTGATTACCCACAACAAAAAGTACCATTGCAATATGAATCACCATTACCATTATGAGTATTTGCACAAGCGGCGTTTGTACATCCACATCCCATATCTACTGATGAATCGTCTACAGAACTTTCAAATCTTAGACCTCCCTTAATTGTTTTTAGCTCATTTCTGGATAAGCTTCCTTTCAATTTTTTTAAATTGATTTTTTTCATAAAAATGTTTTTTTTATAATGATATGTCACTATTGACATTGGCGAAAATAGAAAACAAATATCACTCAGAAAGGAAATACATATGCATGTTTTATGTTTATTCATTGTATTTTAATTTGTGAAATATGTACAAGTTTTTAAACAGAGAAAACCCTTATGCACATTCATATTTCTTATTTATTTCATTAATCATTCACGCCCGTATTATTTATTTTATCAATTAAAATTAAAAACCTATTTTTGGGAAATTTGAAAATTGAATATATGAAGACTAAACATCCTAAAGGGCTGCCCTTCCTCTTTTTTACAGAGATGTGGGAGCGTTTCGGGTATTACCTGATTCTTGGAATCTTTGTTCTGTATGTTATTGAGCCTACTGGTATGAAAGGCGGACTTGGACTTCCGGATAAAACTGCTGATGATATTTTCGGAACTTATATTGCCTTAACTTATCTGACTCCCTTCATTGGTGGATTCCTGGCAGACAGAGTTTTAGGATATATTAAATCTATTTATCTGGGAGGCTTTTTAATGGCTGCCGGATATATAGGAATGGGAGTGTTTAAAGATTTGCCTCTGTTTTATGCATCATTGGCATTAATTATTATTGGAAATGGTTTCTTTAAACCTACTATCTCAACACTATTAGGAAACCTTTATTCTGAAGAGCCTTATAAAGCTAATAAAGACTCCGGATATAATATTTTCTACATGGGAATCAATATCGGAGCATTTATCTGTAACATTATTGCTGCATTTATGCGTAATAAATTTGGCTGGGGTGAGGCCTTCATCACTGCCGGAGTGGGAATGCTTATTGGTATGGTGATTTTTACCATCGGAAGAAAGCATTATATCCATGCGGCACAGATGAAACCTGTACAGGAAGGAGATACCAAACTTTCGGAAATTATGCTTAAAGTATTTGTTCCTGCCATTATTGCCGGAGCCATAGGCTGGTTTGTTCCTAACAATATTTTTGGAAGTGACAGTACGGATGCCTTTATTTTTGCCTGTATTCCTGTTATTTATTTTTACGCCTCTCTTTACTTTAAAGCTAAACCTGATGAAAAAGCTTCTATCGGAGCATTACTTTCTGTATTCCTGATCAGTATGTTCTTCTGGGCTGTTTTCAAACAGAATGGTACAGCTTTGACAAGATGGGCGAATTATTATACAGACAGAAGTGTTCCTGCTTCTATTGAAAAACCATTGGAAGATATTTATATGGTGGAAGGTAAGAGCTATGAAAACAAAGAAACTCCGGTTTATGACAATCAGTTCAGATCTCAAAAGGATGACAAGGGAGAGACTAAGAAAGAAATGGGGAAAGATGTTTATTTTAAAAACATATCTCCTGAACAGCGTGCTACCCTTGAGAAAACCCCTGAGAATAAAGTATACCTGTACAATACGGAATTATTCCAGTCTATCAATCCATTCTGGGTAATTGCCCTGACTCCAGTGATCGTAGGGTTCTGGGCATTGTTGAGAAGAAAAGGAAAAGAGCCTTTGACGCCTACCAAAATTGTTTTAGGACTATTTATTTCAGGGCTTTCCTGTCTGGTAATGGTTTTAGCAGTGATGGCCGGAGATAACGGAGCTGTAAAAGTATCTCCTCTATGGCTTGTTGCCAGCTATGGAGTAATTACCATCGGGGAATTATGCTTGTCTCCAATGGGACTTTCCTTTGTATCCAAGCTCTCTCCTGCAAGGATTACTGCATTGATGATGGGAGGATTCTTCCTGGCCAACTCTGTGGGAAATAAGCTTTCCGGAATCCTGGCAAGTACGTGGTATAATTACGAAAACAAGACGAATTACTTCCTTGTTAACTTCGGTTTGTTAATATTTGCTACACTTTTAGGTCTTTCTATGTTAAAAAGACTGAACAAAATCATGAAAGAAAAAGGACATTAATCCTTGATATGATAAAGATTAGAAAGCTGCGGAACTATTCCGCAGCTTTTTTATTTAAAAATAAAATTAAAACCTTGCCAAAAACCCAAAATAAACTATATTTGTCAGTCTTAACAAAAATTAACAATAGAAATGGATAATATTGAAGCATTGAGTCCGAAACCGGATGAATTTGTAGAGAATAAGAATTCCAGGCATCCTAAAGGATTATGGGTTCTTTTCGGAACAGAAATGTGGGAGCGTTTCAACTTTTATGGGATGAGAGCACTTTTGACGCTCTTCATGGTAAATTCCTTATTAATAAAAGAAGCTGATGCTGCAATCATCTATGGTGGATTTCTAGCGTTATGTTATTTAACACCTCTTTTAGGAGGATTTATTGCTGATAAGTATATCGGAAACAGATTCGCTATCATCATTGGTGGATCATTAATGGCTATTGGCCAGTTTTTATTATTTATCAGTGCTTCAACTTTCTCAGCAGACATTGGAAGTGCTAAACTGATTATGTGGCTGGCATTATTCGTTATCATTTTTGGTAATGGATTCTTCAAACCGAATATTTCCTCAATGGTGGGAAGTCTTTATCCAAAGCAGGAAAAATCTAAACTGGATTCTGCTTTCACCATTTTCTATATGGGGATCAACATTGGAGCATTCTTGGGTCAGTTTATCTGTCCATACGTAGGAGACGTAAAAGATGCTGCGACCGGAGTAAGAGATATCTTCGCTTTCAAATGGGGGTTCTTAGCAGCTTCTATTGCGATGATAATCGGGACAATAACATTCTTTATCCTTAAAAACAAATATGTAGTAACCCCTGAAGGAAGACCTATCGGAGGATTACCAAAAAACAATACAAGTGCTGACTTCGAAGAAGGAGAAACTCAAACAGCAAAATTCTCAGGGATGTCCTTAGGAATTACTGTAGGTATATTTGTTGCTCTATTCTTTGTATTCAGATATTTACTTGTAGGAGAACTTGGGTTCAATTCAGTGGAAATGGGGCAAATGATTAAAGGAATTATCTACCCATTCATCTATGCAGCAGGTATTTCCCTAGCATTCCTGATTATGTCCTCTGCTGAAAACAAGATTGAGAGACAAAGAATCTGGGTAATTTATATCGTTTCATTCTTTATTATTTTCTTCTGGGCCGCATTTGAACAGGCTGGATCGTCGTTAACATTTATCGCAGATAACCAGACAGACAGAAACATTTTCGGATGGAATATGCCTCCTTCAATGGTTCAGATCTTTAACGGGATTTTCGTAGTTCTATTAGCTGTTCCTTTCAGTTTGTGCTGGGATAAACTAAGAGCAAAAGGAAAAGAACCGGTATCTCCATTCAAACAAGCAATGGGATTGGCATTAATCGCTCTTTCTTATTTCATCATTGCACACAATGTAAAAGATCTTGGAAGCTCAGGATTATTAGCGATTAAATGGTTAATGTTATTATATTTCATCCAGACTTGTGGTGAGCTTTGTCTTTCTCCAATTGGTTTATCATTGGTTGGTAAGCTTGCTCCAAAAAGATTTGCTTCATTACTATACGGTGTTTTCTTCATTTCTAACGCTGCTGGTTATGCATTGGCAGGTTCATTAGGAGCACTTATCCCTGCAACAGGTGATAAATTCAAGAAAGCTGAAGAATTGGGAGTTAATCTACAGGATGTTCTGGATAAAAAAGTAACGCTGACAGCTGATCAGGTAGCTGCTTTTGATAAGGCTCAGCTTCCATTACACAACCCAACTTTTGTAGGATTTGAAATCCACAATCTATTCGAATTCTTCATGGTATTCGTAGTACTTTGTGGTATTGCTTCTGTAATTTTAGGTTTAATTTCACCTATCTTAAAGAAAATGATGCACGGTGTGAACTAATTGTATCAACAAAATATAATAAAACCTCTGCTAAGTCAGAGGTTTTTTTTATTTTCGTATGATGGAAATATGTGAAGCATTTCATCACAAATTGAGTCGGATCCATCACAAAATTTTCCCACTCAAAATGATAAAAACAATTTATTTACCAGCAAATACCTGCTGTACCTCCCCAAAGAAGAAGAATTAAAACAAATTATTGATCAGGACAGAATCTGTTTTGAACTGGATCAGAAAAATAAAAACCCTTAATTAGAACTTAATCATATATCATTATGAGCTTAACTTTAGATGAAATACAAAATTTCAAAGGAAAGTATCCCAGACAAATCTGGAGCCTGTTTTTCTCTGAAATGTGGGAACGCTTTTGTTTCTATGGAATGCGTGGAATGCTGGTTTTCTTTATGATCTCACAGCTTAATTTCCATGAAAAAGAAGCCAACCTTCAATATGGTGCGACCCAGGCCTTCGTATATGCCTTTACTTTTATAGGAGGTCTTTTTGCCGATAAAATTTTAGGATTCAGAAAATCCCTGTTCTGGGGTGGTCTCCTAATGATCGTAGGAAGTTTAATTCTTGCCACAGATCCTCACAAATTCTTTTTCTTAGGAATAGCATTCACAGTAGTAGGTACAGGTTTCTTCAAACCTAATATTTCATCTATGGTGGGACAACTTTATAAACCTAATGATTCAAGGGCTGATGCAGGCTTTTCGCTTTTCTATGCAGGGATTAATCTTGGGGCATTATTAGGAGGTTACTTGTGTATTGCTATTGGTAAAGGAGAATTCCTAAATAATGTTATTGCAGAAGAAATGAGATGGCATATTGCTTTCGGGCTGGCTTCGATAGTAATGGTAATAAGCTTGATTAACTTTGTGTTCACTCAAAGAACATTGGGTACTATTGGTCTACAGCCGGGACATCCTCTAGCAGAAGAAAAAACAGCTCCAATACCAAAATGGAAAGAATATGGAGTATACGTTTTGTCTTTAGTTTTTGTGCCTATCATTATGACCATGGTTGCTAAGACAGAATATACAGATTATTTTATGTGGACTATCGGGCCATTAACTTTAATCTATTTATTCTATGAAATGTCCAAAGTAACAGCTTCAGAACGTAAAAAGCTTTGGGCAGCTCTGGTTTTTATTATTTTCTCCATCATATTCTGGGGAATCTATGAACAAAGTGGAGGTTCTTTAAGTATTTTTGCCGCTAAAAATCTAAACAAAGACCTTTTAGGATTAGACCCAAATGGAGTGAATAACTCAGGGGGAGCTTTCTTCATTATTTTCCTGGCTCCATTGATCGGGCTTCTTTGGATCTGGCTGAACAAAAGAAAAATTGAACCCAACACTATTATTAAATTCGGATTAGGATTTATTTTCTTAGGATTAGGATATTATGTTTTATTTGCTACCCGTCTGTTTGCTGATCTTCAGGGAATCACTTCACTGAACTTCTTTACACTGGCATTGCTAATCATCACTCTTGGAGAATTATGTCTCTCTCCTATTGGATTATCCATCATGACCAAACTTTCTACCAAGAATCTTCAGGGAATGATGATGGGAATGTGGTTCCTTGCTTCGGCCTATGGACAGTATGTTGCAGGGATTATCGGAGCCAGTCTTGCTACTGCAAAAAAAGGTTCTAGCAACTATGATGAATTGATCACTTATACTGATGGATATAAACAATTGGGTTTATATGCGGTAATTGCCGGAGTGGTATTAATTTTGATATCTCCGTACGTGAAAAAATTAATGCAAGATGTAAAATAAAAAATAAGTAATTATGCTTATTTTTACCTAAATATCACAATATGAAGAAAATTTTAAGCATAATACTCTTATTTTTATTAAATTTTAGTTTTGCCCAGGTAAAGTGGATAACCATTGAAGAAGCCTTAAAAGCTCAAAAGGAAAATCCTAAAAAAATACTTATTGATTTTTATGCAGACTGGTGTGGCCCATGCAAAATCATGGACAAAAAAACTTATGGACATCCTGTGATTGCTCAGAATCTGAACGAGAATTATTATTCTGTAAAGTTTAATGCAGAAGAAAAAAAGAGTATGGAAATCTTTGGACGAACATTTTCAAACCCTAATACCGAGCATAGAAAAGGAAAAAATTCACTGCATGAGTTTACACAGTATATGAATGTAGGCGCAGTTCCAAGTACTGTATTTCTGGATGAACATGGAGATCCTATCACCATTCTTCAGGGAGAATTATCGGCCAAAGAACTGGAGCCCTATCTGGAACTGATCTCAAAAGATTTGTTCAAAAAAATTAAAACCAGAGAACAATGGGAAGACTACCAGAAAAAGTTCAAATCTAAAATCAAAGATTAATGTATAGATCCGGATTTTCGGTTTTAATTATAAAAATTCACCATACAGACTTCCAATTTTTTGGAAGTCTTTTTAATTTTACCGAAATTCGAATCTTTATTTTTTTTGTCAAAAAATAAGGATCAAAAAATTCAAAAACCCGTATCCTGAAACCTGAAAATGAATCTCGAAACCTCCATAGAATACGTAAAAGGAATAGGTCCGGAAAGAGCCAAACTCATTAAAAGTGTATTGGGCCTAACCACTGTTGAAGATATGCTGAACTTCTACCCTATCCGCTATCTAGATAAAAGTAAAATTTATACTGTTTCTCAGCTTCAGGAAGAAAGCAGCCAGGAAATACAATTAAGGGGAAGAATCACTCATGTTCAGGAAATCCAGACTGGGAAGACTAAAAGATTATCTGCAAAATTCAATGATGAAACAGGCAGTATGGATCTGGTATGGTTCCAGTATTCAAAATGGCTGAAAGAGCAGCTTCCTATCAACAAGGAGGTTTATATTTTTGGGAAAATTAATGTCTTCAACCGTCAGTTTTCTATGCCGCATCCGGAAATAGAAGCTGAGGAAAATAAAGAAGGAGATACAAGACTTAAACCTATTTACCCGAGTTCGGAAAAGCTGACTAAAAGAGGATTAAGTCAAAGATTTTTTCAGAATGCACTGAGAAATATCTGCAAAGAAATTCCAAATCTTATTGAAGAGAATTTTCCGGAATACCTGATGAAAACCTTTAAGTTCATGTCCAGACAGCATGCTTTTCTGAATATTCATTTTCCAAAAGATAAAGAACATTTTGATAAGGCTGATTACAGATTGAAATTTGAAGAATCATTTTTTTTTCAATTAGGGTATGGCTTAAAAAAGCTTCACCATAAAACACAGTCTCATGGCAACCCTTTCCCTATTATTGGGGATCATTTCAATGATTTCTATGAAAAGCACCTTCCTTTTGAGCTTACCAATGCACAGAAAAGAGTATTAAAGGAAATCCGTATTGATATGAAAAGGCCGATTCAGATGAACAGGCTTTTACAGGGTGATGTAGGATCAGGGAAAACGATGGTAGCATTGTTAACCATGCTTATTGCTATGGACAACGGTTTTCAGAGTTGTTTGATGGCTCCAACAGAAATTCTTGCCCAGCAGCACTATAACGGGATCAAAGAACTCTTAGAAAAAACCGGAATCAATATCCGTATTCTGACGGGTTCTACCAAAGCATCAGAAAGGAGAATTATACATGAAGAACTGGAAAACGGTATGCTTTCAATTTTGGTAGGAACACATGCTGTTTTGGAAGATAAGGTTAAATTTAAAAATCTGGGATTAGCAATCATTGATGAGCAGCATAGGTTTGGAGTTGCTCAGCGTGCTAAACTTTGGGCTAAAAACAAAATTCCGCCTCATATTCTGGTGATGACCGCTACTCCTATTCCAAGGACTCTGGCAATGAGTTTTTATTCAGATCTGGATGTCTCCGTTATTGATGAAATGCCCGTGGGAAGAAAGCCTATCATTACTGCTCACAGACGTGAAAAAGACAGACTGTATGTATATAATTTCTGTAAAGATGAAATTAAGAAAGGCCGGCAGGTCTATTTTGTATATCCGCTAATTGAGGAATCAGAAACCTTAGATTACAAAAATCTGGTGGAAGGTCTGGAACATGTCATGGATTATTTCTCAGAATACAATGTGACCATGCTTCATGGGAAGATGAAACCGGATGAGAAAGATGCTGCAATGGCTTATTTCGCTTCGGGAAAAGCTGAAATTATGGTGGCAACTACAGTAATTGAAGTAGGAGTAAATGTCCCCAATGCTTCTGTAATGGTCATTGAAAGTTCGGAAAGGTTCGGACTTTCACAGCTGCATCAGTTGAGAGGACGTGTAGGAAGAGGTGCTGAACAGAGTTACTGTATCCTGATGACTTCAGATAAATTGTCTAAGGAAAGCAGAACACGTATCACGACCATGACTGAAACCAATGATGGCTTTAAAATTTCTGAAGTAGACATGCAGCTTCGTGGTCCGGGAGATATTCTGGGTACCCAGCAAAGTGGTGTGGTAGATTTTAAGAGATTAGACCTTATTAATGATTCCGTGATCATCAAAACGACAAAAAATACGGTAGAAAAAATTCTGGAAGCTGATCCAATGCTGTCCAGGCCTGATAATCTGATAATCAAAAACTATTATATCAGATACTACAAAGGAAAAAACAAATGGAGTAAAATTTCATAAAAAAACCGCAGAAAATACTTCCTGCGGCCCCCTTATAAAACTGTTATTTAGAAGAAATTACTTTGATATGTTCAAAAAAATTTATTTAATAGTTAAGGCTTAATATTTTGTGATGTGGTGTGAAAATATCTATATAACAATATAAGATCTGGATAAGCTAAAACCTTAACTATTAAAATAAATTATGAAAAACAAAATGAATTATTTTTTTCCAACTTGCTTATTATAAAAACTAACTGAGTTTCGGTGGAGATGAGGGAATGAAACGAATAAAAATATCTCCAACTACTTTTGAGTTTTCATGATTGTACCGTTTTGTTTAAAGATCTTCTGTGCTTTAAAATTGGAAAATTAGTATAATTCATTTTGTTAACTAACATCGTGATTTATATAATTTTTGTTTTTAGAAACAATTACTTCTCATTCATCTGTATCTTTTACTGTATAATGAAATTTGTGTCTCAGATTACTTTTACAAATGTCAGTATATTAATTCAGATCCTTTTTATATTATTTTAATTATTAGTTATAAAATTTTCACTTATTTGTGAATAGTATGCATCAAATACGATTAATATTTTCTTAATACAAAATTAACAATCCCTTTATTCATCACACTTTTAGAATAAAATTATCTTTATTCAATCCTGAAGTATGATACTGCCAATTGATTGTAATAACTTCTGTAAGTACCTTTTTCAGGTTCTCAAAAGACTCAGGTTTTTTCATGAAAATATTGGCTCCTTTTACAAAAATATCTTCAATTTCATTTTCCGGAATCGGTTCCGAAAATATGGTGGTTACCATGTTATTGAATTTTGAATTTGCTTCAATTTCTTCCAGGCATTCCATGCTGTCTTTTCCAGGGATAGTATATTTGATGAAAACAATTTCCGGAACTACGGCATCATCATTATTAAGATATAGCATCATATCTTTTCCGTTACAGAAGCATTGAACTTTTATAGAGATTTTCAACTCTTTCAAAATATTTTTAAAAAAAATCAAAGTGTTTTCATCGTTATCTGCTACTATTACGTTCAGAAATTCTTTATTCATACTGCATTTTAGGGTTTATTACCGTGTTTTGAGCTCTCCTTCGTTTTCCAATAATCTTTTGAAATTGGGAGGGAGTAATTCCTGTTGTATTTTTAAACTGGGTGCTCAAATGCGCCACACTGGAATAATTCAGCTTATGGGCTATTTCTGTAAGGCTTTGTTTGTTTCTTATGATCAGGGCTTTCGCGTGCTCTATCTTTTGCAGAATAATAAAATTCTCAATAGATGTATAAGCAACTTCGGAAAATAGGTTGGAAAGATATCCATAGCTGTGATTCAGTTTCTCAGAAATATATATGGATGCTTTTACCGGTATGATCTCATCAGAAAAGACCAGTTCTACGATAGCATCTTTTATTTTCTGTACCAACGCAGTCTTTTGACTTTCTATGATTTCTATACCATAATCTTCAAGATTTTTCTTAAAAAGACTGTGTTGTTCTTGTGTGAGGGGCTCATAAAATTCTACTTCACCGAAGTTCAGCAATCTGTACTTCAGCCCGTGTTCTTTAAGTTTTTCGTCCAATACCTTCTTGCAAAGGGCATTGAAATCAAATTTAACATACATTTTCATCCTAGTATATATAAGCCTGTTTTATTTAGTAAATATAACAATTTATTTCATTTAAAAGTGAAATAGGTGTAAAATTTTCATTTTTACCAAATAGACGCAAAAACTCCTGTATTTAAGAATACAGGAATTTAAACACTAAGGATGAAAAAAATATACTGATAAAAAGCTGTGTCAGCTCAAAACCAAGCATATGAATGTATTGTTATAAGTGATTTGGTTCTGAAGCAAAGATCATTCAAAAAAAGAAGTCACTTGTTATAGAATTACAGGATAAAGTTACAAAATTTTAAGTCAATCATAAGTGAATTAGAAAATTCATCATATAATCATCCATCACAAATCCATTCCCGATATCAAAAACACCTTCCCCATAAACCTTGTATCCTTGGGACTCGTAGAAATTTCGGGCAGAATTATTTTTATTCACATTCAAAATAATTCTTTCATCTCCGTTTTCAGAAACTTTCTCATGCAGAAAATGAAGTGCTTTTTTGCCAAATCCTTTTCCCTTACTTTCCGGGACCAGATAAATACGGTGCAGCTTAGTGGTTTTCTCTTCATAATGATGCTCGTATCCGATAAACCCCTCATAAGAGTCATTATTTTCATCCTGAATAAGGTAATAGTGATAATGAGGATTTTTAAGGTGGTTCAGGATTTCTGTTTCAGAATACATTTCGGAAAGCATAAATTCCATCTGTTCTTTCGAAAGAATGTCTGCATAGGCATTTTCCCATGATCTTCTTGCCAGATCCTGAATTAAAGGAATATCCACAGCTGTTGCCTGTCTTAATTTCATGATTTATTGTATTAATATGATTAAAAAAAGTGAAAAGCCTAAACTTTTCACCCTTTATATTTTTCAATAATGAACTGCTGAATTTAAAACAATATTAAAATTCAATTCATTATTAAATGTTTGCCATTTCAGCTTTAATTTTTGCATGAAGACCTTCTGAAGCAGCTACTAAAGGAAGTCTTAAAAAGTTTTTAATGATTCCTTTTTCAGCCAGTATTACTTTAATACCGCAAGGGTTTCCTTCTGCAAAAATCAAACGGGTAATATCTACCAGCTTATTGTGAATTGCGTAAGCTTCTTTAACCTTTCCTTCAAAAGCTAACTGTACCATGGAAGAAAATTCTTTAGGATATGCCTGTCCGATTACTGAAATCACACCATCTCCTCCTGCAAGTGTTACCGGTAATGTATATTCATCATCTCCGGAAACCAATGAAAAACCTTCAGGTTTTTTTCTCAGAATATCAAAATACTGTAAGATATTGGGTGCAGCTTCCTTAATCAGGAATAAATTAGGAAATTCTTTTGCAAGACGAAGAGTAGTATCTGCTTCTACATTCTGCCCGGTTCTTGAAGGAACATTATAAATAATAATATTCTTTCCTGTGGAAGCTAAAGCTTTGTAGTGCTGATAAAGACCTTCCTGGTTCGGTTTATTGTAATAAGGAGATACTGAAAGTACTGCTTCAAATGCAGAAAGATCTGCTTCTTCAATCTGTTTCTTGACGTCAAGAGTATCGTTGCCGCCAATTCCCAAAACCAAAGGAAGACGTTTATTATTCACCTTAATGATATGCTCAATTACCTGTTTCTTCTCCTCCGCAGAAAGCGTTGCGGCTTCTGCCGTAGTACCCAATACTACCAAATAATTGGTTCCGTTTTCGATATTGTATTCAACAAGTTTTGTTAAACTATCGAAGTCAACGGATAAATCTTCATTAAAGGGCGTTACCAATGCAACACCTACTCCTTTTAAAATGCTCATCTGTTAGAATTATTTTTGTCAAATTTAATAATTTACAGTAAGAATTTGTAATAAATAATAATGTTTTATTATACATATAGTTATATTTGCATATACTAAAAGATATTATGAAAAATAAATTCTTGTTAATAGGAATTGCCCTGGTAGCCCTTACAGCATGCAAAACGGCTTCTACGCTGCAACTTGCAGATGTAAAGACCCAGAAAAATATTTCTATTAATAATGAGCTAAAAAATGATGAGGAGGTTGTAAAATTTATTGAGCCTTATAAGCAAAAACTGGATAAAGAAATGAACCAGAAGATTTCTCACACAAATGTGGATCTTACAAAGCAGGGCGATAACAGCAATCTGGGTAATCTTTTAGCTGACTACACGTTTGACGGAGGTAATGAATGGATAAAAACTCATCTTAAGCAAAATGTAGATGCTGCATTGATCAATATCGGAGGGATCCGTACCACTATCGGAAAGGGTGATATTTTACTTAAAAATGTATTTGAAGTAATGCCTTTCGAAAATGAGGTAGTTATTGTAAAAATGAAAGGAGCAGATTTACAGGGGCTTTTTGAGTATTATGCAAAAACGCAGGTCAACAATCCTGTTTCTCATTTATACATTGAAACAAAGAACGGGCAGATCGTTAAATCCTTAATCAACGGAAATGAAGTAGATCCGGCTAAAGACTATTATATTGCCACGTCAGACTATCTTGCTCTGGGAGGAGACAATATGAAATTCTTTGCAAAAGGAGAATCAATCTCAACAGGAATTAAAATGAGAGATTTGTTTATCGATTATTTTAAAAAGACTCCTGAAGTAGCAGTAAATTCGGATGTTCGTTTAAATTTTATCGGGAAGAAGTAATGGATAGAAAAAGTTTTTTAAAAGCAATAGGAGGCGGATCTTTGGCAATGGCTTTAGCTCCCAATATGATGATGGCGGAAGAGTTGAAAATTCTTGATCTAAAATCCGCAAATAAACTGACTATTCTTCATACCAATGACCAGCATAGCAGAATAGAACCTTTTGATGCAAGCTATACAAAAAATCCCAACCAGGGAGGTTTTGCAAGAAGGGCAAGCTTAATTCAGCAGATCAGAAATCAGGAAAGTAATGTGCTTCTTCTTGATTCAGGAGATATTTTCCAGGGAACTCCTTATTTCAATTTTTTCGGAGGAGAACTGGAGTTTAAATTAATGTCCATGATGAAATATGATGCCTCTACCATGGGAAATCATGATTTTGATAATGGTCTTGATGGATTTTTAAAAGTACTTCCTAATGCGAAGTTTCCTTTTATCTGTTCCAATTATGATTTTAAAAATACTATTCTTGACGGGAAAACTTCCCAATATCAGATCTTTAACAAGAATGGAATCAAAGTAGGAATTTTCGGAGTGGGAATTCAACTGGACGGCCTTGTAGGTAAAAAACAGTATGGAGAAACCGTTTATTCCAATCCGATTGATGTAGCACAACATTATTCAAATTACCTGAAAAAAGATCAGAAATGTGATCTGGTGATCTGTCTTTCACATATTGGTTACGATTATAAAGATGAACCGAATAAAATAAGCGACAAAATTTTAGCGGCCAATACAGAGAATATTGATATTATCCTGGGAGGCCATACTCATACATTCTTACCGGAACCTCAATCTTATACCAACAGACAGGGCAAAAACGTTCTTGTCAATCAGGTAGGATGGGCAGGTCTTCTTTTGGGTAGAATAGATTTTTATTTTGATACAAACAAAAACGTACAGCATATTTCCTGGAATAATCAGGTAATAGACAGCAGCATAACCGCATAATATGAAAAAACTCTCTATAATTTCTCTTGGTATTTTAGCATCCCTGCAGTTTACAAAAGCGCAGGTTATTTCATCAAAAAAATGGGCAGATTTATTTTCCTATAACAAAGTCTTAGCTATGAAAGAAGACAATGGGAAAATTATTGCTGCTACAGAAAACGGAATTTTCTATTATACAATATCAACAGGAGAAATTACGAAGTTGTCAAAGGCCAATGGCCTGCATAATATTGGAATAACAGCCTTCGATTATAACCCACAGACTAAAACAGGACTTATTGGGTATGAAAATGGTTCCATGGATGTTATCACCCCACAGGAAGTCAAATATATTGTTGATATTCCTATTGCTACCGGCTATAACGGAAATAAAAAAATCAATCATATTTCGATAACCGGAAATCAGGCTGTCATTTCTGTAGGCTATGGACTTTCCATATTTAATCTGAATAATAAAGAATTTGGAGACTCTACGTTTTTCCTGAATGGCGGGGTTTATGAAGCCAGTAATGAAGCTACCATATTTGGGAATAAAGTATATTCAGTAACTGATACAGGGTTGAAAAGCCATCAAATGAATACTACTTTTCCGGTATATTCTACCTGGACTACAGAAGCACCAGGAGCTTTCAAACATATAGATTCAGAATCAGAACTGGTTTTCTCAACGGCAACAGCAGCTTATATTTATAACAACGGAACTCCAACACAACTTCCTACTACTTTTGAAAAAATACGGGATGTTGTCATTACTCCCAATAGCATTATAGTTACTGATAACAGAGTATATACTTATGGTATTAATGGAGTATCCCAAAATGCGGTAAGCCTTGGTGAAGAATGTAATACTGCCCTAACAGCTGGTGGAAAAATCTTCGGAGGAACCGTATTATCAGGGATCAAGGATGAAAGTAACAATACTTTTAAACCATCAGGCCCTTACTTCAATTTTGCATATAATATTAACCTTTTCGATAATAATCAACTTTTGGTTTCCTCTGGCGCCAGAGCAAATAATTACAACCACCCGGTTATTCTTCCGCAAGGTCCAGGTTTTTATTATTTCAATGGTACAGAATGGATTTACCCTTCATTCTTTGTGAAAAATCCTCCAACCTTTGTTAATGTTCTGGATGCTATAATAAGTCCTTACAACAATAATGAAGTGCTATTCACCAATTATACGATGTTGAATAATGGAGTTTACAGAATGAAATATAATGCCACAAGCAAAGATTTTGAACTGGTAAAATATTATAATCTTGGCGCGCAGCCTTACTACAGACGTCCTGTAGGTTTTGCTACAGATACTCAGAATAATCTTTTTGTTTCTTTTGGATTTAATGACGGAAACCCTTCCATGGGAATCTATGATAAAGCCGCTGATGATTTTATCATCAAGAAAATCGTTCTTGCCAGTGATGGTATACAAAAGACTGTTTTCCATGAAAATATGTTATGGACTCCACTACCGAGATCTAATAACTTTTGGGTATATGACTATAAAAATGCGACTAACCTTTCCGATGATACAGATTATATTCTTGGTTCTGCTAATGGATTTAATAGTTCAGGAGGGATCTTATCTGTAGCATTTGATAAGTCCGGAGATGCATGGATCGGCACAGACGGAGGTCTAAGGATTATGCCTGATGCTGCGTCCGAAATAAAAAAACCACAGCCTGAAGTAGAACCTATAGTAATAGAACAAAACGGGCTGGGTGAAGAGCTTTTCAGAGAATCAGCTATTCTTCAGATTGCAGTAGATGAAGGAAATTACAAATGGGTATCCATTGATGGCGGTGGTGTATATTATCTCTCTGCTGACGGCCAGAAAACAATAAAACATTTTACTAAAGAGAATTCACCTCTTCCTACAAACAGCGTTACAGATATAAAAGTTGATAAGAAAACCGGGAAAGTATATTTTGTAACGTATAATGGTATTGTAACATATCAGGGTGATGTTGCTGATGTAACTTCCAATTTCGGTGATGTTGTGGTATATCCTAACCCTGTTGTGTATTCTAATTTTAAAGGAAAAGTAACCCTTAAAGGTCTTGCAGAAAAAACGAATATAAGAATTGTAGATGCAGCAGGAAATGTTGTACATTCTGCGGTGGCAAGAGGAGGTTATTATGAATGGGATCTTAATAACCAGAAAGGGGTAAGAGTAGCATCAGGAATGTACTTTGTCCTGATGACCAATGAAGATGGGTCTGATAAAGCTACAGCCAAAATAGGAGTAGTCAACTAATTAATGAATTCACAAAACGGTTTTTTACTTTCGTTTATAAAATATGGGGAAAATGATGCTGTATTGCATTGTTTTACTGAAGAAGAGGGTTTTCAAAGCTATTTTCTAAAAGGAATTTATTCTAAAAAGAACAAAAAGAAAGCCCTGCTGCAGCCACTGAACCAGCTTAATTTTTCAATAAATCCGCCCCGCGGCAATGGTATACCAACTGTTTCAAAATTTGAACTGGTAAAAAACAATGATATTTATACGGATATAAGAGTCAATACCGTCATTTTCTTTGTTTCAGATTTCCTGAGCCATATTCTTAAATATGAGGATAAGAATATCCCTATCTATGCCAGTATTAATCATTTTATCAATGAACTGACAAACAGAAATTATCAGGCACATCTGCTTTTTTTACTGGCTGTTTTAAAAATTCAGGGGGTTGCTCCACTGTTGGGTGATGGTAAGTTTTTAGATCCGGAAACCGGAACATTTTCTTTAGGAATCAGTCATCAGCAATTCAATGAAGAAATTTCCACATTATGGAAAGAAGCACTTTGTGCAGAAAACCTGTATGCTACAAAAATCCATTCTTCACTAAGAAAAGATTTCCTGGACAGCCTTCTGGTGTACTATCATTATCATATCACAGACTTCAAAACGCCTGCTTCACTGGAAATTATCCAACAGATATTTGAATAGGCAAATTCATGATTGACAGATTGCTTTTACTGTTCTTTTGTTTTTTCAATATCTTCAGGCATTTCAGTTTCAGATTCTGCAATTTCTTTTTTAGAGAATCTTGGCTGCAGGATCTTGGCAATAAGTCCCGTCCAGCCTGTCTGGTGAGAAGCTCCTACTCCACGGCCATTGTCCCCATGAAAATATTCATAGAACAAGATATAATCTTTAAAGTCCGGATCGGTCTGAAATCTTTCATACTGCCCATGAACAGGTCTTTTCCCATTTTCATCCATTAAAAAAATCTTTGCAAGCCGTTTATTTAAAGCATCTGCTATCTGGTCAAGGTTTAAGTAATTCCCACTTCCTGTAGGATATTCAACTAAAAAATCAGGACTGTAATAGAAGAAAAAGCGCTGAAGGCTGTCAATAATCAGAAAATTGATAGGAAACCATATAGGGCCGCGCCAGTTGCTGTTGCCTCCAAACAGCCCGCTGTCACTTTCTGCAGGTGTATATTTCACGCTATAATCCGTTTCATTCAGAGTTAAAGTATAAGGATTATTTTCATATTCTTTTGATAACGCTCTTACTCCATAATCACTTAAAAATTCATCCGGGTTCAGCATTCTGCTTAACAATCTTTTCAAACGGTGTCCACGAAGTAAAGACAAAAGGTGTTTGGAATCCTGGCCTTTGACTTCCCACCTTGAAACCAGCGAAGCCAGTTCAGGTTTATTATCCAGTATCCATTTCATCCTTTTCTTAAAATTGGGAAGATTTTCAATCATTTCATCATCTATAACCTCAACGGCAAACATAGGGATCAGTCCTACAATGGTCCTTAATCTTAAATACATATGAGTTCCGTCATTAGAAGCTATGGCATCATAGAAAAACTCATCTTTTTCGTCCCACAAACTGAATTCTTCATCGCCCATATTATCCAGTGAATTGGCAATCGACAGGAAGTGTTCAAAAAATTTCATTGCCATTTCTTCATACACATTATTGTAAAGTGCCAGTTCTAAGGCAATCCGCATCATGTTCAGGGCAAACATAGCCATCCAGCTCGTTCCATCCGACTGCTCCAGCTGTTCTCCGTTGGGTAAAACAGCATTCCGGTCGAAAACACCAATATTATCAAGCCCTAAGAAACCTCCTTCAAATATATTGTTGCCGTTGGTATCTTTTTTATTGACCCACCAGGTGAAATTCATCAACAGTTTCTGGAAAGCACTTTCCAAAAATTCAAGGTCGGGTTTATCTTTTAAATATTCATCAATTTTAAATACTCTGAAAACAGCCCAGGCATGTACCGGAGGATTCACATCGCTAAAGTTCCATTCGTAGGCGGGAAGCTGCCCGTTGGGATGCATATACCATTCAAACAGGAAAAGTTTCAGCTGATGCTTTGCAAAATCAGGATCTATCAAAGAAAAACTGATGGTATGAAATGCCAGATCCCAGGTGGCATACCACGGATATTCCCATTTATCCGGCATGGAAATAATATGTTCATTATTAAGATGCTTCCAGTCGTAGTTTCTTATTTTTTCCCGGGACTTTGGAGGAGGCATTTCAGCCGGATCACCTTTCAGCCATTTTTCAACATTGTAATGGTAAAACATTTTATTCCACAACATTCCAGCAAAAGCCTGCCTTTGCACCAGTTTTTCATCTTCCGAAGCAATTCCTTTCTGGATTTCAGCATAAAATTCGTCTGCTTCTTTTTGTCTTTGATTAAAAAGATCATCAAAATCACCGAATGGCTCTCGTAAGTCCTTATCTGATATTCTGAATTCAAATATTCTGGATTCCCCGGCTTTGAAATCTTCATCAATAAAAAAAGAAGCTTTTGTTCCGACATTTTTTGGATTCACTGACTGAGAATTACCTGTCATTACAAAATTATTGATCCCGTCTTTGCAGAACTTTGATTCATTTTGTGACTGGTAGAGTCTTTCATTATTGGTTTCATTGTTACAAAACAAGGTCTTCAAAGATTGTTTTGCATACACATTTTTGATGTCAAGATCCTGATGGTTCACTTTAATGCGGTCTGCATCTTCAGCATACAATTGTGGTTCATATTCATCGTATCCCCAATTCCAGGTGTTCCGGAACCAAACTGTTGGTAATATTACAAGAGGTGCTTCTTTTTCAGATTTGTTGACAATCGTTAGTCTGACCAGAATATCATTCTGACTTTCCTTTGCATATTCGATAAAGATGTCAAAATATTCATTGTGATCAAAAATTCCGGTATCAATCAGTTCATACTCCGTTTCATCTTTACTTCTTGCTGCATTTGTTTTCACAAGATCTTCATATGGAAAAGTATTTTGAGGATATTTATACAGCATTTTCATGTAAGAGTGGGTAGGTGTAGAATCCAGGTAATAAAAATATTCTTTTACATCTTCACCGTGATTTCCCTGGCCGTTGGTCAATCCAAAGAACCGTTCTTTCACTATTTTATCTTTTTTATTCCAGAATCCAACAGAGAATACAAGCTTCTGAAGGTCATCACAGATTCCGCATATGCCTTCCTCACCCCAACGGTATGTTTTGGCTTCTGCCGTATCATGGCTGGTGTAATTCCAGGCATCTCCGTTTTCACTGTAATCTTCACGAACAAGCCCCCATTCCCGGTTACTTACATAAGGACCCCATTTTTTCCACGAAATATCTGAAATTCTCTGTTTTTCTGACATAAATAAGATTGTTTTGTACAATTGTAAAATATATTCACGTATAATGACAATAAGCTCAAAACTTTAAACTATAAACCTTGAACATTGAACGATACTATCCACCTGTAGAAAAACTCTCAAACGTAGTCATTCCACCATCAACGAAGATGCTGGTTCCCGTAATATAATCAGCGAGATCACTGGCAATAAAGGCTGCTAAATTCCCGATATCCTGCGGCTGTCCGATTCTGTTATAAGGAATAAGAGTAAGAAGAGAATTGAGTGCTTCAGGAGTATTCCATGCATTTTGATTAATAGGAGTCTGAATAGCTCCCGGACAAATAGAATTGACCCTGATTTTGTCTGCACCATATTCCTGAGCAAGTGTTTGCATCAACATCCTGATAGCACCTTTACTGGATGCATAATTGGCATGCCCCGCCCACGGTATGATTTCGTGTACAGAACTGATATGAATAATTTTTCCACAAGCAACAGAACGTGAAGGGTCTATTCCCCTCCGTAGAAATTCTTTAATGGCTTCTCTGGCACATAGAAACTGCCCCGTAAGATTGACACCTATGACAGCATTCCATTGGTCAACAGTCATGTCCGTAAATTTCGCATCCTTTTGAATGCCTGCATTATTCACCAGAATATCTACAGTTTGAAATTCGGAAACAACATCCTGAAACATTTTGACTACCTGATCTTCTTTGGAGACATCACATGCGTAGGTCATCCCTTTTCCTCCGGCATCAGTAATTTCTTTCAAAACAGCTTTAGCTTCTTCTGTAGATCTTTCCGAAGAATGATTAACAATAACTGTCGCTCCTGCGGCTGCTAATGATTTTGCAATTCCTGAACCTATTCCACTGGAGGCTCCTGTAACCACAGCAACCTGATTTCGAAGTGATATTTCCATGTTTTGTAATTTGATGTTACTCAAAGTTATGGAAAGATATCAGCAGATAAAAAATTATGATTTTAAAATTTTATTAAAGTTTTTTATACATCAGGTATTGAGGTCCGCTCCTTCCGATTCTGGTTTTACCATCAAAAATATATCCTGCCTTAAGATAAATATGGTAAGCAGAATTGTTTTGTTGGTTTACTGCCAATACAATTTCATTGCAATCCCTGAAGTGGTTCTTTACAAAATTCCCTGCCTCCAGCATAGCCATTTTTCCTATTCCTTTTCCCTGCATTTGCGGATTTACAGATAAGGAACGCAGCAAAACAGATGTTTCGTTATTGGTAAGTTCAAATTTATCTTTTCCAAAATCAAGTACAAAAAAACCTACAGGTATATCATTTTCAAATATTGTCACCGGAAATGCGTCATTATCATCCCGTTCACTGATGCTTTGTAAAGCCTGTTGAGCAGTCGCTGTAAACCTCATCTGGGTTTCATCCAGAGCATAACTTAATTCGGAAAGGTCTTCTGGTTTAAAGAATTCTAAATGTATCATAATATTAGTGATGATAGATATCTTCATACATTACTCCTGCCCGGATTTCCACAGGAAGTTTATTTTCCTCGGGGACAATAGGGCAATTGTAATCGTAAGCATTATAAGCGCAAAAAGGATGATAGGACTGATTAAAATCAAGCACGATGGTATTTCCTTTCGGAATTTTCAGATCCATATATTTTCCTCCTCCATAAGTTTCCTTTTCATTGGTAGCATCGCGGAATGGAAGAAAAAGATAGTCTTTAAATTTATCTTGCTTAATCAAAGCCAGGCTTTGATACAAAGTAACCGTATAGGGTTTATCATCCAGCATAAAAGTGGCTTTCCCATACTCCTGATACGTCTTTGTTTTTCCTGAAGAAGTGGGAAGTTCAAAGGGTTTTGTATCTTTTGATTTAACAAATTTTGCCTTTACTCTGTATTTGGCATCAAAAGGAAAGAAAGGGTGTCCTTTAAAGTTTTTAAAGTTATCTCCCCTTAATGGAGTCTCTTTTGGATTGAGATATTCAGCATTAAGTTCTTTCTGAAATTTCTGAACATCTTTCTCTTCCTTTGAAACTGTTTTCTGAGAAAAAGCCCATAATGGAAGGAGTAAAAAGAGTACTATATATTTTTTCATGCATGTAAAATTATAAGTAAAACTATGAATTTTCGGAACAACAAAAGTTAAAATTCTAATAAAAAAACATAATCTGTTTTAAATAAAATAAGCGCCTGCTGATCTAGCATACTTTTTGGAAACCAAAGCTCATGGACAGAAAAAATTTCATCAGGACCAGTGCATTGGCCATATCAGGTTTCTACTTTCTTCAATCTGAATTATTCCAGGCTGCGGAAAGAAAAAACAGCCAGATAAAAGAAAATACAGATGTTCCTATTGTAATTATTGGCAGCGGGTACGGAGGAGCTGTATCTGCATTACGTCTTTGTGAAGCTGGGAAAAAAGTAGTGATGCTTGAAATGGGTCTTAACTGGGAAAAAGCAGGAATCCCATTTTCCAATCTGCTGAAACCGGGAAAAAGTTCGGCATGGCTGAAAAAGAAAAGCATTGCACCTTTCATGAATATTTTTTCTTTGACTCCTTTTACCGGGATATTAGACCGTCTGGATTTTGATCATATCAATATCTGGGTAGGAAGAGGTGTTGGCGGAGGTTCTCTTGTGAACGGAGGAATGGCTGTTACTCCCAAAGAAAGTTATTTCAAAGAAGTTTTTCCTGATCTTGATACTGAAAAGTTTTACAGTCATTACTTTCCTTTGGTACGGGAAGAACTCAAAGTAAATGTGATTGACGAGCAGTTTCTGAAAGACTGTCCTTATTATAAATTCACGCGGGTAGGTGAAGAAGAGGCCCATAAAGCTGGTTTTAAAACTATGAGAGTTCCAAATGTGTATGATTTTAAGTATATGGAAAAAGAATTCCGGAATGAGGTGCCCCGTTCTGCTCTTAATACCGAGGTTATCTATGGCAACAATTATGGAAAAAACAGTTTGGATAAAACCTATCTCAGAAAAGCACTGGAAACCGGAAACTTAGAAATCCTTGACCTCCATCGTGTCCAAACAATAAAACTCAATGATGATAAAAGCTATACATTAAATGTCCAACAGATTGATACTTCGGGAATTTTGGTTGCTGACAAAGTTTTTAACTGTAAAAAGTTGATTCTTTCTGCAGGAACAATGGGAACTTTACAGCTTCTGTTACAATCTAATGCAGAAAACAATTTTCCTGTTCATGAAAAGATCGGGAAAAAATGGGGGAACAACGGAAATTTTATGACCGGAAGAAACTGGGTAAAACCTTTATCAGGAGGTACAGGAGCCAAGCAGTCTACTATTCCGGTAGGTGGAATTGACAACTGGGAGGATCCGGAACATCCGTTTTTCACAGAAATTGCCCCTTTACCAATGGGAATGGACGTTGCTACCGCTTTATATCTGCTGATCAACAGAGTTGATAAAAAAGGGGAAGTTGCTTACAATAAAGCCAGCCAATCCCTGACTTTGAACTGGGACGAAAGCAACACTGTTAAAATGAGAGAAAATGCTCAATATTTTATCCGGAAAATGAATAAGGCTAATGGCGGAACCAGAAGTCATTTGCTTTTCAATAATGGTTTTGGGGCTGATATCTGCTATCATCCGCTTGGAGGATGTGTTTTGGGTGAAGCTACCAATGAATTTGGAAAGCTAAAAGATCATGAAAACCTATATGTTCTGGACGGATCGCTGATTCCCGGAACTATTGGTGTTAATCCCTTTGTAACCATTACAGCCATTGCTGAATACTGTATTGAAAATCTCATCAAACAGAATGAATTTGTCTGAAATTAAGGCATTGATTGTATTTCTGTAAGATAGTTTCGGATATCATCTTCCAGTTTTACCGGATAGATAAAATGAAGTTTTTCGACCAAAGAAGTTCCCAGTTCATGTACCAGATCAGCAAAGGCGAATAGGGCTTTCCAGTTTTCTTCAATATTATTTCCAGAGAAAGTGTCTTCCACTTTATTCCATAGGTCTGAGGGAAGATATTTTTTGAAGAGCCTTCCGTGTTTATTGGCTGTTATATTATTCCAATCATGATTTGCACCAATATACCATTCTATCAAAGGAACAAGGTAATCTGTACGCAGTACATTTTCAGACATAAATTTGGCATAAAAAATATCACCGCGTTTAAGGCATTTTGCCACATAGGTAATATCCCACCAGAAATCATTGAACAGCTGCTGAAATTCTTTTTCTGTGGGCTGATGTATCATGATAGACTGGTACGTAGCCGGTTTCAGATTTTTTGTAAGATGATCTTTATCTATTAAAACCTGATATCCTACATCCCAATCTTCAGGAAGAGTTTCTTCATTGATTTCTTCAATAAATTCTGATACCTGATACAGCTTAAAGTCAACTTTCACATGATCTCTATACAGAACCATTTTCATGGCATGTTTTCCCTCAAAAACACTGTCATCTTCTTCAATCATAGAAATAGGATCACCAAAAAGCCTGATCCATTCATTTCTGTGTTCATAAGATGCCCTGTTTTCAAAAACAAGTTCTACATCAAGGTCGCTTAAATCATCTACAGGAGCATACGGGTTTACCAATGAACTGGTCAGAAGAACAGCACGGATGTCAGGATTGTTTTCAGCCCAATGAATAATCTGTTCCAGTTTTTCTTCCCTTATTTTCATTTTTATTAGGATTCTGATATTTTTACCCGATACACATCAGAAGAATTTCTTTTGATTGATTCTACAAAAAAGCCGCCTTCTTCAGGAATTACTTCTTTTAAATCAAAACTTTTACAGTCTTTCGGAAGCCCGGAAAATATCAGGGTAAACCAAAAATCTTTCATAAAAGGAACCGCTGTCCAATAGGGAGAAATTGAAATATTTTCTGCATGAATCAATTTGCTTCTATGCTCAGACTGGTTGTCAAAAAGATAGGTCGAATGCCAGATCCTGATCAGGTTTCCCAAAAACGGTGATGCCGGAAAACAACAGTGTACAATCACCTGTTTTTCCTCTTCTGTTTTTGCCTGAAGAGATTCCAGGATTTCCTTTGCAATAACAGGTTTTACAATTACTTCTTCCACCTTCTATAAATAATGAGTGATGAACAATGAGTAATAGCGGCTACTACTCATTGTTCATCACTGATGTTAATATTCTAATTCTAATTTTTCTTTTGTATAATTTCTCACCTCATTGGTCAGTTCAGGATTTTCAGCCAGTTTTTGTCCATAGGAAGGAACCATTTCCAGCAGTTTCCCTTTCCATTCGCCATGAAGTTTTTCCGGGAAGCATTTTTCCAGCACGTTCAACATAGCATATACTGCTGTAGACGCACCTGGTGAAGCTCCCAGCAGAGAAGCAATAGTGCCGCTCTTATTCACTACCACTTCAGTTCCGAACTCCAGTTTTCCCCCTTCTTTTTCATCTTTCTTGATGACCTGAACCCTCTGGCCTGCTACTTTCAGTTCCCAGTCGTCTTCTTTGGCATCTTTTACAAATTCTCTTAAATGCTGCATTCTCTGAGATTTCGTCATTGCAACTTGCTGGATAAGGTATTTCGTCAGAGGAATATTATGCCACCATGCTCCAAAAAGTGATTTCAGGTTTTTGGTGTTTACACTTTCGGGAAGATCAAGATAACTTCCTTCTCTCAGAAATTTGGTGGAGAATCCTGCAAAAGGTCCGAATAGAAGAGCTTTTTTACCATCAATAATTCTAAGATCAAGGTGAGGAACAGACATTGGAGGTGCATCTACCGTAGCCTGCGTATATACTTTAGCCTGATGTTTTTCTACCAATTCCTGGTTATGGCTTACCAGCCACTGTCCGGAAACCGGGAAACCTCCATAGCCTTCACTTTCTTTAATATCCGAACTATCTAATAACGGAAGTGCGTATCCTCCGGCTCCAATGAAAACAAAGTCTGCCACCACTTCCTGTTTTTGGCTGTTGATCCTGTCTTTAACCTTCATTTCCCATTTCCCGTCTTCTCTTGCATCAATATCTTTCACTTCGTGATATAAGAAAACCTCTACATTGGAATCTTCCAGAAGATGTCTTCCCATTTTTCTTGTCAGTGTTCCGAAGTTCACATCCGTCCCCATGTCCATCTTCGTTGCTGCCATTACTTCAGACTGATTTCTTTTGCTCATAACCAAAGGAATCCATTCTCTCAGTTTCTCATGATCTGTAGAAAATTCCATTCCTGAGAATAGAACAGATTCTGCCATTTTATCATGGCGCTTTTTAAGATATTCAGCATCTTTTTCCCCGAATACCAAACTCATATGCGGGCAGGAATTAATAAATTCTTTTGGCTCATGAATATAGCCCTTGGTGAGCAGATAGGCCCAGAATTGTTTTGAAATTTCAAACTGTTCTGCAATACTTTCTGCCTTGGTGATATCAATAGACCCGTCTGGTTTTTCCGGAGTATAATTTAGCTCACAAAAAGCAGAGTGCCCTGTTCCGGCGTTGTTCCACGCTGCTGTACTTTCTTTGGCAAATCTTCCGAGTCTTTCGAAGATTGCGATTTCAAGATTTGGATCAAATTCATGAAGCAGCGTTGCTAAAGTGGCGCTCATGATTCCGCCGCCTATCAGTACAACGTCATATTTAGGTTTCGGTGTTCTGCTTGTAAGCGATTGTGACATAATTTTAAATTTTACTTCAAATTTCGGGAAAAGTTTTAAAAACCGGAACGCGTTTAACGATTTTAACACGTTAATTTTTGCTGTGGAAATACTTCTTGAGTACACAACAAAAAGCCATGGAAAATTTCAATAAAACATCATTGAAATGATTGATAATATCAGATCATTATGATCTCGGGGATTATCAGAATGAGTACAAAAAAACTTAAGCATTGAAATGCTTAAGTTTCGATTAATTTTATTTTGCAAACAGGGGTTTAGCAATAAAGCTCTGTCTTTTTAATTCAATTTTGCCGTCAGTTTTTTAAACTGTTTTTCAGCATTTTTACCTTCATAAAGAATGGCGTATATGGTATCTATAATTGGCAGTTTAAGATTTTTCTGTTTCGCAGTTTTATAAATAGAATCTGCTGCATAGTATCCTTCCGCTACCATATTCATAGATTGAATTGCAGATCTCACAGTATATCCTTTTCCAATAAGATTTCCAAGGTTTCTGTTTCTTGAGAAAAGTGAATAAGCAGTCACCAGAAGGTCGCCTAGATAAGCACTTTCATTCACATCTCTCGGGGCTTCATAGATTGCCTCCAGGAAAGCTTCCATTTCACGGATTGCATTGGAAACAAAAACAGCGGTAAAGTTATCTCCATACCCTAAACCACTTGCTATTCCCGCTCCTATCGCAAAAATATTTTTAAGAATGGCACTGTATTCATTTCCTAAAATATCTTTACTTGTATGCACCTTAATAAAGTCTGAACTGAAAATTCCTTCAAGTTTTTCAGCCGTTTCATCTTCTACTGCCGCAATGGTAAGGTAAGAAAGTCTTTCCATTGCTACTTCTTCCGCATGACAAGGTCCTGCAATAACCGCCTGATTTCTGAACCCGATTTTAAATTCATAACGCAGATAATGGGCTACTACATCATTTACTTTAGGAATAATCCCTTTAATTGCAGAGATAAAAATCTTATCTGAATAATCACAGGTCATTTTATCCAGTGTATCAGACAGGTAAATAGACGGGGTTGCCAGAACAATAACGTCACAGGCAGAAACCAGTTCGTTGATATCTGTTGTTAATTTTAAGCTTTTCAGATTAAAGTGAGCAGCTGTAAGGTAAGTCGGGTTGTGTCCACGAAGCTCGATGGCTCCTTTTACAAATTCATTTCTTACGCACCAGTGTACAACTTTACAGTTTTCAACAAGCATTTTTACGATAGCGGTTGCAAAACTTCCGCTCCCTACAACTCCTACAGAAATATCCTTTTTATTCTTTTTTGGATTCGAAGATTCTGAAATAATTTTCTTTTTAGCCATAATTGGAATGTGAACTGCAAAGATATTAAAACAAAGACGTAACGAAGGCTTTGAAACTATGATAAACACCATTTTCTGAAAAAATTAACACTTCAACACAATTAAACAGCTAATTAACCGTTAAATACAGAAAAAACTGAATTTTAATTAAAAATAACCCTCAAAGCTTATTTTTAATTAAATTTGCAGCTTCAAAACCGTTTTAAATTTACTAAGAGAAGAAATATGAAAAAATTTCTAAGCAGCAAGAAGAACGTAAACATTCTCCTGGGAGGACTTTTGCTAGTAGTTTTTGCACAGGGTGTCTTCATTGCGAAGCTCTTTTCTGAAAGAGACGACAAAACCTACGAAGTCAATCTTGTAAAAATAAACACTGAAAAAGACAGTGTAGATTATCTAAAAATGAAAACTGATCTTACGCTCGTAGATCAGACAGTTGCTCAGCTCAACTCCTTCCTGAAGTCCAAAGACATTACCAACGAAAAGCTGATGATGCTCAACCAGGACAGTATTTCAAATTCTATTTATCTTTCCAAACAGGCAAACCGATACAGCCAGTATCTGATGGACCTTCAGAAAAAACTGATGCAGGTTCCACTAGGTATGCCTACAGACGGATATATCTCCTCTAATTTCGGAGTGAGAAAAAATCCTATCCCATTCAAAACTGTTTTTGCATCGGTAAAAACCAGTACTGCAGCAGAAGCGAAACCGGTAGTTGCTGCAACTCCAAAACCTGAAGTAAAAGCTGAACCTGTTGAGAAAATTATAGAGCTTACTGACAGCTATGGAAATAAAAGAGAAGTAAAGGTGATGGTTACACCAAAAGCTGCTCCTGTGGCTGCAACCTCTGCTCCTTCCACTATAAAAACTGTTGCCGGAACGACAACAACCAAAACGGCCACTGCTGAAAAAAACAATCCGCCTGCTGAAGCTGACCAGATGCAATTCCACAAAGGACTGGACATTGCCGTTGCCTATGGTTCTGATGTAAGAGCTGCTGCTGCCGGAACAATCATTTTTTCCGGACAGAAAGGAGGCTATGGAAACTGCGTAATTGTTTCTCACGGAAACGGGCTGGCTACACTCTACGGGCACTTATCACAGCTTGTATCTAAAGTAAATGATAAAGTAAAAGTAGGTCAGGTGATTGCTAAATCCGGAAATTCAGGACGTTCTACAGGTCCTCATCTTCATTATGAAGTACACAAAAACAATACTCCGATTAATCCGAAATTGTTTATGAATCTATAAAAAGAAAGGCTGTTCACATAGAACGGCCTTTTATTTTTAAATGTTGATCTGTTGTATTTTTATGGAAACTCAATATTCAAAAGTTTTTTTGTCTTTCTGTCGAATGCCATATTAATAAAAGGAAAAACTTTGTCTCTCACTCCTACTTCTCTTATTACAACAATATGTCCCAAATTGGAATCTTCAATGAATTCAAATCCCTGGAACTGTGTTTTTTTAATTGGTCCTGCTATAGAATCCATTCTGGAAAGGACCTCTTTTGCCACTTTCTCCTTAGGTTTAAATTTAGGATCAAACATTTCAAGAATTCCGCTGTAATCTTTTTTGAGTAGAAATGAATTCACCTTTTCTACTTCCGGATATATATTTTTTACTTCCTGCAGTTCTTTTTGGGTGAATGATTTTGTAAAACTTGCACCATCAGATAAAAGTAATTTTGTTTTAATAACATCATATTCTCCAGGTTTCTGATTCTGAAAAACTATAAATGCAATATTGGCGGCATTGGAGATCGCTCTTTGAGGCTGACTATTGATGAGCTTACTATCTTTAACCTCCACTTCAAAAAAATCGCTGGATTTCCCATTCAACGTTTGCACTCCTTTTAACATTTCAGCATGGCCTCCATAAAATTTGAGAATTTCGTCGACAGATTTTTTATCTTCGGGTGTTGTTGAAAGTTTACCACAGCTGAATAAAAACAGCAGCAACAGAAAAGGCAGAATTTTAATTAATTTCATCGGTTATTATTTGGTTAGGTTACAGGTCCTTTTTGTTTCATAAAAGAAAATTTTATGCAAATCAAATATAACAAAAATGAGTATATAAAACGTTTCTGCACTTTGTTCCACTGCCAGACATAAAAAAAGTACATGTAAAATTTACATGTACTTTTAATTTTTATCATTACTTCAAAATCTTAAGAGTTCCTTTCGGATGGGTAAATGTACCGTCAGGACTTGCAATATTTGAGTACACTATATTTTTATTATAATCCTGAATATGGGTTACGTTGAAGCCAAGATGTGGTTCATGCCAATACACCATAAAGACATTCTTCGCTACTTCTACAGCAGTATATTCTACAGTATCTGTGCTGTTTTTTGAACTTCCTGCTGTTCCGGTGAAAGTCATTGTTTTGTTATCTTTAAAATCAAGAAGGAATTTTACGGTTCCGAAATCAACTTCAATCTTATGACCGATGGCCGGGTATGGAGATTTCAGATCCCAATCCATTTCTTTAAGAAAAACCTTCACACCCATTTCCAGTTCTTCTTTTCCAGGCAGGTTAGGGTATTTTTTAACCATAAAATCTACAATGGCAGGTGAAGTTTTATTTTCTGTAACTGCTTGTTTATAGTTTTCCAAATAGCTTTTCACAAAATTAAGAGACTGTGGTGATGTAGAAAGTTCTGCGAAATGGGAAGCAATCACCTGCTCCGGTTTCAAAGTTTTCATCGCATCAATCTGCCCAATCCACTGGTCAATCGCTTTTACATTCTGAGTATCAGCCATCCAAAGGTGTGAGCCTACAGAAACTGAAATCCCGCCAGCAATGGTTTTAATAGAAGGAATCCAAAGAAAACTGTGTGCCGAATCTTCTGGATTTTGTCTGATTTCAATTTTGTTTCCTTCAAGATCAGGAATTGAAACAGCGGCTTCCGGAACTATAACTTCCGATGGTGCATCTGCTTTCAACTGTGGTTTCCATACTGCAAGTTTATCATCTTTTGAAGCGGATATCAGATAGGCTGTCTGTGCTGTTGAAATGATCTTTGCATTAGGAAAAGCTTTTCTTATCACATCCAGTCCAAAATAAAAATCAGGATCACTGTGAGAAATAAAAACTGTTTTCAGGTTTTTTCCTGTTGCTTTTATTTCTTTAACAAGCTGCTCTGCATATTGTTTCTGAAATTGGGCATCAACAAGCATTGCATCTTTATCTCCATAAATAATGGTGGATGTGATCGGGAAAATAGCTTTGGTTCCCGGATTGTACACTTTCACTTTGAGATTTCCGGCAAATATGCTGATAAATCCCAACAGCGTCAATAAAGACAATAATTTCTTTTGTATCATTTCTGTTCTTTTCTTAATTAATAAGCTGCTGTAAAACGTTCTCTGATATGGTTGTTCTGCTCCAGTTCATCTACCAAAACTACGGCTACATCTTCTACAGACAGACGGCTTCTTCCGTTTTCATCAAATACCGGGGTTTCTAATGAAGTTCTGTATTTTCCTGTTCTTTCTCCTACATTTGCCTGGTTCATTTCTACTGCAGGGCTGAAGAATGTCCAATCCAGAGTTTTGTTTTCTTTGATTTTGTTCAGATAATCTCTTGCTGCTGTAGCACCTGGTTTGTAAGCATCCGGGAAATCAGGAGTGTCTACGATCTGTACATTATCCGGAGTGTAAAGGCTTCCTGCTCCACCTACTACGATAAGTCTTTTTACCCCAGACTGTTCTACTGCTTTTTGAATATTCTCAGAACCATTCAAAAAATCATTGTAAAGATTAGGATTTGTCCATCCTGCATTGAAGGTGCTGATTACGGCATCATTTCCTTTTAATGCTTCAGTCAATTCATCTACATTGTTTACATCAACGCTTTTTGCCGTTACATTTGCCTGTGATTTTACCTTAGATGCATCTCTTACCAATGCTTCTACAGCATATCCTCTGTCTGCTAATTCTGCTACTACGTGTGCCCCTACAAATCCTGTTGCACCAATTACTGCTACTTTTTTCATAATGTTTTATTTTTAAATTAAATTGTAATAAAATTTGTTACATTTAAGGTTAAAAAATTTTTATTCGAACTGGTCAGCGAATTTCTGTAATGACTTGTCTCCTAAAAACTTTACCACCAAATGATCCGTTTCTTCAAATAATGTATTTAAATGAACGTTAATTTCCTTACCAACACTGCATGCCGGATTAGGATTCTGATTTTTCTTACCTAATACTTCTGTATTCTTTACTGCTTTATAGATCTCCGAAATGGTGATCAATTCTGCATTTTTGCCAAGCTGACTTCCTCCTTCTTTTCCTTGTCTGCTGTTAATCAGACCTGCTTCTCTCAATACGCTGATCTCCTTTCGGATAATCACCGGATTTACATTGATACTACCGGCTATCCACTCGGAAGTAAGCCACTCCTGAGGGCTCTTCGCCAATAATGTCATAATATGTATTGCCGTAGCAAATCTTGTATTGTTCATTATAATTACATTGCAAAGGTAAGTATTTTTCTAAATGTAACAAATTTCATTACAGTTAATTTTTTCTTAAAGGATTAATTTATCCAGATCAAGCAGCAGATAATTGATATTCTGATTGATAGTACGGGTTGCAGATTGCATCTGATTGAGCATGGCAGCTCGGTTATTAAGGTCATCTGCTCTATAATATCCCCCATCACTGAAGATTACAGACTTATCTGCAGCTTCTTTTACATCATCAAACTGATAATGAAGCCATCTTTGTTTCATATTTCCGATAATAGAATATTCTTCTTTGTTGGAAAATTTTTTCTCAGTATACATATACCAGATAAAGGGAGGAAAGTTGGGAGATTCCAGTTTTTCTCTCCATATATCCCTCAAAAGATTTCTCTGGTGGATAAATTCTACTTTTTTTCCTTTAGGATTAAGGGTTGCCAAACCGAACCCTGCTCCTAAAACACCTCCTCCGATACCTATTGCATTATCCCAGCCGTCACTTTTCACAATTCCACCGGCAATGGATGAGGCTGCTCCGGCAATGATAGAATATAAAATCAGCTTATTGTTTCTGGAGGCATTCAGATTATCCACATAGCTACCGATCTGAGCAACCCGCTCTCCTTCACAGTCGAATTCTGCAGCCACAGCATCCAGCTCTGTTAAAGCAATGGTAATTCTGCTGTTGATTTTGGTTTTAAGCTGCAATATTTTCACCTGTGAAGTGAGAGAAGAATCTTTTTTAAGTTCGATGATTTTATGTACATCATCAAGATTACCCAATGCATTTAAAATTAAAACACTTTGATCGGTAAACATTCCGCTGAGTTCTTTATTGGCTGTTAAAATAGAATCCGAATTATAAGACGGAAGTTTATTACTGTAATTGTACTTAAAGGGAGCTTTACAGTAACTGTCCTTAAGGGTAAGAATATTCTGCTGGATTGCCTGGTTCTTTTTGGAAACACAGGATACCAGTAAGCTAACCACAGCGAAAAGGTAGAAGAGTTTTTTCATTCAGTCATATTTTTGTGTTGCCGAAACAATTATAAAACAAATCTTTTTCTGCCACCTTTGCTTTACAATTTACCAATACGAATATAGTACAAATAAAAAAAATTACCTGAAATCAGATAATTTTTTAATTTATTTTTAAGAAGGATTATTTAATATCCAACAATTCAACTTCGAAGACAAGCGTACTGTTTGGTCCGATCTCTTTGCTGATCTCCTGATCTCCATAGGCTAAATGCGGTGGAATGATCAATCTCCATTTGCTTCCAACCGGCATCAGCTGAAGTGCTTCTGTCCAACCTGAAATCACTCTGTTTAAAGGGAAAGATGCAGGTGTACCTCTTTTTACAGAGCTATCGAATACTTTACCGGAAATAGTGGTTCCGTGATAGTGGCATTTTACAGTAGACTTAGGTCCTGGTTTCTGGCCATCTCCTTCTGTAATGATCTCATATTGTAAGCCGCTTGGTAATTGCACAACGCTTTCTCTCTTACCATACTCTTCCATATATTCTTTACCATCTTTCAGGTTCTTTTCTGCCAATTCTTTTTTACGTTTAAATAACAAATCTGCTACTCCCATATTATAATTTTTTTACAAAGATAAGGCTTTTAGACTTTGAAGATGGAAGCACCAGGATGGAAGTTTAAAAATCCGGAGCATTTTCATATCAAACCACGCCTTTTAATCCATTCATATTGTAAGATAATTAATCACTAATAATCAACAAGTTAAACATATTATTTATTAAGATTTAGCAAACATATTATCTTACATCTCTTTATTTAAAAGTATCTTTTCAACAAAATTCAAATAATTGTAATACTTACTTAACACAGATTCCGAAACTTGGCGTTATAATTGAATTTTAAAAACTAAATGCCAAATCCACTAAAATATAATAAGAAGTTTGATGAACTGAATGAGGAGGAAAAAAAACTTCTGGAAATCAATAAAAAAACAATTGCTGATTTTGTTGAGCAGTCCTCTTCCATCAGTGACGTCAATTATGCAACCCGGAATGCCCATGCTAAAACATATGCCGTAGCAAAGGGAACGTTCTGGATTGAACCTGATATTCCGGAATCTCTACAGGCTTTCTTTGACAAGGAAAAATTTGATCTGACCATCCGGTTTTCCAATGCTCAGCTGAAAATTCAAAATTCAAAAAAAGATATTCCTGCTTATGGGTTTGCTGTACAGATCAGGGATGAGAACGGTGGATTGCTTGCCAATTATCCATTGGTGAATTTCCCTTTGTTCCCTATCAATTCTGTTGCTACTTTTCTGAAATTGTTTACCGCTGTTAATAAGCTTTACATAAAAAAATGGAGCAGCCTGTTTCCAATGCTTTTTCAGATAGCAAAAATAATTCCCTCATTATTAACAAATGACATGGTTCGCAACATGATCAGACTTATTGGGAAAAGAAATGATTTCATCCTGTCGTTTGATTATTATTCTGTAGGAGCTTACCGTCTGGGAGATCAGGTCATTAAAATAAAGCTGTGTCCTCAATCTGTAGATAAAAATATTGGAAGAAAACAAAAGATCAAAGATTCGTTAAAAAACTACCTTCAGATGCATGATTTTTCAGCAGATGTTTTGATACAGATTTGTTATGACCTAAAAGATCAACCGATCAACCGACTGAATGTTGAATGGAAAGATTCTCCTTTTATTAAAATTGGTGAGGTCAGAATCAACAAAGACTCCTTATTGGATTCACGCAATTGTTCGAATGAGCTTCTTTCATTCAATCCTTTTGAAAGTAAAATATTCTTCCAGCCCGTAGGAAAAATACAAAAACTGCGTGATGAAGCTTATAAAGTTTCTGTACAGACGAGGAGAAAGATTAATAAGCTGCTGCATGGGAAATAAAAGTAGATGAATAATAATTTAGAAACGTAAGGGCGCAAAATTTTTCTGATAAACATTATACTTTTAAGACACAAGGATTTTATCTCCGATAAAATTTGTCGAGATCTATTATGACAACATTAGTAGAAATTTTTTTATCAATAAAACAAAAGACTGTTGTAACAACAGTCTTAAAATTTTATCTGAACTTTCGATCTTCTTCTTTGATAGCCAGATCATTGATGCTTGCATATCTTTTCGCCATTAATCCGTTTTCATCAAACTCCCAGTTTTCATTCCCGTATGCTCGGAACCAGTTGCCATCTTTTGTCTGATATTCATATTCAAAGCGAACAGCAATGCGATTATCCGTGTGTGCCCAATATTCTTTTTTAAGCCTATAATTAAGCTCCTTCTCCCATTTTTTCTGAAGAAATACTACAATCTTTTCTCTACCATTCACAAATGTATCTCTGTTTCTCCATTCACTGTCGATAGTATATGCTTTGGAAACTTTTTCAGGATCCTGACTGTTCCAGGCATCTTCTGCAAGTTGAATTTTTTCCAGTGCCGTTTCAAGGGTGAAAGGCGGAAGCGGATGTTTCTGTTCCATAACTTATTGTATTAAATTGGTTGCTATTTTTTTTGATTTTTCAATTAATTCATTGGATTTGAAAAGCTGGCTTTCTATGATACTGCTTTCAAAAAGCATATAGACATGGTCGGAAAGAATATCATCATTCATTAATTCTAAAAAATAATTTCTGAGATCAGCTTTATGAAACTGAATGACACTCAGAATTTTAACATTATCCATTGGAATTTCTGATAAAATATTCAGGAAGCTGCACCCTCTGAAGTTTTCCTTTTCGTTCATATAAACCAGGAAATCGAAAGCTTTGATAATTTTAGATGTTGAATCTTTTTCTTTTGCTAAGAAGTTATTGAGTTCATTGAACCAATATTCATGTCTAACATTGAGAAATTCTACACACAGATCTTCTTTGGATTTAAAATACTGATAGAAGCTTGCTTTGGCTACTTCTGCTTCAGAAATAATCTGGTTGATTCCGGTAGAGTTATAGCCCTGTTTGGCAAACAATTGAAATGTGGTTTCTATTATTCTTTCTCTTGGAGATTTCATGTTGCTTCTTTTTATGAAACAAATGTATGAAAAAAAATAACATACAGACCAGTCTGTCTATTATTTTTTTGAAAAATATTTTCTTGAGAATTTTGAAAACGCAAAGGCACGAAATTCTTATGGATATATCATATTAAAGGGGCAAGGATTCTACCTCTGATAAAATTTAATACTGCTACAAATAATTAATAAGTACTCTTGTTGAAAATCTTCGATTTTCTTGTGTCTTTAAAAAAGTAAAATGTTTATTCTCTTTGCGCCTTTGCGTTTTCCAACAAAAAAATTTGTAAAGAAAAAAGCCTCCAGAATTAAATTCTGGAGGCTTTTTATATATTTTAAATATGATTATTTTTCTTCCAACTCTTCTTTCTTCTCTTCTTCTTTTTCTGGGAAGATAATAGATAAAAGAACAGAGATTACCAATACTCCTCCCACAATTCCTAATGAAACCGGGGATGAAATGTGAATCCATGGTGCAATAAGCATTTTAACTCCAATAAAGGATAGGATGATAGCCAACCCGTAAGGAAGTTTGCTGAACATATGAATAAAATTCGCTAACAGGAAATATAATGATCTTAATCCTAAAATCGCAAAAATATTTGATGTATAAAGGATGAATGGGTCATTAGATATTGCAAAAATAGCCGGAATAGAATCTACCGCGAAAAGAACGTCAGTAAATTCGATAACTCCTACTACCACTAAAAGAGGAGTTGCCATTTTAATCCCGTTCTGAATGGTGAAAAATTTATCTCCATCATAATTGTCAGAAACTTTCCAGAAACTCTTGATCAGTCTTGCTCCTGCTGTATTGCTGTAATCTTCATCGTCATCATCATCACCATCGCCCCACGATTTGATTCCCGCATACACAAGAAATAATCCGAACAATGTCATTACAATGTTGATTTTCACTGCTTCTCCAAAGATATTCATTTCAGGAAGATACGTCAGATTGATTAGCCCTACTCCGGCAAAAATAAATATCGCTCTGAAGATAAGAGCTCCAATGATTCCCCAGAAAAGAACTTTGTGATGAAGGTATTTCGGAACTTTAAAGAACCCGAAAACGAGGATAAATACAAATAAGTTATCCACAGACAGGGCCTTTTCAATCCAATAGGCTGCCTGATATTGTGTAAATTTCTCTATTGCTAAAGCGTGGCTTTCAGGGCTTCCATCGGTATTGAATACCCAATACACCACTCCTGAAAAAACCATTGAAAGCGAAATCCACACGATAGACCATATGGTAGCTTCTTTGGAAGAGACTTCATGACTTTTTTTATTAAATACCCCTAAGTCAAGGAGCAGCATGATAACGACTGTTACTGCAAATCCCCACACCAGACCAGGGTGCAGTTCTAAAATACTTTGATGTTCCACTTGAGTTATGTTATTATATGATAAAAGCAATAGATGTACAGGGTACAAATATTGCTATTTTACTTATCTTTTGATTTACAATTGATTATAGGTAATTCATCTGAACTGTCTGAACCGTCTGTTCCAGTTTTTTGTCTGCAGTAGGATCTCCGATCGCATTGAATTTCCACTCTCCGTTTCTCTTATAGAAAACTCCCATTACCATGGCCACATGTCCGCTGAAAGAAGCATCATTTGCAATATCATATTTTGCAAAAACTTCTCTTACATTGGTAGGTGATCCTTCATAAATACGGATAGAAGCAAAAGGAATTGTCCCGAAATCCTGGCCTCTGTAGCTGTTCAGTACCATTGCCACATGCTCTACATTCGGTTCCAGCTGGCTGAAATCTACAGTGATCACTTCGTTATCCAAACCGTCATCTCCGTTTACGTCACCCGTAAGGTCATCTCCGCTGTGTCTTACAGATCCGTTTCTGGATTTAAGGTTTCCGAAATAGATTACTTCTGTAACATTTTTGTTTGAATCATATAAAATACAGCTTCCATCTAAGTCTACTGCTTCTTTTTTAGTCCCAAAAAATCCTTTTTTCTCAATTGCTCCCCAGTTGATTCCTACACAAGCTTGGGAAAGTTCAGCTCCATTTTCTTTTTTAAGGTTGATTCTCTGACCTTTTTGTAAGTTGATAGCCATCTTTTTATCTTTAGTTGTTATTTATATTTTTTGCAAAAAAGTAAACCTTCTTTGCTTTTCAAATTTCGTCTTAGTTATTATTCAAATTAAGCATTGCCCGCAGGATATTTGTTTCTTCATCGAAGTCAAATATTTTGCTCATAATATCTATATTTTCCAGGTTTTTGATATAATCTTTCAAGACCCCTTCCACTTCTGCTGGTAAAGTACGTTTTCTTTCGTTCATACTATGTTCCAGTTGCTCATTTTTACTTCTCAGCTGATCAATAATAGAGCTCTGGTTAGATTGATTTTCAGAAATATCCAGCTTATCCAGTTCTTTGTCGAAAAGATACAACTTCTTTTCGTCTACACTGAAAATAAAGTGATCATCAGACTGAAAGATTTTAAAAAGTTCATAATCATGGGTTCCTATAAGGTATCCACACACAAAACGAACTTTAAACCCCTGTATATTGAGCCTTCCCAACAGCTTTCTTTCAATTGAATAATCTTTATACTGATAAGCCGGAAAAGTATCGGATTTCAACAGCATTTCGTCTGCTTCCGTCCTGTAAAATTCCTGGGCATATTTTTTATGAAAGTACAGTACATTATCCCAATTAGCTGTAAAACTATCTTCCGTAAGGTCTTTATACAAAGTTTTCAGATGTTGGGAAAATACACCGCTGTACATTTTCCTGTCAGTCTGAAAACTGTCTACCCGTCTTTCTTCAAAACCTGAAATATATTTATTGTTGATGTTAATTTCGTTGATGACAGCCAGCATATCATTTTCTTTCTGTCTTTTGATTTTAGTCAGAAGCTCTATGAGACTGTCCGTATACTGTAGGTGGAAAAGTTCCAGTTTATTATAATCTAAAGCCGTATTTTCCTGGAACAGATTGTGGATAATATCTGTTTTGATGTAAATTGATATTATGTCAATATGTTCAAAAAAATTAGCGAGAAGCTTAAGCTTTGTTAATCTCCTTTTGCTTTGCGACAATATGGTTGCTGCATCATCCCCCACCTTAGTATCCTATAAATTAACCTCTGACATTAGCTTTAAGTTCATGCTCCAATGTCTGAAGATCCTGATCCAGTTTTCTTCTGTTATCTGCTCCCTGTTTCTGGATTTGTTTCACTTCATTCAATGTATTGATAAGCATTGATGTTGTTTCTTTCAATGTTTCCACAGATACGATAGTCTGCTCATTAGCTCTGGCAACATTTATTGAGTTCTGCCCAAGTCGTTCTGCATTCTTTCTTAAGATTTCTTCAGTAGTAGAAGATACCTTCTGCTGGATTTCAATATTCTGCTGTTGTCTGTACATCGCGACAGCAAGTGAAAGTTGGTTTTTCCAGACAGGAAGTGTAGTGGTAAGAATTGTCTGTGCTTTTTCAGCAATAGAAACATTGTTATTCTGTACCAGTCTGATCTGTGGAAGCGACTGCATCATGATTACACGCACCACTTTAAGATCTGCCATTCTTCTGTCTAACCTTGCAATGAAATCTCTCTTATCCGCAATTTGGTAATCCTGAAAATTCTGAGGAGCAGTTTCCATTTGTGCCAATTCTACTGCAGCTCTTTCCATTCTGATATTTCCTGCAATTACAAGATCTTCAATTTGTTTTATCGAATTCACATTGCTCTCAAAAATAGTCTGAAGTACAGCGTTATCTTTTGTAGAAGTGATGATTCCTGCATTTACTTTGTAAGAGATCTGCTCAATATTATTGATGATCTTGTCATATTTTGCAAATAAATTTTCCACTTGAGTAATTACCTTCTTCATGAATGGTAGTTTACTTAGGAAGCTTTTAACTTTATTTCCGTTAAGCTCATCTACATCTACATAGTTAAGCTCTACTAAAAGATCATTGATAAGCCCTCCTACCTCTCCTGAGTTTGATCTTCTTACATTTCCTAAGAAGCTGTCACTCTGATTGGTTAAAGTTTTCTGAAGTTCCGCCCCGAAATTCACAATGGAACCTGGGTTGGCCTCGTCAATAGAGTTCGCAAGAACTTCATATTTCTGGCGTTCTTCTGACTGCAGCTGCGTCAGATTTACATTTCCTTCTCTATCCACAAGAACTGCCGGTGCTGCATTCTGAACAGGCTGAGCCGGAGTTGGAGGAACCATTGGAGTAGGTTCAAAGGTTTTAAGAGGTTCTATTGACCCTAGTGGATCTATGGGTTGATTTTCCTGATTTTCCATGATTACTTCTGATAAATTGATACAAATTTCTCAAGGCCGTCTCTTTGTCCTGCACCTACAGCCTCAAATTTCCATTCTCCGTTTCTGTTATAGATTCTTCCGAATTCTACAGCAGTTTCGATTGAGAAGTCTTCATCTAATTCATATTTTAAGATCTCTTCATTCGTATCTGTATTGAAAATTCTGATGAAAGAATTTCTTACCTGTCCAAAGTTTTGTTTTCTCGAATCTGCTTCGTGAATAGTTACTACTACTGTAATTTCTTTGATAGCATCATCTATTTTCGTAAGATCAATCTTGATCTGCTCATCGTCCCCTGATCCTTCACCTGTAAGATTATCTCCTGTGTGGATTACAGATTTGTCCGGAGACTCAAGGTTGTTATAGAAAATAAAGTGATTATCTGAAACTAATTTTTTGTCGTCCCCAAGTAAGAATAAAGATGCATCAAGGTCGAAAGCTGTTCCTGTAGAAGTATTATTGATATCCCATCCTAAACCTACAGTAAATTTAGGTGCGTTAATGTTTTCTCTTTGTCCTTTTTGTAAGTTAATAGCCATAATATAATTCCGTTTGTGTTAAAGTATTGATGTTATTTTCGTATTCTTTTATTAAATGATAATTGTTGCTGATAGCAAGTTCCAAAAGCTGCTCCATCTGTTCTTTTTTTACTTTAGACGTAAGATAATCAAAATTACTTGAATCCAGGCCTAAAATATATTTTACAATCCTAGTGTTGAACTGAAAACTTTCTTTATTCATCACATCTGCAACATGTTTTACATTTTTTACTGCATAATAATTAAAAAAGTTTTCAATTTTAGGATCAAGGTCAAAATTCATCAGTTCCGCATAATACAGGAACATAAAATCAGCTTCCACGCTATATTCATTCAGAATTCTGTTCACTGTATATTCATGACTTCCCGTGATTTTTATATCGTCTATAAAAATACAAAGTTTTCCTCTCAAAAAATCCTTATCTATATAATAAGTATCATTTGCGATCAGATTTTTTCGGTCTTCAAAATTAAGATTCCCGTAATCTGTGATGTAAGTATGATTACGATTGATTTTAGATAAAATACTGGATTTCTTTCCTTTTTGAAACAAATAAAAATCAAGATGTTTTTTAAAGTAAAAACATAAAAAATTGGAAGCCGTAGGAATAGCCATGTAAGGGCTTGGCAGCACTACAATCTCTTTATTTGTATTTAAAAGCTCTTCGTTTTCGGAAATAAATCCTTCGAATAATTCTCTTGCAAATTTTTCAGCATACGACTTATCGCCATACTTGAAATAGCTGTATTCTGCAGGTGAAAATGTAAACTCATCTGCGGAATGAATGTGGTGTAAGCTGTATCTATTGTTCATGTTTATTTTTAGTGTTTAAGTAAATGTGCACTGAAACCGAAGTTCTTTGCTCCTTCATAATCAGCAAATGGATTGTCTCCGATATGCAGAATCTGATGCATTGGCAAATCCTGATTTTTGATATTATTTTTCACTTCCTGAAAAATAAGCGGATTCGGTTTGGAACAGTTGATTTCATCAGAGTAGATATGGAAATCTATGTACTGATCCAGATTTTCATGAATCAGAAATTTCCGCATTGTTTTTCCTTTGATAAACCCTGTATTACTCAGAATATTAATGGTCTTGCCCTGATTTTTGATATCCTCAAAAAAACTATGGATATTTTCAAAAATCACAACTGGTTTGTATTCCAGAAACAATTCTTCACTCTTGTTGTAAAACTCATTGAGCTTTTCATTAGTCAAAAGTTTTACATCCACGTTCAGAGAACTGAGAATCATCAGATAGATCTCAAAAGTATCTATATTTCCTCCTGTCACTTCATTGATGGTATTGCAAAGATCATCGTAATATTTTACGGTTTTCGCAACTTCTCCTATCGGTTTATCTACGTTGAAAAATGAGGAGAACAGCTCAACTCTTTTTGCTTTAAATTCAGGATGAGATTTGATTAAGGTGAGCCACAGGTCAAAGGAAAAATGACAGTGGTTATGAATGTCGATATCTGTTTTCAATAGGTTTTAAGTTAAAAGTTTTTATTTAGCTTCTTGAAAAAGATTTAAATTTTTTTAATCATCAAAAAGTGTTTACAATACTATTCTTTCCAAAGATAAAATATTTATCATAAAAGCATTACGTTCGTTATCTGTTTTAAGATATTTTTATGAAATTCTACGAATTTGACAGACATACAGAAGGTGATTTATGAAGCGTTTAATATCCATTCACAAAAATTTTTTTTTAAAAATTCTTGGGAAATCAAAAAAAAATTATAATTTCGCAACCGATTAAAAATCAACAATGTCAACAAAAATGATAAATATTATAACTTTAAGCAATCCTGTCAGAGCTGTGTTCTTTGGCAGCACTGAATATTTATCTGAATAGTTCCATAGATCTTTTATACCCAAAAATATTTGAAGACCTGTCTATTCGGATAGGTCTTTTTTGCTGCCCTAATTTCAGACTTTAACAATTCAAAAAAACATCTGTTATTTGTTAAGATCTCTGAAAATTTCACTTTGATACAGAATACAAAAAATGTTTTACCGGCTTTATAAGACCGGAGTGTATTTTGTGCTCATTTTTTCAGAATTTTTTCTATACACAGATCTAAAAATCAAAAATTTAAATCAAACAAAATGAAATACAACACACGAAATATAGGGATCATAGCACACGTAGATGCAGGAAAAACAACGTTGTCGGAACGGCTTCTTTATTACACAGGACTCATTCATAAAATAGGTAATGTAGATGAAGGAAACACCACCATGGATAAAGACATCCAGGAAAGAAACAGAGGGATTACCATTTCATCAGCTGCAGTTTCTACGCAATGGAAAAAAGACAATAAGGTTTATAACATCAACATTATTGATACGCCGGGACACATTGATTTTGCGGTGGAAGTAGAACGCTCTCTAAGAGTTCTGGACAGCGTTGTCGCCGTTTTCTGTGCTTCTTCAGGAGTTCAGCCACAGACTGAAAATGTTTGGTTCCAGGCTGAAAAACATGGAACATCCAAAATATGTTTCATCAATAAAATGGACAGAATTGGAGCAGATTTCTTTGCCGTTCTTCATGAGATAAAAACCAAACTGAATGCTGTTCCTCTGGCTCTTCAGATTCCGATTGGCGCTGAAGTACATTTTGAAGGCGTCATTGATCTTGTCAAAATGAAAGCATTGTACTGGACTGATGAAACCGGAGAAACCATTGTGGAAAAAGAAATTCCTGGCACCTCTATTGCTGAAGCCAATGAATACAGACTGAAATTAATGGAAACTCTTGCAGAAAATGATGAGAAGTTCTTTGAAATTTTTATGGATGCTGAACAAACAGCCACCATTGAAATGATCTCAGAAGCGATACAGAGAGTCTGCAGATCCGGATCAGCTGTTCCTGTTCTTTGTGGCTCTGCTTTTAAGAATAAGGGAATCCAGCCTCTTCTTGATGCTGTGGTAAATTATCTTCCAGCTCCGGATCAGTTAGCTGATCTAAAGGGAAGAGATCCACATACGGAAGAAACAGTAACGTTGGAAAGAAATGAAACTGCTGTTTTTTCAGGGCTTGTCTTCAAAGTTGTGATTGATAAACATATGGGAAGACTGGCTATGCTCCGTGTATATTCCGGAAAAATTAAATCCGGAGATACTTTACTGAATGTAAGAACGGGCGAAAGTTTCAGGATTTCCAGGATTTTACAAATGCAGTCTGACAAAACGTTATCTCTGGAAGAAGCCAAAGCTGGAGATATTGTTGCTTTAACAGGAATAAAAGATGCCAAAACCGGAGATTCTTTATCTTCTTTAGACAAGCCTATATTGCTGGAATCGATTACGATCCCTACTCCTGTTATCAAGGTGGCTATTGAACCGAAAACTAATGGTGACGAGAAATCATTTGGTTTGGTGCTGGCAAAAATCCAGGAAGAAGACCCGTCTTTGGTGGTTGAAAGGGATAAACAGACCGGGGAAACTTTATTGAGTGGACTGGGAGAGCTTCATCTTGAGGTTACTTTGGAAAAAATCCGCCTGAATCACGGTATTGAAGTTAATCAGGGAAAACCTAAAGTTTCTTATCGTGAGATCTTAACGGAAACTAAAGTTCACAGAGAAAAACTGTCCAAGCAAAACGGAGGAAGCGGTCAGTTCGCTGATATTAGTTTTGAAATCGGACCAAGGAATGATAATGAACATGGATTGGAATTCATCAATATGATTAAAGGAGGAATTATTCCCACTGAATTTATTCCTTCTGTGGAAAAAGGATTCAGAGAAGCTATGGAACATGGAGCACTGAAAGGATATCCTTTGGAAAATATGAAGGTCACTCTTCTGGATGGATCTTTCCACGCTCAGGATTCTGCAGCATTTGATTTCGAAATTGCAGCAAGAGAAGGATTCAAAGCGGCGGCAAAAGGATGTAGCCCTAAACTGATGGAACCTATCATGCAGGTAGAGATCCAAAGTATTGAAGAATATACCGGTGCTGTTACTGCGGATATCAACAGAAGAAGAGGAATCATTACTTCTATTGATGAAAGATCAGGAAGAAAGATTTTTGCAGCGGAAGTTCCGTTAGCTTCAACTTTCGGTTACATTTCTGATTTGAGAACGCTTACAAGCGGAAGAGCATCCATCAGCATGAAATTATCACACTACGCTTTAGTGCCTGATTTTATTGCGAATACATTAATAACCTAAACAAGCAAGGACTGTAGATTTTTCTTACAGTCCTTGTGTGGTTTATGGGAAGTTTTATTGTGAATAGTCAATCGTCAATCCGCTACGCTTGTCAATTTTTAAAACTATAAAAATTCACTATTCACTTGAGAAGCAAAATTCACTTATTGACTACTTCCCTATTTTTCCGGCATCACCTTATAAGTTGGATCTTCCTGGATATTAACCTCTACTACAGCTTCTGCATTTTTCAATATTTTCCTACAGTCTTCGCTGAGATGTCGTAAGTGTAATGTCTTATTTTGTTCTTGATAACGTTTAGATAGCTTTCCTAGGGCTTCTATTGCGCTCATATCTACAATACGGCTTTCTTTAAAATCAACCACCACCTGTTCTGGATCATTCATTGGATCAAATTTATCTGTAAATGCCATTACAGAACCGAAAAACAAAGGTCCATATATTTCATAATATTTCACTCCGTTTTCATCAACATGCTTTCTTGCTCTGATTCTTTTAGCATTATCCCACGCAAAAACCAATGCTGAAATGATTACTCCAATCAACACTGCTAAAGCCAGATTATGCAAAATTACAGTAATCAGTGCTACGGTAACCCCTACAAAAATATCCGACTTCGGCATTTTATTAACAATTCTGATAGATACCCACTGAAAAGTACTGATGGCCACCATCATCATCACCCCTACCAAAGCAGCCATAGGAATTTTCTCTATCACAGGAGCTCCACACAGTATAATTATCAAAATAAGCAGAGAGGCTATAATTCCGGATAATCTTGCTCTGGAGCCTGCATTCAGATTCACCAATGTCTGTGCTACCATTGCACAGCCGCCCATTCCGCCAAAAAAACCATTGGTAATATTAGCCAGTCCCTGAGCTACGGATTCTTTATTTGTACTTCCTTTGGTGTTAGTAATTTCATCTACCATTGATAATGTCAGAAGAGATTCAATAAGACCTACTCCGGCCATAATTAAGGCATAAGGGAAAATAATCTGTAAAGTTTCCAGGGAGAAAGGAATTTTTGGGATATGGAAACTTGGAAGATTTCCACTAATATGAGCAATATCTGCTACGGTTTTGGTTGGAATATTAAATCCAAGAACTAAAGCAAAGACAATTATAATTGCTACAAGAGAGGCTGGAACAACTTTTGTGATTTTTGGAAAAAAATAAACGATGGCAATTGTAAGAGCCGTTAAGCCCCCCATGATGTATAAAGGCATTCCCTGCAACCAATTCACCACTCCGCTGCTATCTCTAATTTTGAACTGTTCTACCTGTGCCATAAAAATGATAATAGCCAGTCCGTTCAGAAACCCATACATAACAGGTTGTGGAATAAGTCTTACAAATTTCCCCAGTTTAAAAATTCCTACCAGCATTTGAAGTATTCCGGCAAGCACTACAGTAGCAAAAAGATATTCTATTCCATGAGATTGTATCAGAGCGATCAATACAACGATGGTTGCTCCTGCTCCACCGGAAACCATTCCCGGACGCCCTCCCAAAACGGCCGTTACGAGTCCCATCATAAAGGCTGCATAAAGCCCTGTGAGCGGAGACAAACCGGCAAGGATAGCAAATGAAAGAGATTCAGGAATCATCGTCATTGCTACAGTAAAGCCAGCCAGCAGTTCATTTTTGTAATTGATTTTCTTCGAAAAATCGAATAAGCTTATAGTATTTTTCATTGATTTGCAAAGGTATGGACTGTCCCCATGCTATACAATTTTTTCTTTTTATCATTTTCTATGATGAAACCTATTACTTGTAAGCAATTTACAAATCAGTTTTTATAATATGTTAATTTTAATTAAAATAAGTAAATAAAGCATGATTTTTACATTTCTATCTCTTTTTACTTCTTATTTTTGTTTACATTTGAAAGCGAATAAGCAATTATTTGGTACTAATTAAAAAATTCAACGCGTAAAAAGCTGTATATTAATCTATCTGCAGCTTCAACTCATAGAATTGGTTAAAAACCTTAATAGGTCATATATTATTTTACACAAATGGCAGGAAAAGAAGTTTGAAAGAGAAGAAGAGGAAACCCATTGAAAATAAAGAATATATCTCAAGTACATTAAGGTGATTCCTACCCACCTGTTTTTAAGATATTTGATAAGTTACAGATCCGTTTTTTAAGACTCATCGTCTTATTAAGCGCAATTTAACATTCTTACATCATAATTTCCATTTTCTATCAATTTCAAATTAAAGTGAATTATTTCCTATCACATGAGATAATATATAGATTTTATTTTCGTTTTTTTGATACATAAGTTTAAACAAAAGAATAATATTCAATAAAAATGTTATATAAAGAAATCCATATTGGGAAGTTTATTAAGGAAAGGGTAGATGAAAATGAAATAACAATAGAAAGGATATGCAAATTTTTAGGCAAAGATGAAGGAACGATCGAAGTTATGTATGGCAGCAAATCGATGGATACAGATCTTCTTCTAAGATGGAGCAAATTATTGGAATATGATTTTTTCAGACTTTACAGCTCACATTTGATTTTATATGCTCCTCCTTCTGCCATTAACAAAAACCAGCAGAAGTCCGAAAAAACACCTTATTTCAGGAAAAATATTTACACCCAGGAAATCAAAGATTTTATTATGAAAAGAATTCTTTCCGGTGAAATGACCCAAAGTGAAGTCATTAAAGAATATTCTATTCCTAAAAGCACCCTTCACAGATGGCTTCAGAAGAGCGATAATGTAAACGGATAAACAGATAAGACATGCGTCCCAATTATAAAAAAATTTACCAGGATATGCTTAAGATGGAATATCCTGAAAAACTGAAAGATCCGAAAATCAAAGAACTTCTTGAAAAGCTTCATACCAGTGAGGATGTGCTTAAATTCAATGAGAAGCTGTTCAAGCAGTCCAGAGAAAATCAAAAACTCAAAACATATGACAGGCAGACGATGCTAAAACTGCTGCAGTATCAAAAAAAGCACGGTCATTCCACAAGCTATATGTCAAGAAAATATAAAATAAGCAGAACTACTCTCTCCAAATGGAAACTCATGTTTGAAGAGGAGCTTGTAGGTACAATGAAAAATGCCGGTAAGTAATTTACCGGCATTTTTTAAAGGTAATAATAAGGAAAAAACCGGGCTAAACGTTTGCCGGAGTCGAACCGGATAACCTTGCCGGAGTAACCGGCTTCGCTATTCCTCCCATAGTTATGTTACGATGAATTTTTTCCTAACGACACTTTAGAATGGTAATATTAAGAAGCTGGAAGTGGGATGAAGAAAGGGGTTAAAGTCTGAAAGATCTCTCTGACTTTATAGAAAATTATATACAAAGATGTCTTTCAACGTCCCACTTCCGGCTTCTGATATGAGAAAAACAAGGCTAAAATCGAATAATGTAGTCGTGCTCTAACCAACTGAGCTACTCTTCCTATATAAACTGTGTTTTTTTGTTGTGGAAGAGACGGGATTCGAACCCGTGACCCCGTCGTGATGAGCGAAGTAACATTTTTCTACGGCACTTGTCTGTTTTATTTTTCTTCTTCAGCTATATATGTTTTAACAATAGGATGAACTCTGACATTTTCAGGGTGATAACTTAACCCAAAACCTCTCCATCCGGAAGACCAATAAAGAATAATTTCTTTCAAATAAGGAATATCTTTGGATTCATCATACTTAAAATTTTCATTATTAATTTTTTGCACTTCATCAATAAGTTCAGGGTAGAACCTTTCATCTTCTTCATCATATACATCTGTATAAATATTAAGATGCTCTCTTAACTCATATAGTAAATAAGTTCTGAAATCCCAGCCCAGAATGTTAACATCCGAACCACTAACGCTTACTACAGGATTCCATTTTAAGTTGTCATTGTCTACAACACATGATGAATTCCTAATAGGCAATAATTGCGGAAGCTTTGAAAACCATTCGTCAAATATTTCTTTTTTCCTTTCTAAAGACTTAGGCTTTACTCCCCACGATTTCAGCCAAACATAATTCACACTGATAATATCATCCCACATCCATTTGTAAAAACATTTTATTTGGCGGATAATCTCAACTTCATTTTCAAGCCAATTATAAAAGAAAGTACATTCTTCTGTAACCATTTCTCCTTCATCTTCATATTCAACAATTTCTTTTTTGTCGATAGCATGAAGAACCTTTAGAAATTTTCTATGTTCGGAAGTAAAACTGACCTGATATTTTTGTTCAACCTGATCAATCTGTTCTTCAGAAAGCCCCTGCCATCTGGCGCCGTAAAATCCTTTGGGGCAATTTTCATCATCTACAGACCATAGTTTTTCTGTTTGGTCTTTGACCCAGTATAAAAATTCTGTTAAGTCTTCAGGTATATTCATGGTATTAATAATTTTAAATAAAAAAGAGGCAAGATTCGAAAAGACTTGTACAAGATCATTTCCATGACCTTCTGGAGTCGAACCAAATTAAACCGAAGTAGGCCTTTTCTACGGCACTCTTTTACAAATCAAGGTAATATTTTTCAGAATCTTCCGTGCATTTGCTCTACCTGCTGAGCTACCTCTCCTTTTCGAGGGAAAAGGCAGGATTCGAACCTGCGACCCAATGTTTACTCAATCTCGAAGTATGATTCTAAGACGACACTTGATTTTTATTTTTTTATGCATCTACTCTTTTATAGTATCAGGGTAAAAGCGGCGGAATCTTTTCTTTTTCTTCTGCTCTATCTTTTGAGCTACATTCCGTTTACAACAGGAATGGCAGGAATTGAACCTACATCTGAAGACTTAACTCGAAGTATGACTCCAAAACGACACCTGATATTATTTTTTCCATTGGGTTTTTCTATATTTCTTCCAGTTTCTCTGGAACTTTGTATACGTTGCGTTTACCACTTCATAACCGTGTGGAAAACAGTATGAGCAACCCATATCATATCCGTGCATAATTCTTGAAATCTGTACACCGGAAATTTTCTTTGGAAAGTCAATCAATCCATATTCATTGAATCCAAATCTCTTTCTTAATGTTTTTGTTTTTTTCATAAGTATTGAGTATTAACCTCAATACAGTGCTTCTTTTAGATTTGGTTTATGGTTATTCATCGTTATTAGTTTTCTTTTTTTACAAATTTATATTGTTAGTGCGCATTCTTTTTACGCAGTTCTATTTTTATTAAAAACCAAGCAATTAAATAATAAGAGTAAATGATATTCAATTGGAAGTTGATGATGAAACTCTTATCTACGGCATTGGTTATAGCTACCGGGCAATCTGGTGAAAGACTCTGTCAGTTTAGAATCGAAGAATGTCTTTCTAACGGCACTGGTAATATTAACACTGCAAAATTATATTGTATGTGCGCAATCTTTTTACGTAGTTTATTTTTATTGAGAAAATAATGATGAGATCAATTCCAACAATTTAAAAATTCCTAAAACCGGAAGTAAAATAATAAATCCAATCAATAAAAAGATTCCAATCTTGCTTAGAAAACCTGTATGATGTTCCTGATACTTTTCTTTTTCTCTCGTTTTAGCTTTAAAAACAGGGATTTGTTTGGTCGCTTTGAAGCTATCTTGCTCAAGCTCTATGATTACTTTCTTTGCATGCTCATCAAGCAAATCTTTATCTCCTCTGAAAACAATATCTTTTAAAATTGCATTTCCTGAATTACTTAAAGATTTCCTGTACAACTCTACCGCATTTTCCATTTCATTATTTTCAGGAGCAGACAGAATCCAGAATTTTCCCGCTTCATCAAGAAATCCAGCTTCAAAATAAATCTGTCCTAATCTTTTTCTCAGAGAAATATCATTGGGAAACTGATTGATCATATTTCTCAATCTGTCACATGTCTTTTTCTTTCTGCCTTCTTTGAGATCCTGTTCAATTCTGTACAATAAATTTCCCATAATTTTTAAGCCGTTTATTTTTATTTAAATATTTGTTCGTTTTGCCTTGAAGCAAAAGAACCAAAAATTCAAGACTTGGAAATTCCGGCCAATTGTTTTGAAATTTTCTCTGGATATTTATAATTCAGCATTTTTAGTATATAGTTTAATTCAATAGCCCTGATTGCAACGTCATCCTTTTTCTGAATTGCTTGAAAAAAGCCTTGGTGAAAAAGATATAGTGGAAAGCAGGATTAGCTCCTGAATATATTGATTGTTTTGATGCTTATCAATTATTATTTTTAAAAGCAGTGCCTGTTACAGCACTACTTTTTGAATCATTTCTACGGCTGATTTCTTGTCTTCCAAAGCATTCAGTACATCGAAAATTTTGTCTGACCAGCCAGCTATAAGATGTACATCATTCTTTCTGATATCAAGTGGCTGTCTGCCATAACCTGCCAGATCAAAGATATACAGCTTTGCATTGGGTGCGATCGTTTTGTACCTGTTCCATAGATCTTCAAAAGATTTTCTGTTTCCAGTGCTGTCCCACATCTGAGTATCGGTGAATAGCATTACTTTGTCCACTTTTTCACCTCTTTTGATCAGATCTTCTATAACAAGATAACCATTTGTAGAATATCCTACTTCACCTTCGCGTTTGTAGAATGCATCTACATTTCTTAAAATACCGTTTTTAGGCATTGGAACTCTCAGCCAACGGTCACCGAAGATACCTGTCACCACGTTTTTACATTGTGACTGCAGAATCATAGACATCAGCAAACCGATATCATACAGCAAAATTTTACTTTTATTGGAAACTGCTTTCTGCATAGAACCCGATACATCCGCAGCGATCACTACTGAAGTGTCAAAACCAAAACCTTTGATATTTCTGGCACTTACCACAACAGCATTCTCCAATGCTTCCAATACTGAGGACAGATAAGGAGAATCAATATTTTTTAATTCTCTGTAAGCCGCAAGAAATCGGAATGGGAGTTGTTTTGAATTAGATACAGCTTTTTCATCAGAAAGATATCTGCATACTTTATTCATCGCATCTGGTGATACGCCCGCTTCCAGGATATTTCTCAGGTTCCTCATGGTTGCCATATAACCCAATTTATTGCTGAAGATCAGTTCTTCCCATTTGTTTTTGAAGGCTAACTTTCTTTCTGCATCATTTGCAAATTTCGCCTGACCTAAAACGGAAAGTTCTACTTCCCATGTATAAGGAGTTTCCAATGTGTTATTGGCAATTTTGTTGAAAACAGCCTGTTGGTTTTCATCCTTAGCTTTAGGGTGAATAAGGAAAAGCGCATCTTTCAAGGTCACCTCTGCTTTTCTGTTGTATTTTGCAAACTGGTATTCATCAAATTTATTGAATGATCTCACCAGACCTTTTTGAATCTGTTTTGACAGTTTGTTCAGTTTTTTCGTATCTGTTCTTTTATTCGCAAATTGGTAGTACGCCAGTAATTCTGTGATTTCATCCGCTCTCTGAACAACACCTTCTACCGTTTTACTTATCAGATCCGTACCGGAAACCTGCTTTGCCAATTCGGTAGTTAATACCAATGGAATGGAACGCAGATACATCTCTTTTCTTGCATACACTGCCAGTTTAGCTACAAATTCGGGATCATTTTTTTTGATCAGAGACTGGATTCTTTCCAATCTGTCATTTCCTTTTTCATAATTGGCATCTGACAGTCCTGTTGTAACAACAGCACTATACAATTCTTCTGCAGGTGTCATGGCATATGCTTTTGCACCTTCGTAGTTCAGGACTACTGTAGTTTCTTTTTTTAAAAAATTAAATTTCATGGTTACTGTTTTTTTGTTAAACATGGAGAAGGATTGATACTTCCTCTCTGATTTCTGATGCAAAGTAAAAACAGTATTACGCAATCTTTTTGCGTAGATTTTTTTTTATTTTTTTATTTTTTTATTTTGAAAAGATATGTTTTGAATAAAGCCGGATGAATGAAGTCAGAATTTATTAGGGGGATTCTCTTCATCTACTTTCAAAACAGCTCTCTATTGAATTAACATTGAAAACAAATATTGATATTTAACAACAACCTAATTCCTAATTATAAAATCCTTCTATCATTCATTTTCATTAAAGAAATCATCTCTTATGTGTTTTTCAGAAAGCGTTTTCTAGCTTTGTTCCTAAAATTAAGCTATGATTAAGGGAATATATGAAACTCATGTTCAGGTAAGCAATCTGGAAAATGCGATACAGTTTTATACGGAGGCACTAGGGTTGAAGTTGGCTCATAGAGATGAAAACAGACCTATTGCTTTTTTATGGGTTGGAGAAGGGAAAGAATTTATGTTGGGATTATGGGAGCAGAAGGAAAATCTTCAGACGAGACATTTTGCTTTTTCAAGCAGTAAAGAAGATATTTTAAATTATTCGGTAGAATTTTTGAAAAATAAGGATTTGAAACCTTACAATTTCCTGAAAAACGGAAGTATTGAACCTATGGTATTTGCGTGGATGCCAGCACTAGCTATTTATTTTAATGATCCGGATGGAAACCAACTTGAGTTTATCTCTATTCTTGAAGGGGAAAGTAAACCGGAATTGGGTGTACTTAGCTATGAGGAATGGATGAAGCAGATAAAAAATTGATATAGAAATATTTGTTAGATGCAGACATAATGCAGAGGCGCAAGAAAATCAAAGGCTTTATGAGATCAAAATAGAATCTTTATTAAATAAAATTTCTGCGCCCTTGCGATTGTCACAAAATAATAAAAGCAATTTTAACCGCTTACCAGTTTCTTCACTGCCAGCACGTGCTTACAAGGACCTCTTTCTCCCTGATATTTACTGAACCATTCGCAGGTACAGCGTTCTTTTTCTTCTTCAATGATTACCGTATGATGTACATCAGTTCCTTCTACTCTGGCTTCTGTTCTTTCTTTGTTGTTATTTAAAATTTCTACTTTTCCGCTTTCTATCAGCTTTTCAGCATTTTTTATACGGGGATTGAGACCAATAATACGGCTTAATTTAAAAGGAAGTCTGCGGTAGAAAAATTCATGATCATCAAGATCATAGCCCAGTAACCCCATTGCAGCGAGTCTTCCTGTCATATTATCAGCCTTGCTGAAACTCAGATTTTCCTTCAGAGCAAGGATGACTGGATTAAAAGATTGATTGGCATAGGCATACTTATCCAAAGCATCAATCCACTCATCAGAAACCTCAGAAATAAGGTTTTCCAATACAGCACCTTCTCCTGAGAAACCTCTCCAGCACTCTCTTGACAAAGAGAAGCTGAATCTGATATGTCCCATATAGAGCTGCCATGTCGTAGACTGCATATTAGAATGTGCAAAAACCTGCATACAATCAATATAAGGAAGCAAAGGTTCTAAAAGACGAAGCCTGTGGAGCCCGCCTATACAAACAGCATCCACTGATTTTACCGGAGAAAAAATGGGTTTGTTTCCTCTCACAATCAGATAATAATCCGATTTTATAGTTCCTTTCGGCATTCCCCGGAACAGCTGTTGAGCCTGGATTTTATTAAAAGTATACCTTTTTTCAGATTCTGATAAATAAACCTGAACAGTACCCAGTCCTTTGATCCATTTTGTAGGTAAAGGAACTTTTTTTTCTATTATCTTTTCTTCTTTTTTGTACAGGCCCACTTCTTTCTCACCCACGGAAAGCATAATTTTTTCATTCGGACGGATGCTTCCCAGGGCGGTTATCATAGGCTGATTAAAATCTACATTCGTAGTTCCGTTTTCCAGAAACTCACCTTCCAGACCGTCAGGCAGTATGTCAACTCTTGCGTAGACTCCCGCGCAGTGAGAAAAACCTTCAAAGCGCAGTCTTTGATTTCCGGCTGTTACTATCGGATCTTTGATAAGCGCCATCTGAAACGTAGACAGATTAAAGCTGGATTTCACAATATTGGAAAGTGTAATCAGGCAACGTGCTAAAATAAAAGGCTGCCTGATATTTCCCCAGAAAAAACATGGAGCATCGGTATTTTTATGTACTTCACTGTATTTAGCCAGAAAAAGCTCTTCAAGTGCATCTTTCCTTACTAAAGAGGATGCTCCTGAATAGTTGTAAATAAGCATACCCTCCATGATCTATTTTTTCAGAAGAAGACTGCAGATTTTTTTCAGACTCGAGTTTTCTTTCCAGCTATCTAGTTTTACGATTATCTCTTTATGTGCTTCTGAGTGATTCAAAGCCAATACTTCATGGTAGATTTCCAGAATCTTTTTCAGATTGGTTACCGGTGTTTCCATTTGAAGCAATATATTGGAAATCAATTCTTCCAGAGCAATATTATGGTTCTTACTGACATTCAGCATATGATGCTGCATAAGATCTGTTAATCTTTTAACAGGTGCCCATTCCAGCTTTTCATGCAGACCGATCACTCTTCCTAACCATGCATTATCCATCGTTTGGGAAGAAACGTGTTCCAGCCAAATTTCAGCTGCTGTACCACGGATCGTCTTATCGCTGTCAAGGAAAATAGTTCCTAAGAACAGATATCCAATTTCATCCAAAGGTTTTTTAACCTGATAAAGTGCATTTGCTGTATTCAAAACAAGACTTCTTTCATAGACTTCGGCAATTCCTGAAAAGAAAAGACAGTGTTTGATTACTTTCGCCAAAGCATTTGCCGGAGTATTCGGAAAGCACAGCATCAAAGCAGGAATTTCGGAAAGTTCTTTCTGTTCGGCAACGAAATATTCCACGAATAAAGGTTCTCTCCTTTTTACAAGATGATATTTCGGAATAATAATCTTCAGCTCTACAGGATAGTATGAGTTTTTCTTATTATCAATAGTTTTCCATTTGTAGGCCCCTGAAAAGAATTCTACAGGAATATCATCATACCCGAAGCTGCTGAATTCTTCAAACACGATTTCCGGCGAACGGGTAATTCCTGCAGTCATCCACCATGAAGGGTGTTCAAATTTTCCTTCCGGCTTAGCATTTTTGCCAAAGAAGAAAAGTAACAGTTCTTTATATTCTCCTTTTAATCTTCTTTCAACTTCTATGACAGCTTCTGAAGTATTGTCTAAAGCACAACGCTGCAATGCCAGCTGAATATCCAGATGATGAGGTTCAATATTATTATTCTGATAGCTCTCCAGTCTTTCCACCAGTGTAACAGGGGAAATCCAGCATGGAGCATGGGTAACCGGAAACAATAACGGGATTTTATCTCCTGATTTTATTTTTTCATAAGCATGGATAGCTAGCTCCTTAAAAGCTATTCTGGCAGGACAATCTGCCCCCACATTTTCAATCGGCCCCAATTTTTTCTGATAATTGGAGTAAGATTCTCTTGCTGTTTCCTCTTCCTTGGTCTTATGGTAAATTTTTTCCAGGTTTTTAAGCTGAATCGGATATTTTTCCAGTAAATCCAAGCCATAATTGATAATAGCATTGCACAATAAAACATTCAGATAGGGAACTTCCCACTTCGCAATTGTTTTACAGGCTTTCAAAAATACCGGTTCTATTAATTTCACAGACTCAGCATTTACATCACCGGCAAAACGGATAAATCCAGTCAAAGCAATATCACAATGCTGGCTGTATGGATCATCCATGGCCAAAGGAAGATAAAACATCAGATCTTCAAAGTTTTGAAGTACTTTCACGGCATTTTCCTCTGTAGTCAGGGATAATTTTTTCGAAGCTATTGCTTCCAGCTCTGGTTGTGTTTCTTCAATATATTTTATCAGAAGAGGACGTACATTCGTCAGTATATTATCTGAATAATGGGAAAGAGCCTCTATGATATTTTCTGAAGCTGGAATATACTTAAGGATGATCTTCGCAGCTTTTGACTGTACGCCATCATCTTTGCTGACAAATGCCGTACTTAAAGCCATTCCCAGCATTTCAGGATCTATTTTTTTTCTCTGGAATATTTTTTCGGTCAGTACCAGACTGGAAACCACCACTGTTTTTACTTCCGAACTCAGTAGATTCGGAAGGTAATGGGAAAATTCATCATTTTTAAAATCAGGAACTCCCACAATTTTTTTCAAATGTGACAATATGGTATTCACGGCTTTTGACTGTGAGGAAGCCAGCCCTGCAAGCAATTCATCCTGCAGTTCAGTCAGTTCTTCTTCAGTTGGTTTTAATGAAGTAAATGCATCCATAAACCAGCCTGTGACATTTTTATTAAAATTTCTGTTGGAAGCCAGAAGGCATTCTTTCAAAAATCTTTTTCTTTCAATCTTTTTTTCTGTAATTAACTTCTGAACGATAGGAAACCATTCTTTACGGAAGGGTAAAGATTTGGAAGGATATTCACATAAATACCAAAAGTGTGTATTAAGTGTTTCCGGGTGGCGGTCCAGTTCAGCAGGATAATTGCTCAGATGATGTCCAAGCAGTTCCGGTTTGGGTTTTACATAACCTTTTTCTGTCCATCCTAAAATATCTTTATAGTTAAATGCTGTAAATTCAGCTTCTACGGATTCATTGATAAAATCTGAAAACCATTCCGGGCAGCCCCACTCCAGAATCTGTTCGGTCTGTTCTGCATTACGGAAAAGACTCCAGTAATTTTTACCGAAATTCTTTTTGTCCATGCAGACAAATGAAGCAATATCAATAATGGAATGTTGATTCACAGATCCTGCTGTATGGTAGGAGTTTTTAGTCATCACAATTTTACTGATCTCCCTATCCATTTTCTTTATAGATGGCACCAGTGTTTTCCTTTCTTCATTACTAAGCTCTTTTAAAAAAGGGATAATCTCATGTATCTTTTCCTCATTAAGGATCTCATAAAGTCTTTCTTTCATGTGCTTCTAATTTGATGTATAAATTTGTTTCAGGTTATTGAGCAACGACTTCTTTTTTATCTTTGGTGTAAGCTTTTTAAGAAAAGAAACTATCTCCTTTATTTTATAGTTTAAATATTTTCTCTTAAAACCCTCATCAATAAGCATAAATTCATTCTTATCAGCTAAAATAAAAAAAAATGACTGACAGACAGTAAATTATCCCATTAAAGTGAATTTTTTAACAAAATATTAAGTTAATAAAACAACTAATATCCTCATTTTAACATCATATAAACAATTCTCTGTTTAAAGATATATTATTAAAAAAGTTGTTAAAGACTCTCTACCCTGATATTTACACATTATTTGGTGTCTTATTTTTAGAATTTGTAATATCTTATAATAAAACCATTATATAGGACAGATACGTTAATTTTATTTAAAATATAAAAAGCAGGATTGCAATTCATTAAATTTTATATATTTGTAAAATAAAAATACTTTACAACTCAAATACTTTTCAATGATAAGCACTGAATTATTATTTTTAATAAACATCAATAAATTGCAGTCTGTAATTTCCAGAAAATTCGATTCCCTGAGCGTTCATGGTCTGGGATTCAATGACTTTGTTATTCTTTATATTCTGAATTCTTCTTCTGAGAGCAGGATGCGAAGAATAGACCTTGCTGAAAAAATAGGTCTTACGGCGTCTGGAGTAACACGATTACTGAACCCACTGGAAAAAATAGGATTGGTAACCAGGGAAACCAATGAAAGAGATGCCCGCGTGAGCTATGTGGTCATTACACCTAGTGGCAAAAAGATATTTGAAGAGGCTAAATTAAGTGCAGAGCATCTTACCAAAGATATTATTCCTTCTAAAAAGAGTAAATCTTTAAAAACAGTAACCGAATTTCTATTTGATTTAGGAGGAAATATACAATGAAAGCATGAAAAATACATTAAAAAAACAGCTTAGGAAAAAAGCAAAGGATCATAAAACAACAATGGGAGCTCTTGCTGTTACGAATACTTTGAATGGAAAAAAGTTTATACAGGCTTCTTTAAATCTTGAAGCGCTGGTGAATAAAATGAAGTTCCTTTTAAACGGCGGATCGTTTACCCATGCACAATTACAGAAGGAATGGACTGAATATGGAAGTGATGTTTTTACTTTTGAATTTGCATTGATTGTCCCTGATCAGAATAATGAATATATCAACTATCGTCTGGAGATACAGAAAGCTGAGCAGAAAGTAATCTCAGAAAGTAACACAGAATTGTATTAATTTCTATGAAAACGATTCGCATAAAAGGTATAGACTTATGTTACGAAATTTTTGGTGAAGGAAATTCCAAAAATATAGTCCTAATCTCAGGATTAGGAAGCCAGATGATCCGATGGGATAGCAAATTTTGTGATCTTCTGGTGAAAAGAGGCTTCAAAGTGGTTCGTTTTGATAACAGGGATTCAGGAAGTTCTGTTTATAATACAAAGAATGAAATTCCTTTTGATAAAGGGATTGAACAAACCTTCGCTACATTGAGTAAGGAAAGTATCCCCTATTCATTGATGGATATGACGAATGATGTTATTGGTTTACTGGATTACTTAAAAATTGAGAAAGCCCATATTGGAGGACGTTCTATGGGAGGAATTATTGCACAGCTTTTAGGTTCATATTATCCGGAAAGAGTTTTATCATTAACGATCATCATGTCTACCTCTTTGAATCCTACTCTTCCCAAGCCAGATCCTGAAGTGATGGCTATGATGACCAAAGTGTCTGCAGATCCTTTTCTTCATAGAGAAGAGTATTTTGAAGAGAAACTTCATTTTGCAGAAAAAATATCAGGTTCAAAATATCTGTTTGATCCGAATCAGGAAAAGGTTTTGATTGAAGAAGAGCTTCATCGTTCCAGAACAAAAAATGGCATCATTCGCCAGCTTATGGCTATGGGCTCTTTTCAGTATGATCCTAACATGTTGAAAAAAATAACTGCTCCGGCTTTGATTATTCATGGAACAGATGATCTGATCTTTCATCCTGAATGTGGAAAAGATATTGCGGATTCAATTCCGGGTTCTGAGTTTGTGCTCATTGAGGGAATGGGTCATTCTATTCCTGAGGAATTACATAATACAATCAGTGAAAGTATTGTCAGTAATATCAACAAAAAGCTCCCATATTAAAGGGAGCCTTTTACTATTCATCCTGTAAAATTTGTAAAATATGAATTGCCTTATCTTCATTATTGGCAAAATAAAGTTTCAGCTCTTCGTACATAAAGTTCTTAATTTCTGTCTGTACTTTCGGAGTTCCAAGCTTCCATCTTGTTGAACCCAAAAATGTAAGTTCTCCTTGTACAGAAGCATAAAGCAACAGGTATTTTTTAAGTCTTGTTGTACTTATATTTAATTTCATATTTCTCTTTACGGCTTCTTCTTTCAAAGACATCTTGAATCCTTGTATAATTCCATCCAGTAAAGATCCCCCCAGAAAGGTTTCTTGATAATTTGCATATATCTTGATTTTAGGTTTAAAGATCTGATTATCTGCAAAGGCAAATGCTACTGAATATGAATATTCTGTTTTTTTCAGAAAATTCAATGTAAAAAAAAAATCATACCGCAATCTCTTTTCCACTTCATAATTTATGATCTCTGCTAAACCATTTGGGTAATGAAAAATATTGATCTGTTGTTCATCTTTAGATTCATCAATACTTTTTATTTTCATATTTGAATCCAAAAAGGAAAATCTTCTGAATAAATCATTCAAAATTTGGTAACTCAATATCAAATCTTTAAAAATATTTTGATCAGGAATGAAATCAATCGTCCAACTGCAGCTCTCTTCATCATTAATATAATTGATGCTGTCCAAAACGTCAAAGTTTCCTTTTTCTGATTGTAATACAGATAAACCATTAATCTCAATCGTAGAACACTCTGTCAGTGCAATAATACCAGCCAATGATAAATAAAATGGTTCTTCTTGATACTGATGAATCTTCTTTATGATTTCTGTATTAAAAAGCGTTTCTTTATAACTAGTCCATTTCATAACCAGTCTATTATCTCTTTTCAGGATAAAAGTAATATCATAGATATGTGCTCTGATAAAATCTTTAATGAAATAGCTTATTAATTCATTATAGCCAAAATGGTTCAGAAAACCGACATACATTGCAGGACGCATTCTCATGTGCTCCAGGATATTATATTTTTCAGTCATTTATTAATATTCAAGATATTTAAATATATGAATTTTAAGGGTTTCACAAGGACTTTTGAAGGCACCAATGCAGAATCTTTGCAATGTTTTTGGCGTCATCCACTCCTCTGTGGTGCGTACCTTCCAGCTTAAGGCCCAATTCACCCAAAGCTCTGTTCATCCCGACACTTTTCCTGATGGTAGGATGAATTTCTCCAAATAATGTTTTCACATTGATGTGGTCATCACTCATAGGATAATCTGTGTAGAATCTTCTTGCCTGGTTCTGAAGTATATTCAGGTCATAGTTTCCGTAGCTGGCCCAAGTCAGTTCTTCTGAATCATATTCTGCTCTCAGAATATCGAAAGCATCATCCAGCATGATTCCTTCATTATCCAGCATATTTTGGGTAAGAGTAGTAAGTTCCGTACAGAATGGGCTTACTTTTGAATACTGGGGCTTTACAAGAATGCCTTCATTTTTAGAGATCCTACCTGTCTTTGCATTCATGATGCAAACACCAATTTCGATGATCTCACTTTCCTGCCCTCTAGGCGGTCGGTTTTCCCAACATGTTGCTTCGAGGTCTACTATTAATATATTTTCTGTTGTTTTCACTTGTTTAAAACTTAATTGTTAAAGGGTGGAAGATTGATTTGGCAAGAGGGAAGTTTTTACAGTTTCTAATTTACTTTCAGCCTCCAGCTTCAGTCTTCCAGCCTAATTACTATTTACAGAATCTTACTTAAAATTCTGGCTGTATTGTAAGCATCATCTGCTCCGCTGTGATGTGTACCTTCAAAATCCATATTCAGATAATTGAGAGCTCTTTTAAGACCTATTGATTTATACAGTCCGAAATGTCTTTTAAATTCATACATCACATTCAGATAATTTTCTGAAAAAGGATTTTTTATACCGAGCCAATCACATTGTTCTATGATCTGCTCTCCGTCGAAGTTTCCATATCCTGCCCAGGTAAGCGGTGCAGAATGGTACTGATCCCTAATCATTTCACAGGCTTCCTCAAAATAGATTCCTTTTTCTTCTATCAGCTGTGGGGTAATTCCGGTCAGTTTTGTGCAGAATCTGTTGATTTCTGATCTTTCGGGAATTACATAAATACTTTGTTTTTGGGAAATTGCTTTTGATGTTAAGCTTAATTTGCAAATCCCTATTTCTATAATATCGACCTTCTGCCCGATGGGAATTCTGTCGTTTTCCCAGCACGTAGCTTCCAGATCGATGATAATAATCTCATTGGTTGTTTTCATTGTTATTGTAAAATGTACTATATAAAAAGTAAAATGTATGATGAGGGCTATTCAATACTAAATGAAGTTTCATTTTTACTTTTTCTACATTTAATCATTACTCATTGTTTAATTTCTAGGAGCAAATGGAGGTGTCCATTTTTTCCTTTTCATAATTTCTTTGACTTCCTCGTAGGAAACCGGATAAAAGTTGTGGCAGTCTACTCCAACATCAAAACTGAGTGCCATCTCATCATCCGGCAAGGTTCCGTGTGAATGACCGTATAATTGCCAGACACCGCGGTGTGAGCCATTCCAGGTACGCATAGCGTAGTGGAAAAGGATGATTTTCTGTTTACCGTTATTTTGATCCGGTTCATCAATTTTCAGTTCATGGTAATCTCTGATGGAAGCAAACCGCTTGGGATAAGTTAAAGCAGCTCCTTCGTGATTGCCTTTGATCAGATGGATATTACCATTTAACCTGTCTAAAATTTCCTTTGTAAAATCCGGTTTTCCTAAACTCATATCTCCTAAATGGTAAACTGTGTCACCAGGTTGAATTTTCTCGTTCCATCTTTTGATGAGTTCTTCATTCATATGATCCAGAGATTCGAAAGGTCTTTCTGAAAATTTTATAATATTCTCATGACCAAAATGATGGTCTGCTGTAAAAAATATATTGGGTTTCATTTTTTTAATTGTTTGAATGTTACCGTAAAAATCATATTACTTTACGGTTAAGGTTATACATAAAAAAGTTTCGGTAAAAAAATCACCGAAACTACACTTTAAGAGTCATCAACTCTTCTTTTATAAAATCAATTGCTAAAGAATTCAATTTTTTATTGATCCTTTTCTGCTCGTCTTTTTCAATAGCTGTGAAAGCTGCCGGAAAGTCTTTTTGAAAATCCTCTAAAATATCCTGTGAAAAAAGACCAATTACCTTACCTATCATTTTAGGTTCGAATTCGCCGATTTTGCTTACCACATTATTTAATCTGTTGGCTGTAGCATATTTTTGGATTTCTTCCCATATTCCCTGAGCTTTTTCACTGAAATGGACCTGCTTCTGAACAGTTTTACCTTCCTTTTTAACCATTTTGGACTTTTCTACCCATTTTTCATTCTTATTTTTCAGAATGATTCTGGCACCGTTTCCAAAATATTTGGTTTTTAAAGTTTTCACAATGGTACCTTCACACATATTGTTCTCCAATTCAGGTAATCCCAACCAAGCCGGAATTTTTGAATTGAAAACATTGGGAAATTTCAAAGCTTCTTCCAGAGTTCCCTGAAACAAAATTTTAGCATAGAAAAATCCTGTCTCTTCAAAAATCTGATTGACAACTTCTGTATCCAAATAGGTAATTCCATTCAGTTTGATATCGAAAGCGTAAAATTCGTTGTAAGGGGCATATTCAATACCTTTCTGTACTTTTACAGCATCTTTTACGGGTTCCACTTCATTATGTTTGTAACCGCCACCGAACAATTCACCGTAGATTACTACAGTTTTTACATCCGGGTAAATGGCTTTCACTTTTTGAAACACTTCTATTACATTTTTTCTGTAGCGTTCCAAAATCTGATGTGCATTGAAAAATTTCTCATCTTTTTCGATGAAAGCAGTTCTCTTCGCGATTTTAATTTCCTTTCCGTCGGTAAAGAAAGAGAAATTAGCTCCGTGAACTTTTTCCTGTACTATGAAAACCTCGTCCCCAAAACCCTGCATCCTGATCTGTTCGATCACGCGGGCCTGGTAAGCATTTTCTATAGAGTTATATGTTTTGAAAATCATTTTGTTTTAGTTTTTAATCATTTCTGATTCGTTTTTCTTCATCTGGGTAATATGCCTTTGAGCATGGAGTGAAAGAAAATAAATATATTCATATACATTAATTTTCCCCAGTTCATTCACCGTCATTGTTGTTTTATACAAGAAACCCTCGCCATTCTTCATTACTTCCAGATATTGTAAACACTGAAGATATTGTTGGGTAATCCGGTTTCTGATTTCATCCAGATTTCCTTCTCCTTTTGGTTCCATATGTTCCGGTCGTATCCATTCAAAAGCGCCATGCTCACCTACCTTGTCAAAGCTTTCCTTATTGAATCTGTAGTTTTTCATTTCAGATTCCAGATCAAGATGTAAAGAATTCTTCATTGCTTTTTTTGAGCCCTTTTCAATAAGGATCAGCAGATAAAAATTCGTAAGATAAATGTGCTCTAAAATCTGCTGAATTGTCCAGCCTCCGTTTGAAGGTTGATAATTCAACGTTTCTTTATCTTTATTGAACCATCCGTCCACCTCATCAAATGTGAGTTTCAGATGTACTTTTATATCTTGGATATATCTAAAAATGTCCATTACAGTTTTTTAAAGTTTTTTAAAAGGCTAAGAATATTTTCCTTTCCTACAGGATTCATAGAGTTACAGTAGAATTTTGGAAGGTCCAAGTAGTTGTCCATACAATATTCTATCAGCCATTTGGCGCAGTCGTATCCTGTTCTTTCAACATATTCCTGGGAATCCTTTTTGAAATAATGCTCATCGGCAAGATCATGGTCAAAAGAAATCATTTCCGGAAGTCCTTTTCCCAAAATTCTGTTAACAAACTGTTCGTAATTCCGAACGATATGCCAATCGCTTCTGAGGAAAATATCCTGTTTTGTATAATGATAAGCCTCTATTGGGTATCTTATATCATCCAGAAACAGTAATCTTTTTGTTTTTTCCATGACTTTTTTTGATTAGAAGCTGAACACTGAAAGTTTATACTGTAGTGTCAAAAACTTCCAGCTTCCAGCATCTGACTTCATATCTTTTTACACCATCATATCAGCACAGTTGGAACTTGCGAAAGCGAAAGGTTTTGCTTTAAACACATATCCCATTCCCAGAATGTATCCCATTGCATCTTTTAATGCAACATTAGATTTAAAATCCGGATCGGTATTAATGTCTGCGTGTACCTCCATTTCCACACCATAAGTATCCAACACAGAGCAGATAGCGTATGCAATTTCAACGGATTTGTTAACCTCATTAAGCATTCGCTCCTTGATACTGATACTCTGTATTTCTCTTTCTTTTCTGATAAAGGTAAACGCTCCTTTTCCCTCACGAATAAATACTACTGCCGTAGCATAGCTGATGGCATCTCCGTATACATGAGAGTCTGATCCCACACATACTTTCAGACGGTGTCCGTTGGCCTGTTCGCGGATGATGGCTTCTTCTACCAGCTGTGTGATAGAGTTTTGGAAAAATTTTCCGTTCATATTCTGCCATGTTTGTTGTTGCGTTTCCATTTTTTCTACATGTTTTAAATTTTGTTTTAAATTAATTTGTGAATTGTGAATCATCAATTTTTTTAAATTCATTTCCGAAGCAAAATTCACTATTGACTATTCATCTTTTGCACTCCGAACCGGACTCGAACCGATACCATCAGTTTTGGAGACTGAGATGCTCTCATTACACTATCAGAGTAAATACTGTTAATTCATTAGGACTCGAACCTAAACTACAAGAATCAAAATCTTGTGTGCTGCCTATTACACTATGAATCAAGGTTTAAATTAATGAGTAATTGGTAATGATAATGCCAGAAATTAATCAGGTATCAATGATTACTCATTGTTTATTACTTATCATTCATGTTTCTGTGGAACAGACAGGAATTGAACCTGTACCTTTAGTTTTTCAGACTAACGTGCAGACCTTCTACACCACTCTTCCGGATTTTATAAGTAATGGGTAATTAGTAATTTTCACACTGCAGCATTACTTATTGCTCATTGCTTATCATTTATATTTTGGTACGGGAAGAGGGATTCGAACCCCCAAAAGCTTGATCCTAAATCAAGAGTGTCTGCCATTCCACCATTCCCGCAGTTTTTTTATGAGTAATAGGTAATATGAAAATCTATGGCTATCACTCATTATTCATCTCATATCATTTCTAGGTTTGAGAAAGCTCTGTCTTATTATAAACTATGCCTGCTAGTGTTTGTAAAGATCTTCTGCGCTTGACAAACCTTTCTCATTTCCTAATGTATTTTGTTTTTAAAAAAAGTAAAAGGCTGTCTATTTTTATTGACTAAAGATCTTCTGCTCTTGACAGACCTTTTCTCTTTTCTTCATTTTTTGTGTGAATGGTAACTGGCCAATTTTTTTAAAAAATCTGAACTTTCATGGTATTATATCAATATTGACCAGCTATTCACATCCAGTACTCTATAAGGGAATCGAACCCATATTTTCTGCTCGAAAGGCAGCCGTCCTCACCATTAGACGAATAGAGCTTTTAACCCACTGATCAGGAATCGAACCTAAACAACAAGAGTACATTTCCTGCATGCTGCCATTACATTACCAGTGGTTGGGTGGAAGTAGTAGGATTCGAACCTACTCAGCTATGAAGCAACAGATTTACAGTCTGCCCCGACTCTCCAACTTCGGCGTACTTCCGGATTTTTATGAGCAATAAGTAATTCCTCATTTCCTCTTAAAAAGAAAAGGTCTGTCTTTATATTGAATGTTTAACTAAAGATCTTCTGCGCTCGACAGCCTTTTTCTTTTATTAATAAAGGATATTTCTTAAGAGTGATGATATTTCATCTGCATTCCTGCTTCTACTCTCATTCTCTTTTTTGAGATGGCTATGGGATTCAAACCCACTCAGTTTACACAACGGTTTTGCAGACCGCCCCGACTCTTCCACTTCGGCGAACCATCAGATTAAAAAAATAAAGTCTGTCTAAAATTGTTTGATATAAGAACTTCTGCGCTTGACAAACTTTATTTTTACCTAAAAATTTATAAATGATATTCTTAACTTTTAATTAATCCGGAGAGAAGAAAAGCCTGTCTGTATTTTTCGTGTTTGGCGTAAAGATCTTCTGCTCTCGACAAACTTTTACTTTTTCTCCTGAAACAATTAACAATTAGTTACTGTAATTTCGGAAGGACTCGAACCTTCAACCTTCGGTGTATCAGACCGATACTCTAACCACTTGAGCTACGAAATCATTTGTATTCCATAAGGGGATCGAACCCTTGTCGTTCGGTAGAAAGCCGAATGCACTCACCTCTATGCTAATGGAACAAATTGTCTGGAAAGCAAGATTCGAACTTGCGACCTCCCGCGTCCAAGACGGGTAAACAACCACCGTTATCTTTCCAGCTTTGGGGTTCACTTCTATTTCTTTTCCGGGAGACAGCCGGATTGGAAATTTTCCATGAACCTTTTTTGTGATTCCGAGAGGACTCGAACCTCTAACCCTGGGTTTAGAAAACCCATACTCTATCCAGTTGAGCTACGGAACCGCTTGGTAATCCCAGAAAGATTTGAACTTTCAACCCCCGGTTTAAAAGACCGGTGCTCTGACCATTTGAGCTATGAGATTGTCTTTTAGTTTGTGAATCGCCAATGATCAATTCACATTTTTTGTAATCCCAGAAGGAATCGAACCTTCAACCTTCGACGTATCAGGTCGATGCTCTAACCATTTGAGCCATGGGATTTTATATTTTGGGTATCTCCGGGAATCGAACCCTGTTCTCCGGTTCCACACACCGATGCTTTACCAAATAAGCTAAAGAAACCATAAAAAAGCGCCTCTTTTCGGGAGGCGCTTTATATTTTTAAACGTAAGAGATCATTAGCTGACCCACGTATATAAGCACCTTTCATCCACAATTTCACTATCAAGAATACACAGAACTCCTGCCGGCTCATGTCCGAATAGTCTTGAGTATTGATTGAATATGTTGTGTAACTGTTTCATTTTATTTTTGTTTGTTTCTAAATTATTTTTAATTGAATCCTGAAAACCTGTTGCTTTCAATTTTCGGTTGCAAAGTAAATATGAATTTTTGGAATCCGCAAATAAATTTTCAAATTAAATTATTGATAATCAATTACTTATGCTTTGTTTTTAGAATAGAGAATTTCTGTCCGCAATATTTTGCAGATATCTTAATTACCTAAATGACTGTCTCTCACCGGGTTGCTTATCACTCTATTTTATCGTATTAAAGTTTCATTGTTTATTAAAAATTTTTCATGTTTATAGTTATTTTTTTTCATTCTAAATAATTTCTGACCTAAAAAACAAAAAACGCCTCGAAAAATCGAGGCGTTTCTGTTGTATTTTGATTAAATTTTTACAAGTTTACAGTAAATAATTTCCAAAGTCAGCACATTTCGCCTCATTCCATATCACCTCATCATATCCGAATAACCCTTTTGTAGAAGGACTTTCGCATAGTTCTGCATTGATATGTGCTCTTTGTATTGTCATAATTTTCTGGGGCAAAGATAAATCTTTTTTGTTATTATTTTATAATTGTCACAAGGAAGGGGAATAAAAATGGCATGCTATCATGGCTTTTTACAGGTGAATCTTATTTTTTAAAACGCAAAGTTTTTTGTTCTTATAACTGATTATTCTAAGAAAGCTAAGAGGGATCAATTAAAAATTGATTTGATGAAGCTGTCTGCTAAATTTTATCATGCAAAATTTTCTATTCCCTTAATTAATGTTGTTCATTTCTTCATCCAGTTTTTCAAGTTGTTTGAACAAATCTCCCTGATAATCATAAAGACTTTTATGTTCTGAAGTTGCTATAACAAAGACTTCTTTAGCTTCCATTAACGAAAATGCAGGAAATTTCTCCTTAATTTCTTTTACTGCATACAATGGTGGTTTGCCTTTTGATATCATTTCCTGTACAATTTCAAATGGATTTTTATTATCATATTTAAAATAAAGATATTTTGCTGTATTGTCCATTTTATTTTTTCTTTAATTTCTAAACATTTTATTCCTTCCCGTTTTAAATCTCGAAATATCTTTAAGAATCACTTCATCATTGGGATTAAAAAATTTCAGCTCATTGACAATTTCGGAGCGGGTGGCTACTTTTTCGGCAATGATTTCGTAGGCAATATTTCTTGTGACGGCATGTAATTTCGGATCTTTTTTAAATTCATATTTCAGAGCCTCCAGATAAGTGATCTTTTTGTGAGCCGGAGTTTTCTGATATAAATGCTGTATTTCAGATTCCAGTTTTTTAATGTCAAAGATATTGGCGAAGTAGTTATTCAAACAATTGAAAGCATCTCTGTCTTCTTCCCATCCTTTCAGCAGTACTTTTTGTGCCTCTTCAGCTTTTTCCATTTTTTTACGGTATACAAGGGAAGCTTTCACCATCTGATTATTGATTGTATAGTCATCTGCAACTATTTGATAGTAATGGTGGGCATTTTTAAGATCATTGATTTCTTTATAGAGATCTCCTACTTTTTCTTTCTGCTCCATTTCTTTATAGAGATCAATGGCTTTTTTGTATTGTTTTGCTTTTTCATAGCAGGTTGCTGCATCGGATTTATTGTTCAGTTTTTTAAGATAGACTACGGCTGCTTCATTGTAGAACCCTCCATTTTCAAGTGTTTTTGCACCTCTGTAATTATCCTGCAACAGGTTCATATAAACTCTGGCTGCTTTTTTATAATCGTTTTCAGCAATATATTTTTCGGCTAGTTCTTCATATTTGCTTCGGATTCTGTCAAAAAGTGAATTTTCCAGATAGAAACTGCTGCTTCCACTGCCTTTTCTTCCTGCTGAATTTCTGTTGTTCTGTTCTTTATCTTTTAAAGAAGTAATCACGAGAAGAATGATAAACGCCACAACTAAGAAAATAACCAATGTTCCGACTACACTCCAAAAGCTTTCATGAAATAACTGGGCTACGATTCCGATAACCTTAAATAGGGCAAGCAGTACAAATGCCGCCATAAATTTGTCTATAAATTTCTGTTTATTCATCATCATCGGATTTTAAAATGGTTTTATCTTCTCTGAACAAGCGATAAAGGAGCAGCATCACACAAATCACCAGAACCCATACAAACCAGTTATAGCCAAACATCTTTACCAACGGATAAAATAAGTACACCAGCATCACCACAAGGATTCCTATTAAAATAAATTTCACCCAGACAGGCACATTATCACCACCAAGGTTTAATGATTTATTTTTAAATAAAAACAAATACAATCCCACCCCTGCAATCATCAGCATAACCATATACATAACATCTGAAACGGGGGCTTTTTTCTCTAATGGAGATCCTTCCGGACCTATTCCTTTGACCTTGGATTTGTCAATTGAAGCAGAAGAAGGATCTACGATATCCAATGTACCATAAAGTTTTCCCAAGGAATCAGCCATCAAAGCCTTCCTCTTTTTCAGAAGATATTTTACAACATCACCATTCACTGGCTTTTCTTTGGTGTATTGTTTTAAGGAATCTGAAATTTTACGTTTCAGTTTTTCTGTATTTTGTTCAAGGTGCTTTGTAATTTTTTTGGTATAAATGGTTTTGAGAGAATCTCTGCTCTGTTTTTCTTTATTAACAAGCTTTCCGATATCGCTTCCTATTTCACTTACATCTCTTCCACCAGCTTTTTTGTAATTTTCTTTGTCTTTTTTTGTTTTGGATTCTATGATTCCGGCATGAATAAGCTCTTTAGATAATCCTGTTCTCTGCTGGTGATACATTGAATCAATCTTAAGATCAATTTCTGAAGTTCCGGACTGGAAAGCAATCATATCAGAAGGTGCTTTTACAGCATTGTCTGCAATTTTTCCTGAAGAGGCAGTATTTTCTTCCTGTTCAGAATTATTTTTTTCTGAAGGTAATACAATCTTTAGGACTATAGCCGCAATAATTACCGCCCAGAATATTCTGCGAAAGTTTCTTGTTCCTGCACTTTCGGTTTTCCCTCCGGAACCTCCGCCAAATAATCCTTCCAGCCAGGTAAATTTGCCAAAGCCGTCACCTCTGGAAGTTCCCATCACATCAAGTGAAACTCCTAATTCTACTGCCCGTTCAGGATATTTTTCAATATATTCTAAATACTTTTCTATTTCTTTTTTATTCCCGTCCATTACTTTTTTAAGATCAAACGGCAGGTTATTTATCCATTCTTCTTCGGTTTGCTTTGGCTGTAATGCTTCCATCACTTTTTCATCATCTATTTCAACTGTATAGCTTTCAATTTTTTGAGGAATTGAAACTCCATTCAGTGGTTTTCTGATGCTTTCATTTATAATACCGGGCTGTTGAATTAATGAAATCCAGTCGATTTCTTCAGATAGTTTTACCAGTCCGAATTCAGGATGTATCACCAGAAAACGGGAATCAAGCTGTGTCCAATCTTCCGGATTTATTTTGGGATAGAAAGTAGTATTTTCAGGAATAAAAAGTCTGTTATCTACACACTGGAAGTAAGAATTCCTACCTATTTCCTGCGGAATATCATCAGTAAAAACAAGGAAACAACCGTACAGCACATTGGGACTGTTGGCCGGAATTGCATAAGATCTTATTTGGCTTAAATTAATTCCAAGCATTTCCATTTCCTGAAGCCATATCATAGGTGAGGAGCCTCTAATTAAAAGCCCTTTTTTGGGATAGTTATTTTTCGGGAAAGGTTTTATTCTAAGCTCCATAATCCAAAATCTGTTCTATAAACGGTTTTAAAAACCTGTCGCACATATCATCCATTGTTCTTACTTTCAACAGAGCATGTTCCGGAAGATAATACTCTGATCCTCCAAATTCAGTATAGGTTGCCAAAGAGAGAAATCCATGAGTTGTGGAAGGAATGAAAAACTCTTCAATGCTCTTGTTACTGCTCCGGAAAGTCAGCATTCCCCGTGAATCTGTAATGATTTCACTTCCGTCAGGAAATGTAAATTTATTTTTGTTCTGCTCAGCAAAAATTTTAATATCATATTTATTTTTGGAAAAATCAAGCGTGTTTTCTGAAGAACTGTACAGTTCATGTCCGGAAATAACCAGATTTTCATATTGATTGATTCCTATTTTGTTGAAATTATTGATAATCTTCAATCCGCTTCCCTTCAGTTTATCAACTTCCGCTTCGGCTTTTATATTATTTTTTTCAAATTCTTTATCTTTTCCGGTAATAGGTTCCACAGAGATATTTCCATCTCTGTTTATTTTATAGTGGGTAGAATTGTCTGGGTGATGCAGGTAAAAACTCCGCCCAAAATAAATCAGTTTGTAGGACTCCGGAATATTCATCCCTATAAGATTCTGCTCTGAATATTCTCTGGTATTAAGATTAAGCTTTGATATTAATTTTTGATCAGACTGATACTGACACAGAATAAAGTGCTGCTGTTTGTTTTTTGCAAGAGCAAACTGTCCTTTTGGTTTTATGGAAATATTATCAAATAAAACTTCACAGCCATGATGTGTTTTATAATAATCGTAGGAATGTTTGTCATAATAGTTATCAGAAAGGTAAGTCTTCAATAGCTGCTTTTTCGAACTCAGAATGAAAAATTCTCCTTCATATAAAAACTTAGCGATCTTATTAACAGGTGTTGGAAATAAAATCGGATAATTTTGTGGAAGATCTGTTTTCTTTCCGTTGAAGTTTTGAACAGATTGTTTTTGCTGTGGCGGATTGGCCCATAGCTCCTGCAATGGAAGTTTTATTTTCTGAATATGCTTTCTGGCTCCTTTGTGATGTTTGTAAAAATTAATTTCACCATCTGAAGTGGTGGTCACCAAAAACTTCAGTTGATCTCTGTTCTGATGTACAACCCTCTGAATTTTTTCATCATCCATATTGTCCTGATGGGTAATGAAGAAAACTTCAATATCCTTTTCTGAATGATGTTCATTAAAAAACTTTTCCAGGGCTTCTGACACTTCCAAAACCGGACTTACCTGATTAAGGTTTTCCACCACTTCTTCCACTTTGTTAAGCGCAATCGGAACACCTGCCTGTCCTAAAGCAAAGACTTTACATTCAGAATGGGCTTTCGGATGTTTGATAACGGCTATTGCTGAGGCAAAAGCCAATACTTTTGGGGTTCCCCAGTTTCTAAGAGAAGTATCAATCAGAATAATTCTTTCAAAAATATTTTCTTCAGGCGGAATTTCTCTTTGGATGTAAAGCGCCTCATTATTAGCAACACGATTCATGAAGACATCATCTTCATTCGCAAATTCGGAAAGAAGCATCCTATGAAAATCGCCTTTGTTGGTCATATCAGAAATTCCTCCAATGGGTTGTTCTCCGGGAGAAAGGTGGCGCATCGGAATTTTCAGACCGCTCCATATTCTTTTGATGAGACTTCCAACCTGAAATGTCTTTGGTTCTTCAATTAATTCTTTGATGAAATCTTTATCAGTATCCGCCGTTGTTTCTTCTTCTACGACCTCATCATCGAGTTCAGGCTCATTAACCAGCCCCTTCACAGCATCAATGATTGATTGTACTGTAGGAAACTTTTCGTTCAGATCTAAAGCGCTTAAATCTTTGTTTAAAACAAATGGAGCAGCATCCTGTTTTTCTGCACTTGAAGCCAGCTCATGCGGCCGCTTATAATAGATTCTTATATTAGCTTCAGAGTTCAATGAAGATATTCTATTGTGGCTATTGTTGAATAAGGTCTGCAGCAGTACAATTCTGTTCTGTTTTTGCTTGTAAACTTTGGGAAGTGCTTTTATTTTTTCAAGGAATTCAATTTGTTTTTCCACATTAAATTCAAAATCTTCTCCACTATAAAACTCTGCTGTACGTCTCAATGGGCCGGCAAAATCAATATAGCCGTCCTGCGTGGCATACAAAACCATAAGCAATGCCCCGAAAGGAGGCCATCCCTGCGACTGAAGTTCTTTAAGAATCTCCATTACATAAGGTCTGTAAGCAATCGCTCCCACTCCCGGAACCGAGAGGAGATTATTATCATGATAACCACAATCTCCGGGAACATCTTCATCTGTTTTCCATTCCCAGAAATAATTTTCATAGGACTGGAAATAGAACTTTAATTCCATTCTCTTGATTTTTCTGTAAGACGGAATGAACTTACGGACAATGGGCGGAAATCTGTTTCTTTTATTAAAAGGTAATTTCCATTTTCATCCCAAAGCAACCATTCTTCCGGTTCTTTATTATATTTCTGCTGTAACAGGGTACTTACATTTTTAAATTCAAAATCCAGACCGGCAGGCAGTAGATGTCTGTCTTTAGTCCAATAAGTTTTCCCAGGAAAGCTTAACAGAGGAACTCCTATAAACAGAGCTTTATCTCCCAGCAAAGTCCATTTTATTTTTTCTAGTTTAAACTTGGGTAATGCTGCAATACTTTCTTTAATATCAGCAATATTGCTTAGTAAAGCGATTACGGGCTGCTCTTCATTACTTTCTTTTAATCTTACCCTAACCTGTTCCTGAATTCCAAAATAATTTTGATTGGAAGGAGGAAAGCTAAGTTGTAAAGCCTTGTCTATAGGTATCCAAAGCAATGCTGTCCTCATTTTTTTACTCGGAACCAAAGCTTCTTTCCTGAATAAAAGACCATCCCTAAGTTCATACAGGATAAAGTCCGGTAACTGTTGTATTTCCGGAGCTGCTGCCTGGTCTTCGGTAAAGCCTTTCAGCCAGATTGTGTCATCATCCACAGCAATCTGAACGTTTTTCCAGTCTCTGATGGAGCCCAGAAAGTCTTCATCAGCACGTGGAAGTTCTGCCCAGAATTCTTTTAAACGCTTTGAAGGATCTTCTGCCATAAGTTTTCAATTTCTTGCTGGATGTACTGCTTCTGCTCAGGATTTCTAATCCAGTCGCAGCGGGTCTGCAGGTATCTCAGTTTATCTTTAATCACATTCTGTTCTTCAAAGCTCAGCATCCCGCTATTCCATTTTTCCACAAGAATTGTCACATCTTTCATGACTTCTTCGGGATTGGGTGTTTTGTTGTGCATCGCCTGTGGATGGGAATCCGGATGATCATCTTTCTCTATCGTCCTGTTGATAATCCCTTCCAGAATTTCAATCTGTTCTTCTGTATCCCAGATATGCTTCAGTACCCAAAGATCGGAAAGTACGGCTTCTTTTCTTCCGCAGATCAAGGCACTTGCTGCAATCAGGTTCTGAAGTTTCACTGCTCTACGGTCTGAAATAGCAATTCCCGTATTCCGAAGGCTCATAATGGTATTCAGATAGACTTCATATATGGGTTTAAGGTCAATTGTTCTACATAGGTTCTGAAGCTGCCTGATTTCATCAGCATGGATTTCCGGAATTTCCTTTTCTTCATCATTCTCGAGTTTTCTTCCGGCTAAAAGTACCTGCTGCAATAGTTCAGGTTTTACGTAATCTACATTTATTCTCACAAGAAAACGGTCAAATAATGCGTTCAAAGCTTCATCTTCGGGAAGAACGTTACTTGCTCCTACGAACATCAATGCAGGTAAATGCTTTGTTTCTTTTCCTCTTTTAAAAATCTTCTCGTTAAGTGCCATTAGAAGTGAGTTCAGAATTGCCGAGTTGGCGTTGAAAATTTCATCCAGGAAAACCATGGAAGCTTCAGGCATCATTCCTTCTGTATTGGTCAGAAGTTCGCCATCTTTCAGTTTTCTGATATCAAAAGGTCCGAAAATTTCGTTCGGTTCTGTAAAGCGGGTTAATAAATATTCAAAGTTTTTTCCATCTTTTACGGTTTTTGCCAACGTTCTGACAATCGCCGATTTTGCAGTCCCCGGAGGACCGTACAAAAAAGCATTTTCTCTTGCCAAAAGGCAGATTCCCAACAGATCTACGACATCATTTTTACCTACAAAGGTTTCTTTTACGTAGGTAAGTACTGTATTGAGTTGATTGATATTCTGATTCATTGATTTAAAAAATTAAAATTTCCACCATTTTTTCTTGTGGGGTTTCTCTTCATCTTTACTTTCTGCCTGTTCATTTCTTTTGCTGAATGAAAAAGCGAGTCTCTGATAAGGGTCTTTGATATCAAAGTACAGTTGCGTTCCGTCATCAAGTGTAAGGGCATCCATGATTTTATCTCCATCTTTAACCAGATTTTGGGATACGTCCTGTTTGTTGAGATGATGTCTTACTAAATCCCTTTCGTCAGAAATTCTTGTAATCATATAGGGAGACTCTTTGGTTCCGTCTCCGGTTTTTTCAAGACATTCAAAAATAATCTGAGCGATTGTCATTTCAATACTCCTTCCTTTTTCATCACCCAATTCTTTGTATGCAAAATATTTATAAATATGAGCTCTCGGGCTTAATAGAATATTGACATTTACATATTGTATAACCTCTTCAAATTTTCCTTCATTCAGTAAATTCCGTATGTTTTCAAGATCCTCTGAATAAGGATCGTATTCAGGATCATTGATTACCAGTTCACGGCATTTCAGAAAGGTTTCTTTGGTAGGGTCAGCTAAAAATTCAAATACTTTCTCATACGTTTTCATTGTTTTCTTCGGTTATAGTTTTTAGTTCTCGCCAGAATACGTCTTTGTGAATTCCGAATTCGGCTGTTATTAGTTTATTGATAAACGGAATTTCCGCCAGTTTATAATCTTTTTTTTCAACAATTCTTTCCAGATAGAGTTTTCTGTAAGTCTTATCTTTCAATTCTTCCTGCCAATTGACATTTTTCAGATCAAGATCATACCCGATTCCTGAATAGTGAAAATGTGTCAGAATCTCTTCCAGCATGGCAATCAAAGGATCTTCCGGATCTACAGAGTTTAAAGCAACAATAATTTGTGGTAAAAACCTCAACGATAAGTCTGCGGATAAGATAGAAGAAATATCCCGGCTTCCTTTAAATGCGGGAATAAGATTTTCAATATTTTTCTCTGTATTTTCTCTGATCAGATAAAGCTGTGCGCTGTGATAGAGAATCTTTGCGGCCCATACGGCTGCCAGTTTGTTACAGTTTAACTGATCGGATAAAAACTCAAGTCGTTCTTTTTCAAATTCTATTTCAAAATAATCTCCGGCTTCCGTCTCTTCCTGAGGGGAAATTTTCTGTAAGTTTGAAAAAAGAGTAATACATTCTTCCTTACGAAGCAAAAAGATCGTGTCTAAAAACGGTGACTTGGTTTCCATGATCTAACAAAAATAAAATTATTTCGCTGAGAATAAAATTTTTAAAGTGAAGATTCATGTTAAATATGGAATTATAGGGTTGGAAAACGTAAGGATGCAAAGATTATAGACATTATGTTGTTTATAAGGCGCAAGTCAATCTGAGATTTTCAGCAAGGCTACTTTCTAATGGGTTATCTTATCAGAATTATAATTTGTAGTATTAATTTTATCGGAGATAAAATCCTTGCGACTTAATACACAGCATTGATTAAGTTTTGCGACTTTGCGTTTCCAACCTATTGACTTGTGTTTATAAAGATTGCTTCGTCGCTAAAGCTCCTCGCAATGAGCGGTTTAGGCTACAATTTCAATGATATTGTTTTCCGGGTCAAGGATTACACTTTCATAATAACCGTCTCCGGTAGTACGTGGTTCTCCAACCACTGTGTATCCGTCTTTTCTTAACGTCTCTGTAAGTTCATCTACCCTTTCTTTACTGTCTACTGAAAATGCAAGATGGATGATTCCATATTGTTGGAATTCGTAGGAGTTTTCGGTTTCTCTGAGATCAGGTTTGGTCATAATTTCGAGCCTGCAGCCATTATCAAAGCTTAAAAAGTAAGACTGAAAATTTTTGACAGGATTATGGTATTTTTCATTGGAAACAGCTCCGAAATATTTCTGATAAAATGCTCTTGATTTTTCAAGATCTTTGACCCAAATGGCAATATGCTCGATTTTCATTTTTAAAAATTTTGTTGTTTTACATTTGCAAAACTAGCCTGACTACTTCCATCATACCTGCTTCGTATTATTCTTTTATTGTTCTGCATTTACCAGATTACGTTTTGAATTACACAAAAGACTACATATATAATATTATTTAAGGCATTTATTGATAACATCTTATATATTCTGTTGATATGAGGTGGCTTCCTTGTTTCCATTATCGTAATCATGGAAACAATCTAAAAGTTATTATCTTTGCTCCATTCAAAATAACATTATGAGTATTCACATCAGTGCAAAAAAAGGAGAAATTGCTAAAGTAGTATTGCAGCCGGGGGATCCGCTTCGTGCACAGTATATTGCTGAAAATTATTTAGAAAATGCTAAACTGGTAAGTAAAACCAGAGGAATTTTTTATTATACAGGTCTTTATAAAGGAAAAGAGCTTACTGTAGGAGCTAGTGGAATGGGATTCCCAAGTATCGGGATCTATTCTTTTGAGTTATTTACAGAATATGAGGTAGAAACGATCATCAGAATCGGGACTTGTGGTGCTTACAATACGGATCTTAAACTTTTTGATATTTTAAATATTGAAAATGCTGCCAGCGAAAGTACTTATGCCAAATATGCATGGGGAATTGAAGATGAAATCCTTCCTCACCAGGGAAATATCTTTGGTACCATCAATGAGACGGCTAAAGAATTATCATTAAACGCTAAAGCAATCAACATTCACAGTAGTGATATTTTCTACAGAAAAGATCCTGCGATTCCTGAAATTGCTACAAAATACAACTGTCCCGCAGTAGAAATGGAGGCATTCGGTTTATTTGCCAATGCTCAGCATTTAGGAAAAAATGCTGCTACTATTCTTACGGTAACGGATATCATTCCTACGCATGAAAAAATCTCTGCTGATGAGAGAGAAAAAGCCTTGAATCCTATGATGGAGCTGGCTTTAGAATCAGCAATAAAGAGTTTGTAAAAAGAAAGACAATTCTGCTTATAAAAAAAGAGCTTTACTTTATCAGTAGAGCTCTTTTTTATAGCCTGAAAAAGTTTCTGGCCGTTTCTGTAGTCTCGTCTGCGACTTCAGAAATACTGATCTTCTTCAGGTGGGCAATTGTTTGTGCTACGTAAGGTAAAAAGGATGGTTCATTACGTCTGTTTTGCATTCTGGGCATATTTTTCGGAAGCATAAAAGGAGCATCCGTTTCAATCATTATTCTGTCAAGAGGTATATATTTTATAACGTCTTCAAGATGTTTAAATCTTTTTTCATCACTGATGGCTCCGGTAAATCCTAAATAAAATCCTTTATCGAGATAAATTTTTGCCTCATCCAATGTCCCGGTAAAGCAATGTACAACAGCTTCGGGCAATTGAGAAAGATATTCATCTGTGATCTCATTAAACCTTTTAAATGCTGATCTTTCATGAAGAAAAAGTGGTTTATTGACTTCTGTTGCGAGTTCTAGCTGGGCTTGATAACATTTTTCCTGTATGGGCCTCGGGGAGAAATCACGGTCAAAATCAAGTCCGCACTCACCTACTGAAATCACATAATCCTGTTTCAATAATTTTCTGAGTTCAGCAATGCTTTCTCCGTTAAAAGATTTGGCATCGTGGGGGTGAATTCCGGCTGTTGAAAATAAAATTTCCGGATATTCTTCTGCAATCTCGGCAGATTCTTTACTTCCCCTTACGCTGGTTCCTGTGAGAATCATATGTTCAACACCATGATCCAAAGCGCGGTTGATTATTTCTTCGTGTTCATTATAGAACTGTTTATTGGTCAGATTAATGCCAATATCAATGTATGTATTCATTTCTTTTTAAAATTTTTATTATGTATTATTTTCAAATATAAAATGGAAGCTGGCAGAAATTCATGACTTCTGTTCTATGGCTGCAAAAATAAAAACTGAGTGCGCAATGTTTTTACGTAGGATAAAAATGACAAAAATGCTAAAAAGTGAAGAGGTAAAATTGCTAATCCGTGCTGGGGATATGTAATTCAATCTTTATGATTGAAGGAATCTGCTTTATTAACAAAATCAACAAGAGTTTTTATCTTCCCACAGATTTCGCAGATGACACAGATGTTTATGCTTTATTTATTCGTTGATAAATTTTTCCAGAAAACCGATCAGTCTTGTTCCACCATGGCTCCATCGGATTCCATGGCCTTCTTTTTCCCTGACTTCAAAAACCAGTTCATGTTTGTAATGGAAGAAAACATTCCACCAGGTTCTGTTGTCAATGATATCATGAATTTTTATCATTACTTTTTCTTGTTTCTGCTGGTTATTTCCTTTTATGTCTCCCCAGAAATCGTCATCCATCCTTCCAATATGTTTTTCCCAGGCTCTTTGTGCAATGGTAATTTCATTGTTGAATGGTTCTCGGCAGGCATTGATCAGCATTGCTTTCAAAGGGGGAATTGCACTTTCATCACGGATGCTTGCTGAGGTCAATCTTTGTCCTAAAATATTCAGCCAATGCTCAAAGGGAATTGCTTCCAGAGATTCTGTTTTCACCTCATCTGAATTATTACTTTCAAGAATATCAATGAATTTTTCAAAGCTTTCCTGCCTGTCAATAATTATTTCTTCGTTAAAATAAGGTAAGTACAGTTCTAAAGTATTCTCCTTAAATTTATAGATATTTTTTTCCAGAGTTTTCAGATGTTCTTCCGCTAAGACACCTTGGTATTTGTCTTTCCATTCTTCAGAAAACAGGGAAATATAAGCTTCAAACAACTTCATATTTTACATCATTTTAATCAGATTAACAGGAAGCTTTTCTTCTCTGATCAAGTAGCCGATCAGATTAAACCATTCTTTACAGTGATCCAGAATCCAGGCATCTGAGGAAATGATAAGTTCTGAACTTTCCGCCAGAAATTTATCGGGGTTGTATTGCAGATCACCTTCCCAATTAAGCTGTTGCTGTTCTGCAAATTCAAGAATAATCTGCTTAATCCGTCCACTGTTGGAAACCGGTTTGTCAAAGATCCAGACGAGCTTCTGAATCTGATTTTTCTGGTAAAAAGCAGCAACCAGTTCTACCGCTCTTAAAGTCTGATTTACTCTTTTATAAGTTCCATGAACTCCGGAAAGGTCGCGGATACAGCCATCCAATCCTTCAAATATATAAGCTCCGGAGAGCAGACTTTCCAACAGGATCAGAACATTAAAGCCATCGAGATAAACCGTTTCTCCTTTTAAATCTAAGGTTTCCACGTGTTTCAACCGCCTGTTGTAGAGTTGTGAATCTGATGCAGACGCACCCCGTAAAGCCTGTATCTGACGGGTTTTCAATCTATATCTGTTTCCAACAAGTTCAGAAGCAGCTTTTTCCGGGTACTCTCTGGTTAGAAGATACCGCATGTCCTCAACAGCCAGTTTCAGCTTGCCAATCTGCTTCTCTGAACCGAACAGAGTGTCATCTCCTGTATTTTTACCGCGGTTTCTGTTATTCATATTCAAAAATAGAATTTTTGGTGAATTTTTATGGTAAGAAATTGAGATTTTAACCGCAAAGTTTTAGTGTTTACCGTTATTTTTTCAGGGAGCAAAGAATGAAATCAATTTCATTGATTTTTTCTGAGCATATGTAATAATTAAGATAGATCATATATCATTTCTTTCATACTAATTCCTGATCTGTTATATTTTCTACAACAAAAGAGATATTTTGTACAATGTTTTGATATTTATTACAGATAAGTTTGCAAAGACTTAAAAAATACCCTTATGAATACACTGAAAAAATTATGTTATCTGTCTGCATCCATGCTGCTATCAGCATCTTTCGTTGCATGTTCAAGTGATGATAATGAGATTATTATTGAACAGCAGACTCCCTCACAGGTACTATCTTCTACTCCATGGGAAACAACCGGAGCTAAGGATAAAAGTGGAAATAATGTAGCACTTACAGATGCCAGTGTTGCTGGATATGTAGGTTTTGCTTATTTCAAAGCAGATGGAAAGTTTGCTATTTACAATCTTACTGATGTACTGAGATCAATGGGAACATGGTCTGTAGATGCACAGGGAAAAACAAGAACTATTGCAGCATTGAACCCGGATGGGACGACTATTTTCACCCGCGATGTTGAAATTCTTGTTTTAAACAGAAATGAATTTACGTACAGAATCCGTCCTAACTCCAGCGATCCGTCTGTTTATTATGACATTATCCACACGAGAACTTCTCATGCAGAACCAACTAACGGACAGCTTACACTAGCTTCCACGCCATGGGAAACGACTGGTGCTAAGGATAAAAGCGGAAATAATGTAGCACTTACAGATGCAAGTGTGGCCGGATATGTAGGATATTCTTATTTCAAAGCTAACGGAACTTTTAAAATTTTCGGATTAAATGATGCATTGAGATCTGAAGGTACATGGTCTATTTCTCCGGACGGGAAAACGAGAACACTTACCACGCCTACTTTTACACGTGTTGTGGATATTCTGCTTCTGAACGAAACAACGTTCACTTACAGAATTACTCCTGATGCAGCAAACCCAGCTGTATTTTACGACATTATTCATACGAAGGTAAACCATAAGGAGCCTTTGTAGTGATTATTTTTTTTATAAGAAGGAAGAAACCTGCTCAGTGATGGGCAGGTTTTTTATTTTTAAAATTAAAAAAATGGTCTGCTTTGTAATTCATTACATATATTCCTTCCACCATTTTTTCCAGGTTGTGGTTCCCAACTGATCCAGATCTACTTTTTCTCCGATCATAGGAAGAGTAATCGGTATATCGTTTTCTTCTGCATATTTTGAGGCAAGAACTAAAGGTTCATACCATGCATGTTGTGCGAGTTTAAATTTTGAATTGTGTACAGGAATGAAGTTTTTAGCTTTCAATTCTTTAATTTCTGTGATAAGCTGATCCGGCAAAGTATGAATATACGGCCACTTTTCGTTATATTGTCCGTTTTCCATGATGGCCAGATCAAACGGTCCGTATTGGTCGCCAATTTCTGTAAAATGATTTCCATAGCCGCTGTCGCCACCCAAAAACAATTTTTTCGTAGGTGTTTTTAAAACAAATGAAGTCCAGAGTGAGATATTACGGTTCAGTAATCTTCCTGAAAAATGCCTTGCAGGAGTAAGCGTGATTCTGAAACCTTCTGCGATGTCTATGCTTTCCCACCAGTTTTTTTCGATGATTTTGTCAAAGCTCCAGCCCCAGTATTCAAAATGCTGGCCCGTACCTAAACCACAAATGACTTTTCCTACTTTATCTTTTAAATCCTGAACGGTTTTATAATCGAGATGATCCCAATGGTCATGTGAGATCAGCAAAAAGTCTATCTCCGGCATATGTTCCGGCTTATAATAATCGGCTCCCTGAAAAGCTTTTATGGAACCTGGCATCGGGGAAGCATTTCCGCTGAAAACGGGATCTATCAGAAATTTTTTACCATCTACCTGTATGAAATAAGAACTGTGCCCGAACCATACCAAAACATTTTCTTCAGGTTGAATGCTCTTTAAATCTGTTACTATAAACGGAAGTGCAGTTTTGGGTGAAGTATTTTCTACTTTACATAAGGTGTGGAAAAGTACCTTGGTCATGCTTTCTCCTTCCAGTAAAGGAGGTGTTGTCAATATATTCTGAAATCTCCCATTGAGATAATTGGGAAGTGTATTAAAATATTCTTTTCTTTTTTCGTCGGGAAACTGCCCGAGCTGCTTTTTTAAATTTTTCATTCCCTTACTTTTTACATTCTGAGCCTTTCTTCTTCCAGGTCCAGCCTTGTTAGATAATGTCTTATATATTCTTCGTCAATATTCGGGTTGCGTCTGTTTTCTTCCCGAAGCCAGGTTCTTTGCTGCTCGATGGTTTCAAAATAGATTGCTTTCGCTTCTTCAGACAGCTTATGAATAGAGTCTTCTTTATCTTCCTGTTCCCAGCGGTCCATCAGTTTGCTAAAATATTCATTTTCGCTTCTTCTTTCTTTATAATTTTCATCCAGATGTCTGAAAGCTACGCGTCGCATTTCTCTTCTCAGAAAATGTTCAGATTCTTCTTCGGACATATATCCTCCTCCTGCATCAGATAAATTGAGTTTTTCGATCAGGGCAGGCAATGTAAGCCCTTGAATAATCAGAGTAGCCAGAATCACAATGAAGGTAATGAAAAGGATGAGATCACGATGCGGGAAAGGCTGCCCGTTTTCCATCACTACAGGAATAGATAAAGCTGCCGCAAGAGAAACTACCCCGCGCATTCCCGTCCAGCCCATTAATAATGGAGCTTTCATTCCCGGATCTCTGTCTGCTACATTAATAAAATTCCGCATAATCAGAGTCACAAAAACAGCGCCAAAGGATGACAGAAAACGCACGAGAATAAGTACTGCGGTAATCAGTACTCCGTAACCGACAGCATCAGATAGACTTATTCCTTCTTTGTTTAAACCTATCATAATTTCCGGCAGATCCAATCCGATGAGTAAGAACACGATTCCATTGATCAGAAATACAAAACTTTCCCAGACGTTGGAGCCTCTTAATCTGGATTGTGAAGTTCTGAAAATCTCATGTCTTCTTACAGAAAGGAATAACCCTCCACTCACTACAGCTAACACCCCCGAAGCATGAACTTCTTCTGCTGCAATATACATCACATAAGGAGCTACCAGGCTAAGGATAGCATCCATATTAACGTCGGTAGGAAATATTTTTTCAATTTTAAGAAATACAAAAGCCAATACAACTCCAATTCCCAAACCTCCAAAAACCATCCATCCAAAACTCGAGGCTGCATCCTGCCATATAAACTGCCCTGTAGCCACTGCGACCATTGCAAACCTGAAGATGATCAGCGAGGAAGCATCATTGAATAAGCTTTCCCCTTCCAGAACGGTAGACAGATTTTTAGGAACTTTTACAAATTTTAAAATAGCTCCTGCACTTACAGCATCCGGTGGTGACACTATTCCTCCCAACACAAAACCTAGCGCCAGTGAAAACCCGGGAATATATGAATTAGCTACAAACGCTACAGATATTGCGGTAAGAAAAACTACAATGAAGGCAAAGCTGGTAATGATCCGTCTCAGTTTCCAGATTTCCTTCCAGGAAACGGCAAAAGCTGCTTCGTATAAAAGCGGAGGCAGGAAAATAATAAAGATCAATTCAGGATCAATTTTTAACACCGGTAATCCGGGAATAAAACTGATAAGAAGTCCTGCAATAACCAATATGATAGGATAGGCTACTTTTAATCGGTTAGCCAGCATAATGGCCCCGATAATGACAAGGACCAGTCCCAGATAATAAATAAAATTTTCCACCATTGCTTTTCAATTAATCTTAAATTAAGTCTCTGTTTATTGGATCACAAAATTTAAAAGAAAATTAAATATAAGGATAAGATTTTGAGATGTGAAAATAAATTTGAAAAGAACTGCCAACGTTCTTGTCAGCCAGATCATGAACCACCATGACTTAGAAACTAACGGTAAAAAATCTTTTCTTACATCCTCTTGCATCTGTTCAAGATACGAATACGAAAAAAGCTAATAATATAAAAGAGCCACAGTGGCACACCATGACTCTTTTTACTAAATTGAAAATAAGATATAATTAAATTAAAACTATGAAATTGTATATGTTTTTTCTGTAGTTGTATTGTACGTATCGGAGATGACGTTGTCTACAAATCTCCATTCTGCTACGGAACTTCCGGTAGTAAATTTCACATGCAGATAACCTCTTTTATAGAGATTAGCATAATCAAGGTCATCAATCAATAATGAAAATGCCTGAGCCAGTTCTATAGCTTTTGTAGGATCGGACGTGATTCCCAGGTAACCTTCTAATCCTGGAGAAGAAACGGAACTGCAGGCCAGCTCGGTTCCGATAAATTTCCCTTGAGAGTCTGTCAGTTTTCCTAACCAGGCATTGTGGGTATCCCCTGCCAATACTACTACATTTTTACCTGCAAGAATGGAATACAGCTGTTCTCTTTCCATGAAATATCCATCCCAGGCATCTAAATTATAGGGTAAAGTAGTTGTGATTCTGGCAATTTCCTGTGGCGTTAATGTAGGATCCTGCTGTTGATGTCTTGTCTTAAGAATAATCAATTGTGTGATGGTATTCTGAAGAGCCTGCATGGTAGCTGGTTGTGCACTTCCGTGCTGTTTTATTTCTGCTAAAATCTGGTTCAATAGCATCAGAAGTTCTGCCGGAACCATCATTTTGGTCATTAAAATCTGTTGTCCAAGTACTTTCCATTTTGCAGTGTCTCCATTGATCTGAGAACTCAGCCATGACATCTGTTCGCTTCCGATCAGTTTTCTGCTGGTACTCAGGAAGTCTGTTTTAAACTGTACCTGATTAAAGTTGCCCGTACTATCAAGATAATTAGAATATTCCATTTGTTTATCCCTTGCAATTACCCTGGTATCCATCATATAAAGAGAAACGATATTTCCGAAATTGAAGCTTCTGTAAATTCTCATATCCTTACCCGTTTTAAGAGGAATATATTCACTGTATGCCTGGAAAGCTGCCATTTTTCTTACCTGAAAATCGCCTTCATTAGGCTGATGGTTTTCTGCTCCGGTTTTATAGGTGTCATTGGCAAACTCGTGATCATCCCAAACACAGATGAATGGTTTCTTCTGGTGAAGAAGCTGAAGGTTTTTATCTCCTCTGTACTGTCTGTATCGTTCTCTGTAATCGCTGAGATTAAGGATTTCCTTAGCCGGCTGGTGGGCTCTTCCTAATTGATTGGTGTAAGGATTTGTTCCATATTGCCCGGGAGCATATTCATAGATATAATCTCCAAGGTGTACCACTATGTCAGCTTCAGATTTTGCAATAGCTCCATAAACATTAAAAAGTCCTGCAGGAAAGTTGGAGCAGGATACCACCGCCATCTTCACTTCGTTTACAGTATCTGATTTCGATGGTAAAGTAAGAGTTTCCCCTGTCACACTTACTTCTTTGGTTTTGCTATTATAGAATCTGTAGTAATACTTTGTGTTGGAAGAGATATTCTGTACATCCACCGCTACTGTAAAGTCATTTACTGCTGTTGCATTGACCTGGCCTCTTCTTACGACTTCTGAAAAGTTGCTGTTTTTACTGATCTCCCATGTAATTTCTGCATCAGTACCCTTAGAATATCTTGTCCAGATAATGATTCCCGCTGCACTTGGATCAAAACTTGCCACTCCGGATTCAAATCCTCCGTTTTTAAGATCGTCAGGGGCATTACCATTTTCAGTAAAATCGTCGCTGCAGCTTTCAATTAAAGGAGCAATGAAAATTCCTCCGGCTGCCAATAATGAGTTTTTAAGAAATCTTCTTCTGTTGAATTGGTTATTGTTTTCCATCATTACTTTTTTTGCAAAGCAACGGTATCTGTGGAAGAAGGCTGTTAACTGAATCTTAAATGTATTTTATGGTTTTTTAAACAAATGTTTAATGTTATGCATAGGAAATTTAAAGGAATAAAATGTCTCTTTTTAAGAAAATAAAAATGGGAATCTATGTAAATATTTTTAAAAGTTGTGCTGCTTTTCATTACATTCACCAGACTAATAATTATAATTAAATGATATGACTAAAAAAATCATTCTTTCGTTATTTCTCTTAATAACAGGATATTTTTTCTATAACCCAATGATCATATCCTTAGCAGCTGTGAAAGATCCTGAATCTATTCATTTTAAACCCGGCCAGGTATTTAAATTAAAAGATATTCCTGAACTGAAAAGTTCTCAAAATATGGCTGTATATATTACTTTAACTCAGGAAGACCGAAAAAACCTCAGCCCCACAATTCCCAAATGGAAAGTTTTAAAGTCTGACAATACAGCTTTGATACACGATCTGCTTAATTGTAATTTCAGATATAACAATTCAGATGTTTCAACAATACAAAGTAAGATATATGTATACTCCAACAATATATTGGTTTTTGAAAGTGAGATTTCTCTTAATACAAACGGCTTAGGACTCCAAAACAGGACTACAGGCTGGGCAACTCCTGTGGATAGTAATCATTTGCTTAATATTATAAGTCAGTTTGACAGGTTTAACCTACCAGTTTTGATTATTAAATAGTATGTTTTCTTGAATAAAAAAACCGCTTATGATACGTAAGCGGTTTATTTTTTATTTCTTAATAATTTTCTGTGTAGTATTTTTAGATCCGGTTACAGTATTTACAAAATAAACACCAGTCGGTAAATCTTTTATACTTAGCGTTACTGAAACTGCTTCAACTTTTTTTGAAAGAATAAGCTTTCCTTCGGCATTGTTTACTGTTACTACTGAGATTTTTGAATCGGAGGTAACTGTAATGATATCGCTGGTTGGGTTCGGATAAACTTTTAAACTTCTTCTAAAATCAGATTCATCTGTTTTTAGGTTTAAATAAGCATTCTCTTTCAGTTTTAATAAAAAGCCATCATATACTCCCAAAACCGGAGCAAAGGTTACTCCGGGATAAAAATTCACCTTGTTAGAATATCTTCCACACAATAAAATATCATTATTTGCATCAATATGAATATTATAAGGATAATCATAAAGTTCTCCACCGTAGCTTTTTGCCCATAAAAAGTTTCCACCAGCATTGAGAGCAATAAAGAAAATATCATCATTTCCTCCATTGGCATATATCCAGTTCTCCGCGTTATCATCAGGATTACAGTCCATACTGGTAAGAAAGTGTCCGGCAAGATATACCTTATCTCCTTTTACAGCTACAGAATGTGGTAGCTCAGATGATGTAAAACCTAAAGTCCCCATTGCTCCAAAGTTTTTAACCCAAACAAACTGTCCCGCGGAATTCAGTTTCAGGAAATAAATACTGGATGGGCCTATGGATGTCATATTAAAAGTAGTATTTGGATCAGGGTTAAAATCTACAGTCCCTTTAAATGTTCCGGCACTGTATACATTTCCGGTTTCATCTACATCTACAGCATACCCGAAAGCAAAATCATTGGAAGCAAAAGACCTTACCCATTGAAAACCTCCATCTGAGAGTTTATATTTCCCAACAAATGCATCTCCAAGCGCATGAGATTGAACCTGATGTACAGAACTTCCCGGATCAAAATCTATTTGTCCTTTAAAATACCCTGTGATATAAATATTCTGACCATCGATAACCATCTTTTCAATTTTATCATCATTTCCAAGAGACCCCATTTGTTTTGCCCAGGCAAAATTTCCATTAGTATCCAGTTTCATAAAGAACATATCAGATAGAGTATCTGTTGTAAGATTATAAACACCTGGTCCCGGATCTACATCTATAGTATATCTAAAGTCACCACCCATATATATATTTCCAGCAGGATCAACCTTCATACTATTAATCCTTGCTACATTAGGATCATCCCCTCCTACTTTCTTTGCCCACATGAAATTCCCATTGGAGTTATATTTCCCAACAAAACGAAAAACAGAACTTATAGGTGCGCCGGGAATAAAATATGAACTGAACGGACTTGGATCCAGATCTACATTTGTAAAACACATTCCTGTAATATATATATTGTCAGCACCATCAATGGCAATTTTAGGATGGAGTTTTTCATCATCTGTAATGGATGCCATAATATTACCTCCCATTTGTTTTGCCCAAATTAAGTTACCATTGGGACTTAACTTTATGCAAAAGATTCTTCCTTTATCCTGTGTAAAGGTGTTCATATAATAAAGTCCTGGCCCCGGATCAAAATCAACATGTCCCTCAAACAAGCCTACGGCATAGATACTTCCATCCGAACCTGTCACCATATCTGATATTGATTCCTTATCAATTTCTCTTATTGGTACTACCCATTCAGGTACCTGCGCTGTTAAAAATGATTGAAAAAATAATAGAATTAAGAAATAAAAGAACTTCATGGTTATGTTTTTTATAAATATTAATAAAAAAACCGCTCACATAACGTAAGCGGTTGATTTTCTGTGGTCCCACCTGGGCTCGAACCAGGGACCACCTGATTATGAGTCAGGTGCTCTAACCAACTGAGCTATAGGACCTCAAAACTTGGTTAAATTTTGTGTTTGCAAAAATAGTAAAATTTCTTTCACTACAAAATTTTTTATTGCTTTTCTTGGCAAAGTTCTACCAGCACGCCGTTTGTAGATTTTGGATGTAGGAAGACAACTAATTTATTATCAGCACCTTCTTTCGGTTCTTCAGAGATAAACTGAAATCCTTCTTTTTTCAGTCTTTTCACTTCTTCCAGGATATTTTCAACTCCAAATGCCAGATGATGGATGCCTTCACCCTTTTTATCGATGAATTTTGAGATCGGACTTTCAGGATTACTGGCTTCCAACAGCTCAATTTTACTTTCTCCTGTTTCATAGAAAGAAGTTACAACTCCTTCCCTTTCTACAGATTCTTTTTTATAGGATTCCTTTCCCAATAGTTTCGCAAAAAGCTCATCAGAAACTCCTAAAGACTTTACGGCAATACCAATATGTTCTAGCTTCATAAATACTAATAAATATAATTAAATCGTAAATTTGATACTACAGTTGAATTTCAAAGTATCAATTCAAACAAAAGTACTAAATTTGCAGAAATTATGGAAAGTAACAGACAAAGAAAAGTAGCACAGATTATTCAGGAAGACTTCGCAGAGCTTTTCCGCAAACAGGCTGCAGAAAGCAAACAGAGTATTTTAGTATCTGTTTCAGATGTAAAAGTAACTGCTGACTTAGGAATTGCTAAGATTTATTTAAGCATTTTCCCACAGGAATTCCGTACCGCTGTGATGAAGGAAATTGAAGAAAACAAACCTCAATACAGAAACTTCATTGGTCAGAAAATGTCAAAACAGGTACGTATCATTCCACAACTTAACTTTTACCTTGACACTGCTCTGGATGATGTTGAAAAATTAGAAAGAGAATTAAGAGGCGAAGGCGACAATCCTGTTTTATAAATCTTGAAGAATATTGCATTTTACATAGCATCCAGATACCTTTTGGCTAAAAAAGGCAGCACCGCGGTTACGTTCATTACGTGGCTGTCTGTGGGTGCCATGACGGTTGCTGTGACTGCAATGTTCGTTATTATTTCTGTTTTCTCAGGTCTTGAGGACCTCAATAAAGACCTTATTTCTAATCTTCATGCAGACCTTACTTTAAAAAGCGCTTCCGGAAAAACCATTAAAAATCTGGATAACGTCAATAAAATATTGGGTACCCATAAAGAAGTCAGCAGCTTCTCCCGTGTTATTGAAGAAAAAGTATACATCAGTTTCAACGGGAAAGGAGATATTGCCTATTTAAGAGGTGTTGATTCTGCTTACATCAAAGTAAACCCTATCAATAAAGATGTTTTCTACGGAACTTATCCAAGCTTCAAATACTCCAATGAAGTATTGATGGAAAATAGTCTGGACAACAGACTTTCAATTCCTGTAGATTCTTCCAACCATTATGCGACAGTCTTTATGCCCAAACCGGGAACAGGGATTATCAATAAAGAAGAAGACATTTATAATAAAAGAGATATTTCAGTAACTGGTGTTTTCCCTGGCAAAGATCAACTGGACAATTATATTATCTCTCCTATTGAGCTTGCAGAAGAATTACTTAATCTTCCCAAAAAGTCAGCTTATCAGATTGTTATTAAACTAAAAAATCCGGAAAATGCAGATGCTGTAAAGCAAAGCCTGCTTTCTTCTCTCGGAAAAAATATTGAGATCAAAACCAAGGAAGAAGAAAATGCTGCTTTCTGGAAAATGATCAATACTGAAAAACTTTTTATCTACCTGATTTTTGCACTGGTTATCTTCATTACTACCTTTAATCTTGCCGGAGCGATCATTATCCTTCAGCTTGATAAAAAAGAACAGGCAAAATCATTGATATCACTAGGATTTCCTTTGAGCCATTTAAGAATGACCTATTTCTACACCGGCCTCCTGATTGTTGTTTCCGGAGTGATTACCGGATTGATTCTTGGAACAGCACTTTGCTACTTCCAGCTCTACACAGGATTCTTCAGAGCCAATGAAGTACTGCCGTTCCCTGTAAAAATTGTAGGAAAAAACTATCTTATTGTAGCCCTTACAGCTTCCTTATTTGGAATCACTATTTCATGGTTCTTTTCAAAAATAAGCAAGGAATATATTACTAAAAACTAATAGATTAAGTTTATATATTACATTAAGTTAATATACTTCGTTTTCATTTTTTCGTACCTTTACGCCCCAATTTTAAATAAATGAAACGAATTTTATCTTTTTTTCTCTTAAGTCTGACATTTATCAGCGGTTTTGCACAAGCTCCCGCAGGATATTACAACCAGCCAGCAGGGTTAACAGGAGCTGCTCTAAAAACAGCTCTTAAAACCATCATCACCAATGGACATGTAGATCATGGCTATGGTGGTTTATGGACAGGCTATGCTACCACTGACCGTGATTATTTTTATGAAAATGACGGAACCATTCTGGATATTTATTCTGAAAATCCAAATGGACCGGATCAATATAATTTCATCCTGGGAACCAATCAATGTGGATCTAATGGCTACTCTAATGAAGGTGACTGCTACAACAGAGAGCACGTCATTCCACAGAGTTTATTCAACAGTGCTTCTCCTATGGTAGCTGATATTCATTTTATACGTGCTACAGATGGAAAAGTAAACGGAATGAGATCCAACTACCCTTTTGGAATCGTTGGCAACACTTCTTTCACTTCTAAAAACGGATCAAAATTAGGCACATCCGTATCTGCAGGATACTCAGGTACTGTATTTGAGCCTATTGATGCTTTCAAAGGAGATATTGCCAGAATGTTCTTTTATTTCGTTACAAGATACGAAGACAAACTTCCCAATTTCACTTCTGGTGATATGCTTGGCAACACAGCATTTCCGGGGCTACAGCCCTGGGCGCTTAATCAATATTTAGCATGGAACGCAATGGATCCTGTATCTCCGGAAGAAATTGCAAGAAATAATGCTTCTTATACTTACCAGGGAAACAGAAACCCTTTCATTGATCACCCTGAATATGTTTCTCAAATCTGGGGATCTCCGGTAATTGATAACCAGGCACCTACAGCAGCAACCAACCTTATTACCAACAACCCTACTTCAAACTCTATCGCTGTAAGCTGGACAGCCGCTACAGATAATGTAGGAGTAACTACTTACCAGGTTTACGCAAATGGTACATTAAAAGCTACTGTTTCCGGGACAACAACAGCTACTATTATATCAGGATTAGCTCCACTTACTCAATATACATTCTACGTGATTGCTAAAGATGCTTTCGGAAACTCTTCTCCACAAAGTACAACAGCTACAGAAACTACTCTTGACGTTCCTGCCGGAGGCGGAAGCTGTGGAACGGAAGATTTTGAAATGATCACCGGTGCAGCAAATACTTACCTTACAGCAACCTGGACCAATAATGGAATTTCGTGGACTGCAACGGATGCAAGAGTTGATCAGACTATCAACAATAAAGCCATCACAATCAGAAATGGCAACTTAACAAGTTCTGCACTTTCAAGCGGAATCCAGAATTTAACTTTAACAACACAGCTGAAATTCAGCGGAAGCGCTGGCAATATCAATGTTTTTGTAAACGATGTTAATGTAGGAACTATTCCTTACAGTAATGTTGCAACAACTACTACCATTTACAATATCAACGTAAGCGGAAATGTTGTCATTAAGCTGACAAACTCTTCTAATTCCAACAGAGTTGCTCTGGATGACCTTAGCTGGACGTGTTTCGGTACATTAGGAACTGCAGAAACCCAAAAAGATAAATCAGAATTCACCATCTACCCTAACCCTGTAAGAAACAATGAATTATTTGTAAAAGGAGAAAACCTGAGCAAAATTTCAAAAGCTGATATCTATGATCTTTCCGGAAAATTGATTGAAACTATTGCTAATCCTTTCAAACATTCAAACAAGATCAACCTTAAAGGTGCTGTAAAAGGAACTTACATCCTGAAAACAGATAATTTCTCTACTAAATTTATTGTAGATTAATTATTAAAAAATATTTCAAACCAAAGGCCGGATTTATCCGGTCTTTTTTTTATTTTTGATATATGGATTCCAATAAAAAATTAGGATTGATAGGAAAAAACATTTCCTATTCTTTTTCTAAAAAATTCTTCGAAAATAAGTTCCAAAAGCTAATGCTAAAGAACTTCTCCTATGATATTTTTGATCTGAACGAAATCAATGAAGTGGAAAACCTTTTTTCTTCTCCGAACCTTTTAGGATTCAATGTTACCATTCCCTACAAAGAAAAAATCATTAATTATCTTGATGAATTAAGCGATGAAGCAGAGAAAATAGGTGCAGTAAACTGTGTTCTTATCCAGGATGGCAAAAAAACAGGCTACAATACGGATGCTTACGGATTTGAAAAGACTCTTCTTTTGCATAAAACCCCTTCACAGGACAAAGCACTGATCTTAGGAAACGGCGGCGCTGCAAAAGCAGTAAAATATGCTTTAGATAAGCACAACATTCCTTCTATAACCATTGCCCGAAGTACGGAAATCAATTTTGAAAACCTTGATAAAGAAACCGTTGCAAAGCACAAAATAATCATTCAGTGTACACCGGTAGGGACTTTCCCGAATGTTACAGACTGTCTGAGTTTTCCTTTTGACGGGCTTTCTCCGGAGCACCTGGTCATCGATCTTATTTACAATCCCAACTATACCCAATTCATCATCAATGCCTCTGAAAAAGGAGCAAAGACTGTGAACGGATATTATATGCTTGAACAGCAAGCAGAAAAAGCTTGGGAAATTTGGAATTTTCAAAAAAAATAACATAAATTAGTGCTTTAATTGGCCTTAAAGCTATATTTAAAGGATATAAACGCCACTCACATAAAAGATTTGCTATGACTACAGAAAACAATCTTTCTGAAAACGAAGAAAAGAACAATCCTAACGAAGTATCTCAGGACACATCAGAAAACACAGTTTCTCATGATGCAAACCGACATGAAGATGATGCAGAGCACCTGGAAGAACATGAAGAGGTAGAAATTTCCCTGACTGATGCTTTAAAGGAAATGGAAAAAATCATCAACACTCCCAACGCCGGTGAGAATTTTAAAAGATTCAACCTGCTGAAGGAAAAAGCAAGTCACTATATCCATGATGAAGTAGAGGATAAAAAGCATGAATATGTAGAAGCCGGAAATCCTGCTGAAAACTTCAGCTATGAGCATCCTTCTCAGACTAAATATTCTGCATTGGTTAATATTTTCAAGGAAAAACATGACAGCTTCCAGAAAGGACAGGAAGAAGAGCAGAAGAAAAACCTTGAGCACCGTCAAAGTATTATTGAAAGACTTAAAAATCTATATACAAGTTCTGAACCGGGAATCAATCTTTTCAAATCCATCCGTGAAATTAAAGAAGAGTGGTCAAAGGCAGGACAGGTTGCAAAATCTGAATTCAAAATTCTTAATAACAACTACTTCCACCACCTGAACCAGTTTTATCAGATGCTGGATCTGAATAAAGAATTTCTGGAACAGGAATACAGCCACAACCTTGAAAAAAGAGAACACATCATCGCTCGTGCTAAAGAACTGGAAAACGAACCGGTAATACAAAAGGCTTTAAACGAACTCCAGTATCTTCATAAGCTTTGGAAGGAAGAAGCTGAGCCTGTTGCAGAGGAATTCCGTGAAAAAACATGGGAAGAATTCAAAGAAATTTCCAACAAAATTCACGAGAGAAAATCTGAACTTTCCGCATCTATTGAAAAAGAACAGACTGTAAATCTTGAAAAGAAAAATGAGATCATTGCTGAAATCAAGAAACTTTCTGAACCCTCAGAAACTCCTAATCACAACTACTGGCAAAATGCCATCAAAAGAGTTGAAGATCTGCGTTCTGATTTCTTAAAAACCGGAAGCGTTCCAAGAAAATTATCCAACCAAAACTGGAATGATTTTAAAACAACACTGAGAGGTTTTAATACGACGAAGAATAACTATTACAAATCGTTAAAAGGTTCACAACAAGCGAATCTTGAAGAGAAATTAAAACTGATCCAGACAGCACAGGACAATATGAACAATGAAGAATGGGATATTGCAGTTCCATTATTCAAAAAACTACAGGAAGACTGGAAAAAAATAGGCCACGTTCCAAAGAGCATGACCAATAAAATCTGGGATGAGTTCCGTGATGCATGTAATGCATTCTTCAACAACTACAGAGAGAAAAGCAATACTTCCACTGATAACTGGAAAGAAAATTATAAAAACAAAAAAGCGCTTCTTGATGAATTGAAATTAGTTTCCAATGAAGAAGGAAGCATCGAAAGAATTGAGCAGATTAAAACTTCCTGGAACAACATCGGAAAAGTTCCGAGAGATAAAATTTCAATCAACACTGAATTCAACAAGACATTAAGAGAGAAATTAAAAATAAACAAAATCAATGAACTTGAACTGAAAGAAGAAGGCCTATCTGAAAACCAACTTACTGACAAAGCAAGAAAGATCAAAAACCAAATCTCTGATCTTGAAGGTGAAATTGTAAAACTGGAAAACAACCTTTCTTTCTTCAATAAACCATCAAGGGAGAATCCTCTTTTAAGAGATACTTACAACACCATTGATGAGAAAAAAGCTCATCTGGAAACATTAAAGCAGAATCTTCACAGCATCATCAGCGGAGATTAATAGATAACAAAATAAATAAAGGCGGAGCAAAGCAATTTGTCTTCGCTTTTTCTTTTTATAAATATGAACAACGACGAACTGTATATCAAAAGATGTATTGAGCTGGCTAAGAAAGCCCTTGGCAAAACCTACCCCAACCCTCTTGTAGGAAGTGTGATTGTACACAACGGACAGATCATTGGTGAAGGCTACCATCATAAAGCTGGGGAAAACCACGCTGAGATCAATGCCATCAATTCTGTTAAAAATAAAGATCTTATTCCGGAATCTACCATCTATGTATCCCTGGAGCCCTGTGCACACTTTGGAAAAACTCCACCTTGTGCTTTAAAGATTAAAGAATTAGGATTTAAAAAAGTGATTATCGGCGCCATGGATTCCCATGATAAAGTCAATGGTAAAGGAAAGAAAATCATTCAGGATGCAGGAATTGAAGCCGTTTCAGGAATTCTTGAACAAGAATGTATTGAACTTAATAAAAGGTTTTTCACTTACCATGAGAAGAAAAGACCTTATATTATTCTAAAATGGGCAGAATCCGGCGATGGCTTTTTGGATAAAGATTTTAAACCGACGGCTGTTTCCAATACCCTGGTGAATCAGTTTGTTCATCAGTTAAGGGCTGACGAACATGCCATTTTAGTAGGAACGCAAACCGCTTTAAATGACAATCCAAGTCTTACTGTAAGAAATGCAGAAGGAACGAACCCTGTCAGAATTCTGATCGATTTTGATTTAAAAGTTCCTTCAAATTTCAACATTTACAATAATAAAGCAAGGACATTGGTTTTAAACGCTGTAAAAGAAGGTACCGAAGGATCTATTCAATTTATTAAAATCAACAGGAATAATTTCCTGTCTGAGCTTATGGAAGCATTGTATAAAGAGCAGATACAGTCTGTCATTATTGAAGGAGGCCGTTTTACACTACAGCAGTTTATCAATGCTGATCTTTGGGATGAAGCCATTGTCATCAAAAATGAAAATCTGAAACTGGAAAATGGTACAAAAGCACCTGAATTCAATCATACAGCAGCTACAATTGAAGACTTCAGAGACAATACAGTTTCTTTCTTCAGACAAAAATAAAAGTGTTTTATCCCCAGCGAATGAAATAATTTCTTTATATTAGGTACACAAAAAAAAATTACTATGAAAAATTTAAAGAAAGTTTCAAGACAGAATTTAAAGAAAGTAAACGGAGGAAATGCTCCTGAATGCTGTTCATTCTATCCACCTTCATTACAGCACTGCTGTGCAACACCTTCAAGTATGAGCTGCCCGCCACCTTGGGCAGACGGAACATTCCCATGCTAATATTTAAACGTACAAATTAATCAAACAAAAATATTATCATGAATAACTTTAAAAAAGTATCCAGAGCCAACATGAAAACCATTAAAGGAGGTGTTTTTGTAACATGCACACTACCTAATGGGCAACCCACAAGATGCAGAGATAAATGCCCTCAGGATTTTTGCGGCCCAACAAGTTATATGTGCCTGATTCCAATGGATCTGTGCGGAGATGTGATGTAAGAACGTAATTTTACATTCAAAAATATATAAGCCGTCAAATTCTGACGGCTTAATTTATGATCATGATGCAGAATACTAAAGCATTTAATATTTTTGCATAATTAAAGCCGGAATATACAATGACGTTTGAATACAAAACCATAGAAAAACCCATAGAAAATACTCTTTTAAAGGAAAAAGGAAGCAAGTTTATAGGATTTGCATTCCCTGTAACCAATGAAAAAGAACTAAAGAACGCACTGGAAAAAATAAGGGAAGAACATCCGAAAGCTACCCACCACTGTTATGCCTTCAGAATAGGATTAAATGGTGAAAACTACCGTGCCAATGATGATGGTGAACCTTCTGGTAGTGCCGGATTACCTATTTACAATCAGCTGTTAGCTAACGAGGTCACCAATATTCTTGTGATTGTAGTCCGTTATTATGGAGGAACCAAACTTGGGGTTTCGGGATTGGTAAAAACCTATAAGGAATCTGCGAAGATCACATTGGAAGAAGCCCAAATCATTACCCGTGAACTGGAAACAGAGATAGAGATTCAGTTTAATTTTAATCAACAGAATACGATATTCACCCTGCTTTCAAAGTTTGATGCTAAAGTTTTGAATTTTGATGCTAACGAAAACTGTATCCTTACAGCCTCATTGAAGCTTGCACAAAAAGAAAGCATCTCGGAAAAACTCTCCGAGATGCAATATGTTTCATTTGAATTTAATGACTAATCTCTTCTTCCACCAAGAAGCAATGATCCCCAGTAAAGAAGCTGTGCCAGAGACCCTAAAGCTGCTACCACATAAGTTCTTGCTGCCCATTTCAGGCTGTCCTGTACTCCTACAAATTCTTCTGCAGTTACAGTTCCTGTATCTTTAAGCCATTTCATCGCTCTGTTACTTGCGTCATATTCCACAGGAAGGGTTACAAAAGCAAAAAGCGTTGTCACCGCAAACATTGCCACCCCAATGGCAAGAACAGTTGTATTTCCATTCGGATTCTCAATCGTTCTTGATGCTGCCATTACCGCAATACCCGCTATAAGGACAAACTGCATCAGATTGGAACTTATATTAACAATAGGAACCAGTTTTGAACGTAAATTCAACATAGAGTATCCTACGGCATGCTGTACTGCGTGTCCGCATTCATGTGCTGCTACTGCAGCTGCCGCTGCATTTCTCTGCATATAAACTCCTTCAGACAGGTTTACTGTTTTATCTGCCGGATTATAGTGGTCCGTCAACTGCCCGGGTACTGATATTACCTGAACATCATTTATCCCGTTATCTCTCAACATCTTTTCCGCTACTTCTTTCCCCGAAAGGCCATTTCGAAGGTGTACATTGGAATAATATTCAAATTTCGATTTCAATCTGGACGAAACCCACCAGCTCACCAACATTGAAATACCAATAATGATATAATAACCCACCATTTTATATAAATTTTGTGTTTAATTTTACCCATAATGATATAAAAACTGTGCCAAAGTATAAGATATTATTATTTATATTTGTCCTTAAATTACCATCAAAAATTATGTCTAAGGTTTCAATTATTGAAGTAAAAACAGCCGGTCAACTCAAGCAATTCGTAAAATTTCCGATGGATCTGTACAAAAATAATCCGTACTATGTTCCATCCTTTATCAAAGACGAAATGAAAATCTGGGATGCAAATGAAAATCCGGCATTCCATTATTCCGAGTCCAAGCAATTTCTGGCCGTAAAAGACAGTAAGGTGGTGGGGAGAATTGCAGTAATTATTAACCATAAGGAAGAAAAAGAATTAGACATCAAAAAAGTACGCTTTGGCTGGATAGACTTCATCGATGACAATGAGGTTTCTAAAGCGTTGATTCAGACTGCCATTGATTATGCCAAAGAACATAACATCAATAAAATTGAAGGCCCCATGGGATTCACCAATCTTGACAAAGCAGGGATGCTGACAATGGGTTTTGATAAGCTGGCAACAATGATTGGAATTTACAATCATGCATATTATCCCAAACATCTTGAAAATCTTGGACTAGTCAAAGAAAAAGAATGGGTAGAATATGAGATGAACTTTCCGAAAGTACTTCCTGAAAAAGTAGAAAAATTCAGTGGGCTGATCGCTCAAAAATACAAACTCAGCGTTCTTAAATTCAAATCAAAGGAAGAAATTCTCCCTTATGTGGAGCCCATGTTCAAACTACTGGATGAGACCTATAAGCATCTTTCTACTTATACTCCCATTTCTGATGAACAGATCAAAACGTACAAAGAAAAGTACTTTCCATTCATCGATAAAAATTATGTGATTTGTGTAGTGGATGAAAATCAACAGCTGGTTTCTTTCGCAATTACAATGCCTTCTTATTCTAAAGCCCTGCAAAAATCAAAAGGAAAATTATTTCCTTTCGGATGGTGGCATTTCTTACAGGCCGGCAAAAAAAATGACAGAGCCAATTTTTACCTTATCGGAATTCATCCTGAATATCAAAGACGCGGCGTAACGGCTATTATCTTCAAAGAAATTTTTGTACGCTTTACCAGTATGGGAATTAATTTCGCAGAAACCAACCCTGAACTTGAAGAAAATAAAAGTGTTCAGCTCTTATGGCAGGATTATAATCCGGTAAATCACAAGAGAAGGAGAACCTATTCTATGGAAGTAAATAAATGATATTGTATTTTGTACAAGGTAAAAAAGTAAAATAGAGTAATGGCTGGGTCCAGACATAAGAGGAAAGAATAAATAACCGAATGTCAGGTATCAGTTATTACCCGGGACTTTAAACATTGAATCTTTAAATCCTCAATCTTTACTCTCGCACCTTGAAACCAGATTCACCCCTCTATTTACCTACTACCTGCTACCTAAAACCCATAAATCCCTATCTTTACATTATGAAACCGCAGCTCATCATTTTCGCTATTTTAATCGCTGGATTTATCAGTTATAACTTCTTTTTTCAGTCACAGGATGACAGAACGAATACCGTTATCAACATCCTTTTTGCCAGCATACTTTTCGGCTACATCTCTTTTATGGCATATTCTGTTCTAAGGAAAATGAAGAAATAAAATACAAAGCCAATTTTTATTATATCTGCATATTATTCAGTTAAAATACCTCCAATACAGAGGATGAGATATATTTTTTTGGCAGCTGCTACAAAAAAAGGGAAAAAACACATCAAAAAAACAATCTCCAAAAGCTAATTTTTATTGATTCTAAATTACCGATTTAGCTCATTTTCATCAGACTTTTAAGCTGATAAATTTCATGCTTTCTTGTTTATTCGCTAAATTTGCAAATTGAGATAATAATGCAAAAATGAATTTACCTGAAAGTTATATTCCAATCCTTATCCAGGCTGGTGTAGCAGTAGGATTTGTAGCTGTTTCTTTGCTTGGAGCACATTTCTTGGGGCCACAGCAGAAAAAAGGAAACTCTGTAAAAAACCAAAGCTGGGAATGCGGGATTCCTGTAGAAGGAAATGCTAGAACACCGTTTTCTATCAAGTACTTCCTGACTGCGGTATTGTTCGTACTATTCGATATTGAAATCGTATTCTTTTATCCTTACGCAGTAAACTTTAGAGAATTCGGTATGGAAGGATTCCTTGCCGTACTTACGTTCGTTGCAATCTTCTTCGTAGCGTTTTTCTATGTTTGGAAACGCGGTGCGCTGGATTGGGATAAATAAATTTTAACATTAAAAGATTGAATTTATTTAAGTAGTTTAAAGATTGTAAAGGTCTTGTTTTTAATCTTTAAATATTTTAATCTTTAAATATTTACTAAAAATGTCAGATAAAAAACCAGTAATAAAAACAGATGCACCTGCTCCCGAAGGATATGAAGGAGAAGGGTTTTTCGCAACAAAACTGAGCAGTGTAATCGGGATGGCAAGAAAGTTTTCACTTTGGCCATTACCATTTGCTACCTCTTGTTGTGGTATTGAGTTTATGGCTACCCTAAACCCAACGTATGATGCTTCAAGATTTGGTATGGAAAGAAACTCTTTCTCTCCAAGACAAGCAGATATGCTGATGGTTTGTGGAACTATATCAAAGAAATTAGGACCAGTCCTGAAAGAAGTTTATACTCAGATGGCAGAGCCGAAATGGGTAGTAGCAGTTGGAGCTTGTGCTTCCAGCGGTGGTATTTTCGATTCATATTCTGTGCTTCAGGGAATTGATAAAATTATTCCGGTAGACGTTTATGTTCCTGGATGTCCTCCAAGACCTGAACAGATCATTGAAGGCGTAATGCAGGTACAGGCTCTTGCAGAAAGCGAAAGCATCAGAAGAAGAGACATGCCTGAATATCAGAAATTATTAGATTCTTACAACATAAGCAACTAAACGGAAATGACAAACGAATTTGTATTAGAAGCAATCACAAGAGAATTTCCGGAATCTGTCATTTCCAGCTCAGAACCTTATGAAATGCTGACAATTGAGGTGAAGAAAGAAGATATTAAGAAAATCATTCACTATCTTAAAGATTCATCATTAGAATTTAATTTCCTTACGGATATCTGTGGTATTCATTACCCTGAATTCCCTGAAAAGGAAATAGGAGTTGTATACCATTTGCATAACATGATGGCCAATTTCAGATTACGTCTGAAAATATTCATGTCCAGAGAAAATATTGAAGTAGATTCTCTTACGGAGCTATATGCCGGGGCAAACTGGATGGAAAGAGAAACGTATGATTTCTATGGGATTAAATTTAAAGGACACCCGGATCTTAGACCTATTTTGAATATGGAAGATCTTGGATACCACCCCATGTTGAAAGAATATCGCCTTGAAGACGGTACCAGAACCGATAAGGACGATAATATGTTCGGAAGATAAAAAATAATGCAATAAGCCATAAGTAGTAAGCATTAAGCTTAAAGCCTATAGCCTATAGCCTAAAGCATTTAAATTATGAAAGATAACTCATTATCTAATATACTAAACCAATACGAAAGTAAGGAACAGATTGACGGACAATTATATACCCTCAATTTAGGACCTACCCACCCTGCTACTCACGGGATTTTCCAGAATATCTTAACGATGGACGGAGAAAGAATTCTTCACGCTGAGCAAACGGTAGGCTATATCCACAGAGCATTTGAGAAAATTTCTGAAAGAAGAAACTACTCTCAGATCACTACCCTTACTGACCGTATGAATTACTGTTCTGCGCCTATCAACAACTTAGGTTGGCACATGACAGTAGAAAAACTGATTGGTATTAAAGTTCCAAAGCGTGTAGACTATATGCGTGTTATCTTAATGGAACTGGCAAGAATCGGTGACCACCTGATCTGTAACGGGGTAACCGGAATGGACTCAGGAGCTATTACAGGTCTTACTTATATGTTCATCGAAAGAGAACGTATCTATGATATGTATGAACAGATCTGCGGAGCAAGGATGACAACCAATATGGGAAGAATCGGAGGTTTTGAAAGAGATTTCACACCTAAGTTTCATGAGTTATTAAAAGACTTCTTAAAAACTTTCCCACCAAGATTCAAAGAATTCTGTACCTTATTGGAAAGAAACAGAATTTTCATGGACAGAACCATCGGTACAGGAGCTATTTCTGCTGAAAGAGCATTAAGCTATGGTTTCACAGGTCCAAACTTACGTGCAGCAGGAGTAGATTATGATGTAAGAGTTGCACAGCCTTATTCTTCTTATGAAGATTTCGACTTCATTATTCCTGTAGGAACTTCAGGAGATACTTACGACCGTTTCATGGTTCGTCAACAAGAAATCTGGGAATCGATAAAAATCATCAAACAAGCATACGAAAATCTTCCGGAAGGCCCATTCCATGCGGATGTTCCTGACTTCTATCTTCCTGAAAAGGCAGATGTATATCAGAAAATGGAAGCATTGATCTACCATTTCAAAATTGTAATGGGAGAAACTGATGTACCGAAAGGAGAAGTGTACCACGCTGTAGAAGGTGGAAACGGAGAATTAGGATTCTATCTTGTGAGCGACGGAGGAAGAAGCCCTTACAGACTTCACTTCAGAAGACCATGTTTCATCTACTATCAGGCATATCCTGAAATGATTACAGGTTCTGTAATTTCAGATGCCATTGTAACGATGTGTAGTATGAATATTATTGCGGGAGAATTAGACGCATAACTGGAATTATAAATTTTGAATTATAAATTATAAATTGATTTTAGACCGTTATTCATTTAGAATTTAAAATCTAAAATCTAAAATTTCAAAAATGAGCGAAACAATAGCTTTTAAACCGGAAAGTTTAGCACAGGTACATAAAATTATCGCAAGATATCCTGAAGGAAGACAGAAATCTGCTCTTCTTCCTGTACTTCACTTAGCACAGAAAGAATTCGGAGGATGGTTAGATGTTCCTGTGATGGATTATGTTGCCGAACTATTAAGTATCCAGCCAATTGAAGTATATGAGGTGGCTACTTTCTATACCATGTTTAATATGAAGCCGGTAGGTAAATATGTTTTGGAAGTTTGCAGAACAGGACCTTGTATGGTTTGTGGAAGCGAAAAAATTCTTGACCATATCAGAACCAAACTGAATATTAAGGATGGAGAGACTACTGAAGACGGTATGTTTACATTAAAGCCAGCTGAATGTCTTGGAGCATGCGGATATGCACCAATGCTGCAGTTAGGAAAATTCTTTCATGAAAATTTAACAATAGAGAAAGTAGACGAAATCCTTGAACTTTGCAGACAGGGACAACTTGCTTTAGACTAATAAAGATTTTGAATCCTGAATTTAAAATCAGTTAATTTTTAAAATAATTATAAAAAGCTAACGGCAACCAACCAATAGCTAAAAGCATAACAAACAATGAGTAAAAAACTTTTACTTAAAGACGCACATATAGAAGGTATTCGCTACTTTGAAACTTACCGTAAACAGGGAGGTTATACAGCAGCTGAAAAAGCCTTGAAGATGACTCCTGACGAAATTCTTGAAGAAGTAAAAGCTTCAGGATTAAGAGGACGTGGTGGAGCTGGATTCCCAACAGGAATGAAATGGAGCTTTTTTGGCAAAGCCTGAAGGCGTTCCAAGACACCTTGTTGTCAATGCGGATGAATCTGAGCCTGGAACATTCAAGGACAGATATCTGATGGAGTTCCTTCCTCATTTATTGATCGAGGGAATGCTAATTTCTTCTTACTGTTTAGGTTCCAATACTTCTTATATCTACATCCGTGGAGAATATTCATGGATTCCTGATATCCTTGAAGAAGCTATTGAAGAAGCTAAAGCAGCAGGATTTTTAGGTAAAAACATCCTGGGAACAGGTTTCGATTGTGAAATTTATGTTCAGAGAGGTGGTGGAGCATACATCTGCGGTGAAGAAACTGCATTGCTTGAATCCCTTGAAGGAAAAAGAGGTAACCCAAGATTAAAACCGCCATTCCCGGCTGTAAAAGGACTTTGGGAAAGACCAACGGTAGTAAATAACGTTGAATCTATTGCTGCAATAGTTCCAATTATAGATATTACTGGTGCTGAATACGCTAAAATTGGAGTTGGAAGATCTACTGGTACGAAACTGATTTCTGCTTGTGGAAACATCAACAAACCGGGTGTATACGAAATTGATATGACGATCACTGTAGAAGAGTTCATCTATTCTGATGAATACTGTGGTGGTATTAAAAACGGTAAAAGATTAAAGGCTTGTATTCCTGGAGGAAGTTCTGTTCCAATCGTTCCAGCTAATTTATTGCTGAGAACTGTGAACGGAGAGCCAAGATATATGAACTATGAATCATTGGCAGACGGTGGTTTTGCTACCGGAACAATGATGGGTTCAGGAGGTTTCATCGTATTGGATGAAGACCAGTGTATTGTAGATCATACTATGACATTGGCAAGATTCTACAATCATGAAAGCTGTGGACAATGTACTCCTTGCCGTGAAGGAACGGGATGGATGTACAAGATTTTGAAGAAAATCGAGAAAGGAGAAGGAAAAATGGAAGATATCGATCTACTTTGGGATATCCAGAGAAAAATCGAAGGAAATACGATTTGTCCGTTGGGTGATGCAGCAGCTTGGCCGGTTGCAGCAGCAATCCGTCACTTCAGAGATGAATTTGAGTGGCATGTGAAAAACCCAGAGTTGTCTCAGACACAAAACTATGGATTGGCACATTATGCAGATCCTATCCCGGCTGTTGAAAAGAATGCATAGGTAAGATGAAAAAATTATTGGTTGTCGGCTTAATGATGTCGAATCTTGTATTTGCACAGAACAAGAAGAGTGATACAGCAACTTATAACAGATCCGTTGAAGAGGATTTGTCATATGTAGCAAGTGAGAAACAACAGATTAAAGCTGAAAAAAAGGAAAAGCCTTTACCATTAAGCAAGAAAGGTCAGGTTTTCGTATTTTATGGATGGAACAGAGCTGCTTATAGTAATTCTGATATCCACTTTACCGGAAACGGGTACGATTTTCAATTGAATAATGTAACCGCACAAGACAGACCTACAAAATTTGGAATTGTCTATTTTGATCCAAGCTGGTTTACTGTAACACAGTATAATTTCAGAATAGGATATTTTATTAAAGACAATTTAGCACTGGTACTTGGGATAGATCATATGAAATATGTAATGGATCAGAACCAGACTGTAGGTTTCAAAGGACATATTTCAGATCCTGAATATGCCGCGATGGTTCAAAACGGGCAAGTGAATCTTGCAGATGAGAAGTTCCTTACTTTCGAACATACAGATGGACTTAATTATGAAAACTTAGGTCTTGAAAAATACAAAAATCTTGTTCACAAGAAAAATATAGATTTAGTATGGTCTTATGGAGCCGGAATCGGATTTATGTTTCCGAAAAGTAATGTAAAACTTTTTGGTAATGAGAGAAGTGACCGTTTTCATGTTGCAGGTATGGGAACCGATATCAGATCTAGTCTTAACTTAGTTTTCTGGAAAAACTGGATGCTTAGAGTAGAAGGAAAAGCCGGTTATATTAATATGTGGGATATTAAAACTACATTGAATAACAAACCCGATAAAGCACGCCAGGACTTTGTTTTCGGACAGGTTCTAGCAGGAATTGGATATACATTTAATACTAAGAAATATAAATAACAAAGCCTATTGCTTAACGCATAAAGCTTAAAGCATATCATATGAGCGAAGAAGTTAAAAAATTCAAAATAACTATAGACGGACAGACTACTGAAGTGATGCCTGGTACTTCCATTCTGGAAGCTGCAAGACAAATTGGTGGAAAATCTGTACCTCCCGCTATGTGCTACTACAGCAAGTTAGAAACCAGTGGAGGGAGATGTAGAACATGTCTTGTAGAAGTTTCTAAAGGGTCTGAAGCAGATCCTCGTCCTATGCCGAAATTGGTAGCAAGCTGCAGAACGAATGTAATGGATGGGATGGAAGTAAAAAACCTTACTTCTGAGAAAGCTCAGGAAGGAAGAAAAGCGGTTACCGAGTTTTTATTGGTAAACCACCCGCTGGACTGCCCTATCTGTGACCAGGCAGGAGAATGTCATCTTCAGGACTTAGGATATGAGCATGGTGTAGACAGTACAAGAACAGAATTTGAAAGAAATACTTACGAAGCCGATGATCTTGGACCGAACATCAAATTGAATATGAACCGTTGCATTCTTTGTGCAAGATGTGTATTGACAGCAAACCAGCTTACAGAAACAAGAGAACACGGTATTCTTTTCAGAGGAGATCATGCTGAAATTTCAACCTATTTAAATAAAGCTTTAGACAATGACTTCATCGGAAACGTTATCGACGTTTGTCCGGTAGGAGCATTAACAGACAGAACAGCTCGTTTTGCAAGCAGAGTATGGTTTACAAAACCAATGAACGCTTCTTGTAAATGTGATAAGTGTTCCGGAAAAGTTGTAGTATGGATGAAAGGTGACGAAATCGTAAGAGTAACTGCAAGAAAAGACCAATGGGGTGAAGTGGAAGAATTCATCTGTGATACATGCCGTTTCGAAAGAAAAGCATTATCAGACTGGAATATCGAAGGTCCAAGACATATTGACAGACATTCTGTAATTTCATTGAACCACTACGAAAAACCTAAGGATGAGCTAAGAGTTTTAGACAATCCCATGGCTAAAGAAATCAGTGAAAAAGACGAAAAATAAAATAGCTGGATGCTAGAAGCCGGAAGCTGGAAGTTCATAATAAACCTACAGTCCACTTTTAATATCAATTGTTTTAAAAAATATATAAAAAATTTGGTAATGTGATGAAGAGTTGATGCCGCGAGGTGATAAACTTCCAGCTTTCAGCTCCCATCTTCAAACATTTAAAATAAAAAATGGATTTACTTACATTTAAACTTATACTTGTACTAGCACTTTTCCTGCTATCGCTTACGATTGCAGCCTACTCTACCTGGGCAGAAAGAAAAGTAGCCTCTATCATGCAGGATAGAATTGGTCCCAACAGGGCCGGACCTTTCGGATTGCTGCAGCCTCTTGCTGATGGTGGAAAGTTTTTCTTCAAAGAAGACTTTACGCCAGCCAATGCAGAAAAATTCCTTTTCGTATTAGGACCTGCTTTGGTGATGTTTATTTCATTGATTACAGGAGCTGTTATTCCTTGGGGTAAAAGTTTAAATATTGCAGGTACTTCTTTTGATCTTCAGGTAGCTAACATCGATGTTGGTGTACTTTTTATCATCGGAATGGCTTCAATCGGGGTTTATGGAATTATGATCGGAGGTTGGGCTTCGAATAACAAATATTCATTATTAGGTGCTATCCGTGCTTCTTCTCAGATGATTTCTTATGAATTGGCAATGGGACTGGCACTTCTTTCTATCATTATGATGACAGGAAGTTTAGACTTAAAAGAAATTACTGAAAGTCAGACTACCGGGAAATTATGGGGTGTTATTCCTTGGGTTTCGGGGTTGAACTGGAATATTTTCTACCAACCGATTGCTTTCCTTGTTTTCTTTGTAGCAGCATTGGCAGAAACCAACAGACACCCATTCGATTTACCTGAGTGTGAATCCGAATTGGTAACAGGATATTCTACAGAATACTCTTCCATGAAATTAGGTTTATATATGTTCGGAGAATATGTGAACATGTTTATTTCTAATGCATTCATGGTAGTTCTTTTCTTTGGAGGGTACAACTATCCTGGTATTGAATGGGTAACTCAAAACTGGGGTGAGAACACTGCAGGGATCTTGAGTATCGTAGCATTCTTAACGAAGACTGTAATCGGAATTCTGATTTTTATGTGGATCAGATGGACGCTTCCAAGATTCAGATACGACCAGTTAATGCACTTAGGATGGAAAACATTAATCCCAATGGCATTGGTAAACCTATTAATTACAGGAGCTGTAATTTTAGCATTTGCAAACTAAGAGATAAGAATATATTTTTAATGCTGGATACAAGTTCAGCCTAAAAAAATTAAATAAATGAAACTTACAAACAGATCAAAAGTTGTTTCCAATAAAGAAATGACCCTTGCTGAAAAAATCTACCTTCCTGCAATCTTTACAGGGATGGGGATTACATTTAAGCATGCTGTAAGAACCGTGATAAAGGGTGCTCCCGCAGTATATTCGTATCCGGAAGTACAGAAGCCAAGAACAACCATCTGGAGAGGCCAGCACGTTTTGAAAAGAGATGAGGAAGGCAGAGAAAGATGTACAGCTTGCGGGCTTTGTGCGGTAGCTTGTCCTGCAGAAGCCATTACGATGACTGCTGCTGAAAGAACTAAGGAGGAAAAAGGTCTTTACAGAGAAGAAAAGTACGCTTCAGTATATGAAATCAATATGCTAAGATGTATTTTCTGTGGTATGTGTGAAGAAGCTTGTCCTAAATCTGCGATCTATCTTACAGACAGATTGGTAGACGTGGAAACCAACAGAGGTTCTTTCATTTACGGAAAAGATAAATTAGTTGAAAAAATAAATGAAAGGATTGATATCACGACAAGACAATCCGAGAAACAAAAAAATGCGGTAAAATAATGGATCAGTTTTTATTTTTCTTGGTGGCGTTTTTAGCAGTAGCAAGTGCAGTTTACTTTGTATTTGCAAGAAATCCTCTCTATGCTATTTTGTCATTGATTGTTACAATGTTTTCAATTGCAAGTATGTACATCCTTTTAAATGCACAGTTCCTTGCCATTATCCAGATTATAGTGTATGCAGGTGCTATCATGGTACTTTTCCTTTACATCCTGATGATGCTTAACCTTAATAAAGGAGACGAAAGTAAGAAGAACAATACTTTAAAGTTTGTTGGAGTTTTTACAGCAGGGCTTCTTTTAGTAGGTGTACTTGGAGTTTTCAGAGGAGTACAGGACAACCACATTGTTGTTGAAAATGTAGACAGAGGTGTTGGTCTTACGAAAAACCTGGGTAGACTTTTGTTTAATGAATATGTTTTACCGTTTGAGCTTGCTTCCATCCTAATTTTGGCAGGTATTGTAGGCGCGGTATTAATCGGTAAAAAAGATTTATAAAATTATGGGAGAAGTAAATACATTTATACAAAGCATCCCTTTGGACTACTTCATCATTCTTTCATCAGTATTGTTCTGTTTGGGAGTAATGGGAGTATTACTTAGAAAAAATGCTATTGTGATTCTGGGCTGTGTAGAGCTTATGCTGAATTCTGTAAACCTTTTATTGGCAGCTTTTTCAGCGTATAAAGGCAACGGCGACGGACAGCTTTTAGTTTTCTTCATTATGGTGGTGGCTGCTGCAGAAGTAGCAGTAGGTCTGGCAATTATTGCTATGCTGTATAGAAATACCCGTTCTGTAGATGTGAGTATATTTAATAAATTAAGAGGATAAGAATGGAGAATCTAGTATATGCAATAGTACTTTTACCACTTTTAGGGTTTCTTATTAACGGTTTATTCGGGAAAAATCTTCCAAAAATATTGGTTGGATCTTTGGCTACGGCAATGGTTTTCGGATCATTCTGTATCGCTGTAAGTCTTTTCATGAATTTCAATTCTGAAAGCCAGCCTGTAATCGTAAAAGCTTTTGAATGGTTTAGAGTAAATGGAGTACAAATTAATTTTGGATTCCAGATTGATCAGCTTTCTTTAATGATGGTGATGATCATCACAGGTATCGGTTCACTGATCCATTTATACTCTATCGGATATATGAGTCATGATAAAGGATTCTATAAGTTTTTTACTTACCTGAATCTTTTCATTTTCTCAATGTTACTTTTAGTAATGGGAAGCAACTACCTTATCTTATTCATCGGATGGGAAGGTGTAGGTCTTTGTTCTTACCTGTTGATCGGGTTCTGGTACACCAACGAAGAGTACGGTAAAGCAGCAAGAAAAGCTTTCATCATGAACAGAATTGGTGACCTTGCTTTGTTGATCGGTATCTTTATGATCGCCTCTCAGACAAACGCTGTAGATTATCTTTCTGTAGCAGAAAATGCTTCAAAATTTGAATTAGACGGAACAGTGATCATCTTTATCACAGCGAGTTTATTCATCGGTGCTACCGGTAAATCTGCTCAGGTTCCATTATATACATGGTTGCCGGATGCGATGGCCGGACCTACTCCTGTATCAGCGTTGATCCACGCGGCAACAATGGTAACTGCGGGTATTTATTTGGTAGTAAGATCAAACTTCTTATTTACTTTAGCACCTACAGTACAGGGAGGAATTTTATTCATCGGATTTTTAACTGCTGCATTGGCAGGATTCTATGCACTACGTCAGAACGACATCAAAAAAGTATTGGCATACTCTACAGTTTCACAACTTGGATTTATGTTCATCGCTTTAGGTCTTGGAGCGTATACAACGGCTATGTTCCATGTAATGACACATGCATTCTTTAAAGCTTTATTATTCCTGGGTGCAGGTTCTGTAATCCACGCAATGAGCAACGAACAGGATATGCGTTTCATGGGAGGTCTTAAAAAATATATTCCTCTTACACACGCTACATTCCTTATTGGAACATTAGCCATCTCAGGTTTCCCTTTATTATCAGGGATGATCTCTAAAGACGAAATTTTAGTAGCAGCTTTCGCTAAAAACCCTGTTTACTGGGTAATCTTATTTGTTTTAGCGGCAATGACTGCAACATATATGTTTAGACTATACTACCTGACATTCCACGGAGAATTCAGAGGTACTGAAGAACAAAAACACCACTTACACGAAAGCCCGTCTAATATGACATTACCATTGATCGTATTGGCTGTTCTTTCTGTAATCGGAGGTTTTATCAACCTGCCACACTTCATCGGTCACGGGCATTATGCGAAGCTGATGGAATGGTTGAAGCCAGTTCTTACAGAACAAAGCTACAGCCAGATGGAAGCTACTCTTTCAGGAGTACCTTTCAATACTGAAATGATCTTATTAGCAGCTACAGTGATTATGTTCTTCTCTGTATGGTTCATCGTTAGAAATACTTATGTAAGTAAGAAAAAGATGGCTGTTGCAGAAGAAAACTATACCGGATGGGAAAAGCTTTCTGCTAAAAAATTATATGTTGACGAACTTTACAACGCATTGATTGTAAAAACTGTTGAAGGATTAGGACGCGGAGGAAAGATGTTTGATAAGGGTATCTTAGACCGTTTTGTAAACTTTGTAGGTGATGGTGCTGAAGACAGCGGAAAAGCTATGAAGCGTGTTCAAAACGGAAATGTAGAGACGTATATTCTTATCATGTCTTTAGCTGTGGGAATTATATTAATTGTTAACTTTTTATTACAATAATAATGTCTTGTTTATTATTAACATTATTACTATTACCTCTAGTAGGTTCGGGATTAGTTTTTGCATGGAAGAGTAATTCCAGCAAATATTTGGCACTGGGAATTGCATTGGTCCAAATGCTTCTTACATTTTATATACTTTCGGATTTCGATTTTACTCCGACGGTAGATAGTGTATTGCAGCATGAGATCAATTATCCTTGGTCACAATTTATGAAGAGCTCTCTTCACTTCGGTATCGATGGGATGAGCATGCTTCTTTTATTATTGACCAATATTCTGGCTCCAATCATTATTTTATCATCTTTCAACGAAAATGTAAACTATAGAAATACATTCTACGGATTGATTCTGCTGATGCAGTTCGGTCTTGTAGGAGTGTTCACTTCTTTAGACGGATTGTTATTCTACATTTTCTGGGAAGTAACTTTGATTCCAATTTGGTTCATTGCCGGACTTTGGGGACAAGAGAATAAAAGGTTTGAATTCACTACGAAATTCTTCGTATATACATTCGTAGGATCATTATTTATGTTAGCCGGATTGATCTATGTGTACAACCACTCTGCATCATTCGCTTTAACAGATTTATATAATGCACAACTGAACGAAGTACAACAGACTGTGGTATTCTGGTTTATTTTCTTTGCATTTGCAGTGAAATTACCGGTATTCCCTTTCCACACATGGCAGCCTGATACCTATACCTACTCTCCTACTCAAGGATCAATGTTGTTATCGGGGATCATGCTTAAAATGGCAGTATATGGGGTATTGCGTTATTTACTTCCAATCACTCCGCTTCCGATAGCAGGAATTTCCGGACAGATTGTGATCATCCTTGCAATTGTAGGAATTGTTCACGGAGCATTGATTGCTATTATCCAGACAGATATGAAGAGAATCATTGCATATTCATCTTTCTCTCACGTAGGATTGATGGTAGCAGGGATTTTTGCTTCCGCAGTAGTTACTCTTAGAGGAACTTTCAATGTAGAAGGGGCAGAAGGGGCATTGGTACAGACTTTCGCTCACGGTATCAACGTAGTGGGATTGTTCTACTGTTGTGATATTTTATACAAAAGATTTAAATCAAGAGACATCAGACAAATGGGTGGTTTAGCTAAAGTAGCTCCTAAGTTTGCCGTATTGTTCTTGATCATTATATTAGGTTCAATGGGAGTTCCATTGACCAATGGATTCATCGGAGAATTTATTTTGTTGAAGTCTGTTTATGATTTTAATGGAACAGCAGCAGTAATTGCGGGTCTTACGGTAATTCTTTGTGCTGTATATTTATTGAGATTCTACGGAAAAGCAATGTTTGGAGAAGGAGATGAAGCAGTTTTAAGTACAGCAAAAGATTTATCAGGAGTAGAATTTTCTGTATTGGCAAGTTTAGCGGTTTTTGTGATTTTACTAGGTATTTTCCCACAGCCGGTAATCGACATGGTGAGTAGTTCAGTGAAGTTTATTTACATGGCGATGGCTAACTAAAAAATTAAAAGATTTAAAAATTAAAAAATTAAGAGATTAGAGAAGAGTCAAAGAAAGAGACAAAGAAATGAAAACAGGGAATCTTTAAACCTTAAATTTTCAACTTTGAACCTGAAACTTTAAACTTCAAATCTCGCATCTCAAATCTATATTATGAGTGTTTTAATTATTGTTTTCCTAACGGCAGTTATTGCGTTATTTTCAGGAGTTTTTGAACAAGGAAAATTCGCAAGATACATTGGGATTTTGGGATTAATCATCGCATTGTACGTAAGTTTTATGCCGGAATGTTCGTTCTTCGACCATTACAAGCATATGTATGAGTACAGTGGTAATACTGCATTATTCACTAAAATATCAATCGTAACAACATTATTATTATTCTTCCTAGGAGGTTTTGCTTTCAGCAACCACAGAAGCCACCAGTCAGAATTATATGCATTGATGCTATTTGCATTATGTGGAGGGATCATCCTTTTCGGATATCAGAACCTGGTGACGATGTTCCTGGGAGTGGAGATTCTTTCTATTCCATTATATGTAATGGCTGGAGCTAACAAAACTGATCTTAGATCCAACGAAGCTTCTATTAAATATTTCCTTATGGGTGCATTTGCGACAGGTTTCTTACTGTTCGGGATTGCGTTCATCTATGGAAGTGCAGGAAGTTTTGATCTGTACAAGATTCATGATTTTGGAGTAGCTAATTCAGGGAATGTAATGTTCATCTTAGGAGTATTACTGATTCTTTGTGCATTGGCATTCAAAGTAGCTTTAGCACCTTTCCACATGTGGAGTCCTGATGTATATGCAGGTTCTCCTTCATTAATCACAGCTTTCATGGCGAGTGTAGTAAAAATCTCAGGATTCTTTGCGCTATTCAGATTGATGACGCTTGGTTTCGCTGGGGTGACTCATGAATGGATCAACGTTTTAGGAGTATTCTTAATCATTACTTTACTTTTGGCAAACGTTATGGGTCTTGCTCAGACGAACGCAAAAAGAATGCTGGCTTACTCTTCAGTTTCCCATGCAGGATATATCGGATTGGTATTCTTCGGAATGACAAGCCTTTCTACTTATAACCTTGCCTTTTATTTATTTGCTTATTCTTTATCTACAGTAGGAGTTTTCATGTGTCTGATCTGGGTAGAGAAGTTAAAGAGAGAAACTTCCTTCGGAGCATTCAAAGGATTGGCGAAAACTGAGCCGTTATTAGCAACAGCAGCAGCAATCTCTATGCTTTCAATGGCAGGGGTTCCGTTAACCGCTGGTTTCATGGGAAAATTTGCTTTATTCTCCCAGGCTATGAACGGTGCCGCTTTCTTAGTATTGGTGGCTGTATTAGGTTCTGCCTTATCTATTGCTTACTATTTAAGACTGATCATCGCAATGTTCTTCTTTAAAGAATCTACATTCAAATCATCAGAAAAAGTAACTCTTACTTACAATATCATTGCAGTAATAATAATTGTTTTAATTATCATCCTTGGGGTTTTCCCGGATCTGTTTGCAAGAATGTTCGGATTGTAAAATCAGAATTATACAATATAAAAAGCACAACTGATAAGTTGTGCTTTTTTATGATCAAAACTTTTCATATTCAAATAAAAACAAAATAAGAAAAATGATCTGATCACCCAACTGACCATAAAATTTATTAATCAGTAATCCGATAATCTGTCTTTCCAAAAAACATCAATAAATTATAAAATACATTGCAAAATTTCAGAATACACAAGTAAATTATATACAATAAAATAAAATTTTAATCCTGCCGATATTCTCCTTTTTTCATAACTTTACTTTAAATTTCAGCTTTTGGCTAATCTCTATAAAAAAGACTCTCCTTTTCAGGTTTATATATCATTCAAAAAATATTTGGATGTTCTGGAGCATATCCGACATAACGACAGACTGGAGTACAGAGTCAACTATGCAGAATCTTTGATCGAAAGCATCAGAAATTTTAAAGAACTCAGAGAAGGGTTTCAGGATACTGCACTTCTTGAAAAACATGAAGACCTCATCAGGGTGCTTCTTGCCGATCTTTTCCCAACCGGGCTTACCAGAAATGAGATAAAAGCGGCAAGTATTCCTCTTTCAAACATCACTTTCAATTATACCGAAAGGTTTAAAGATATTCTTAAAGATGCAGGAAAAGACTTCGAAATAGAACTCAGAAATATTTCAGATAATGAGTTTTATGTATTCTGCTGCTGCCTTATTCTCCAGAGCTATTTCAAAAAAGATATTAAAAGTACGATTCCGTTCTATTATGATATCCCCAACAAACAGGGGATTATGAAACATTATAAGATTACAGTCAATTCAGATTTTACGGAAATTGCCCCTACAGAAGATGCTAAAATCCCATCTGATGATGTTCTGGATATGCTGTTGGAAAATCTGGATGATTTTAAACTGTGGAAAAAACATTTTCCATCGCAGTCTTGGATACTGAAAGGATTTACCATTATTTCACTGGTAGACTGTACGTCTGAAGTAGCACTTTCTGACCTGAAATCAAGCATGATTGAAATTGATCCCGAAGATTTGAATCCCAATGAAAATCTGACCGAAATTTTCAAATCTTATTTTGATGTTCCGGAACTCAGCTTCGGACTCATGACTTTCAACAAAAAAGAACAGAAACTGGATAAACTTCCTATTTATGAGAGTCTTCTGACCAATCATATTCTGGATTTCTGGATCAATGCTTTTGACGAAGATACGCGTAAGAGTACGTTTAATAATTTAAATCATAATTCAAAACCCGTTGTTGTTTCCAATGTAAACAATCTGGATGAAAATGTAAAACAGCTTCCTTCATTCAGTATTTTAAAGGATAATAATGTCAACAGCTTCATGGTAATTCCTATAATGAAAGACGGCGAGCTCCTTGCGATCATGGAATTCACCTCTCCTATTGCCGGCAGTTTCAATGGTTTAAAGCTCAAAAAACTGGAGTTTTTCACCGATATGGTTCTTTTCTCCTTAAACAGATTCTACTTTGAGAAAAATTATCAGATAGAAGCTATTATCCAGCGTGAATATACTACCATCCACGACAGTGTGGTCTGGAAATTCAGGAATGAAGCTGAAAAGTACTTCACGGCATCACTGGGAAAAAAAATATATACTTTAAAGCAGATTTCTTTTAAAAACCTTACTCCGTTATTCGGGGTTTCTGATATCCGTTCCTCATCAGAGAAGCGTTTTAATCTGATGCTTCAGGATCTTAATCAGCAGATTGAATGGCTGAATGAGATTTTTGTACTCACCAATTCCGATTCAGAAAAATTTGTGCTGGCACTGGATATTTTTGAGAATGAATTAAACAATGAAATCAAAGCGGATACAGAACAACAGCGTTTTCAAAGATTATTAAGAGAAGAAATTCATCCTTTTTTACAGGGGAAACTGGAAGTAAGAACTTCCAGAGAAATAAAGGCAAAGCAAAGATCAAAGATTATTTTTCACACATCTTTGCACCTACAGATCTGTTTTATCATCACAGAAAAAACCTGGATGATTCTATCACACTGGTCAACCGAAAACTGGCAGATTTACTGGATGAAAGCCAGATAAAAGCGCAGGAAATTTTTCCGCACTACTATGAGAGATTTAAGTCTGACGGTGTAGAGCATAACCTGTACATTGGATCTACCATCGCTCCTGAGCTGCACTATACCTCAAAAGTTGTCCACAAACTGAGATACTGGCAGTTGAAAACCATCTGTAAAATGGAACTTGAGTTTCAGTCGTTCAAAAAAAATCTTCCTGTACAGCTGGATATTGCCTCACTGATTTTTGTATATAATGAAAAAATAGACATCCGTTTCCGAATGGATGAAAAACGCTTTGATGTAGACGGAGCTTACAACTCCTATTACGAAATTATCAAAAAACGTCTGGATAAAGCGCATGTGAAAGATTCTTCAGAACGCATCACCGCTCCCGGAAAAATCACCATCGTATATTTCGGAATGGAAAATCAGAAAGAATATCTTGACTACATTTCAAAACTTCAGAAAAAAGGAGTTCTACAAAATGATATAGAATTCCTAAAAGTAGAGGATCTCCAGGGAATTACGGGATTGCTGGCGCTGAGGGTTTCTTTTACACTTCCACAGGAATAGAAACCAATAATTTTTAATCCACAAAATAAGTATCCGGCTTCTTCAGTCAGTCTGCAATAAACCCCAAAATAATACTTGGAATAAATTTTTTATTCTTCACCTGTTCCAGGTGTATAGGAGAAAGAAGTCTTTCAATTAGAGGCTAAGAAATGCAGCCCCAAAAGATAAAACGGAAATAATAATTCCAGCCATAAAGATTTTATAGGTAATGGATAAAAGCTTGTACTTCCTGTCCAGAACTTTCCCAAGATAATACAGATCTTTTACCATAGAATCGTAGATATAATCTCTGTCTTTAATAAGATCTTTCATCGCATTGTGATAGTCATCAAACAACATCTGCTGAAAGTTTCCAAAGAACAGCAGGTTTACTTTTCTGTTTGCAATATCCTGAGAAGTAAATGTGGTTTTCGTCACATTGGGTTTTGTGGATAAAATAGCAAATATGATGGTAAATACACTTGATAACAGCAGTATGAAACTCGGAAGAATCAGATGGGAATTTTTAGGAGCATCCAGCTTCGGAACCAATACTGAAAGACAAACGGAAATAATAATTGCGTTTACAGATAAAAGGATATTGGCCTTGCTGTCTGCAATATCACTCAGTCTTGTATGGTTGTTAAGCGTTACTCTGAATAAAGTATCTACACTTCTGTCAGATTTTTCTTTTTCCTTTTTACCTTCTGAATTATCCTTTTTATTGTCTTTTTTCTCTTCTTCTTTTTCCAATTTCTTTTCGATCTTTTTAATGTTCTTCTTTTTCAAAGGTTCCCAGTTTTCTTTGGCGTAGTCCGTATAAAAAGTATGCTTGTTTTTCAGCATATCCAGATTTCCGGCGTTCCATTCTTCATTAGAAAAACATCTTACATTAGTCAGCTCCCATTCTTTTCTCAAAGCATCGGAAATATCGTTATAATCATGACCTGCAAAATGACTGAAATCAGCATCTTTTACAATTTTTTCCAGTAAATTCTGAGGTTCATAATGTATTTTCGTAGCCAGAATGAGTTTTTCAACATCCGCGATATAATTTTCCGGATAATTTTCTTCCTGTAAAAAGGCTTTCATCACCTCCACACTCCTCTCTTCATGGTTCAGGGCACATTCTATATACCCGGTATCATGAAACCATAATGCTACGAGTACTTTCTCCTGATCCTCTTCAGAGACAGGAGTATTTTTCATGATTTCCTCAGCCTTATTCACCGTATAGGCAGTATGGATAAAATTATGATAAAAATATACTGAAGATAACTTATCTTTGAATAAGATTTCAACATAATTTTTAGCTTTTTGTAGAATGCTCATTCCTGAAATTTTGTTAATGTAAATTTATGAATTTATCCTTTAAAACTCATCTAAAAAATACTTCTATTGTTCTTCGAACTGTAATGTCCGCAGGAGCACTTTATTCCTGTGCTACATATAACGTACAAAAGGGCAAAAACTTATTTGAAGTAAAAGATTCTGAGATAAAATCTGAAAATGATTTTAAACTTTTTCTGATTGGAGATGCAGGAAATGCAGATGAACCTCAGGCACAAAAAACACTTAGTTTACTGAAAAACCAACTGGATTCTGCAGACAGCAACTCTATGCTGATCTTTTTGGGAGATAATATCTATCCCAACGGCATGCCCAAAGAAACAGATAAAGAGTATGCCTCAGCTAAAGAAAAACTGGAGAATCAACTTGCTATTACTAAAAATTTCAAGGGTAAAACATTGGTAATTCCTGGAAATCATGACTGGTATAACGGACTGGAAGGATTGAACACCCAGGAAGGACTGGTAAAAAAATACCTAGACGACAAAAAAGCTTTTCTGCCTAAAAACGGATGCCCTATTGATGATATCAACGTCTCTAAAGATATTAAGCTTATTGCTATTGATACGGAATGGGTTATTGCAAACTGGGACAACTACCCCGGAATCAATAAAAATTGTAATATCAAAACCCGTGAGAATTTTTTTGATGAATTTAAAGATCTCATTATCAAAAATCAGGGTAAAAAAATCATTGTTGCTTTACACCATCCCATTATCAGCAGTGGAACTCATGCCGGCTTTAATTCTGCAAAGTCACATCTTTTTCCTTTAAAAAGTAAGATCCCTGTTCCTGGTGTTGCAAGCTTAATCAATATTTTAAGAAGTTCCTCAGGAGCAAGTCCTGAAGATATCAATAACCAGCATTACGCGGATCTGGCCAACAGATTGAAAAGTATCGTTCAGGATAAGGAAAATATTATTTTCGTTTCCGGGCATGATCATAATCTTCAATATCATGAGGATGAAAACATAAGACAAATCATCAGTGGTGCTGGTTCTAAAACAGATCCGTCTACCATTATAGAAAAAACTGATTTTTCTTACGGAGGCAGCGGTTTTGCCGTTTTAAATTTCAGAAAAGACGAAAGTACAGACGTTGAATATTTTTCTACAAAAGATGCAAAGCTTCAAAAACTGACTCATATTTCAGTAATTTCCAAGCCGGATGTATTTGTTAATAACTTTCCAAATTCTTTTCCTCAGACATTCTCTTCCACTATTTACCCGGTACAGCTTACTGAAAAAGGGAAATTTTACCGTTGGTTATGGGGAGATCATTACAGAAGATATTACGGAATACCAATTGAGGCTCCAACAGCAAATCTTTCAGAATTGAACGGAGGATATATTCCTTTCAGAGAAGGTGGGGGGAACCAATCCAACAGTTTACGTTTGAAATCTACAGATGGACAGGAGTTTGTGATGCGTGGAGTGAAAAAAAGTGCTATCCGCTTTCTTAACAATATGGCTTTCCAGAAAAGTACATTAGGAGAAGAACTTGCAGATACATTCCCTGAAAAATTTCTGCTGGATTTTTATACGACCAATCATCCGTTTACCCCATTTACTATTGGAAATATGTCAGAAAAGCTGGGTATTTTCCACAGTAATCCAAAACTGTATTATATTCCTAAGCAGCAGGCTTTGGGAAGATATAATGAAAACTATGGGGATGAAATGTATATGATTGAAGAGCGTTTTTCTTCTGACCCTAAAACATTAGCTTATCTCGGTAATGCAAAAGATATCGTTTCTACGGATGATGTATTAAAGAACCTTAGCAAAAACAATAAATATTCTGTTGACAGAGAATCCTACATCAGAGCTAGATTATTTGACATGCTTATCGGTGATTGGGACAGACATTCGGATCAGTGGAAATGGGCAGAATATGAGGTAGGTGACAAGGTAGTTTACAAACCTATCCCAAAAGACCGGGACCAGGCGTTCAGTAAATATGATGGAGCAGCATTCAGGCTTATTATGAATGTTCCGGCCATCCGCCATATGAAAACTTTTACAGAAGATATCAGCAGTGTGAAATGGCTTGCCATGGAACCCTATCCAATGGATCTTGTTTTTTTAAAAGGAGCAGATCAGACAGAATGGGAAACACAGGCAAAATATATTCAGGACCATCTTACTGATGCAGATATTGATGATGCTTTCCATAACCTCCCAAAAGAGGTACAGGATGATACCATTGCTGAAATTCAAAGAAAATTGAAAGTAAGAAAAACAAAACTTCAGAGCTACGCCGCTCAATACTATGATGTATTACAGAAAAAAGTATCTCTGGCAGGAACGGTAAATCCTGATAAGTTTGTCATCACCAAAAATGGACATTCCGTACTCGTACAGCAATATAAGCTGGGTAAAGATAAAGATAAGAATGAACTGGTTTTTGAAAAGACTTATTATGATTCAAAAACAAAAGAATTATGGATCTACGGACTGGAAGATGATGACATCTACGAAGTAGCCGGAACCGGCAACCCTAGAATGAATATCCGACTGATTGGTGGATATAATCATGATACCTATACTGTAAGTGACGGAAGAAAAGTGAAGATTTATGATTTTAAATCTCAGAAAAACACTTATAATGCTGGCAATGCAACCAGGAACATCACGGATGATTATGACATTAACAGCTATAATTATAAGCACCCGAAATACAATTCTTTTGCAGGATATCCAAATTTGGACTACAACCCGGATGATGGGGTCATTGTAGGTGTTCTGGCCAATTATACAGTTAATAATTTTATCCGTGATCCTTATACTCAAAGACACAGCTTAAAAGCTAATTTTTATACTGCTACTGCAGGATTCAGCCTTACTTATAAAGGAGTATTTAAAAAGGCTATCTCAGGTTGGGATTTCAATCTGGATGCATTTTATACTACCCCAAGGTTTTCTCAAAACTTCTTTGGATTGTCCAATGAAAGTGAATATGACAAAGAAACTACAGAAAGAGAATACAACAGAGCCAGAATTTCAAAATTCAACTTTGCACCTTCTATCTCTCAGAAGAGCTGGATGAATCTGAGCCATCAGTTTCAATTGACTTTCGAAGATAATAAAGTTCAGAGAAAAGCTGACCGCTTCATCAACCAGTCACCGGACGTAAGACCGGGCGTATTTGACAGCCAGCAGTTTGTAGGGGCCAATTATACATTTGGTTATAAAAATGCAGATAATGTAGCTTTTCCTACTCTTGGACTGGAATTTATGCTTAATGCTGATTGGAAGGCAACTCTTTCTGACTTTAATAGAAACTTTTTGACTGTAAAAGGAAAGCTTGCCATTGATCACAGAATTGACAAGAAAGGAAAATTTGTTTTTGCCAATTCCAGTAACGTAATGTGGATCAATAATAATAATTTTGAATTCTATCAGGCTGCGACTATTGGGGGTAATAATGGAATGAGAGCTTTCAGAAATGAGAGATTCTCAGGAAGATCTTATTTTACCAATAACTCAGAAGTACGATGGGATTTCGGGAGAGTAAGAAACAATATTATTCCTGCGAATATGGGAATCCTTATCGGATATGATATCGGCCGTGTATGGAATGACAATGAAAATTCCAGAAAATGGCATCAATCTGCTGGCGCCGGTGTTTGGTTAAGTATTGTAGAAATGGTGTCTGCAAGACTGAATTATTTCTATGGCTCAGATGGCGGAAGACTTTCTGCAGGGATAGGAATGAAGTTTTAAACAATCAAATTTTCATCACCCTGTATTTCAATTTTAAGGCATATACAAAGCATTGTTTAAAACCTATTAAAACTAATTACAGTTGAATATTCAAAAAAAATCAATTTTAATTAAATTTAATAATTCTAATTTTCAGCACACATTTTTCATCAATAAAACAAATATGGCTTTTAAATAAAAGCCATATTTTCAGCCATATAACTCAATACCACAGATAGTGTTATATGTTTATCAATTCTTTAAAAAACAGACATATTAAAAACATTTTATATTTGTCTCAACAAAAAATCAACAATTAGATGAAAAAAAAGCCATTATATATGGCATTATTTGTCATGTTCACACATTTAAATGCACAGATAGGGATTAAAACATCAACTCCTCAACATACATTACATGTCAACGGTTCACTACAGGTAGTTAAAGACCTGAATGTAGGTGGTGACGGTAGAACAAAAGGTAATTCAGGAAACAAAGGTGAAGTCTTAATGTCAAACGGAGCCGGAAATACTCCGGTATGGAAAACGATTGAATCTGAAAACTTCTTAAAAGTAGTTTATGTGGGAAACAAAACAGACATCAGCCCAGCTAGTGGCAGTTATACAGGAACACACTCTACTCCTGTCAATACTCATGAAAATTACTCACAAACCTATGTTTTCAATGTAAGCAATAAGATTGATACTGCTTACTTGACTTACAACTCAACAACAGGACTTTTCACAGTAGTAAAACCCGGGTTCTACAATATTGTTCCTTATGCAACCTATGATCTCAATTTAAATCCATCGGGACAAACCGCTGGAACAGCCAATTCTTATATACAAAAAGTGTCTCCTACACTCACAACTCTTGCAGGCATATCTACAGGACATGGAGAACGCACTACAGGATTGAATCATAATCTGTCATCTATTAACTTTTTCAATACAGGAGAAACTTTCAGAATACGCTGCCGTTATACTCAGGATTTCAGATTGTCAAGTGGTAACATTCATATATCTTACCTTACTCCGTAAACAATACAAATGTCAATCACTTCAATAACATTCATATATTCAAAAACCCCACAGATTTCTCTGTGGGGTTTTATATTTAGTATCATTATGGATATGGAAAGTATAATAATACCTGTCCGTTTGTATCATATTTGTAACCCCATTGACTGCTTGAATGCCCTGGCGGATATGTCATATTGCCATTAGCAGGGTTGGGCAGATATTGACTAATCGTTTCTTTTGCTCTGAAATTATTAGTAGATAAACTTTTTTCGTAAAAATCATCATTGATCAAATACAGTTTTTTGAACGGATTTGCAGCATTATCAAAATCAGAATAGGTAGTAGTCGTTATTTTATTATCTACACCTCCCGTTTTTTCTAACACTTCACTCTTAATAAGATTTTTTTTGCTATCAAAATAATAGGATGTATAAAGTTCCCAACCTCCGCTTTTTTGATAGGTTACTATTTTATCTTGCTCATATGTATAGCTTTTTGATGTTTCCAAGTAGGAAGGATAGCCGGTATAGTTTATATACTTTTCAGCTTTTATGGGTCTGTTATTTTCCATTAAATAGATGACCGTTCCATAACTTACAAATCCCTCTGGTCCGAAATGATCCACTTGCACTTTATTACTAGTATATGTCAGCTGGGTAAGTACATTAGGATTAAAAAAACCACCAATACCTGTAGAATAATAATATTTTCCAAGCATTTTTTTTAACCTTCCATTCTCATAGGCAAACTGGTAATATTTTTCAGGGCTAGGCATCGTAGAAAAACGATAATCCATCTCAAAAATATACCCCTTATCAGGTTCTAACTCCGCTTGCGTACTCTCTATTGCATCATCATTTGTACTGCACGAAAATAAACTTAGTGCAAATAAAATATAAAATAAATTCTTCATATCCATCTAATCAGCCGCAAAAATAGGGATAAGCTGTTTAAAAAGAAAATGTATACACATTTCCACCTTCTTCTTTCCCTTTCTCATCAGCAATCATTAATGTTTTATCATCAAGAAAAACAATAGCTTCCTTCTGGGAATTATGATTCAATGAAATTTTCTGAATTTTAGCAGAACTGAAATCGTTAGCAGTAAAACCTGTAAGGACATGTACATTTTTATGCGTGAGCAACACAATTTTATCTTTCGTACTGTTGATGGTAGCTGAAGTGATAGCAGCATCATTATACCCGCCCTGAAGTTTTAATGTTCCTATTAATTTTGCTTCAAAATCACCCTCTTTATTAGGCACCTGGAATACAAGGAAAGTTCCGTCAAAACCTTTGCTTCTGTTTTTGGTGAATAAGTAAAAGCTACCATCCATCTCTACAAAAGCTTCACAATCATATAACAGGTTTGATTTTTTTGGTGGAAATTCTGTCTGACCCTGATAATGGAATTTTGTGGTCTGAACAACTTTTGTCGTAGTCTGTGCAGTGCTGGTAAGATCAGTTTTTAAAATTGCAAGATCGGTACGGTTGTTATCATTATTACCAAAATCTCCGATATAGATATTTCCCTGAGAATCTGATATGATGTCTTCCCAGTCTGTATTTTCAATATTTTCTACCGGTACTTTTGCTAACATTTCTCCTTTGTTATTGATGCCGTATATTGCATTTTTATTCCCCCTGTCTTCTATCACCCAAATGGTATTCTTATCTTTTGATAAAGCAATTCCGGAAACTTCCTTCAACTTCTTGGGCAAAGGAAACTGTATTTTAAGTTCATCCTCTTTTGCAGGAGAATTCTGAGCTTTGGGATTGCAGCTCAATAAAAACAAAACGGGTAAAATCAGAAAGCGTAGCATATTTATTATTATTTTTTTACTGAACATAAGAAGCATTAATTATTCCAATCAGGAGTTATGAAAGTTTTTTTGCCTTTTCCCAGAGAACATCCATTTCTTCCAGAGACATATCGGCAAGTTTTAAATCCTGTTCTTCGGCAAGCCCTTCCATCTTTTGAAATCGTGAAATAAATTTCAGGTTGGTTCTTTCCAAAGCAGAATCAGGATTAATTCCAGAGATTCTGGCATAATTGATCAATGAGAAAAACACATCACCCAGCTCCTGCTCCTTTTTATCGAGATCCGTCTCAGCATGAAACTCCTGAATCTCCTCATCAACTTTTTTCCATGCATCTTCGGCATCATGAAATTCAAAACCAATTCCTTTTACCTTATCCTGGATTCTGTAGGCTTTTACCAAACTTGGCAAACTTTTCGGCACTCCACCCAAAATGGACTTATTTCCTTCTTTTAGTTTTAATTTTTCCCAATTCTGTTTCACCTCTTCCTCATCTTTCACTTCGGTATCTCCATAGATATGAGGATGGCGGAAAATCAGCTTTTCATTAAGAGAATTGATCACATCTGCGATATCAAAACTTTCTTTTTCAGAACCAATTTTAGCATAAAAAACCAGGTGAAGCAGAACATCTCCCAGTTCTTTTTTTATCTCCTGCAAATCATTCTGTAAAATAGCATCTGAAAGCTCATAGGTTTCTTCAAGGGTAAGATGGCGAAGCGACTCTAAAGTCTGTTTCTGGTCCCAAGGACATTTTTCACGCAGATCATCCATGATATCCAGTAATCTTCCGAAGGCCTCTAGTTTCTCCTGTTTCGTATTCATAAGTAATGGGAAATTCAATCTTATACAAATGTAAGGGTTATTTTGGGTCTGTGGTAGTGGTTATGGGTGAAAGTTTTGGTGTATGGGGTGTGAGATACGGAGTGTGGGGTACCAGATTTAATGTTTTAAAATAAAGCTTGAACTTAGCAGAAATTCCCCTAATCCCTATTATCTGCCATCTAATAAAAAACCAAAAGCCTTGTCAGAAATTTCCTGACAAGGCTTTGTATTTTTAATTCAAATTGAATTATCCTTGTTTTCTGTGCGTACTTTTTGGAGCTGATTTTGCAGCTGAAGTAGCTTTTACTTTTGGTGCAGCAGGTTTTTCTGCTTTTGGAGCTTTCTTAGCTTCTTTTTCAATGTTTAGTTCTTCTGCAGGCTCTCCATCCAAAGTTTCAGGCTCTGCCTTTACAAAACTTTCAGGAGTAATATATCCCGCTTTATGAAGAACATTGTACCACTGAGCCAATTTCTTGATATCAGAAGCATATACTCTTTCTGTATCATAGTTAGGTAAAGAAGACAACATAAATTCCTTCAAGTCTGCATCAGAAGATTTGTGAGAGATTGTTTCCTTGTAGTCGTTGTTTTTAGCAATATTTTCAAAAACTTCGAACAAAGGAACTTCTTTCTCAAATGTAAACATGGCAATATTATCCAACAAACTTACCTGGCTTGAGTTTCCAATACTTACTTTTTTCTTACTGGTAACATCTTCAATGATGAATCCGTTTCTTAATTGAGAAACTAATTTGTAAAGTCCTGGTTTTCCAGAAATTGAAATTATTTTTTCTAACAGCATAATTTTATTTTTTGTAAATTCTGCAATCAGCCTTAAGCTTTTTGCTTTATATTATTTCTTTTATCCTTGTTTAAATTATTTTGGAAATCTCATTTTGTAACCAATGTTTACGTCACCCTGAGAGATTTTTGTCAGTTTACCTTTTACCAGTTTCTTCTTCAGAGCACTCAGGTGGTCAGTAAACAGTACCCCTTCAATGTGGTCATACTCATGCTGAATTACGCGGGCTCTAATATCGGAAAAAGTTTCTGTATGTTTCACAAAATTTTCGTCATAATATTCAATAACGATTGTACCTTTTCTTTTTACATCTTCTCTTACATCCGGAATAGAAAGACATCCCTCATTGAACTTCCATTCTTCACCTGATTCTTCAAGAATTCTGGCATTGATGAATACTTTTTTAAACTCTGCCAGTTCATCTTTAATATCTTCATAATCCTCATCTTCGGCAAGAGGTGTAACATCTATTATAAATACACGGATATCCAAACCGATCTGAGGCGCTGCAAGACCTATGCCATTTGCACTGTACATCGTTTCGAACATGTTATCTATCAATTCCTGTAATTCGGGATAATCTTTGTCTATATCTTTTCCCACTTTTCTCAAAACAGGATCCCCAAAAGCTCTTATCGGTAAAATCATCTTAATCTTTGTTCTAAAAAATTCTGCAATATAATGGTTGCACTTACTTTATCTATTAATCCTTTTTCCTGCCTCTTTTTCTTACTTTTTCCACTTTGGGAAATAAAAAACGAAGCCATTTTGGATGTAAATCTTTCATCAAAACGATGGACCGCAATATCCGAAAATTCTTTTTTAAATTCTTCAATGAATTTTAAAATATCGATTTCTACTTCCGAAACGTTTCCTTTCAAATCTATGGGAAGCCCAACTACTACTTCATCTACCTTATTTTCACTGAAATATTTTTTCAAAAATTCCAATAAAAAGCGGTTCTCTACAGTCTCCAGCCCACTGGCAATAATCTGCATATCATCAGTTGCAGCGATACCACAACGAGCCTTTCCGTAGTCAATTGCAAGGATTTGTCCCATAAGTCTGCAAATTTAGTAAAATTTACTGATTTTATTCATAACGCAGTTTTTTTATATAAATCATGTTTTATTCCATTATTTTTTTTATAATTTTAATCTTCCAAAAAACAATTATATGAAGAAACTCATCCTCGTAAGACATGCAAAAAGCGACTGGCCGGAGGAAACGGAGGACTTTGACAGACCTTTGGCAGACAAGGGTTTGACAGACGCTATGCACATGTCCAGATTCCTTAAAAACAATAATATTTCCATCGATCACTTTGTGTCCAGCCCCGCGGTACGCGCACTGAATACCTGTAAAATTTTTAATCAGGCTTATCAACTTGACTGTTCTACTGATGAAAAATTGTATAATCCTTCGGAAAGAAGTTTTGAATCTGTAATTTATGACCTGGATGATACTCTGAATTCAGTTGCTTTTTTCTCTCACAATAATGGAATTTCCAATTTTGCCAATTCTATTTCTGAAGATATTTTCCATTTTCCCACCTGCGGAGTTGCTGGTTTTGAGGTAGACTGTGAATCCTGGTCCGAATTTGACGGTGCCAAAAAGAAACTTCTGTTCTTTTATGAACCGGGGAAAATATAACGTTACGTCTCTCTTTTTTTATGCAGGTCTGTTCATTCTTCTTTTTTCATGTCAGAAACAGAAGAGATCTTATTTTGAATCAATTGCACTGAATGATATAAAACTCTCGGCTTCTCCAAGACCCGGAAGCTGGCGGTATAATCATGATGAGCATTTCCAGACATTTGAAGATTTTCAGAAATTAAAAAAGATAAAGCCCGAACCTGGAAAAAACACTATTTATCTTCAACCCATCGGAAAGTTTGATGAACTTCAGGAAAAAGAAATAGCACTCACAAAAGAATATTTAAAAATATATTTCCAGCTGGAAACAAAAATCCTTCCCGTTTTACCCAATACGATCTTTCCTGATAAAGTCAAAAGAATTTCAGAGGAAGGAAAGGAACAGATTCTGGCAGGTTATGTACTGGACAGCATTCTAATCAAAAGAAAGCCCAAAGATGCTATAGTACTGATGGGAATTACAGAGAAAGATCTTTTTCCAAAACCGGAATGGAACTATGTTTTCGGGCTTGCATCTTATGAAGACGGTGTAGGTGTAACGTCTATGTACAGATTTGCAAATGGTCATTTAACAGACTCCAAATTCAATGAAAGTCTTCTAAGATTAATAAAGATCAGTTCACACGAGATCGGGCATATGTTCGGAATCAGCCATTGCCTGAATGCCAACTGTGTGATGAATGGAACCAATTCACTTCCGGAAACAGATTCTCATCTTGCAAGAGCTTGCTCATTGTGTCAAAGAAAACTGAATTCCAGCATCCATTATAATGATAGAAAAAGACTTTTGGAATTAAAAAATTTCTTCGAAAAACAGCACCTTAATACAGAACTTACTTTAGCTAATCAGGACCTGAATCTTGCACAGTAACCATCATTTTTTGCCAGAGGTGGTTTAATTTCGGCAAAGCCATTTTCCGCTGTATATAATAAGAAGAACGGGCTAAAGCCCGTTCCTATTAAATATTTTTCTACAATTTTGTCTTTTATTTTCTCTTCAAATCCAGATCATCAAAATCAAAACTGAAATCTGTTACATCAGAAATTGCCTTCAGCCTTGCGGATTCTGCTTTTCCGTTTTCGTCATAACTGAAAATAATATAAGCGTCTGCATCATAGCTTCTATCATCCCATTTGATAATGAAAGAATTGTTGGAATAAGGAAGCAGCTCTCCTTTTAATCTTGGAGAGTTTTTACATGAAATTCTGTATACATTTCCTTCTTGTGCAATTTCTACATCGCCAAACCAAACATCATTATAAGTTCCTGTAAACTGTTCTGCTTTTGGCTGAAGAGATTTTTCTTTTTTGAAGGCTTCTGATTTTGCAAAGGCATCTTTCTTCTGTTTGTTGAACTCAGTCTCCATTTTAGACATTCTGTCGCCATATGTTTTCAGCCAGTTTCTGTCTGCCACGCCAAGATAAGAATCTTTCACTGTATTGGTAATGGTATTGAAAGCAGCTCCGGACTGTTGGTTCGTTAAAACTACAATTCCCAGTTTCATATCCGGGATTAAAGTAAACTGTGTAACCGTTCCAATCAATCCTCCTGTGTGCTGTACCTGTTTATGTCCTTTAACATCACTCAGGAACCAGCCTAAACCATATCCGTAGAAGCTTGTATCGTATGGATTTTTTGCCGCAACTCTGTCAGGGATCTGAAGATTCCACAGTTGTTGAACATTTTTATCTGAAACTAATTTTTTCCCATCCTTGGTGGTGAAATTATTTAACAGACATTCTGCCCAAGCTGTCATATCCTTAATATTACTCATAATTCCTCCTGCAGCATTTGCTGTTTCGTTCCAGTCGTGAGGAACAGCAATGGCTTTTCCATCTACTGGAGCATGAGCGTCAATTTTATTGGCTGTAGTTTTTGCTCTGCTGTAACTTCCAAAGCTTGAAGTCATTCCTACAGGCTTCATAATTCTCTGCTCAATAAATTCTGCCCAGCTTAATCCGGAAACCCTGTGAATCACTTCTCCGGCAACAATAAACATGATGTTATTGTAATCCAATTTTGTTCTGAAAGGATTTTCAGGTTTCAGGTATCTTACGTTGTGAACGATATCATTAACCGTTAAGCTTCCTCCTTCCGGAAAAAACATAAGATCTCCCTGTCCAAGGCCTAATCCAGCTCTGTGCGTAATAAGGTCCTTTATTGTTACATTTTGAGAAACATATGGATCATACATTTGAAACTCAGGAATATATTTGGAAACTTTATCATCCCAGTTCAGTTTTCCTTCATCTGCTAAGATCGCCAGTGCCACACATGTAAAACCTTTAGAGTTGGAAGCAATTCCTACCAATGTATTATCATCCATAGGCTGTTTGGTTGTAAGAGAACGTACTCCAAAACCTTTGGAGTAAATCATTTTCCCGTCTTTTACAATTCCTACGGACATTCCAGGTACATCAAAGGTTTTCAGGGTATTTTGGATCAGTTCATCCAGCTTTTTTTCTTCAACCTGCGCATTAGCCAATCCTACGGTCAAAAGAAAAATGAAAAAAGAAAGTTTCTGTTTCATTGTTTATTTTAATTTTCCCAAATTTACTAAATATTAAGTGATGCTAATTTTAGCAGTGTTAAAACTTTATGATAAATCAGTTGTATTCATGAAAAAGACTATTTGTATCTGTATTTTCTCTCTTTTCGCAGTCAGTGGTATCAAAGCCCAGGACAGAACTTCCAATCCGTTACTTTTACAAACCTGGAATCTCAGTAAAATGGATACTTATATTTATACCTACGAAAAGCAGGATGGTTTTGAGGCAAGAAGAGAAGGAATCAGATTTCAGAAAAATGGAAAAGTAACAGGAAACCTGATTAAATCTACATTAAGATATGATACTTTGGAAGAACCGGTTACTAAAAATGAAAAACCAGACCGTTACATCGGGAGTTGGAAAAAAGCTTCAGATTCTACAGTAACTCTAGTATTTCCTTCCAATACAAATATGACCGGTACTTTTGTTATTTCAAAGCTTACTGAGAATCAACTGAAGCTAAAAAAGGTTTTCAGTGTGGATATAGAAAAGAAACTGGATTCTATCCGAAGAACAAAAAATATTACTGACTGATAATTGAAAATTGCCCTCTGAAAGCAATCATATCTGATAAGTTTGTTAAAGCTTCTTATATTTGCAGTCTTAAAAAAATATCAAAAAATGGCAGTAAACAGATTATTAGCTCTATTTTTATTGATGGTAGGCTGTAATTTATATTTCTCTCAGGATGTAACCATCAAAGATGATAAAGTTTTATTGGATGGGAAACAGATTCTGAAGGCTGAAAAAATCAATGCAGCCCAATATTCATTTTTTTCCATGAAGGATGATGAAGAGATTCTTCTTTACCGATATATGGACAATGAAACTCCAAGCTATGTAAGTGATGATTATTTTATCCTGAATTTTCTGCCTGAAAAAACAAAAGTAGAATCAACAGATATAGCCAAAATTGCCAATTTTATGAATTCTAAAAAAGGAATGGAAAAGCTGGTAAAATGGTTATTAAAAGAAAGAGTGATTAATCATGACGGAGAACTGAATTCTGACCGTGTAGCGATATTCAAAGATAAATACCACGAAAATATTACAGAAAGAACCCTAAGATAATGACAAAGATCCTTCTCCTTTCCGACACTCACTCATATATGGATAACCGGATCCTGGAATATGCTTCTCAGGCCGACGAGGTATGGCATTGCGGAGATTTTGGAAATCTGGATGTCATTGAACAGCTGGAAAAGATAAAACCTCTGAAGGGTGTGTACGGGAATATTGATGATGCTAAAATTCAGGCTGAGTTTCCTGAAGTCAACCGTTTCTTCTGTGAAAAACTGGAAGTTTTGATGATTCACATCGGAGGTTACCCCGGAAGATATACTCCACTTGCTAAAAAAGAAATAACCGAAAAAGCTCCAAAATTATTTATTTCAGGGCATTCACATATTTTGAAAGCGATGTATGATGAGAAAAATCACCTGCTGCACCTTAATCCCGGCGCCTGTGGAAAACAGGGCTGGCATAAAGTAAGAACAATGATGCGCTTTGTGGTAGACGGTGAAGAAATCAAGGATCTGGAAGTTATTGAATTGGGACCGAGAGTCTGATCAATGGGAAAGTTTGAGGATTTAAGGGTAAAGGAGTTTGCCTTCAATACGTTTTACTTTCTACCTTTGCACAAAATATTGGGTTCAGACAATTCTTAAAAAATTATGAAGATCGGCGATAAGGTTTCGGTAGTTGATGAAGATTTAAGCGGAGTAATTACTTCCGTAAAGGGAAATATTGTCGTTTTTAAGGATGAATATGGTTTCACTCACCAGTATGCAAAAGAAAAACTGGTTCCGAAGGATTCAGATCTTTATGAAAATATCAGAGTGGTAAGGAAAGCAGAACCTAAAAAGATCATTTCTAAGAAACACCAGAAAAATCATTTGGTTTTAGACCTGCATTTTCATAATTTGGTGAAGAATCCAAGTGATTATGACAGCTTCGAAAGATTGTTTATTCAAAAGGAAAAACTGATTGAAGTGATTGAGTTTTGCAGAAGAAACAACCTGAAGAGACTGGAGATTGTTCACGGTATTGGTGATGGGATTTTACAGAGGATGGTTCGGGATGTATTGGAAAGCCAGGTTAATATTGATTTTTATAATAAGGAAATACTTCACCATCAATCGGGTGCGGTAATGGTAGAATTTCACTAAATTTGCAGCAATTGAAATATGAACGTACTTAATTTACTTTTTACCAAAGACGGATTGATCTGCCAGATTGTTAAAAACAAAAGCATTCTGGAGGAAAAGTCTTATTTCGTTACTGAAGAGACACCAGCCAATCTTATTGAGCAAAAGCTGGATGAAGTTCTTATCAAGCAGCGCTATGACGAGATTCAGGTGATTTCAGCATTTAATCATTTTACCCTGATGCCGGAAGGTTTTTCTGAGCATGAGGCAGGATTTGACCTGATTGCCTTCAACGCTCCTACTGATAGAGAGAAGGAAGAACTGATGCTTTCTATCAACAAAAAATTCAACATTCAATTTTATTATACTTTCCCGAAGAACTACTATAAGAAAATAAAAGAACTGGCCATACCTGCTCATTTTAATTTCTCCGGAGAAAAGTTCCTAAGCTCAATCAATAACAAAACCAATAAAGAAATTCACATTAATCTTTACCATAATCAATGTGAGTTTTTTGCAATTGATAATAAGAAAATCATTCTTTATAATAACCTTGATGTCAACTCAGAAGTAGATTTCCTTTACTTCATTATGTTTACATTGAGCAAGATAGGATTTGGAATCAACGAAACCAACTTTTATGCTTATGGAGAAACTACGGAAAATGAAACATTCATCTCCGAGCTTCAGAAATTTGTTAAAAATCTGAAAATTGTTTTTGACAATATTCCAAACAAAAATTTTATACTTAATTAGGTTGCAGGCTGCAGGTAACAGGGATTAGAATACCCCAGTAATTACCTAAACCTATAATCTATCACCTAAACCCTAACAAAAATATGTTCAGAATAATATCAGGCAAATGGAAAGCCAAAAAAATTGCCGCTCCTAAAAACTTTGATGTAAGGCCTACTACTGATTTTGCGAAAGAGGCTTTATTCAGTATTCTGGAAAACAAATACGATACGCAGTCGATCTCCGTGCTTGATCTTTTTGCAGGAATTGGTTCTATTACCTTTGAATTTGCTTCCAGAGGATGTAAGAGTGTTACTTCTGTAGAAATGAATCCAAAGCATACGGCATTTATTAACTCTACCGCTTCTGAGCTTGATATGGCACTTCAGATCAATGTGCAGAGAGGTGATGTATTTGACTGGCTTAAAAAATTCAGAAATAAAAAATCATTTGAGATTGTTTTCTCAGATGCTCCCTTTGAAATGGAGGAGAAAAAGTATTATGAACTGATTTCTCTGGTTTTAAACAATAAATACCTGAAAGAAAACGGAGTTCTTATTGTAGAACACCAAAGCCGTATGAAACTGGAGCACCCCAATCTAATAGATACCCGAAAATACGGAAATGTAAGTTTCAGTTTTTTTGAACCGAATAAAGAAGATAATCAGGAACTTTAATTCCTGATTATTTTTTTTGATCTTTCCGGAGCTGTTTTCCCCCAATCTGTAATCGCTTCCAATACGGGAAGAAGGGTTTTTCCAAAGTCCGTTAAGGTATATTCAACCATTAATGGAGGTTTTTCTGTAAATACTTTTCTGTCAATAATATCGTCTTCTTCAAGCTGTTTAAGCTGAAGACTCAGCGTCCTTTCCGTAATGGTAGGAATTAGTTTTCTTAATTCATTGTATCTTTTAGCACCATCTATCAGGTGATATAAAATAACTGCCTTCCATTTTCCACCTATAAACCTCATGGTAACACTGGTACAGCATGGGTATGCTTTATCATCTATTGTATACATTTTTATACTATCCTTTTTTACCGTTATTGCAAAGTTAATAAACTTAAATTAATTTTGTAACTATAAAAATGATAGTACAAAATTATGAACTTTTTAGACAAAATGAAAAACAGATATACTGTAAAAAAGTATAACCCTCAGGGAAAAATCAGTGAAGAACAGATTGAAGAACTTAAAGAAATCCTGAATCTGAGCCCTTCATCTATTAACAGCCAGCCGTGGAACTTTATCTTTGTAAATGATTCTGAATTGAAAAAACAACTGGCAGAAGTTTCTTTTATCAATAAAGAAAAAGTATTAGACTGCAGCCATCTGATTATTTTTCAGGTGCTTAAGAATACAGCAGATTTTGAACAGCAGATTGAAGAAAGTCTTCCGGAAGGTAATATAAACTACTACAAAAACAGAGTAAAGTCAAAAGGTGAAGCCAGCGTAAAATCCTGGCTTGGACATCAGGTTTATTTATCACTGGGAGTACTGCTTTCTGCCTGCGCAGCTATGGGAATAGATTCAACTCCGATGGAAGGAATTGAACCAGAGCAATATGATGATCTACTAAAAAATGAAAAATATGAAACGTTATTTGCAGTTGCTATCGGACAGAAAGATGAAACGGATACGAATCAGCCAAAGTTTAATCCAAAGATGAGACTGAAAGCTGAAAAAGTAATTGTGGAAGCGTAACTTAATCACAAATTATTTCACAAAAGACACTCATAAAAAAGTCTGCCTCATACCGAAGCAGACTTTTTATTTATAATACTTTCAATTCTAAATCTATTGTTTTTCCAAAGAACTTCTTAGAGATCTTTTCAAAATTCTTGGTAAGATCGGAAAGGTAGAAGTGATAATCCGGTTTAGGATTGTTATCATTTAAAAGATTGTATTTATCCAGAATAATCTTCAGATGATTGGCTACAATATTCGGAGAGTCAATAACCCGAACTCTGTTTCCGTAATACTGCTTGATTTCATCAATTAAAAGAGGATAATGGGTACAGCCCAAAATGAGTGTTTCAATATTCTTTAATTTGCTATTACTTAAATAATTATAAATAATAGCATGGGTAATAGGATGATTTTTAAATCCTTCTTCAATAGCAGGAACCAGCAATGGCGTTGCCAGCTCATCCACTTTGATCCATTTATTATGCTTTCGGATACTCTTTTTGTATAATCCTGAATTTACTGTTGCTTTGGTAGCAATAACTCCTACATTATTGTGGATTTCGTAGGATACTTTTTCTGCTACGGGATTGATAACGTCTATGACCGGCACCTTACCTGCAACAGACTGCATAACTTCATTTAAAGCATTAGCTGTTGCCGTATTACAGGCAATCACAATAGCTTTACAGTTCTGCTCCAGCAGAAAATTGGTAATCTTTGTAGAATATTCAATAATGGCTTCCTTTGATTTTTCTCCGTAAGGAAGGTGTTTTGTATCCCCAAAGTAAATCAGATCTTCATTGGGCAGAAGTCTTTTAATTTCTTTGGCAACGGTAAGGCCTCCCACCCCGCTGTCGAAAATTCCGATAGGCTGGCTTGGCGAAAGATGTGAATAATCTTGTTTTTTAGTTTTCAAATGAGCTGAAATTTTATACAAAAATAGTGAATTTTATGGCATATCTGTATACATACAAACATTATACAATAAACAAATCTGATGCAATTCCGTCTGCCATAAACCAATGTTTCTCAGGAATTTTTAAATGATCATTTTCAATGATTAAAATCCCTTCTTCTATTTTCGTTTTGATTTCTGTCTGAAAATGCTCCAGTAATCTATCTGAAAATTTATTTTTTAAGCTCGTAAGATCTACACCCCAGATAGTACGCAGACCAATCATAATCATTTCATTGAACTGATCTTCCTTAGAAAGAATTTCTTCCTCTTTGGCCAACAGTTTATCATTAAGCTTTTTAATGTACTGCTGGTTATTGGCAACATTCCAGCTTCTGACATCAAAGCCGTTATAAGAATGTGCTGAAGGCCCTATTCCCAGATATTCCTGATATTTCCAATACGAAGAATTATGACGGGAGTAGAATCCGGGTTTGGCAAAATTGGAAACTTCATAATGTTCAAAGCCGTTATCTTTTAAAAAGTCGGATAAATAATAGAATTCTCTGTTTTGCTCTTCTTCTTTTGGACTTTTTACCTTTCCTTTTGAAATCCAGTTTTCCAAAGCAGTTTTGGGTTCTACCGTCAAAGCATAGGACGAAATATGCGGAACTTCCAATGCTATTGTTTTATTCAGATTTTCTTTCCAGATCTCAAGATTGGAGGTTGGTGAACCGTAGATCAAATCAATACTCAGGTTTTCAAAGCCAAAATCCTGTGCCCGTTTGATAGAACCTTCTGCCTCGGAAGCAGTGTGCGCTCTGTTCATTAATTTTAGATCCTCTTCAAAAAAACTTTGAGTACCAATAGACAATCTGTTCACTGGTGTTCCAGCTAGCTGCTTTAAAAAACTTTTATCTAAATCATCCGGATTGGCTTCCAGAGTAATTTCAATATCTTTTTCAAAACTGAAATACCGCAACACCTCATCAATTAAGGAATTGATTTCATCAACGGAAAGAATAGAAGGTGTTCCCCCTCCAAAATACAGGGATTTCAGCGTTCTGTTCTGTAATTCATCTTTTCTGAGCATCAGTTCAGTTTTCATTGTACGAAGCATATCATCCTTGAAATTCAGGGATGTTGAAAAGTGAAAATTGCAATAACTGCATTTTTGTTTACAGAACGGAATGTGAATATATATCATAAAAAAAGCTCTGAAATTTTTCAGAGCTCAAATTTATTTAAATTAAATTGATTAGTATCTAAATCCTCTAACATTAATAAAGTTGTCAAAGTTATAACCAAGACCAATCATGAAACTGTTTCCACCATAACTCTGGATATCAGATATTCCAAGGTTATAAGTTGCTCCGATCATGAATTTGTTGAATCTCACTTTTACAATTGGAGAAATACTCAGGTTCTGATTATCAAATCTGTTCTGAACCGTTCTGTAGCTAACCCCGAAAGAGAATGCATTGATATCATTAGAGAATGTAGCCATAAGGTTCCAGTCTATCATTCTCGTTGAGTTTGTATTAAGGTTGATTAATGCTGATGGTGCTAATGTAATATTATCAGCAATGTTCCAGTTATATCCTAAGTTTAAGAAGAATTTAATTGGAGAAGGCTCGTAGTTGTTTACGATAGAAGCATCATTGCTTAATGCGATATCATTTACGGAAACACCTCCGAATAAGCCTCTATAGGTAGCAGCCAAACCGAAGTTCGCATACACCATGAAGATATTACTTTCCTCACCTCTCAATAACGGGTCGCCTCCTTCTTCAGTATTAATTTTAGAATAATCAAAGTTCATGTTATAGAAGTTAACACTTGTACCGAAAGAGAACTGGTCTTTTCTATCTCCTTCACTACTTAGAGGAATAAAATATGAAGCACCAGCTGTGATTCCCCCTGCAGAAATAGGTCCATTACTATCTCTGAATACGGAAATACCAGCACCTACTCTATCAAAGATATTCGCATTAATCCCGATTGACTGTACATTCGGAGAATTGTTGAACTTTGAAAATTGTTGTTGATAATTGGCGTTGAGCTGTACGTAATCTGTTTTTCCGTATTGAGCTGGGTTGAACAGGAACTCACCATCCAAAAGATATTGCTGATAGTATGGTAGTGATTCTTGTGCTTTGTATGCATTTGACAAAAGAGCTAAACATACGATAGCATATAGTTTTCTCATAACAAATCTTGATTTCAATTCAACAAATATAAAAAAATTCTCAATATATTTTTAGTTTTCCAAATAATTTCTCCATTTTTTTACGGCATCCGCCATATCTTTGGGCATTGGGCTCTCAAAATATAATTCCTTTTTAGTCGTTGGGTGTATAAATCCGAGGGTATGGGCATGAAGGGCATGTCTTGGTAAAATTTCAAAAACATTTTTAATAAATTGTTTGTATTTAGGAAGATTTACCCCTCTTAAAGGAGTGTGCCCTTCATATCTTTCATCATTAAACAAAGTATGGCCGATATGTCTGAAATGCGCCCTGATCTGATGGGTTCTTCCCGTTTCAAGTTTACATTCTACCCATGTCATGTATTTGAACCTTTCAAGGACTTTATAATGGGTTACAGCGTGTTTTCCCTGGCTGCCATCTTCATAGACAGACATCTGCATTCTGTTTTTAGGATGTCTTCCGATATGGCCTCTGATTGTACCTTCTTCATCCTGAGGGTTCCCCCACACAAAAGCCCAGTACAGTCTTTTGGTAGTTCTGTTGAAGAATTGTTTTGCCAGAAAGCTCAATGCATACTCATTCTTTGCGATCACCAGCAGTCCGGATGTATCTTTATCAATCCTGTGAACAAGCCCCACTCTGTCAAGATCAGACTTTGCTCCATTCTTTTCAAAATGGAAGGCCAGCGCATTCACCAATGTCCCGTCCCAGTTTCCGAATCCCGGGTGTACTACCATTCCAGCTTCCTTATCCACTACCACAAGGTCATCATCTTCATAAATAATATTTACAGGGATATCCTGCGGAATAATGACATTCTCTCTTGGAGGATGGGTAAGCAGTACCGAAATCTGATCTCCAGGTTTCACACGGTAATTCTGTTTTACCGGAGTACCGTTCACTACAACGTTTCCTGCTCTGCAGGTCTGTGAAATTTTATTCCTTGAAGAATTCTGTCTGTAGATCAAAAGGAACTTATCAATTCTTAATGGCTCCTGTTTGCTGTCAACAGTGATATATTAAGATGTTCATACAATCCTTTATTTTCCTCGTCAATATCGATGTTTTCAATACTGTTGGAATCTAATAATTCTTCATCTAAAAAATCTTCGTTATCTTCTGACATTGTTTTATATTTTTTACACAAAAGGCCTCAACATTTTGCAGTTGAAGCCTGTATTTTTGATATTAATCTGATCTTATTCTACGACTACCTTCTTAGCTTTTGGCTTTTGAGCAGGCTGTTGTGTAGTTGTTGAAGCGGCTGGTTTAGCTGTGTGTACTGTAGTAGAGGCGGCAGTAGAAGTTTTAGGCTTCTCTGTTCCTGAAGCTGCAGGTTTAGAAGTCGTTGTCTGAGTCTTAGGGGTCTCAGTTTTTGGCACTTCAGGTTTTGGAGTCTCTCTTCTAGGTGCAGGAGCTTGTACTGGCGGTGCTTCATAGCTTGGTTCATTGTGCACTTCTTCATATCTTACCGGAGGAAGTGAAGTATCCACTTTCATTCTGTAAATAGAATTCAGCTGCTCTATTTTTGCTCTTAATTCTGCCGGAGTTTTCTTACTGGCCCAAAGGTCAATCTGCATTCCCTGATCACGAACATCTCCTGAAGCCGGGTCCTGATAATAAATAATATCCGATTCATCATTGCTTCCGTCTTCATGCTCTACCAATCCTACTTCAAACATACTTTTGGTAATGACAGCTCTTGCTTCTTTTACCGTAAGTCCTACTACATTTGGAATGGAAATATTTCTCATAGGTCCTGATCCTACCACGACATCAATAACGGAAAATCTAGGTAAACGTGCCCCCGGATTTACAGCATTTCCTTTATATAAAATTCTTAAAAGGGCATCCTTCTGAATACTCGGTTCATAAATGGTATCTCCAATTTTAAGACCCACCTGATCCAATCTCTGGAATGCCAGCCCTGAATATTTATTAATAACATCCGGAACGGCAATTGGAGCCCATGTTCTCGGGTTTACTGTAAGGTGTACTGTTCTTCCGTCCTTTACACGGGAACCCGGTGCAGGATAAACCTGAAGAACCTGGAATGGTCTGTATTTAGGATTATAGTTAGCACTGTCTACTTCATATTCCAATCCGGTATCATCTAAAATTTTAACAGCGTCATGTATAGATTTATTAACAATATTAGGAACAGGTATTTCCTGTCCATGATTTGTATGGTGTTCCAACCAGCGAAATGTGAGCCATACCAACCCTGCAAAAACACCGATGGCTATTACTAAATTCAGTAAAACTTTCCAATTGAAAAGTGATTTAAGCATACTTAAAAATACTTTAATTATAACCGCAAATATAGCTAATAATTTTAGAATGGACTTTTTATTTAACACAATTCATTTTTGATCTTAAAATTTGCCGATTTCCCATATTGCATTACATAAAATGTTTAAATTTGCCTTAATTGATACTATATGGTTATGAACAAAAAAAGTGTTGCCGTAGTAATGGGAGGCTATTCTGATGAATATGTCGTTTCTTTAAAAAGCGGACAATTGATTTATGATTCTTTAGACAGAAATCTCTATGATGTATATAAAGTAGTAGTCCTTAAAGATGAATGGTATTTTTTAGGAGAAAATGATAAAAAATACGAGATCAACAGGGGTGATTTTTCTGTAACATTAGATAATGGAGAAACCTTCAAGTTTGATGTCTGCTTCAATATCATCCATGGAACTCCGGGAGAAAACGGAATTCTTCAGGCATACTGGGATGCAATAGGTCAAAAATATACAGGATGTGATTTTTACCAGAGTGCTCTTACTTTCAATAAAAAAGATACTCTTGCCGTACTATCAAAGTATGGAATTCCTTCCGCGAAAAGCATCTATTTAAGAAAAGGTGAGGAAATCAATGTGGATGAGATTGTATCAGAATTAAATCTTCCATTATTTGTAAAACCTAACCAGTCCGGATCTTCTCTGGGAATCTCTAAAGTAAAGGAAAAATCTGAACTTATTGCCGCTACTGAAATTGCATTCAAGGAAGATAATGAAATTCTGATTGAAAGTTTCCTGGACGGTATGGAAGTTTCTGTAGGAGTTATTGATTTTAAAGGAGAAACCATCGTTTTAGGAATCACAGAAATTGTTCCTACCAATGAGTTTTTCGATTATGAAGCAAAGTATGAGGGTGCTTCTGAAGAAATTACACCAGCAAGAATTGATGATGAAACCACAAAAAGAGTGGAAGAAATTGCTAAAAGAGCATACGATTCATTAGGAATGAGCGGTTTTTCAAGAAGCGAATATATTTTAATGAATGGAATTCCTTACATGCTTGAAATGAATACCAATCCGGGATTCTCTCCTGCAAGTATTCTCCCACAACAGGCAAGACACTATGGAATTTCCATTATGGATCTTTGTGGAAATGAAGTTGAAAAAGCTTTAAATAAATAAAATAGAAGTTAGAAATTAGATGTTAGAAGCTAATTCAAGGTCTATAACAGATAATTCACTAATCAAAATTATAACTCGTACAACATGAAAATTGCTGTTTTCCCAGGGTCATTTGACCCGATTACACTAGGACATTACGATATTATAGAAAGAGCAGCCCCGCTATTTGATAAATTAATCATCGCCATAGGGCAGAATTCTCAGAAGAAATATATGTTCCCTCTTGAAAAAAGAATGGAATTTATCCAGAATTCCGTAGCAGAATTTCCCAATGTGGAAGTAGATTCATTTGAAGGCTTAACGGTAGACTACTGTTTTGAAAAAAATGCTCAATACATTATCAGAGGATTAAGAAACCCTGCCGATTTTGAATTTGAAAAAGCGATTGCCCATACCAACAGAACTTTAGCCCACAAAAAACTGGAAACGGTATTCTTACTGACCTCTTCTGGAAAATCTTTCATCAGCAGCAGCATCGTAAGAGAAATTATCACCCACGGCGGTGAGTATGAACTGATGGTTCCGGACTCAGTGAGAGTGGAGAGATAAATATATAAGTAATGAGTAATGAGCAATAAGTAATAAATCATTTTGATAGGATAGATTTGAACCAGATTTTCAGAGAAAGAACGAAAAGTTTTTCTATTGCTATCATTAAAACACTTTCTTCATTATCCTATTCGGACGATATTTCAATAATAAGGAAACAAATTATTCGATCAGCCACTTCTGTAGCTGCTAATTACCAAGCAGTATCCAGAACGAGATCCGAAAAAGAAAAATTTGCTAAGATGCCCATAGTAGTCGAAGAAATTGATGAAACTCAACTTTAGCTTGAAATTATTGAAGAATTAGAATATAAAAATCCGGAAAAAATTCTACATTTAAAAGCAGAATGTGAAGAACTTGTAAAGGTTATGACTAAATATAAGTTTAAACTTTCTCAAATTTAAATGGCATAATTTTTATTATTCATTGCTCATTACTTATCATTCATACTCATAATATATGCACGAACAGTTCAATTTTGCCATAGAAGTCCTGGGGACCATTGCTTTTTCCATGTCGGGAAGTTTTGCAGCCATGCAAAAACGGCTTGATCCGTTCGGAGTGCTTATTATTGCATTTGTAACTTCTGTGGGAGGCGGAACTGTAAGAGATCTTTTGCTTGATATTCCGGTATTCTGGATGCATGATATTCTGATGTGTACCCTGATCCTGGTGACCAGCATTTTTTCAATGATATTCAAATCTCTTGAGAAAAACTTTAAAGTAACCTTATTTATCTTCGACAGCTTTGGCCTTGGATTATTTACCATTATCGGAGTTCAGAAAGGTTTAAACGCAGGTATACATCCTATGATCTGTATTGCATTAGGAACCATAACAGGTTGTTTCGGAGGGATTATCCGGGATATATTGCTCAACAGGATTCCTTTGATTTTCAGAAAGGAAATTTATGCTACAGCATGTATTGTGGGAGGAGCTGCATTTCTCCTGATGACCAAATACACGCCGCTTTCTTATACTTTTGTACAGGTTTTCACCATTATACTGATTGTTGCCATTCGAACATTTGCTGTAAAGTACCATTGGCAGATACCTAAATTTTATGGTTATGATCAGAACTCAGAAATGTAAAATATATTTTCACAGATATAAAAAAAGCACCTTTTCAGGTGCTTTTGATTTTATTTTTTTCTGACTAGAAGAATTTTCCTCTATTTCTCATATTCGGGTTATGCATATGCTTCTGCATGGTTGGCATCTTCAGCTGATCTTTCATCATTTTGATCTGATCAGTCATCATTCCGGCACTGTCTAATCTTTTGGCTTCTTCCAATAATTTCTGCCCTTCCTGTTTTCTTCCTTTAGAAATAGCTGCTGCTGCAAGATTTAAAGTAGCCATCGCTCTGTCGTGTTTCATATTCAAACCATATTCCAAAGCTTTTTTCATGAAAGGTTCTACTTTTGCCGGGTGATCCTGAGCTTGTGTCAATCCTAATAAATAGTGAAAATATCCATATTGAGTTTTATGAAGCTGTCCTTTGTAATCAGTTATTTTTGACAACCACTCGCCGGCTTTTTCCATATTTTGTTTTCTCAGTTGCCAGAATGCCAACAGGATATATTCATTTTTAAAAAATAATAAGATCGGGATTGCAGCTAAGAGAAAAACAACAATACCCCATCCAAGATTTCTTGTGAAAATCATCAGATAAAGTCCTGCCAGGATAAGAAGTGCTGCTATTGCAATTTTTATGTACTTATTCATTATTAAATTTTAGAAGTGCAAAGATAAATAAATTAGAGATTAGAAGCTAGAAGTTAGAGGCTAGAATTCCTATAACTATTCACTCTTAATTCTTTCAAACGTCTGGAAGCAGAAATCATAGCCATTCTTTTCATCTTTATCATGACAGATTTCGTTTGTTTTTTTCCAGATTTTCGGATCTATTTTCGGAAAGAATGTATCTGCTTCAAGATCTGCTTTCACCAAAGTAACCTCAAGCCTGTCTACAGCTTCTATAGTCTGTTCATAGATGTTTCCTCCACCGATAACAAAAACTTCATCATCAATCTTTTTAGCAAACTTCAATGCTTCCTTAATGCTTCCTACAATAAGGATTCCTTCCTCAAACCAGTCTTTTTTTCTTGACACAACAATATTGGTACGGTTCGGAAGAGGTTTCCCAATACTTTCATATGTTTTTCTTCCCATTATAATCGGATGTCCTGAAGTAATATCTTTAAAATGTTTTAAATCTTTAGGAAGATGCCAAAGCAACTGATTATCAAAACCAATTTCATTTTTCTCTCCCATTGCCACCACTATTGTTGTCATTCAAATAATTTTTTACAAAATTAGCACATAATTTGTATATTTGGTTAGCACAAAAAATTTAAAAAAATAAACTATGAAAAATAAAGGATGTTTGGGCGCCGGAACAATTGGTATTGCCCTACTTATCATTGTTGCTGTTCTATTCTTCTGGGGAAAAAGCGGATATAATAATTTCGTAACCAAAGAACAGACAGTCAACACAAAATGGTCAAACGTAGAGACTGTGTATCAGAAAAGAGCGAACCTTATTCCTAACCTGGAAAGAACTGTAAAATCTTATTCAAAATTTGAACAGGAAACTTTGACGCAAGTTGTGGAAGCACGTTCTAAAGCTACTTCTATCAATATTGACCCTACAAACATGACTGAGGCTGATATTGCTAAGTTTCAGGCAGCACAGGGTGAGCTATCCGGAGCATTGAGCCGATTGATGGCTGTAGTAGAGTCTTATCCTAACTTAAAAGCAGACCAGCAGTATATCAACTTCCAAAGAGAATATACCGCTATTGAAAACAGCATCAGAACAGAAACTGTTTATTACAACGAAGCTGCGCAGGATTACAACACCTCTATCAAGACTTTCCCAAATAATATTTTGGCGAATTTTACCAACTTTAAAGAAAAACCTTATTTCAAAGCTGATGCAGGAGCTCAGAAAGCCCCTGAAGTATTCAAATAAATAATGGGTAATTTCCTAACAAATCAACAGATCGCTTCCCTAGTGGAAGCGATTCAGTCTGCGGAAGATCATTCTACGGGAGAGATCAGGGTACATATTGATTCCAATACGGATAGCCGTGATGCTAAGACGGCATTTGAGGTTTTCAAAAAACTCGATATGGATAAAACCGCTGAAAGGAATGCTGTGCTTTTTCATGTCAATTTCGAGCAAAAATATCTGACTATCATTGGAGATATCGGAATCCATGAAAAGGTAAAACAGTCTTACTGGGATCATCTTCACGACTATATTACTGCTGAATTTGCCAAAGGACATTATTACCAGGCACTGAAAAGTGCTATCCTGGAAACAGGACTTGAACTCAAAAAACATTTTCCTGTGGAAGGAGAAAATCCAAACCAACTCTCAAATGAAATTACGTTCTCTTAAAATAGTATTTTCATTTTTATTGCTTTGCTTTTACACTTTTGTATCAGCACAATACACTATTCCCGAAAAACCTGCCGTTCTTTATCCTGTTTTTGATGAAGCCAATCTGCTTTCTCAGCAGGAAAAAGATGCCCTTAATAATAAACTGATCAAGTTTGCAGATACTACCTCAACGGAAATTGAAGTAGTGATCATCCGCTCTACCAAAGGAGAGGATATCAACTTTCTGGCAACCATGTTTGGGCAGAAATGGAAAATCGGAAAAAAAGGGGTGGATAACGGTGTGGTTTTTCTTATCGCAACGGAAGACAGAACAATGTCTATCCAGCAAGGTCGTGCTGTAGAACAATACCTTACCGCTTCAGTAGCAGGACAGATTTTAGATTATATTGTCACGCCTAATTTTAAGAAAGGGCTTTGGTACGATGGAATCAATGGGGGAACCTCAGCTATTATGGAGGCTGTTCAGGGGAAATTCAAACCTGTAGCAACAACGGCTCCTTCTGGTAATGGAAGCGCTTTTAAAGTTCTTATTATCGCTTTTATTATTTTCATCATTATTGCCATACTTTTCGGTAACAGAGGAGGCGGACGTGGTGGAAATAATGACGACGACGATGATGTGATCATTACAAGAAGAGGACGTAGAAATTATCCCGGTGGTTTCTTCCCATTCCCTGGCAGCTTTGGAGGAGGTGGCTTTGGCGGTGGAAGTTCCGGCGGCGGTGGCGGATTCGGAGGCTTTGGCGGTGGCGGAAGTTTTGGAGGCGGTGGTGCATCTGGCGGATGGTAAATCAGTCAATCATTTTCAGAATATATAACAGATCAGGTCATCACGACCTGATTTTTTATTAAAAACCTAAAATAACATAGATTATTTAACTTTTCTTAATGTTAAATTGATTTTTTCGTATTAAAAAATTAACAAAAGCGTTAAAAAACCAACTTTAATTTAATATTTTTCACTATATTTACTGAAAACAGGATTATGAAGAAGACGCTGGTAGTATTTGCACACCCTTACCTGGAGCACTCCAATTCGAATGTAGAGCTCATCAATTTCTACGTTCGCCACCAGCATTATACCCTAAGAGATCTTTACGAAGAATATCCTGACTTTCATATTGCAGCTTTCAGAGAAAGAAAGCGTCTTAAAAATTACGAACGCTTTGTTTTCCAGTTTCCCCTGATATGGTTTGGAATGCCCCCTCTTCTCAGATTATGGATTGATGAAGTTTTCGACAGAGACTGGCTGAAAGAGGGTGAGTACAATCCCCTGGAAGGAAAAGAAGTCTATATACTGGTAACCACCGGCGGAAAAGAAAGATCATTCAGCAAAACCGGCACCTATCAATACACCATAGATGAGCTGATCAGCGGGCTCATTGTTTCTTTAAAGGTTTTCAAAGCCGATATCAAGCATATCAAGATCGTGTACGAAGCCAATAAGCTGTCTAAAAAAGAAATTATCCTGCATAAAAAAGAATTTACAGAACTCCTCAATCAATAATCTATGGAATCCAGCTTAGCGATGAACACATTAATTTTCCTGGGTGTAGCTATTATTATGGTTCCATTGGCCAGGAAATTGGGGTTAAGCTCTGTAATCGGCTATATTTTAGGGGGAATTATTATAGGACCTTATGTGCTTAAACTTACAGGAAACAATGTCAATGACATCATGCATGCCAGCGAGTTTGGAGTCATCATGTTATTATTTCTGGTAGGACTGGAACTCGAGCCCCGAAAATTCTGGGAAATGCGAAAGAAAATAATGGGCTTGGGACTTTCTCAGATGGCACTCACTATTTTATTACTTTTCTTAGTATTCATCAGTGTAGGCTGGAGGGTAGATAAAGCAATTACTATTGCCATGTGTTTTGCATTATCTTCAACGGCAATTGTTCTGCAGACATTGCAGGAAAAGAATAATCTCAAAACCACAGCAGGAGAAGCCTCATTCTCTACCTTACTGTTTCAGGATATTTCGGTAATCCCTATTTTGGCAATACTGCCTATTGTAGCGAACTATAAAGCCAAGCATCATGATAATGAAATTCAGATCCTCATCCAAAAGCTGCCGGAGTGGCTTCAGGCCGGGACTGTAATTTTTGGAGTTGTCCTGCTTATTTTACTAGGCAGGTATGTCTTTGTTCCTTTTTTACGCTATGTTTCAAAATCGGGGATGACAGAACTGTTGACAGCCTCTTCCCTATTCCTTGTTATTGGGGTTTCGGAGCTGATGGTTGTTATTGGTCTTTCTCCGGCACTGGGAGCTTTCCTTGCAGGGGTAATGCTTGCCAACAGTGAGTTTCGCCATGAGCTGGAAGCGCAGATCGATCCTTTCAAAGGACTGCTGTTAGCCGTTTTCTTCGTTAGTGTAGGATCAACTATCAATTTTAATGTTATTCAGAAAGATCCATTATTTATCTTCAGTACTGTCTTCGCTGTACTGGCTGTAAAATTTGTTGTTCTATACACTATTGGAAAGTTTTTCAGGATAGATACTCCTCAGAGTTTTTTTTATGCATTTGCCCTGTCTCAGGTAGGAGAATTTGCATTTGTACTGCTCAATTATGCATCGGATCTTTATCTTTTAGGACCTGAAATGAATGCTCAAATGATGGCAGTTACTGCAATTACCATGTGTATCACTCCAATTCTTTTAATCATTAATGAGAAGTTCATTACTCCGAAATTCATCAAAGAAATTCCCGAAGAAGAACATGATTATAACATTCTTGGTAGTGATGTTATTCAAAAGAAGATCATTATTGTAGGTTTTGGGCACTTTGGAAGCACAGTGGGACGCCTTTTAAAGGCCAATAAAATATCAGCTACTGTTTTGGACCGTGATTCTGACCGTGTAAAACTGCTCAGAAGCTATGGTTTTAAAGTATATTATGGCGATGCTACCAGAATTCCCATTTTAAGAGCTGCAGGAATTGAAGATGCGGAAATTTTGGTTTTATGTCTGGATGATCCGGATGATAACAAATTCATTGCAGAGCTGGTACGTGAACATTATCCTGAGGTGAAAATTTTTGTAAGAGCGAAAAACAGGATTGACGCTTATGATTATCTTAACAGCGGGGTCAATCATATCTACCGTGAGACATTAGGAACAGCAGTAGACATGGCTGTGGATGTACTTCATGAAACAGGAATGAGGAAATATGCTGCGAGGCGTATGGGGCAAAGGTTTATGGCTATTGATAAGGCATCCATCAGAAAGCTGGCCAAAATGAAGGAAAATGATGATGATATTACGCTGTTTACCACAAAAGAAATCCTCCAGCGGGAGGAGGATTTATTGGCTTATGATAATCTTAATTTTGATAATAAAAATTGGGAAGGATCCTCATCCACCGATGAAGAAGACGAAGAGGAATCCCAGGATTAGTTTATTGGATGTTTACGCTTCCGCCACTGCTTTCATCCTTAATTACACTCTTAAGTTCTCCTTTTTTCGAGATATCCACACTTCCACCGGATGAAGCGCCTGCTTTCACACTGGAAACAGCGCTGATCTGAATGTTTGCACCACTGGAAGCATCTGCTTCTACATTATCAGCGATAACCCCTTTAGCTGAAACACTACTGCCTGAAGATGCGCTGATATCGACCTTTTTCGCTTTTCCGGAAATATCCAGAGTAGACCCTGATGAAGATTCAATATCAAGGTTAACGGCCCATATTTTACCATCGTAGCTGCTGCTGCTTATGTTAATATCCATATCATTAGCTTCCAGATCTCCGGAAATGCTGCCTGCACTTGATGCTTCCACATCTGTTTTCTCCTGAGTAAATTTATCTTTTATGATAATCCTCGCAGCTGAATCAGCCAGAAGTTTATTAAAGTCTTTTGTATAAATTTTTGCAGTCACTTTGCTGATATTCATCACTCTGATACCAGGTTTATAATGAATATGCAGTTTTCCGCCGTCATTATCTACAAGAATTTCATTGATGATACTTTGAGGTGCTGAGATTTCTACTTTTTCTGTTTCAGATTTTATGATTTCAGCTTCTATCGCCTGAGAAACCTGAATCTCATCAAAATCTCCGTTAAATTCTTTATGCTGTATCGGGCCGCTTTCTTTGGTCACTACTTTCTCTACCCAGTTACTTCTGTCTTCATCTCTATCTCTGTTTCTGTTCTCATGTTTATCATTACATGAGGCTAAGGCCGCTAAGGCTGAAAAAATAAATAAAGTCTTTGTTTTCATGTTATTTCTTTTGTCAATTATTTTTGTTGATTTCTTTAATTAAATAACAACTAATTTATAAAAAATATTACATTACATTTAAAAATACTGCAATTGTCTGCAATCCAGATTTTTCAGAAAGAACTTAATGCACCCTGCAATGCCTAACTTATTCATTTTAAAATCACTCACAAAACGGTTTCAGTAAATACCTCTGCCAAAATAGATCCTATGATACAAGTTTTTAATATCTTTATGCTTTAATAACAACTATATTTATGAAGAATATTTCATCGGTATTATTAATTTCTGCCTTGGCGTTCAATCAATCTTGTACTACAATGAAACAGACCGATATTCAACAGGAGCTTCCTGCACCTGATCCCTCTTTATCTTCAAACCCTTTTATGAAGAAAAGCAAGCTTCAATACGAAGCTCCGGAATTTGACAAAATCAAAAATGAGCACTTCAAACCTGCTTTTGAATATGGTTTGAAGCAGCATGAAGCTGAAATTGTAAAAATTGCCAACAATCCGGCTGCCCCTACTTTTGAAAATACAATCGTTGCACTGGAAAAAAGTGGTGAAGTCTTGAGAAGAGCACAGATTGTATTCTCTAATCTTACAAGTGCGAACACAAACCCTACTTTACAGGCTTTGGATGAAGAATTTGCACCTATTTTTGCAGCTCATTCTGATAAACTGTACCTGAATGAAAATCTTTATAAAAGAATACAAGCCATCAAAGAAGATGGTCTTGATTCTGAAAGCAAAAGACTTGTACAATATTATAAGCAGAATTTTGAAATTGCAGGAGCGAATCTTTCTGCAGCTGATAAAGAAAAACTAAAGCAGATCAACCAGGAACTGGCTTCTCTTTCTACACAATATGCCAACAAATTATTGGAAGCGAGAAAGCAAGGCGGAGTATTTTTCTCTGATGCAAAAGAACTGGACGGACTTTCTGCTGATGAAATTGCAGCGGCGGCAGCTGATGCTAAAACGGCAGGACAGCCCGGAAAATATCTTCTGGCTTTACAAAATACAACACAGCAACCCCTTTTACAAAACTTAAAAAACAGAGCTACCAGAGAAAAGCTGTTCAAAGCTTCATGGACAAGAGCTGAAAAAGGAGATGCCAACGATACGAGATCAACCATTGAAAAACTGGCTAAACTGAGATTGAAAAAAGCTCAGATTTTAGGAAAGAAAAATTTTGCTGAATGGAAACTTCAAGACCAAATGGCAAAAACCCCTGAAGCCGCTACTAATCTGATGAACCAGATTGCAACTCCGGCAGTGAAAACAGCCAGACGTGAGGCCAAAGATATCCAGGATCTTATTGATCAGCAAAAAGGAGGTTTCAAAGTAGAGCCTTGGGACTGGAACTTCTATGCTGAACAGGTAAGAAAAGCTAAGTTTGATCTTGATGAAAGTGAAATAAAACCTTACTTTGAAATCACAACAGTTCTTGAAAAAGGCGTTTTCTTCGCTGCCGAAAAATTCTACGGACTGACTTTCAAAAAGAGAACAGATCTTCCGGTTTATCATCCTGATGTAGTAACTTACGAAGTTTTTGATCATGATGGAAAATCTATCGCGATTTACTACCTGGATTTCTATACAAGAGATTCTAAAAATGGTGGAGCATGGATGAGTAATTTTGTTGAACAGTCTTATTTATTAGGAACCAAACCTGTAATTGTAAACTGCTACAACTATCAGAAACCAGCTCCTGGGAAACCTTCATTAATAAGCTATGATGATGTTTCAACTATCTTCCATGAATTTGGCCACTCTATTCACGGGATGTTTGCGAGCCAGAAATATCCTTCTCTTTCAGGAACAAATGTACCAAGAGACTTTGTAGAATTCCCATCTCAGATCAATGAGCACTGGGCTTTAGATCCTGTGGTTCTGAAGAATTATGCTGTACATTATGAGACTAAACAACCTATACCGCAGGCTTTGGTAGACAAGATCAAAAAAGCATCTACTTTCAATCAGGGATACATGACTACTGAATTGGTTTCTGCTGCCGAGCTTGATATGGATTGGCATACAGTAAGCAACGACAGCCAGTTTATTCCTGTTCTTGATTTTGAAAAGCAATCTCTAACAAGCCATGGATTTAATTTAGCAACGGTTCCGCCAAGATATCATACTCCTTATTTTGCGCACATTTGGGGAGGTGGATATTCCGCAGGATACTATGCTTATTTATGGTCTGAGACATTGGATAATGATGCATGGGAATGGATCAGTAAGAATGGAGGGTTAACCAGGGAAAATGGTGACCGTTTCAGAAAATATATTCTTTCCGTTGGAAATTCTGTAGACCTGAACCAGGCATTCAGAGACTTTACAGGACACGATCCGGATATCAAACCTTTATTAAGAAACAGAGGTTTTATTAAATAAATCAATGGGAAGCATTCTTTAATCAGAATGCTTCTTTTTTATATAGACCTTACCCCACACTCAATCTGCAAGAGGTAAGATTTTCTGTGTTTTGGCTAAAGCTGATGGATTTTTCTTTGTTTATTTTTTAACGGGTTAAAGCCCGTTCCTATTGAATTTCATTATTTTTGCAGTTCAAAAAAATTTAAAATACAATATATGGACTGTCCCTGCTGTTCAGGAAAATCCTACGAAGAATGCTGCAAACCTTATCACACCGGAGAAAAATATGCTCCTACTGCTGAAGCTCTGATGCGTTCAAGGTTCTCTGCTTTTGCCATCTCAAATGGTGAATATCTCATGGAGACTACACTTCCCGGAAAAAGAAAATACCATAACAAGAAAGACCTTCAGGAATGGGGAGAAATTAACCAATGGACAAAACTGGAAATCATCCGTACTCCTGCTCTAAATCAGGTAGAGTTTAAAGCTTATTATACAGATCAGGATGGCCATCCTCAAGTTCATCATGAGTTTTCGGTTTTTCAGAAAATGCATGAACGCTGGTATTATGTTTCAGGGGAATTTTTAGATTAATAAATGGATATAGGAAATATAATGTGAAGTAATGCTTTGGGTATAGAACCACCCCGTCAAAAATTCTTTGAATTTTTGCCACCCCTCCGGAAGAGGAGAATGCCAAGCATTCAATAACTATTCAGCCTTATAAATAAAAATGTCCGAAAAACCGGACATTTATATTATTTTTTAGTGAGCTTCGTTTCCGTCAATTCCGTGAGCGTGACCATGAGCCAATTCTTCTTCTGTTGCAGGACGTGTGTTTAGAACTTCCACCTGGAAATCCAAAACTTTACCTGCCATTGGATGGTTAAGGTCTGCTACTACCACTTCTGGCGTTACTTCTACCACAAAAGCCTGGAAATTATTCCCTTGGTTATCAGATAAAGGTAAAATAGCTCCAACAGGTGGAGTTCCTGATTCTTTAAACATCTCAATCGGCAATTGTGCGATAGCATCCGCCTGTCTTTCACCGTAAGCTTCTTCAGGTTGAATAGTAAAATCAGCTTTATCACCAGCTTTCAAACCTAAGATGTTTTCTTCAAACTTTGGAATCATCATTCCTACACCGTACAAAAATGTAAGTGGATTTTCTGCTGTTGTTTCTTCTACAAGGACTTTAGTTCCGTCCGCTTCGATAGTGTGAAGAATGTAACGTACAGCTACAACGTGATTGTTTTCGATTGTCATATTTTTTCTTTTTTTCGTGATTACGTTTCACGATTAATGTTACAAATATACTATTTTTTGAAATGATTCAATGAGCTTGGAAGCTGGAGGACGGAAGAAGGAAGCTATGAAAGGCATAAGAAAAATATCTCTTCTTTTTACAGCCTTTATTTTTTTCTACCCTCTTCTCTTTTTTTCTGTCTCAGCATAAAGAGATACAGGCTTTCCACTTTTGTTCTTGCCCAGGGAGTTTTCCTTAGAAACTTCAGAGAAGAGTTGATGCTTGGGTTGTCTGTAAAACATTTTATATTGATCTGTTCGCCTAGCCCTTCGAAGCCTTTATAGTATTCTACAAGTTCTTCAAGGATAGCATCCAGCCTTTTTCCATGTAAAGGATCTTTGGACTGTTGTTCCATCTTTTTTTTGCAAAATTAATTTATTATAAGTTTATACGGAAATCCACACCCCTTCTTCCCTTTTTGTTTCTTATTTTTGAAGAAGCTATTTCTCACCATAAAATTATTCTGTACAAAGATATGAGCAAAAATAACGATGCGAACAGGAAAAAAAATAAAAAGAAGATTGATCAGAAAAAACGTAAAATACAAAATGCAGAAGCAGAAAGGAAAACCCGTTTAAAGCAAATCCGAGAAGACTTCAAAGCAAAAGAATCTGATAATCAACCATAGAAATCGTTGATTACTCAACTTACTTTAAACAATAATAAATTTATGAAAATTCTGCATACTGCCGATTGGCATTTGGGAAAAAGACTGGACCGCTTTTCACGACTGGAAGAGCAGGTTTTGGTAATGGAAGAAATTATAAGCATTGCTGATGAAGAACATGCAGATCTTATTCTTGTTGCCGGTGATCTTTTTGATAATTTTAATCCAAGTGTAGAAGCCGTTGAACTTTTTTATAAAACATTAAAACGTTTATCTCTGAACGGGAAACGTCCTGTAATTGCCATTTCAGGAAATCATGACTCTCCCAGCTTAATCAATGCTCCAAATCCTTTAGCTCGTGAATGCGGAATTATTTTAATAGGTCATCCTAAAGCTGAAATTGCACCTTTCAGTACAGAATATTTCAACATTACCAACTCAAAAGAAGGTTTTATAGAACTGAAAATTGATGGTATAGATTTCCCTGTAAGAATTCTTCACACGCCTTTCGCGAATGAGATCCGTCTAAAGGAATATTTTGGTGAAAATAAAGAGGAAGAAATCAACAAAGTTCTTTCTCAGACGTGGAAAAATCTTGCTGATCAGTTTTGTGATGATTCCGGAGTGAATCTTCTTACCGCTCATTTGTATATGAATAAAAAAGGTGCGGAAATTCTGGAAGAGCCTGAAGGAGAAAAACCTATTAAAATTGGGAATGCAGATCTGATTTTTTCGGACAGTATTCCTGAGCAGATTCAGTATACTGCATTAGGTCACCTTCATGGTTTTCAGAATATCGGAACGAAGGAAAAACCTGTTATTTATTCATCTTCTCCCCTTTGTTACAGTTTCAGTGAAGCTGGCCAGACAAAGTATGTTTCCATTATTGATGCAGAACCTGGAAAAACAGTTTCTTACGAGAAAAAAATACTGAAAAGCGGAAGAACTTTAGTGAGAAAAACATTTACCTCCATCGAAGATACTGTTCAATGGCTTGGTGAAAATCCGAATACCTTTATTGAGCTTACTCTGGAAAGCGAAACTTTTTTAACAGCTAATGAAAGAAGATTAATTTATCAGTCTCATAACGGAATCGTTCATCTTATTCCAAAAGTCAGAAATCTGGAATTGGCAGAAGATCAAAACCATGAAATCAATTTAAGTCAGGATATTGATATCTTATTCAAAGATTATTTTAAATCTAAAAACGGCGGGCAGGAAGCCAATGAAGAACTGATGAATTTGTTTAACGAAATTTTAAATGCATAAGCTATGATCCCTGTTCAATTAACTATCGAAGGACTCTACTCGTACCAGGAACGACAGACTATTGATTTTAGAAATCTTACTGAAGCGGGACTGTTTGGTATTTTCGGGGCGGTAGGTTCTGGAAAATCATCGGTTCTAGAAGCAATTTCGTTTGTCTTGTATGGAGAAACGGAACGTCTGAACATGCGTGATAAAAGGGCTTATAATATGATGAATTTAAAATCAAACAGTTCTTATATAGAATTTGATTTTGTAAATTATGAGAATAAACTTTTCCGTGCTACCCGTGATTTTAAGAGAAATTCCAAAAAATTTGAAGAGGTAAAGCCTAATGCCGTTACTTTCTATGAAAATAATAATGGCAAATGGATTCCTCTGGATCATTCGAATGCAGAAACAATCATTGGGTTAAGCTATTCCAATTTTAAGCGAACCATCATTATTCCGCAGGGACAGTTCAAAGAATTTCTTGAGTTGGGTGCTGCAGAAAGAACGAATATGATGAAGGAGATTTTTAATCTTCAGAAATTTGATCTTCAGAACAATGTTTCCGCGCTCCATGTAAAAAACAGATCTGAGCTGGATCAGCTTGAAGGGCAGTTAAAAGGTTTTGAAGAAATCAATGAAGAGAAAATCAAAATCCAGAAGGAGCAGCTGACAGAAGAACAGAAACTCCTTTCTGAATCCAATGAAAAACTGGAAAAGATTTCCCATTCATACCAACAGCTGAAAAATTTAAAAAGCGACTTTGACAGTTTACAGCAGAATAAGGAAAAATTCAGCAAGCTCTCTGAAGAAAAACCCCAGATGGATGCTCTGGAAGCACAGGCAGAATTATACGACCGTACTTTCAGACTTTTCAATCCTTTAATTATTGAAAAAAATAAGCTTTCAAAAGAAATTACGGAAAAGCGGAATGAGAGAGAACAGCAGATCAAAAGCTGGCAGGAAACTGAAAAGGTTTTTACTGTCATAAAAGAACAGCTTACTGCTCTTGAACCCCAATTTAAGGCTTTAGAACAGTCCAAAATTCAGGAAAATGATATGAACCTCATCATTCAGGTTCTGAAGTTTACTGAAGAAATCAAAATTCTGAATGAAAGAACACAGAAAGGTTCTGAAAAAGTAAAAGAAGTAGATCTCAATAAAGAGAAGATTCAAAAGAAGATTGATGAATTTTCTTCACAGGTGAAAATATTGAAAGAACAAAAACTGGATTCAGCATTGTTATCTGAAGTGGGAAATTGGTTTATTCAACAAAAAAATTTAAAAAAATCACTTCAGGAACAAACGGAAAAGATTGAGAAACATCAAAAACATATCGGAGAAATTGCAGAAGAATTAAAACCTTTTGCTTACAATGAAAATTATAAGGAAGACTTCAGAATCAGAAAAGAAATCTTAGAAACCAAGAAAAAGGAACTTTCCCAAAAACTGGATCATCTCAAAATACAAAAAGAACTTTCCCGTTTTGCCAGTGAGCTTCATGACGGTGAGAACTGCCCTCTTTGTGGTTCTAAAGAACATCCGCATATTGTGGAGTTTCATGATGTAAATGCTGAACTGCAGGACATTCAGGAGAAAATAACATCCGTAGAACAGGAAGCAGCGGGTCTTCAAAAGCAGGAAGCCGAAATTGACAAAATCCTGGACCGAAAAAAAATCTTCGAGGAACAGCTTCTTTCGGAACAAAAAACAGTTCAGCAGATTCAGGAAAATATTGAAAAACATATCCTGAATTTTGCATGGAAACCATTCTCTCCTGATCAGGAAAAGGAGTTTGAGAAAAAACGCTCAGACTCATTTACTTTAGAAAAAAAGATTGAGGAAACTGAGCGAAATATAGCCCAGGAAAGGGAAATGCTGGAAAAAGAAACCAAACTTCTGGAAAAGTACAAGGGTGCGCTGGAAGCTTTCCGGATGGAAGAAGTTTCAAAACAGGAACAGATCAATATCAGCCGTACCGGGCTTAAAATTCTTGACTGGAATGTGTATGCTCAAAAAGAAAAAGCTGAGATTGAAGAAGCTTATCAAAAGCTGGTACAGTCTAACAAGGAAACCGAAGAAAATTACCAAAAGGCATTACAGCAGGAAAAAATTCTCTCGCCGAAACTTGCAGAGCAAAAAGCCATTGTCAGCCAATCTGAAAAACAAATCACCGAACTTGAGAAAGAAATTTCCGCAAATGAGGAGGCTATTGTCAAAGCTTTAGCGGATCAAAATTTCACGGAATTCAAAGCGGTTGAAAATATTTTACTTCAGGAAATTGACATTCAACTTGTGAGAGCCAAAGTTCAGAATTTCAAAGTCGAATTTGAAGCTTTAAACAAATTCATCGGAGAACTGGAATTAAAACTGAAGGGACTTTCCTTCAATAACGAACAGTTTTTTCTGGCTGAGCAGCAATTTCTTGAAGCGCAAAGCGAACAGAAAAAAATCAGTGATTCTGTAGTGACTAAAACCGCAGAAATAGACCGCCTGGAAAAAGAGTTTGTGAAAAAAGAAACTCTTTTAAAAGAACTTGCAAAACTTCAAAAACGTTCAGAAAATTTAAAACTCATGATGAACCTGTTTAAAGGAGCAGGTTTTGTTCAATATGTTTCATCTATTTATCTGAGACAGCTTTGTGATCATGCTAATGTTCGTTTTCATCGGATGACCAGAAATCAGCTGAGTCTTCAGCTTAATGAAAATAATGATTTTGAAATCATTGATTACCTCAACGAAGGAAAGAGCAGAAGCGTAAAAACCCTTTCGGGAGGACAGGCATTTCAGGTATCTTTAAGTCTGGCGCTGGCACTGGCAGAAAGTGTTCAGACCAATGCACAGGCAGATAAGAACTTTTTCTTTATTGATGAGGGCTTTGGAACTCAGGATACAGAATCTGTAAACATCGTATTTGAAACACTCACCAATCTGATGAAAGAAAACAGGATTGTAGGGATTATTTCTCATGTTGAAGAGCTGAAAGAGAAAATTCCTATGGCTCTGAATATTATCAAAGACGAGGAGAGAGGAAGTCTTATTGAGATTATTTAACTCAATCTAAAAGACAAAAGCCACAAAGAACAGACCTTTGTGGCTTTTGCACCTCATAAACTTCTCTGTTATAGTCCTTTTACAACAGGTTTTACTGCTTTTCCAAATAACTCGATAGACTTCATCATCACCTCATGAGCAGGATCTCCTACGTCCATATGGCCTATAAATCGTGTAATTCCGAAGATCTCCTTCATATAAGCAATTTTGTCTGCTACTTCTGCCGGGTTGCCGATAAATAATGCGCCGTCTTTGCTTCTTCCTCCGTCGTACTGCATTTTGGTGTAAGGAGCCCATCCTCTGGAAACTCCTATCCTGTCCATCTGGGATTTATAATTATGAAAATAACCATCAACTGCATTTTGATCGTCACTCACAAAAGTATGTGAATGAACGGCAATCTGCATTTTGGAAACATCATGTCCTGCTTTTTGGTACTCCTGTTTATAGAATTCGATCAGATTTCTAAACTGGACAGGCATTCCTCCAATGATGGCTACCACTAAAGGCATTCCAAGCTGAGCTGCACTCAAAACAGACTGAGGAGTTCCTCCCACGGCTCTCCAGATTGAAAGTTTTCCATCATTTTTTGCTCTTGGATACACAGTTTGGTTCTGCATTGGGGCACGAAGTTTTCCGGACCAGCTTACGTTTTCCTCAGAATTGATTTTCAGTAATAATTCTAATTTTTCGTCAAATAACTGTTCATAGTCATCTAAAGAATATCCATACAACGGAAATGACTCGATGAAACTTCCTCGTCCTACAAATATTTCAGCTCTTCCGTCTGAAATCAAATCCAATGTTGAAAAGTCTTCATATACTTTTACCGGCTCCGAAGAACTCAAAACAGTAACTCCACTGGCTAATTTTATATTTTTTGTTATGCTTGCTGCCGCTGCCAATACTATTTCCGGAGAGGAAACAGCATAATCCGGACGGTGGTGCTCTCCCATTGCAAACACATCAATTCCCACCTCATCCATCAATTTTACCTGATCCAGTATCTCACGGATCTTAATTCCTGCATCTCTATACTTCCCGGTTGACTGGTCAAATGCCAGATCACCGAACATTCCTATTCCTAATTCCATATTGTTGATTTTAGTGTTACAAAATTACCACTATGAAAAATCAAAAACATTGATGTTTGTTAAGATCGAAAAGTTGTTTTTTAAAACACGAATAACACTAACTTGTCACTAATAACGCGACATAGTCATTGCGAGCAAGGCTAAGCAGTCTCAATTGAGCATATGCAGCAATATTAAAATAATATCAAAAAAATCCAGCCTAAAACTAGACTGGATTGTATTATTATTTCTTCAGATACAAATCAAAATAATCTGTGATTTTCTGCATCAAATGAACTCTGTCTTTTCCGATCACATTATGGGGATGTCCCGGATACGTAAAGTAATCCAATTGAACTCCATTATCAACCGCCGACTTAATGAACTTTATAGAATGCTGCCATACTACTACATCATCCTGTGCCCCGTGAATCATCAGTAATTTTCCTTTCAGATTCTGAACTTTATCCAAAAGATTGGCCGCTGCATATCCCTGTGGATTTTCCTGTGGAGTGTCCATATACCTTTCTCCGTACATGATCTCATACATGCTCCAGTCGATTACCGGTCCTCCTGCTACTCCTACTTTAAATACATCCGGCTTACGAAGCATAAAACTTGTTGTCATAAATCCTCCGAAGCTCCATCCATGGATTCCCATTTTTTCTCCGTTTACATAAGGAAGAGATTTTAAGTACTCTACCCCTTTCATTTGGTCATTCATTTCTGTAGTTCCCAGATTTCTGAATACAGCCTGCTCGAATTTCATTCCACGGTTAGAAGAACCTCTTCCGTCCATTGTGAAGATGATGTACCCGTTCTGAGCCATATATTCATACCAAAGGTTTCCGGAAGCTGGGAAAGTATTTGTGATCAGCTGTAAGTGCGGTCCGTTATACAAATAAACAATAGCAGGATATTTTTTATTCGGATCAAAGTTTGTTGGAAGAATAATTTTTCCATACAAAGGAGTTCCGTCATCAGCCTTTAGTTCTACATTTTTAATTTCTGGTCTCTCATAATTCTTTAATGGATTTTCAGAAGTGAGGATATTCGTAGATTTTAAATTGGAAGTATTGATAATATTGGCAACTCTCGGTGAATTGGCATTGCTGTAAGCATCATACAGGTAATTTCCATCGCTGCTTAATGTTCCGATGTGCATACCTTCTGCATTGTCCAGCCTTTGCATCTTGAAGTTCGTCCAGTTGATTCTATATAAATGTCTTTCTAAAGGAGTTTCTTTTGTAGACGTGAAATAAATTTCCTTTTTCTTTTCATTGAATCCTAAGATATCAGTTACCAGCCAGTCACCCTTTGTGATTTGTGCAACCAGTCCTTTTTCTAAACTATAATGGAACAAGTGATTGTATCCTGTTCTCTGACTCTGCCAGATAAAATCTGTATTGGAATTCGGGAAAAAAGTAAGTGGATGCTGCGGCTCTACATATTTGCTGTCTGTTTCTTCAAATAATGTTTTTACCAGTTCCCCGGTAGCAGCATCGTATTGGTTCATTTTCATATGATTCTGACCTCTGTTCAAAACACCTACAAAGATGTATTTTGAATCCGGACTCCATGTAACGGCCGTCAGATATTGGTCTTTTTCACCTTCAACTTTTAAGAAAGTAGTAGATTGAGTTTTAATATTGAAAACCCCTAATGTCACCTGGTGAGAAGTCTGCCCAGCCATTGGATATTTGATATTGTGGTTTACAGCAGGCGTTACAGACCAGTCAATGATCGGATAATCAGCTACCATGCTCTGATCCATTTTATAGAAAGCTACACTCTCAGAGTTAGGTGCAGGAAAAATTCCTGTGTCTATCCCGAATTCATTTCTGTGAACAGCCTGTCCGCTGATGATATTTTCATTCGTTTCGTTGGTTACAGCAATAGTTTTCCCGTTTCTGTTTACAAATAAATTATTCCTTACTGTGAAGGCAAAAGTCTGACCGTCACCAAACATTTTCACGTTCGAAGCATCCTGATCAATGGCAGCCGTATTTTTTACTTTCCAGTCGTTTCCTGATTTTTCAATCCACGACATTTTACCGCCTGTAGTAAAATACCCATTAGAGGTCCCTGTAAATTTGATTGATGGAACAGCTTTCAGCTTATCACTAGATAGGTTTCGGTTTAGCTGGTTCAATGAGATCAGAGTATCCTGCTTGTTGGTTTTCAAATCTGTAATCAAATAACCGCCTTTTACTGCCTGGATGTAAGATTTTCCGTCCGCAGCCCATGAAAACTGGGAAATATTTTTCACAGCAAGGTTGGTTCTCATTCCATTTACAGCCTCCGCCATAGTAAACTTCTGGGTCTGGGCAAATGCTGAACTGCCTAAAACCAGCATCAATAAAGAAAATTTATGTAATTTCATTGTATAAAATTGAATCCACCAAAAATAAGAAATAAAAATCATTCGTTAAGAAATGTTAAATTAAAACATTCATAAAATGGAATTCATGTATTCAAAGGAATTATTTCTTAACTTAATAGTAGAATTTTTTAAAGTCAATTGTGAATTGTCAATACGCTCCGCTTGTCAATTTTTAAATTTTGGAAAGTTATATACGCTCATCATTCACTTGCGAAGCTAAATTGACGATTGACATCTATAAAATTTGATATTTTAAATGTAAAGTGTATTTCTTATCCTATATCAATGACTTGTATATGTTCTCTATCCTAAATTTGCATCATTAATAACAAACAAAAAATACAAAATACAATGGCAACAAAATGGATTTTAGACCCTACGCATAGTGAAATTACTTTCAAAGTAAAACACATGATGATCTCTAACGTAAAAGGAAGCTTCAGAACTTTCACAGCTGAAATTGAATCTGAAGACGAATTCTTTGCAAATGCTAAAACTACAGCTACGATTCAGACTGATTCTGTATTCACAAACAATACAGACAGAGATAATCACTTAAAGTCTGCAGAGTTCTTCAATGCTGAAGTACATCCTACGATCACTTTTGAATCTCAGGCATTAAATAACGCTATCGTTGGAAACCTTACCATCAACGGAATTACAAAACCTGTAACGCTTGATGTAGATTTCGGAGGAATCAATGTAGACCCATGGGGAAATACAAAAGCAGGTTTCTCTTTTGAAGGAAAAATCAGCAGAAAAGATTTCGGATTAAACTGGAATGCAGCTCTTGAAGCAGGAGGTGTAATGGTAAGTGATGATGTGAAAGTAGCTGGTGAATTACAGTTTGTAAAACAAGCATAGTAAATAACATATATTACAAAAGGTTCAGGGATTTTCTAAAAGCCTTGAACCTTTTATTTTTTTATAATCTTCAATATTTATGAACCTCAACGATCTTCAAAACATAAGCGACGGTTTCAAAAGCACACAGAGAATGCCTGTTTTATTTCTTGGACATGGTTCACCGATGAATGCCATTGAAGAGAACCAATTTGTACAGGGTTTCCGAAAAGCAGCCTCTGAGATTCCTAAACCTAATGCAATTCTTTGTATTTCTGCTCACTGGTATACAGCTGGAACTTTTGTAACAGCTATGGATATGCCAAAAACCATTCATGATTTTTATGGTTTCCCGAAAGCACTTTTTGATGTGCAGTATCCTGCTCCCGGAAGTCCGGAACTGGCAAAGGAAACTGCAGAACTACTTCTTCCGGTAGATGTGGAAGAAGACCACAGCTGGGGACTGGATCATGGTGCATGGTCAGTGATCAAACATATGTATCCTGATGCAGATATTCCTGTGATTCAGCTGAGTATAGACCATACAAAACCACCGCAGTATCATTATGATCTTGCCAAGAGACTCAATAAGCTGCGTGAAAAAGGAATTCTGATCATCGGAAGTGGAAATATTGTTCATAATCTTCGTCTCATCGACTGGAAAAATATCAATACAGTGGGAGCTGGCTGGGACTGGGCAGTAGAAGCCCGGGAGAAAACCAACAACTGGCTTCTTGACGGTAATTTTCAGAATATTATTGATTATCAGAAACAGGGAACTTTCTTACAGTATGCTGTGCCTACACCTGATCATTATCTTCCTTTATTGTATACTTTAGGCTTGAAAGATCAGTCTGAAGAACTTACTTTATTCAATGATGAACTTATCGGAGGATCTTTGAGCATGACGAGTGTAAGGATCGGATAGCCTACTCTAAAAATAAAAAAGGAAATACCTCAGCTGAGATATTTCCTTTTCTTTTTATGGAATGGTTATTTATTGTACAGCTTTCAGAACATTGATGTTTCCGTAGCCATAGCTTGAATTAACATTTGGATAGTAAGTTGCAGACTGTCTCATTTTGTTAAGTACCTGCTCTCTCGTCCATGATGGATTTTTAGCCCAAACCAGGGCTGCAATTCCTGCTGTAGCTGCTGTAGCTACTGAAGAACCACCCACATAATCTGCCTGACCGTTGTAATAACTCAAAACCGGAACGGTATTTCCTGAAGCTCTTTCCATCTGGAAGGTAAAGTCGATCTGGCTCCCTGAGTGGCAAACATCACATTTCTGATTGGATGTATTTTCTTTTACTCCTGTGATCGCCTGAGTTTCCGACATTGATGCAGGGAAAATTACTCCAACGAAGCTGGTAAAGCTGGTAGAAGTTCCTCCGGCACAGAAAATCAGTTTTCCTTTAGAATAAGCATATTTAACACCATCTTCAATTTTTCCAACGGAGAATATATGTCCCATTGACATAGAGATGATTTTTACACTGGTATTGTTACCTAATTCTGTAAAAGCAGTCTTTACAGCAGTCTGCTCACTGGAAGTTTCCAGGACAACATTTTCTGCAGCTCTGTATGCAATCAGATTGGCATTGTAGGCTACTCCTACAGGCAATCCTGCATTATTTCTCGGAGCTGTCATCACAGAAGCCATTTTTGTTCCGTGCCCGCACTGATCTCCCGATCCGTCTGAGTTATACAATCCGAATTTACTGATCGTTCTTCCTGATGAAGCACCATTGTTAAAACTTCCTCCTAACAAAGTCTGTTCTGGAGAAACTCCGGTATCAATAAGCCCGATTGTAACGCCTGCTCCTGTACTGTAACTCCATGCTTCAGGGATGCTGTGCTTGGTGAAAGCCCATGGAATTTTTGCACTTGGTGTGGTAGATGTATAATCTGCTGTACTTAATGTTGATGATGAAAAACCACATCCTGATGAACCACTTCCAGAGGATTTTGCAGCAGCATTATACTGAGCCTCAAACTCAAAATAATGATAGTCTGCCGGCTCTACATATCGGATTGTTTTCATTTGTCTAAGGGCAGTAACAGTTTCTTCATTTTCAATCACAACATCCATCTGATTAAGATATTGATCTGAAAGAAGAAGGAAATTTCTTTCATCTTTTCCTTCATATTTTTTGATCACAGAAAGGACTTCCTTTTCCATATCACTGCTCTTTGCAGATTTGCTTCTGTCAAAGTCATCCTTAGAAGCTCCAAAACCGATGGATACCATTTTGTTTCCACGGAAAATAGCACTCCATACAAAATGATCAGATTCATTCTTCCAATTGAAAGTACCATCCGCTTTAATGGCCTGATTGATCCTTTCATTGATCTGCTTTGCAGTCAGCGGATCTTTCTGAGCCATTTCTGTTTTTACATTTTCATTCTGAAGTTCTTCTCTGGAACACGAGTTTAAGGCAAAAAATATTGCCATTAGGAATACAGTTTTTTTCATATGTTATAATTTTGGTTGGAGCCACAATATAACACTTTAACGGGAATTAAAAATTGAAAAAAAATGAATTTACCATTACATGAATATTAAATTACAATACTTTCTCGTAGCAGACACTTTGCTCTATTCCAACGTATTGCCCATAATTGGGTATTCTGTAAAAACCACTTTTTTCATAGACTGAGATGGCACTTTTCAGATCCTGAGAAGTTTCCAAAACCGCTTTTTTAAAATTCAATTCTGCTGCCCAATTTTCCAATTCTTTTACAATGGCTGAACCTAGTCCTTGTTTTCTGAATTCCGGATTGGTAAACATTCTTTTTATTTCTACAGTATCTTCTGAAAAGGGTTTAAATGCTCCACAGGCTGCAGGAATATCATCTATGTAAGCTACTACACAGTTTTTGATGGTATCAATTGTATTGAACTGAGCAAAGAAATCATCATCCTCTCCATTATGCTCGGCTAAAGTGGCATCGAGGGATTTTACAAGATTTTGAAAATCTGTGTTGCTGGAATCTGTTCTGATTATGTACATTTAATTTTATTAAAGATTCAAAAATTTAATAATTAAAACATTTGTGAAAACAAAAAGCTCCCTTTCGGAAGCTTTTATTTTATTTTAGATTAGTTGACAACAAATTTTCTTTCGTTAATCAACTCTGCAATTGCTAGCATATCTTTTCCAATTAATCTGTCATCTTCAAGCTTAGTAACTTTAGAACGAAGAATGGCGAAGTTTTCTTCAATCACTTTAGAGCATTTTGCCGGTCTTCTGAACTCAAGTCCCTGAGCAGCAAACATCAGCTCTACTGACAGAATATTTACAAGGTTTCCAAGAACCTGATTGAACTTTCTTCCTGAGATACTTCCCATAGAAACATGGTCTTCCTGACCTAAACTTGTAGGAATAGAATCGGCCGATGCCGGGAAACATAATGTTTTATTTTCCGTAACCAAAGCAGCTGAAGTGTACTGAGGAATCATAAATCCAGAATTTAATCCTGAGCTTTCCGTCAATAATCTTGGTAATCCGTACTTCCCTTCTAATAATAAATAACTTCTTCTATCGGAAATATTTCCTAATTCTGCTGCAGCCAGTGTAGCATAGTCTAAAGGCAGAGCCATCAACTGTCCGTGGAAGTTACCACCCGAAATAGATTCTTCAGCACTTAATACAATTGGATTGTCTGTTACAGAGTTCAATTCTGTTTCTGCCATTCCTTTAAGGTGCTCAAAAGCATTTCTGCTGGCTCCGTGAACCTGTGGTACACATCTCATAGAATAAGGATCCTGAACTCTCTCACAATCTTCGTGAGCTTTCATATTTTCTGATCCTTTTAAAAATTTAAGCATTCTTGCCGCTACTTTTTTACTGCCTTCAAAAGGTCTGATCTCATGAAGCTCTTTTTTGAATGGGCTCGCAGAACCTCTGTATGCTTCAATACTCATTGCAGCAGTCATATCCGCAAGATCTAATAAGTATTCAAACTTTTCAAGTCCTTTTATCGCATGAGCAAGGATAAACTGAGTTCCGTTAATCAGTCCCAGACCTTCTTTTGGTCCTAAAACCAATGCTTCAAGGTCATGTTTCTGCAGAACTTCCATGGTCTCAGAAACCTGATTTCCTTCCCAAACCTGTCCTAAACCAAGTAAAGGCAACACCAGATGTGCCAAAGGAGCCAGGTCTCCCGAAGCTCCTACAGATCCTTGTTCAGGAACCACGGGAATAATATCTTTTTCAAGCATCAGAATCATCCTTTCGATAACTTCAAGAGAAACTCCGGAAAATCCTTTTGAAAGGGCATGAACTTTAGCAATCATCATAATCTTGGAAAGTTCTTTATCAATTGGTTTTCCTACTCCTACTGCATGAGAAATGATCAGATTATATTGTAACTGAGCTGTTTCGTCTGCTGATATTTTAGTATCACATAAGGGTCCGAACCCGGTATTGATTCCATATACACATCTGTCAGACTCTACTATTTTCTGTACGTTTTTCTGAGATTTTAAAATTTGTTCTTTTGCGGCTTTATTAAGCTTGGCTTTATTTGGCTTTTTACAGATTTCCAGAACATCATGGAAAGTAAAAACATCTACTCCGTATATCATTTCTAAAAAATTTTCTTAAAATTACGCATTTAACAATAATTGGAAAAGCTAAATTTTAATCTTCTATATTTTTATATAAACAAGGGAATTAATTTACTATTTTAGCCCCGAAAATTAAAAACAATAATACATGAGACTGAAAACTCTACTCCTTGCTTTATGTGTAGCAAGTACAACTGCTTTCGCCCAGAAAGTAAAATATTCTAAAGAGGACATCAAAAAAATGGAAACTTACCTTTTTAATGAAGGTTTTAATACTCCATCTCCTAAGAAAACATCTACCATCATCTTAAAAGACGGAACTACCTACAAAGGTTTCTGTAATAAGATTGAAACCAAAAAAGGACAGATCTACGAAGTCGCTATCAAAGACAGTATCACAAAAAAGAACGCTACTTTTACTGCTGATCAGATCAATGAGATGTATGTGTATCCAAGCAATGCAGAAAAGATTGCAAAGGTGGCAAAATACATGGGAAATATCAGAAACTTCGGAACTAAGAAGCTGACGAAAAACACCAATAATGATAGGATTTATTTTGTAAACCAGACAGTTTCTTTAAAGAACAAAAAAGATGATAAGGAATTTCTGATGCAGGTTATCAATCCAGGTTTTGATGATATTATTTCAGTATACCATGATCCTAGGGCTAAAGAAACAACAGGTTTTTCTGTAATGGGGTCTCCACAGCTTGGAGGCGGGGTTATCAAATCTTATTATGTAAAAAAAGGCGACAAAGTGATGTGGCTGCATAAAGATGATTTTGAAGACAATTATGATTTTCTATTTGGAGACAATGCTCAGTTTATGAAGCAATATCCTAAAAACTCTGTAGAATGGGATTACTTCAGTTTTCTTGTGAATGAATATACAGCCATGACAAACGGATAAAACACTTCCATCAATAAAATAAAACCTGCAGACTCATCTGCAGGTTTTTCTTTTTTAAATAGGGAAAGTTTCCTTAATTTTGTTATATGAATCCTTCTTTAGAACTACAGCTCAAAACCTTACCATCCGAACCCGGCGTTTATCGTTATTATGATAAAAACGAACAGCTTTTGTATGTTGGGAAAGCTAAAAATCTTAAAAAGAGGGTGCTCTCTTATTTCAACAAAAACCTTTCCGGATACAGGATCAAAATAATGGTCGGTAAAATCCAGCGATTGGAAACAACAATTGTAAACAGTGAGTACGATGCACTTTTATTGGAGAATAATCTGATCAAGGAACATCAGCCGTTTTATAATGTCATGCTGAAAGATGACAAGACCTATCCGTGGATCTGCATCAAAAATGAAGATTTCCCAAGAATTTTTCTCACAAGAAATGTAGTTAAAGATGGATCCGAGTATTATGGTCCTTATGCAAAAGTACGTCCTGCAAAGATTTTACTGGATACGATCAAGCATATTTACAAACTCAGAACCTGCAATCTGAATCTTTCTCCGGCAAAGATTGCGGAAGGAAAATATAAAGTCTGCCTGGAATATCATATCAAAAACTGTGAAGGACCGTGTGAAGATCTTGAAAGCAAGGCAGAATATGATGAAAAGATAGATGCCATCCGTGGAATAATCAAAGGAGATTTCCGCAAAGCAAAGGATTATCTGGTTAATCAGATGATGAAACTGGCCTCTAATCTTCAGTTTGAGCAAGCTCAGATCATTAAGGAAAGACTTGATATTCTTGAGGATTATCAAGCTAAAAACACTGTCGTTAATCCTAATATTGATGATGTGGATGTTTTTGGAATGACCAGTGATGAAACCGCAGCCTATGTCAATTTCTTTAAAATCAGAAATGGAAATATCATCCAGAGTTTTACTACTGAGATCAAAAAGATTCTTGAAGAAACAGATGAAGACATTATGGAAGAAGCATTGATTGAGATCCGTCAAAAGTTTTCTTCTGATTCCAAAGAAGTTCTGCTGCCATTTCATTTGTCTGTAGAAATTCCTAATGTAAAACTGATTGTTCCTAAGGTTGGAGATAAAAAAAGAATCGTAGAGCTTTCTGAAAAGAACGCTAAAGAATATCGTTTGGAAAAACTAAAACAGGTTCAGATTGTAGATCCTGAAAGGCATACTAACAGAATCATGGCTGAAATGCAGAAACTTCTCAGAATGCCGGTTGAGCCCAGACATATTGAAGGCTTTGATAACTCAAATATTCAGGGAACCAATCCTGTCTCAGCATGTGTTGTTTTCAAAGACGGCAGACCAAGTAAGGCAGATTACAGAATCTTCCATCCTAAAACTGTGGAAGGACCTAACGATTTTGCAACTATGGAAGAAGTAATCTACCGCCGTTACAAAAGGATGCTTGATGAAGGTGAAGATCTTCCCCAGCTGATTCTGATAGACGGAGGAAAGGGACAGCTGTCTTCTGCTGTAAAGAGCCTGAGATTACTGGGACTTTACGGAAAAATTACCATTGTAGGTATTGCCAAAAGACTGGAAGAGATTTTCTTTCCTGAAGACCCTATTCCTTTATATCTGGATAAAAAATCCGAGACTTTAAAAATTCTGCAGCGTGTACGTGATGAGGCTCACAGATTTGGTGTAAAGCATCACAGAACCAGAAGGAAAAATTCAACTATTAAATCTGAACTGGAAGAAATTCCCGGTGTTGGAGAAAAAACTATTGAGCTGCTTCTGTCTAAACTAAAGTCTGTAAAACGTATCAAAGAAGCCGATATGGAAACCCTGGAAGAAATTTTAGGGAAAAGTAAGGGTAAAGTGATTTGGGAGTTTTTCAACGCCAATTGATGATCTGACGTAGTTCAACGGTTCTTTTTCACTAATAAATACTTCTTTTTTTATAAAATTTTATATCTGTTTTTTATTTCATTAATCAGTAACAAGAATCAACATTCCCTTAAACACAAGATAATTTATCAACAAAAAATACAAATAAATAAATATTTTACTAAATAATAGCATTATTTATATTTTTTTCATAAATTAGTATTATCAACTAATAACGGTAATACTATGAAAATTTTTCTCATTTTATAAATCTTTTTGCATTTTCATTTACCAATACGGATGATGACTATTTTTTGTTTCTGTATAGTATATGTTTCTTGTAGAAAATCCAGTTACAAACACCTTTTAAACTTTTCAAAAAAATGAAAAACACATCAGCATATATATTATAAAAAGGCTCTTTTTTAAGAGCCTTTTATGTTTATTATTTTGTTATTTTCAGATTATTTTGCCACAAAAACTTCTTTGGAATATCTTCCGTCAGCCTGTGGGATATCTATCACAATGCTTCCGTTTTCAAAATATCCTATGGTAGTATTTCCATCAGCCAGCTTTACAATGAAAACTGAGTTCTTAGAAGTTGTTTTGAAAGCTGCAAATGGTACTGAGCTGCCAGACCTTGCTAAAATAAATTGATTAGGATCAATCTGTATTTTCTGAAGATCCAGTTTTCCATTTGAGTAGTTATTCGCTTCCGGAGCCGTAGTAGATACAACAGATACAGCAGACTCAGAAGATGTATTCTGACCATTAGTGGATGCTGGTAATAATGCAGCAGAGTTAGAAACCGGCATTTTTATTAAAGCTTCTTTCAGTGCATCCTGTAATCCTTCGTCAAATTCTTTGATTTTTGAACCTCCTTTGGACTCCAGAATCATATTATTATTACAATCTTTAAACTGTACTATTACTTTATTCTTGAATAAATTTTTATCATTAATTACATCAGCATTAATTACATTACAGAAATTATTTTTAGCTTCTGAAGGCCAGTTATCTTTAATTACCGGAAGTATAATATATTTTTTTCCTTTCAAAGCTTTAGTGAAAAAGTCTTTCAACCCATAATCTTCCTTAAATGTTTCAAATTTTTCAGGAACTGCAACATATTTGTAGTCTGAAACTTTCTGTGCAAAAGCTATTGTTGAGCATACTGCCAACATCAGCATTGATACCTTTTTCATTTTTATTATTTTAATCGTTTCTGAATGCTCCCATATCCAATTTCAATGAGAAGAAGTTAGAATAGAAATTAGATCCTCCAATTCCTGAATTTGTAATCGCATAATCCAATGTAAGCCCTCTGTATCTTATCCCGAGACCTGCACTTGGCTGGAAAGAAACTTTTCTCTTAAGATCTTCTATATCTGTAATAGACTGGAATCTATTGATCCCTAATCTAACAAAAATCATTTTCTGATAGCCTAACTCAGCTCCGGCATATGGACTGATACTTGCAAAATCTGTGGAAATTAATGAAGCGGTTTTAGCAAAATCTACGTTAATACCTGCTTCTGGTAATACATACACGCTGCTATTGATTTCAAATAATTTGCTGGCGCCTACATTCAGCTTAGGCATTGTAAGTTCCAGTTTATCTTTAGGTGCCGGGTTGAATTCTTCCCCATTTACAACAGTTGAAAGTTCTTTCTGATTGATACTCCAGAAGTTTACGGTAGTAGTGATATCTCTTACCATACCACCAAACTTCCATCCATTATCTGCTTTATAGATAGCACCAACATCAAACCCAAAACCATAACCGCTAGCAAATTTACCCACATTTCTGTAGACAATTTTAGCATTCACCCCAACATCCAGTTTAGGATTTCCTCCCGGTCTGAATGCATAAGAAAGAATAGCCGCGTAATCGGATTGAGAGAATTTAGTGATCTTATCATAATCAATGTTCCCTTCAGAGTCAATCATCTGGGTAGTATTCAGAATATTGTCTACCCCAAGTCTTACCACTGAAACACCAAAAACACCTTCTTCAAGTACTTTCGCATACGCCAGATAGTCGTATTTTGCGATAGACTCAAAGTATTCTGCGTGCATGGCTGCACCCTGCCAATCTCTTTCAACTGACATCAAACCTGCAGGGTTCCACATAGGAGAATATACATCATCCTGATTGGTGATTACTGCCCCACCCATTGCAAGACCTCTTGCTCCGGCTCCGATATTTAAGAATTCATTGGAATATTTCCTGATAATCTGAGATTGAGACAGCCCAAACAGCAGTGAAAATGCAAGTAAAAGATATTTTTTCATCATATAAATTTGATGCTTAGTTTAAGTTTTTAGTTTTTCTGGCTTTAATTAATCCATTTACAATGATAGCCAGTATCATAACTCCTGAAGCAATATAAAATATAGGGCTCATATGTTCTGATTCCCCAAAGATAAAAAAAGCTAGTATAATTCCGTAAACAGGTTCTAAATTAACTGTTAAAATTAAAGTAAAAGGTGATATATACTTCATTAATTTTACCGATTCTAACATGGGAAAAGCGGTAAAAACACTGGCTAACAAGCATATTAACGCCAAATCGCGGTAGTTTATTTCATTCATTTGAAAAATTTGCCCTGAAAGCAAATAAAATATCATTAAAATAAACCAACCACAGAAAATTTCATAAAAAATAATATTTCCTGAACTCGTTTTGCCAAATATTTTACCGTTAAAAACAGAAAAAACAGTCCCAAATACAGCGCAAAGGATTCCATAAATAATTCCTTCTTTAAAATGAAACTCTGTTTTAAAAATTAGTAGTATACAGGCAACAATGACCGTTCCCATAATGACTTCAGATATATCAATTTTTCTTTTAAAAATAATAGGTTCCAGAATCGAGGCAAAAAGTGTAGATAAAGAAAGACAACTTAGTGCAATAGAAACATTGGAAACTTTAATGGAATAAAAAAAGCAATACCAATGGAGTGCCATTGCAAAACCTATTGCTGCCAGCTGAAAAAATATTTTTTTCGAAACCTTTATACTTTCCTTCTTAAAGACTCTGATGAATACAAAGAGAAAAACAGAGGCAAACAACATCCTGTAAAACACAAGGATCTGAGCATTGGCATGAATTAATTTTCCCAAAATTGCAGTGAAACCCCACAAAAACACTATTAAATGCAACCTGAAAAGCGCCAATTTATGCATAACCTATCTCCTTTGAATTTTAACGTGCAAATTTACAAATACGCTTTTATAAATCTTGCAAAAAAATATAAATTTACATTAATAAAAAGATAATAAATAAAGTTTTTAATAGCTTTACTCTTAATTCAGAACGTTTTCTATTAATTTAATAAAAAGATCAATCAACCAATTATGATATTAAGTCCGAGCATTGAAATCAAAACAAAACATCTGACCTTAAGGCCTGTCGAAGACTTACACATAGATGATATTTTGGAGCATTTTACAAATGAGGTGACTAGGTACATGCCTTTTGACCCGCAAGGGAATAGACAGGATATAGTAACCTTTGTTAATGAATCAAAAAGATCTTTATCACAAAACACAGATCTTGTAATGGTTGCTCTGGACTCTAATGGTGATTTTGCAGGATGTTGCGGTATCCATAATATAACGGAAGAATCTGTTGAACTTGGCTTATGGCTAAAAAAGAGTTCTCAAGGGAAAGGATTAGGAACTGAAATCATAACGATCCTCATAGAATTCCTGGAAAAGAATTTTACTTTTGAGTATATTTTATATCCTGTAGATGAAGAAAATATAGCCAGCAGAAAAATTCCGGAGAAATTAGGCTTTATTCCCACTAAAAAATATAAAAAACATAAAAATCATGTTACCGACCTGAATATTGTAGAATATAGAAAATATTACTAACAACTGCAGGCATTACTAAAAAACCCTGAAAATTTGTTAAACTTTCAGGGCCTTCAAATAATAAACTATTAAAAAAATAAACTAGGAACAGAGTAATTTTCAGAGGTTATCACCCTCCATTACTCTGATGTAAAGTTAGAAAAAATATAAATTATTTAAAAATATTTTTTAGTTAAAAATTTCACAATTTACTAGAAACCAAAGTATTAAACAGCTGTTTTACTTCCTATTTGTATTCCTCATAAAAATAGTATCTTTAAGCGTAAAAAATTGAAAATTTTATGGATATCGAATTCAATAAACGAGAAGATCAAAACAGATTAAAATTATCTGAAATAAATCGCTTACTCACTGAAATCAAAAAAGGAGGAGGTGAGAAGAGGCTTCAAAAGCTTCGTGATGAAGGAAAAATGACAGCAAGAGAAAGGGTAGATTATCTTCTCGATAAAGATTCAGATTCCATAGAAATAGGAGCATTTGCAGGATATGAAATGTATAAGGAGCATGGAGGATGCCCTAGCGGAGGCGTTGTAGTTGTTATCGGCTACGTTTCCGGAAGACAATGTATCATCGTTGCAAATGACGCTTCTGTAAAAGCGGGTGCATGGTTTCCAATCACAGGAAAGAAAAATCTGAGAGCACAGGAAATTGCCATGGAAAATAAGCTCCCGATCATCTATCTGGTAGACTCTGCTGGTGTTTATCTTCCAATGCAGGATGAGATCTTCCCGGATAAAGAACATTTTGGAAGAATTTTCAGAAATAATGCTAAAATGAGTTCTATGGGAATCATCCAGATCTCTGCCGTAATGGGAAGTTGTGTAGCCGGAGGAGCTTATCTTCCTATTATGAGTGATGAAGCCATGATTGTAGATAAAACAGGCTCTATTTTCCTTGCCGGAAGCTATCTTGTAAAAGCAGCTATTGGTGAAAGTATTGATAATGAAACCTTGGGAGGCGCTACCACCCACTGTTCTATTTCAGGAGTAACAGATTATAAGGCTAAGGATGATAAAGATGCTTTGAATAGAATCAAGAATATCATGAAATCTCTCGGAAGTACTGAAAAAGCTGGCTTTGACAGAATTGAAAGTTTTCAACCAAAAGAAAACCCTGAAAATATCTTCGGAATTATGCCGGTTTCCAGAGCTGAGCAATATGACACCTATGAAATTATTAAATGTATTGTGGATAACTCTGAATATGAAGAATACAAACCAGATTATGGTAAAAGTATTATCTGTGCAACAGCCAGAGTTGATGGGTGGTCTGTAGGTATTGTTGCCAATCAGAGAAAGCTGGTTAAAAGTGGTAAAGGAGAAATGCAGTTTGGTGGAGTTATCTACTCAGATTCTGCAGACAAAGCTACACGATTCATTGCTAACTGTAATCAAAGAAAAATACCTTTAATCTTCTTACAGGATGTTACCGGGTTTATGGTAGGTTCCAAGTCAGAACATGGCGGAATTATCAAAGACGGAGCTAAAATGGTAAATGCAGTTTCCAATTCTGTAGTTCCTAAATTTACCATCATTACAGGTAATTCTTATGGAGCCGGAAACTATGCAATGTGTGGAAAAGCTTACGATCCAAGATTAATTGTTGCATGGCCTTGGGCAGATCTAGCCGTAATGGGAGGAGCACAGGCAGCAAAAGTACTTGCTCAGATCCAGGAATCTACATTAAAGAAACAAGGAAAAGAAATTACTGAAGAAGAACACAACGAAATTCTTGATACAATTTCAAAAAAATATCAGAAACAAACTGAATCTACATATGCAGCAGCAAGATTATGGACAGATGCCATCATCAACCCTGCAGATACAAGAAAATGGATTTCTATGGGGATTGAAGCAGCCAATCACGCTCCTATTACTGAGAAATTCAACTTAGGAGTAATTCAAGTCTGATCAATACATTTATAAATAAACACACGGCTATTTCTGTTTGAAATAGCCGTGTTTTATTTATACCTTTAAATTATAAGAATTACTTGCCATATTCTTCTTCGCAAAACTCTATAGGCCCTCCAAGCCTCATACAGCATTGATATTTGCTCAAACAAATTCCATTAGGCCATCCCGGAGGATAGCACATTCCAAATGCCGGATCATCCGGACACGTCGGCCCTCCACTTCCTTTCAGTGATTTTAAACCCTCTCTTGAAATCTTTACTAGATTTTTCATAGTTATTTAGTTTTTGATAGTTCCTACTCTATTGTAGCTTTTCGGATTACGCTTTTTCTAATATACATTTTTTTCAACATATGATGAAATTTAATAGAAAATTTTAATCTTAGATTTAAAGTATTCTTAGGTAAGATTTATAAATGATAATATAGGAGTAATAAGTGACTCATAGGAGCCTTCTCCCGCTATCCATTCATACTCCTCACGCCAGCACTCTCCCGAGCTCCAACCCAATGGCTCTCCCACACATGCTGCGGGGTAACCATTACTATCGGGGCTATAAGGAAGAGAATTATGAATTATAAGTTATGAGATCCGGATTTCAGGCTGCAATTGATCAACTTTGATTATAAATATTATTACTTATTGCTCATCATTTATCTGTAAGCTGGGCTGGGTTGAACTGGGCTTAGCCGGATAGGTGGGGTTATACAACAAAAAAAAATCCTTTATCATAAGATAAAGGATTTTTTAAAAATAAAATAAAAACTGGCGGCGGCCTACTCTCCCGCTTTCGCAGTACCATCGGCGCTGGTGGGCTTAACTTCTGTGTTCGGAATGGGAACAGGTGAGCCCCACCGCTAAAACCACCCTAAAGAAGGTATATAGCATCTGGCTTTTTGCTCATTGCTTTTGGCTTTTTGCCAATCGCTAACTGCTAGTTGCCAATTGCGTTTTTAAGCGATAAAAACTTTCACAAAGACAAAACCTTCAATGCACATAAAGCACCTGGTTTATATAGTAACCATAGACTATAAATCTACGGGTAATTAGTACTACTCGGCTATGACATTACTGTCTTTACACCTGTAGCCTATCAACGTCGTCATCTCCAACGACCCTTAAAAGATGTCTCATCTTGAGGCGAGTTTCGCACTTATATGCTTTCAGTGCTTATCTCTTCCAAACGTAGCTACTCAGCGGTGCACCTGGCGGTACAACTGATACACCAGAGGTTTGTTCAATTCGGTCCTCTCGTACTAGAATCAAGCCCTCTCAAACATCTAACGCCCGCAATAGATAGAGACCGAACTGTCTCACGACGTTCTGAACCCAGCTCGCGTGCCACTTTAATGGGCGAACAGCCCAACCCTTGGGACCTTCTCCAGCCCCAGGATGTGACGAGCCGACATCGAGGTGCCGAACCTCCCCGTCGATGTGAGCTCTTGGGGGAGACTAGCCTGTTATCCCCGGAGTACCTTTTATCCTATGAGCGATGGCCCTTCCATACGGAACCACCGGATCACTATGTCCTGCTTTCGCACCTGATCGACTTGTAGGTCTCACAGTCAAGCACCCTTATGCCATTACACTCTACGCACGGTTACCAAGCGTGCTGAGGGTACCTTTGAAAGCCTCCGTTACTCTTTTGGAGGCGACCACCCCAGTCAAACTACCCACCACGCAATGTCCTTCTAAAAGAAGTTAGGCTCCAAGTAAGTAAAGGGTGGTATTTCAACGTTGGCTCCACCTACACTAGCGTGCAAGCTTCAAAGCCTCCCACCTATCCTACACATTACTTACTCAAAGTCAATACGAAGTTATAGTAAAGGTTCACAGGGTCTTTTCGTCCCATTGCGGGTAATCGGCATCTTCACCGATACTACAATTTCACCGAGCTCGTGGCTGAGACAGTGCCCAGATCGTTACACCATTCGTGCAGGTCGGAACTTACCCGACAAGGAATTTCGCTACCTTAGGACCGTTATAGTTACGGCCGCCGTTTACTGGGGCTTCAGTTAATGCCTTCGGTTTAACCCTAAGCACCTTCCTTAACCTTCCAGCACCGGGCAGGTGTCAGACCCTATACAGCATCTTTCGATTTAGCAGAGTCCTGTGTTTTTGATAAACAGTCGCCTGGGCCTCTTCACTGCGGCCACCATTGCTGATGGCGTCTCTTCTTCCGAAGTTACGAGACTATTTTGCCTAGTTCCTTAGCCACGACTCACTCGAGCACCTTAGGATTCTCTCCTCGACCACCTGTGTCGGTTTTGGTACGGGTTGCTTCACTTCGGCTTTTCTTGGATCAGATTACACTACAGCAGCTTCGCCCGAAGGCTAGGCCTTGACTATTCCGTCAGTCTTTAGCAGCTACATCCAACCGTCCCCTTTTTAGTGTGAGCAAGTATGGGAATATTAACCCATTGTCCATCCACTACCCCTTTCGGGTTCGCGTTAGGTCCCGACTAACCCTCAGCTGATTAGCATGGCTGAGGAAGCCTTGGTCTTTCGGTGAGCAGGTTTCTCGCCTGCTTTATCGTTACTTATGCCTACATTTTCTTTTCTATCCGCTCCACAATACCTCACGATACTGCTTCGGCGCAAATAGAATGCTCTCCTACCAGATATATCTAAAATATAAATCCATAGCTTCGGTAATATGTTTATGCCCGATTATTATCCATGCCGGACCGCTCGACTAGTGAGCTGTTACGCACTCTTTAAATGAATGGCTGCTTCCAAGCCAACATCCTAGCTGTCAATGCAGTCCAACCGCGTTGTTTCAACTTAACATATATTTTGGGACCTTAGCTGTTGGTCTGGGTTCTTTCCCTCTCGGACATGGACCTTAGCACCCATGCCCTCACTGCCGTAGAACATTTATTAGCATTCGGAGTTTGTCAGGAATTGGTAGGCGATGAAACCCCCGCATCCAATCAGTAGCTCTACCTCTAATAAACTTATATACGACGCTGCACCTAAATGCATTTCGGAGAGTACGAGCTATCTCCCAGTTTGATTGGCCTTTCACCCCTACCCACAGGTCATCCGAAGACTTTTCAACGTCAACCGGTTCGGTCCTCCACTCTGTGTTACCAGAGCTTCAACCTGCCCATGGGTAGATCACAAGGTTTCGCGTCTAATCCTACTAACTATGCGCCCTATTCAGACTCGCTTTCGCTCCGGCTCCGGTACTTAATACCTTAACCTCGCTAGTAAAATTAACTCGTAGGCTCATTATGCAAAAGGCACGCCGTCACAGCTTAATGCTGCTCCGACCGCTTGTAGGCGTACGGTTTCAGGTTCTATTTCACCCTTCTATTCGAAGTGCTTTTCACCTTTCCTTCACAGTACTTGTTCACTATCGGTCTTTCAGGAGTATTTAGCCTTGGAGGATGGTCCCCCCATATTCAGACAGGATTTCACGTGTCCCGCCCTACTCATTTATCACTCAAATATGCCTTTCATATACGGGGCTATCACCCTCTACGGCCGTTCTTTCCAGAACATTCTATTAAACATATATCAGCTTTTGGGCTAATCCGCTTTCGCTCGCCACTACTTACGGAATCTCTTCGATTTCTTTTCCTCCGGGTACTTAGATGTTTCAGTTCTCCGGGTTTGCTTCCCCTAAGGGATGACTGGTCTTCAACCAGACGGGTTGCCCCATTCGGACATCTGCGGATCAATTCGTGTGTGCCAATCCCCGCAGCTTTTCGCAGCTTACCACGTCCTTCTTCGCCTCTGAAAGCCTAGGCATCCGCCATACGCCCTTAACGATTTCTTTCCTATTGGTTACTCAAGCGCTTTATGCGCTCGGTTTTCTCTTTGTGATGTCTTTACCGTTAATGTCAATGATCTTAATGTCTTCTTGTTCAACTGATGAACAGATGTTGTTTTTGGCTCCATCCGTAACTTTTAAATCAGTCTTCCAAAACTGTGGAGAATAAGGGAGTCGAACCCTTGACCTCCTGCGTGCAAGGCAGGCGCTCTAGCCAGCTGAGCTAATTCCCCCTCTAGGTGCTGTTGGCGATTTGCTCCTTGCTGTTGGCTTTATTGCCTTCAGCTATAAGCTATTTGCCAGCCGCTTTAATTAGTAGTCTCGGGCAGGCTCGAACTGCCGACCTCTACATTATCAGTGTAGCGCTCTAACCAGCTGAGCTACGAGACTTTGTATGAGTAATGATCCATGAGTAATAAGTAATCCCTTTTCCTCTTCTGCATTTCTCAATCTCTTTCCCTTTACTAATTTCTAGTGGGTTTTGTATTGTTAATATAACCAACCAAACAAAAAACTAAAGCTTTACTTTAAGTAAGTACTTTGTACTTGCGTACTAATTTTGTTTATCGTCCCTAAAGACGCTCTAAAATGAGATGTTCCAGCCGCACCTTCCGGTACGGCTACCTTGTTACGACTTAGCCCTAGTTACCTGTTTTACCCTAGGCAGCTCCTGTTACGGTCACCGACTTCAGGTACCCCAGACTTCCATGGCTTGACGGGCGGTGTGTACAAGGCCCGGGAACGTATTCACCGCGCCATGGCTGATGCGCGATTACTAGCGATTCCAGCTTCATAGAGTCGAGTTGCAGACTCCAATCCGAACTGAGACCGGCTTTCGAGATTTGCATCACTTCGCAGTGTAGCTGCCCTCTGTACCGGCCATTGTATTACGTGTGTGGCCCAAGGCGTAAGGGCCGTGATGATTTGACGTCATCCCCACCTTCCTCTCTACTTGCGTAGGCAGTCTCACTAGAGTCCCCAACTTAATGATGGCAACTAGTGACAGGGGTTGCGCTCGTTGCAGGACTTAACCTAACACCTCACGGCACGAGCTGACGACAACCATGCAGCACCTTGAAAAATGTCCGAAGAAAAGTCTATTTCTAAACCTGTCATTTCCCATTTAAGCCTTGGTAAGGTTCCTCGCGTATCATCGAATTAAACCACATAATCCACCGCTTGTGCGGGCCCCCGTCAATTCCTTTGAGTTTCATTCTTGCGAACGTACTCCCCAGGTGGCTAACTTATCACTTTCGCTTAGTCTCTGAACCCGAAAGCCCAAAAACGAGTTAGCATCGTTTACGGCGTGGACTACCAGGGTATCTAATCCTGTTCGCTCCCCACGCTTTCGTCCATCAGCGTCAGTTGTTGCTTAGTAACCTGCCTTCGCAATTGGTGTTCTAAGTAATATCTATGCATTTCACCGCTACACTACTTATTCCAGCTACTTCAACAACACTCAAGACATGCAGTATCAATGGCAGTTTCACAGTTAAGCTGTGAGATTTCACCACTGACTTACACATCCGCCTACGGACCCTTTAAACCCAATAAATCCGGATAACGCTTGCACCCTCCGTATTACCGCGGCTGCTGGCACGGAGTTAGCCGGTGCTTATTCGTATAGTACCTTCAGCTACCCTCACGAGGGTAGGTTTATCCCTATACAAAAGAAGTTTACAACCCATAGGGCCGTCGTCCTTCACGCGGGATGGCTGGATCAGGCTCTCACCCATTGTCCAATATTCCTCACTGCTGCCTCCCGTAGGAGTCTGGTCCGTGTCTCAGTACCAGTGTGGGGGATCACCCTCTCAGGCCCCCTAAAGATCGTAGACTTGGTGAGCCGTTACCTCACCAACTATCTAATCTTGCGCGTGCCCATCTCTATCCACCGGAGTTTTCAATATCAAATGATGCCATCTGATATATTATGGGGTATTAATCTCCCTTTCGAAAGGCTATCCCCCAGATAAAGGCAGGTTGCACACGTGTTCCGCACCCGTACGCCGCTCTCTAGATCCCGAAAGATCTATACCGCTCGGCTTGCATGTGTTAGGCCTCCCGCTAGCGTTCATCCTGAGCCAGGATCAAACTCTCCATTGTATGTTTGTCTGACTCACTCAAAGTTTTTTAACGCTTTAGTTTTTCCTTACTTGGTTGTTATATTGTATGTCAATGATCTTTATATCTTTCGCTTTGTAACGAAGCACTCTCTTCTGTCAGTGGCGCTCCGTATTTGCGAGTGCAAAAGTAAAACTTTATTTTGATTTGACCAAATGTTTATGAAGAAAATTTTAAAGTTTTTTAAGTAACCTTAATCCTCTTCCAAAACCTCAATCTCTATACTCCTGCGCTCCCTGTAATTGGGACTGCAAAGATACAAACTCTTTTTAAACCCGCAACTCTTTTTGTGAAAAATTTTAAAGTTTTTTTGCCCGTCTCTTCTGAAGTATATTAATGTTTTATGCTTAGCTAAAAGCTCCTCTGCGCTACTGTTATACTCTCGTTTTTCAGTGGGGCAAAGATAGAAACTTACTACACACCACGCAACTTTATTTAACATAAATTTTACCTTTACGTAATATTAAGCCCTAATCAACTGGAACGCAGTGAGAAAAATTTTAAACATTTGTTTGGAGGGAGGAGGGATGCGGGAGAGGCGTGGAGAATGGGTGGGGTGGAGAGTATTTGTAATGGGTAATGAAAGGTATACATATATATAATAGCTAATGCTGTTTTAAAACAAACATGCTTTAGATAAGTTGGGGATAATGTTCCTTCTATTGAATAGAATGAACCCGGTATTTTGTAATCTGATCCTCATAACACGAACCCTGGATCATCATTCATAACTTATCATTCATAATTCGTCTCATACCCTAGCCCTGATAGAAATGATTACCCCGCAGCAGAGATTAGAGAGATGAGGGCATGAAGGGCGGGAGAGCAAAGGCGCGAGGAGTAAAAATGAATAGCAGGATGGAGCTCCTATAAAAGTTAGAGGGTTTGAAGGTGAAAGGGTTTGGGGAAGCTTTAATGCTCCCTGTAGAGGAAAAAAGAAATACAGTTCTTTACAAAAGCCGTTGGTATGACTAAAAGAATCGCTTGATTAATAGCTTATATATATAGTATCCTAACAGACATCCGATAGTATCTGCTACGATATCTAATGTTTCCATAGATCTCCCCAATCCCATTTCTTCCTGTAAAATTTCAGTAAGGAACGCATAGATAAGGATGATCTGAAAAAAATATGAGAATTTTATTTTAGGAAATGCAGCAATAAAAGAGAAACCTAAGGCTGCGAATATACTTAGATGTAAAATTTTATCAATACCACTGAACATGAACCAATATTCATGGTTCTCTTCTCCGGGTTTAAGAAGCATATAAGTAAGAAATGCCCAATAAATGGGCAATATCTTACTAAATATTTTTGAAATCTTATCCAATGATAGCTTTGTAATCATCTGCAGAAAGTAACTCAGACTGATCTGCCCCATCAGCAATTTCCAATTTGATAATCCATCCGTCTCCATAAGGATCTGTATTTAACAGTTCAGGCTGAGCCTCTAATTCTGAATTGAACTCAATAACCTTTCCAGCAATAGGTAAGAATAGATCTGAAACAGTCTTTACCGCTTCTACACTTCCGAAAACATCTCCTCCATTAAGATCATCATCTACAGTATCTATGTCTACATATACGATGTCTCCAAGTTCTCCCTGAGCGAAGTCTGTAATACCGATTGTAGCAACGTTACCTTCGATCTTGATCCATTCGTGATCTTTGGTGTACTTTAATTCTGATGGTGTGTTCATTTTTTAATTTTTATTTTGTACAAATGTATTCAAAAATATAGTAGCTTCAAATATTGGATATAAAAAAAGTCCTTCAAAACTGAAGGACTTTTAAGTTTGTATCATTTTTAGAATCCGCCTCCGGATTCGCCAAATGTAAATGTGGCTGAAATACCGGCTCTGATCGTAGACAGCGGGAATGCTGTAGAGATCTTATACTTGGAGGTCATCTGTTCATAGAATACTCTCAGATTCAGATTCTCGGAAACATTATAATCTGCAGAAAGTTTGATATTCATCAGTCTTTGTCCTCCTGTAACCTGGGCATCATTCAAGAGGATATTCATAATGGAGGTCTTACTGTCTCTTAATGAAATATCTCCTCTGATGTTAAGATCACTGCCTTTTCCTCTTGTTCCTCTTCCTCTGATGTTGGCTGTTCCCAATCTGAAGTTTCTGACAATATACCCAAGTCTTACCACATATTCTGTATTGGCATCTTCAGTAAGCGTCTGGTTTACCAGTCCCAATACCATCATTCTTGTTTTGTTGTATTGTATCCCAAACTGCATATTGTTTCTCATGGTAACATCTATCCCGATAAGTGGTGAGAAAGATTCTACATATCCCACCTGTGCAAATGTATATGGATTGATCTTGTCTCCAGCATTTTTGATTACGTTCCCTAAATCATCTACTGTCTGGTAGTATCCGTTCGGGTTACCATGATAATCTACATTGCTTTGAATACCAGTTGCTGTATAGGTAGCTGTATAGGCATGTAAGATATCAAACTTCGTGAATTGCCCACTGATTATCGGGATATTTTTTAATCCGGAATAGGTAATTCTCCAGTTTGGTAATGGGAATCCTGCTTTTTTAGGATTAGTCATTGGTGTCACAGATTTCCCTTCCATAGCAGCTCTAAAGGCAGGGATTAATACATAGGCATTTCCAATGCTATAATGCTGAGCAAATCCATTGTTATCCAATACTGCTCCCGGACCTCCCAGCTGTTGGGAAAGAGCTCTTGCATTTTCTCTGATCGCCTGATAAACAGCCTGTCCATCTTTAAATGATGTGCTAAGAAGTGTCGTTGTATTGGAATATGTTATCATTTCGCTGGCAAATGTAAAATCCGTATCAGGAACCCCACCATTGGTATAGTTAAATCCTGTATGTGAGAAGTTACTGTTAAAGGTATGCAACACATTAAGATCAACTCTTAGATCGTTCATTGGCATCACCTGTAAGTCTGCTCTCAATTCTTTGGTAGACATTCTTACATATGGATCTGTCATATAATTGGAATCACTCACCCATCCGTTTTCCATTACGGTTCTTCTGATGTCTGCCTGTGATCCTAAAAGAAATCCTAGTGTTGGACCTCCCAATGTCTGTCCGGATCCATACCAGTTTGGAGCTGATATTAGTCCCGGAAGTACCGTTCCATTCGTTTCGTTATAACTTACGTTTAACTGTTTGAAAGAAGTCAGGAAGAATGCTGCACTTTGAAGTGGAGTAAGCTTATTTTTAAATTTATATTTCTTATATCTGTATCTGTTTTTCTCCCATTGTTTTGTATACACATTGTTCAGAGAGTCCATCTCCTGTCTGCGTTTCTGAAGTTTGGCATTAATATTTTTGAAATAGTTAAACTGACCAAAGAACTTCGGAAGGTCTGCTGAAGCTGTTGCCTGAATAACATTGGTATTCTGTCCAACAGATCCTAAACTTGCTGTCTTGTTCGTATTAGGATCGATAAATCCAGTCAACGAAGTAGATCTTGCTGCCCAGTTATAGGTAAATCCGTATCCTACTTCAGCATCAATGAAATCCAGATAAGGCAGGTACTGGAACGGCAGTTTATAGTTCAGCTGTGCTCTGTGATTATACAATACCGGTCTTCCGGCTCTGAATACATTCCCGAAGATTGATTTGTTATCCATAGAATTCACATCCAGATTATCATTAAGGGTTCTGGTTGCAGAATTGATTTCCAGTTTTAATGATTTGGTGAAATTGAATCCTAATCCATACTGCCATCCAAAGAAGAAGTTTCTGTTTCTGATGGCATCAAAATTACTATTCATATCTCCGTTAAGGATCGCTTCTACATTTCTGAACTCAAGTTCGTTATAATTTCTGTCGATTTCAGTTCTGAAAGATATTCTTGTAGGAATAGGATTAAAATTGAATTCTTTCACCCATCTTAAATACTTCGTAGACTTCGCGGTATCACTGATCATTTTATTGAAAGGTTTGATTACCCACGGCTTAAACGTATAGTTATAATCAACATATCCTCTCAGATACTGTCTGTAATTTCTCTTGGTATAGATATCTCTGAAATAATCATCATTATAAACAGCTGTTACCGAAACGTTTTCGATGTCATAGAACTTAGGTTTTTTATTCGGATTTACTCTTTCTTTATGCATATTAACGACACCGATACTTCTCTGCTGAGTATAGGTTCTCGCTACTTTTTTCAACTGATCCTTGTTTGGTGCCTTATTGAATTCTACATCGGTATCCAGAGGATTGTACTTCGGATCTTCAATGGTCTGTGAGTAAGAATAGTTTAAAGGAATTTTCACCCCGGTTTTCTCCGGAAGGAATTTATCTACATTGATCGCTGTATTAATACTGAATGCAGATTGAGTAGACTGAGTTCTTTCCGCAGGTTTTGAATCAATATTACCGAAACCAACAGATGTATAAGAAGCATTGGCATTCACTGTTGCCAAATCTCCCATATTAAAGTTCAAGCTGGCATTTCCTGCATATCCTCCATCATTCTCAATTTCAGAAAGACGGATTTCATTTACCCAAAGAACTCTTGTTATAGTGGATGCCTCTCTTGGATCAGAATTCCTCACCCCAATCATAATTGTGGTAATATTTCCTAAACTTGGTCTACCTTTGATATAAATATTTTTATAAGGTTGCTGATACCCTGGGTCAACCGTTCTATTGGTAATAGTAACCCCTGATTTGTCCCTTCTGATTTTAGCATCTACAAAATTCTGAACATCAAAATCGACCTCATTTTCCATTGGCCAGATCTCCATAGGAGCTGTTGCTGTAGTAGGAGTCAGGTTTAATGATGATTCATACTCGTAATAGTTATCAGTAGCATCACTTCCGAAACGGATAAAGAATTTGGTTTTCTCATCCATTCCTATTACTCTGTTCAATGGATCATGAGCGTGTACAAACAACTTCAATTTTTTGTATCTTCTCATATCCAACGTTGTATTTTTGAACACTCCTCTTGCCTCAGTTTTAAGATCTTTTACTTTCATGTAAAGCGAAGCTTCATTCTGTCTCTGAGCTCCGGCATTTCCACTTAGTACCTGTCTGTCAATTCCCGGAGGCAATACATATGGAGGTTGGTTCAATGCATTTTCTTCAATGTTTACACTTCCTACTTCAAAATTTGGATCTGTTACAGAACCAACTCCTTCGTCTGCACCAGGAACATCATTACTGGCAATTTTACTGGTATACTTTCTCCAGTCTGATCTTACAAGATCCATTGTTCCGAATCTTAAAGTAGAGGTCTGATCAAATCCTGCCAGCATTAATCTTGCAAATCTTACATTGTTCAATACTGATGGATCTGCAGTTCCTTCGGCTTTATCATAATTAGCAACAGGAATTCTAAACAGGTACCATTTTACATCTGCAGTCTGCCCGTTCTGGAAGCTTGCTTTTACTGTTTTTACATCTACAATATTGTTCCCTCCCAGCGCTAAACTTTGCTGATCCAGTTTGATCACATACTGATTATAGTTTTCTGTCTGGTCAAGGTTGTAATCTTTATTGATATCTTCTGCATCCGGAGTTTGTGAAGCTACGTTCAGAGAGTTTGCTTCTGAATTTCCTTCCGGGTTTCTGAAATATTTGTATCGTTCTACAACTGAAGCCGCCTGACTTCCTGTAAATTTATCAGAAAGATAGAATACAAAGTCATCCACTGCAGGGTCAGCAATATTGGTAACCGGGTTTACAAAAGTATTTCCAAATCTCATTGCTTCCTGATCAGAAGTAAGACCATCATATCCGGCATCCTGCACTCTTCTGTCATCTCCTTCTGTAGAGAAGGCATATAAAATTGGCGGTTGTTTTGGCTGGGTCCCCCAGTTTGAATTTGTAGTAGAAGATGGTGTACCAGGAGTTGGCAATCCATTTTCATACTGCATTTTTCCATCCTTAAGTACATCTTCAGAAACGTTTCCTAAATGAAGTAAAAGTTTTGGATCAGTACCCAGTGTTTTACCATCTGCATAAGGGTCCATCATCCAGAATTCAACGTATTCAATGTTTGAAGTAACAAAGTTCGGAACACTGATTGATCTCATAATCCCTGCCCATCTGCTTTGCGCCTGTTCTGTTAAAGGGTTTACGTTGTATGGTCCTTTTTCTTTAGGGAAATAAGAGATATCGAATGTATTGGTGAAAGTTTGCTCTCCGGCTACGAAATCTCTGTTATTGTAAATCTCTGAATATTGTACTCTTCTGGAAGCGTGATTGGATACGGATTGTGGTGTAATTCCTGAAGGAGCTTTCCCTCCAACACCCCAGAATCTAGGGTCGATATTATACCATGTTAATAGCCCTCTTCCATATCCGCTTGTTAAGTCATCATTACCAGGTATCGTATTAAATGGCGGCAATTTATTTTTTTCGGGTTTTGAAGCTAAGCTCCATGCTGCCGGTTCTTTTAATGAGATCTTGGAAGTTGTCTGTTCAAAATCGTCAATATAAGACTGGTTATTTGTTCCTTTATTCAGCCCGGGCATCAGATATGCTGCTTCCATCTTAAAGTTTAAGTTAGATGGTGCTTCCGTTTTTACCATTGGAAGTTTATTGGTAAGTCTTGTCAGATAAGGAGCCTGATTATTGTACATCAAGTTGATCCCTGCCATGGTGTTATTTACCGCTTCCTGTCCAAAGTTTACTTTTTGGGTAAGAGGAGACTCTGAATAATTGATCACAGTTCCTCCTAATATAAAGTTCTCACTGAATCTTCTTTCTAAATTTAATCCTAAGAATCTTTTTCTTTGGGTATTAAATGTCAATTGGTTTTCCAGTGAAATATTAATGGCCTGTCCGGACTGTTTTACATTTTCATTGATGATAGTAACCGTACCAAGCATATAATCTACCGTGTAGTCCACTCCTTCTGTAAGCTGTACTCCGTTTGCAGCTACTTTTACTGATCCTTGAGGAACGTTTACTGCTCCTAAAGATATACCTTGACCCTGAACACCTTTATAACGACCTTCCAATGTATATCTCTGTGCAAGGTTACTGGAGAGAGCTTCTTGTTTTTGTTTGGTATAAAGATCCTGGAAAACGTATTGAGGATTAAAAGTTCCTCCTAAAACCTTTTGCATGTAGTTACCAAAAGGCTGTACTTTCGTAAAGATTACTCTTCCGGTTTCCGGTCTGATGGTAATCCCGTTAACAAAGTCAAAAATACCATCTCCTTTGCTTCCGTCTTTATTATTCTGGATGTCTCCGTTCATGTTAAGACGATCCCAGTTAAATAATTTCAGTAAATTCTGATCTTTTACAGGAGTATCCGGAAGATAGTTTACTTTACCTCCTGTTTTTGGATCTCTGTAATATGCATTAAGAATAAATCCATCTTGCGCTACCTGTCCTGCATCTATCGAATAGATGTTCTTCATCATCAGGTCCCACATCGGAGATTGAGTGTTCACTTTATTATTCACTCTCAATACCTTAGTAACCAATACAGGACTTTCTTCAGAAAACTCTCCTACTTTGTATACTTTGTTACTTCCGTTAACGGTAAACGAGTATGAAACTGCTAAAAGCTGCTGGTCATTAAGTTTTTGATTTAATGAAATATATCCAAGCTGTGGCTGGAAGGTAAACTCATTACTATTCAGCTTTCTTGCTTTTGTATTGTATATGAATTGTTCTCCATTATCATAAGGAGTGGGATCTGCTCCAAGCACCTGTCCCTGGAAAAGAGTACCATAGTTTTTTCCTGCTTCTCTGGTTCCGGCTACTGTAGAAACATCATCATACAAACCATTCAGAGAGTTATCCGGCAAAGTAACTCCGCCAGGACCTTCTCCCAGGTCTCTGATCCCAATAATACTTTTCTGGTAAGCCAGGTTACTGTTTCCTTGGTCAAGTACCCAGACTTCCAATCTGGTAATATTGATGGTTGAGTTGATTTGTGGATAATTAAGTAACGCATCATCATATTTATTCAGGAAATAGTGTCCTAAAAAGTAGTGCTGGTTTTCTTCATAGTCAATGGCATTGACTTTAAAGTTATTCATAACACCACCGCCCTGTACTACAATATTACGAGCTTCACCCTGTTGTTGGGAAAGGACTACGGTTCCGAATGTTTTTCCTAACTGAAATTCTGTTTTCACCCCGAACAATGATTGTGAACCACGAATCAGACTGGTTGAAAGCGGCATATTTACGTTACCAAATTCAACTCTTTTAATGATTTTATCTTCTCCTCCTTCGTTGGGTTTATCTACATTTCCAAGACCTTTGCTTTGAAGATCTTTCCAGCTTCCTTTTGCCTGCCAAACAAGGTTCATCCTGTTTTCGAAAGCAAAACCACTCTGGGTATCATAATTAGCCTTTAACTGAAGGTTTTCCCCTACTTTACCCAATAATCCCAGCTGAATTCTCTGATCAATATCAAAGGTAAAACTGGTCCTGTTTTGAGGCAGGATCATCGGGTTATCTATTTTTTGGTAAAGTCCGGCAAAATCCAGAGATGCATACCCTGAAGGAATGATTTCAATTTTATTACCTCCAAAAATCGTTTCAAAAAGCCTGTTATTAATCAACAATGAAGGGATAAGTCCCTTCTTCCTTGCGTCTGACCTGTCTCTTCTGAAAAGAAGGTTATATTTATCAGATTTTTCCTTGTAATAGGCCTTAGTCTGGGTTGCAAGCATGTATTCTTTATACTCCTGCGGAGACATTGCTGTAGGAGGCCCCGTTATGGTATTTCCGATTTTAGGATACACATAGTACATCCCGGTTTTTATATCGTAATAGGCTTCGTACCTCGTAGGGTCGGCCACTTCATATTGTTTTCTTATAATCGCCGTGTCTTTTTGTACCTGCGCAAAAGCGCTGACAGACATAAACAGGAACGACAGGAACAAAAATATGTTAAGATGCTTACTATTCGCCACCAAATGTTAAATGTTTTTTAAGATTTGTTTAACCAATTCTTCTACCGAGATGCTTGGATTTTGTTTTATAATTTTATCCGCAATCTTCTCGCTCGCACGTTTAGGAATCCCTAAAACTTCTAATGCAGATAACGATTCTTCCTTAATTTTATTATCCACCATCACAGAAATATTCGCGTTTGGATCGCTGTATTTCTGTACTTTATCTTTAAGATCTACGATAATTCTTTCAGCAGTTTTCGCACCGATTCCTTTTGCTTTTTGAATCAGCGCACTGTTTCCGGAAAGTATTGCAGAAGCGATCTCATCAAGGCTTAATGTTGACAGCAGAATCAATGCTGAAACAGCACCCACTCCATTAACGCTTATTAACAGATTAAACATTTCTTTTTCTAAACGTGTGTTAAATCCAAAGAGAAGATGAGCATCTTCACGGATGATCTGCTGGATAAATAAGAAAGTCTGCTGATTCAAAACCAGCGTCTGTGAGGTCATCAAACTGATTCCCACGTAGTAACCAACTCCTTGGACATTGATGACAGCGTAGGTAGGCGTAAGTTCTTGGACGTTGCCTTGTAAAGAAAATATCATTATTAATTTTTAAAACTCCCAAATATAGCAATTTAAACTAATTAATGTTTTCATTTCATGTGCGAATGATTTTTAACTTAAATTTCAAATAAGAATTCAAGGAATTAACAGAAAAGCAAAAGACTCCAAAATATGGAGTCTTTTATTATAGTAACACTGCTTAAAGTGTCGTTTTTTGAATAAGAAATCTGATTAGTTTGATTTCTTTTCTCTTCTTTGAGCATCAAGAACAGCAATTGTAGCAAGGTTGACGATCTCATCTACGCTTGAACGCATCTGAAGAACATGTACCGGCTGCTTTAATCCCATTAAGATAGGTCCTATTACCTGCGCCACTTTCATTCCTCTTATAATTTTGTAAGAAAGGTTAGCACTTTCCAGATTCGGGAAGATGAATGTGTTCGCTGGTGTTGTTCCTAATTTTGAGAAAGGATAATCGCTCAGGTGATCCGCATTCATTGCAAAATCCGGCTGAATCTCACCATCTACAATCATTTTAGGGTATTTCTCATGAAGGATGCTCACTGCTTTAGCCACTTTCTTGGAAGTTTCAGAAATGGCAGCAAAGTTTTCAAATCCAAGCATGGCAATTCTTGGTTCTATAGCAAAAGATTTCACTGTAAATTCTGCCATTTTAGCAATATTCACAAGATCTTCAGAGGTAGGATTCTGATTGATGGAAGTATCTGCGAAGAAAATAGGTTTCTTTTCAGACAGAATCATCATCATTGCCGCTACTTTGTCTACTCCTTTATCTTTTTCAATAACTTCTAAAACAGGACGTAAAACTGAAGTATAGTTTTTAGAGAATCCTACGATAAGACCATCGGTATCACCATGTCTCAGCATAAGAGGTCCGAAATAATCTCTCTGACGAACATATCTCTTCGCTTTGTACTCGTTCATTCCTTTTCTCTGACGAAGTTTCCAAAGGGTTTCTCTGTATTTTTTTCTGTTTTCTTTCTGATCGTCATCGCTTGGATCAATGATTGGAACATCCAGGGTAATTCCGTAACGCTCCATCTGCTCCTTGATGTATTTTTTATCTCCCAGAAGACTTGGATAGGCAATTCCTTCTTCATAAAGGATTTGAGCTGCTTTCAATACGTTATATTCTTCAGCATTTCCAAGGGTGATTCTTTTCGGATTGGATTTAGCACGGCTCTGCATCATTCTTACCAATCTCTCATCTCTTCCCATTCTGTCTAAAAGCTGGTGCTCATATTCTTCAAAATCCGTAATCGTTTTTCTGGCAACACCACTTTCAATAGCTGCTTTCGCTACGGCACTTGATACTTTTGTGATCAGTCTGTTATCAAACGGTTTCGGAATGAAGTAATCTCTTCCGAACTGCAGGTTCTGAACGTTGTATGCTAAAATTACAGCTTCCGGCACCGGTTCTTTTGCTAAATCAGCAATCGCGTGTACGGCAGCCAGTTTCATTTCTTCATTAATCCCTGTAGACTGTACATCCAATGCTCCACGGAAGATATAAGGGAATCCTAATACGTTGTTTACCTGGTTAGGATAATCACTTCTTCCTGTTGCCAGGATTACATCTTTACGAGTTTCAATGGCAAGATCATAAGCAATTTCCGGATCAGGGTTAGCCAGAGCGAATACGATAGGATTTTCGTTCATGCTCAACAGCATTTCCGGAGTCATTACGTTTCCTTTTGATAATCCGACGAAAACATCAGATCCTTTTACAGCATCTTCTAATGTTTCAATATCCGTCTGAGCGATGAAATCTAATTTTTCAGGGGTAAGGTTTTCTCTTTTATGGTTGATAACCCCCTTACTATCACACATCAGGACATTTTCTTTTTTCAATCCTAATGAAATATAAAGCTTCGTACATGCAATAGCTGCTGCACCTGCTCCATTGACCACCATTTTCACTTTATCAATATCTTTATTTGCAATCTGCAAAGAATTGATCAGTGCTGCTGCTGAGATAATAGCAGTTCCGTGCTGGTCATCATGCATCAAAGGAATATTCAACTCCTCTTTCAGTCTTTGTTCTATATAAAAAGCTTCAGGAGCTTTAATATCCTCAAGGTTGATCCCTCCAAAAGTAGGAGCAATCCCTTTTACGATTTCAATAAATTTATCAGGATCTTTTTCATCGATCTCAATATCAAATACGTTGATATCTGCAAAGATCTTGAACAAAAGTCCTTTCCCTTCCATTACCGGTTTTGAAGCTTCAGCACCGATATCTCCCAGTCCAAGTACGGCAGTACCGTTAGAAATTACTGCTACCAGGTTTCCTTTTCCTGTATAATCATAAACAGTTTCCGGTTTATCATGAATTTCCATACAAGGAACAGCTACTCCCGGAGAATAAGCCAATGACAGATCTCTTTGAGAAGAGTGCGGCTTTGACGGGATTACTTCAATTTTTCCTTTGGGTTCTGCTTTATGATAATCTAGCGCGGCCTGGCTAAAGTTCTTTTCGTCACGATTGTTGTTACTTGACATAAAATTTTGTTTTTTGTTAAAGTATATATTTAATGTGGTAATCTACTAAGCTTTCAATTGGTTTCTGCACAACATGTCCCACATTTAAATTAAGTTCTGTAGCTACAGAACGTAGTATATTTTCATAATAATAAGCAATAGAGCCGATGAAATTGATCTCGGCATCTTTTGCTTCCTCATAAGGAAGAACCTGATATTCAAAGAAGCTTTTCATTTCTTCAAACACCATATCTCTGAAATAAGGATGATCTTTTCTTTCGATTACAAATTTGGTAAAGTTTGCCAAATATGCATTTGGTCTTGGAGTATGATACATATTTTTCAATGCATCTTCTACGGTAAGCTGATAGTTTGCTTCAAATTCTGTGTGAAGGTCTGAAGGTAGTTTTTTCATGAAATATCTGCGTACCAATTGCTTTCCGATAGCACTGCCGCTTCCTTCATCCCCAATCAGGAATCCCAGTGAAGGTAATTCTATCTTCAGATTTTCACCGTCAAAAAAACAGGAATTTGATCCTGTGCCAAGAATACACACGATAGCCGGTTTTCCGCTGTATGCTGCATATGCTGCCGCCATCAGATCTTCCTTTACAATAATTTCTGCTTTTCCAAAAACTTTCGTGAGTTCTTCTTCTATGGTTTCACAGTTTTTTTTCACACCGCATCCGGAACCATAAAAAAAGACCTTGGTAATTGAATTTTTAACCGACACCAGATTGCTATTTTTCTGTATCTCAGGAGCGATAAGTTCTCTGTTAATAAAATTCGGATTGAAACCGATTGTTTCTGTTTTCAGAAAAACTTTCTTAAAGTCATCAAGTATTACCCAATCCGATTTAGTAGAACCACTATCTACAATAGCAACCATATTTTAGATTTTAATTTAAGGGTGCTAAATTATGAATTTATCTTCAATTAGCGTTTATAAACAACCTGGAAGCTGTCTAAAATCATTAATGTTTAATCTGTGTCTTTTTTTCGTTGAATTGCAATAGCCAATCTTCTATTTCATCTTCCAGATAAGAAGCCTGTAATACCATTGCATTGATAAAATCATCAGGCACTGGTTCTCCTTTGGAGTTTTCAAGATTCCACAGTTCATCTGACATATTTTCATATTCTGAATACACTCTTTTGAAGCGGGAATTTTCTTTCTCAAGAGCCTCAATATTTTTCTGTTGAAGCTGGAATTTTCTGTATTTGTTTTGACTTTTCATACAAATATTATTAATAATTGGGTCATAAAATGTAGGGGTATATGCTCTTAATCGCGCACTACAAGATAGAAAAAACCATCAACACAAGAAGTTGAAAATGAATTTATTATCAGGTCATTATTACATCATTCTGAATATTAAAATTAGAAATAATTTTTATTAAAAAAAATATTTTAACAACTTTTTTCAGTGTTTAACATATAGTTATAAATTTGCATATCCATATTGTGAAGGTTTGGTATTATTGGCATTCTAAAACGGTTATTAACAGCCGGAATACAGTAAGACCTTTATATTCTGAGGTATAATCATTTCAGTCTTCATACAATATGTACTTATATATTTAGTTTTATATTCATTACATGAAAGAAATACTCTTACGCCAGAAACAGGTTCTTTTCTTCATCATTGCAGGAGGACTGAGTGCCGTTGTAGAAATAGGCAGCTTTAAGATTTTCAGCACTTATCTTCCACATTTCTTTGCAAAGGAAATCAACTTCCATGGTATACATTATCCTTTAAGCAACATTTTTTCTACGAGCTGCGGGATTATTACCAATTATTTCCTGAGTATCTGGTTTGTGTTTGAAAGAGGAAAGCACTCAAAGAAAAAAGAGTTTGTTTATTTTATGGTGGTCTCCTTTTTTTCAACGTTACTCAGTCTAGGTTTTTTCCAGATCTTCTACAGTTTCATATTTAAAGATAATATCAATTTATTTTTTTATACCTTGAGCCCGGAAATGATCAGCAAAATTGCAGCAATATTGCTGGTTTCCATTCTGAATTATTCGGTAAAAAAGAAAGTAATTTTTAACGGTTAGACTGTGACAAAAATTTTAAATTATCTCTGGAGATTCTGGCTGTTGCTGTTAGCATTTTTTCTGACAGTTATTATTGGGATCCCGGTCTATATTTTATCCTTTAACAAAAAGCATTATAAGTACGGCTATAAACTTGTCAGACTCTGGTGTTTCGGAATGTTTTACGGAATGGGTTTCAGATATGATCTCATTAAACTTTCGGAACAGGAGAAAGACAAAAGTATTCCTTATGTTTTCATCTCTAATCATACATCTATCATGGATATTATGCTTACCTGCATTGTCTTTCCAGACCATCCGATATGTTTTGTAGGGAAGAAAGAATTGGTAAAAATTCCTATTTTCGGAACTATATATAAAAGGATATGTGTAATGGTAGACAGGGCAAGTGCAAGAAGCCGTGCTGATGTATACCGCAGGTGCGCCGAGAAAATGGAGGAAGGTAACAGTATTGCTATTTTTCCTGAAGGCGGCGTACCGGACGACACTTCTATAATTCTGGATGATTTTAAGGACGGAGCATTTATGCTGTCCTCAAAACATAACTCTCCTATCGCTGTTTACACCTTTATCGGACTCAAGGAAATGTTCCCTTTTGAAAACTCAAAAGGCTATCCCGGAAGAGTAAAGGTGTATTTCAATGGAATCATTGAGCCTACCGATTCGCCAAAAGACTTAAAGGCAGAGGCTTATGAAGAAATAAAAAAAACCTTAATCAGGTATTCCGTTGAAAGTAAATAGCTATATTTGTTTGTGAAATCTATAATAAATATGTCAAATTATTCTAAACAAACCAATTGGGCCCAATTCATTCCATTGGTTACTGTATTCTTCTTTTGGGGATTTGTAGCAGCCAGTAATGATATTCTGATCCCCGTTTTTCAAAAAGCCTTCAATCTATCTCAAACTGAAAGTATGCTGGTACAGATATGCTTTTATGTAGCGTATACTGTAGGTTCTTTAATTTATATGATTGTATCAAAGAGCCTGAAACAGGATTTGATCAATAAAATCGGGTACAAAAACGGCCTTATTGTGGGGCTTCTTATTTCCGCAATGGGAACCCTATTGTTTTACCCGGCTGCCAATATGCATTCTTTCCCTTTAATGATCTCCGGATTATTTATTGTAGGCTTAGGCTTCTCTCTTCAGCAGATTGTTGCCAATCCGCTTGCTATTGAGGTGGGCCCAACAGAAACAGGATCTCAGAGGTTAACAATGGCTGGGGGAATCAATAACTTAGGAACTACAATAGGTCCGCTTATTGTTGCATTTGCCATTTTTGGTTCTGCAAGCGCAGGCAACACGGAAGCAAGTATAGAAAGTGTAAAAGTACCTTATCTGATATTGGGAGCAGCTTTTGCTCTTGTAGCTTTAATGCTTAAATTTTCTTCTCTTCCTGCTGTAACTCCAACGAATACTGAAAACACAGATGATTCAACTCCGGGAGAGCACAGAAAATCAGCATTTCAGTATCCTCAATTGGTGATGGGAATGATCGCGATCTTCGTGTATGTAGGAGTAGAAGTTTCTACAGCCAGTAATCTTCCGGCTTATATGGAAAAAAACTTAGGCTTTGAAACAAAAGATGTAGCCCCTTATATCTCTTTATACTGGGCATCCTTGATGATCGGCCGTTGGACAGGTGCTGTAGAAGCATTTGATGTGAATGCCGGATTTAAAAAGATCTTAAGATTCTTAGCTCCTTATCTTGCATTTGGTGTATTTTTATTTGTAAATGCTATTGCAAAGCATGATCTGTCTCCTTTCTATGTATATGGGTTCATTATTATTGCTATGATTATCTGCGATATCTTAAGTAAGGGAAATCCTGCAAGAATGCTTTTAATCTTCTCCTTGGCTGGTATTGCAGCTTTACTAATAGGGATGTTCACTACAGGAATGGTGTCTGTCTATGCATTTACAAGCGTAGGTCTTTTCTGCTCTACTTTATGGCCATGTATTTTTGCCCTTGCCATTAATGGACTTGGAAAACACACCAATCAGGGTTCCGGATATCTTATTATGATGATTATGGGTGGAGGTATCGTAAGCTTTATACAGGGGTATATTGCAGATATTACGAATATTCATTTCAGTTATATCGTAGGGGTTATTTGTTTTGCTTATCTTGCATTCTATGCGATCCGTGTAAGTGGGATTCTAAAAGCCCAGGGCATTGATCTTGATAAAATATCTAAAGGTAATGGTCATTAATATAACGAAAACAATATATAAAAAGAAAAGGTTTTGGGCAGGTATATTACTTGCCCAATTTCTTTTGTTTTATGTTTGCTCAAAATCAGAAGTGATGATCTCGTTTTTTGAAAGCTTTTTTGAACTTCAAAAAGGGACGCATCAGGCATTGTTCAGCTGGATTCCATTTTCTATGGGAGATCTTATTTATATCGTATCAGGTGCTGTCCTTTTATATTATTGCATCAGTATATTCAGGAAACAACGAAGACATGATTCTATGCTCAGAATTCTGATCATCATCAATATTATTTACTTTATCTATCAGATCTTTTGGGGAATGTTGTATTTCCAGACTCCTATCATCAAGAAACTTTCAAGCCAGAAAGAACCGGATGTGGAAAAGGCCAAAAAACTTGCTCTTTCTTACCTTGAAAAATGTAAGATAACCAGGCAGGCTGTCCGGGAAGACAGTAAAGGGGTATTCATCATTACAAACCTCAATTCTATACAGCAGGAAATTCTGCATCAACAGGCAAAATTACCTTCTTATATCTCAGATAAAAATGCACCACAGATTTTGGATATTAAACCCAGTTTATTCAAAAATGTAATGAGCTTTACAGGCATTTTGGGATATTACAATCCTTTTACTGCTGAAGCTCAATACAATGCTGAATTACCTTCCACATTCATCCCTTTCACAACGGCGCATGAAAGTTCCCATCAGCTGGGCTTTGCCAGAGAACAGGAGGCTAATTTTGTGGGGTATTTAATAGGCATTCATTCCAGTAATCTTGAGTTGAGATACAGTACTGAGTTTTTTACTTTAAAAAGCCTTTTAAGGTTCATTGTGGAAGAAGATCCGGAGTTCGTCAAGAATATTCTTCATCAATATTCTTCTGCTATGAAAAGAGACCGTATGTATGAAAAGAATTTTGTTCTCAGTCATCAGGGCTGGCTGGATGATTTTTTTGGATACACCAACAACCTCTTTCTGAAAAGCAACCAGCAGGAAGGTTCTGTCACCTATTCTTACTTTATAGATCTTCTCTTAAACTATGAAAAATAAATAAAAAAAGAATCGTATCAGGCGATACGATTCTAAAAACACAAATGATGAAAAAAAATTTATTACCTTGACTTGTTCCCTCATTCAAGGCGATGTAAAAGTACGACATATTTTATAAATACAAAAACATTTATATCCTTTTTTAAAACTTTATGAAAACTTTATGATTTTTTAAGTTTTTTTGAGTTTACACCCCACCCTTACAGATCATAATCAAAAGTATTATTTCATACAAAAAACATCGTTAAACCCCGTATAACCTATTAAATATTTACAAAATCAAACATTTGTTTAAATAAAAAACATTCGGTTTTCACCCTGTTTTCATCGTTTTAAAAAATGGAGTTATCCTCTGCATTTTATGGTATATATCTAATATTTATATTCCAAAAATTTCAAGATTTTTGATCAAAAAACAATAGCCTTTATTATTCTAATTTGTTCCTTTTTTCAAAACAGGAATTTCCAGATAACTGTCATTATACCATTTTATTTCAATGGGTTTCCAGGCATCGTCATCGTTAATCTTTGCTCCAGGTAAAAAGGCAGCATACTTTGTTACAAAGCAAGGCTCCATTTGATTCCCGCAGGTGAAATTTAATGTAAACGATAACCATGAAAAATTTAAAAATACCTGCCTGCGGGAACCGGGTCTTACCTATCTTAAGACCAATTCATTTGAAAAATCCCATATTCTAAAGGTCTTATCTTATCAAATAATACCATTAATCAATCTACTCTAAAACCATAGGGTATATTAGAATATCATATTTCAGAATTGAATTTGGAACCCAATTTTGTGAAATAAAATATTGAAAGTCAAATCTAATCTACCAACAGTCGTTTATATCTCACTAATAAAAGAAAAAAATTTTTGTATATTTAAAACATCTGTGTATTTTAGATAAAAATATTAACATGATTTTTGACAGACTAATTAACCATCTAAAACTCGATAAACAGGAATTCATTTTCCAGTTCAACTCACATCCCAATTATCCATCTGCACTGGCTTTCAGTGATACACTTAACTTTATGGGAGTGAAAAATGACGCTTATGAGCTTGACAAAGAATATTGGGACGAACTTCCGGAAGAATTTATTGCTATTGTTGAAAATTCATTTTCTCTCGTAAAAAAGTCAGGAAACAATTATTCAGTATACTCAGAAAAAGCAAAAACCTTCGGTAAAGAAGAGCTTTATACCAAATCAACTGATTTTGTACTGTTGTTTGAAAAGACGGAAAATGCAGAAAATAAGTTAACCTTCAATTTCAAGCCGGTTCTTTATTTAATTTTTGCTGCTGTTCTCGCCTATTCGTTTATAAGCCAAACTATTTATGAAGCCCTATTCAATCTTCTTTCTTTGGCTGGAGTATATATTTCACTTGAAATCTTTAACCAGAAATTCGGGAATACATCTACCGTAATCGGAAGTATATGTGGAGGCGGAGGAGCTGCTGCCAGCCAGACAGCCAACTCATGTGATAAAATTATAAAGCAGGATAAGACCAGTATTTTAGGTTTAAAATTTGCAGACTTTTCCCTGATCTATTTTGCAGGACTTGCTGTGCTGGGGTTATTTTTACCGGCTACAGCTTATATTGTAAAAGGATTTACCTTTGTTTCTGTACTTGCAATAGGGTATTCTCTATACATTCAGGCTTTTGTAGAAAAAACGTTTTGTAGAGTTTGTCTTTTGATTATTTCAATCCTTGCAGCACAAATAGCAGTAAGCAGTTTATTTTTTGAGAACCTTTCTTTCAGTATCGGAACACTTTTATTGACTGTCATTTTATGGGCTCTCGTATTCTCTGCTGTTATTTATTTCAATACTCTTCTTGAACAAAAAGAAGCTCTTCAAAAATCAAATGCGAAAAACCTTAGATTCAAAAGAAATTATGAACTGTTCAAAAACCAAATGGAACAGAATCCAAAAATCGAATTCCAGGATACTGAAACTTTTGCTGTTGGGAAAAGAGATGCTAAACTTCGTATTTCTATCGTATCCAATCCATATTGTGGTTTCTGTAAGGATGCTCATAAACTGGCAGAAGGCCTTTTGGAAAAATACCCTGATAATATCTCTTTACAGATGAGATTCAATTACAGTCCCGAAAGAGCTCATGAAAAATACACACAGCTTATTTCAGACTTAACTCATATCTACCACAATAAGCCTGAAAAAGAGTTTTTACACGCTGTAGAAGAATGGTTTGAAACTAAGGACGAAAGCAAAATCAATGCTCTTTCCGGAGGAAATGTAACGTCGGAAAACCTGAATCCTCTGGTAGAGATGTCTGCTGAAAACAGTAATGCAGGATTAAACTTCACCCCAATCTTTATCATTAACGGATACCAATTTCCTGACAAGTATGATCGTGAAGATATTTTATTCTTTATTGATGAATTAATAGAAGATGATGAGATTTAGTAAATAAATATCATTCATTTGAAAATTTCACTATCTTAGGAAAAACAAAAAATAACATCTGATAAGGTGTAAAAGAGCAGAAAACAGTGACAAATGGGACTATTTCCGGTTTACCATTTCATTGAAATATAATTGAATTAAAGTAAATGTCGTCACACGCTGACGGCATTTTATAATGAGTAGTAGTTTTGAAAAAAAAGTTTCCTTTTTATAAGCAACCAGATACCAAAGACTGCGGCCCTACATGTCTCAGGATCGTAAGTAAGTATTATGGTAAAAGTATATCTCTGCAACAGATTCGTAACCTTTCCGAAACAACACGTGAAGGAAGCAGCCTTCTTGGGCTAAGCGATGCAGCAGAAAACCTCGGATTCCGATCAATGGGAGTCCAAATAGATTTCAATACCCTCACAGAAGAGGTTCCTTTCCCTTGTGTAGCACACTGGAATAAAAACCATTTTGTTGTTGTATACAAAATTGACAAAAATAATAAAGTATATATTTCGGATCCCAGTTATGGGCTTATTACGTATACGAGAGAAGAATTTATCAAATCCTGGATCGGAGAAAATGCAAACGAAAATACCGAAGAAGGAATTGTTCTGATTCTTGAAACAACCCCGGCATTTTTCCAGACTGAATTTGATGCTGAAGAAAGTAAAGCCAGCTTTACTTTTCTCTCCAAATATCTCCTTAAATATAAAACACTCGTAATCCAACTGGCCATAGGACTTCTGGGAGGAAGTTTATTATCCCTGATATTCCCGTTTCTTACTCAGAGTATTGTAGACGTCGGGATCCAGAACCAGGATATTAACTTTATCTATGTAGTTTTACTAGCACAGATTATGCTGTTTCTTGGAAGAATGGGAATTGAAACTATACGAAGCTGGATTCTTCTTCATCTTTCGGCAAGAATTAATATTTCCATCATCTCCGATTTCTTTATCAAGCTCATGAGGCTTCCGATAAGTTTCTTTGATACGAGAATGACCGGAGATATCATGCAGAGAATAAATGACCACCACAGAATTGAGCAGCTGCTTACAAGTTCATCATTAAATACCTTGTTCTCACTGGTAAATCTTATCATTTTCAGTATTGTTTTGCTGTTTTATGATTACAGATTATTCATTGTTTACCTTGTTGGGGCCATACTGTATATTGGCTGGATCAGTTTCTTCCTGAAAAAAAGAAAGGAACTTGATTACAAAAGATTCTCTCAGGTCTCTCAGGAACAAAGTAAAGTGATCGAGCTCATCAACGGTATGCAGGAGATTAAAATGCATAATGCTGAAAAACAGAAGCGATGGGACTGGGAATTTCTTCAGGTAAAACTATTTAAAATCAGAATAAAATCACTTTCATTAGAACAATGGCAGTCCGTTGGAGGGAACTTTATCAACCAGATGAAAGATATACTGGTAAGTTTCCTTTCTGCAAAGCTGGTTTTAAGCGGAAATCTTACTTTAGGGATGATGCTTTCTGTACAATATATTATTGGACAGTTGAACAGCCCTCTTCTTCAGCTTATCGACTTTATCAAGCAGACTCAGGATGCTAAGATTTCCCTTGAAAGATTAGGGGAAATTCATGATAAAGATGATGAGGAGGATAAAAATGAGCAGTATGCTACAGATATTCCAAAGAAAGACATCGAGATCAAAGATATGTCATTCCGTTATATTGGTTCTGACGTTCCCGTTTTTGAAAATTTAAGTCTTACGATCCCTTATCAGCAGACTACAGCTATTGTGGGAGCCAGTGGAAGTGGAAAAACAACTCTGTTGAAACTGTTAATGAAATTTTATGATCCTGACCAGGGCGAAATCAGAATCGGAAGCACCAATATGAAGAATATTTCTCCAAGATACTGGAGAGATCATTGCGGAGTGGTAATGCAGGAAGGCTATGTATTCAATGATACTATTGCCAATAACATTGCTGTAGGTGAAGATCATATTGACAAACAAAAACTGAGACGTGCTGTAGAAATAGCCAACATCAAAGAATTTATTGAAAGTCTTCCGCTAAGTTATAATACGAAAATCGGAAATGAGGGCGTTGGGGTCAGCGGTGGTCAGAAACAGAGACTATTCATTGCAAGAGCCGTTTACAAATCTCCTGAATATATTTTGTTTGATGAAGCAACATCGGCATTGGATGCCAATAATGAGAAAGTGATCATGGAGAATCTTGAGCAGTTTTTCAAAGGTAAGACAGCAGTAGTTATTGCCCACAGACTTTCCACGGTAAGACATGCGGATAAAATCATTGTACTGGATCAGGGTAAAGTTGTAGAAGAGGGCAGCCATGCAGATCTTGTAGATTTAAGAGGCGAATATTACAGACTTGTAAGAAACCAGCTTGAGTTAGGAAGCTAGCAAACATATAGCGAAATCCGAAAAGCTTATAGAGTAGGAAAACAAAAACTAATATTAATTATGAAAAATCTCAAAAAACTTTCGAGAAAAGACCTGGCATTTGTTAGCGGAGGTGTAGTTATTCCGGACAACAACTGTTGTGGTTCCTGGTGTCTTGGCAGCTGGATGCCATGCAATATCCACCATATTGCTTGTCCACCGGATGCAGATACTTCACCACCATCGTGGTATGACGGGAATTGCCCATTTGGTTAAATTATATTCCCCCTGAAATACTGGGGGAAATTTTATCTTAGAAAAATGAAAGAAGACGTTTTAGACAATATTGAACTCCGCTCAGAAAGCGTACAGGATATTCTTACCCAGCCCCCTCATTGGATGATCCGCTGGGGAAATACTGTTATATTTATTATTCTCCTGCTGATTCTCTTAATGAGTTACATTATAAAATATCCGGAATTTGTACCGGCACCTATTATTGTAACTTCGCAGAATCCTCCAGAGAAGATCGAAGCAAGGACAAGCTCCAAAATTGAAAAAATATTCATAAAAGATCATCAGGAAGTTAAAAAGAATGATGTTCTGATGGTAATGCAGTCAGCAGCCAACTATAAAGATATTTTAGAGCTGAAAAAACTGGTAGACTCCATTACTCCTGATAATTTATATAACTTCCCTCTTGCCCAGGCTTCAAGGTTCAAATTGGGAGAATTACAGGGCGAATACAATAGTTTTGCAAAAGCATTTCAGGATGAAGCCCTTTTTACAAGATTACAGCCTTATGCTCCGGAAGACCTGGCAGCCAATCAGAGTATTTCTGAATACCGCGTAAGAATTGCTACTTTAAAACAGCAGAAAAGTCTGGAATCAATAAAATATGATCTGACTAAGAAAAACTTCAACAGGTCTCAGGAACTTTTCAATCAAGGAGTTATTTCGGCTATGGAACTTGAAAATGAAAAGATCAAATATCTTCAGGCCCAGCAAAATCTTGAAAATCTTAAAATCTCCATATCACAAATGGATGAGGGTATTTCCAATCTTAATAAAACTAAAAGTGGAACTGCCATTAATACAGAAAAAGACAGAATTACATACTCTTCACAAACTTTACAGCTCCTTGAACAATTGAGAAAATCATTGAAACAATGGGAACTGAATTATCTTGTTATATCATCTACAGATGGCGTTGCCAGTTTCCAGCAGTTTTTTGGCGAAAACCAGTTTGTAAAGGTTGGTGAACCTATCCTTTCTATTCTTCCTAAAAATAAAGAGCAGTTGGTGGGCAGAATGTCTGTTCCTACCACCAACTCAGGAAAGATCATTCCGGGTGAAAAAGTACTGATCAAACTAGACAACTACCGATTCCAGGAATATGGTATCATCGAAGGAAAAGTACAGAATATATCTCTGATTCCTGATGATAAAGGAAATTATTATGTAGATGTGATTTTACCAAAAGGATTAAAAACAAGCTACAATAAAACACTTATATTTGATAAAGAACTTAGAGGCAGCGCAGAGATTGTAACGCAGGATCTTCGATTGATTGAAAGATTCTTCTATCAAATCAGAAAGCTGCTTGGATATCAGGTATGATAAAGATTTAGATAAAAAAATAAAAGCCGTTTTACAGACTGTAAAACGGCTTTTTATATAGTGTATTTTAGATTGGTCACACATACCTTATTTTACATAAAATACGATGAGCATAGTTCTTTTATTACAACCTTAATTTTCTACTGAGAGGTGATAATTTTTAAAAATGAAAAAATTAGGAAGAAATGAAAAGATAAATTTGCAGTTATTCTAAAAATAAAAACTGCAATCATTAAATCAATGATTGCAGTTTTTTGTAGCGAAGACAGTACTACAAAAATTGATACAATTAAGAAATAATGGATTAAGTTACAGAACCTTTGCAGAGCAAAACGAACTGTACGCCATTGGTGACTAATGCTAAAACTGGACAAAGTATTCATAATTACGGTTTTGCGGTTGATATTGGACTGATCATTGGACGGGAAGGCTATAAGCTGGGACACTGCTAAAGATTCGGATAATGATAAAGTTGCCGATTGGTATCGATGTGTAAAAATCTTCCAGAAACGGATGGGAATGGGGTGGAAACTGGAAAACATTTAAGGAGACCTCCCTCACTTTGAAAAGAAAAACGCTAATAACAAACCTTATAATTGGCGATAACTTCTCGGGATATGTAATTTTATAAGACTTTCTCAAAAGTTTCTTAAAATTACGGAAAGCCGTATTTTTTTATATATTTTTTTACATACACAAAAGTAACTCACAATGAGCCATTTAACATAAAAAATAATTCTTCCATTGTATGATTTATTTTAATATATTCGATGCGAGTTTTTAAATTATTAAATAATCTTTAAAAAAACACTTATGAAAAAATCATTATTAGTAGGCGCTTTATTCATTGCTGGTATAGTTAGCGCGTTTCCATTCAGAACTTCTTGTGGAAAGGTTCTTCAGGTTAGCCAAACAATAGCAAATAATATGTCGGATAATCAATTATCTTACGGATCTTAATGGTGAAACGTGTCCACAGCATGCTGGGTCTACAGTTGTAACTGTAATTTACAGCCACTAAAAAAAATTAAAAAATTCACTATCAAGACCGTCATAAGTTTGACGGTCTTTTTTAATAAGAAACTATATGAAAAAATTTATCCTGCTGATTAATTTATTAATGGTAACATTTTTTTTCTGTCAGAAAAAATTTGACGTAGTATATGAAGCTGATTATAAACTCAACTACAAATTATCTAAATCAAGCAACTATAAAAAAACAACAACTTTCGCTCTGTTGATTAATCAAGACGCTTCCTTTTTTAAGAATATGAATAAGTATATAGCAGATTCGCTAGAATTTGAAAAGGTGCATCTTCCTCTTAATGAATCAATGAAATACGTGACTGACTTTAGAGAAACCATCGGAACAGCATCTGCCAAACTTTACGTGACTACAGAAGTTAATTATGCAGATTATTCATACGATGAGCCCAATAGTATTGTTTGGAAAACTAAAAACGAATTTAAAAATGTTCTTGGCTTTAAATGCCAAAAAGCAGAAACAGCTAAATATGGAAGAACTTGGACCGCCTGGTTTACAACTGATATTCCTTTTCAATATGGACCATATAAATTCAATGGATTACCTGGACTAATTGCAGAAATATATGATTCTAAAGATGAGTATCATTATTCACTTTATTCTTTCAGGAAAAGAAAATATACTTGTAAGTCTGCCAATGTCGCAATTAATGCTAAAAAAACGACAAAAGAGAAGGTATTTGAACTTTTAAAAAATAGAGTTGCAGGTAGAATGCAAGTTCATGAGCAGTTTATTGAAAATAAGGAAGATCTTGAAATGATAAGAAGAAATGCAGAAACTGCTGCAAAAGACTACAACCCCATAGAATTAAGTATTTACTAAAAACATCTTTTACTAGGTATTTTTTATTCCTAAAAAATATAATCGGGGATGTTTTCGGGGGTTAAATAAAGAAACCGCCCTGTTTAAGGGGCGGTTTGTAGCGAAGACGGGAATTGAACCCGTGACCTCAGGGTTATGAATCCTGCGCTCTAACCAACTGAGCTACCTCGCCTTTTTGGTGGTGCAAATATAGAAAATATTTCTTTACCTCCAAAATTATTTTAACTTAAAATATTCCAAAACATCTCCCACATGATCTGGTTTACTGATAATCTTATTGTTAGCATCTAAAATAAAATACGTCGGAGTTGCATGAATATTGTACATATCCGTGTAACTGCTGTTCCATCCTCTCAATTCTGAGTCATTCACCCATGGAAATGCAGCAATCTTTTTAGTATAAGAATTTTTGTCAACATCTAAAGACAGTCCTACAACCTGAATATTTTTTGATTTCAGATCATTGTATTTTTCCAGAAGTTTCGGAAGTTCACTTTCACAGTGTGAGCATGTGGATGACCAAAACACAATAACCTTTTTATCAGCCTTTATATCGTATAATGACTTCGCAGTAGTATTTACAGGTGACTGGAACTTATAGTTAGGGAAAGCCGCTCCCATTTCAATGTTGGCATTCGATTTCAGTGTAGAAGCAAGCCTGTCATTGATGGTACATTTAAGATTCTTGGCAAGTGATAAATATTTGCTCTTATACTCATCCATCTCATATACATCAAAAATATCGATCAGTTCTGATAAGACAGTCTGCCCTCTTGGAGTTTCCACTTTTAACCGGTCTAACAGTTTATCTACTGAAGCGACAACATTGGTATTTCCTCCAGAGTTCAGAAAAGATACTAATACTGGTCTCAATAATGACGAGGTTTCAAGCATATCATTTGATTTATCCAGAAAGTTGATTATTTCCTCCTGATCTACTTTTTTGGCAGGATCCTGTGAGGTAGAAAGAAATTTACTGTAATTCGTGTTATAATAGGTAATAAATGGATGTTGAGCAGCATCAATAGAGCTGGAAGCACCGGAAAGTCTGTCAATCTCTATTTTCAGTGCTTTTCCAAAGTCTGTATTGTCTTTATAATATTCTTTGATCTGTGCTAAAGCCGGCAAAATAAGTTCTTTCTTTTGTGAACCTTCCTGCTGCTTACTCATCAGATTATTCGCTTCATCCAGATAGGCAACATCTTTAACTTTATTATTCTGGATATCCAGTTTAAAGTTGACATTTTTATTTTCAGAAATAAAGCTTACGGTATTATTAGAGCCCGGGAAATAGACTTTCATCATTCCCATATAGCTGTTTGGATATTTAAAAGTCCATGTATTATTCTTACTCTGTTCTTTAGTAACAATAATATCTTTCGAACCGTTTAGTGTATATAGAATAGCGTCCTGATCTTTAAAGTCTGCCGGAGTCTGAATGGTAACTGTAAATTGAGCCTGCAGAACAAATGCGGCCAAAACCGCAGATAGCGTATAAATCTTTTTCATAGAGTAAAAATAAAAAAACTCTCTGACTAATCAGAGAGTTTAATATTATTTTAATAAAATTTTATGCTTTTACGCTCTTGTACATTTTTGTAAAGTACACAATAAATCCTATTGCTACGATACCCAGTACATATACATACATATCAATGGGTGCAGGTGCTCCGGTACCGTTTCCTCCATTTCCTCCCCCTCCTGGGATTGGCGGTGCAGCATTTGCTAAAGTTATAGCAAAAAGAAAAAGAGCTAAGACTAGTTTATTAATAGTTTTCATGTGGCTTATTTTAAGATTTTAGTGTTAACAGTTTCTCCCTTGTCAGAAACGATTTTTACAATGTATGAATTTTTAACTGAGCCATCTAGCTCGATTACAAAATCTCTGGATGCATCAACCGCTTTTTTAGAGATTACCAGTTTACCGCTCATATCATAAACTTGAATATCTGCTTTTTTCCATTTTGGATCAAATCTCACAATATAATTTGTAACAGATGGATCATAAACAACAAGTGTTCTGGAAATACCAGTAGCTGTCTTATCTACACCTAAAGTAATATTACTTGGTTCTCCATAATACAAATTAGCTTCCTCATTTGTTACTGCTACAACATCTCCTTGTTTAGCCTGAACTAAACTTCCATTTTCTGCTTTATAGTAGAAACCGATTCCTGAAGATAACTGGTGTGCACCAGCAGGAATAAGTTCTGCATTTTCTCTGATCTCGAACTTATAAGATTTAACCTGATCAAGTTTATAGTTAACTAACTTAACGTTTTTACCTTGAAAGTTACCCTCATTAGCTTCGTTGATATATAACCAATAGTTTGTATAATTGTTATCATACCCACCATTTAATGATTCTTCGTAAGTACCGATGATTCTGCTGCCAGCTGAAGCCTGAACCGTAGAAGCTACAGAAACCTGATGTCCTGTTGTAAATGATGGAGAAACTACGTAGTACGTTCTAGAAATTTCATTACCATTAGCATCAAGACCAATTACCCCAAGCTGTTTCACAGTATTGACTGTGTTCTTACCAGCAATTTTAGCTGCATTTACATCGTAAGGAGTACCTGCTGTTCTTGCAGTAGCTTTGAATCTTCTCAGTGTGTTAAAATTTAAAGTCTGAGCTGTATTGTCTCTTAACTTTATTTTAAACGACTGCATAGGTTTGATTACAACCTTATCTACGTCTCCAACAGCTGGAGCAACACCGTCACCTGTTGGTACAAAAGTAACAACTTTAGCACCTGTAGCATAGGTAGAGCCACTTGAAAGAGTAACAACTGTACCTGGATCATATTCAATACCCCAGATATTGTTTACAGCGTTTCCGTCAGATCCAGTAATACTTTCTGTATATCCTATATTAGATAAATCTAAATTGGTAAGGAAAGGGTTTCCGAATTGATACCAGTTTTGTCCAAATGTTCCAGCCCATGGGGATGTTGTAAATTCAAAACTGTCATCAAGATAAGTATTGTACTTCTCGTTGTATTGGTTTACACCGTTACCATTAGTTCCGAACACCACATTGGAAGTTCCTAAATTAGATTTTCCTCCATTCTGCAATGTTAAACTAGCAGCATATGGTGCATAAGGTTTCCCGTTAATGTTATAAACCGTAGCAGCACCTGCAGGAGCACTTGGATTCCAGTCATTATTCTTAACCTTTAGCATATAATAACCTGAAGGATCCCAAGTAGTCGAGGTAGGAGCTAGATTCAAAGTAGTAATAGAAACAGCATTAGCATTATCCCATTTAAGAATTGGATTATCATACCTTCCGGTATTGAAAGTTTTCCCAACTTCTGTAGATAATGAATTGTAGGCTTTACCAGAGAAAGGCAAAGCAACCTGTTGGAAGTAATTACCGGTACCATTACTTGTAGTTCGGTATTCTTTGGTGACAATACCTGTAATATTGGATTGGGATAATCCGTCAATGTACAGCTGGCCATACGTGGAAGCAGCAAAAGAAGCAGGAGTGTTAAGTCTTAAGATGATATTTCCACCGTCAGTTTTATCACCTGTTCCGGCAGCATCAATTGTCTTAAAACTATCTGTAGCAGATCCTACAACCATAATATTTCCATGTACGTCCAAAAGACCATTACCTCTTGTCTGTACACCTCCACCACTATAAACTAGGGTGCCTTCGCTCACATACATATTAGCATTAGCGTCAACATGACATAGTATCTGCGCCTGAACAGAATAACTAATTGCTAAAAGACCTATAGCAAATAAACTTTTTCTCATTGTATAAAATATTTGTGTGTTAATACAATCTTCACCCGCAAAGGTATTATTATTTTTCTTAAAAAAAAAATATTTTATCTATTAATCAAAACATTATCTTCTGTCAAGATGATCTCTTTGTCCTCTCCTATTGAAAACATATAGTCTTCTAGAACTTTTTCGGTAGTACCTCTCAACCCTCTTGCTCCTAATCCTTTTTCAATAGTTTCCTCTACGATTTTTTCAATTGCACCATCTGTTATTACCAAATCTGTACCATCCATCTTGAAAAGTTCCACAAATTGATTCACAATCGAATTTTTTGGCTCTTTCATAATTCTTACCAAGGTCTCTTTCGTGAGTTTATCAAGGTAAGTGATGATTGGAAATCTTCCTAAAAGTTCCGGAATTAATCCGAAAGTACGAAGATCAATTGCATTAATATTTGTTAATATATATTCGTCTTCATCTGTCTTATTGATTTTCTCAGAACTGAAGCCTATCGCCTGCTTGTTCATTCTTCTTTCAATAATCTCTTTAATTCCGTCAAAAGCACCACCAGCAATAAACAAGATATTCTGAGTATTGACCTGGATATATTTCTGATCCGGATGTTTTCTACCTCCCTGCGGCGGAACATTGACGATACTTCCTTCCAGCAGTTTCAATAATCCCTGCTGTACTCCTTCTCCGGAAACATCTCTTGTAATACTTGGATTGTCTGATTTTCTTGCAATCTTATCAATCTCATCAATGAAAACAATTCCTTTTTCAGCTTTTTCCACATCATAATCTGCTACCATCAGAAGTCTGGACAGAATACTTTCAACATCCTCTCCTACATATCCTGCTTCCGTTAAAATAGTAGCATCTACGATACAGAAAGGAACATTCAGTTCTCTGGCGATAGTTTTTGCCAGAAGAGTTTTACCTGTTCCCGTCTCCCCTATCATGATGATGTTTGACTTTTCAAGTTCCACTTCTCTGTTTTCGTCCTGTGCGTGGAGTAATCTTTTATAATGATTATATACAGCAATGGAAAGCTGTTTTTTTGCCTGATCCTGACCTATCACATACTGATCAAGAAATTCTTTGATCTCTTTTGGCTTTTTAAGTTCAGCCATACTGTCGGCAGGTGAATATCCTGTTTTGGATGCACCATCTTTTACAATAGCATGTGCCTGCTCTATACAATTTTCACAAATAAAACCATTCTGGCCAGAAATCAGCATCTGTACTTCATTTCTTTTTCTGCCACAGAAAGAACATTGGTTTGAGTTCATATGATATAATATATATGTATATGTTAAAGAAAATCGTAAAAAATTACTTTTTTACGATTTTCTGGTTGTTAAGAATTAATAATTGAGTTTTGAATCTCTGTATATTCTTCGTTCGTTAATTTTAATCTTTCATTTCTAAAATTCATGTCTTCCATCTTGTTTAAAGGAATCAGATGGATGTGTGCATGAGGAACTTCAAGTCCTACCACCGCTACTCCTACTCTTACACATGGAATTGCAGTTTTGATCTTCTTGGCTACCTCTTGGGCAAATCCCCAAAGGTTTTTGTATTCTTCACTTTCAAGATCAAAAATCAAATCCACTTCTTTTTTCGGAACTACTAAAGTATGTCCTTTCACCAAAGGCATTGCGTCTAAGAATGCAATAAAGTTTTCATTTTCTGCAATCTTATAAGAGGGAATCTCGCCATTGATGATCTTTGTGAATATAGTGCTCATTTTATCAGAGGTTAGGGTTAGATATTAGAAGTTTAGAAATAGAAACTGTATCAGACTATAAAGAAATGTCTAATACCTCAAAAGACAGTTTGTTTCCGTTCGGTAAAGTAATTTCGGCAGTTTCGCCAATAGCTTTCCCCAACAGACCTTTTGCGATAGGAGTGTTTACAGAAATCCTTCCTGTCTTCAGGTCACTTTCGTTATCCGGTACCAATGTAAATACCTGCTCTTGCTTCGTAGCATTATTTTTAAGTTTCACTGTTGTTAAGATGGAAACTTTTGAAGTATCTAATTGGCTTTCGTCTATAATTTTAGAAGTAGAGATAACGTCTTTCAGCTTGGAAATTCTCATTTCAAGCATCCCTTGAGCCTCTTTAGCCGCATCGTATTCTGCATTTTCTGACAAATCACCTTTGTCTCTTGCTTCCGCGATCTGCTGAGTGATTTTTGGTCTCTCTACAGTTTCCAACTGTTCCAGCTCAGCTTTCATTTTCTCTAGGCCCTCCTTAGTTACATAGCTTGCCATAATTTTCAAAATTTAGTTTTAGTATAAAAAAATAATCCGACATTTGCCGGACAATGTTTTCGTGTTGTAATCGTTTAATTTTTACAAATATATAAAAATTTAAATTGAAATGAAAAAAACTTTTTCAATCTTATCCATTTTCAGTATATTGATTTTCAGTAATTTAACTATAAACTCTTGTGGAAGCAGAGAAGATACTGTGAACTGTTTCCCCAATACTCCCATTAATGTATCCCTTAATCTAAACCTGCCTGCTTACTATGCTTTGAACAATATTAACGGCTGGATTTATGTGAATGAGCAGCAGTCCGGAACAAGAGGACTGATTATTGTCCGAACAGCAAATGGATTTAAGGTATACGACAGGAATGCTCCTCACATATGCCCTGATAACAATACAACCCTGGAAGTAAAGGACAATATTGCTATTATCTGCCCGCAGGACAACACAAGATGGATCTTAAGTACGGGACAGCCAGAGGCAGGAGCTAAAACATCTCTACCGCCTAAAACCTATCCTTACAATTATGATGCTCCAAGCAAAACTTTAACTGTTTACTATTAGAATATAAAATGAAGATCGTTATACAAAGAGTCTCTGAAGCCAGTGTAAAGGTAGACGGAAAAATTGTTGGTGAAATCGGAAAAGGATTAATGCTGCTGGTAGGTGTGGATGAAAATGATGAAAAAACAGATGCAGACTGGCTTGTACAGAAAGTTTTAAACCTAAGAATCTTTGGAGATGAGGAGGGTAAACTTAATCTTTCTGTGAAGGATATTTCAGGAGAAATCCTTTGTATCAGCCAATTTACATTGATTGCAGATTATAAAAAAGGCAATCGCCCGTCTTTCATAAAAGCAGCAAAACCTGATAAAGCTATACCTCTTTTTGATTATTTTAAAGAAGAAATAGCCCAATCCGGATTAAAGACGGAAAGCGGAATCTTCGGAGCGGACATGAAGGTTTCCCTGATCAACGACGGACCTGTCACTATTGTAATGGATTCGGTTACCAAAGGCTAAATTATAGAGATGAATAACAAAAATACATTCATTCTTTATCTTGCAGTGACTTTAATTTTCCTGTTTGGAATAGTATTAAGCCTGAACAATTATAGTTTCGCCGGATATTACATTGATAAAATAATTAACTGGCTTTGGCTATTGATGACTATTTTTATCATGATCAGATTTTGGAAGAAAAAAGTGATTAAAGTATACTTTGGCCTTTTAATCTCAGGAATCATTCTTAGCATTTTACCCATGATGATTCCTTTTTTTGGCATCCTCCATTATTTTTCAACTATAGGCTGTGACCAGCGAATTCAGCTGGATGATACTTACAGAATGGAGAGAGGGCGTCCGGGAGCACTGTACAATCCACTTATTACAATTTACCAGAAAGAAGGAATCTTCGAAAAACAAATTTCAAGAATTCCCTATTCAAACATTGTAGAAAAAATAGCACAGCCTTCTAATGAGACCTATTTAGATGATAAAAGAGTGCCGATCCAAGAGGCTAAACTCATCAATATCAACAAGGACAGCATTGGTATTGAATATCAGATTATAAATAGAAAGAAACTGATTTACCATAAGAACAAATTAGACTGGTTCGATGATTTTTAAAATTAAATTTATATACCTCAACAAAACCATTCAGTGATTCTGGATGGTTTTTTGTAACCATACAAAGTATATTTTCCAAACCTCACAGACTTTTGAAACCTGTGAGGTTTGTTATAAAAAAATTAATGAAAGTCTTTATACATAAGGGAAGAATAATAAAATAAAAAATAAATTCACAAAAACGTGATTTGTTTTTATTTTATTATTATTTTTGATATAAATCAAAACTGATTTACAACCATTTAACAAAATTGTATGAAAACAAAAACCAACTTTTTCGCATTGTTTGCGTTCTGTTCTTCCCTGGCTTTTGGTCAGGACAGCCAGCCCAAACTGAATCAGGACCAAAATTCAATCATCTATGTATGCTTTTCAAAAGGCATTAATTCAGAAAAAACTGCATTCAGCAGAAATGCTGATCTGGAGAGGTTTTCAAGAGAAAATAAAATTTCGTTCAAGTATGATCTTGATTTTACAGACAGTAAACTTGATGAAATGGCCAGAAGCAGCAAAGCAATCGGAAACTCCTCAGAATCTGTAGAAAAACTGAAAAGAATTTATAAGGCAGACCTGCCTCTTCAAAACGAAGAAACCACTCAAAAGATCATTCAGAGTCTTGAAAGATTTCCTGAAATAGAATATGTGTCTGTAATGAGTGCAACCCCTATTGAACCTCCTTTGGTAAATGCTTTTGTGGTGACTCCTGATTTAGAAAGCTTACAGACCTATCTGAATGACAATCCGGGAATCAATGCAAAATATGCTTGGTCAAGAGGAATCACCGGACAGAACATTCGTGTAAGGGATGTTGAATATGGTTTTTACAAAACTCATGAAATGCTGACTAACCAAAACTCTATACAGCTTGAGCCAGGATATTCTCCCAATGCAGGATTAGCTAATAATAACTATCGTGACCATGGGACTGCTGTAGTAAGCATTCTAGGTTCTATCAAAGATAATACAGGACTTACTGGAGCAGCTTACAGCGCTTCTGAGATAAAAGGATATATGGAATGGACCACTGTGGGATACAATAGAGCCTCTGCGGTAAGCAGATCTATTAATGCATCTCAGTCCGGAGATATTATATTATACGAAATGCAGACTGGTGGAAAAGACGGTCAGTATTGCCCTGCTGAGTATGATAAAGTAATCTGGGATCTTACCAAAGCAGCTACTGATTCAGGTATTATTATCATTGCAGCAGCAGGTAACGGAAATCAAAACCTGGATGATCCGTTTTATGCAACTTATCTTGCAAGAGGAAATAGCGGTGCTATTATTGTAGGTGCAGGATCTCCTAATACCACCCATTCAAAATTAAGTTTCAGTACTTATGGAAACAGAGTGGATGTTCAGGGCTGGGGAAGCAGTGTAATGGCAGCAGGTTATGGATCTTATGCGAAATATGATAATGATAACAACAGGACTTATAATTATTTCAGTGGTACAAGTTCTGCAACACCTGTAGTATCTTCTGCAGCTATTTTAATTCAGTCTTTCTATCGTCAGACTACGGGTCAGAACCTAACACCATCTGCGATGAAAAATCTCTTGATCTCTACAGGAATTCCTCAGGGAGGAACTGTAACTGGCCAGAAGATTGGACCTCTTCCTAATGTAAAAAATGCGATACTGCAATTGGAAAGCAACTTTGCCACACCTGTAAAAACATTGTCTCCGCTGGAGGTTAAAATTTATCCTAATCCATCCAGCAGTACTATTGCTATTCAAAGTGCAGAAAATAAAAAGCTGGATTTTGAGATCATCAACCTTCAGGGACGTACTGTGATCAAAAGTTCTGTTTTGCCTAATGAAAAAATTGATATTTCACAACTGCCAACAGGCCAGTATATCATCAATATCAATGAAGGTCAAAGAAGAGTTGTTGAGAAATTCACAAAACTCTAATAAAATTTTTTATACATTTTACTTCACATCAAACCCTCTTTCAGAATACTGAAAGAGGGTTTTTATAGTAAGTTTTTATAGAATTATTTAGTAGGAACGCTGCTGAAATTAAGCGCTACTTTAATGTTCATGTCTGAAGAGGTTTGATTCTTCAGTTCATAAACTGTTCTTACGGTCAATCCAGAGCTTTTTACAATTTCATCCAGAAAACCTGTATCGTTCAGATCCAGATTTAAACTGGAAGAGTTGGTAGATATATTAGAACGTGATGCTACCAATCTTTCTCCTGTTCCGTTGGATGAAACATATATTTTAACGGTTTTGAATGCACTCAGATTTCCTCCTGAAGGGGAAGCAACAGAAATTTTTGCATCTGAAATTCTTACGTCTTTAATCTTTGCATTGTTATTTCCTCCGAACCATGTCTGTACATTGGTAGCCGTTGCAGTGGAAGAAACTTCTTTATCTGCCGGAACACCTGTAGACACTAAAACATTCGTTGTGTATGGAAATGTATTCTGAACCAGCGACTGTACGGTTCCGCAACTTACGAGTACAGCTGAGGCGGCCATTGCTGTTAGAACTATATTTTTCATAATTTTAAATTTTAAAGTTTAGTTTGCAGAAATTGTACCAAATTGATTTGGTCTTATTCCACACTTATGGTAAAACTTCCTTTGGTATTTCCGGAAGCCATATTACTTTTCCCGATAATTAACCATACTTCACCTTTACCCGGAGTATCATAAGTGATTTCTCTTCCAAAAGGCCCATCATAGTCCCCGTTAGGAAGTTTGATCTGATTGAAACGGATATTGAACTCTTTCTCTTTGGTTGAAATTTTTGCTTTGATATTCGGGCGTTCGTAATGAGTCAGTTTCAAGATCAGTTCCTGATCCTCTTTTTTGAATTCTTCTCCCAAAGTAAAAGGAAGCTGGGTGGCATCAGCTGTTCTTATGATCTGACCTTCTTTTTCAGTTCTCATTACACCTTTACGCAAAACTTCTTTGGTAGCCGGAGCATTGTTAATGATTGAATCTCTTTTTCTCAATGCTACAGAATCTGCTTTTACAACAGAATCCGGCATTTCTGTTACAATGGTAGAATCCTTGTCCTGAACTGCTGTCACGGCAGGTTCTTTTTTACATGAAATAATAATCAATGGAATCAACAATAAGCTTTTTTTCATAATAATTAAGTTTAAGAATGTACCAACATATCATTCTGGTGAGCTCTATTAAATGCTAAAACTGTTCCAATCCTGCTATAATAATTTATTTTCCGGCTGCAATTCTCTTTCATTATTAGTTTCAACCCATTTAAATGTGAAATACATAAAATTGAGCATAATTCCCATCAAAACAGTGACACCCCATGTCTTGGTATATTCCATCGGATAAATAAACCGTACCACAATATCAGAGAAAAGACCAAAAGGATTATTGAGCACATCCCAGCTGTTCCATCTCAAAAACCTCCCCAGATATACTCCAAAGCTACTCATGAAAAGGAAAAATATAATCACCGCATTGATGATATTTCTTTTGCCATACTCGGAAAGGCATTTTTCAATATCATTAAGGCTTATAAAACCACAGATCAGGCCCGTCCAGGCATAGGAAAGAATAACAATCAGGTCATACCATATCGGGATCTCATTTCTTGCTCTGAGGTGAAAAAGATCCGTAAGAATGTAAGGTGAATTGGGGAAGAATAATATCCAGACTATAATAATAAAGATGATTGATATTTTACTTTTGATATTAAAAGCAAGAATGAAAGAACTTAGTAATAAAGGAATCCATGCCAGAAAAAGATTCCAGTTGAGAAACAAAAACACTTTTGTATCACTGATATAGTATCTGAAAGCAGAGAGACTGAAACAGAATACAGTCATCAATATCAGCAGCATATTGATTTTGAACCTTGAAGATGCAACGAGCTTTCTCATAACCTGTTATTGAATGGTTTGATAGTAAATAATCTTTGAAAGGAATGTTTTGGAGGTTTCTCTTTTTACTTTCGTCTGCAAAGTCTTTTTAAGCTTTTGATCATTTTTTTCATCTGCATATTTCAAAAGTGCTTTTTCACTGAAGTTGATAGAAGTTAAATGATAGCTGACCGCAAAATCTTTTCTTTTCATGTTCTGGGAAGTAATAAAACCACCCCAATTAAAGTAACTGCACACTAAAATGGTTCCATAAAAGTACCAAACCATTGTATTGACAAGGAATATGTTTCTTTTCTGTTTTTGAATTTTAATAAAGGTCAAAGCCAGACCAACCAGTGATAAAAGCAGGAAAGCAAAAACCCCTAATCTTTTATAAGTGAATGCATAATTAACGATATACTCATAATTTTTAACAGCTGCTGACATGACAAGAATTGCATTGAGGAAAATCCAGATTTTGGCTAAAATTTTCAAAAATCCTGCTTTCGGATCAAAATTAAATCCTGATTTAAAGTAAAACATGATGACCAGAATAGCCATTATGATAGACATGATCACGGCATTCACTCTTTCATGGGTTTCTTCGGAAAGCTGAACGGGAGTTTTTACGGCTTCATAAAACTGTTCATAATTGTAAGTAATAATAAAGAAGATCAATAAAATATTCAGCAAAACAAAAGAAATTACACCACTCATTCTTTCCGCATCAAGATCAAGAAAAGAATAAGTTGCCTTTGGAACCCGGGAGTCTTTATGAAATTCGTTATCCAGAAAATGATTGTTTTTATAGATGAGTTTTTCCACCGCATAGTTCCAGTAATTAAAGGCAATAAAAAAACCTAATACAAAGAGACAGAATACCTGCCATAGATTAATATCCAATTCATAATCTGTGAAAAGGGCTGCAAAATGGTTGCTTCCTACAGAATAAATTCCAAAGAACACAGAAACCAGCACCAGCGGAATTAAAATGAAAGCCAATGTCTTTTGCCACAATCCGGGAACATTCTTTTTAGGCAGCCATTCATCAAAACTGAAAAAACGGCAGAATGAAGTGCAGCAATTCACGATAAAAACTGGAATTAAAAAGAGGATTTTCAACCTTCTGTTCTTTGATTTATACCCAAGCAAAAGTAGTGAGCTTACCACTGCAATAAAGGAAGGAAAATCTCCATACCATGTAAATGCAATACTGGATAAAATGCTTGTTGCAAAAAGAATATACAGGGTTTTGGTTTTATTTTTCTCCGGAGTTTTAAACAGGGTTAATACTGCATAAGTGATTCCCAGAATTCCAAGGTTCAGTCCGACATCCTGATTATAGAAGACAATGACAAACAGGATAGCGGTAAGAAATATATAATGATGTGTTTTCATGAGGTTAATTATTTGAAATTTAAATAATTGAAAGATTTAATGTGTCCAAGTGTAGAGATTAGCAAAAATTAAAGAATAGGGTGAGATATAGAAAAGTAATAGGGATATTAAGCAACAATAGAAGCACAGAGTTTCCGTTACTTTTCTTTTCCGAGACATCACTCAAATATTCCATAAGTTCATATAAAGTGATAAGCAGATTAGTGACAGCAGCAATAAGCACATAATAAAACCCCAGTATTACAAGAGCTTCGGCCTTTGTAATCCAAAATAAAAGCATTAAAGATGTACCCAGAAAAAAGGAGATCAAGAATGTTTTTTCTCCTAACGGACTGAATTTTACTTTACCCATTAGACACCGTTTTTTAATGAAGAACAATATTTTCTTTCTGTTGAATAAAGTCCATTATATGTTCATACTTCTGCCACAACAGTTCTTCAAAATCCCAGTGATAGAAAGCACGCATACTCTGTCCCTTTCTATAGGCTTTGATATAAATTTTCACATATTCCGGCAGAATAATTGTTCCTAAAACAATTGCAGCCAAAAGATGTGCATTGAGCTTACCATTTCCTAAGAGCAAGTACTGCATGGCAATTTCATCTTCGAAGTTGGTTCCACAACCGGTGATCAGATGGTGTACATCATGATTTTCCATTTTTGGAATCATTGAAAAGCCATGTTTTTTGTAGAATTCACCAAGTTTTCTTCCCAGGGAATCTTCCTGAAATTCCAGCAGCTGCTTTTCAGTGAACTGCCATTGTCTTTTTTTCTTTTTAAAATATTTTCTGTATAATTTTTGAGTTTTGTCGTACACAAAAAGCAGAAACTGAACGCGTATTTTTTTCATAGTGTATTTATTTAATGTAGACTATTAAGTCCTATAATCGTATAAAGAATGGCAATGGGGATATTGATAGTTAATTAATAAAAATCCAGCGTTTAGCTTCCCGAAAATGGGCTTCCGAAAATCCCTACCGCTAACTCTACCCAGATCAACGCAAGAGCCAGCAAAATGAAAATGCAGACCAGAACTTTCTGACTTTGTTTTTTAATTTTACTCCTGACCAAATTGATCAAAAAAGCTGTTGTAAAGAGTAAAGTTCCTGCTATCAGAAAATCTGAGGCTGACCAGTTTACTTCTTTAGAAAATAGATTTCCCAGCAATGGAATACACAGTAAAACCAATGGCAGGGCATAAATTGTGACTGTTTTTTGTTTTTGTGTTATCATTTTATTTAAAGTTTAAATTAAAAAGTACTTTGTAATTCAAAGTTGATTTTCAAAAAAATATAGCCTTATCGTCCCAATAATTTTTCAAGAGCATCCAAATGCTCGGTAAACGCCTGTCTTCCACTTTGTGTAACACGATAAGAGGTTTTGGGTTTCTTCCCGACAAATTCTTTTTTCACTTCAATATAGCCTGCTTTCTCCAATGCATTACTATGACTGGCAAGATTTCCATCTGTAATTTCCAACAAGGCTTTCATTTCTGAAAAATCAACCCAGTCGTTGACCATAAGAACGGACATAATGCCCAGTCTTACGCGGCTTTCGAATTCTTTATTGAGTTGATTTATTTTGATCATTTTACTTTATCTTAAATATTTGGGAAATTGTATTCTTTAGAATTATTTCTTATGCTTTAATTTTTAAACATCACCAATCTGCATTATTATTTATACTTCTTATGCATAATCAATCCATAGACAATATGCAAAACACCAAAACCAATAGCCCAAAACACTAATCCCCAACCTAAAACAAATAAAGAAATAAGTCCTAAGATAATCTCAAAATATCCCAGGTATTTCACATCCGTTAATGTATACCGTTCTGCAGCCACCAGAGCCAATCCATAAAAAATCAGAGTAGCCGGAGCTATGAAAACAAAAAGATGATGATAAAGAAGTGCCAGGCAAAAAACTCCTCCTGCTATCAAAGGAACTGCAAAGGTAATCAAAAGCCGTTTTGTAGTTACATCCCAGATCTTCACCCCTTTCTTTTTGCTTTTATTGGCGGTAAAAACATAACCACTGAGGATAGCAACAACAAGAATTACGATTCCAATCAACACCAGCTCTTTAACTAACGCCGGACCGAGAATATTTCTGTCTCCATCAAAATAGCTGATTCCTTCCCTCTGAAAAACAAAATACACATATATAGCCCCAATAATTGCCGTTAATCCGGCAACAACTCCGGATAACCCACTTAAAGAAATGAATCTGGAAGACCGCTCCATCATGGAACGGATATGGGATAAGTCTTCGTGATAGTTTTTTGTCTCCATAAAAAGAACTTTGAATTACAAAGTTATAATTTATTTTCAATCCTCCAAATAATACTATTAAATTTTGAAAATATTTTACACTCTCATTCCAGCAATTCCTAACTTTAATAAAATAATATAATTGAAATGATATGTCAAAAATTCAAGCAGATTATACGCAGGTACATTTGGAGGAGAATATTCCGCTAAGTGATCAGGAAATACAAAAATTTGAAACAGATCAAAGAAAAATCACGCGGGTAATGCCTGTTATTCTTGGGGGCTGTACATTTTTTGTTATGGCTTTGTCTGCTTTCTTTATTAAAGACGATTTCAGCAAATTCAAATATTATGATTATATCCTGTTTGCAGGAGCGGGATTGGTACTGTTTGGTTTTGCTTATTTAATGTCTCTCCTTGTAACCGGATATGACCGCCGTAACTGGAAAAAAGATAAAATCAATGGCAAAAGCAAACTATCAAGCATGGTTATTGGTTCAGACACCACAGAATATGGTGAGTACCTTACATTTGCCGGCCCGGCAAAAAATGACAAGATAAGAATCCTGGTGAATCCTGAAGATTATTCCCAATATAAGACCGGAGCAAAAGTTGTTGTCATGTATTTAAAATACAGCAAAACAGCTCTTTCTATTAGGAAATTATGATGACTCTGCAGCAACTGATTTTCGTTTCATTAAAAAAGAAAACCCCGCCAAAAAGCGAGGTTCTCAAGATATATTAAAATTTGTTATTTTTATAACGGATTCTGAACAATCAATGGGTTAGCATTGATTTCAGTTCTTGGAATAAGGAATTCCCAACGCAAATCTGTATTAGCAACTGTCATCACGTTATTAGTCACTACAGAAGAATGATTAGCACCTGTTCTGTCTAAACCTTGGTTTAGTCTTTTCAGATCTAAGAATCTAAAACCTTCGCCCCAAAACTCTAACCTTCTGCTGTTAAGAATTTCTGTGATATAGGCAGTGCCTGTTGTAGTAGCACCCGTATAAGAAGGATTTCTGTTTTTTGCAAACACATCAAAAACGGCTTTCGATCCTGCTTCGTTTCCTAATCTGGCCAAAGCTTCCGCTTCAATAAGATACATTTCTGCAGATCGCATATAAGGAACATCTACCCTACTGTCTCCCTGGCTTGCAGCAATAAACTTCTGACTTGTATATGGGAATTTAGAATATGTTGAAGGTAAAGCAAGCGCTGTATGCGCTCCTGTTGGATCAAAATTCTTAGTTCTTATATCTGTAGATGGGAATGATAAAAACAATTTACTGTTAATTGCTTTAGGAGCCTGACGAATATTGGTAGAGTTAAAATTTCTCGACATATAAGCACCAAAATTTGAGAATGAATCTCCTTGATCTGCAATAATGGTAGCACCCCACATCCATTCACCATTAGCAGCTAAATTATTAAATCCAGCTGTATAAGCTGTATTATCCATTAAAGCAAATCCCACACGAGCCGATTGAGCTGCAGTTACAGCCGCCGTATAATTACCTTGCGTTAATGCAACCCTAGCTCTCAATCCCAAAATCACCTTATCATTAAAATGCGACTTCGTAGCTCTGGTAACCCCTGCCAGTCTGCTTGCAGCCTCATCAAGGTCTTTATTGATCTGGGTATATACTTCTTCTACTGTATTTCTCGCTAAAGGTATTTCATTCGCCACCAGCCTGATTGGAACTCCAAGCTGAGTATTGTTTGTACCCGCTATATACCTTTTACCATAAATCTGTACCAACATATAATAACAGAAAGCTCTGAAAGCATATGCTTCACCAATTGCTGTCTTAATAGTAGCAGCATCAGCAGCAGTTGGCGCAGGAACTGAAGGACCATTAGCAATAACTAAGTTTGCATTTCTTATTAATGCATAATAAAATTGATAAGGATAAAAATCATTAGACCCACTTTCATTTACCTGATCCTGCCATCTTACTGTTGATACATACCAGCCATTTCCTGTGGATGGAAATACAAGATCATCAGCTAAGGCATCCATCATAATCATGATACCTCCCTGACCATTCTGTCCCTGACTATCATTTTGTCTTGAATACATATCTCTATGCATCCCATTAACAATCGCCATGAGATTAGAAGCACTTGAGTAAGCCGCTTCTTCAGAGGCTGCTGTAGTAGGATCCGTTTCAAGATAATCACTCTCACATGAAACCATTCCTGTAAAGACTGAAAGAACAACAGCCCATTTTATATATTGTTTTTTGATATTTTTCATTACTTAATTATTTAAAATGACACATTAAATCCTATAGTTACCACTCTCGCCGGAGTATATCTGTTTGATGCAGTACCGTTGAATGCCTGCGCTGGTTCCAATCCTTTTCTAGCTGTTTTACTCCATAAATTTTCACCGGAAACAAGAATTCTTAAACCTGATACTCCAAGCTGAGATAAAGTTTCAGGACTGAAACTATAGCTTAAAGTAGCTTGTCTGAATGTTATAAAATCTGAGCTCACCAGCCATCTTGATGAATTTCCGGCATTTGAACTTGTATAGGTTGATGAGTTCAATGCAGGCACATCCGTGATCTGCCCCGGAGTTGTCCATCTATCCAGAATATCCGTACTCAAAGCTCCTCCTTGTGAGTAGCTGGACATCAATGCTGCATAGTTGGAGTCATATGTTTTTCCGCCTAACTGATACGTAAACATTGTAGATAATGACCATTGTTTATACGTAATTGTTGTTCCGAAACTTCCGAATAAATCAGGAATTGCTGTTCCGGAATAATCATATTTTGCTTTATTAAAATTAGTGGTAACTTTTTCTCCATTCACAGTTCTGATATCAGCAGCTGTTGTATTGGCATAAGCATCTGCAACCAGGAATAAAGGAGAGCCATCCGCAGGGTCTACGCCGTACCATTGTCTTAACCAATAATCATATATTGAGTGCCCTACAGAAATTTTCTTGGTACCATTGATAATTTCTGTTATTCCATTGGATAGTTCTGTAATCTGATTTTTAAGTGTAGATGCATTAGCATTAATATTCCATGTGAAATTTTGAGTTTTAATAATATCTGCATTAATACTAAATTCAAATCCACGGTTATACATTGTTCCTACGTTCCTGCTGATTGTATTATCAGGAACCCCCGCAGAAACAGGAAGCGGAACCGGGAAGATCAGATCTTCAGTAACTCTTTTATAGTATTCCACAGAACCTGTAATTCTGTTATTTAAAAACCCAAAGTCAATACCTATATCAGTTTGTTTGTTAGCCTCCCAGGTAATTGAAGGATCTGCCAAGAAGCCGAATAAGATTCCAGGTTCCTGAGCATTGTTATATCCTAAAGTATAAGTACTTTTATACATATAATAACTGTCTGTTCTGTCATTTCCTACTTCACCATATGAACCTCTCAACTTCAGTTCACTGATAAGGTTAGAGTTGCTTAAGAACTCTTCTCCCTTCAGTCTCCATCCTGCACCAACGGACCAGAAGGAATCCCATCTTACGTCTTTGGCAAATCTGGATGAACCATCCCAGCGAATGGATCCTGAAAGTAAATATTTTGATTTGTAATCATAATTCAATCTTGAAAACACCCCTTCTTTTCTATAATTGTCTGTACGGGAAGTAAGTGTTGCAGGTGTTACAAAGTTAATCAACTCATCATTATCGTCAACAATCTGGCCTTTTTTATATCCATATAGGTATTCATACATGAATTTATAACTTTCATGCCCTAAAAGGAATTCAAAATTATGATCTCCGAATTTCCTTTTGTAGTTCAGGAGCTGGTTCCACGTGAATGTTTGCTCAGTAAAGCTGTATTTTTCTGCTGAACCTAGCGGAGCTGCATCCCCGATAATTTTGTTACCGTATGTACTTCTTCTGTTATTTCTGATATCATACCCAACGTTAGTAGATAAAGTAAGGTAAGGATCTACTTTGATTTCAGCATACGCTCTTGAAATGATATAATAATTTTTAGAAAGATCTTTATTTAAAAGAGTTTCCTGGATGACGTTTCTTCCAGCCGCTGCATCAGCACCTCTGGCACTTCCTGCATCATACATTATATTCCCTGCACTATCATAAAGTGTGGCAAATGTATTAGGGTCATGAGCATAAGGGCTATAAATAGGCCCCATTGTTCTTGTCCATCTGTATGGGTTGATATAAGCAGAATTGTTATCCACACCTTCTACAGAATTGTTCCCATTAGAAGATACTCCACTGATGCTTGTTCCTAATTTTAACCAGCTCTTAACCTGTGAATCTACTTTTAATCTTGCTGTAAATCTTTCAAAATCTGACTTGATAAGGTATCCTGTTTCATTGGTATATCCTACCGAAGAAAAGTATGTCGTAGTATTACTTCCTCCACTGTAATTCAATTCATAGTTTTGTCTGAAACCTGTGTTCATCAAAGGTTTTTGCCAATCTAAATCTGTATATTTAAGTTTTGCATCTGGGTTTAAAACACCATTGACAACTAACTGATTGTCGGGAACATTAAAAACATTGGTTTTCAAAACTCCCGAAATCAACTGTGCTGTAGCATAAGCATTTGCATCAGCTATAGTTGTACCAGGTACTGAGGTCATTCTACCATTTCTTATTGACTCCCAAATAAGAGGATAATACTGATGAACATTTACTCTGTCATATTCCGGAATTGATCTTCCAACCGCTCCTGTACTCATACTAAAGTTGAATGCATCTTTTCCTTTTCTACCGGATTTTGTAGTGATCAAAACAACACCATTGGCTGCAGCAGAACCATACAAAGAAGTGGAAGCAGCATCTTTAAGGATATTGTATGATGCAATATCATTGGGATTAATAGCAGCAAGAGAACCGGTATATATGGTTCCGTCTACTACGTATAAAGGATTTGTTGTAATACCATAAGAACCTATTCCACGGATCTGAATACTTGGTGAGCTTCCCGGCTGTCCGGTACCGGTACTTACTTTAACCCCGGCACTGGCTCCATCTAAAGCCTGGCCAATACTCGTTATAGGTCGGTCTGCAAATTGTTTGGCCTTTACTTCGGTATTGGAACCTACCATAGTCTCCCTTTTCTGGCTTCCATAAGCTACTACAACGATTTCATCGATCTTAGTATCCTGGGGTATTGTATCACGTTTTGTTTTTTGAGCTTCCACCAGATGTCCTCCTACAAAGAACAGCACAGCAGTACTCAACATTAATTTCATTTTCATATTTAACATATTTTAACAGTATGAAAGCAAATATATATAATAAAAACTATTAAAAACGTAAACAAAACGGCATTTTAATTAATTAAATTCAATTAATTGAAATTTTTAATCAATATCTTACTATTTATTAAAAAAATATGTTAAAACTTAGTTAAATTAGATTTTTAAAAAGCACAAAACAACATAAAAACAGTTAAATCAATGATAATTCAAAACCAAAAAGACTATTAAATTATCAAATAATCACAATCAGAAACAAAAACATGAAAACAAACCAATTAAACCATAATAGTAAATAGCTTCAGTATGATTATTTTCAAATAATAGAAGGCATAAAAAAATCCGGAGAAACATTTTGTTTCTCCGGATGTATATGGATTAAAATCCAACTATTTTTTACAGTTAAGAGGAAAATTATTTTACTCTCAATCTTTCTTTAATAGACTCAATATTTTTCTTAGCAGAATCTTTCAGGATAAGACTTGCACTCATATGAATTCTTGCAGGCATTAATTCATTGAAATGGTCCGTACCCTCCCATGAAACTTTTTTAATTAATGCTAAAGCATCGGTACTTCTTGACGCCAACGTCTGTAAAAAGGTCTCCAGTTTCTCATCCATCTCCTGAATAGAAGCTGATACGGAATGGTAAATATTATGCTGCTCAGCCCACTCAGCAGATCTGAAGTCTGCATCAATAGCCATTGCTGAGAATTGTGACTTTCCGATTTTTCTTTCTACATAAGGTCCTATTACAAAAGGTCCTATTCCAAGATTGATCTCAGTAAGTGCTAAAGCTGAATCTTTTGTTGCAAAACAGTAGTCTGCTCCGCATGCAATTCCAACTCCACCGCCGGTTGTTTTTCCCTGAACTCTTACTACTACGATTTTCCCACAGTTCCTCATGGCATTTAAAACTTTTGCAAAACCACCAAAAAATTGTGTGGAAGCTTCCAGTTCTTCAATGGCTAAAAGCTCATCAAAACTTGCTCCAGCGCAGAATGCTTTTTCACCTGCACTTTTAACTAAAATAGCTTTCACCTCATCTTTCGCGCCTTCCTCAAGAATGGTTTCTGCCAGTTTTTCTAAAATGGCTCCCGGAAGAGAGTTACTTTTAGGCGTTCCGAAACTGATCTCGGCAATATTATTTTTAATTTCTGATGCTACAAATTCGCTCATTATTATTTTTATTGGATTCTTACAAAAATACGAAATACAGCTCTTTCAGAGAAACTTAAAAGAGATAATTTCCATTATTAATCTACCTTTTATAAAGATCTGTTACGTAGAAATACGGAGTAAGTAATTTGGTATTTTCTACTCTAACACTCACTTTTTATTAATCGTTCCTTTGGAGTAAGAAATAATAATCAATGGCGGAATCTGAAAAGCCCATAACAGAGTAAGAAATTTAAAACTAAAAATCATTATCATGGAAGAGTACATTGGAATTGTAAAATTATTTGCAGGAAATTTCGCACCTAGAGGCTGGATGTTTTGTGACGGAAGTTTAATTAGCATTTCAAGAAATTCTGCCTTATTCTCTATTTTAGGAACAACTTACGGCGGAGATGGTATCTCTACTTTCGCTCTGCCAAACTTAAAAGGACGTATGGCTTTAGGTGCAGGAAATACAAGTGGTAACGAATATTATCCGTTGGGAGTAATGGCCGGTACTACAGTGAATACTCTCTTAACCACAAATCTTCCAAGCATAGCAGGTGGGTTTCAATTGAAAGTTGCTAATAAGAATGCCAACTCATCAACACCTACCGCAGCATCTTCTATTGCTATTTCAGGAACACAGGTAGGAAGAGATTTCAATGTGGTATCCAGCTTTGTCAATGACTCTAATCCTGATACTGCCATTAACGGGCAAAGCATTTCTTTTATAGGACAAAATTCACCAGTGAATAATATGCCTCCTTATCTGGGTTTAAATTACATCATCTGCGTTGAAGGTATTTATCCCCCAAGAGATTAACATACATAATAACCTAATTATTTAAAACAAAAAAATCATGAAAAGCACTACTCTTTTTACAATTTGTAGTCTGCTCATTTCAATTTTTTCATTCGGGCAGACCAGTACAGAACAATTTGAAACAGAATCGCACGGAAGTACAAGCTTCACCGACAATGGAGTCATTTTCAATATCATTTCACATGTAAGTGTCTTTGATATTCAGGGGAATTTCCCGGGAACAGGCTGGAATGGAACAGCAAATGACAACAGATATATTGACAATTCCAACGATACTCAATCTCCACCATCATTCAGCATTAAAACTACTTCAAATTTATTTAAAGTAAACAGGTTCTGGATGTATCTTTCTGCATTGAACCTGGATCTCAATGTACCGGGAACACTTACCGTAACAGGAAAACTAAGCGGAGTAACAAAATTTACCCAAACAAAATCTACAGGCTTTGCAACAAGTTTAGGTTCTACAAACGGATATACTCTGATTGATCTTACCAACTTAAACGGCCAAAATTACTCCAACATCATTATTGATGAACTACAACTAACTGTTGGTGGAGCATTCAGATATGTAGGCCTGGATGCTTTCACTTGGGTAAAAGACAGCAACCTGGTATTGGGTACTTCTGAAGCTAAAAGCATTAAAAAAGACCTGACTGTTTATCCTAATCCAACCAACGGGCCTCTTTCTATTGCAACAGAGAAATCCGGTGAAGCCAAAATCTATAGTGTAGACGGTAAAATGCTGAAAACGGTACAAACTCAAAAAGGGAATAATGAAACCAATATTTCAGAGCTTCCAAAAGGAGTGTATATTATTAAAACAGCAACAGAATCTACCAAAGTTATTAAAAACTAGTTTCAGGAAATTTCGCATAAGTTCCATATCCCATAAAGATTCTAATTCATGAATGACAAATCCCTTGTTTGATTAAGGGATTTGTTTTTTCAATGCCAGAATATACTTGTCTATATACAGCTGTTTTTCTTTTGATTTGTACTGCTGAATGTATCTGGGATGTTCCAGAACAGTCATGGTATCAAACAGTTTTGCTTCTTTGTTAAGTTTTGAAATAAAATCAGCATTTTTTTTACCCAGGATAAATACCTCCGAAGTATCCAGATTGAGACTGATATGCTTCTTCAGAGATTCAATCATAAAGCTCTTCACAGCCTCGAACAGCTCTTTATCATCATAATAATTCGCATTAAGCCATCCGTTTTTTGTTTTTCTTACGATAGCCAGCGGAAACGGAGAATTGATATAAATATCTTTATAGAAAATATCTGCACCGCCATATTCTTCAATCATATCATACATAAAAACGGAAGAAACTTCATGAGTATGGGCAGATTTCATTTTTATACCACAAATACTTTCGAGTCTTTTAGTATCGGTAAACGGAACGCCTGTAACCCCCGCTCCATGACGGCTAGGATTGATTCCAATAATGAATTTTCTCTGAGCTGAATCATTATAATATTTGTGATAAAACTTCTGCATGACCGTCAATGTTTCGGGGTTATCCAAATAGGGGTTCAGAACTTCAAAGCCGTCGGGAAGATTTCCTCTATAGCTAAGGTTTTTATTGAACTCGATGACATGATCTGCAAAAGTTATATTCATACTTAATTTTTAAGAAAAACAAAATTTTCAGGTTGATCGTCATCACCATCCTCGTCTTCCTCCTCATCTTCGTCACTTAAAGCCAATTCAATATCAATAAATTGAATGTATAAACCACAAATTTCTTCGTTAGCATCATAAGCAAAGTACACAGGATAAGTACCATCACCAAAACCACTTGCAAACATTGGAATCTGATAATTGGTACCAGGAATCGTCCAATTGATCCAGTCTCCTGCTTCTCTCTGGTTGTTAGGATTAGCTTTGTAGCTTTGTGAGAAAAGCTCGGCGAAATAATCATCATAAACATTGTCGACATCTATTCCATCTATAAATTTATCTACAAAAGGAAGTACTTCTTTATCAGTAATACAACCTAAACCAGCATCTACTCCGAAACCAAAAAAATCGTCTTCGGTTACATCCTCCAGTTCTTCAATTCCGACTAAGGCTTCTCTGTAAATAACAGGTTTTTCTTTGGTAAATTCAACTTTTACAACAGCATACCTGTCTCCCCAGTCTTCAGATTTTACCACGGCAATAGTCACAGGAAAATTTCCTTTCGGAACCTGAATAAAATAAGGCGACTGATTCGCGTTTAGATAAACAAGCGGATCTCTTACCACAACTTTTCCAGAAGGAAGGGAAACATTTCCGATTTCCATCGTCTCCATTTTCTGTCCCAGAATTTCATCTGAAGTAAAATACGTTTCCAGATCTGTAGGACAAATCAAAATATTTTTCACTTCTTCCCACTTTTGCATCCAGTTTTCGTTCATTGCTCTTGATTTTATGATTGAATTTTAAAAGTAGTACTTTTTTACAAGAGAAAGAAGAAGTTGAAACTAAGAATCTATTAAAAATTAATCATTCACTTCAATAAATTATTGATTAAAAAGAAACTGAATCATCATATTTTATAATCCTATTCTCAAGTTTAATTCATATTTATTTTTTTTATTATATTCGTTTTCAATGAAATAGAACTTCATTTAATGAAAACTTTTAACCCATGATTGGAATTATAATTGAGCTTATCATTTCCTGGCTGCTTCTTAAATTCGGGGCAAAAAAGGATCTTTCTGTTTTAGGATTTAAGCCTAATCAAACAAGATTGATTCATTGGAGTATTGGTTTTCTTTTGGCTGCGGCGATTTGCAGTCTTTACCACATCATGACAACAGCATTTATTAATAACAGCTGGATTCTGAATAAGCACTTCACATTTTCTGCAGCGTTAATGAGCTCATGGTGGGTTGTAAAGTCTGTATTGTTTGAAGAATTATTATTCAGAGGAGCTTTACTTTATCTTGCTATTGAAAAATGGGGGAATACCAAAGCCTGTCTTTTATCTGCCGTCTGCTTTGGAGTCTACCACTGGTTTTCTTATAATGCATTTGGAAATCCTTTTCAGATGGGAATTATTCTTGTGATGACCGCCATCTTTGGGTGGATGCTTGCCATTTCTTTTGCTAAGACCAAATCTATGTACCTTCCTATAGGCCTCCATCTGGGCTGGAATTTATTTAATATTGTTATATTCTCAAATGGACCGCTAGGCAAACAGTTCTTTATGAAAGCTAATGAAAGCCACCTTGAAGGGATTCCGTCACTGCTTGTTTTTTTGTTTCAGATATTTGCTTTGCCTCTTTTAATGTATGGATATTTTAAACTTAAAAAGACACTATAAAAATAAAGCTACAAATCACGGGGATTGCAGCTTTATGTATTGTTTTAAGTTTAAAAAAATCTAAGAATCGGCACATATATAACATGCTCTTGCAATATCAGGCCATCTTCCAGGGAGACAACAGCTTCCGGGAGGACAAGGATTAAGGACACAAGACCAGTTTGGCCCGGATCCTTTAAGAGATCTCAACTCATGTCTTGAAAGTTTTTTTAAGTTTTTCATAGTGGTCAGTTTTGATATTCTCTCCTACTCTATATGCTTTTCGGATTTCGCCTATTAAAGTTAATCATTTTTAATTATATTCTGTAATCCTTGTCAAGATTTAAAACTTGGGCATAAAAAAGTCCCTCTCAGTTTAAACTAAAAGGGACTATAAAGTTATATTTTATTTTGAATTAAATTAATCCAAACTGCTGGAAGTGGTGGGTAAAATGCTTTTTGTGCATCAATTCCCACATTTCTTTATTCAGTTTTCCAAATACATAATTCATGTGTTCTGCCTGTGGATTTTCTTTGTAATAGATCACAAATTTCTTCAGGTTATCCATGAATGATTGTTTTGCAGCTTCCAGATTTCTGTGTGTTGGTTCCGGAAGTGAGCCATCTTTCGGAAGGAACGGAGCTGTAAATTCTTTCGGCATTGTTCTGTGGTTGTAAAGGGAATCCTGCCATTTTTCAAGATTTTCCTCTGGAGTGAAGCATTTATCTGCTTCCGGTTCTCCAAAACTTACCAGAACTGCCTGTTCCAAGTGCTCAATCATCTGCTGTGGTGACATTTTCCCCCAAAGCGCAGGAGTACTTTCTGTTAATCCATTCAACATTTTCTGAATATTTTTTACATTCAGATCAATGAAAGGGGATTGCTTTGCTACCAATGTTAAGATTGTTGCTACACAAACTACCTCATCTCTTTGGTTTACAACTTCAACCAGCCATTTTACAACACCGGAAGGAATATTTCTTCCTTTTACTCCTCTGTTGATTTTTTCTTTTGCTGTTAAATAAACCGTGATGGTATCTCCGGCGTATACAGGTTTAAAGAAACTGCATTCTTCTAATCCATAATTAGCAATTACAGGCCCTTTTTTCCCTGAAACAAATAATCCTGCTGCTGCTGAAAGGATGAAATATCCGTGAGCTACAGTTTTATCAAAGATTGTACCTGTTAAACTTGTTGCATCGGTATGGGCATAGAAATGATCCCATGAAACATTAGAGAAGTTAACAATATCTGCATCAGTAACTGTTCTTCCTGCTGTTTCTAAAGAGTCTCCTACTTCAACTTCCTCAAAATATTTCTGGAAAGGATGTTTATCTGAGAATTTTTTCTCTGCTCCCTGTTGATAAATTTTAGTAATGGCTTTCAATACATCCGGTGATCCCTGAATGGCTGTTTTCTGTAGGAAGAAATGAAGACCGCTCAGTCCGCCCATTTCCTCACCACCTCCAGCTCTACCAGGGCCTCCATGCATCAATGTAGGAAGTGGAGAACCGTGACCTGTGCTTTCTTTGGCGTTATCTCTGTTCAGTACAAAGATTCTTCCGTGTTGGGAAGCCATTTTCCATGAAGTTTCGGCGATAAAGTTCTCGTCATGAGAAATGATAGAACCTACCAAACTTCCTTTTCCCCTTTTTGCCAGTGCAGCTGCTTCTTCAGCATCTTTATACGGCATCAAGGTAGATACCGGCCCGAAAGCTTCTACATCGTGAGAGATATTTTTTTCGAAAGGCTTGTCGTTCAGGAATAGTTTCGGACTCATAAATGCTCCATTTTCATAGTTGGCATCTACCAGTTCGTGTTTTCCGTCATAGACAAGTTCTGTTTCTGATTTTAAAATATTTACTTTTCTCAGAACTTCTTCATACTGCTGTTTTCCCACCAAAGATCCCATTTTGGTTTCTCTGCTTAATGGGTTTCCGATTTTTGTTTGATCTAAAGCTTTAGACAAAGCATTCTGAACATCACCAATTAAATGCTCAGGAACGATAATTCTTCTGATTGCAGTACACTTTTGTCCTGCTTTTGTTGTCATTTCGTTGCGAACTTCTTTGATGAATAAATCAAATTCAGGTGTTCCCGGTTTTGCTTCCAGTCCAAGGATAGAACAGTTCAGGGAATCTGCTTCCATATTGAAACGAACAGCATTCCCTGCAATAGATGGAAGTGATTTTAATTTTCTTCCTGTATGGGCAGAACCTGTAAATAACACAGAGTCTCCGTCTTGTATATAATCCAGAATATTTCCTGGTTCTCCGCACACTAGCTGAACAGCTCCCTCAGGTAATACTCCACTTTCAATCATATCCTGGAATACTGCATTGGTAAGGTAAGATCCGAAAGGAGATGGTTTTACAATAGAAGGAACACCCGCTAATAAGGAAGTGGATAGTTTTTCCAACATTCCCCATACCGGAAAGTTGTAAGCATTGATCTGTACAGAAACTCCTTCACTCGGCGTTAAAATATGAGTTCCTAAGAAAGTTCCGTTAGCCGAAATTTTCTGAGTGTCTCCATCTACCCAAAATGAAGTATTAGGAAGCATTCTTTTTGCCAATCCGGAATAAGTAAAGAAAGTTCCGAAACCTCCTTCAATATCCACCCATGAATCAACGTGTGTAGCTCCTGTTTTGTATGATAATTCGTAGTATTTTTTCTTTCTTTCCAAGAGGTAAAGGGCTACTTTTTTCAGCATTTCCCCACGGTCATAGAAAGTCATTGAAGAAAGGTTTTTATATCCTACGGTTCTTCCGTAGTCAAGAGCCTGTTCAAAATTAAGCCCTTCTGTATCGGAAACAGCAACCTGCTCTCCTGTAACGGCGTTGTACAAAGGAACTCCGCTTCCGGTACCTTCTACCCATTGTCCGTAGATATAATTTTTTAACTTTTCCATATAGTTTTTTACTTTTTGCTTAGATTATTCTTTTTAATAAGCTTATCTAAACCTTATAGGTTTTAAAAACCTATAAGGTTTGAGTATACAATCATTCTTTCAGATAAAAATTATTTCGATTCCTGATAAGGAAACATTTTCACCAATCCTTCATATAAACTTCTGTGAAGAATGGTTGCATGGTTGTCTGTTTCCATCATTTTATATTCTAATGTCCAGTTTTTCTTTCCGGCTTTTTTCAAAACATCGTAGAAAGCTTCAGCATCTTTTATCATCACCGGATGTTCTCCTTTTCCTACAGAAACATAGACAAACTTTTTTGTATCCGGAGATTTTGAAAGTAATGTTCCTGCCTGTTTCAAAAGACTTTCATCATCCCACCATAAACTTGGGCTAATGATAAAATAGTTATTGAACATTTCCGGCTTTTTCAAAAGGATTTCGGTTGCCAAAAGCCCTCCCAAAGATTGACCGAAAAGGTATTTATCTGTTGTTTTAAACTGACTTTCCACATAAGGTTTTAATTCTTTTTCAAGGAATGCTATAAACTTATCAGAGTGCCCTGTTGTAGGATAATCTTTCTGCAAATCTTTTAAATCTGTATGAAAAGTAAAATCTCTTTTTCTGTCTACATTAGCAACTCCCACCACAATGGTTTCCGGCATGGAATACATCTGATTAAAGAATTGTACTAATCCTGTAACGTGGATAAAATCTTCATTCATACTTCCATCTAACAAATAGATCACCGGGTATGATTTTGTTTTATCATATCCCTGTGGAAGATAAATATTCAACGTTCTGTCTTCATTTAACGTTTTGGACTTAATCGTCCTCACTTCTCCTATTGTAAGTGGTTTTGTAGCAACCGTCTGTGCTGACAGCGTACAACCTACCGCAAACATTATGCTGCATGCAAGTGCAATTTTTTTAATCATATTTTATTTTGTCTCTTGTTCACGAGTATTTAAATTATTCCAAATCCATAAAGTCATATTCTACACTAGAAATATGATACTTTATAAAATCTTCTGTTGTATCAAAAAATTCCATCAATTGCATCCTCTCTAATTTATTTGTTTTAGATAAATTGATATAGGAGCTATATGATGTATATTTCCATGCGCTAATATCATTTACATAGCCGTGATTTACCAGATTGTTATAGAACAAGCTTAGTCAAATATTTTTCGTTCTGAACTCTTTTACGTTTCAAAAAGTCAAGAAAAAGAGCACCTTTCCTATTGTATCTTTTGTTATAAGCTTTAGCATATGCATTCAATAAATTACTAAAGGGTTTCATTAGATACTTATGTTCAACTTCATTCAATTCTTTAAACCTCAACAGCAAATGAAAATGATTTGGCAATAAACAGTAAGCATAAATATCAGCAACAGGAATAATATATTTTAATAATTTATTCAAAAAATACTGATAGTTTTCATCTTCACGGAAAATTAAATCTTTTCCAACAGCGTGGGAATATATGTGATAGATATATCCACACTCGAAGCTTTCTGTATTATTAGCCATTTATTTATCATTTTGTGTGTTTTTATTTTGGTAAGTTCAAACCTTATAGGTTTTAAAAACCTATAAGGTTTACACTGTTATTTTATATCATCCCAAATGCTATAATCCACAATTTTCGTTGGGATCTGCTGAACATATTCTGTAAAAGGTTCACAAGGCAGAATAGCTTCTTTTCCTTCTCTTGCCAGCTCCTGATATAATTTTGTTCCTTCTGTTTTCCAGTGTATCATTTCATCGGAAACGTCACGGATAATTTTTGCAGGACTTCCTACAACAAGTTTTCTTGGTTCACATGTAAAATTAGCCGGTACAAAAGCCAATGCTCCGACAATACTTTCATCACCGATATAGGCTTTGTCCATTACCACAGCGTTCATTCCGATCAGACAGTTTTTTCCGATATGCCCTGAATGAATAATCGCGCCATGTCCTATGTGTGCGGATTCTTCCAATATGGTTTCTATATTCGGGAAAACGTGAAGCGTACAGTTTTCCTGTACATTGGCTCCGTCTTTAATGATAATTTTCCCCCAGTCCCCACGAATTACTGCATTGGGACCAATATATACTTCTTCACCTATTTCTACATTCCCTATAATGACTGCCTGCGGATGAATGTAAGCAGAAGGTTTTATAACAGGACGAATCCCGTGGTATGAGTAGATGTTCATAAAATTTTTGTTAAAAATTTAATTTAACAATGTATCAATTTAACAGTTTACCAATGAGATTCTTCATGAACCATGTTCGTAAACCTACAGTGTATGTTCAGAATGACAAATCACAGAATTGTTACACTAATACATTGTTATATCATTACATTGAAAAAATTATACTTTTTCGATTACCATCGCATATCCCTGTCCGACACCGATACAAAGGGTACACAATGCATATTTTTTATCCTGTTTCTGAAGTTCCATTGCAGCAGAACCTACAATTCTTGCTCCGGAAACTCCCAGCGGGTGGCCAATCGCAATAGCACCTCCGTTCGGGTTTATTCTTGCGTCATCATCTTTTAAACCTAAACTTCTTGTTACAGCCAGCGCCTGCGCTGCGAATGCCTCATTTAATTCAATAATGTCCATATCTTCAAGAGAAAGGTTTAATCTCTTCAATAGTTTTTGAGCTGCTTCTACAGGCCCAATTCCCATAATTCTTGGCTCAACACCTGCTACGGAAGATCCCAGGATTTTTGCTTTTGGTTTTAAACCATATTTTTTAACGGCTTCTTCACTTGCTAAAATCAAAGCTGCGGCACCATCATTCATTCCTGAAGCGTTTCCTGCAGTTACCGTTCCTTCTTTTCTAAAAGCCGGACGAAGTTTTGCCAACCCTTCCATTGAAGAAGTAGGTTTAATGAATTCATCTTTTTCAAAAATGATTGGATCACCTTTTCTCTGAGGAATTTCAACTTTTACGATTTCTTCTGCCAGTCTTCCGTTTTCCTGAGCTTTTGTTGCTTTCTGCTGAGACCAAAGGGCAAATTTATCCTGATCTTCCCTATTGATCTGATGGATATCTGCTAAATTTTCTGCAGTTTCTCCCATTCCGTCAACCCCGTATAATTCTTTCATTTTAGGGTTAATGAAACGCCATCCGAAAGTAGTATCAAACATCTGGCTGTCTCTTCCGAAAGCAGCACTTGGTTTTGACATTACATAAGGGGAACGTGTCATATGCTCTACTCCTCCTGCAATATAAATTTCTCCTTCTCCTGCAGCAATGGAACGGAATGCATTTGCTACAGCAGACATCCCTGAAGCACATAGTCTGTTAACAGTCTCTCCACCGATTTTGTAAGGAAGACCTGCCAGTAAAAGTCCCATTCTTGCAACGTTTCTGTTATCTTCTCCCGCCTGATTGGCACATCCGAAAATAACATCTTCAATTTCCTCCACAGGAACTTCAGGATTCCTTGCTACTACTTCTTTGATTACAATAGCAGCCAAATCATCAGCTCTTACTTCTGATAATCCTCCCTGCAGTTTTGAGATGGGAGTTCTGACATAGTCTATGATGTATACGTTGTTCATAAATATTTTAATGTAATAATCCAGTAATGTAACCGTGTAACAATTCCAGATTTATTTGTTTTTATTTCTTAGTTCTAAAACCTGTTTTAAAGTATAGGGTTCATATTTGAAGTCCTTCCCATACATTCTTTGGATACTTTCTTCAAAGGTGGAATCAAACCCCGCTTCTTTTCTTCTTTTATTAACATTTTTAAGATCTTTTACAGGCCATACAAAATTGACAAAGATTTGTTTTCCGTCTTTATCTTTTGTCATTTCTCCTTTTCCCTGTGTTCCGTAGATCTGTTCTTTATTTTCATTCATCAGGTATCGGTCTTCCATCATAGCAACCAAAGTGAAGGGAATCTCTTTCTTTTTTCCGGCTTCTTTAATGAGTGGCAGATATTTTTTAATTTTGGTTGAATGCTGAATCACATACCAGGCAGCATGATTTGTAGGTTCTCCTACAAGTGTTTTTCCCGGATAGCCATATTCTGAAATAATACTTTCAATTGTCTGTATATTCAGACTATCGTGTTCTGCCACCAACTGCCAGCTTTTCTTTTTGAATTCTTCTTTGTCAATATTCAGATCTTTTAATAGCTGTTCTTTTTTCTCCGGAGTTATCTCGGTATCAAAAAGCATTCTGTATCCCTGATCCACCTTCATGATTTCATCAAGTTCTTTTTTCAAAGTTTCGTTCACTTTCTGCTGAGCATTGATCAGAAGAGTTGAAATCCCGAAAAACAGTGCAATTATTTTTCTCATTTTGTTTAATTTAGTATTTGGTTTTAGTTTTTATAGGTCGGTTACTTTTTTGCCGATTTTGTAGACTGTTCCGACAAATTTTGCAATCAGCTCCTGATTTTGATTGGTAATCTGAATGTCATAAACAGCTGTTTTTCTTGTATCATTTACCAACACACTTTCTGCTCTGAAAACATCGCCCTCTTTCCCTGCTTTGGTAAAATTGATGATACAATTCAATGCTACAGCAGCATCACCGGTATTGTTGGAAGAAAATGCCAGCGCTGAGTCTGCAAATGCAAAGGTAACTCCGCCATGAACCGTCTTAAGCCCGTTAATCATATCTTTCTTGATCGGCATTTCTATTAAACAGTAATTTTCTTTTACTTCAATCATCCTGATATTCATCCACTGGGAAAAATAATCCTGATTGAACATATAATCTGCTACTTGTCTTGGATTCATTTCTGTTAATTATATGTTTGTTATTTCCTCATACAGCTCATCTGATAATCTGTCGTAAACGCTCATCGTTTTCCCCAGAATGATTTGCTCGTATGAAAGGTTTTCTGAATCTGATGAATATTCAGAGGGATATGATTCGTTTAAATCAATTCCGTTTTCGTTGGCTAATCTTTTGATCAGCTCTTTATATTTTTCATTAAACTTTCCGAGTAACTCAAGTCTTTCCTGCTCATCAACTGAGGAAGCTTCCTCAGCTAAATACTGTTTCTCAATTAAAAGTCTGGTCTCCAGCTCAGCTCTAAATTCATCTATATTCATAATATTAATTTGAAAATAAAAATCTGTTATAATCTATTTTCAAATTGGTACATTTTCAAATTATCTAATTCATTTTACGAAGTAATGGACTTTGTCTGTATCTTTCTTCCTGATATTCTTCATAAAGATTCTGAAGGGTTTCGGAGATTTTTGCATACCCGATTTCTTTGCCCCAGCTTAATAATCCTTTCGGATAGTTTACACCTTTTTGCATTGCCAGCTCTAGATCTTCGTCATTCGCAATGCCTAATCTTTTGGCTTCAACGGCTTCGTTGATCAGCATGGAAATGATTCTTAAAAAGATCTGCTGATATAAGGCATCATCTTTCTGGGCAACAGGTTTTTCTGCTCCTTCACTGTAATTGTAGAACCCTTTTCCTGTTTTTCTGCCGTGAAGTTTTGCTTCAGACATTCTTTGCTGTAATAAAGATGGCTTGTATTTCGGATCGTAGAAATAATCTTTGTAAACTGTAGTTGTTACCGCAAAATTCACATCCACTCCGATAAGATCCATCAACTCGAAAGGTCCCATTTTGAAGTTCCCAAGTGTTTTCATTGCATCATCCACCTGTTCCGGTGTTGCGATGTTTTCTTCAACAATTCTTAGGCCTTCTCCATAATAAGGTCTGGCAATTCTGTTAACAATAAACCCGGGAATATCTTTCGCAATAACAGGAGTCTTTCCCCATTCTTTCATGAGGTTGTATATTTTTTCTGCTAGTGTATTTTCTGTTAATAAGGATGGAATAATCTCCACTAAAGGCATCAATGGAGCCGGATTGAAGAAGTGAATTCCAATGAAACGCTCCGGCTTCTTTAGTTCTGCACCCAGAGAGGTGATAGAAATAGATGAGGTATTGGAACTCAGAATACAGCTTTCTGAAACATAGTTTTCAAGTTCTGTAAACACTTTGGTTTTGATTTCTTTGTTTTCAATGATGGCTTCAATGATGAGTTCACAGTCTTTGAAATCCTTTAATTCTGTAGCAATGGAAATATTAGCTAAAATTTCAGTCATTTTCTCTGCCGAAATTTTTTGTTTATCAACCAATTTGGTTAATGTTTTTTCCAAACCTACAGTTGCCGTTTCTACTTGTTTTGCGTTGGCGTCATACACCCAAACTTTGCATCCGTTCGAAGCGGCTACTTGTGCAATGCCGATTCCCATCGTTCCGGCACCGATAATTCCTACATTCATATTTTAAATTTGAAAATTTGAAAATGAGTTAATTTGAAAATTTAATTTGCCAAAGGAAATTTTTTAGCTTCGTATAAATCTTCTGAAAATTCAATAATATGTAGTGCAAAATCAAAAGTCTTATTCACAATAATATTTTCTTTGCCATTTCTCATTTTCAAATTCTCAAATTAACTTATTTCAAATTAATTATTTTCCTTTATAATTAGGTTTTCTTTTCTGTAAAAAGGCATTTACTCCTTCAAAGAAGTCTTCTGTGCCTGCAGCTTCCTGCTGAAGATCTCCTTCCAGCTCAAGCTGTTCTTTCAATGTGTTGGTATAAGAACTGGCAAAAGCTTTTTTTGTAAGCTTAAGAGCTGCTGTCGGCATATTCGCCATTCTTTCAAGAATTTCCATTGACTTTGGAACGAATTCATCTTCAGTGAAAACTTCAGCTACAAGACCATGGGCTTTAGATTCTTCAGCAGATAATTTTTTACCTGTAAATGCTAAATAGTTGGCCAATTGTCTACCTAAAAGCTTCGGTAAGAAGTAAGTTCCTCCTGTATCAGGAATTAAACCGATATTTGAAAATGCCTGAGCAAAATATGCTTTCTCATTAGCCAAAACGAAGTCAGAGATTAAAGCCAACATCGCCCCAGCTCCTACTGCAGGACCGTTTACTAAAGCAATAACCGGTTTTTTGCAACGGGTAACTTCTAACACTAAAGGGTTATAATAGTCTACCACAATTTTTCTGATGATGTCATGATCATGGTGTTCTTTGCCTACCACAAAAGCTTCATCCAGATTCTGACCTGAGCAAAACGCTCTTCCTCTTCCGGAAATAGCAACACATCTTACCGTTTCGTCTTCGCTGCATTCTTTAACAAAATCTCTAAGGTCTGATAAAGCCGGCTTGGTAAGGGCGTTCATTGTTTCCGGCTGATTAAGATATGCGATTTTAAGCTTCCCGTCAAAATGCGTTTCAATATCAAGTTGTGTATACATAGTTTTTATTAATTTATTATTTAACAACGCACTAATTTAACAATATAAATTAATGTAACAGTCTAATAATTTAACATTCTAACAATTCCTTCGTTATGCTTTGCATAGCCGTAAAGTTTATTGCAGATTGCCAGATAACTCATCAATGACATTTAAAATAATCAAATGGCTCCAGGCAGTCTAAGCATTGATAAGAAGCCTTACACAAGGTAGATCCAAATCTGCTGATCTGCTTGGTATGTTCGGAACCGCAACGCGGACATTTTTTCGGTTTTCCGATGTGGTGTTCGTCTGCTCCTTTTTCGGGAGGTGTTATTCCGTAAACACGGAGTTTTTCTCTCGCTTCATCCGTTAACCAGTCTGTTGTCCAGATTGGAAACATCTTGGTCACTACTTTCGCATCCCATCCGTTTTCTTTCATCATTTTGATAATATCCTCTTCAATGGTAAACATAGCAGGACAGGCAGAATAAGTAGGTGTAATGATCACTTCACAGGTATTTTCACCCGTAACCTGTGCATCTCTTACAATTCCTAATTCCACAATATCAATAACCGGAATTTCCGGATCGGGAATTGTTTTTAATAAATCTAAAAGCTGATTCATATTTTATTTTTTATCAAAATCAAGAATTACTCTCATTCCGTTCTGATAATCCAAATTATCTGTTATTCCGTTGTGAGCCTGATTTTTTAATACAATCAGGCTATCACCTTTTTTTAAATTATTTTTAAGTTTTAAAGATGCTTTATAATGAATAACCTCATCTTTATTACCATGAAAAATAACTACTGGCGACTTAACGGTTTTTAAATATTCACCAGTTTCAAAATTATATTTCAGTAAAAACTTCGGAAGAAATGAAAATTTCTGGCTCATTTCATCTTCTATACTGTAATAAGGTGCCTGTAAAATCAATAATCTTGCGTTATGCATTGATGCTAATTTTGCAGCCAACCCTGTTCCTACAGAATATCCTAAAATAATAATTTTGTTCTCCGGATATCTTTTCAAAAGCTCTTTGTAAGCACTTTCAACGTCCGAAAAAAGCTGATCTTTACTATTAATTTTATCTTCACTTTTTCCGTAGCCCCGATAATCAAGTATAAATGTATCATAATTCATACTGCGATATAACTGTGCTACCTCTGCCCAGCCTTTTATTGATCCCCCATTGCCATGAAGGTAAAAGATGACTCCTTTCGGTTTTTGAGCTTTAAATAATACAGAGTTCAAATGCTTATCATCCTGTGTTCTGATTGTTACTTCTTCAAAATCACCATCAAATGTAAACTTATAGTTTTCCGGTAATTTTTCAGGATAAAAAATGATTTTCTCCTGATAGAAATAAATCCCAACACATAATATCACATATGCTGCAAGAAAAAAAGCCAATATCCGCAGAAGCATCTTCTTCATAACTTATTACCAGGTACACCCAGGATACGCTCTCTGCATATACTGAAGCTCACAAAGAATAAATCCGAAATACTCTGTATGATATCCCGTTCTTGATTTTGGCTGCATGAAAGGATTTACAGGATATTCTAAACCGAAATCTGCAAAATCTTTCTTGGTAATGGCAAGGAATTCTTCGTAAAGAGCATCTGCATTGGGAGCAATGTTCAAAGAAATAAGATCATCTTCGCCTTCTGTTTTAGCAAAAAGACCTTTTGTATATTCCCAGATGTCTTCAATTGCTTTTACGACACGTGATTTGCTTTCTTCTGTTCCCTGGGCGAAAATTTTCATCCATGATGCAGCATGAGTATAATGATATCTTACTTCTTTTAATGATTTCTGAGCAATAGCCGAAAGTTCTTCATCTGCAGAGTTTGACAATGCCTCGTACATCAGTTTCTGATACACAGCAAAAACGTACACTTTCAGAATGGTCTGAGCATAATCTTCGTTTGGAAGTTCTGTCCAGTGTGCATTTACATATTCATGCTCGTATCTTAAAAAGGCTAAATCATCTTCACTTTTACCGTTGTCTATTACTCTTGAAGCGTAAACATAAAAGTTATTAGCCTGGCCCAGCTCATCCAGCGCAATGTTTGTCAATGCAATATCTTCCTCTAAATAAGGACCTTCACCGCACCATGCAGACAAACGCTGCCCCATAATGAAACTGTCGTCTGCTAGTTTTAATAAATAATTATATAATGGGTTCATTGTTTAATCAATTTAAAGACGGATAGATGATAGATGGATAGAAAATAGACAAGTAAACCTTAAGGTCTTTTATCTATCTGTCTATTATCTCAAAAGTCTTATTACATATTTTTTACATCGTTTGGAATGTCGTAGAAAGTTGGGTGACGGTATAATTTATCATCAGCCGGATCGAAGAATGCTTCCTTGTCAACTCCTTCTGAGGTCACAATATATTTGCTTGGAACTACCCAAACAGAAGTTCCTTCTTTTCTTCTTGTATAAACATCTCTTGCGTTCTGCAAAGCCATTTCTGCTGTTGGTGCCTGTACAATTCCAACGTGTTTGTGAGATAATCCCGGTTTAGTTTGAATAAACACTTCCCACATATCTAATTGACTCATTATCTTATTTTTTTAATCTAACTTAATATTGAAATTTGCTTCAATGTATTTTAAAATTATCATGAAACTTTCATATTCATCAATTCCTGGAGTATTTTCTAAATAACTTTCAGGATTAGAATAATGAAATTCATTCTCTTTATTATTTGACTTGTATTTTACTAAAAAATCGACACCGTCCGTAATACTGTGTTCCCGGGTAAACAATACATACCCTTTTTCATCATTATCATATACTGCCTTCGATTGGGACATTTTATATCTGAAAAGGTCTTCTTTAGGAAGATAACCGATATTCATGGCTTCTAAAGTTACAAAAGCTTTCTCAAGTACATCTTTAGATTTTAGTTGTGTAACTTTACCTGGTATCATTTTAGATTCACCTTTGCTTATATAGTAAGGTAAAAACCACTGTATCAATTCAGCTTTCCAATCCTTATCTTTTCCCTGATAAATTCTGAAAATTTTTCCTCCGATTGCAGTTCCGGGGCCTTGATAAATTCTTATTTCCTTCTTATTTTCTATTGTAAAAGGGATATTTGCAAGTCTGTCTATATCCTGTCCTTTCAAAACTGAAATAATAAAGAAAAATAATACCTGAAATAAGATCTTCATTAATCTTTTAGTTTACCTTTCCGTTTTGTTTCTCTGCAAAAGCTATCGCCGCTTCTTTCACCCAGGAATTTTCTCTTTGAGCTTTTCTCTTGGTTTCGATACGCTTTTTGTTGCAAGGACCATTTCCTTTTAAGATTTCCATAAACTCATCCCAAGGAAGCTCTCCGAAATCATAATGTTGTCTTTCCTCATTCCATTTCAGGTCTTTATCCGGGACAGTCAATCCTAAGAATTCAGCCTGAGAAACGGTAACATCAATAAATCTCTGGCGAAGGCTGTCATTACTTTCTCTTTTTACTCTGTAATTCATAGAGATCTTCGAGTTCGGTGAGCTGTCGTCATTGGGTCCGAACATCATTAAAGCCGGCCACCAGAAACGGTTCAATGAAGCCTGAGCCATTTCTTTCTGTTGTTTGGTACCACGGCAAAGCGCCATTAAAATCTCATATCCCTGTCTTTGGTGGAAAGATTCTTCTTTACAGATTTTCACCATTGCTCTGGAATAAGGGCCGTAAGAATTCCCCATCAGCATTACCTGGTTCATAATGGCTGCCCCATCTACCAGCCAACCGATAGCTCCTATATCTGCCCAGCTTAAGGTAGGATAGTTGAAAATACTTGAGTATTTTGCTTTTCCTTCCAGCATATCATCATAAGTAGCATCTCTGTCTGCTCTGATGCTTCCGTCTCCTAAAGTTTCTGTTGCAGAATAAAGATATAATCCGTGACCTGCTTCATCCTGAACTTTAGCTAAAAGGGCCATTTTTCTTCTCAATGAAGGTGCTCTGGAAATCCAGTTAGCTTCCGGCAGCATTCCTACAATTTCAGAATGGGCGTGCTGTGAAATCTGACGAACCAATAGCTTTCTGTAATCATCGGGCATTACATCTTTTGGTTCTACTTTATTTTCGTCATGTACGTATTGTACAAATTTTTCTAAGTCCATAATTTTTTCAATTTAGCAATGTATCAGTCTAGCAATGTACCAATGATTGTTACACTGGCAAATTGTTACATTGTTACATTAATTTTTAAACATCATAATTAAGCATCACCACATTTGTTGTCGGGTGACATTGACAGGTAAGAACGAAGCCTCTGGCTACTTCTTCTTCGGTAAGTGCGTAGTTTTTCTCCATGAAAACTTCTCCTTCCAAAACTTCCGCTTTACACGTACAGCACACTCCTCCTTTACATGCAAAAGGCACAGGAAGATTGTCTTTCAATGCTTTATCTAAGATACTCTCTTTTTTAGAATTAAGATGGAACGAATATTCATCATCATCAATGATTACCGTTACCATACTTTCAATATTGGCAATGGCCTTGAATTCATCGCTCATTTCCTCCGTATTTTCTTCATCAGGAGCAGTGAAATATTCAAATAACACCTGGATAGCAGGTACTTTTTTATCTTTTTTCAGGTAATCTGCGATTCCTTTGATCATATCTGCAGGTCCACAAATGAAATAAGTAGCTTCTCTTACATCAATATCTGTGTATCTTTCAAATAACTGCTCTAATTTTTCAGAAGAAATTCTTCCTTCAAAAACGGGATCTTCATGTTTTTCACGGCTTACCAGATAAATGACTTTCAATCTTCCATTGAAATGTTCTACCAGTTTATCTATTTCAGCTTTTCTTAAAATATGATTCATGCTTCTGTTACTATAGAACAGGTAAGCAGTACTTTTGGGTTCCTGATAAAGGCTTTCTTTAATATTGGATAAAACAGGAGTAATTCCGCTTCCTGCAGCCAAACCAACGTAAGTTTTTACGTTTGTAGGATGATAAGAAGTGTTAAAACCACCCATTGGAGGCATTACTTCCAGTACTTCATCCATGTGAAGATGCTCATTGAAATAGCCTGATACTTTGCCACCTTCAAGCAGCTTTACCAATACTTCCAGCGTATTGCTCTTTTCACTCGGAGCATTACAGATAGAGTAAGAACGTCTTTCTTCATTTCCGTTGATCATCATTCGGAAATTCAGATACTGTCCTTGTTTAAATCTGAATTTATCTTTCAGTTCTTCAGGAATTTCCACCGCCACACTGACTGCTTCGGAAGTGTCTTTCTGAACTTTAACTGTTTTAAGTTTATAAAATGAATTCATTATTTTTTAAGTATTCTATTAATTTTTCCACCTTCGCACTTCGGCAGGCTGTCCTGGGCATGAACTTTCACTTTCGTTGTGATTCCTACCCGCTTTTTTATTTCGTTTTCTATGTTTTTTCCAAAGTTCCCGACAAAATTAAAATAATCATCGGTATTTGCTTCTATTTTTTGCGTCTTTACCAGCTCATCATCAATTTCAATGTCAATATCCAAAGCGACACACATATGTTCTTTTTCAATAGGCGTAAGATAGTAATTGGGCACCACTCCTTCCACATAGGAAAAAGCATCTTCAATCTGGCTTGGATAGACATTTACTCCTCTTACGATCAGCATATCATCTGCTCTTCCGACAATGGGTTTCATTTTCACCATTGTTCTTTTAGCATTTTCATCATAGTAAAGGCTTGTAATATCATTGGTCCAGTAACGAAGAAGTGGCATTGCTTTCTTCGTTAATGTTGTAATCACCAATACACCTTCTTCTCCGAAAGGAACCGGCTGTTTGGTAACCGGATCTAAAATTTCAGGGTAAAAATGATCTTCCCAGATATAAGAACCTCCTTTTTCTTCGAAATCCTCCATCGAAACTCCGGGACCGATAATTTCGCTCAACCCATAAATATTAGTTGCATGAACACCTAATCTTTCTTCAATGTGGCCTCTGATAATTTCCGTCCATGGCTCTGAGCCCAGCACAGCATATTTAAGACTGATTTCATCTGCAGAAATTCCTCTTTTGGCAAATTCATCTGCAATAGTCAAAGCATATGATGGAGAGCAGCAGATCACTTCCGGCTTAAAATCTACAATCAGATCTACCTGTCTCGCCGTCATTCCTCCCGAAATAGGAAGAACACTCATCCCCAGTTTTTCTGCTCCGTAATGAAGTCCTAATCCTCCTGTAAAAATCCCATAACCATAAGCATTATGCAGCTGCATTCCCGGTTTCGCTCCTGCAGCATTTAAAGATCTTGCTACTACTTCGCTGAAAAGGTCTACATCTTCTTTGGTGTATCCTACCACCGTTGGTTTTCCTGTTGTTCCGCTTGAGCAGTGAATGCGCTGAAGCTCATTTTTAGGAACGGTAAATAAACCAAATGGATAGTTATCTCTTAAATCCTGTTTATAAGTAATAGGAAGTTTCCTGATATCTTCAATCGACCTTATATCCTGAGGAAATATTTGTAATTCATCAAATTTCTTTTTATAAAATTCCGACTTCTCCCCCAAATAGCTGATCAAACTCATCAACCGGTCGGATTGAAGCTGTCTCAACTGACCCAGCTCCAGATATTCAACTGCAAAATCCATAAAACTAACTAACATTTGTTAGGTGTAAATTTAAAAAGATTTTGCTATCTGACAAAATTTTTATGACTTTTGTCAGATTTTGAATGATTCTAAATAACAAAATATAAGCTGAGCTACTTAATTTTGTAAAAAGTATAATGTAAAATATACTAACGATTCCTTTCTATCAAAGGCTATGACCTTTGATTTCCCAATAAACCGAAAAGAATTTTTTCCCTGATTTCATCAGTAATTTTATCAGTAGAATCGCTGCTTCTTTTGAACCAGAAATAAGAATTATTTAAAGTATGAAGGATAAATCTTGTAGTAAATGATGGTGATTTCAGTTCCCAGTTTTCTGCACTGTAGATCTCAGAAATCAGTTTTTCAACTTCCTGCTGATAATTTTTTCTCAGCTCTACAAATTCGGGAAGCCTTTCTTCCAGATGTCTCCATTCATTGGAATAAATATGAGTGACATCACGGTTTTTAAGAACAACGGATAGGTGTTTATCCAGTAGCAAATTCAGTTTTTCCCTTGGAGCAATATCTGTATTTTTTACTTCCTGAAGTTCATCGAAAAACTCCTGAGCAATGCCGAAACAAATCCATTCCAGAATTTCTTCCTTTGAACGGATGTGTGCATACAGCGATGCCGCCTTGATATTGAGTTTCGTAGCCAGGTCTCTTACCGAGCTTCCCATATACCCTTTCTCTTTGAAAAGCTCTACTGCTACATCTAATATTTTTCTCTGTTTTTCTTTTAGTTCCATCTGGTAAAATGCAAAAGTAATTATTCTAAAATAAAAAGCTGAAATTTAACACTTGGATCAAGCAAATTCACCCGTTTTCAAATTTATCCCATAGAAGTTCCTTATCATGGTATGACTAATTGTTCATGGATTTCAAAGAAATTATTACGAAATCGGAAAATTTGTCAAGTTAAATTTCCGTTAAAAATACAATATCCGGAAAATTTGTCCTATTTTTTTGTAAATTTAATAATTGAACACTTTTTGCGATACAATCATCGAATAAATGATTAAATAATTGATGGCATTAAGAAACTGAGCCTCAAAATTTGGTTTCTTGATGTTTTTTAAAAACTAAACTTTGAACAAATCATTACCAAAAATCTATAAAATATGAACTTGAACCAATATACAGTAAAATCACAGGAAGCCATCCAGGCAGCACAACAGATTGCCATGGAATTGGGTAACCAAAGTATTGAACCTCAACATCTCCTTGAAGGAATCTTCCAGGTGGATGAAAATATATCGCCTTTCCTACTAAAGAAATCTGAAGCAGATGCCAATTTAGTAAGAGAGCGAAACCGTGAAAATCTAGAAAAACTTCCAAAAGTACAGGGAGGAAACATCTATCTTTCACAATCTGCCAATAAAGTATTGCTGGACGCACCCAACATCGCCAAAAAGATGGGTGATGAATATGTAACTATTGAGCATTTATGGCTATCTCTTTTAGAAACCAGCTCGGAAGTTTCCAAAATGCTGAAAGATATGGGAGTAACCAAAAATTTGTTGGAAGGCGCTATCAAAGAATTAAGAAAAGGAAGTAAAGCTACTTCTGCAAGTTCAGAAGAAACTTATCAGTCCTTAAATAAATATGCTAAAAACTTCAACGAATTAGCAGCAGAAGGCAAACTGGATCCAGTAATCGGACGTGATGAAGAAATCAGAAGGGTTTTACAGATCCTTTCCAGAAGAACAAAAAATAATCCAATCCTAATCGGGGAACCTGGTGTAGGTAAAACAGCCATTGCTGAGGGAATTGCCCACAGAATTATCAACGGTGACGTTCCAGAAAACCTGATGGATAAAACACTATTCTCATTGGATATGGGAGCTTTGATCGCCGGAGCCAAATACAAAGGTGAGTTTGAAGAGCGTTTGAAATCCGTTGTGAATGAAGTCATTAAATCTGACGGACAGATTATTCTTTTCATTGACGAAATCCATACTTTGGTAGGAGCCGGAGGTGGTGAAGGAGCCATGGACGCTGCGAACATCTTAAAACCAGCTTTGGCAAGAGGAGAGTTAAGAGCCATTGGAGCCACTACTTTGAATGAATATCAAAAATATTTTGAAAAAGACAAAGCATTGGAAAGACGTTTCCAGAAAGTAATGGTGGAAGAACCGGATACTGAATCTGCTATTTCCATCCTTCGTGGTATTAAAGATAAATATGAAGCTCACCATAAGGTAAGAATCAAAGATGAAGCAATTATTGCGGCTGTGGAAATGTCTCAAAGATATATTTCAGACCGTTTTCTGCCGGACAAAGCCATTGACCTTATTGATGAAGCTTCTGCTAAACTGAGAATGGAAATCAATTCCAAGCCGGAAGAACTGGATGTTCTGGACAGAAGACTGATGCAGCTGGAAATTGAATTGGCTGCCATTTCAAGAGAAGGCAATCAGACCAAAATTGATCATCTGAAGGAAGATATTGCAAAAATTTCCGAGCAGAGAAATGAGATCAATGCCAAATGGCTGAAAGAAAAACAAAAAAGTGAAGATCTTACCCAGATCAAAAAAGATATTGAATCTCTGAAACATGAGGCAGAAAGAGCTTCCAGATCCGGAGATTATGCAAAAGTAGCGGAAATCCAATACGGAAAACTTCGTGAAAAAGAGGATGAGCTTACCAAAATGGAGCTTGAAATGCAGAACCATCAGAATGAGCTGATCAAAGAAGAAGTTACTGCAGAAAATATCTCTGAAGTGATTGGTAAATGGACAGGTATTCCTGTAACCAAATTACTGCAATCTGAAAGAGATAAGTTATTGAATCTGGAATCTGAACTGCATCACAGAGTGGTAGGACAGGATGAAGCCATCCAAGCAGTTGCAGATGCTATCAGAAGAAACAGAGCCGGATTGAGTGATGATAAAAAGCCTATTGGTTCATTCTTATTCTTAGGAACAACCGGAGTGGGTAAAACCGAGCTGGCAAAAGCATTGGCTGAGTTCTTATTCGATGATGAAAACAACATGACCAGAATTGATATGAGTGAATATCAGGAACGCCACAGTGTTTCGAGATTGGTAGGAGCTCCTCCGGGATATGTAGGATACGATGAGGGCGGACAATTGACTGAGGCGGTAAGAAGAAGACCTTATTCCGTAGTGCTTCTGGACGAAATTGAAAAAGCACACCCTGATGTTTTCAACACATTGCTTCAGGTTCTGGATGATGGGCGTCTGACAGACAATAAAGGACGTGTGGTTAATTTTAAAAATTCAATCATCATTATGACCTCGAATTTAGGCTCACACCTGATTCAGGAGAATTTTGAAAATCTTACTGAGGAAAACCAGGATGAAATTGTGGATAAAACGAAAGATGAAGTTTTTGATCTTTTGAAACAGACTCTGCGTCCGGAATTCCTGAACAGAATTGATGAGATCGTACTCTTCCAGCCTTTAAGAAAAAAAGAAATCGGAAAAATCGTTCAGTATCAGTTGAGAGGCTTCAATGAAATGTTGTCTAAACGAAACATCATTATGACTTTCACTCAGGATGCGGTAGATTATTTGATGGAGAAAGGCTACGATCCTGCTTTCGGAGCAAGACCGTTGAAAAGAGTTATCCAACAGGAGGTATTAAACAAACTTTCCAAAGAAATTCTTGCAGGAAATGTAAATGACGGAGACAGAATTACTCTGGATTACTTTGTAGAAACAGGTTTGGTTTTCAGGCCTACTGAACAATAAAATAGTTTTTTTTCATATACATTATTTTTGTGAATAAGTGCTGTAGAACAATCTGCAGCACTTATTTTTTTATATTTTTCCTTATTAAGTGAAATAATGGTATATTTACTCTACTAATAACTAAAATAAAATCAGTATGAAAAAGCTTAAGAGAAAAGATTTAAAGAATATCGACGGCGGAATTATTGCCGCCATCATCATGTGTGACGAAAATATGAACTGTCCTCCTAATCTCTGCTGTACAACCGGAAACATTTGCAAGGACCGGAGAAGATATCCATGCATTTAAAAAAGCGGAGAAATATACTTTCTCCGCTTTTTTATGGAGTAAAACTGCGTTTGATTTACCTTAAATTGTTACACTTTACATGCAATCCGTAAAAACACGGTAAAAATAACAGTATAATTCCCAATTCGCTAATACATTTTCTAGCATATTTTTTCCGAAATTTGCATATTACATATTAATTGAATTTCATCCGTAAAATATTGCTAAGCTATGAATACAGAATCAAACAATCCGCTACAACCTGGAATAATGTCAAATAGTCTTATCCAGGCTCTGATTGACAATTACCGTCAAAATCATTTAAATGTTATCAATGCCGCTTTAGGAATAGAAGACGCATATTCCATTTGGTTTGACCTTCCGAAATTAAAAAATTTTATAGCAAAAATTGAAGAGGAAGCTGCAAAAGTAAATCCTGATACCTCTGCAGAAGATCTGGGAATCAGATTTTATTATGCTACTTATCCGAAGCAGGAAAACTGGTCTATAATGGACTCCCACCCTGTACCAGTAGAATATGCCGGAAGACATACTTTAGTGATGATTCCAACAGTGAAAAAAGCCAGTGAAACAGGAGAGCTTGCTGACTTTGATTTTAACCCTTTCCAAGCTAATGGTGAGAATTCAAATTTAGCATTAAACTCGCGCAATTTCACTCCATCTGGTAATGATGATGGTGACGGAGGACCTCTTGGCGATGACACCGGTCTTGGAGAGAACAATGGAGTGCTTGTTCCACCAAAAGCTCCTATAGGCCAGTCTTATTAATTGTAATATATATACTTAACACTGTATGACAGAGTTCCAGGAATTTGCACAAAAAAGTCTACTTTGGGCTGAAGGACTTACTGCAGTCATAGCACTCATCCATTATAACCGTTTAAAAGAACAACATTGGAAACTTTTTGTGTTTTATCTGGTATTTATTTTTCTTGGGGAAGCTTACGGTAAATGGGGAAGCTTTGTCCATTTTACCAAAGCTCAGTATTATAACTACCTTTTAATGCCAATCCAGTTTATATTTTTTTACTGGTTATATGCTGCAAAATCTTTAGGAAAACTCAGATTATTTTGGATATTATCCATTTTATATCTGCTTTCATTTATCCCCAACGAATTATATTTTTCCAAAAGTAAAATTGTATTTGCTTTCAATTATACTTTTGGCTGCCTTATTTTGATGCTTTTGGTAATAATGGAGTATTACAAACAAATTACTTCACAAGAGATTCTCAATTTCAATAAAAACAAAATGTTTTACATTAATCTTGGTATTACACTATCATATATAGGAACCTTACCTTTCATGGCATTTCTATCACTTCTGGTAAAATACAAGGAAATCTGGGATATATATTTTAGTTATTTTCTGATCTCAGTTTCAGTAATGTATATCTTATTTGCAAGTTCATTTATATGGGGAAAACAGAGCTCTTAACAGTTATCATTCTATTTAACATACTCTTTGTTATGTTTGTAACGGCAGTACTAATCTATATCCGAAGCTACAGACAGCGCAAAAAAGAATATCTGAGTGAAATTGAGATGAAAAATGAAATTCATCAGAGAGAGCTCTTGGCCACTCAACTGGAAATCCAGCAGGCCACCATGCAGCAGATCGGCCGGGAACTGCATGATAATATCGGACAGAAACTAACCCTTGTCAGCCTGTATGTACAGCAGATGCTGTATGAAAACAAAGTTTCTGAAGCAAGTGAAAGAATAGATCAGGTTTCACAAATCATTAACCAGTCTCTTCAGGATCTTCGGAGCTTATCAAAAACATTGACGGATGACAACATCAACCAGAAGGAAATTGTAACTTTGATACAGGAAGAAGTGGACAATACCAATTCTTTCAAAAAGTGTATTGTCAGCTTTGAACATAATTTTAAACAACTTGATTTAGGCTTTGTTCATAAAAATATGCTGCTCAGAATCACTCAGGAGTTCATTCAAAACAGCATAAAACATTCCCGTTGTAAAAATATTTTTATTGGCCTGAATACTTCAGAAGACGTCCTTTGGGAACTTGATATCCGTGATGACGGAATTGGGTTTGATACTTCACAGATTAAATCCAACGGAATAGGTCTTACGAATATGAAAAACAGAGCTGAAATCATAGGAGCAAATTTTCATATGGAAAGCCAGAAAAATACAGGAACCCACATCAATATTATCTTAAAAAAGCAGTCATGAAGAAATCTATTGTAATTGTTGACGACCATATACTTATTGCAAAAGCCCTGGAAGGCATTATTGGTAATTTCAACGAGTTTGAAGTGATCTATGTATGCGAAAACGGAAAAGACCTCATCCAAAAAATTGAAGAAGGAAATACCATTCCGGACATCATTCTTTTGGATATCAGTATGCCCATTATGGACGGCTTTGAAACCGCTGCCTGGCTTACAAAAAATCATCCTGCCATTAAGATTATGGCGCTTAGTATGCAGGGCGACGACAACAGTGTGATCAAGATGATCAAAAGCGGAGCAAAAGGTTACCTTCTAAAAAATACCCACCCAAAAGATCTGGAAACAGCACTTACCCGATTGAGCAGTGATGGCTTCTTTTATCCGGACTGGGCTTCTAAAATTATTTTCTCTAATCTTAATAAAGAAACAGAAGCTGAAATAGCCATACGAATTTCCGACAGAGAAAAAGAATTTCTTAAATACACCGTAACAGAACTCAGCTATAAGGAAATTGCGGACAGAATGTGCTGCAGCCCAAGAACAGTGGAAAGCTATCGCGATCAGCTTTGTGAAAAGTTGGATTTGAAAACCCGTGTCGGGCTCGCTGTTTTTGCTATTAAAAATGGCTTTGCAAACTAAAATTCATCATAAAAAAAATCTTTTAAAAATAAATTTAAACGAAAAGTATTCATAAAAATCAATCAAAAACAAAAAAAAATAACACATTTTATAATATTGATTAAAATTCAACAACTTGCAAATAATATTAAACTATAACCAACTAAACAACAAAATAATTATACATTTTACAAAGAAATAAGAAAAACATTTGCATATCAATTTTAAATAATATAATTTCACATCCTCAACCTAAATGATTTTGATATGAAAAAACTATTATTTGGAGCTCTTATGCTCAGTTTAATGGCTGCATGTAACAATGACAGCATTACCAATCAAAACGAAAACACAACCGACGAAGCAGCAACTACTGCAGGGCTAGCCCAAAGAGGCTGTGCTTCTGAAGAAATTAGACAGGAAGCATTGAAAAAAAGTCCTGAACTTCAACAAAGGTTTTCCGCGTTGGAAACCAATACAGAAAAATTCGCAAATGATCTGAAAGTTGGAAAAGTTCTTGCCGATGGGACGGTAGAAATCCCTGTCATTGTAAATGTAGTATACAAAACTACAGCAGAAAATGTTTCTGATGCAAGAATCGCTGAACAGATTGCAGTATTGAATGCTGACTATTCTGGCACCAACAGTGATGCAAACAAAATACCCACCGAATTTCAACCTGTAAGTTCTGGTGATACAAAAGTAAAATTCAGACTGGTAAATACCATTAGAAAATCCACCACAAAAACAAGCTGGGCTACTAATGATGATATGAAAAAAGCATCCAAAGGAGGAATTGATGCTACTAATCCTACCAATTACCTAAATATTTGGATCGTAGGGAAAATGACAAGCCAAGGCCGTACAATTCTTGGATATGCTACTTTCCCGGAATCTGCTGGATTATGGAATGACGGTGTTGTAATTGGTGCTCCTTATTTTGGAAAAACCGGTGCATCTTCACCTTTCAATCTTGGAAGAACCGCAACACATGAAGTAGGCCACTATTTAAACTTAAGACACATCTGGGGAGATGCTAATTGCGGAAACGACCTGGTAAGCGATACTCCTACACAAACTACAGCGAATTACGGAAAACCTTCTTACCCTCTATACAATACTTGCAGTGGTGTACAAAGATCTGTAATGTTTATGAACTACATGGATTATGTAGATGATGCAGCTATGTTTATGTTCTCTTCAGGGCAAAAAACAAGAATGCAGTCTGTAGTAGCCTCTTCTGGCGCAAGATCAGGATTAAGAGTTTATTAATACATATTTTTAAATTATATAAAAAAATCTATCCCAAATTTGGGATAGATTTTTTTATACCTATTCCCGTTCGGTTTTTAGGAACAAACGATAAAAATGAGTGTTAAAATAAGAAAACCATTACATTTAACTTGGGCCCTTTTCAAAACATAAGTATTCAGGTTTTTGTAAGCTTTCATTCAGAACATATTATTAGGGAAAAAGCATAAAAAAGAAATCGAACAGAAAATCCGCATCTTATCCCTCGCATTTAAGATTGTATTACAGATTGATTTATTATAAAAAATATTCTACAAATCATAAGAAAATATAAAATTATTTACTTTTAAAAATACACTTAAACGTGAAATATAAAACAATTAATTAAAATTAATTAAAATTCAAAATAAACGCAATTGTTTTACGACAACACTAATCAAAATACTTATTACGTAAGCATTTGTCAATTATTTTATAAAATAACTTGCATATCAATTTTAAATACTATAATTTCACCTCCACAACCAAATTATATTATAACGATATGAAAAAATTCCTATTTGGAGCCCTTGTTCTGGGCTTTATGTCGGCATGTAACACCGACAACTTATCCAATCAAAATGAAACGCCTCTGGATCAGGAATCGTCTGTTCCAAGCGCTCTTAAAAGAAGCTGTCCTTCGGAAGGAATAAGACAAGCAATGCTTCTGAAAAATCCTGCACTAAAACAAAAAATGGCAGACATTGAATTCGGTACTGAAAAATTTGCAGAAAACCTTAAATTAGGAAAAGTTCTGGCAGATGGAACCGTTGAAATTCCAGTAGTTTTTAACGTAATTTATAACACTTCCGCTCAAAATGTTTCCGATGCAAGAATCGCAGAACAAATTGCTGTATTGAATGCTGATTATGGTGCTACCAATTCTGACATTAATAAAATTCCTTCGGCATTTCAACCTTCAGCAGCGGGAGATGTAAAAATCCGTTTCAAATTAGTAGCTACCAACCGTAAACAGAGTACAAAAACAGGCTGGAGATCTGATCTTGAACAAATGAAAAAAGCGAGCACAGGTGGTATTGATGCAACTGATGTGACTAAAAATATGAATATATGGGTTGTCAATTCAATTCTTGACGAAAACAACCAGCCTGGAACTTTAGGCTATGCTTATTACCCGGAAAATGCAGGACAGTGGTATGATGGTCTTGTAATAGGATACCAATATATAGGAAAAACCGGTGCTTCTGCTCCGTTCAACTTAGGAAGAACAGTAACCCATGAAGTAGGGCATTACCTAAACCTTCCACACCTATGGGGATCTTCCGATACAGGCTGTCAGACAGATTACTCTAATGATACACCAGTGTCTCCAGGCCCTAACTATGGGAATCCTACCTATCCTCTGAACAGAGTTTGTGGCGGGGTAAGCCGTTCTCAGATGTTTATGAACTATATGGATTATGTGGATGACAAATCTATGGTAATGTTCTCTGCTAACCAAAAAACAAGAATGCAGGCTGTAGTAGCAGCATCCGGACCAAGATCTGGCTTAAGATAATCAACAACATAGTTGAAATATTATAAAAACATTAAAATAGTCTATCTCAATTTTTGGGATAGATTTTTTTAATATTTTTACGTGACTTAAATTTCAGCACCATTACGATGAAAAAATTCGCATTAGCATCAGGAATACTATTGCATTTATATTGTATTAAAGCTCAGGATACAATCAAAATTAAAACACAGGATACTATCCAGGTCAGGAATCTCAAGGAAGATCTCACATTAATAAATTCCGGTTATGCTATTCAGGAGAAGACTCCTTTTTTCAAAAAAGAATGGGTGAAAAAATCAGTGGCTCCGGCCATTCTTTTTACTGCCGCTGCTGCAACATGGGGAGAGAAAGAGAATATCCGCGAGGTAAGAAACCGATACCTTCCCAATTTCAAAGTCAAATTTGATGATTATCTTCAGTATGCTCCGGCAGCAACTGTTTACGGATTAAAACTGGCAGGTGTAAAGGGCCGGAATAATATTGGAAGAGCAACCTTATCTTATGGTACAAGTTTAGCCATCATGGCTATTTTAGTGAATTCTATTAAATATACGACAAAAGTTGAACGTCCAGATGGATCCAAAAATAATTCATTTCCATCAGGACATGCTGCAATGGCTTTTACCAATGCAAGTTTTCTACATAAAGAATATGGTATGGTAAACCCAGCCTACAGTATTGCAGGGTATGGTTCTGCCGCCATTACCGGACTTGGCCGAAATTTAAATAACAGACACTGGGTTCCGGATATTCTTGCCGGGGCTGGTATCGGAATTATATCAACCGAACTGGGGTATTTTTTTATTGATAAAATTTATAAAAATAAGGGAGATAATCTAAGCATCTTATCCAGAATACAAGGAAACGATTATCCTTCTTTTCTCGCCCTGAAGATGGGTACTGCACTAGGTACAACCAATTTCCTGAGAGAATCTGAATTGGATGATAAAAAACAGATAGGTTTTGAAGGCGGATTGGAGGGAGCTTATTTTTTTTCAAAAAAATGGGGTGTAGGTGCTGATATAGCCTTCAGCAGCTTCCCTATTAAATCCCAAAGAATAACCTTTGATGACGAGCAGGATTTTGGAGACCATGAAATTAAAACACAATCCATGGGTTTCCTGGCTGCAGGCATTGGGCCTTATTTTTCCCATGAATTCTCAGATAAATGGCAACTTACTTTAAAGCTTACCGGAGGATATGCTGCTACTGCCAGTGGAAAAGTATTTGTAAAAGGAAATGATATTGACGCTCCTAATCACGAGCTTCAGATAGCCCGGTATAAGCCCAAACCTGCTTTCCGCTGGAACACAGGAGCTGCTATGACCTACAAGTTCAATCCGGGATTGGGACTTACTTTCTATACAGATTACAATCAGATCAACTCTACGATCCGTTATTACTTCAGTGATGAGATTAAGGAAAGTGCGGAGCTGGATCAGGAACTTAACAACTTGATTGCTAAAGAAAAAATCAATTATATTACGTTAGGTTTAAGATTAACCGCCTATTTTTAAAAATACAAAAGCCTTCAGGATCTGAAGGCTTTTACTTTATAAGTTTTTCTGGTTATTTTCCGGGGTATAATCCATAAACAGATCTCCATCCAGCTTTACAGATTTTACTTTCTTCTTAATAGGAATCACAAGATCGGTAAGTTTCTGATCTTTTTCCCAAACAGAAGGAGAGAAATGCAGTTTTTCTGTAGTACCATCTTCATAAGATAATAGAGCATCAAACGGAATTGCAAATCCGCCTACATTTGCTATGTTTACAGTAAGCATATCATTAATCTGCGATGCACCTGTTACTTTTAAATCAATATAATTATTGGTATAAAACCAATTTTGGAAGAACCAGTTCAGATTTTTCCCAGACCCGGTATTCATAGAGTTAAAATAATCCCATGGAACCGGATGCTTTCCGTTCCAGTTATCCATATAATGATGTAATGATTTTTTGAACAGTTCGTCTCCTAAATAATCTTTCAAGGCCAGGTAAGACAAAGAGGCTTTCACATAAGAATTGTTTCCATATCCTGAACCGCTCACCTGTGTACTCATCGTAATCACCGGCTGATCCTGTTCTGCTGAAGGATCATTGATCCATCTTTTAACACGGAAGTTTTTATAAAATTCTTTGGCTGCATCTTCTCCGTTTTCATCAATTCCTATAAGATATTCTAGGGTGGTAGCCCAGCCTTCATCCATAAATGCATACCTTGTTTCATTGATTCCCATATAAAAAGGGAAATAGGTATGGGCAATTTCATGGTCTGCTGTAAGCCTTGCATCTTTAAGATCATCAGGAATACTGGTATCATTAATCATCATAGGATATTCCATATCTGCATAACCCTGGATAGCCGTCATTACGTTGTAAGGATATTCTACTCCAGGCCAGTTTTTCGAGAACCAATCAAGGTTATAACGCATCCAGTCTACATAGTGCTCAAAATCTTTCGCACCATTTTTATATCCTGCCTGAATGCTTGCTCTTTTTGATTTTAACTGAACACTTGCCGCATCCCACACATAATGGTTACTCATTGCAAAACAAAAATCTGTGATGTGGCTGGCTTTAAACTTCCAGATATTCCACTTATTCTGCTTTGTTACTTTTCCAGACATCATTTCCTGCTCTGTAGCAATATGCATCAGCTTATCACTTTTCAAGGAAGCTTTATATCTTTTTAAATATTCCGGCTGAAGCACTGCTTCCGGGTTCAGGAAATCTCCTGTTGCCCAAACTACAAAATTCTTTGGTGCGGTGATGGCAAAACTATAATCATTGAAGTCGTTATAAAACTCCTGTCTGTCTGAGTGTGGAAGCATATCCCACCCGTTGTAATCATCATATACAGAAATTCTTGGAAAAGAATAGGCTACATAGAATGTTTCAGGATCTATCTGCCCTTCTCTCCCACTTTGTACTGAAAGCGGATATTCCCATTCAATTTTTACTTCAGCTTTTGATTTAGACTTTAAAGCTGTTTTTAATTTTACTTTTTCAACGGTACTCCAATCGTCACTGTTGATCTCATATTTTACACTGTTTACAGTAAAAGACTTAATTTTCAGTCCGGATGAAAGGAAATCTTTAGACACAAATCCTGATCTTGGCGACTGTGGTTTATGAAGGTTATTCACAAAACGTATAGCCAGTTCATTCAGACTATCCGGGCTGTTGTTCGTATAGACAATTGTTTCTTTTCCGGAAACCATTTTTGTATTGGCATCCACCTTCACATCCACATTATATGTTCCTTTATTCTGCCAATAGTTTTTACCTGGCGCTCCGGAGATATCACGGGTCCCATTTTCATATGCTTTTTTTATATTCCTCGGCATATACAATTCCTGAGCTGACAATTGCAGTAAAGAAACTGCTATCAGCATCCCGGAAAAAATTTTCTTCATAACGACCTTTTTAAAGATAGGTATCAAAAATAGCGAAAATGTGACATCAAGGAATCATTTCTTTTGTAATAATATTTTATTGTAATTAGTTTTATAGTAAATTATTTTACAATCTGTCTTGTTCTGCAGTCTTCTTAATTGTTTTGGCATTTTTTACAGACTGATTTCCAAAGTTGAATTTCAATGAAAAGGAAATGCCTTGCGCATCCGTATAATCGAGAAAATAATTATCCTGATTCGCATATTTTGTACTTACTTTCTGACCTGTTGTTCTGAAAATATCAGTGAATATAAGACTTGCTTCCAGTTTTTTATTAAAGAACTTTCTGTTCATTACAAAATATGCAGACCAGACAGCAGAAATCTTAAAAGTCCCTTGTATTCCCGGAGAATAGTAGCGATGTCCCATTTCCATTTTCCAATCATTGTTTTTATCCAGAGTAAAGCTTGTTGAGATATTGGAGACCCAGTTCCAGACTTTATTTTTATACAGCATTCCGTCAGTTCCCTTGAAATAATTTTCGTTGTGTTCAAGGTTTTCAGACATGATGATATTCCACCATGGTTTGACCTGAAAGTTTTTGTACAGACTAAGTCCGAAAGCTTCTCCTTTTTCAATATTGGTAAAATAATAAATGAGACTATTGGTGCTCGGTTCCTGATAGGAGATTTCCATAGACGGATATATTTCTTTCCGGTAATACAGATCCAGATTCCAGTCTTTCCAGGAATAGGTAAGATTGAGATTATGGGTGATTGTTGCTTTTAACTTCGGATCTCCCTGATAATATGAAAACAGATTATAATAAGATTTCGCAGGATTCAACCATGAATAGGAAGGTCTGCTGATTCTTTTCCCATAAGAAAAACCAAATTCCTGCTTATTTTCTGTGGTATATTGTACATAAAAAGTGGGGAAAAATTTCCAGTAATTGCTTTTATTCAATTCATAAGGTTCAGAAACTACTCCTTCAAGATCTGTCATTTCCGCCCGAAGCCCTCCTTTAAAATTCCATTTTCCAATGTTATAGGCTAATGAAGAATACAGTGCAAAATTGCGTTCTTTATAATCAAAGATACTACTCTTTTCTGGTCGGTATTGCAGTACTCCATTTTCATTATCAGAGAAATCAAGTTTACTGTTTGTTTTTACAAAACTATATTTTGCTCCGGATTCAAGCTCCAGCTTATCATCTTTCCATTGATAATCGAATTGCGTGGAATATAGCTGAACATCCGCTTTGTTTTTTGTAAGGAAGTTATCTTCTTTTGGAAGCTGGCCTGCAAAGTTCAGATTGGTGATTACATTCTGGTATTTATCGGCGTTGTTTCCGGTAAAATAACTGATCCATGAGAGACTGCTTTTCTTATTGAATTTCCGATCTATCTGAAAACTTACAGAATTATTAATGGAGCGTGAGCGGTGATCGTTGATCGTGGTATAATTAGATTCTACAATATCCTGATTATTATAGATCAGTGTAGGAACATTGTAAGTCCCGAAGGATTTTGGAGAAAAATACCCTGAGTAGTTGAGGCTTGCATTGGTCAAACTGTCCAATTCATATTCCACATTAAAATTCAGGGTATTCTGGTTATTGTTTTTATCCTTCCTGTTCATTGTACTTACCCATCGGGTTTGGCTTTCCGGATAGTTCACATAATCTGTTCCTTCCCGGTAGTACGTTCCCAGCCCTTTATAATAGCTTCCCATAATGGAAAGTTTATCTTTTTTATAATATTGAGAAAGACCAAAAACACCTTTCGCATATTGTGTCTGCACATATTTGGATGAGAGAATTCCGCGGTAGCCTTCAATTTTATTCTTTTTCAGAACGATATTCAGGACTGCGCTTCCAGAGGCTTCATATTTTGCGGGCGGATTGGTAATCACTTCTACTGATTTTACATCATCTCCCTGTGTGTTCTCCAGAAGGTTTTTAAGCTCATCTCCCGTCAGCATTACCTTTTTATCATTAATGGTCACTAAAATCCCGGTACTTCCCTTTACACCGAGTACATCATTATTTATTGTGACACTCGGTGTATTTTTTAAAATTTCCCAGGCATTGAGTGATGAAATATTACTGTTTTCCACATTAAATTCCAGGCGGTCAACCTTTCTTTTCACCAAAGGTTTTCGTTTCGTCATTACCACTCCTTCTATTTCCTGGGATTCCTTTTTAAGAACGATATTCAGAGGCTTAGGTTCTTTCAAATCCAGTTTTTCCTCAAATAAAGAATATGCCTGATTTTTAACAACCAGTTTTACATCCTGCTCTGCTATGTTCTCCAGTACAAACTTCCCATTCTCATCCGTTTTTAATTCTTTGATTAATTCATTTTGAGCATTGTACACTTCCACCTTTACAGATGAAAGCTTTTCGTTTTCGGTGTTCACAACTGTTCCTCCTATTTTTTGTTTCTGGGCAAGAATCAAAACTGGAAAACACAGAAAAAAAAGAATTTTATACATGGCTAATTTTTTATCCTTTCAAACAAAACCTATGTTCTGTTCTGAGGGTACAAAATTCTATATTGAAAGGGAGAATTTCGGTTAACGGTGGGTTAATGATAGGTTAATATCTTTTCTTTAAAATAAGAAAACCTGAATTCGGAAATTCAGGTTTTTAAAATCAATACAATATTTTTATGGATAAGGAATTATTTTATCCAGTTCTATTGGATTATAATATTTTTTTATGTTGATCTGCGTTTGCTTGGTCAACCCTGCAAACTCTTCTTTACTTTTGATTTGCTGTCCATTAATGCGTACATTCCAGTCCGGCTGAAATTCGGTTCTCATTCTGGCATAAGGATCATTATAAAACTCCAGATTCAGCTTCACCCATTTCTTAAAGTCAATGACAATAGGAGCCAATGAATAATGCTTTTCGAGAAAGCGTGTTGTATCATATGTTTTGGAGAGATTACTATTTCGCGAGAAAGAATATATAAAATCTTTCTTATCATCTTCCACATACAGAACCAATCCTGGAAGTCCTCTAAATTTATACGGCCCTTCAGGAATGTTGATATCCGGAGTAAACCATGCAGTCCAGTTTCTTCCTCCAAATATGGCAGTTGCTTTTTGCAAATTATAATTGTTGATCTTTTTAGTATCAGCCTCTATTTTCCACTGAACATTATCCTCCGTTTCAAAAACATAATAATAGGGCATCATCATAATCTGAACAAAGTTTTTGTTTTTATTGGAATTTCTTTTTCGTAGAATGGTCTGTCCGGACTGGCTGGTATGCTGAGAAGTCATTCCTCCATGAAGAATATTCAGAGAATCGTTTGTTAAAAATTCAAATTCATAAAATTTCACTTCTCCAGGATTGATATCCAGTACCATTTCTTCTTTATCATAACTTGTATCTTTAGGATCAGGCCTGTATTGAAGCTCATATATAAAACGATGGGTTTGGGCATTGATGACCATCCCAATCAACAGAATAAAAAAAATAAATATCTTTTTCATTAAATAGGCTTTTAATTTTCTAAAATTACCAAAAATCATATTAATCATCAGGTTAATAAAAGGTTAATGATAAAAATACTATTTCAGTAAAATGTTAAAACTTTATCTTTGTTTCGATGATAGCCAAGAGTAAAATTCTGATTTCGGTTTTTGCCGCTCTGTTCCTGCTTTTACTTGGGATCCAGGTTTACTTTATGTACAAAACCTATCAGGTAAAAGAGAGGGACATCTACAGATCCGTGAATGACGGGCTTACCAACTATACAGATAACTTGGAAGACATACATGAAGCCAAAGAGAGAAATGATGACTCTTTTCAGGAAATCATCATCAGATATCATAATAAAGAGATCAACAAAAAAAAATTTCTGAATTATTTCATAGAAAACAGGAAATCTGCCAGAGAAAGACTGATCCATTATATTGACAGCCGCTACCAGAAAGACGGTTATGAGATTTCTGCAAGAATAAGATACCTTTCTATTATACACCTTCCGGACAGCGCAAAAGTAATTACTGAACCTATTGTCATTTTTGAAACCCAGGATAAGCTCAAGCATCCACGTATTGCCAGCAACGGAAGCTGGGAAACCTCAACCACCAAAAGAGATGATTCGGATAAAGATCAAGTTGAAAAAAGAAATACTTTTCTTGTCAAAACCCAGACAGATTTTGAGATTAAAAATATAAAGAGTATTGTTTTTAAGGAGCTTACTTTATTGATCATTTGTTGTGTTATACTGCTTTCCGGTGTTCTTTTGCTTTATATTTTCACGATTAGAAACTTGATCCAGCAGCAGAAGCAGGTAGAAGTTCTCCACACCATTGTGGATAACATTTCACATGAGTTTAAAACTCCAATTGCTACTTTAAAAATAGCTTCAAAAGCATTAAAAAAAGAATGGAATCCGGAAACACTTCCTCTTATCGACAGACAGATTTCCCGGCTTGAAAGTCTGATGTTTCAGCTTCATAAAGACGAAATTCAGAATGAAATGACACCCATACAGCCTGAGGACTGGAACTTTTTCATTCAGGATCTTACAGTTACTTATCCTGACATTGATTTTAAACTTGAAAACAAAATTTCACAAAAACTTCCTTTTGATAAAAATCTGATGGAAACGGTCATTAAAAATCTTTGTGAAAACAGCGTAAAATATGGGGCATTTGTTGTGAAAATAAATATCCAAAACAGTTCTCAACAATTAGAAATCGAAGTTTCTGATAACGGTCAGGGCATGGAAACGAAAGAGCTCAACAACATTTTTGAAAAATTCTACAGAATACAGAATAACAATATCCATAACAGTAAAGGGCTTGGACTGGGGCTTTATTTCGTGAAGAAAATCATTACCAACTATGGTGGCAAAACAGAGGTATCCAGCCGGCTTAATTGGGGTAGTACTTTTAAAATATCAATTCCTTATGAAAACTAAAATCCTTCTGGCAGAAGACGATCCGGATTTCGGAATGATTCTTAAGCAGTATCTTGAATTGGAAGATTTTGAAGTCAGCTGGTTTCAGAACCCGGAAGATATAGTACCATTGCTTCAGGCTGATTTTCCTTTTCAGATAGGAATTCTGGATGTGATGATGCCTAATATAGATGGCTTCTCGCTGGCTAAAATGATTATTAAGGAAAGAAGTAGTTTTCCATTGTTATTTTTAACGGCTAAAAACCAAAAAATAGACCGCCTTACCGGATTAAAAATAGGTGCTGACGATTATATCCCAAAACCCTGCGATCCTGAAGAACTTGTTCTACGAATTAAAAATATTCTGAAGAGAACACTTCCCGCTGTTACGGAAAGTCAAATAAAAATCGGAGCGTTTTCATTAGACACCGCCAAACTTCTGTTGTCACATCCTAACGGAAACAACCGTCTGACAATACGGGAACAGGAACTTCTGCTATATCTTCTGAAGCATAATCGTACTATTATTACACGAGATAATATTCTGGATAATCTCTGGGAAACCAATGATTATTTTACCGGAAGAAGTCTTGATGTGTTCATCAGCAGGCTCCGTAAATATTTCAACAGTGATCCTCAAATAAAAATCCAATCCCTGAGAGGAATTGGATTTGAAGTCGATTTTCCAACCAATTGATTTTTTATAGGGAAAGATTCACGATCACCGGGAAATGGTCTGACGGATATAAAAGATTTTCTCTTCTGTCATTGATATGTCGGTGAGATCTTATTTTAAAGCCTTGTGTAAAAATATAATCGATTCTGTCTTTTGGAACTTCATTAACGTTGAAACCTGTGAAAGTTCCTACCGGACCATAATGTTTGGTTTCGGAATGGTAGAAAGTATCTTTCATATTCTGGGAAAGAATTTTAATTGGTTCAGAATCATCCGTCAGGTTAAAGTCTCCACTCAGCGCTACCGGAAGATTTTTTGGATTCAGTTCTTTTATTTTTTTCAGGATCAGTTCGGAAGATTTTACCCTTGCTACATTTCCTACGTGATCAAAATGAAGATTCATAGCGAGGAATTCTTTCTTTGATTTTTTATCTTTAAATACAGCATAGGTACAGATTCTGTTTAATGCTGCATCCCAGCCTTTTGAAGGCTTTTCCGGAGTTTCAGATAACCAGAATGTTCCTGATTTTACGACTTCAAGCTTGTTCGTATCATAAAAAATAGCAGAAAACTCTCCTTTTTCTTTACCGTCATCTCTTCCTACTCCTATGTAGTCATAGTTCTTTAAACCTGTTTTAATATCTTTCATCTGTTCCGGAAGCGCTTCCTGTACTCCGAAATAATCAGGATGATAATAGGTAAGCAAATCTGCAACGTCCTGTTTCCTTTTTGGCCATGCATTATCTTTATCCGACTCTACATTCAGTCTGATATTAAAACTCATTACGGTAAGGTCCTGTGAAAATCCTAATGCAAAAAACATCAGAAACACCATTGAAAGTCTGAAATTCATATATTATTTTATCAGTAAGAGACAAAAATAAAACTTCTCCGCGACAGAAAAGCTTTATTGATGTGATTATATTGTTAAATTATCTTTTTCTTCTTCTATAGATATAAAATACTCCTGAAATTCAGTTTCTGAAACCGGCAGCGAGCTTTCAAGCTTTACAACTCCTATGGTTTTGTAGTGAGAGGCCAGTTTTATGCCTTTATTTTTGAGAAGAGTTTCAAGCTTTTTAAAATTTATATCTTTCTTTAAAACTGCGAGGTAAGTGATCATAAGTATACCTGTATTAAACCGTTTCCAATATCTCTGTATTTTATGCCTTCAATAGGCCTTGCCTTTTTTTCAATCAGTTCCCAGATCTCTTTTGCTGATTTATCCGGAAACTGTTCCATATACAAAGCGGCAAGTCCGGAAACATGCGGCGCTGCCATGCTTGTACCACTCATACTGTAATATAAATTATTTTTGTTCTTTGCGTTTTTAGGATAGGCACTTATAATATCTACTCCGGGAGCACAGACATTGATATTTCCTCCTGTAGAAGGATTGATTCCTGCGTTTGAAAATCTGGCTATCTTCATTTGACTGTCAATAGCTCCAACAGCCATTATAGATTTTGAATTGGCCGGCATTGAAACAGGTTGCGGAATCTGTGGCCTATTGCTGTCATTTCCTGCGGCCGCTATAATAAGGCAGTTATTTTCCAGTGCTCTTTCTCCTATTGTTTCAAAAAGGACGGAAGGCTGATCATCAAGTTTTACAGGAGATGCCAGCGAAAGAGACAGTATTCTGAATTTTTTAGTAATTGCCCAGTCTATGGCGTCTATCACACTACTGGTAGTACCTCTTCCGTTATCTGCCAATACTTTTGCAATCTTCAAATTGCAGCCTCTGGCAATTCCGTAGCGTTTTCCGGTATCATTCCTTGTATTTCCTGTAGCCACGCCAGCACAGTGTGTACCATGTCCGTTGGGATCTCGGTTCCAGTCTTCACCATCTATGAAAGATTTCCCCTCAACTTCTTCAGAGGAAAAATCGGGGTGGGAGGTTTCAAGACCTGTATCCAGAATACAGATGTCAATACCTTTTCCTGTATAATTGGCATTTTCCAGTCCTATCGCTTTTAATCCCCATTCCATCTCAACGAATGATTTTTGAGGTAAAGGCTTATTGGTGATATATTTTTCAAGTTCTGAAATTTTTTCTGCGAGTCCGGCAGACTGTTTTTTAAGTTCTTTGATCAGCTGCAATTCATCTGCAGGAAAAAATTCTCTTTCTTTTTCATAATAAATGATAGAATTAGATTCATTTTTCACGGCACTTTTCAACTGCTCTTCATCCATGTTATCCACCACAAGAATGCCCAGGTTTTTGTAAAGCACGCCGTTGTCCTGATCAATGATTTCATATGAACGGTTTTCTTTAGAGAGAAATTCTGAAGAAGTAATATTCACTTCCAGCTCTTTCTCTATTTTTTTGAGTGCATTTTTCTGCTGATCCTGCAGCAAAACGATATATCTTCCGGTTTCCATAATGATCTTTTTTTAAATTAATTTCAGAAATACCTTTTCCAGAATGAGAAAAATATCCTCCGGAATAATGGTTAATCTGAGCTTTTTATTAATTCCGGATATGGCTGTATTCTGCTCAACCAGAGAAGTCCAGAAACGTTCAATTTTGGGAACGGAATTCATGTCTTTCAGCTTTTCATCATCCAGAATACCATTCTGATATAATGAGACAATGATGCCTGAAATAAGTTCTTCCGCATCGTCAAGCTTTTTATTTTCCTTGGTATATATTTCCATCAGAATATCATACATACTTTCCATTCCGTTGAATGAAAATCCTCCGAGAAGTTCTCGTCTTCCAGTCGTTATTTTCTCCATTTTAATAGGATTAAAACCTCTTTTAACGGTGGAAATCATATTCATAATCTTTAAAACTTCAGATTCGTGGCTGGTGTTACCTTTGGTACGGAAATATTCCAGAACTTCGTTGAGAAATACATCAAACCGGGCATCAAAGTCAAATGATTTTGACAGGTATAGAGCCTGGACTTCATTGAAATGCTCCAAAAGCTCCTTAATTTTCTGTACCGTAAAGTGAATAAGTTCCTGCATTACTCAAAAGTTATCTGTTCTATTTCATTACCGTCTTTATCTTTGTAAGACACAATCCTGATTCCTTCCTCCTCCATTTCCACATGAAGGTTGATGAATAGTTTATCTTTATCTTCCGCTGCACTGGTATTGGGATCTATGTAAATGTTGTTCAGCTTTGCATTGACCAACGTATATTTATTCAGCAGAACCTTTGAAAAAATTTCTTTCAGCTCATCAGTTTCTTCATCTGTTCCTTCCTGGGGTCTGAAGATTCCTGAGTTGAGAAGCTGTACTTTATTTCTGAGATCCAGCTTAAGGACTTCATTGGCAGGAAGCTTACCGAATTTCTGATCATTTTTTTCCAGTTTACTAAAGAGCGTTTTGAACTCTTCGGTCTGGAGTTGTCTTTTACTGATTTCAGGAATATTCAGTCTTTTCTCTTTATTCACCAGACGGATTCTTTCATTTATTTCAGTAACAAACTGATCCTGATTCAGTTTAAAATTATATTTGGAGTCTGAGTCTATATCTGTAATCTTGATCGGAATATCCATCTTTACACTGGGCAGCGCATATCTTGGAACCTTAAAATATTTAAGGTATTCATGACGGGCATATTCTTTTGCAATAAGAACTGCGTTTTCGTCTGCTTTTTTACGAGCCTGAATTATCTCATTGTTGAGATAATCCAGGTAATCTGATAGTTTTATCATCTTTCGTAAAATCTATTATTGTGAAAGAAGTCCAAGCACTTTTTCAAGTCCGGCAGGCATTTCGTCATTGGTTGCACGTACTTTTACACCAAGAGAATATTCTTTTTCCACTTTGATTCCTGTACTGGAAGTTCTTTTATAAGATACATCCACTTTGAACTTTACAGGTCCCCATCCTCCGGACACTCCTGCATTAATACCGAACTCATCACTTACGTCTTTCGTATAAGTAGAATTAAGTTTAACATTAAAGTCAACTTCACAGGTTTCAATTCTGAAGCTTGGAACATTCAGCAGCGCAATAAAAGGCACTGAAATTTCTACATCATTCGGAATCGTTTTAGGGTTGGTAGCACTTACTGGCTCATCTTCTTTAAAATCCGGATTCGGGATATTTTTTTTGTATTTGAATTCTGCCATTCTCAGTTTTTTAGGACTGGCAGCATTGGCAGGATCTGTAAGTTCAAAACCAACTTCATTGATGAAATTAACGGTTGCAATAGAGGCATTAGACTGTGCTTTTACACAAGCGTCCAAAGGCCCGCCAATGATAGTCGCAAAGTCGATACTTCCCAATTCTGCTGCAAAATCTGCACTGGCAGCGTCTGAAGTTCTGAAAATCTCTTCATCGGCAGTCATTTTACCAGCAATAAGCTTCATGATCTCTGAAGAAACTCCGGAAAAGGATTTTTCCCACTTTGCATCATAATTCTTTTTGAAATCTTCTACAATGTTTAGAAGTTCTTTATTGGTCAATGTACTTAATTCTGAAATCTCGATTCCTGATACCTTTTCATAGACTGCAGGAGTAAGCACTTTTTCTACTCCCGATAAAAGATCAATTAACTCATTTTTTGTTTTTTTGGCGTGGCTTGCTTCAAGCACTGATTTTAATGTTTCCATGTTTTTTGTTTTTGATTAAAATTGTAGGACAAAATTATATCACTGACCACCAAAACATTGCAGGAGAATACCTTCACTTGCCCCGGAAAAACACCCTAAAAAATAAAAGCCTGAACTTACGACTGTAAGCTCAGGCTTTTGTAATGTATAATGCGGATATTTAATTTTATAAAACGCAAAGGTTATATGAATTCTTCTTATCCTAAAGTAAGCTAAGAAAGCAACAAGTTGCTGATGAAGCTGTATAATTAGCGTTCGCATAGAAAGAATCAACTTCACTGATTCTTTATTTACCCCTTAAAAATTCAACATCAGATACTTAATCTTTGTGTTAAATTTAACTGATCTACATTTCTATGCCGGCTTTTTGCTGTTGTTTTCCAGATTGACATCAGGGACAACAGAATTCGGATCCAGCTTCACCTCATCTATTTCCTTGTTAGAATCCACCTTGAATGTCCATTCTGTATTTCTTTTCCAAACTTCCACAGGGATTTTCACCGTTTGTGCCGTTCCATCTTTGAATTTCAACTGTACTGTTGTAGGCATTGGCAGCTGGCCAATATTTTCAACAGTGATCTGAGCTCCGTTTTTAAAGTCTCCGTTGATGTATTTTACATTTTTAACGGCCTGATCAATTTTCCATTTATTAAAGAACCATCCTCTCCAGAACCAGTTCAGTTCTTCTCCGGAAACGTTTTCCATGGTATGGAAGAAATCCCACGGTGTCGGATGTTTAAAAGCCCAGCGATCTATATACGTTCTGAATGCTTTGTCAAATTTTTCAGGTCCGAGAATGGTTTCTCTTAAAACATCCAATCCTGTTCCCGGTTTATAGTAAGCCAAGGCCCCGATACTTCTTTCTTTCATATTATCTGGTCCTACCATTACGGGTTCCAGACTATCCGTTAACAGATAAACTCCTGATCTTGCCAAATTCGGTTTACGATAATATTCACCTTTATTAAAAGCTTCAGTTGAAAGTCCGTTAATGAATGTATTAAATCCTTCATCCATCCAGGCAAATAATCTCTCATTAGATCCCACGATCATAGGAAACCAATTATGCCCAAACTCGTGATCTGTAACACCCCAAAGATCTCCTCCCTTAGAATCCATATGACAAAATACAATTCCCGGGTATTCCATACCGCCTTCATTTCCTGCTACATTGGTGGCAGCCGGATAGGTATACTCATACCATTTCTTTGAATAATGTTCTATGGCAGCTTTGGTATATTCTGTAGATCTTCCCCATGCTTTCTCCCCGGCACTTTCTGCTGGATAAGCCGAAATAGCCAAGGATTTTTTTCCGCTAGGCAGGTTAATTTTTGCTGCATCTAAAATAAATCCGGCAGAAGACGCCCAAGCAAAATCTCTGGACTGTGTAATTTTGAATTTCCAGGTTTTTGTACCGGATGCTTTATTTTTACTGATTTCAGACTCAGGACGGATCATTACCGTTTTATCACTGTTTCTTGCCTCATTCCATCTGTTGATTTCTTCTTTACTATACACTTCTTTCTCATTCAGAAGCTCTCCGGATGCTACTACATAATGATTGGCAGGAACCGTAATATTAGCGGTAATATTCCCATATTCTAAATAAAATTCCGAAGCTCCAAGGTATGGAAGAGTATTCCATCCCAAAACATCATCATACACACACATTCTTGGGTACCATTGTGCCATGGTAAATATCTTACCGTTTTTGGTGTCTTGTATTCCCATTCTGTCTGAACCATAATCCGGAGAGACAAAAGAATATTCAATTTCTATTTTGACAACCCCTCCATTGGCTTTAAGTTCCTTTGGAAGATCAATCTGCATTCTTGTATCAGTAATGGTATATTTTACCTCTCTTTTTCCGTCAAGCTTTACTGATTTAATTTTATATCCGCCATTAAATTCTTCGCCATGAGCTCCATTTCTGCTTCCCGAAAGCGGAACTACACCGTTTCCTCTGGAATCTTTTGCAAAAAGATTCTGATCCAGCTGCAGCCAAAGAAAACCTAATTTATCCGGGCTGTTATTGGTATAAGTAATTTCTGCTGTACCTGTAATCTCTTTTTTATCTTCATTCAGGCTTACATTCAAATGATAATCTGCTGAATTCTGCCAATAAGCATGTCCCGGCTGTCCGCTTGCAGAACGGGTTGCTGTACCTGTCTGCGGATAGAAAAACGGCTTAAAGGCTTCTACATAATCATATTTTGGGGCTTCCTGTGCGTGTAAAGGTCCTGAAAACAGCAGTACTGCAACGGTGGAAATAAGGGTTGGAAGTTTAAAATTCATTTGAAAAATATTATTTACTGTATAGGTAAAAAAAACTCCCGGATTTGTTACACATCCGGGAGTTTTTTTAATATAAGTTTAATTAATTTGATTTTTTTGCTTTAATCATCGCTTCTAAAGCATCCCACATTTCCTGAGGAATTGCTTCAAGCATATTAAATTCTCCTGCTCCCTGAAGCCATTCTCCACCATCAATCGTTACCACTTCCCCATTCATATACGCTGAATAATCGGAAACCAGATAAGCTGCAAGGTTCGCAAGCTCCTGATGTTCTCCTACTCTTCTCAACGGAACTTTTTTCTTCATATCAAATTTCTCCTGAAGGTCTCCAGGAAGAAGTCTGTCCCAAGCTCCTTTTGTAGGGAAAGGTCCCGGCGCAATGGCATTGAAACGGATTCCGTATTTTGCCCATTCCACAGCCAATGATCTGGTCATCGCCAAAACTCCCGCTTTTGCACAGGCTGATGGTACTACATAGGCAGAGCCTGTCCATGCATATGTTGTTACAATATTCAGTACAGTTCCCGGGGTTTTGGAATCTATCCAGTGTTTTCCTATAGAAAGGGTACAGTTTTTTGTTCCTTTTAAGACAATATCAAGGATAGAGTCAAAAGCAGAATGAGTCAGTTTTTCCGTTGGAGAGATAAAGTTTCCTGCAGCATTATTTAATAAGATATCAATCTTGCCGAATTCTTTTAAGGTAGCTTCTTTCATAGCCTCTACTTCATCCCAATTTCTTACATCGCAAGCCACACAAAGAACTTTACCGCCTGTTTCATCTTCCAGTTCCTTAGCTGTTGTCTGTAGCTTCTCCAGATTTCTGGAAGTAATCACTACTTTGGCGCCCAGTTCAAGAAAGTATTTGGTCATCGCTTTTCCAAGACCGCTTCCGCCTCCTGTTACAATTGCTACTTTATCTTTTAGTGCACCTTCGCGCAGCATAGGTTGGGTATATAGACTCATAAAATATTTTTTCTTAAAAATACTAAATATTGAAATGCAATCCTTTAAAATAGGTTGATAAATAATGCTACAAATAATTATTCTCTACCTTTTTTTAAACTGGTAAAATATTTTTTTAAATAAAATAGCCTGATAATTACTTACCAGGCTACTTTTATCTTTTAAAAAACAATGTATTAAGCTGTAACCACTCCTTTGAATGAAAGTGTTTTAGGAGTTTTACTGTCACTTGTTGTAACGTTCACAGTCTTCATAAACGGACCTGCTGCCGCTGCGTTGTAGCTAGCTTCTACAAATCCTTTTTTTCCTGGCTGGATAGGAGTTTTTGTGTAATCTGCTGTAGTACATCCGCAAGAAGGAGCTACATTTTGTATAATAATTGGTTTTGAGCTTGTATTGGTAAATTCAAATCTGATCAATTTGGGTTTTCCCTGAGGAATGTTTCCTACATCTATAGATTCTGATTTCCACTTAATAGCATCAGCTACCATTTTTACAATGGATGGAGCATCTGCAGTAATTACATTAGCATAAAAAGGAGAGAATGCCAAAACGGCTAAAAGAGCTGTGATTTTTAATTTTTTCATGAGTATAAATTTTAATAGTTAGAAACTAATTATTTTTTCGATATAACAAATGTAAAGCAGACTGTGATTACAACTTGTTAACCACTGTCAAACATTTGTTAACGAGTTGTTAATAATAAAAGATAAATAGATATTTTTGGATAATATTGTTTCAGGAAATGAAAATAAAAAAACTCAATATTATAATAACGCTGGGATTTGTAGCTATTATCGGAATTTTAATAGCTCAGCTGATGTGGACCCGCCAGGCATATAATCTTGAAGATAAAAAGTTCAATCAAAAAGTAAATATTGCCTTAATGGAGGTTGCGGAGAAATTGTCCGGAGGTAAAACTTCCTACACTGAAAACCCTGTACAGAATATTGCCAATGACTATTATGTAGTTAATATTAATAATGAGTTTCATCCCGTAGTTCTGGAATATTATCTGAAGACAGAATTTACCCGTTTTCAAATCAACACAGATTATGTATATGCGTTATACAACTGTCACAGTGATAAAATGGTGTACGGAAAGTATATGACTTCACACCAGGAAAGCCCCAGTAATAAGGTGATCAATTTTCCAAAGCACAAAAATCTGATCTATTACTTTTCTATACGTTTTCCTGATAAAACAACTTATCTTATCAGCTCATTAAGATTCTGGTATCTTCTTACATTTGCCCTTATCATCATTCTTCTGGTGTATGTATATTCTATTTATACCATTATTCAGCAGAAGAAGTTTTCGGAACTGCAGCGTGATTTTATCAACAATATGACTCACGAGTTTAAGACTCCTCTATCTTCGATACTTTTAGCTTCGGAAGCGCTCAATAAGCAGGAAATGGTGATGGGAAACTCCAAACTGCAGACCTATACCTCCATTATCATCAACCAAAGTCACAAGCTCAACAATCATATTGAGAAAATATTGAATATTGCCAAGAACGATGCGGCAGGGCTTTCATTAAAACCTCAAAAAATACTACTCCTCCCCTTTATTCAGGAGATTGCAGACAGTATACAGCACAAAAATAAAGACCTCAACATCGAAATTGACATTGGAAACAGTACTTCAGTAATAGCTGATGAATTTCACTTTACCAACATCATTTATAATCTTTTGGATAATTCCATCAAGTATTGTGAAACAAAACCTGTGATTAAAATTTCAGCCTATAAAGATTCAAAAGGCTTATATTTAAAGTTCAAAGACAACGGTATGGGTATTCCTGCTAAAAATATTCCTCATATTTTTGAAAAATTTTACCGGGTACAAACCAAAAGAAGTGAAGAAGTGAATGGTTTTGGATTAGGATTATTTTATGTAAAAAAAGTAGTCCAGCAGCATCACTGGAAAATTTCTGTGGAAAATAATGAAGATAAAGGAATTACTACTACCCTATTTTTTCCGTTTTCAAATAATTATGTGTAAGTATGGAGAAATCTAAAATTTTATATGCCGAAGATGACAAAACAATAGCTTTTCTGGTGGAAGACAGTCTGGAAAGTTATTATGATATCAGCTGTTATTCGGATGGTGAATCTGCATTGGAAGCATTTAACAGTCAAAATTTTGATATTTGCCTGCTCGATATTATGATGCCCGGCATGAACGGATTTGAGGTAGCCCAGCAGATCCGTAATAAAAATTCTGAAATTCCAATTATTTTCATTTCTGCAAAAGCTCTGAAAGAAGACAGAATCAAAGGGCTCAAAATAGGCGCTGATGATTATCTGGTAAAACCATTCAGTATTGAGGAACTGATGCTGAAAATTGAAGTCTTCCTGAAACGCACCAAGAAAACAGATACTTCTCCTCTAAAATACAAAGTCGGGAAGTATGATTTTGATCCCAAAAACTATACGCTGCAAGGCATAGAAAACAGCATTACTCTTACCCAAAGAGAATCTGACCTGCTTTTGTATTTTATCTGTCACAAGAATCTGGTTGTTAAAAGACAGGACATTCTGAAGGCAATCTGGGGTGATGATGATTATTTTATGGGACGAAGCCTCGATGTATTTATTTCCCGATTGCGAAAGGTACTTGCCGAAGAGCGGAATGTTTTAATAGAAAACCTTCACGGAATAGGTTTTCGTTTTTCTGAAAAAGAATAAATAGTATTCAAACTTATCTAAAACACAACAGCAAATGATGATTTTAATTAATTTTAACCTTTGAAAAATTGTCATTAATGAAAAATCACAGACCCATTGTTTTTCTTTTTCTATTATTTTTAAGTGCAAACCTTAATGCTCAAAAATTTGAAAAATTAATACAATATGTCAATCCGCTGATCGGCACTGAAAAGATGGGCCATACTTATCCCGGAGCTACAGTTCCCTTTGGTGCAGTACAGCTAAGTCCTGAGACAGATACCATTTCTTATGAGCTTAACGGAAAATACAATGGAGAGGTTTATAAATACTGCGCCGGTTACCGCTATGAAGATAAAACCATTGTAGGGTTCAGTTCTACCCACTTCAGTGGAACGGGACATTCCGATCTCGGAGATTTTCTGATCATGCCTACTGTTGGGAAACTTCAACTGAATCCCGGAACAGCATCCAATCCTGAAAATGGGTACAGAAGCAGCTTTTCTCATCAAAATGAAACTGCAGAAGCCGGATATTATAAAGTAAAACTGGATGACCATAATATTCTGGCAGAGCTGACAGCAACACCAAGAGTGGGAGTTCACCGCTATACTTTCCCGAAGTCTGACCAGGCTCATATTATTCTTGATCTGATGGCCGGTATTTATAATTATGACGGAAAAAATGTCTGGACATACATTCGTGTAGAAAACGGAAATACCATCACCGGATATCGCCAGACGAATGGCTGGGCAAGAACCAGAACTGTTTATTTTGCAGTGAAGTTTTCAAAACCATTTAAATCCTATGGCCAGAAAAATTATGATGAAAAGCAAGTCTATAAAGGATTTTGGAGAAAATTTGACCAAAATCAGAATTTCCCTGAGATTGCAGGAAAGAATATGAAAATGTTTTTTGATTTTGACACCAATGAAAACGAAGCGATTGAAGTAAAACTTGCCATTTCTCCTGTAAGCCAGACCAACGCTTTGGAAAACCTTGAAAAGGAGGCCGGAAATATCACTTTTGATCAGGCTAAAATTCAAGCCCAGAACAGCTGGAATAAGGAATTAAATAAAATAATCATCAAAGGTTTCGATACCGAAAAGACAAATTTTTATACAGCAATGTACCATACTTTTATCAATCCTACCACTTATATGGATGTCAATGGAGAATATAAAGGGCTGGATCAAAATGTTCATAAAGCAGAAGGTTTTACCAATTATACTACATTCTCTCTATGGGATACTTACCGTACTCTTCACCCATTTTTTAATATCATCCAGCCTAAACGGAATGGTGACATGGTAAAATCTATGATGGCCCATTATAATCAGTTTTCGATGAAAATGCTCCCTATCTGGTCACATTATGCCAATGACAATTGGTGTATGAGTGGTTATCACAGCGTAAGTGTAGTAGCCGATGCTATTATTAAAGGAAATTATGAAGGTGATCCCGAAGAAGCATTAAAAGCATGTATAGAAACGGCTAACAAAAGAAATTACGAAGGCATCGGACAGTATATTGATCTTGGCTACATTCCGGCTGAGAAAAGCGGAACCTCAGTTTCCAATACCCTGGAATATGCCTATGATGATTGGGCTATTGCTCAGCTGGCAAAACATTTGAATAAAACAGAAATCTACAATCAGTTTATCAAGAGGTCTGAAAACTGGAAAAATAATTTTGATCCTACCATTGGTTTTATGCGCCCGCGTATGGCAGATGGAAGTTTTAAGAAAGATTTCGATGTATTAAGTACTCATGGGCAAGGCTTTATTGAAGGAAATTCACGGAACTACAGTTTCTTTGTTCCACAAAATCCGGATGAACTGATCAGCCTAATGGGTGGAAAGAAAAAATTTGCGACAAAACTTGACGAATTGTTCACCATGCATTTACCTGATGAATTCTTTGCAGACACTGAAGATATTACACGTGAAGGAATTATTGGTGGATATGTTCACGGAAATGAACCAGCCCACCACGTTGCTTATTTTTATAACTGGGCAGGACAGCCATGGAAAGCACAGGCACAGATCCGCCGTATTTTGGAAATGCAGTATAAAGCAACACCGGACGGATTGGGAGGAAATGATGATGCGGGGCAAATGAGTGCATGGTATATTTTAAGTTCATTAGGTTTTTATCCCGTAGCTCCCGGTTCAGAAGATTATTCTATCGGAAGCCCGGCTATTGATCATGCTGTACTGAATCTGGAAAATGGAAAAACTTTTGAAATTGAAGCCAGCAACCAAAGTCCGAAAAATGTATATGTTCAGAAAGTTCTTTTGAATGGAAAGGAAATCAGGAATTTCACATTGAAACATTCTGAGATTATGAATGGAGGGAAACTCACATTTTATATGGGAAGTAAACCGAAGAAATAAAAAGATGAAGTAAAAGATAAGCCCTATTGAAATAAAATATTCTCGCGGATTGAGCAGATGATTGGGGTTTAAAATCTGCGTGATCCGCGAAAAGTAAAATAAGTTTTGGCTAAAGCCTATGGAAGATCAAAAAATAAAAGAGCGGGCTAAAACCCGCTCCTATTAAATTTATAATTTTTAAATATTTTCCTATTAATCTCTAGGCTCAAAAAGCAATCTCTCTCCAAATTTCTCCTCAGCAATTTTACCATTATCATACACCAGATGCCCATTGACAAATGTATGGGTAACTTTGGAATGGAAATTCATTCCTTCTAAGGGACTCCAGCCGCATTTGTACAGTAAATTATCTTTGGAAACCGTCCAGTTTTCATTTAAATCAACTAAAACCAAATCTGCTTTATATCCTTCTCTCACAAAACCTCTTTTTTCAACTTTGAAAAGGATGGCAGGATTGTGAGACATCTTTTCAACGATTTTCTCAAGAGAGATTTTACCGTTTTTATAGTTTTCAAGCATCACAACTAATGAATGTTGTACCAAAGGTGCCCCTGAAGGACATTTTGTATACACATTATTTTTTTCTTCTGCAGTATGTGGAGCATGGTCTGTAGCAATAACATCAATTCTGTCATCTAACAACGCTTCCCAAAGGGCATCCTTATCTTTTTGAGTTTTTACAGCCGGATTCCATTTTATGAGTCCGCCTTTTGTTTCATAATCCTCATTGGTAAAAGTCAGGTGGTGCACACACACCTCAGCAGTGATCTTTTTATCTTTTAAAGGAATATCATTTCTGAAAAGTTCCATTTCCTTTGCAGTCGAGAGGTGGAAAACGTGAAGTCTGGCTCCTGTTTTTTTCGCAAGCTCAATAGCTTTAGATGAAGATTTATAACACGCTTCTTCGCTTCTAATCAAGTGATGGAACTTTACAGGAATATCATCCCCATATTCATCCATGTATTTTTGAGTATTGGCTCTGATCGTAGCTTCATCTTCACAGTGAACCGCAATCAGCATTTTGGTATTGCTGAAAATATTTTCCAGTGTTTCCGGATTATCCACCAGCATATTTCCTGTGGATGAACCTAAGAATAATTTGATCCCGGGAACATTTCTAGGATTTGTTTTCAAAACCTCCTCCAGATTATCATTCGTTCCTCCCATCATAAAACCATAGTTGGCATAAGCTTTTTGGGAAGCAAGCTCATATTTATCTGCTAACAGCTCCTGGGTAACAGCATTCGGGACTGTATTGGGCTGATCAATAAAGCTGGTTACTCCACCTGCAATAGCAGCCCTTGATTCACTTTCGATATCTCCTTTATGGGTAAGTCCCGGATCACGAAAATGCACCTGATCGTCAATCACTCCCGGAAGAAGATACTTTCCTGAACCGTCAATGATCTGATCTGCATCTTCAGAAATACCCGCAGCTATAATGGAGATTAAGTCATTTTCTATTAGGATATCGCTTTCAAAGACTTTTCCTTCGTTGACGATATTTACATTTTTTATAAGAACTTTCATTTCAATTTATTTCCCCGTAAAATTAAGATTTTATGTTTTAATTCACCTCAAAATCACCAAACGAATGCTTAAAGTTTTACATTTGTAAAAAATTTCGACTTTGTATAAGAAACTATTAGGGCAGACAATCATCTATGGAGCGGGGGCTATAGCACCCAGAATTATTTTATTCATCCTGAATCCACTTTTGATCTATAAAATTCCCAATGAAGGTTTTGCGATTTTCACCCAGCTTTACGCATGGATTTCGTTTGTTAATATTATACTTTCTTTCGGTTTTGAAACGGCGTATTTCCGGTTTTCTGCTGAAGAGGATAATGAGAAAAAGACCTTCAATACTTCGTTCTGGTTTTTATTTTCAACCTCAACTATTTTCCTTGCATTCTGTTATTTATTCAATCAGCCTATTGCAGATTATTTAGGCTATCATGATAACCCGGAATATATCAGATGGTTTGCTTTAATTGGTTTTTTTGACAATTTATTAGTGATCCCATTTGCTTGGCTTCGTTTTCATAATAAGCCCATCAAATATTCTGCAGTAAGAGTTGTTCAGGCTATATTTCAGGCCGTTTTTACAGCGGCATTATTCTTCTGGATTCCGGAAAGTATATCCAAAAGTTTTGGATTGGACCAAAATGTAGACTATCCGTTCTTCAGTAATTTGGCGGGAAGTGCTCTAGGGGTTTTATTACTGCTTCCTATTATATTAAAAGTAAGATTTCAGTTTGTGACCTCTTTGTTCGGGCGTATGATTAAGTATTCCTTTCCGCTCATGCTGGCAGGTCTAGCTTTTATGGTCAATGAAAACTTTGATAAATCTATCCAGAGAAATCATATTTCAGACGAAGAAGCTGGTGCGTATGGTGGCTGCTATAAACTTGCTGTACTAATGACCTTATTTGTTACTGCATACCGAATGGGTATTGAGCCTTTCTTTTTTAAACAAATGGATAAAGGTGATGCTAAAAAGACTTATGCCAAAGTAGCAGAATACTTTTCCTTTTTTGCCTGTGCCGTAGCTTTAGGAATCATCGCCAATATATCCTGGCTGAAAGAAGTTTTCATTCCCAACAAATCTTATTGGATCGCCATAGATATCATTCCGATTATTGTTATTGCCAATCTATGCTTCGGAATATATTATAACTTTTCCACCTGGTATAAAGTAACGGACAGAACCAGTGTGGGAACTGTTATTTCATGGCTTGGAGCAGGAATAAACATTTCCCTCAACCTTTTAGCCTTAAACTATTATCACAGCATGATCGGTTCTGCATGGGCTACATTCGGCGCCTATGTTATTATGATGATTGTATCTTATCTTCTCGGCCAGAAATATTATCCTATTCCTTACAGAATGAAGAAAATGTCCTTCTTCCTTATATTACTTGGAATCTTTAGTTTCATTATTGTAAAATATCTCAACTATAATATTTTAACAAGTAATGTACTATTTTTAATCTTCACCGGAATTTTGATTTATTCCGAAAAAGACTTGATTTTATCAAGAATCAGAAAGAATTAAACTTTGGTCTTTATTTTGATAGTAAACAAACCTATTCAAATATTAAAAAGATATAAATCATATCCCAACAAAGGTTTTAATTATTATCTTTAACCAAATTATTAAAATAACTATAAAAAATTTTTTATATAATTTATGAAAATTATTGTTCCTATGGCTGGACGTGGTTCCAGATTACGTCCCCATACACTGACAGTTCCAAAACCGCTTATTCCTATTGCAGGAAAACCTATCGTACAGAGATTGGTGGAAGATATTGCTAAAGTTGCAGGAGAAAATATTGAAGAGGTAGCCTTTATCATCGGAGATTTTGGCCCTGAGATCGAAAGATCCCTTATTCAGATTGCTGAAAAGCTGGGAGCAAAAGGAAGCATATATTATCAGAATGACCCTCTTGGTACCGCTCATGCAATCAAATGTGCTGAGCAATCTATGCAGGGAGATATCGTTATTGCTTTTGCAGATACCCTTTTCCGTGCAGACTTCCAATTAGACAAAAATTCTGATGGAGTGATCTGGGTAAAAAGCGTGGAAGATCCATCTGCTTTCGGAGTTGTAAAGTTAGACAACTATGGATTCATCACAGATTTTGTTGAAAAACCGACTACTTATGTTTCAGATCTTGCCATCATTGGTATTTATTATTTCAACAGTGCTGAAAAACTGATGGAAGAGATCAACTATATCATGGACAATGATATTAAAAACGGAGGTGAGTATCAATTGACAACAGCACTTGAAAACCTTAGATCTAAAGGAGCCAAGTTTACCCTTGGAAAAGTAAACGACTGGATGGACTGCGGTAACAAAAATGCCACTGTAGAAACCAACAGCAAAATCCTTGAATATGAAAGAGAAGAAATGAAGAATCACCCTGCTTCTGCCGTGATTGAAAATTCTTTGATTATTCAGCCGTGCTTTATTGGTGAAAATGTAAAAATCTCCAATTCAAAAGTAGGACCTGGAGTTTCATTAGGAAACAATACAACAGTTGTTAATTCTAATATTGAAAACTCCTTGATTCAGGAAAATACCAGAATCAATCATGGAAACCTTTCCAATTCTATGATCGGTAATTCTGCACAATATTTCGGAGTAGCCAGAGAAATTTCTTTGGGAGACTATTCCGTTTTAGATTTTCTATCTAAATAAAAGAATAGAAATTATTTAACTTAAACAAGATATCACCAGGCCACACAAAATGTTTTGTGTGGTTTGGCGTTAATATTGCACCGTATTTTTTAACTAAAGATAAATACATGAAAAATTGGATTCCCCTTCTTTTATTACTTCTTGCCTTATCATCCTGTAAGACCCGTACCAAAGTTCAAAATGATACAGATCAGACACGGGACAGTATTACTACAACAGTAGATAAAGACAATGGAGATCCAAAAGATGTAAACCAACCGGTGAGAGACAAACTCACTTTTTACGAACATGTATTGATTCCACCCAAATTTGAGCAGATCAAGATCGACAGTAAAGTTCGGGTAGAAACAGGAAGTTTTGTACCCACACTGGATGCTACCATTTATATTGAAAATGATAAAAAGGTGTGGATGAATCTCAGAGCATTATTCATCAATGCAGCAAGAGGTATTGCTACTCCTGAAGGAATAAAAGGTCAGGATAAGATCAATAAAACCTATATAGATTCTGATTTTGATTATCTTAATAATTTACTGAATGTTAATTTCATTGATTATAAATCTTTGGAAAAAATCCTGTTAGGAAGAACTTTTGTCAAAATAAATGACAGACAATTTGATCTGACGCAGAATGCACAAGGCTTCAAAATGGTTTCTAACATCAATCAGAAAATTACGACGGATGAAAAAAACAGAGAATATAAAATAGCACTTCAATATGACACAAATTACGATTTATTGTCTGTCAACTTAAAAGATATTTTGTCTTCAGACGAGCTTGATGTTTCTTATAGTGACTGGAATGAATACGAAGGAATCCGTCTTCCAAAAAATGTTAAAATAATTATAAAAGGCTCAAAATCTAGTCAGATTTTAATGGAAAACACGAAATTTGACTTTTCGAGGATGGAAACACCTTATTCTGTACCATCCAGTTATAAGAAAATTGAGATTAAATGATTAAAAAATTTAGCTTTTTAATAGGTGTTTTGATGTTTGGACTGCACCAGGGACAGCAGAACAAAGAACAGCTGCAGAAGCAGAATGCCGAACTTAAAAAACAAATTGCACAAATAAATTCCGATTTAGCCAAAACCAGAAGTGAATCTAAGCTTTCTATAGCCTATCTTTCTAATGTGAACCAAAAGTTGATTTTAAGAGAGAAGGTTTATAATAATACCCAGAAAGAAAAAAGATTCATTGAGGATGATATCTATTTACGTCAGCTGGAAATCAACCGTCAGAACAAAGAACTGGCTGTGTTGAGAAAAAACTATGCTGAGGTTTTGGTGAATGCTTATAAAAATAAAGGCGTACAGAACAAAGTAACTTTTATTCTTTCTGCCAAAAATTTGGGAGAAGGTATACGCAGAGTACAGTACCTGAAACAATACTCAGATTATCAGGATAAAAAAGCCGCTGAAATTACAAATGCTGCCAACCTGATCAAGAAAACAATTGCACAAAGACAAAACTCTGTAAAAGAGAAAGCGAACCTTTTGGCAAACCAACAAAAGGATTTAGCAACGATCAATGCTGAAAGAGCCCAAAAAGAGCAATTAGTAACTGATTTTAAGAAAAACGAATCCAAACTAACAGCTGAACTTAAGCAAAAACAAGTTCAGTCTAAAGCATTGGAAGGACAGATCAGAGCTATTATTGCTGAGGAAATCAGAATTGCTAAAGCAGAGGAAGAAGCAAGAAGAAAAGCAGAAGCAGAAAAAATACGTTTGGCAAAAATAGCTGCTGAAAGAGAAAAAGCAAGGATTGAAGCGGAAGCTAAAGCAAGAGCAGAAGCCCTTGAAAGAGAAAGAAGACTTGCTGAAGCAGAAGCTAAGAGAGCTGCAGATCTGGCGGCTAAGAGAGCCGAAGAAGAAAGAAAACGTAGTGAAGATGCTGCCAAAGCTGAAGCTAATGCAAGAGATGAATCAAGAAGAATAGCAGCTAAAAAAGCTTCTGACGAAGCCAATGCAAGAGCTAAAGAAGCTGCAGATAAATTGACGGCAGCAAGAGCAGCAGAAGCAGCCCTTACGAAGAGAAAAGAAGAAGAGAAAAAAGCTGCTGAAACGAAGGCAATGACAAGCTACGGAGTTTCCACTGCTACCGGAAACAGCTTTGCAGACAACAGAGGAAGACTTGGTTATCCTGCTGACAGAGCCGGACAGATCACTCACCGTTTCGGAAGACAGCAGCACCCGGTTTTCAAAAATATATCTGAAGACAATACCGGTATTAAAATTTCCGTGCCTTCAGGTACACGTGCTAAATCTGTATTCCCGGGGACTGTATCTTCGGTTGTAGCAAGCAGTGATGGTACCAAGACTGTTATTATCAAACACGGTGGATATTTTACCATTTATTCCAACTTATCCAATGCAAATGTTTCCAAAGGACAGCAGGTTTCATCAGGAACAGCAATAGGTACTATTGCCCAGGATTTTGATGGCGCTTATACACTTGATTTTCAAGTATGGAACGGAAGTACACCAGTTGATCCATTAGGTTGGATTTCATATTAAAAAAAGTGTAACTTTGCAAAAATTTTAAGAGATGAATACACTAACAATACTTGCCTTATCTTGGCAACATATCCTTATCGTAGCAATACTTTTAGTATTACTTTTTGGAGGAAAGAAAATTCCGGAATTAATGAGAGGAGTAGGTTCAGGAATCAAGGAATTTAAAGATGCAGTAAAAGAAGAAGACAAGCCAGGTTCTGAAAAGAAACCAACTTCGAACGATAATAATTCTCCAAGTAACTAAAATTCCTTAGAATTAATGAAATTTACTGAGACTGCATGGAAAGTCTTCAATCAAGCTATTGAAGACTATCACGTGTCTGATGACGTTAACACTCTAATTAATAACCCGTTCGAAGAAAATAGTTTGGAACGGATTTTGTATGCAAAGAACTGGATTGATACCGTTCAATGGCATCTGGAAGATATAATTAGAGATGAAAATATTGATCCGGCTGAAGCTCTTCAACTCAAGAGAACAATAGACGCTTCCAATCAGAAAAGAACTGATCTGGTAGAATATATTGACGGCTGGTTCCTTACTAAGTTTGAAAATATAACTCCTAAATCTGAAGCAAAAATAAATACAGAAACTCCCGCTTGGGCAGTAGACAGATTATCAATTCTTGCATTAAAGGTTTATCATATGTCGTTAGAAGCGAATAGAGAATCTGCTTCTGAAGAACACAGAAACAACTGCCAGGCTAAACTGGATGTTCTGCTTACTCAGAAAGAGGATCTGTCTACTTCTATAAATCAGTTGCTTGCTGATATTGAGAACGGTAACGTTAAGATGAAAGTATACAAACAAATGAAAATGTATAACGATGAAAGTCTTAACCCAATCCTTTATCAAAAAGGGCAACAGAAATGAAACGATTAATTTTTCTTGGAGTACTTATCATATTAACATCTTCCTGCGCAACGGAAAAGCTAAATCTTTCCCCGTTGTCAAATAATTTTTATAGTGATACCAAAGGTTCTGATTCCGACAGAGGCTCAAAGAAGAATTTTAATATCAATATTAAAGAAAATATAAATGCTTCTGAAATTTCAAATATGATCTCCACTTTTCCCAAGTTTAAAAACAATGGGTTGAATGATGAGGTTACCAGTTTGAAATACAGCCTTCAGAATTATTTATATGCTATTGATGCCAGTAATTCTGCCGGTAAGAGCAGAGCCCTTAAAAGCTTCGAAAAATCATACAAAAAAATTCAAAAGCTAAGACAGAATCTTGACAGAGATGACGATGAAGTTCTCAACAGATATCTGGTTCGTTTAAAAACCAATATCTCTGTTATTGAAGATGCTTTGCCAGGAAGTTAAAAACTAATTGAACTATCAATGATTAAAATTCAGGCGGAAGCCAATGTTCCTACAGAGCACGGTACTTTCCGAATGATAGCTTTCTCCGAAAACGAAAACGACTGGATGCCTCATATGGCCATTGTTGCTGAAAATACAGATTTTTCAAAGCCTGTCAATGTTCGTTTCCATTCAGAATGTATTACCGGAGAAGTTTTCCATTCAAAAAAATGTGAATGCGGCCAACAATTGGATGCTGCAATGAAATATATCCATGAAAACGGTGGAATTATCATCTACCTTCGCCAGGAAGGAAGAAACATCGGGATCATCAACAAGCTGAAGGCATATTCTCTACAGGAAAAAGGGTTGGACACCGTACAGGCCAATCTTGAGCTGGGACTTCCTGCAGATGACAGAAACTTTGGAGTAGCCATTGAAATTCTTAATCTGCTGGATGTAAAAGATATTAACCTTCTGACCAATAACCCTGAAAAGGTAAAATATGTGGTAGACAGCAATATTCACCTTAATTCAAGAGTACCGCTACAGATTCCTGCAAACGAAATAAGCAAAGGATATCTGCAAACAAAAAAAGACTTCTTTGGACATCTTCTGGATGACAATGATAACTAAATAAAAACAAAAGCTTCAGAAAATCTGAAGCTTTTGTTTTTATTAATATTCCTGAAGAAATTCTCATTTTAATTCAGATCACAGATTTCACACGTAAAATGCTCAAATAGACCTAAAATTTAGCAGGCTCTTACCTTTACCTTCACCTTCCATCCTTTTATAGACGATACTTGAAATTATGGTGCCTAAAATCATTAAAATCGGTCATTGATAAATCAAAAGCCCCGAGATTTCTCCCGGAGCTTTTTTAATTATAAAAAACTGAAAAGATATTCTAAATTATTTAGTCTTGATTTTAGACTCGTCAATATTGTAATATTTAATTACACTCTTGTAATCGTTATAATCTACTACATTACCTTTGGCTGCTTTTGCGCCACCTGTTCCCGTTCCGTTAGCAGGAAGAATAAGAACTCTGAAATTTTTATTCTGGTAGTATGACGGATTAGCTGTTAAACTAAATGCAGCAGTAGAATTAATATTAATGGTAGCAGCAAATTTACTGAATTCATAAATATAATCTACAGCATCATTATTTGCATTACCTACATAACGAGTATATGGAAGAAGCTTCCAGATAGGAGAACCTCCATCAGTTCCAACCTGCATATAAATAAGTACCATATCGGACTGTACTAATGGGCTGTTAAAATCATCACTCCATCTGTAAAGATTATCATCGATTTTAGTAAAACTAGGACTTATATCAAACGACTGGTTAATAGTATCATAATCTTTTGATACCACAACATCATCACTATTGTCACAGCTATAAGCGGTAAAACCTACAGCACCCAGGAATAAAAAGAGAAGTATTTTTTTCATTTCTTATTAAAGTTTAGTTATTATTTATATTGCGTATTCAAATCATATACCAAAAATCTCAAAAACTTTGTTTTCCTCATTTTTTTAATTGTATTTTTGTTCTTATTCAAAAAGTCATGAAGAAATTATTATATACTTCACTCTTTATTGTCGCATTGATAAGTCCTAAGGTGAACGCCCAATATCAGCCTAAAAATGCTTCTAAGGAAGATTTGAAAAAGGCTAAGCAATGGGTTGACAAAACCTATAAAAATCTTTCTCAGGATGAAAAACTAGGACAGCTTTTTATTGTTGCGCTTTATACCAATAAAGGAGAAGATTATATCAGCCAGATAAGAAACATTGTTACTAATGATAAAATAGGCGGCCTGATCTTAATGCAGGATGATGCCGCAAAGGAAATCGACCTGGTCAATGAATTTCAGCAGAAATCTAAAATTCCTTTGATGATTGGTATGGATGCCGAATGGGGCCTGTACCAGAGAATAGCCACTGCTCACAAATTTCCATGGGCAATGACATTAGGTGCTATCCAGGATAAAAATCTTGTATATCAGATGGCCGCAAAAATTGCTGAGGATTGTCACAGAATGGGAATCAACTGGGATTTTGCACCTGTAGTGGATGTCAATACCAATCCTAATAATCCTATCATTGGGAACAGAAGTTTTGGTTCTGAAGTAGATAATGTAATCAGCTCTGCCCTGTCCTACTCTAATGGTCTTCAGGATAACAATATATTAGCAGCGATTAAACATTTCCCGGGGCACGGAGATACCAGTACAGACTCACACCTTGACCTTCCTGTGGTTTCCCACTCTATGGACAGGCTTAATACAATAGAACTGGCACCATTCAAAGCTTTGATGAATAAAGGAATTGGTGGTGTAATGGTTGCTCATTTATATGTTCCAAGCTTAGAATCAGGAAAAGGAATTCCCGCGTCTGTTTCTAAAAATATCATTACCGGATTACTGAAAGACAAGCTGGGTTATAAAGGTTTAATCATTACCGATGCATTAAATATGGGTGCTGTAGCGAATAAATACAAGCCAGGAGAACTGGATGCTATGGCGTTTAAAGCTGGAAATGACATTATGCTTTTCTCACAAGGTGTTTCTGAAGGTAAAAAACTGATTCAGAAAGCTATTGATAAAGGGGAAATTCCTCAGTCCAGAGTAGAAGAAAGTGTGAAAAAAATCTTATTGACTAAGTATTTCCTTGGTCTGACTCAATACACACCAAAAAATCCGGAAAATATCAATACTGATTTAAATAATAATTCTCATATCCAGCTGATACAGAATCTTTATTCTAATGCACTGACTTTATTAAAGGATGAAAAGAAATTACTGCCTCTTACAGGAAAGCAAATCTACTATGTTCCTTTGGAAGAAGCTCCTTATCAGACTTTCGCCAGCAGATTAGGTAACAATGTAATCATCAAAAAAGCGGGTGAAATAAATACTATTCCAGCAGGATCAACGGTAATTATCGGTATTCATAAAGATAATTCAACGGCTTACAAACCTTATAAAGTTTCAGCAGAATCTAAGCAGGTGCTTTCTAATCTTACCAAAAATCAAAATATAATTCTGAATATATTTGGAAGTGCTTATGCATTAAAGGATATTGATATTTCAAAAGTTTCAACGGTTCTTGTTTCTTATGAAAATAACGATGATTCAATGAATGCTGCTGCAGATGCTTTAAACGGAAAAACAAAAATATGGGGAAAACTTCCTGTACTGGTTAATGATCAGCTGAAACCAGGAATGGGTATTGATCTTAATGTAATTACCCCAACAAATAATACAACATCAAAACAACAATAATCTAATGAAAATAGGCATACTTTGCTATCCCACATATGGAGGAAGCGGAATTGTAGCAACAGAATTAGGAATGTCCCTTGCCAATAAAGGATATGAAGTACATTTCATCAGTTCTGCACTTCCTGCAAGATTAGACATTACCAACCCGAATATTTTCTTCCATAGGGTAAATGTTCAGACCTATCCTCTTTTCCAGTATCAGCCTTATGATATTGCGTTAAGCTCGATGATCTATAGGGTTGTCAATCTTTATAAACTGGATCTTCTTCATGCACATTATGCCATTCCGTATGCTTATGCAGCTTTTACAGCAAAGCAAATGCTTCAGGAAGACAATAATGATATTCCACTGGTGACTACCCTGCACGGTACAGATATTACCCTTGTAGGCCAGCACCCAAGTTATAAACATGCTGTAGAATTTTCCATCAACCAATCAGATGCTATTACTTCAGTTTCTGAAAGTCTGAAAAAAGATACCCTTCAGTTTTTCAACATCAAAAAAGAAATTCAGGTGATTACCAATTTCATTGACAATTCTGAATTTGATGACTGCTCTGAATGCCAGAGAACACAGTTTGCCAATCCTGATGAAAAGATTCTGATCCACGTATCCAACCTTCGTCCTGTAAAACGTGTAGACGAAGTACTTCAGATCTTTAAGAATGTGGAGAAAAAGGTAAAATCCAAACTGATCATCATTGGTGAAGGTCCTGATATGGAAAAGGTCAATCAGTTTTTAGAAGAAAACCCAGATCTTATCTCTAAAATCCGTCTTTTAGGAAAGGTGAATGATCTGTATAAAATTTTACAGCTTTCGGACGTATTTCTTCTTCCTTCGGAACAGGAAAGTTTCGGTTTGGCAGCTTTGGAAGCCATGGCAGCTTATACTCCGGTAATCAGTTCCAATGCAGGAGGAATTCCTGAGGTGAATATTCAGGGTGAAACAGGATATCTGGCTGAAATCGGAAATGTAGAGGCCATGAGCAACTATACCATTAAGCTATTGAGCAATGATGAACTTTTAACCAAAATGAAGCAAAACGCGAAAGATCAGGCTATAAAATTCGATTTGAAAAACATTCTTCCTATCTATGAGAAAATGTATAGAACGACTATAGAAAACTTTAATAAGAAGTTGACGAAAGTATAATATTTCTATTATATTTATCGTCACACTTATGACGGAAAAACTACTTCAATATCTTTGGAACTATAAGGTTTTCAAAAATTTTAACTTCAAGGATATTGAAGGAAATTCCGTTGAAATTATCCATTTCGGAAAATGGAATAAAAATGCCGGCCCTGATTTTCTGGATGCTAAAATTAAAATCAACGGCTTACTTCTCGCAGGAAATATAGAACTGCATGTTCGTTCCTCAGATTGGATTTTTCACAATCATTCGCAGGATCCCAATTACCAGAATATCATTCTGCATGTTGTACTTCAGCATGATATAGAAATTCAAGAACTTACCGGAAAGCATATTCCAACTTTGGAATTGAAAAATCATATTGATGAAAATATCATATTGAAATATGAGAAGCTCATTACCGGAAATGAATTTATTGCCTGTGAAAATATCTTTAATCCGAAAAAAGTACCTGTTAACTTCCATGAAGAGAATATTCTGAAAAAACTGGACGAAAAATCTGAAGAACTTGAACAGAGTTTAATCCGGTATAAAAATAATTTTGAAGCCGTTTTATTTCACAGTTTTGCTTATTCATTCGGATTAAAAGTCAATGCTCATATTTTCCGGCAAATTGCTGAAAGTCTGGACTACAGCATTATTAACAAAATCCGCCAGAATCCTCTTCAGCTTGAAGCTTTACTGTTCGGAATTTCAGGATGGCTTGAGACACCCCAGGACGGACAGATGAAAATATGGAAAAGAGAATTTGATTTCATTAAAGCCAAATTTTCAATTTCGGATCTGAAGTTTCATCCTAAATTTTTAAGATTAAGGCCCCAAAACTTTCCTACAATCCGATTGTCTCAGTTGGCAGACCTTTACAAACATCAGCATCTATTCTCTAAGATTATGGAAGCAAAGAATGCCAATCAGCTATATAACATATTTAGAGCTATAAAAGCCTCTGAATACTGGGATTTCCATTTTAATTTCGGAAATATTTCAAAAGTACAGCCTAAAACATTAAGTAAGGATTTCATTAATCTTCTTATTTTAAATACTGTTCTTCCTTTAAAGTATACTTATCACAAATACCATCGCGAAGAGATTGCAGATGAAATTATTGAACTGTACAAAACGGTTTCAGCTGAAAAAAACACCATCATTAAAAGCTGGGAAAAACTTGGTCTGAACATTACCAATGCATTGGAAAGCCAAAGCATGATCTATCATCACAAAACCCGTTGTGAAGTAAAAAACTGTTTAGCGTGTAGTATTGGATTTAAACTTTTAAAAGAATAGTTCTCTTAATAGATATCACCATACAAAGACCTTATCAAAAAAATTCCTTAACTTGCAGTATTGGATTTAAACTTTTAAATAACAATCTGGAAATGCTGAGTAATATCCGTCATAAAATGGAAAGAGAATGGTTTGGTGTACTGACAAGAACAGGTGCCAAGCTGGGGATTCCTGTATCAAAATTGAGAATTTTCTTCATTTACTCTACTTTTGCCACAGCCGGTTTTTTCTTTCTGATCTATGTAGGATTGGCATTCACGCTTTGGATTAAAGATATTTTCATCACCAGAAGACCTAGCGTCTTTGATTTATAAACTATGGAATTTTTACCGATCACATCTGCTGAGGATCATAGAATTAAGGAAATCTATGATTCTTACACAACTACTTTTCCTGTAGACGAACAAAGAGACAAAGAACAGTTTGAGGGTTTATTTTCAAATCCTTATGTAAAGTTCATGTCTGTTATTCATGAATCTGAAGCTATTGGCTACCTCATCTTGTGGGAACTTAGCAATTTTGTTTTTGTAGAACATTTTGAAGTATTTGAAGCGTTCAGAAGTAAGAAACTGGGTTCTCATATCATCAATCATATCTCAGAAAACTATCCGGGCGTTATTTTAGAAATTGAGCCTGCAGATTTGAGTGAAGATGCTGCAAGACGTTATTCTTTTTATCAGAGAAATAATTTCAGTCTGATTGATGACACTCATATTCAGCCAAGTTATGGAGAAGGGAAAAAATCTTTGAATTTATGGCTGCTTGCTAATTACACTCCTGAAAATGTAGAAGAAACCAAAAAAGAAATTTACGATATTATTTATCGTTAAAATATAAAACGCCGGAACTGTTTTCCGGCGTTTTTCTTTTATATTTTTTGACCACAGATCTGCGCAGATTTTCACAGGTGCTTGTGTAATATTTTGGTTAAGCTTAAATCTTAATTCTGAAGCTGCCTAAACTTTTCTGTTAATTTACTTCGTACTCAAGTTTTATTGTGATACTGGCTTCTTTTTCTTTAGAAGAAGTATTGAAAGTTCCTCCATATGAATAGTCTTCATTAGAATTGGGAGCTGTAATCTGGATTACGCCCATTGTTGCTTTCTTTAGGTTTCCCAAACTGCTCCCTGAGTTTTCAGCAATTTTCTCAGCACGTTCTTTGGCATCTTTTGTTGCACTGGCAATCATTTCCTGCTTCACGGTAGCCAATTTAGTATAAAAATACGCTGGTGAAGAAGAGGTGAATTCAATTCCGCGATTGATAATTTCCGTAATATTTCTGGAAAGATTTTCTATTTTGCTAACTTCTTTACTTTCAATAGAAACTTTTTGGGTAAGGTTATAACCAGAGAATTCTCCTTGTACATAATTTCCGTTGGCATCATTATAACTTCTGAACTGTTTTTGGATATCTACGGAAGAAAATACAATCTCCTTCTGCTGTATACCTTTTGAAAGCAGGTAGTCATTGATTACTTTTCTGTCTGTCGCCAGTTCATCATAAGCTGATTTCAAATCAGCATTATTTTTGGAAAAACTTCCGGACCAAGTGATCAGGTCTGATGTAAACTGTTTTGTACCGAGCCCTGTTACGGAAATTGTATTTTCAGATTTGTTTCTGTTTTTAATGGCATTTCCTAAAAATCCTAGCCCGATTATGAAACCCAGCGCGGCTATAGCTATTGCAAAAATATTTTTATTCATAAAACTTGTGAATTGAGTTGTTGTTACAATAAAGATTGTATCAATTTCTATTCCAATATTTTAAGATTTTCTTAACATTTTAAAGAATGAAGAATTATTCAATCCGGATGAATATTTCTTTCTTTAAACTACTTTTCGTTTTCTTTCAATCTTTCTATAAAAAGGGGTGCCGTTTCTTCTAACCTCAGCATTACTCCTGAAAGATTTTTTGCTTTCACGTAAGTTCGTACCTGAGGCTTCGCTAAAAATGAAAACTGAATAAATTCTGAAATTCTATCGGCCGGGATTCCTGTTTTTACAAAGTACTCATCATCTATCCTATCCCGAATCCATACAATGTGTTCCTGGAGATCATCATATTTATACTGTCTTTTCTGCCTTCTGGCTTTACCGCTTATCAGATCATATACTCCCTGAACATTCAGGTTTCCTAAAAGTATGGGTAAAAGAACACTTTTCACTTCTGCAGGCTTCTCTCTCATTTTTCCAACCGGCTGCGGAAGTCCTACAGCATCTCTCACCTGTTCTCCTTTATCTACTTTTGCCACAATCCGGGAATCCACTTCCAAATCTCCGGTAAGCTTTTTTACGATCTTTACTTCTCCTACATCTCTCGGAATCTGATAAAGAGTAATGAATAAGGGAGGATTAATACCATTGATAAGAACTCTTCTGGATGTTCTGTTGAAGTCTTCTTTTACAAATCTCAGTTCATCATTGGGATTGGCTTCTATAGAAAACACACCTTCTGAATCAGAATATACTTTTTTGTCGGAAGACATGTTAATAACAATTACTTTACTCAAGTTTTCCCCATTATCATCCACTACTCGCCCGGTTACTGTCTGCTGAGAAAAAATAAAAGTACTGCACAGAAGCATAAGGAAAAGAAGAAATTTTCTCTGCCCCAATATTTCTATATTTTTAATGAAATAATTCAATTTTTATTAAAGTTATTCTTTAGTTCCTTCCAGTTTATTTGTTTTACTGTACTCTCCAAAGGCGATTTTAAGCTCATATTCTACCACACTTATCTGAAAATCCTTTCTGTATCTTTTTGCCAGTGAACGTGTTTTTTCCGCATAAAGAAGAAAAGCATCAATCTGTTCTTCATTCATTCCGTATTTTTTCAGAAAACTCAGATTGACCTGATTTTTTACTCTCTTAAGGAAATCCTGGGTTTCATTGTAATTCGCTTTGGTAATTTTTGGTTTTGTTGCTTTCTTTACCAAGCCTGATACAGCATTAAATACGCCAAACAGGTTTACCTGCCCCGCATTGTAATCATGTCCTGTAAAAGTTTTTGAAATGGTATTAGTAGGCAAAGGCTGATTAAGCGGACTTTTCATATACTCCTCCATATCAGATTTCAAAGACTGAAGCTTTCTGGATTCATTCAAATGCTGATTATCTTTCACTAAATTTCCTGTAGGTTTATAGGTAATTTTCACTTCAGGAATCTGGATTTCCATTCTTTTGAGAATGATATTCAATGGAGAATTCATCTCTTCTCCGGTAATCTTCTTATCAACACGGTAGTACCCTTCTCTGACAAATCTGATCTCGTCATTTTCTTTTGCTTCAATTTCAAATTTCCCGGACATATCACTTAGAATACTTTTGCCTTCTGAAATATTGACAATGAGTATGGGAGTTAAATCCAGTTCGTTCCCTGTGATCACTTTTCCTGATATTTTTTGCTGCGCCCACAATCCTGAAGCGATACAAAACAGCATCAGGAATAGAATCTTTCTGATATACTTCATCTCCATCTATTTTTGAGTTTGTGGAGCACGATAGGATGAAATTCTTGTCAGAACAAAACTTTGAAACCTGTTCAGATCTGCATCACTACAGAATCCGTATTTCAGTATTTTTTTTCTCTCGAAGCCACCTGCAAAAACATAGTAAATAAAATGGTCTATCAGAGGTTTTTCTATCTTAAGATTGGTAAAATAGTCATCTCCAAGACTTGCTCTGATATATTGCATCAAATCTACATCATCCCATTTGTTTTTCACTTTTCCAATAGAGAATCCCTGCCCTTTTGGCTGTACAAATTCCCCCGGTTTGGCTGCCAATATTCTTGGATCAGATTTCTGAGCAATATACCGATCTAGGTCTTTGATCAGTTTTTCAACCTTTTTAGGTTTGTTATAGAGTTTTGAATCTATTTTCAGGTTTCCGGTAAGCCCTTGCTTCACTTCCACTTCAGGAATTTGAATGGTTTGCCGAACAAGGCTTATATTCATAGGAGACTGTATATTTTCCTGAGAAACTTTTCTCATCAGCCGTTCGTACCCTGCTTTTATAAAACGTAATTCATCCCCTTGTCTTCCGGAAATCATAAAATGACCGTCACTGTTTGAAACTACTATTTCATTAGTCCGGATGTTGATTACATTCACATCCTGCATTTCAGCACCATCTTCAGTAGTAATCTTTCCGAATATATAACTTTGGGCATGGGTATGGATAAAAAAAATAAAGGATAAAAAAAAGAATAGTTTGAGTTTCACTGGCTGTTTTTTATAAAGCAAAGCTAAAATTATTTTTAATTTATACCATAAGTTTAACCACAGTTAACGCGTTTTAATATTTCTTTTTGATTTTTGCCTTTACAAACTGTTAAATAGCCCAATTAAATTGTTAAAATTTCTTTTAAATTTTAGCTAACTTGCAGTCTCAATTCTCTTTTTACAATGCAAAATTCTTACACAGTCATCAATGCTTCTGCCGGATCCGGGAAAACATATGCCCTGGTACAAAGGCTTCTGATGATCTGTCTCCGCTATCCTAATCAACAGCAGTCGATCAGGAATATTCTCGCTTTGACTTTTACCAATAAAGCAGCAAACGAGATGAAGGAAAGAATTTTATCATGGTTAGGAAATTTCTCTTCTAAAGATTATGTAGAGAATACGGATCTGAAAAATATCCAGAAAGCTTTTGAAGAAGAAGGGCTAAAAATTACAATTGATGAACTTCATCACCGTTCTAAGAAGCTACTGGATTATGTTCTCCACAATTATTCCACATTGAATATAGGAACCATTGACCGTTTTAATTCAAGGCTGGTAAGAAGCTTTTCTTATGAATTGGGATTGGCTAAAAATTTTAATCTTGAAATTGAAGCTGAACCCTTTTTGATAGAAGCGGTTGATAAAATGCTGGACCAGATCGGGGAAAATGAAACAATTTCCAATTCTTTCATGGATTATGTAGATTATAGTCTTGAAAATAATGAAAGAATCAATCTTAACAAAAACCTTTATGATTCGGCAAAAGAATTTGTAAAGGATATTCACTATGAACATCTGAAAAGCAATAAAAGTTTTGATGATGCAAATTATGAGAATATAAAGAATACCCTTCGTAAAGAAATTGTTCTCAATAAAAAACAGTCTGCAGAACTTGCGGCCAGTTCTATTGAATTATTCAAATCCAGAAATATTGATATTGAGGATTTTGCTCAGGGCAAAAACGGAATCGGAGGTTTCTTTACGAAGGTCATAGATTTTTACCAACAGAAAAGAACAGGTTTTCCTTTTCCTACCACTCAGGAAGAATCTGTCATCAACAATTACAGAAAAGGAGCATCATCCAAGTCAAAGCATAAAGAGTCTGAGATTTTTGAGATTCTTGACCAACTTCTTGATAACAGAATGAAACTCATTCTTCTGTACATTGAGACTCAAAAGAAAGAGAAAGTTTTGTCTGCTCTTCTTCCCTTAAAGGTAAATAAGGATATTCAGGATGAGCTTCAAAAAATTGAGGAGGAAAATGATCTTGTTCTTCTTTCTAAATTTAATATTCTGATCAATGAAAATCTTAAGAATGAACCTTCCGCTTTTATCTATGAAAAGGTAGGATCACAATTTCAACATTATTTCTTTGATGAGTTTCAGGATACATCAGAACTGCAGTGGCAGAATTTTGTTCCGCTGAGAGATCATAGTGTTTCTACGGAAAATACTTCATTTACATTGGTAGGTGATCCCAAGCAGAGCATTTATAGATTCCGTGGTGGAGAGAGTAAACTGATGCTGGATATTATCAACAAAAAGGAATTCTCACCTAAGGAAGCTGATCTTTTGGTATTAAAGGACAACTGGAGAAGTGCAAAAAATATTGTACAGTTCAACAATGAGCTGTATCGTTTCCATTCTGAAGGGCTTTTGGAAGAGCATAAAAATATTTTTGGGGAAGATGCTGAGCAAAGCCCAAAATCAAAGATTGACGGACGGGTAAAGGTGAACCTGATTGACAATCTTACCAATGAGGAGTTTTACAATGATACTTCAGAAAGAATGCGGAAAGACATCCAGGAATGCCTGGATAATGGTTTTAAGTTTTCTGATATCACTATCCTTTGTCGTGGAAATTTTGATATTTTCAGTTACTCTCAAAAACTGGGAAATTTAAAAGTTAAATATCACGGTGAGGAAACAAATATTAAAACGATTTCCGATAAAGGTCTTACACTGGAACTTTCCAATACGTTAAAAGCTGTCATTGAATTTCTGCGATGGGAACTTAATCCTAAAAATAAACATTGTCTGATCATGATGATGTATCATCTGAATACCTTGGGGAAAATTCAAATGCCGGATTTCACTTTAAACATGAAAGAAATTCTGGATATTGAAGGCCATGAAGAGATACTTCAGTTTATTCAGGAGAAATATTCACTGCAGCTTAAGCAGGATAATTTTCCGAGGTTTAATCTGTATAATTTCATAGAATATTACATCAACGAATTTTCTGTTAAAAACAAGGAAACTGATTTTTTACTGAACTTTCTGGAAATGCTTTTCAACTTTACCCAGAATGCGGGTGCCAGTACGAAAGAATTTTTAAAATATTGGGATGAAGAAGCTTCTTCCTACACCATTCAGGCTTCAGAAAATATTGATGCAATCCAGATCATGACCATCCATAAATCTAAAGGGCTGGAATTCCCTATTGTTTTTATTCCTATGATTAATAAAAACCGGGACAGCGAATTTACCAACTGGTTTGATACGAATGAGAATGAAGCTTTAAAATCCGTCAATATCAATCAGTTTAATAAGAACCTGGAAGTTTATGACGAGGAAATTTTGTTTTTCAACACCAAAAACTCTTATAAAAATATGATTGACAGGCTTTGCCTGCAATATGTGGCTACAACAAGACCTGTTGAACAGCTGTTTTTCTATCTTCAGAAAGCCAATAAGACTTCAAATAATCTTGAGCTTCTTGAATTCCTTCAAACAAAAAATCCGGAACAGGCTGATGAGTTTGATGTGTATGAAGTGAATCCTGAAATGCTGAAAAAATACTCGAAAGATAAAAGTTCATCTTTTAAAACACAGAATATTCAGGATCTTAAGAATGTTAATGAAAAAAGTACTTCTATCAAGATTGCTACTCCATCTAAAAACTATCAGGTAAGAAATGAAAAGGTAAGAATCGGGCTTTTTGTACATGAGCTTTTATCAAAGATCAATAGTGAAAAGGATATTTCAAAAGTGTTGGAAGGATATGCTTTGGAAGGTCAAATCACTTTGGAGGAAAAAAATGAAATACAGCTCACTTTAGAGGAGATCGTAAAAACTTATGCGGAATTTTTTGATGAAAAATGGGAAGTGATTAACGAAAAAGATATTATGATTTCTGAAAATGGGGAAAGTCATATCTTCAGACCTGACCGTATTTTAAAAGGTGAAGAGGGTTATATCATTGTTGATTTTAAGACTGGTGAACAGAAAGCCAAAGATGAGGCCCAGGTAGAAGGCTATAAAAATATTCTTGAGCGTCTAGGTAAAAAGGTTCTTAAAACTCAGATTATTTATCTGTAGATTTTCTAATCCTGCGTTACCACAAGGTTTAATTCTTTCGATTTTAATAGATTTTCAGATAAAAAAATAAAAACCGCTATCTCATTGGATAGCGGTTTTATATTTTTAGAAGTTTCAGTCTTAAGCTGTTGTAGCAGGAACAAATACTCTCTGAGATAATTCCTGGTCAAAAAGGTATAGTGCTGATGGATTATCACATACCATTTTGATTTTCGTAACATATTGAGAAGCGCTGGCTTCTTCTTCTACCTGTTCGTTAATAAACCACTGCAGGAATGACGTTGTTGCAAAATCTCCTTCATCGTTTGCATTTTTTACAATATTGAAAATACTTTTAGTTACTATTTTCTCATGTGCTAATGCTTTCTCAAAAATATCTGTTGCATTTTCGAACTCATGTGGAGGTTTTGGAATTTCTCCGATGATAATTTCCCCGCCTACATCGTTCAAATAATCAAACATTTTATCTGCATGCATCAATTCTTCCTTGCTCTGTACTCTAAAGTAGTTGGCAATTCCATCCAGATCTTTTCCAGAAAACCATGCAGACATTGAAAGATAATATTGAGCGGCGTATTGTTCGTGGGCAATTTGTTCGTTAATTAATTTTGCAATTTTTTCGCTAACCATAAGTATTAAATTTATAGTCAAAAATAGGGAATAAAAGCCCGAAATCAAAAGTTTTAAAGAAAATTAATACAAAAAGGATGGAAAAATATCCATCCTTAACACATTAAAAAACTAAAATTACAGGCTGTTATTTTACGTCAGCAGCTCCTGTATTCATCGGCTTTTTCATCATTCTTCTTTCTTTCATTGCCATCTTCATTTTTTCTGCTTTTGCTTTTCTGTCAGCCTGCCATTTATCATATTGTTCAGGGTTTAGAATTTTCTTCATGTCAGCATCCATTTGTGCTCTTTTGGCCATCATCTCCTGCATCTTAGCTTGTCTGTCTCCTTTATTTTTCTCGAACTCAGCTTTCCTTTCAGCGTTTCTTTTGTCCTGAAGGTCTTTTATCTGAGCTACCTGCGACTGGTTCAGATTAAGGTCTTTTTGCATTTCTGCAAGACGTTCCTGTTGTTTTTGTTCCATTCTCTGCTTCATTTCAACGGCTCTTGCCTGTCTGTCCTGTGGAGTTGTAGTTTGTTGTGCCATTGCAAAACTTCCCATTCCGATAAATGCTATTGCTAAAACTAATTTTTTCATCTTTTTAAAATTTAATTAATTGTTATTTTGTTGTTATACCTTTTTGATTATTAATTAAAACATAAGTTAAATTAACAAATTCATAAATAATGTTAAATTTTAATAAAAATAAATCAATAAACAAACAAAAAAAGGACAGATTATAAAAACCTGCCCTTCACACCACTTAAATATAATATATGAAAATTAATTCTTTACTAAGCAACCTCTAAAGCCTCCATTATTACCACGGTTGTGTTGGCTTGGAGCAGAACTTTCAGATCTTTGTCTGGAGCCACCGCCATTTCCTCTGAATCCGCCGTTATCTTCTCTTTTAGGAGTTTCTCTTCTCACTTCACTGTTTCCTCTGAAGCCGCCTCCGTTATTGTTTCTGAAACCTCCATTATTATCAGCATTTCCTCTGGTTCCGCCATTATCAGAATTCCCTCTGAATCCACCACTGTTATTACTTCTGAAACCTCCATTATTGTCAGTGTTTCCTCTGTTTCCTCCATTGCTATTTCTAAAGCCTCCGTTGTTATCACGGATGCCACCTGAGTTTTCTGAGCTTCTCGTATTTTTGAAACCATTTCCACCTCTGTTGTCTCTTCTGACAATATCAAAAGTTGGATTATCCATCCTACGGAATCTTGATCTGTCTACCCTGTAAATATTGATATTGATATTTCTATATCTTGGCATTACAGTATATCTCGGTACATAATATGATCTTCTGTAATTCTGGAAATATACAATAGGACTTGAACCTCTGTAATAGTTATTTTGAAAAACAACAAATACTCTTGGTCCTAAAATTCTTTCCAATGCGTAAAACCTGTCATAATACCATCTGTCTGGATTATATCTGTAGAAATTATCCCATGCTGTAAAACTTGCATACAGATTATTAAGCCTCATAATCTGATCCACCTGCCAGCGATTTAATCTGTTCTGTACGAAAAATCCGTTCCAGTCAATATTAATGATACTTCCTCTGTAGTCGTTATAATAGCTCTGATAATAATCACTTGGATAATAATCCTGAGGATAATTATAATAATAATCATCAGGGAAATAATTTCTGTCATCTTCATCGCTGTAATAACCATCTCCATTCTGATAATAACCATCATCACCCCAACCATTGTTCGGATACTGCTGAGCTGACGTCAAAACGCCCAACCCAAAAGCTAATCCTAAAAATATTTTTTTCATCTCTATAGTCGTTAATTGGTTAATATATAGCAGAATATCTTAATTCTATCTTTTTGATACAAATAAAAAAAAGAAGTTAAATCTTAAGATCAAACTTCTTTTAAATTATTTGTAACTAATTGAAAATCAATTGTTAAATTTACATTCTACCACTATCTTTTATCCAAAAAGCAATCTTTTCATTGAAAGATTCTTTCTTTTTAAGGTCTTCTAGCTTTATGTGCATTCTGTAGCGCCAATAATGTGGAAAAACTGCAGGATTATTAATTCTTTCATTGTCAATTTTCTTATTGGTAAGCTCAGCATCTGTTGCCAGAAATTCCTGAATCGGGAAAATAGCCAGCATAGCATCGTTATATAGATGCTGCTTCATAATAATCTCCGCAAGATGAGGATTCAGATCTGCAGGGGCTTTGCCATACTGTATGAGCTGCTGGTTGAAATATTTTTGTGTAAGAGCAGGATCTTCTTTCCACCATTGTCTCAAGGTTGAGCTGTCGTGTGAAGATGCTGTCACTACATTCATATAGTTTGCATGTTTAGGATTATAGAACGGAATATTTTCAGAAGGCATTCTTTGTACTTTAAGTGCTATAATGGCAAGCTCATCCATCACAACCGGTACACAGGCAGGAACCATTCCCAAGTCTTCTCCGCAGATCAGCATTTTGGTAGCGTTTAGGATAACGGGAAGTTTTTCCATTGCTTTTTCAGACCAAAGATGATCCTGTCTTCTGAAGAAATAATCGTGATACAGATCATAAATACTCTTCTGCTCCAATTCCGGAAGATGTTTGTAAGATTCTGTATTGTATACATTAAACCTTGGATGATAAACTGTTTTCCCGTTTTTCTCTTCTGTTAAAAACAAAACATTGGCACAAAGTGAAATTAATTGCTCTTCAAGCGGGCCATATGATTTTTTCTTAAAGAAATTAACCAGTTTTCTCTGGGTATCAAATTCTTCTTTGAAGAAATAGGTTCCGTCTGCATTACGGTTCATAAATTCGAGGGCTTTTCCGCTATCTTTTCCAAAATAATCCCATAAGATCTGATTGTTGATAAAAGGTTTACAATACCTGTCAAAATTAAACGGAATCTGCCATGCCTTAAATTCCTCCGCTACAATAGGAACAGCCGGATAAAAGTACCCTAAAATTCCTTGTACGGCTGAAACTGGCATTCTCCATATTCTGAAGAAACCAAGAATATGGTCAATCCTCATTGCATCAAAATACTGTTCCAACGCTTTGAACCTGTTTTTCCACCATCTATAATCATCTGCTTTCATAGCTTCCCAATTGTAAGTCGGGAATTCCCAGTTCTGTCCCAGTTCTGTAAACTGATCAGGAGGTGCTCCTGCCTGAAAATCCATCCCGAATAATTCCGGTTCTGTCCAGGCTTCTACGGAAAATCTGTAAATTCCAATCGGAAGATCTCCCTTCAACGAAATTCCCAGGTTATGGGCATAATCAACCGCATCTTTCAGCTGCACATGCAATTGATATTGTACCCAGGCATGAAGCATTGAGATATCATAATCTTTATTTTTCGTTGTAAAAAACTGTAAGATTTTTCCTGCAATATATTTTTTATGAGTTTTCCACTCGGTGAAATTGGGTGTTTTATATTTGTCCCTCAATACACAGAATGCAGAATAAGGAACAAGCCAATGTTCATTATCTTTGATGAATTTTTTAAAGTTTCTGTCTTTATAAATTTTATCTTTTTCTGCATAGAAAACGGCTGTAAGATATTTCCATTTACCTTCGATCATTCTTTCATAATCGATCAAATCCAGAGCGTTTAAATTCTCTTTTTCATCTGAATACGACTCAACTAATTCTTTAGGTAAAGAATAATCAAGCTTTTCTATAGAGATATATTGTGGATGCAGAGCATAGACAGATACCGCGGCATAAGGATAAGAATCAGTCCAGGAATAATTCGCTGTTGTATCATTGATCGGAAGAATCTGAATAATACCAAGATTCGTTTCTTTTGTCCAATCTGCTAATTTTTTAATGTCTGCAAATTCTCCTACACCGAAACCGTCTTCGCTTCTCAAAGAGAATACGGGAACAGCAACTCCGGCATCATGATACATCTGATATCCTTTAAATCTAAAATAATGATTGGAAACAATCTGCAGAACATCACTTAATGGATTAGCAACCGTAAATCTGTTCTCTCCCGTTTCTACATCAATGACTCTATTTTCTTTGGTATTATAAATACAGTATTTGAATTGGATAAATTCATTTTCCGGAATTTCTACAGAAGCTTCCCACATTCCGAAATCTGTCTGATACAGATGAATAACTTTTTCATAGCTCCAGTTTCCTAAAGATTCCGTACTTCCAAAGAGTACAATCCTCCAATCCGGATTATAAATAGGAGCTTCTATTCTGAATAAATGGGTATGTTTTTTTAAAACTGTTATTTTTTCGGGAACAAAATCATGCAGCTTATTGTAAAGAATCTTGTTGTTTAAATAGTTTTCAGGAAAATTTTTGTTATTCCATTCGTCAAAAACTATAAACTCCTTATAATTATGGGGAAAACTAAGATGATGCGGAACAAATTCCTCTCTTAATACATGGCCTTTCTCATTGACTACCCGGTATTGATATGAAATCGATTTTGAGAAATTGTCAACTTCACATTTCCACAATCCATTCTCAGCATAAAACATAGTATGGATATGTACTGCAGCTCCTCCCTCTTCTCCAATTACCAACTGCAAATTTTCTCCAGCCTTTACAATATATCCTACATTAAAGTATAGTTTCATCTATATTTTTTTATAAAAATACATTTTAATATTGAAAAATAAAACTTATTAAATATCAAATAATCATTAAAAAACCTTCTCAAATTGATTTGAAAAGGTCTTCCTATTTTTCATTATATTTTGTAATTATCTTGTTACGAGAATCTTCTTATTAAATATTGCTTTTCCGGATTCATCAGTAATATTTACAATATAAGCTCCACTCACCAATCCTTTAAGATATACTTTCTCATCCAGTGAAGCATCTTTTACAGATAGATCCTGAATCATCACATTCTTCCCTGACATATCGAAGATATTCAGTTTAATATTACCTTTCAGATTCTTATTAACATGAACGTAAATATAGTGCTCATCTACCTTTGTTGGATAAATATCCAGATTAGCTGCCATAGCATTGATACCGGAAGCCTTATCATTCACAAAATATTTACTTGCCAAATCATAAATATGCAATCCCTGTTCTCCCGGAAGCTGTTTTGCCTGTAAAGTTGTAAGGTCTACCTCATATAAGGCAGCACCTTTTGCACTTGCAATCACCGCTTTTCCTTGAGCATTTACAGCGGATCCATTAACAGAGTAATTCTCTGGAATCCCAGTGATTTTACCAACAAATTTAGCTTTTAGATCTTTTGTCAGAACCTTGAAAACATTTCCTGAAGCTGCGAAAACATAGAAGTTATTATCTGCATCAGCTATCATATCTCCACCAAACCCCGTTTCCATAGCTGTAAATGAATTTCTACCGTTAGATGGATCGTCCTTGATAATCCCAAGATCATTTACCACATATTGGCCACCATTTTTACTAATTTCCAAAAACTGTGTTCCGGCATTATTCACAGCATAAATATTACCATTATACCCTGTTGCCATTCTTGTAATATGAGAATTGATATCACACGAGGATACTCTTGCAACAGTATTTTCTACCAATGTAATCTCTTTAGTCTGTGGGTTTAAAACATAGATATTAGAAGAAAACATAGGCATATACACCAAATTGTTATTCGAAGAATCATAGGCAAGGGCAGCCAAAGTTGTTGCTTGAGAATTACTGTAAGTGTTTTTATCTTCAGCTACAATACCTCTTCTAGTCTGGGAAAATACTTTTGTTGAAGAATCGGCTGTAAAGACTTTTTCTCCGGAAGTTCCATTAGCTGCATCAATTGTGCGAAAATCATTGAAAGTAATACTCTGAGTCTCTTTTCCAGCAATCGCAAAGAAATCTTGCTGTGCTTGTGCATTCACACCGAATAACAATAAAAATAGAGGGAATAAATGTTTTTTCATAATATATATTTTTAGATTCGTAATCATTTTGATATTACTAAGTTACACAATTTTCAAACTAAAAAACAAAAATCCCGGATATTTGAATAAATTTGATGATAAATTAATGAATACACAGCTCTTATCAGTCATTACTTCCTCCTGCTTAATTAATTTATAAAAATAATTAATGCGATTAATTATAAATGATAATATAGGAGTAATAAGTGACTCATGATCTATTCTATTTCAGGAGCCTTCTCCCGCTATCCATTCATACTCCTCACGCCAGCGCTCTCCCGAGCTCCAACCACCTGCTCTCCCACACATGCTGCGGGGTAACCATTACTATCGGGGCTATAAGGAAGAGAATTATGAATGATAAGTTATGAATTAGGAGATCTGGATTTCAGGCTGCAAATGATCAACTTTGATTATTCTACATTTATGATATTCCATAGGTACGGGCTTTAGCCAAAACTTATGATTTGATGAGTTCTTAGAAAAGATAAAATACGGTTCCTGGATTGTATAGATATAGATTCGGAGTAAGAAGTTGGGGATAATAAACGGTAATAGTGACAGCAAAGAGGTATCAGCTAGTAAGATGAAGAATGGTTAATGAGAATGGATAATCAGTAACGGGCAATAATAGCGATCTATTTACATATTGATGATTGCTTATTATCTATTACTTATTGCTCATCATTTATCTGTAAGTTGGGCTGGGTTGGGTCGAACTGGGCTTAGCCGGATAGGTGGGGTTATACAACAAAAAAAAATCCTTTATCATAAGATAAAGGATTTTTAAAAATAAAATAAAAACTGGCGGCGGCCTACTCTCCCGCTTTCGCAGTACCATCGGCGCTGGTGGGCTTAACTTCTGTGTTCGGAATGGGAACAGGTGAGCCCCACCGCTAAAACCACCCTAAAGAAGGTATATAGCATCTGGCTTTTTGCTCATTGCTTTTGGCTTTTTGCCAATCGCTAACTGCTAGTTGCCAATTGCGTTTTTAAGCGATAAAAACTTTCACAAAGACAAAACCTTCAATGCACATAAAGCACCTGGTTTATATAGTAACCATAGACTATAAATCTACGGGTAATTAGTACTACTCGGCTATGACATTACTGTCTTTACACCTGTAGCCTATCAACGTCGTCATCTCCAACGACCCTTAAAAGATGTCTCATCTTGAGGCGAGTTTCGCACTTATATGCTTTCAGTGCTTATCTCTTCCAAACGTAGCTACTCAGCGGTGCACCTGGCGGTACAACTGATACACCAGAGGTTTGTTCAATTCGGTCCTCTCGTACTAGAATCAAGCCCTCTCAAACATCTAACGCCCGCAATAGATAGAGACCGAACTGTCTCACGACGTTCTGAACCCAGCTCGCGTGCCACTTTAATGGGCGAACAGCCCAACCCTTGGGACCTTCTCCAGCCCCAGGATGTGACGAGCCGACATCGAGGTGCCGAACCTCCCCGTCGATGTGAGCTCTTGGGGGAGACTAGCCTGTTATCCCCGGAGTACCTTTTATCCTATGAGCGATGGCCCTTCCATACGGAACCACCGGATCACTATGTCCTGCTTTCGCACCTGATCGACTTGTAGGTCTCACAGTCAAGCACCCTTATGCCATTACACTCTACGCACGGTTACCAAGCGTGCTGAGGGTACCTTTGAAAGCCTCCGTTACTCTTTTGGAGGCGACCACCCCAGTCAAACTACCCACCACGCAATGTCCTTCTAAAAGAAGTTAGGCTCCAAGTAAGTAAAGGGTGGTATTTCAACGTTGGCTCCACCTACACTAGCGTGCAAGCTTCAAAGCCTCCCACCTATCCTACACATTACTTACTCAAAGTCAATACGAAGTTATAGTAAAGGTTCACAGGGTCTTTTCGTCCCATTGCGGGTAATCGGCATCTTCACCGATACTACAATTTCACCGAGCTCGTGGCTGAGACAGTGCCCAGATCGTTACACCATTCGTGCAGGTCGGAACTTACCCGACAAGGAATTTCGCTACCTTAGGACCGTTATAGTTACGGCCGCCGTTTACTGGGGCTTCAGTTAATGCCTTCGGTTTAACCCTAAGCACCTTCCTTAACCTTCCAGCACCGGGCAGGTGTCAGACCCTATACAGCATCTTTCGATTTAGCAGAGTCCTGTGTTTTTGATAAACAGTCGCCTGGGCCTCTTCACTGCGGCCACCATTGCTGATGGCGTCTCTTCTTCCGAAGTTACGAGACTATTTTGCCTAGTTCCTTAGCCACGACTCACTCGAGCACCTTAGGATTCTCTCCTCGACCACCTGTGTCGGTTTTGGTACGGGTTGCTTCACTTCGGCTTTTCTTGGATCAGATTACACTACAGCAGCTTCGCCCGAAGGCTAGGCCTTGACTATTCCGTCAGTCTTTAGCAGCTACATCCAACCGTCCCCTTTTTAGTGTGAGCAAGTATGGGAATATTAACCCATTGTCCATCCACTACCCCTTTCGGGTTCGCGTTAGGTCCCGACTAACCCTCAGCTGATTAGCATGGCTGAGGAAGCCTTGGTCTTTCGGTGAGCAGGTTTCTCGCCTGCTTTATCGTTACTTATGCCTACATTTTCTTTTCTATCCGCTCCACAATACCTCACGATACTGCTTCGGCGCAAATAGAATGCTCTCCTACCAGATATATCTAAAATATAAATCCATAGCTTCGGTAATATGTTTATGCCCGATTATTATCCATGCCGGACCGCTCGACTAGTGAGCTGTTACGCACTCTTTAAATGAATGGCTGCTTCCAAGCCAACATCCTAGCTGTCAATGCAGTCCAACCGCGTTGTTTCAACTTAACATATATTTTGGGACCTTAGCTGTTGGTCTGGGTTCTTTCCCTCTCGGACATGGACCTTAGCACCCATGCCCTCACTGCCGTAGAACATTTATTAGCATTCGGAGTTTGTCAGGAATTGGTAGGCGATGAAACCCCCGCATCCAATCAGTAGCTCTACCTCTAATAAACTTATATACGACGCTGCACCTAAATGCATTTCGGAGAGTACGAGCTATCTCCCAGTTTGATTGGCCTTTCACCCCTACCCACAGGTCATCCGAAGACTTTTCAACGTCAACCGGTTCGGTCCTCCACTCTGTGTTACCAGAGCTTCAACCTGCCCATGGGTAGATCACAAGGTTTCGCGTCTAATCCTACTAACTATGCGCCCTATTCAGACTCGCTTTCGCTCCGGCTCCGGTACTTAATACCTTAACCTCGCTAGTAAAATTAACTCGTAGGCTCATTATGCAAAAGGCACGCCGTCACAGCTTAATGCTGCTCCGACCGCTTGTAGGCGTACGGTTTCAGGTTCTATTTCACCCTTCTATTCGAAGTGCTTTTCACCTTTCCTTCACAGTACTTGTTCACTATCGGTCTTTCAGGAGTATTTAGCCTTGGAGGATGGTCCCCCCATATTCAGACAGGATTTCACGTGTCCCGCCCTACTCATTTATCACTCAAATATGCCTTTCATATACGGGGCTATCACCCTCTACGGCCGTTCTTTCCAGAACATTCTATTAAACATATATCAGCTTTTGGGCTAATCCGCTTTCGCTCGCCACTACTTACGGAATCTCTTCGATTTCTTTTCCTCCGGGTACTTAGATGTTTCAGTTCTCCGGGTTTGCTTCCCCTAAGGGATGACTGGTCTTCAACCAGACGGGTTGCCCCATTCGGACATCTGCGGATCAATTCGTGTGTGCCAATCCCCGCAGCTTTTCGCAGCTTACCACGTCCTTCTTCGCCTCTGAAAGCCTAGGCATCCGCCATACGCCCTTAACGATTTCTTTCCTATTGGTTACTCAAGCGCTTTATGCGCTCGGTTTTCTCTTTGTGATGTCTTTACCGTTAATGTCAATGATCTTAATGTCTTCTTGTTCAACTGATGAACAGATGTTGTTTTTGGCTCCATCCGTAACTTTTAAATCAGTCTTCCAAAACTGTGGAGAATAAGGGAGTCGAACCCTTGACCTCCTGCGTGCAAGGCAGGCGCTCTAGCCAGCTGAGCTAATTCCCCCTCTAGGTGCTGTTGGCGATTTGCTCCTTGCTGTTGGCTTTATTGCCTTCAGCTATAAGCTATTTGCCAGCCGCTTTAATTAGTAGTCTCGGGCAGGCTCGAACTGCCGACCTCTACATTATCAGTGTAGCGCTCTAACCAGCTGAGCTACGAGACTTTGTATGAGTAATGATCCATGAGTAATAAGTAATCCCTTTTCCTCTTCTGCATTTCTCAATCTCTTTCCCTTTACTAATTTCTAGTGGGTTTTGTATTGTTAATATAACCAACCAAACAAAAAACTAAAGCTTTACTTTAAGTAAGTACTTTGTACTTGCGTACTAATTTTGTTTATCGTCCCTAAAGACGCTCTAAAATGAGATGATCCAGCCGCACCTTCCGGTACGGCTACCTTGTTACGACTTAGCCCTAGTTACCTGTTTTACCCTAGGCAGCTCCTGTTACGGTCACCGACTTCAGGTACCCCAGACTTCCATGGCTTGACGGGCGGTGTGTACAAGGCCCGGGAACGTATTCACCGCGCCATGGCTGATGCGCGATTACTAGCGATTCCAGCTTCATAGAGTCGAGTTGCAGACTCCAATCCGAACTGAGACCGGCTTTCGAGATTTGCATCACTTCGCAGTGTAGCTGCCCTCTGTACCGGCCATTGTATTACGTGTGTGGCCCAAGGCGTAAGGGCCGTGATGATTTGACGTCATCCCCACCTTCCTCTCTACTTGCGTAGGCAGTCTCACTAGAGTCCCCAACTTAATGATGGCAACTAGTGACAGGGGTTGCGCTCGTTGCAGGACTTAACCTAACACCTCACGGCACGAGCTGACGACAACCATGCAGCACCTTGAAAAATGTCCGAAGAAAAGTCTATTTCTAAACCTGTCATTTCCCATTTAAGCCTTGGTAAGGTTCCTCGCGTATCATCGAATTAAACCACATAATCCACCGCTTGTGCGGGCCCCCGTCAATTCCTTTGAGTTTCATTCTTGCGAACGTACTCCCCAGGTGGCTAACTTATCACTTTCGCTTAGTCTCTGAACCCGAAAGCCCAAAAACGAGTTAGCATCGTTTACGGCGTGGACTACCAGGGTATCTAATCCTGTTCGCTCCCCACGCTTTCGTCCATCAGCGTCAGTTGTTGCTTAGTAACCTGCCTTCGCAATTGGTGTTCTAAGTAATATCTATGCATTTCACCGCTACACTACTTATTCCAGCTACTTCAACAACACTCAAGACATGCAGTATCAATGGCAGTTTCACAGTTAAGCTGTGAGATTTCACCACTGACTTACACATCCGCCTACGGACCCTTTAAACCCAATAAATCCGGATAACGCTTGCACCCTCCGTATTACCGCGGCTGCTGGCACGGAGTTAGCCGGTGCTTATTCGTATAGTACCTTCAGCTACCCTCACGAGGGTAGGTTTATCCCTATACAAAAGAAGTTTACAACCCATAGGGCCGTCGTCCTTCACGCGGGATGGCTGGATCAGGCTCTCACCCATTGTCCAATATTCCTCACTGCTGCCTCCCGTAGGAGTCTGGTCCGTGTCTCAGTACCAGTGTGGGGGATCACCCTCTCAGGCCCCCTAAAGATCGTAGACTTGGTGAGCCGTTACCTCACCAACTATCTAATCTTGCGCGTGCCCATCTCTATCCACCGGAGTTTTCAATATCAAATGATGCCATCTGATATATTATGGGGTATTAATCTCCCTTTCGAAAGGCTATCCCCCAGATAAAGGCAGGTTGCACACGTGTTCCGCACCCGTACGCCGCTCTCTAGATCCCGAAAGATCTATACCGCTCGGCTTGCATGTGTTAGGCCTCCCGCTAGCGTTCATCCTGAGCCAGGATCAAACTCTCCATTGTATGTTTGTCTGACTCACTCAAAGTTTTTTAACGCTTTAGTTTTTCCTTACTTGGTTGTTATATTGTATGTCAATGATCTTTATATCTTTCGCTTTGTAACGAAGCACTCTCTTCTGTCAGTGGCGCTCCGTATTTGCGAGTGCAAAAGTAAAACTTTATTTTGATTTGACCAAATGTTTCTGAAGAAAATTTTAAAGTTTTTTAAGTAACCTTAATCCTCTTCCAAAACCTCAATCTCTATACTCCTGCGCTCCCTGTAATTGGGACTGCAAAGATACAAACTCTTTTTAAACCCGCAACTCTTTTTGTGAAAAATTTTGAAGTTTTTTTACCCGTCTCTTCTTGAAGTATATCAATGTTTTATGCTTAGCTAAAAGCTCCTCTGCGCTACTGTTATACTCTCGTTTTTCAGTGGGGCAAAGATAGAAACTTAACTACACACCACGCAACTTTATTTAACATAAAAATATACAAAGTGGATAACTATTCCTATATCTATTTAGTATTCAAATAATTAATTATAATTTATACTTATCCACAATGAGTATTTATAAATGTATATCATTAAAATAAATACATAAGATTTAATTCTAATATACAAATCTCCAAAATGATGACTTGAAAAACATTAAGTAATTACGTTATATAGACACTTATTATAGCAATGTGCTTTTAATCCAACATCTCAAAACAGACAAAGATCTTATAGAATATAATTTAATATTGGAAATATATTAACCTATAAATCTATTGGGTGCTAAGATTCAAACGTGAAATTAATTAAAGATAGATTATATACATTATAGAACGTATAGAACGTACTAGCAACGCAGCAATTATAGCATGTACAGAATATAGATAAAAATTTATGTGAGTCCTATGAGAAGAGGTATAATGATCTGGATTTCAGGCTGCAAATGATCAACTTTGATTATTCTACATTTATGATATTCCATAGGTACGGGCTTTAGCCAAAACTTATGATTTGATGAGTTCTTAGAAAAGATAAAATACGGTTCCTGGATTGTATAGATATAGATTCGGAGTAAGAAGTTGGGGATAATAAACGGTAATAGTGACAGCAAAGAGGTATCAGCTAGTAAGATGAAGAATGGTTAATGAGAATGGATAATCAGTAACGGGCAATAATAGCGATCTATTTACATATTGATGATTGCTTATTATCTATTACTTATTGCTCATCATTTATCTGTAAGTTGGGCTGGGTTGGGTCGAACTGGGCTTAGCCGGATAGGTGGGGTTATACAACAAAAAAAAATCCTTTATCATAAGATAAAGGATTTTTAAAAATAAAATAAAAACTGGCGGCGGCCTACTCTCCCGCTTTCGCAGTACCATCGGCGCTGGTGGGCTTAACTTCTGTGTTCGGAATGGGAACAGGTGAGCCCCACCGCTAAAACCACCCTAAAGAAGGTATATAGCATCTGGCTTTTTGCTCATTGCTTTTGGCTTTTTGCCAATCGCTAACTGCTAGTTGCCAATTGCGTTTTTAAGCGATAAAACTTTCACAAAGACAAAACCTTCAATGCACATAAAGCACCTGGTTTATATAGTAACCATAGACTATAAATCTACGGGTAATTAGTACTACTCGGCTATGACATTACTGTCTTTACACCTGTAGCCTATCAACGTCGTCATCTCCAACGACCCTTAAAAGATGTCTCATCTTGAGGCGAGTTTCGCACTTATATGCTTTCAGTGCTTATCTCTTCCAAACGTAGCTACTCAGCGGTGCACCTGGCGGTACAACTGATACACCAGAGGTTTGTTCAATTCGGTCCTCTCGTACTAGAATCAAGCCCTCTCAAACATCTAACGCCCGCAATAGATAGAGACCGAACTGTCTCACGACGTTCTGAACCCAGCTCGCGTACCACTTTAATGGGCGAACAGCCCAACCCTTGGGACCTTCTCCAGCCCCAGGATGTGACGAGCCGACATCGAGGTGCCGAACCTCCCCGTCGATGTGAGCTCTTGGGGGAGACTAGCCTGTTATCCCCGGAGTACCTTTTATCCTATGAGCGATGGCCCTTCCATACGGAACCACCGGATCACTATGTCCTGCTTTCGCACCTGATCGACTTGTAGGTCTCACAGTCAAGCACCCTTATGCCATTACACTCTACGCACGGTTACCAAGCGTGCTGAGGGTACCTTTGAAAGCCTCCGTTACTCTTTTGGAGGCGACCACCCCAGTCAAACTACCCACCACGCAATGTCCTTCTAAAAGAAGTTAGGCTCCAAGTAAGTAAAGGGTGGTATTTCAACGTTGGCTCCACCTACACTAGCGTGCAAGCTTCAAAGCCTCCCACCTATCCTACACATTACTTACTCAAAGTCAATACGAAGTTATAGTAAAGGTTCACAGGGTCTTTTCGTCCCATTGCGGGTAATCGGCATCTTCACCGATACTACAATTTCACCGAGCTCGTGGCTGAGACAGTGCCCAGATCGTTACACCATTCGTGCAGGTCGGAACTTACCCGACAAGGAATTTCGCTACCTTAGGACCGTTATAGTTACGGCCGCCGTTTACTGGGGCTTCAGTTAATGCCTTCGGTTTAACCCTAAGCACCTTCCTTAACCTTCCAGCACCGGGCAGGTGTCAGACCCTATACAGCATCTTTCGATTTAGCAGAGTCCTGTGTTTTTGATAAACAGTCGCCTGGGCCTCTTCACTGCGGCCACCATTGCTGATGGCGTCTCTTCTTCCGAAGTTACGAGACTATTTTGCCTAGTTCCTTAGCCACGACTCACTCGAGCACCTTAGGATTCTCTCCTCGACCACCTGTGTCGGTTTTGGTACGGGTTGCTTCACTTCGGCTTTTCTTGGATCAGATTACACTACAGCAGCTTCGCCCGAAGGCTAGGCCTTGACTATTCCGTCAGTCTTTAGCAGCTACATCCAACCGTCCCCTTTTTAGTGTGAGCAAGTATGGGAATATTAACCCATTGTCCATCCACTACCCCTTTCGGGTTCGCGTTAGGTCCCGACTAACCCTCAGCTGATTAGCATGGCTGAGGAAGCCTTGGTCTTTCGGTGAGCAGGTTTCTCGCCTGCTTTATCGTTACTTATGCCTACATTTTCTTTTCTATCCGCTCCACAATACCTCACGATACTGCTTCGGCGCAAATAGAATGCTCTCCTACCAGATATATCTAAAATATAAATCCATAGCTTCGGTAATATGTTTATGCCCGATTATTATCCATGCCGGACCGCTCGACTAGTGAGCTGTTACGCACTCTTTAAATGAATGGCTGCTTCCAAGCCAACATCCTAGCTGTCAATGCAGTCCAACCGCGTTGTTTCAACTTAACATATATTTTGGGACCTTAGCTGTTGGTCTGGGTTCTTTCCCTCTCGGACATGGACCTTAGCACCCATGCCCTCACTGCCGTAGAACATTTATTAGCATTCGGAGTTTGTCAGGAATTGGTAGGCGATGAAACCCCCGCATCCAATCAGTAGCTCTACCTCTAATAAACTTATATACGACGCTGCACCTAAATGCATTTCGGAGAGTACGAGCTATCTCCCAGTTTGATTGGCCTTTCACCCCTACCCACAGGTCATCCGAAGACTTTTCAACGTCAACCGGTTCGGTCCTCCACTCTGTGTTACCAGAGCTTCAACCTGCCCATGGGTAGATCACAAGGTTTCGCGTCTAATCCTACTAACTATGCGCCCTATTCAGACTCGCTTTCGCTCCGGCTCCGGTACTTAATACCTTAACCTCGCTAGTAAAATTAACTCGTAGGCTCATTATGCAAAAGGCACGCCGTCACAGCTTAATGCTGCTCCGACCGCTTGTAGGCGTACGGTTTCAGGTTCTATTTCACCCTTCTATTCGAAGTGCTTTTCACCTTTCCTTCACAGTACTTGTTCACTATCGGTCTTTCAGGAGTATTTAGCCTTGGAGGATGGTCCCCCCATATTCAGACAGGATTTCACGTGTCCCGCCCTACTCATTTATCACTCAAATATGCCTTTCATATACGGGGCTATCACCCTCTACGGCCGTTCTTTCCAGAACATTCTATTAAACATATATCAGCTTTTGGGCTAATCCGCTTTCGCTCGCCACTACTTACGGAATCTCTTCGATTTCTTTTCCTCCGGGTACTTAGATGTTTCAGTTCTCCGGGTTTGCTTCCCCTAAGGGATGACTGGTCTTCAACCAGACGGGTTGCCCCATTCGGACATCTGCGGATCAATTCGTGTGTGCCAATCCCCGCAGCTTTTCGCAGCTTACCACGTCCTTCTTCGCCTCTGAAAGCCTAGGCATCCGCCATACGCCCTTAACGATTTCTTTCCTATTGGTTACTCAAGCGCTTTATGCGCTCGGTTTTCTCTTTGTGATGTCTTTACCGTTAATGTCAATGATCTTAATGTCTTCTTGTTCAACTGATGAACAGATGTTGTTTTTGGCTCCATCCGTAACTTTTAAATCAGTTTCCAAAACTGTGGAGAATAAGGGAGTCGAACCCTTGACCTCCTGCGTGCAAGGCAGGCGCTCTAGCCAGCTGAGCTAATTCCCCCTCTAGGTGCTGTTGGCGATTTGCTCCTTGCTGTTGGCTTTATTGCCTTCAGCTATAAGCTATTTGCCAGCCGCTTTAATTAGTAGTCTCGGGCAGGCTCGAACTGCCGACCTCTACATTATCAGTGTAGCGCTCTAACCAGCTGAGCTACGAGACTTTGTATGAGTAATGATCCATGAGTAATAAGTAATCCCTTTTCCTCTTCTGCATTTCTCAATCTCTTTCCCTTTACTAATTTCTAGTGGGTTTTGTATTGTTAATATAACCAACCAAACAAAAAAACTAAAGCTTTACTTTAAGTAAGTACTTTGTACTTGCGTACTAATTTTGTTTATCGTCCCTAAAGACGCTCTAAAATGAGATGTTCCAGCCGCACCTTCCGGTACGGCTACCTTGTTACGACTTAGCCCTAGTTACCTGTTTTACCCTAGGCAGCTCCTGTTACGGTCACCGACTTCAGGTACCCCAGACTTCCATGGCTTGACGGGCGGTGTGTACAAGGCCCGGGAACGTATTCACCGCGCCATGGCTGATGCGCGATTACTAGCGATTCCAGCTTCATAGAGTCGAGTTGCAGACTCCAATCCGAACTGAGACCGGCTTTCGAGATTTGCATCACTTCGCAGTGTAGCTGCCCTCTGTACCGGCCATTGTATTACGTGTGTGGCCCAAGGCGTAAGGGCCGTGATGATTTGACGTCATCCCCACCTTCCTCTCTACTTGCGTAGGCAGTCTCACTAGAGTCCCCAACTTAATGATGGCAACTAGTGACAGGGGTTGCGCTCGTTGCAGGACTTAACCTAACACCTCACGGCACGAGCTGACGACAACCATGCAGCACCTTGAAAAATGTCCGAAGAAAAGTCTATTTCTAAACCTGTCATTTCCCATTTAAGCCTTGGTAAGGTTCCTCGCGTATCATCGAATTAAACCACATAATCCACCGCTTGTGCGGGCCCCCGTCAATTCCTTTGAGTTTCATTCTTGCGAACGTACTCCCCAGGTGGCTAACTTATCACTTTCGCTTAGTCTCTGAACCCGAAAGCCCAAAAACGAGTTAGCATCGTTTACGGCGTGGACTACCAGGGTATCTAATCCTGTTCGCTCCCCACGCTTTCGTCCATCAGCGTCAGTTGTTGCTTAGTAACCTGCCTTCGCAATTGGTGTTCTAAGTAATATCTATGCATTTCACCGCTACACTACTTATTCCAGCTACTTCAACAACACTCAAGACATGCAGTATCAATGGCAGTTTCACAGTTAAGCTGTGAGATTTCACCACTGACTTACACATCCGCCTACGGACCCTTTAAACCCAATAAATCCGGATAACGCTTGCACCCTCCGTATTACCGCGGCTGCTGGCACGGAGTTAGCCGGTGCTTATTCGTATAGTACCTTCAGCTACCCTCACGAGGGTAGGTTTATCCCTATACAAAAGAAGTTTACAACCCATAGGGCCGTCGTCCTTCACGCGGGATGGCTGGATCAGGCTCTCACCCATTGTCCAATATTCCTCACTGCTGCCTCCCGTAGGAGTCTGGTCCGTGTCTCAGTACCAGTGTGGGGGATCACCCTCTCAGGCCCCCTAAAGATCGTAGACTTGGTGAGCCGTTACCTCACCAACTATCTAATCTTGCGCGTGCCCATCTCTATCCACCGGAGTTTTCAATATCAAATGATGCCATCTGATATATTATGGGGTATTAATCTCCCTTTCGAAAGGCTATCCCCCAGATAAAGGCAGGTTGCACACGTGTTCCGCACCCGTACGCCGCTCTCTAGATCCCGAAAGATCTATACCGCTCGGCTTGCATGTGTTAGGCCTCCCGCTAGCGTTCATCCTGAGCCAGGATCAAACTCTCCATTGTATGTTTGTCTGACTCACTCAAAGTTTTTTAACGCTTTAGTTTTTCCTTACTTGGTTGTTATATTGTATGTCAATGATCTTTATATCTTTCGCTTTGTAACGAAGCACTCTCTTCTGTCAGTGGCGCTCCGTATTTGCGAGTGCAAAAGTAAAACTTTATTTTGATTTGACCAAATGTTTCTGAAGAAAATTTTAAAGTTTTTTAAGTAACCTTAATCCTCTTCCAAAACCTCAATCTCTATACTCCTGCGCTCCCTGTAATTGGGACTGCAAAGATACAAACTCTTTTTAAACCCGCAACTCTTTTTGTGAAAAATTTTGAAGTTTTTTTACCCGTCTCTTCTTGAAGTATATCAATGTTTTATGCTTAGCTAAAAGCTCCTCTGCGCTACTGTTATACTCTCGTTTTTCAGTGGGGCAAAGATAACAACTTATAACAACACAAAACAATTTTATTTAACATAAATTTTACCTTTATGTAATATTAAGCCCTAATCAACTGGAACGCAGTGAGAAAAATTTTAAACATTTGTTTGGACAGAGGGAGGGATGCGGGAGAGGCATGGAGAATGGGTAATGAAAGGTATACATATATATAATAGCTAATGCTGTTTTAAAACAAACATGCTTTATATAAGTTGGGGATAATGTTCCTTCTATTGAATAGAATGAACCCGGTATTTTGTAATCTGATCCTCATAACACGAACCCTGGATCATCATTCATAACTTATCATTCATAATTGGTCTCATACCCTAGCCCTGATAGAAATGATTACCCCGCAGCAGAGGTTAGAGAGATGATGCATGAAGTGCGGGAGAGCAAAGGCGCGAGGAGTAAAAATGAATAGCAGGATTAAGCTCCTTATAAAAGTTAGAGGGTTTGAAGGTGGAAGGATCAAAGAGTTTGGATAAGTGAGGGACTAAGGGAAGAGGTATGAAATTCTTATGTATTTTCTTAAGGGAATAAAAAAGACATTCCGTAAGAATCCTAAGTGTGGGACTCCTACGGAATGGTTTATAAAACGAAGTTATATTTTTAGTTCAGAACGTATGATGTTCCGTCTCTTCCATCTTTTAATTCGATTCCTTCTGCAAGCAGCTTGTCTCTGATCTGATCTGAAAGGTCAAAATTTTTGGATTTTCTTGCCTGATTTCTCAATTCGATCAAAACTTTTAGTGTCTGATCCAGCTTTTCATTGTTGTTTTCTTCTACAGTCTGCAATCCTAAAACATCAAAGATAAAGGCATTAAGTGTAGATTTTAAATCTTCAAGATCTGCAGTTGAAATTGTTTCTTTACCATCGTTTAAGGCAAAGATGTATTTCACAGCTTCAAACAGGTGAGCAATCAGAATTGGTGAATTGAAATCATCCGTCAAAGCTTCATATGCTTTATCTTTCCATTCTTTCAGACTGAAACCAGATGTTTTTGTATCATCAGGGGTAATTGAATTCAGTACTTTCACTGCTTCCATCAGTCTGATGAATCCTTTTTCACTGGCAATCATGGCATCGTTTGAAATATCCAGCACACTTCTGTAATGTGCCTGCAGGAAGCAGAAACGTACAATTGAAGGGTGGAAAGGTTTTTCAAAGAAGTCATTATCTCCGGTAACCAATTGCATTGGAAGGATATAGTTTCCTGTAGATTTGCTCATACGCTGAGAATTCATTGTCAACATATTGGCATGCATCCAGTAATTTACTGGCGCTGCATCATTGCAAGCTTTTCCTTGTGCTATTTCACATTCGTGGTGAGGGAATTTAAGGTCCATCCCTCCTCCATGGATATCGAAGGTTTCACCCAAATACTTTGTACTCATTGCAGTACATTCAAGGTGCCATCCCGGGAAACCTTCTCCCCACGGAGAGTTCCATCTCATGATGTGAGCCGGCGATGCTTTTTTCCACAATGCAAAATCCTGTGGGTTTTTCTTTTCTCCCTGCCCGTCAAGGTCTCTAGTATTGGCAAACAGTTCTTCTATATTACGTTTTGAAAGTTCTCCATAGTTCAATCCTCTTTTGTTGTATTCTAATACATCGAAGTATACTGAACCGTTGCTTTCGTAAGCAAAGCCTCTTTCAATGAGTTTTTGAGTCAACTCGATCTGTTCTACAATATGTCCTGTTGCTGTAGGTTCGATATTGGGTGGCAAAAGATTGAACATATCCAATACTTTGTGGAAATCTACTGTATATTTCTGTACAATTTCCATAGGCTCCAGTTTTTCAAGCCTGGTCTGCTTTACGAATCTGTCATTATCTACATTTCCATCATCTGTAAGGTGGCCCGCATCAGTAATATTTCTCACATATCTTACTTTATACCCCAAATGCATTAAGGTACGGTAGATAAAATCGAAGGAAAGGAAGGTTCTTACATTCCCTAAATGCACATTGCTGTACACGGTAGGTCCGCAGACATACATACCGACATTTCCGTCTAAAATAGGTTTGAATATTTCTTTTTCCGCTGTAAGGGAGTTATATATTTTTAATTGCATTTATTTTTAAGTTAAAAGATTCAATAATTTTAAAGATTCAAAAATTAGTTAAAAAATAATTCTGTCACAACAAATAATTGTTGTGATAAAAATTTTATCTGAAACTTTTTTAAATTTTATCATAATTAAATCGCTTTTAAATGATGCTGTAAATGATCTACATAATCATTAATAATAAACTCCAATGTAAAAACCTGAGGTTCCGTTTTGGTTGTATCACAAGTTCTCTGTAATGCTTCATCAGGGATATTTTCTACTACATGAACAATCTGGTAGTTCAAAGACTTCCACAGATCAATAAGATCCGAAGTAGGAACATTCTGATAGTTCTGAGCTTTTACCCAGATATTCTGATCATATACGATATTCTCGTTCTCTTTATATTGAGTGACAACAAATCTACGAATATTTGTAAAAGCGCTGTCACAAAGATGTCCTATAATTTCTTTTTTGGACCATTTTTCCGGAGAGCTTCTATATGACCATTCTTCTTCAGGGATGTTTTGAAATCTCTGAAGTTCGTTATCAATAATGTTTTTAAGGATTTGGTAGTTCATTGTTTAATAATCAAGTTTTGCGTGGCTTCCTACATAATGTAAGAATTCCTGTCTTGTAATAGGATTCGTTCTGAAAATACCACTTAATTCTGCGGTAATTGTAGAACTTGCAGTATCTTTTATTCCTCTGCAGTTGACACAAAGGTGTTTTGCATCAATGATACAAGCTACGTCTTTTGTTCCTAGAGCTTCTTTCAAAGCATCTACAATCTGCATCGTAAGTCTTTCCTGAACCTGTGGTCTTTTCGCATAATAATCAACAATTCTATTGATTTTTGAAAGGCCGATTACTTCTCCATTGGAAATATAAGCTACATGGGCTCTTCCTATGATAGGTAAGAAGTGGTGTTCACAGAAAGAATATACTGTAATATCCTTCTCCACAAGCATCTGACGATATTTGTATTTATTGGAGAAAGTGGAAATTCCTGGTTTATTTTCAGGAAGAAGTCCTCCGAAAATCTCGTTCACATACATTTTGGCAACACGTCTGGGAGAATCTTTCAGAGAATCATCTGTCATGTCCATTCCTAACGTTTCCATAATCTCACCAAAAAGCTCAGTAATTTTTTCTATTTTTTCCTGTGGCGATTTATCAAAAGCATCTTTCCTTATAGGCGTATGTTCTTTTCCAGTGAAAATATCATCGTCGTTATCAGTAAAATCAACCATTTTTATTTAATTTGCAGCAAAAATACGGATAATATCTATTTCTCTATTTCAAATAAGGTGAAAAACATTATCTTTTATAGCCATTTCTGATTAAAAACGCCTATGATAATTGTCGAAGAAGTACAAAACCGACTCCATAAAAGGGAATTTCTTGAATTCCCGGCACAACTTTATCAACGTGACAAAAATTATATACGCCCTTTAGATAAGCATATTGAGGAAATTTTTGAGCCTGAAAAGAATAAATTCTTTAAAAACGGTGAGTGTAAAAGATTCTTATTTAAAAAGAATCACAAAACGGTTGGTAAAGTAGCTGTTTTCATTAACCATTATTATGAGCAAAAGCAACCTACGGGAGGAATTGGTTTTTTCGACTGTATTAATGATCAGGAAACGGCCAATTTTATTTTTGACCATTGTAAAAACTGGCTTCAGGAAAAAGGAATGGAGGCTATGGATGGTCCTATCAATTTTGGGGAACGGGACAAATTCTGGGGACTTTTAATTGAAGGCTTTATTGAGCCTTTGTTTGGAATGAATTATAACTTCCCTTACTACAAAGAACTTTTTGAAAATTATGGGTTTCAGGTTTATTTTGAGCAGCTTTGTTTTACCAGACCTGTTTTTGCTGAAGTTTCGCGAATCTTCACAATTGCCCATGAAAAAAACAGAAGAAACCCTGCAATTTCAGCCCTACCTATGAAAAAGAATAATCTGGCCAAGTTTGCAAAAGATTTTACTGAAGTTTATAATAAGGCATGGGCTTGCCACGGGGAAGGAAAACATCTGGAAGAAATAAAGGTTCTGAAAATGTTCAATACCATGAAACCTATTATCAATGAACATATCTCCTGGTTTGTATATGAAAATGAAAAACCTATTGCCATGTGGATCAACATTCCGGACCTCAACCCGTGGTTTAAATATCTGAATGGAAAGTTCGGACTTTTTGAAAAACTCAAGTTCTTGTTTTTAAAACGATTTAAGAAGAATGAGAAAATGGTAGGGCTTGTTTTTGGTGTAGTTCCGGAATGGCAAAAGAAAGGTATTGATGGATATATGATTTGGGAAGGAACCCAGCATTTGAGAAAACATACAGATTTTAAGATTACAGAACTACAATGGATTGGTGATTTTAATCCTAAAATGATTAAGATTGCTGAAACTCTGGATACCACAGTAACGCGAAAGCTGGCTACGTACCGATATCTGTTTGACAGAAATAAAGAGTTTGAGAGACATCCCTATTTATAATTAAAGATCAATTATTTCTTTTCATTTAATTTAGTTGAATAGTTGTATTTTTGAAAGTAAATTTTTAGTAAACTAAATAAAACCATATACAATGAGAAAAATCATTATAAGTATCTTATTAGTATCATTCATTCCTCTTTCTGCACAGCAGATGACTACATTGAGTTATGATGGATCACGATTACTGAACCATACGTTTTATCAGAATGGAGATTCAACCGGTAAAGGAATCAGCTATGATGACATACAGGGTACTCCGTACTATGATAAAGCATTTTCACCTGCTAAATTTATTGTTGCTGATAGAGCTGAAACTGCTGTAGCACGTTATAATATGTACTTTGATGAAGTAGAGTTCAAGAAAGATGAAGAAACGTATTCTTTAGTTCCAGACAGCCCTTTTACAAGAATTGAATTTACAAGAACAAAAGAAGTATTGGTAAAACTTGATACTGGTGATGATCTAAAGGGATACTTTTTTGAACTTGTAGGTGGTAAAAATACACTTTATAAAAAAGTAAAAACAGAGTTTAAGAATGCTTTTACCGCCCGAAATTCATATGAAATGGATAGACCGGCGAGCTTTAATGCACTGGATCCTGTTTACTATATCAAAACAGAATCAGGATATATTAAAAATCCAAAGAAAATAAAAGAGATAACAGAAGCTTTTCCGGCGAAAAAAGATGATATTGAAAAATTCGTAAAATCAAATAACATTAAAATAAATAAAGAAGCAGACCTCATCAAACTGGTTAAGTTCTTAAATCAGTAAAAAATAAACCCCTGTGAAAATTCACAGGGGTTCCTTCATTTTTGATACTTTTATTAGAATAGCTCACCGGCTACTTTTTTGATGTTATCACTCTTTCCCATTGAGTAAAAGTGCAGAACAGGAACTCCGAAATCCAGAAGCTCTTTGCATTGTGCAATGGCCCACTCTACTCCGATCTGCTTTACAGCTTCATTGTTTTTTGCGTTCTCTACCTCATTGATGAGTTCTTCGGGAAGGTCTATTTTGAATACTTGCGGCAGGATTTTCAAATGTTTCTTTGTTGCAATAGGTTTGATTCCCGGAATAATCGGAACTGTAATTCCCATTTCTCTTGCTTTCTGAACGAATTCTATATACTTTTTATTGTCAAAGAACATTTGAGTAACAATATAATCTGCTCCGGCATCTACTTTTTGTTTCAACCATTTCAGGTCGTAATTCATGGAAGGTGCTTCCATATGTTTTTCCGGATATCCTGCAACACCAATGCAGAACTTATTCAATTCATCACAAACCTGCTCTTCATTATGAAGATACTTCCCTCTTCCAAGGTTATTGATCTGGTCCACAAGATCCATAGCACTAGCATGTCCTCCCTGAGTAGGCTCAAAATACTGATGTCCCTTCATAGCATCTCCTCTTAGGGCCATTACATTATCAATTCCAAGGTACATACAGTCTACCAAAAGATATTCTGTTTCTTCTTTCGTAAAACCTCCGCAAAGAAGATGAGGAACAGTATCCACATTATATTTATGTTGAATAGCAGCACAAATTCCTAAAGTTCCCGGACGCATTCTTGTAATACGACGTTCCATGAGGCCATTTCCTTTGTCCAAGTAAATATATTCTTCCCTTGATGTCGTAACATCAATGAAAGGTGGTTTGAACTCCATCAACGGATCTATATTTGTGTACAGGTCTTCAATCCCGATTCCTTTCTGTGGTGGAACAACTTCTAAGGAGAATAAAGTTTTTCCATTTGCGTTTTTAATGTGTTCTGTTATCTTCATGTCAATATTAATCTGCTAAATTGGGTGACAACCATTTTCTTGCTTCCTGGATGCTACAACCTCTTCTTGCTGCATAATCTTTAAGCTGGTCTTCTGTAATTTTTCCTAATCCGAAATATTTGGCATGCGGGCTTCCAAAATAGTATCCTGAAACAGATGCTGTCGGGAACATCGCAAGGCTTTCTGTAAGGAAAACGCCTGTATTTTCTTCTACTTTCAGAAGATCCCAGATGGTTTTCTTTTCCAGATGGTCTGGGCAAGCCGGATAACCTGGTGCCGGACGGATTCCTTTATATTTTTCGGCAATAAGCTCTTCGTTGCTTAAACTTTCCTGATTGGCATATCCCCAGTATTCTGTTCTTACTTTTTTGTGTAAAAATTCGGCATAGGCTTCTGCAAAACGGTCTGCCAGGGCTTTCACCATGATAGAATTATAATCATCATTGGCTTTTTCGTATTCATTGGACAGTTCATCGGTTCCAAATCCGGTTGTTACACAGAATGCTCCCACGTAATCTGTTTTTCCAGAGCTTTGAGGGGCGATGAAATCACTTAGAGCGAGATAATCTTTTCCTTTTGATCTCTGAGCCTGCTGTCTTAAGGTTAAAAACTTCGTCTGCTCATTATTATTTTCATCAAAAATTAATATATCATCAGATTCGTTGGAATTCGCTTTAAAAATTCCAAAGATTGCTTTTGCTGTCAATAGCTTTTCATCTAAAATTCTCTTTAGAATAACCTGGGCATCTTTGAATAATTCTTTCGCCTGAGCTCCTACTACCTCATCTTCCAAGATATTAGGATATTTTCCATGGAGATCCCAGCTTCTGAAAAACGGGGACCAGTCGATAAAAGGAAGAAGTTCATTCAGATCCTGATTTTCGATTACTTTTATTCCTACCATATTCGGAGTGAAAATATCTTCATTTTCCCAATCAATTTTAAAATGATTTTCTCTTGCCTCTTGAATGGATACATAATCTTTATCTACCTGTCTGTTCAGAAACTTTTCTCTGAAATCAGAATAGTCATTCTTTAGATCCGAAACATATTCTTTATTTCTGTCACCCAATAATGAACTTACTACGTTTACTGCTCTTGATGCATCATTCACGTGAACGACTGCATTTTTATATTTTAAATCGATTTTCACAGCGGTATGTGCCTTTGAAGTTGTAGCACCACCAATTAATAAAGGAAAATCTAAGTTTTGTCTTTCTAATTCTGAAGCGATATACACCATTTCATCCAAGCTTGGTGTAATCAGTCCGCTTAATCCTATTACGTCTACTTTTTCTGCAATGGCTGTCTGGATAATCTTTTCGGCAGGAACCATTACTCCAAGGTCAACAATTTCATAGTTGTTACAACCCAGAACAACGCTCACAATATTTTTTCCGATATCATGTACGTCACCTTTTACTGTTGCCATTAATATTTTTCCATTAGCCGGTCTTGATCCGTCTTTTTCTGCTTCAATGAAAGGCTGTAAATAAGCTACGGCTTTTTTCATTACCCTTGCAGACTTTACTACCTGAGGCAAAAACATTTTTCCACTTCCGAATAAATCTCCTACTACTCCCATCCCGGTCATCAGGTTAATTTCGATAACATGAAGTGGCCGCGCAGCTGATTGTCTTGCTTCTTCTACATCTTCTTCAATAAAACGGTCGATACCTTTTACCAATGCATAGGTAATTCTTTCCTGTAATGGATTGTTTCTCCATTCTAAGTCTTCGGTCTTTTCTTTTTTGACCGATTTGTGTTTTTCTGAATAGTCAAGAAGTCTTTCTGTAGCATCTTCTCTTTTATCCAGGATTACGTCTTCTACAAGCTCAAGTAATTCCTTATTGATTTCATCATAAACTTCCAGCATCGCCGGGTTTACAATACCAATGTTCATTCCTGCCTGAATGGCGTGGTAAAGAAAAACAGAGTGCATTGCTTCTCTCACAGTATCATTTCCACGGAAAGAGAAGGAAACATTACTCACTCCTCCACTCACGGATGCATAAGGAAGATTTTGTCTTACCCAGCGCGTAGCTTCAATAAAGTCGATGGCATTTCTTCTGTGCTCATCCATTCCCGTTGCCACCGGAAAGATATTCAAATCGAAAATGATATCTTCTGCCGGAAAGCCAAGCTGGTTGACTAAAATATCATAAGAACGTTTTGAAATTTCAATTCTTCGGTCAAAACTGTCAGCCTGCCCTACCTCATCAAATGCCATTACAATGACTGCAGCTCCGTATCTTTTAATTGCTTTTGCATGTTTGATAAATTCTTCCTCACCTTCTTTCAAGCTGATAGAATTTACCACACATTTTCCCTGAGCTACCTGAAGACCAGCCTCCAGAATTTCCCATTTGGAAGAGTCTACCATGATCGGGATTCTTGCGATATCCGGTTCAGAGGCAATTAAGTTCAGAAATTTGATCATGGATGCTTTTCCATCAATCAATCCATCATCAAAATTGACATCCAAAATCTGGGCACCTCCTTCTACCTGATGGCGGGCAATATCCAATGCTTCAGAGAATTTTTCCTCTTTGATCAGTCTTAAAAACTTTTTAGAACCGGCAACGTTAGTCCTTTCACCAACATTGATGAAATTACTCTCCGGCGTTATGATAAGAGGCTCAAGGCCTGATAATCTTAAATATTTCATTTTATTCTTCTAAAATATAGTAGGCATTATTGGCATTCTGCTTCAATAAATCCCTATGCTTGCTTAAAGCTGTAATCAACGGAAATCTTTTGTAAGCTAAACCATGTTCTTTAGCAAATTCCTCAATTTCCTCTGTGATCTCATTGTAATACATATAACTGTAATTGGGAAACAAATGATGGGCTACATGAAAATTGAAATTTCCCAACACATTTCTTACTAACCAGTTATTTTCTTTTAAATCATTGGTCACTTCAAACTGATGACGAAGCCAGCTGAATGGAAGACCTTTTTCTTTATTTAATTTCGGAAAGGCATTATCAGGAAGCGGATGCAAAGGCAGTAAAACAAACAATGCAAAAATACTTGCTGAAATTACCTGTAAAAACCACGCTCCTAAAGCCAATCCTATTGATACTTTAAAGAACACCACAGGAACCACAATCTGATAAAAGAAATAGAACAGCTTATAACTTATCATTTTCACTTTTTCAATAACGGGTATTTTCCCCTGGGTTTTCAAAATCACTCTTTCCTTATCAAAGAAGTCTCTGAAGTCTCTTATAAACATCCAATTGAACAAATACAACGGATATACTAAAAAGAAGAACTTATCCTGATACTTCTGTACTCCTTTCGCTTTGATCCATGGTACAATTAAAAGCAATCCGCTCTGTTCGATATCTGTGTCCCATCCGTCTACATTCGGGTAAGCATGATGGCTTGCGATATGTCTTTTTTTCCAGATATAGGAATTGGCTCCTATAAAATCAAAAATGTGAAGAACCAGCCCGTTCAGTCTTTTACTTTTATAGATATTGTTATGAGCTGCTTCGTGGATTAAGTTTAAATAAATTAAAACCAAAGAAATTCCCATTAAAACAAAACTCAGAATATAGATCCAATGTTTTTCGGCATTCACAAGAGCCAAAAAATATAAACCAATATAGACCAGCGGCAGAATAACCGCTTTGATCTGAATGTAGATATCTCTGTTCTCAGAAATGGTTTCTACTCTTTGGTTCACTTTCTTTCTCAGCTCATTAAATAATCTGACATCCTCCGAATTTTTTAAATAAATTGGCTTTTCCATATGTTTAACTTTGTGGTTTACTTAAAGTTAACATTTATATTTCAGCCTTCATTCTTGATTTTAATTAAAAAAATCTATCAAATCACACAAATTTCTTCAATTTTCTTGGCTCATATTTCTCTACCAGCTCAGCAATCGCTTTAATATGTTCAGGAGTTGTACCACAGCATCCTCCGATAATATTGATCAGTCCTTTTTCCACATATTCTTTGATCTGTCTTGCCATATCTTCAGGAGTTTCATCATATTTTCCGAAAGCATTCGGTAAACCTGCATTCGGATAAGCTGAAACGTAGAATTCTGAATTATGAGCCAGTGTTTCAAGATAAGGAGTCAGCTGATCTGCTCCCAATGCACAGTTGAAACCTACGCTTAATAAATTCAGGTGGGAAACTGAAATCAGGAAAGCTTCTGCTGTCTGTCCGCTCAATGTTCTTCCGGAAGCATCCGTAATGGTTCCTGACACCATGATTGGGATTTTTATTCCTCTTTCATCCTGCAGCTCATCAATGGCGAATAAAGCAGCTTTTGCGTTCAAAGTATCAAAGATGGTTTCTACCAAAAGGATATCTGAACCTCCGTCAAGCAGTGCTTCACATTGTTGTTTATAAGCTACTCTCAATTCTTCAAAAGTGATGGCTCTGTATCCGGGATCATTCACATCAGGACTTAAACTTGCCGTTCTGTTCGTGGGCCCGATAGATCCGGCTACAAATCTCGGTTTATCCGGATTTTTCGCAGTGTACTCATCACAGGCTTTTCTTGCAATTTTTGCTGACTCGTAATTCAGGTCATATACAAGGTCTTCCATATGATAATCTGCCATTGCGATTGTAGTTCCTGAAAACGTATTGGTTTCAATGATGTCTGCTCCTGCTTCCAGATACTTCTTGTGAACTTCTTCAATCGCCTGAGGCTGAGTCAGAGAAAGCAGATCATTGTTTCCTTTTACCGGATGTTCCCAGTCTTTGAAACGCTCTCCGCGGTAATCTTCTTCTTCGAATTTATATCTCTGAAGCATTGTTCCCATGGCTCCGTCAAGAATTAAAATTCTTTCGGATAAAGCTTTATATAATTTTTCTGAATTTTTCATTTTTATCTATTTTGGCTAAAGTCCTTTATTATTGAGTTAATCCAAAGCCTGCTTAAGATCTGCAATAATATCATCTACATTTTCCAAACCTACTGAACAGCGAACCAATCCTGCGGTAATACCTACTTCATTTCTTTCTTCATCTGACAGTTTGGAGTGTGTAGTGGATGCCGGGTGAGTAACGATCGTTCTTGTATCACCTAAGTTAGCAGACAGCGAACACATTTGTATCTTGTCTAAAAAGTTTCTTCCTCCTTCTATTCCTCCTTTTATTTCAAATGCTACGATATTTCCTCCAAGCTTCATCTGTTTTTTGGCTACTTCATAACTTGGATGGGATTTCAGGAAAGGGTATTTTACTAATTCCACGTTGGGATGGCTTTCTAAGAACTCAGCTACTTTCAATGCATTCTCACAGTGTTTTTCTACACGGATAGCCAATGTTTCAAGGCTTTTTGATAATACCCAGGCATTAAAAGGAGATAATGCAGGTCCTGTATTTCTTGCGAAAAGATAAATTTCTCTGATTAAGTCTTCTTTTCCTACTGCTATTCCTCCTAGCACTCTTCCCTGGCCATCAATCAGTTTTGTTGCTGAGTGTACAACAATATCTGCACCGTATTTGATTGGCTGCTGAAGATAAGGTGTTGCAAAACAGTTATCTACAATAAAGATAAGATTATGTTTTTTCGCGATCTGTCCGAAGAATTCAAGATCCAGAATTTCAATAGCCGGATTGGTAGGAGTTTCAAGATATAAGATCTTTGTATTGGGCTTGATGTACTGTTCTACATTTTCTGCATCTCCTGCTTTGAAGTAAGAAGTTTCAATATTCCATTTCGGGAAATACTTAGTAAATAAAGTATGTGTAGATCCGAAAACTGACTGGCAGCTTACGATATGGTCTCCAGCATTCAATAAAGCAGCAAATGTAGAATAAATAGCAGCCATTCCTGTAGCAAAGGCATATCCTGCTTCCGCACCTTCCATCTTAGCAATCTTATCTGTAAATTCTGTTACGTTTGGATTAGAGAAGCGGCTGTATAAATTTTTTGGTTTTTCTTCTGCAAAGCTTGCTCTCATGTCTTCCGCATCCTGAAATATAAAACTGGAGGTAAGATATAATGGTGTAGAATGCTCATCAAACTGGGTTCTTTCAGTCTGGGTTCTTATTGCTGATGTTTCAAAATTTTCCATATAGTTTTAATTTGTCAATTTACCAATGTATCAGTCTAACAGTGCAACAATGATATTCTTTGCTATGCTCAGAATGACAATAATCAATATTGGTAAACTGTTAGATTGTTACATTAAATATTATTTCGTTTCACTTACTCTTAAAATATCTCCGAATACTCCTCTGGCTGTTACCTGTGCTCCGGCTCCGGCTCCCATGATAACGATAGGATTTTCACCATAGCTTTCTGTGTAAATCTCAAAGATTGAATCAGAACCTTTTAATTGGCCTAAAGCTGAAGTTGCCGGAACAGAAATCAGTTTTACATCTAATTCACCTTTATCTTTCTGCAGATCACCATGCAAATCACCTACATATCTCAATACATGCCCAGGTTCCTGATTTTCTTTTATTTTCTGATACTCTTCGTCCAATTCTTCAAGTCTGGAAAGGAATTCTGATTTTGAAACCTCGAGCAGACTTTCCGGCACCAGATTTTGAATCTTTATATCTCCGAATTCATTGATTAAGTCTAATTCTCTCGCCAGAATCAATAGTTTTCTTGCTACATCATTACCTGATAAATCTTCTCTTGGATCAGGTTCTGTGTATCCTTTTTCTAATGCTTCGTTGATGATGGTTGAGAATTTATCCTCTCTCAAAGAAAAATTATTGAAAACGTAGCTCAATGTTCCGGAAAATACTCCTTTGATTCTTGTGATATTTTCTCCTGAAAGGTGTAATAATTTGATGGTGTCAATTAATGGTAAACCTGCTCCCACATTGGTTTCATACAAATAACGTCTGTTGTTTTTATTCAACGTATATCTTAGTTTTCTGTATTCTTCAATCGGAAGGGTATTAAAAATCTTGTTTGAAGAAACCAGATCGAATCCGTTTTCTGCCAACGCATGATAGTTTTTCACAAAATCCTTACTTGCCGTGTTATCTACAACGATAAGGTTCTCTAGTTGATTTTCATTTGAGAAATTAATTAGCTCCTGAACACTTGAAGGATGTTCTGCTGTCAAAACCTCATCACTCCAATTCGCATCAAATCCTTTTTTGTTGAAAGCTATTTTCTTTGAATTGGCTACTGCCACTACTTTAAGATCTATTTTCTTACGTCTTTTAATCTCTTCAGAAGATTCTAGTACCTGCTCTATCAGGGTTTTTCCTACATTTCCGTGTCCGATGATCGCCAGATGAACGGTCTTTGGCTTTTTGAAAATTTCAGATTCTATGATGTTTTTTGTTTTTTCATCCTGTGAAGAAGTTACTACGATGTTGACTCTGTTTTCTCCTGCCACCTGATTCAAAAGCAATGGGAAAACATTGTTTCTTGCCAGTTCAGCAAAGACTTTATTGAAATCTTCTGCTACAAAACCGATAACAGAAACATTATTGATACTGTAAATCTGGGAAACTTTTCCTGATTTTCTTTCTGCTTCAAATTCATCAATAAGACATGCTACTGCTTTTTCTGCATCATTTTCCTGAACCAGGATAGAAATTCCGTTCTCTACGGCTTGCTGGGAAATTACTCCTACACTGATGCGCGCTAAAGTAAGCGCTTTAAAAATTCGTCCGTCAATTCCGATTTCTCCCAGGAAATCTTCTCCTTCAAATTTGATGATTGATCTGTTCTTCAAAAATTTTATTTCGTTAGCATTTTTCATTACTTCTATAAAATGTTTTTAATGATATTATTTAATTGTTGATATTCCATTAGGAAGGCATCATGCCCGTGTATAGATTGGATCTCGTGATAAGAAACATCCTTATTTTTCTCTTTTAAGTTTTCAAAACACATTCGGATTTCAGAAGCCGGAAAGAATAAGTCTGTATCTACAGAGATCATGTGCATTCGTGCCTGTATGTTCTCCAGTGCTGTTTCATCAGCATTTATATTCATCAAGAGATGATTCATCAGCCTGTAAGCTTTTAAACTAAACCTTTCGTTTAGTGCGTTACCATGATAAATCAACCAGTCTTCTGATTCCAGGCGTTGTTTTTCCTGATTATATTGGTTTTGAAATCTGTCATTGAGCGACTGTGGCGTTCTGTAACAAAGCATAGCATGAATTCTTGCTTTCTGTAATGGTTCCTCTTTATCATTCAATAAAAATTTCTGAACCAGGCATTGTGCATGAAGCCAGTCGTGTGTTCTATAATCACAAGCTATGGGAATAAATATTTCTGCGAGGTCCGGCTGCTTGGCAAGCATTTCCCAGGCAATCCCTCCTCCCAGAGAGCCTCCAATAATGGCATATAGGTTTTTGATATGTAAAGCTTCAAGTCCTTTCAGAAATATCGCAGCAATATCCGAAGGCGTGAAATCTTCATAGTCTTCAATTAAAAAATCGTTATAACCGTTTCCGGGTATGTTGAAACACAGAACTGTATATTGATCAGTATCAACAATCTGCTTTTCTCCTACCAATTGTTTCCACCAACCTTTTTCTCCGGATACATCTGAGTTTCCGGTAAGTGCATGATTGATTAAAATAATGGGTGCTGTAAACAGATCTTTCCCAAAAAGCTGATAGCTTAACGGGATATGGTATTCCTTTTGGGAATTGGTTTGATACGAAAGATTTATATAGTTTAGTTCTGTTTTCAATTCTATTATATTTTAATACAAATACAATTGAAAATGCCACAGGAAATGGCTGAAAAGAACTTCAGTAAGTTATCTGTCCAAAATACTTTGGTAGAACGTAGCACCTTCTCTGCTTGCGCAAAGGGTTGCTAAGGTTTCATAGGGTCTAATCCCTCAACCTTTCTTGATAACATTTTCAATATTTGAATGAACGAATGGTGCAAAGGTAGTTCTTTTCTTTTAATTTCAAAAAAAAATTATTTTAATATTTAAAAAAGCCCTTAAATACAAGTATTTCAAAACCATATTAATAATTGTTCAGATGAAAAAAATTGGAATTATTTTTCAAAAAAACTAACTTCGTATGGAAAAATGATGAGATATGACCGCCGAAAAAGAAAGATTACAAGATTCCAAATGGAAAAACTGGGGACCTTATGTAAGCAACCGACAGTGGGGAAATGTACGTGAAGATTACAGCTCAAACGGGAATGCCTGGGATTTTACCAATCATAATAACGCCGAAAGCTATGCTTACCGCTGGGGAGAGGAAGGCATAGCTGGAATTTCTGATGTAAAACAGTTGTTCTGTTTTGCTTTTTCATTTTGGAACAGGAAAGATAAAATGATAAAAGAACGGTTCTTCGGATTGAGCAACCCACAGGGAAATCATGGTGAAGACATCAAAGAAATATTTTATTATCTGGATAATACACCTACTCATAGCTATATGAAAATGGTGTATAAATACCCAATCAATGAGTTTCCTTATGATGAACTTCTTACTGAAAACGGAAGACGGAGTAAAAAGGAGCCGGAATATGAGATTTTCGATACCGGAATTTTTGATAACGATGAATATTTTGATATTTTCATTGAATACTGTAAAGCTGATCACAATGATATTCTGGCCAGAGTAACTGTCTGTAACCGAAGCCAGCATGATGCTCCCATTGTAGTGGCTCCTACTGCCTGGTTCAGAAACAACTGGAAATGGGGATACAATACTTATAAAGGAGAACTGAATGCTTCTCATGACGGAAGTATTAACATTGGACATGACAGTATTTCTATCAAAAAAATCTATTCCCGAAACTCAAATGCACAAAGCATATTTTGTGACAATGAAACAAATACATCCAGACTTTACGGAACTCCTAAAACGGAGAATATGTATTTCAAAGATGGCATCAATAATTTCATTATTCGTCAAGGAAACACTGTAAACCCTGAAAAAAAGGGTACAAAAGCTTCTTTTCTGATTGATGAAATTGTAGAAGCAGGAGAATCTAAAATTTTTGAATTCAGATTATGTCCTGATGAAACAGATGAACCTTTTGAAAATTTTGATACTATTTTCAATACGCGACAAGCGGAAGCTGAAGAATTTTATAACGATATTCAGAATGATACCGTCAATGAGGATGAGAGAAATGTTCAGAGACAGGCTTTTGCCGGGCTTCTCTGGAATAAGCAATTCTATCATTACAATATTGGAAAATGGCTGAAAGGTGATCCTAACTTTGAAGCTCCGAGAAATTTCAATGAATATGTACGAAATACGGAATGGAACCACCTTCACAACAAGGATATTATTTCCATGCCTGATAAATGGGAATATCCATGGTATGCTACCTGGGATCTGGCATTTCACTGTGTACCTTTTTCTATCATAGATGCAGAATTTGCCAAGGGACAGCTTTTATTGCTTACCAAAGAATGGTACATGCATCCCAACGGACAGCTTCCTGCCTATGAATGGAATATGAGTGACGTGAATCCGCCTGTACATGCATGGTCATGTTTCCGTGTTTTTAAAATTGATGAAAAAAATAACGGAAAGCCGGATTTATTATTTTTAGAAAAGGTATTCCAGAAGCTGCTGCTGAATTTTACGTGGTGGGTGAACCGAAAGGATAAAAACGGTAAAAATATTTTCGGAGGCGGTTTCCTTGGTCTCGATAATATTGGAGCTTTTGACCGGAATATAGAACTTAAAGACGGTCAGCACCTCGAACAGGCAGACGGAACAAGCTGGATGGCCATGTATGCATTGAATATGATGCGAATTGCTATGGAACTTGCCCAGTATTATCAGGTGTATGAAGATATGGCGATCAAGTTTTTTGAACATTATCTTTATATCGCTGAAGCTATGGAAAACCTGGGTGAAGGAACGAAAGGCCTGTGGAATGAAGAAGACGGTTTCTTTTATGATGTATTACAGCTTGGAAACGGAGACAGTGTTTCTTTGAGATTAAGAAGTATTGTAGGTTTGATCCCATTATTTGCTGTTGAGATAGTGGACCATCGTCTATTGGAAAAGATGCCGAATTTCAGAAGCAGAATGGAATGGATTTTAAAAAATAAACCGGAGCTTACTAAACTTGTTTCTCACTGGGACGAGGAAGGCCATGGAAGAAAACACCTGATGAGCATCCTCCGCAAAAACAGACTGACAAAGGTTCTGACCAGAATGCTTGATGAAAATGAGTTTCTAAGTTCTTACGGAATCCGTGCCATGTCTAAAGTATATGAAGAAAATCCTTTTGTTTTCTCCGTGCATGGTAATGAAAATATGGTTTATTATACTCCTGCAGAAAGTGACAGCCGAATGTTTGGCGGAAACAGCAACTGGCGCGGACCTATTTGGTTTCCTATCAATTTCCTGATTGTGGAAAGCCTTCAGCGCTTTCATTATTATTATGGAAACAGTCTTAAAGTAGAACTTCCAACGGGTAGTGGAGATAAAAGAAATCTTGATGAAGTAGCTCAGAATATCAGCAAAAGACTTTGTTCGATATTTTTAAAGGATGAGCATGGGCAACGGGCTTTCAATGGAGGTAATCCAAAGTTCAATTATGATGAACATTTCAGAGATTATATTACGTTTTTTGAATATTTCCACGGGGATAACGGCCGTGGTGTAGGAGCTTCCCATCAGACCGGATGGACTGCCACTGTGGCAAAACTAATAAAACCAAGACTTACCTTCTAATGAGCAATAGGTAATAAGTAATAAAAAAGCCGGATGAATCATCCGGCTTTTTCTATGTTTTAAATAAGAGATTAAATTTTCTCTCCATTCACGTATACTTCATATCCGATTTCTACATTCGGTTCTAAAGTTTTTGATACGGAACAGTATTTTTCAAAAGATAATTCAGCAGCTTTTGATGCTTTTTTAGGATCAATTTCACCTTCTAAAAGAAATTTTACATTGATAGTCTTGAAAGGTTTCGCATCGTCTACCTGTACTCTCTCTCCTTCCACCTCTGCCTGAAAGCCTGTAATGTTCTGACGTTGCTTCTTTAAAATAGAAACTACATCAATTCCGCTGCAGCCTGCCACAGCCATCAGTACACTTTCCATTGGAGAAACTCCTTTTGCTCCCGGCTGGGAAGTATTATCCAAAAGAATAGAATTTCCCTGAGCATTTGTACATTCAAATAAAAAATCGTCGTTTATTCTGTTAAGTGTAATTTTCATTGCTTATTGCTTATTGCTTATTGCTTATTGCTTATTGCTTATTGCTTATTGCTTATTGCTTATTGCTTATTGCTTATTGCTTATGCAAAGTTATAAAATTCCTCTTGCTTTTATCTCCAGATATTTATTGATAACGTCAATATTCAAATTTTCCGGAAGTGTATATACGGTATAGATTCCATACTTACGAAGTTCCTGAATGATCAATTTCTTTTCAAACTCAAATTTTTCAGCAATGATCTCATCATAGATTTCCTGCATATTTTCAGGATTTTTGTTAATCAGCGTCTGCAGTTCAGAATTTTTAAAGAATACAACTACCAGCAAATGGTTTTTAGCAATTCCGCGAAGATATTTCAGCTGTCGGTTGAGCCCGTCCAGTGTTTCAAAGTTGGTAAAAAGCAGAATTAAACTTCTTTGATTGATGGAATATTTTACATCCTGATACAAACGGTTGAAATCACTTTCAAAGAAATCTGTCTTAATATTATAAAGTGCTTCAGAAATTTTCTTCAACTGTCCGGATTTGTTATCAGCAGCAATTTTATTTTCTGCTTTCTTGGAAAAGGTCATCATTCCGGCTCTGTCTCCTTTTCTTAAGATAATATGTGACAATGCCATGGTTGCATTGATGGAATAATCCAGTAAACTTAATCCGTTGAAAGGCATTTTCATGGTTCTTCCTTTATCAATCAGCATAAAAATACGCTGAGATTTTTCATCCTGAAACTGGTTTACCATCAGACGGCTGGTCTTGGATGTTGCTTTCCAGTTGATCGTTCTGATATCATCACCGGGAACATATTCTTTGATCTGCTCAAATTCCATAGTGTGTCCCAACTTTCTGACTCTCTTGATTCCGCCTAATAAAAATTCACTCTGAATGGCCATAAGCTCATATTTTCTGAGATGAATAAAGGATGGATAAGAAGGAAGCATAGCATCTTTCTGGAAAATAAATCTTTTTGAGATGAAGCCCAATGGTGATGATGCATAGACATTTAAACCTCCGAAATGATATTCTCCTCTTTCTTTAGGTTCTAATGAATATTGAAAGAAGGTATTCGCTCCTGAAACGATCTGTTTTTCGATCAAAAAATCTCTTTTCTGAAACTGGAACGGAATTTCATCAATAATTTTAGTGGCTATGGTAAAGCTGTAATTATTTTTAATATCAATTTTCACAAAATTCTCATCTCCGTTGGACAGTTTTTCCGGCAAAATTCTTTGAACCTGTAATGCATTCTTTTGATTAAAAAGCAACAGAAAATCTACCATTACCGCAAGAAAGCAAATCAGGAGCGCGATATGGGCTACCCACATCAGCACTGGAAAGAAAAATGTCAGGACATACAGAATCCCCACTCCGATGAGCGTAAAAAAGAAACGTGTATTGATGTATAAGTTTTTCATTGGTTAGGTTGCAGGTTGCAGATGCAAGGTTTTAGGTGGTCGTTCATTAGCTTTTTCACATTCATTATTATTGTAGGGAATTAATGAGCCCGTTCAACATTTTGGATATTTCTATAATTAAAAAAATTAAGATTTTTTGAAATAATTAATTGTGTTTCCACTTCTGCACAACTGCCTCTTGATATTTTTAAAAATTGCAGATAATCAGGTTTGCTTCTTCTCGAGTTTCCCTCAGCAATATTGGAGGGTATAGAAACAGCCGCCCTCCTTATTTGTGATATTAATCCGTAGATTTCGGTGTTGGGAAATGTTTCAGTAATCCTATAAATTTCAGTAACAAAAACAATAGACTTCTGCCAAACTAAAAGCTCTTTAAAATTTGCCATATGTAATATTTTGCACTAAATTAACTTAGAACCATTCATTAACTGCTACCTGCTACCTATCTCGGAATCTCTATTCCTTCTAAAATCTGCCGGATAATTTCATCTGCGGTAAGACCTTCCATTTCTCTTTCAGGAGATACGATTACTCTGTGTCTTAAAACAGCGTAGCTAGCTTCTTTAATATCTTCAGGAGTTACAAAGTCTCTTCCTCTTAGCGCTGCAAATGCTTTTGATGCTGTAAGAAGCGCCAGTGATGCTCTTGGTGAAGCTCCCAGATATAAGAATTGATTTTCTCTGGTATTGATGATAATTTTAGCGATATATTCCATCAGCTGAGCTTCCACAATAATTTCTTTTACCAGATGCTGGTAGTTTTTCAATTGTTCAGCTGTGATAACACGGTTTATCCCTTCTGTTTTATCTTCTTTTTTACTTTCGTGCTGATTTTTAATGATCGCTATTTCCTGCTCAAGATTAGGATATCCTACATTGATTTTGAATAAGAAACGGTCCAGCTGAGCTTCCGGAAGTCTGTACGTTCCCTCATGTTCAATAGGGTTTTGTGTAGCTATAACCAGGAAAGGCTCTTCTAAAATATAACGGGTACCATCCATGGTGATCTGTCTTTCTTCCATTACTTCAAATAATGCAGACTGCGTTTTGGCAGGTGACCTATTGATCTCATCAATCAGTATAAAGTTGGAGAAAATAGGTCCTTTTTTAAATTCAAATTCTGAATTTTTCACATTGAATATGGATGTTCCCAAAATATCGGAAGGCATAAGATCCGGAGTAAACTGAATTCTGCTGAAACCTACGTCAATGGTTTTGGCTAATAATTTTGCAGTAATTGTCTTCGCTACTCCCGGAACTCCTTCAATAAGAACGTGACCGTTTGAAAGTAATGCCGCCAAAAGATGCTCAATCATCTTCTCCTGCCCTACAATTACTTTTCCGATCTCAGATTTTACTTTCTCCAGGCTTGCACGAAGTTCAATCATATCTATTCTCGACTGAAACTGCTCTTCCTGTTTATTAAGGTTTATAGAGCTTGGGTTTTCTATATTAGGGTTATCAAAGTTTTCCATAATAAATTTTAATTTGCCGATCTAACAATGGGTGTCAATATAATAATTAAATCTTTTCCTTGGAAAAGTCATCATTAGCATTGGTAATTGTTACATCATTATATTGTTGTATTATTTAAATATTTCATCAAGGAGTTTATTGATCCTTGTAAGGTCATCCTTCATTACACTGGCGTAAGGGTCCTGAGCTTTTTTTACAAGCGTTATCGCTTCATTAATCATCTCCATGGTTTTCCCGGTTTTCAGCTGTAGTTTTTTTGCAAATTCTTCATCTAAATTCTGGGTATCTATCAACAGATCCATTCTCACTTTGTTCAGAAAATACTGAGCTTTCTTTGCCATCATATCATGAAAATCACCTTCCTGAAGATACAGATTTCCAATACTTTTTACAAAATCCAGGGAAGTATTCCTTAGTGGCTCTGTTACAGGTACTATTCTCTGTTTTCTTTTTGCATTAAAGAAAATAAAAAGAATAAGTCCACCCAAAAACACCCACCAAGCATACTTTAAAGCCGGATTTGACAATACAAATCTCATGAAGAAACGTGATGTTGAACTTTTTTTGGATACAAACCAAAGGGTTTCTCTATCCGGAAGATATGAAAACACATCCTGTGTATATTTTACGTTCCCGGGTTTCAGAAGATAATAATTGGTCAGAAAGAGGGGTTCAGTATGAGCGTAAATATATCCTTTCCCAAACTTCACTTTGATAAAGTTGGCTTGGTCAGTATTCTTTTTTTCCACAGTTTTTCCAAGTACTTCAACTTTAGGTTTAATGAATGAAAATCCTCTTCCTGACGGAAACTTATCTAACTTAATAAAATCATTCTGATATTTTTTGTCTGTAAGTTTCAGTACATTTTCCTCTTCAAAAGAGATTTCGGAATCATAATATCCTATACTGTCTGAAATTTCTTTAGGCATACGAGCTACCATTAAAAATGCATCAGAACCTTCAGATACCTGGGTCAGAATTTTATTCCAGGACTCTTTGTCAAGATTATTTTCAATAACAACAATATTGTGAGGATCCTTTTTATGCTGACTGTAGTATTCGTAAGGTGCCTGTTCAATCTTCTTAAGGTTATTTTTAAAAAGATTTTTAGCTTCATTATTAAAAACAAATAGTCCGAACGGAGACTTTTCATTAATGTCAAAATTCTTGCGCCAGTCTGTCGTTTCTTTTTTGTTAACTTCAAGCAATGCCAGAACAATCATCACAATGACGAAAATTACAGCATATGTTTTGAAAGTTTTATTCATGGTTACTATTGTTAGGGTTTAAATGCCTGATATTGGTTTTTAAATTTCTGGTAGCTCTGTTCTTCAATACTGAATTCTCCATACCAGACATAATCAAAAATATAAGAAAGATTAGAGAAGTCATTTTTCAGATGAGGAGCTTTCAACTCTGCAGCATAATCTTTATTGGTTTTTTCCGGATTCCAGTTGATCAGCTTTTTATCACTAAGTTTTTTAAGGATAAACAGAAATTGGTAACGAACTGCCGAACGATAATCTCCCGCCATCTCAAATTTTGCAATACTTTCAGGGAAATTGATTTCGTGGATATTCTCATGGAGTTCCTGCACATTGATATCCAGTTTTTTATTCTTTTTACCAAAAATAAAACTCCCGTCTTTTCCCATGACATATTTAATGATAAAATAAAGCAGAAAACCTACAAGAATGATAGCAAACAGCCGGATAAGGACCGTTGTAAATTCTGCTGACTTATTCAATGCAGTTTCCCCGAAAATCCCCTGTATAATCTGATTGAGCTTCCGCATCAGCTTTTGAAAGAAAGATTCTCTTGGCTTTGATACAGAATAGTCAAATTCATTTCCTTTATATCTTGATGGAATATTTTCTTTGAATGTTTTCGGATAGGCGGTGTTCTCCGATACCGGGTTTTTCATCAGTACAGAATCTGCGCGCAGCATATTTCTGTAATGCCCGGTTGTATACAGGGAATCCCCCAGATATTCATCAGCAGGATTATCGTCCTGAGCCTGAACCAGCCCAAGAGAGAGAAAAAGCAGTAAAAAAAAGAAAATTCTATTCATTGATTCCAATAGTGTCTATTTCTGCCAATTCTACTTTCTGGTGAAGATCTGTTCTGCTGTCATAATACATCAGTCCTGCATTCACATACATCAGGTTTGAAAGAAAAAATGAAATCAGCATTGAAACTCCATAAAATACAAAAAACAAAATTCCGGCAGTTCCGGTAAAAGGATTTTGCTCAAAATTTCCGTCTGGTGTAGAAGTAAGAAGTGATCCGTAAAAAAACATCATCGGGATCAATGTGAATATGGATGTTATCATATAAATAATAATAAACATCACAAATGCAGATCCCCAATATTTCCAGTATGGTGATTTTTCACTACCATTCGGGTAAGAAAACTGAGAACGTAAAGCATAGCTCAAGCTTCCCCAGAAACCTCTGTCCGAATTAAAATAATCATACATCAGAAATGTAGTAAAATTAAATATCGTTGGGTAGAGAAGCAGTATCAGAAACAATCCGATAATAATGAAAATGAGGATATAAGAAAATCCTACGACAAACAATACCATTGGAGTAACAATAAAAATCATTCCAAGGCACAGTTTCGCTATTCTCCCTGCATTGCTTTTAAAATCATTCAGAATCTCATCTGCTTTTATTTTTTCTGCACCTTCTGCAATTCTTTTTAAATAAAAAACAGGATACAGATAATTGACAATCATCAGAACCATGAAAAGCAGAAAAGTCAGTAATCCTACTGTAATCAGCATGCCGGCGTTATCCGAAAAATACTGTTCAAAATAATACGTTTCTCCTCCAAGATTAGACCCGAATATCTGCGAAAAGAGTTCTTTATATCCGAAGATCACAACGGTTACCATTAAGATCAAAAGCAAGCCATTGATCAGAATATAGTTCTTAAAATAATTCTTCCCATATAATTTGAAGAAATTAAAACTATCGCTGATAAAGTTTCCAAAATCTCTTTTTTTATAAAATTGTATCATTGATGTATTTATTAGTTTTTTTGTTGACAATAGACGGGTATACAAAATAATAGAATCCTATAATTGCCAATGAGCCAAAAATAATGACCAGGTTCAGAAACAAAGGCATCTTCAAAGCATGTCTTGTAACATAACCTTCTATAATCCCTGCACAGATGGTGAAAGGAATAGTACTTAAAAATATTTTAAATGAATCTTTAAATCCTTTTTTAAAAGAATTAAACCTTGAAAACGTTCTCGGAAATAAAATAGAAGCTCCCAGGATCAGTCCGCACATCGCTTCCACCACCATGGCAAAGATCTCAAAAACTCCGTGAAGCCATATTCCTCTGGCACTGTCTTTCAATGCTCCATAATCATAGAAAAAGTATTGGAAAGCTCCCAGCATCACACTGTTGGAAAGCAATGCAAACAATGTTCCTACTCCTCCTGCAATTCCGTAAATATACAGTTTCGCTCCTACCTGAATATTATTAAAAATAATCCCGATGGTACTTCCCCATGTGCTTCCACTCTGATAAACCCCTACAGCATTATTATTTTTAATATTTTCAACAGTTTCATTCACATATCCTTCACCCAGAATAATATTTACAAAGCCTTTATCATAGATTGCAGAAAGTACACCTATTGACGTAAACAAAATAAAAAAGAGAAAAGCATACATCAGATATCTCCTGTACTGATACATCAGCAACGGAACTTCCGTTTTGAAAAAATAAACAAGCCTGTTTTCCTCAACCCTTTTTGTTTTATAAATCTTTTGAAAAATCTGTGCAGATAGATGGTTAAGGTAAACAGTAGTGTTACTTTTCGGATAATAGGTCTGGGCAAAAGAAAGATCATTGATCAGGTTTATATATAACGAAGACAGGTCATCAGGATTTTTTTTAATTTTCCCTTGAATAACCTGTTCTATTCCCAACCATTTTTCTTTATTTTGTTTAATGAAATAAACTTCTCTCATAATTGTTAAGGCTAAAATAATAAAAAATATGTCTCAAATTGCGATAAATACCTCACAAAATGTAAATATTAATTTTAATATTGCAGGCGTAGGAGAAAGGATGCTTGCCTTCATTATTGATCTTCTGATCAGGATAGCTTATGTAGTGATTACCCTGTATTTGTTCTTCAATATTTTTGACTTGGGATATTTATTAGACGGCCTTGATGAATGGTCTATAAGAGCTGTATATCTTATCCTTACTTTTCCTATTTACATTTATCCGCTTGTATTGGAAAGTTTAATGGAAGGCCAGACACCCGGCAAAAAGCTGATGAAAATCAAAGTGGTAAAGATTGACGGTTACCAAGCCAGTTTTGCAGATTATATGATCCGCTGGGTTTTCAGAATTGTTGATGTTTCATTCGCCGGAGTTATAGGACTTATCTCTATGATTGTTTCTAAAAACAACCAGCGCTTAGGGGACATTGCTTCCGGAACCGCTGTCATTTCTCTCAAAAACAACATCAATATCTCGCATACAATCCTGGAAAATATCCATGAAGATTATATCCCTTCTTTTCCGCAAGTCATTGCTTTGAGTGATAATGATATGAGAATCATCAAAGATAACTACACCAAAGCGTTAAAAGTAGACGACCGCCAGATTATCAATAAACTATCCAATAAAATTAAAAGTATCCTGAAACTGGAAATAGATGCTACTAAAATGACGGAAAGGCAGTTTATCAATGTAATTATCAAAGACTACAACTATTACACCGGAAAAGACAATTAAAAGTCAATCGTCAATTTTGCTTCGCAAGTGAATTGTCAATCAGAATCGACCATTCCCGATTGCTTATTGCTTATTGCTTATTGCTTATTGCTTATGTAAAGCTCGGTGCAATTTTTGTATATTTATTATTAAAGTCCTGAATCATGAAATTTGAAAACAATAAATCCGGAAACGGCGGAGTTCTTACCCTAAATAATGAAATAAAAGAAGTAGGCAGGCTTACCTATACTATTTTTCCTGAAGATCATAAACTGATTATCTCTTTTGTATTGGTACACCCTGAATTTGAAGGCAGAGGAATGGGAAAATTCTTAGTGGAAGAAGCCATCAAATTTGCAAGAGAAAACAACTGGAAAGTATACCCACACTGTTCTTACGCAAGATCTGTAATGATGAGAATGAGCGATGTGGATGATATATTTTTAAAGAATTAAAACCTCATTCAATAGAATATCTTCAATATCATCCGGGTAATCTACTCTGAGATGATGATCAGAAGCAACCCATTCCATAATTTCCTGAAGATTTAAAACCTTGGAGTTGGGTATTCCCATTTTGTCAAGAGCACATGCATTACATTCCTGTTCATATTGATTATGGATGGGAATCACGAACAGTTTTTTATCCATAAACAATGCCTCTGCAGGAGATTCGAAACCTGCATTGCATAAAATCCCTTCACAGCCTTCAAAATATTTCAGATATTGGCTTTCATCAATAGGAAATACTTCCACATTTTTTACTTTGACCTGAACTTTGCTGTATTTTGAAAACACTTTCCATTCAACAGGAATTTTTCTTAAAACCTTGATGATATTTTCATCAGCAAAACTGGGAAGATATACAAGATAATATCCCTGTTTATAAGGATTAAGGTTTCTGATTTTTTTTCTGATCACAGGTTTTTTGATCTGAGGATGATAGTTTTCAAAATGAAACCCTATTTTCCTTTCACTGGGAACATAGTATTTTAAAATCATTTCTCCCAGAAAATCCTTTTTCTTGGGTTTTGGTGTTTCCGGAAAACTCATGGAAGCCTGGTGGCTAAGCTCTATCATCGGAAGTTTTTTCAGTTTGGAAGCCCAGCCTGTTAAAGGCTCATAATCGTTAATGATTAAATCATATTGTGAAAGCTCCAATTCTCTTATTGTTTTGGCTGCTTCAAAGAATTTATTTTCTGTAAACGTTTTTCGGTAGGATAAACCTCCTGTTTTGTTATAAAGAAGGGAAATACCCCTGTATTGGAAATTGATGTCAAAATCAGCCTTTAATTGCGATTGGTGCCCACTGATCAGTGTATCAACAGATGCATATTTTTTGAGAAGAGGAATAATTTCCTGTGCTCTGGCAATGTGACCGTTTCCAGTACCCTGGAATGCGTACAAAATCTTCATCTAGGAAAAGTTGGTTACAATTTTTAAAAGAGCAGAATTATCCATTTCCTGAATTTCTTCCACTTCATCATCTTTCAGCAAATGTTTATGCTCGTCATAATAAAAAATTGTCCATTCTTTATTATTGTATTCTAAGGCAGAGAGATTTTCAATCCAATCCCCCGAATTCAAATAAGTACAGGATCCTTTTTTATTAACAACCTCACGTATCTGTGGCTGGTGGATATGTCCGCAAACTACATAATCATAATTATTGTCAATAGCCAGCTCAGAAGCTGTAAGTTCAAAATCTCCGATATATTTTACCGCTTTTTTCACATTGTTTTTGATCTTTTTCGAAAACGAGTATTTCTCTTTACCCATTTTTTCTAAGAACCAATTTACAACATTATTGATAATAATCAGGAGGTCATATCCTTTTCCGCCAAGTTTGGCAATCCATTTTGAGTGCTGGACGGATGCATCGAAAACATCACCGTGAAATATCCAGGTTTTTTTCTCATCAATATTCAGACAGATTTTATTACAGACTTTAAGTTTCCCAAGTTCAAAATCTGTGAACTTTCGAAACATTTCATCATGATTACCCGTGATGTAATAGACGTCTGTATTCTTGGTTGCCAATGAAAGAATCTTTCTGATTACTTTCAAATGAGGTTTAGGGAAGTAAGACTTTTTAAACTGCCAGATATCAATAATATCACCGTTCAAAACTAAAGTTTTAGGCTGGATAGAATTGAGATATCTCAACAATTCTTTAGCCTTACATCCATAAGTTCCCAAATGAACATCCGATATAACAACTAATTCAACGTTTCTTTTCATAGTTTTGTACAAAGAAACTAATTGAAAGTTAACTGTATATGAATGCTATATTATTTTTTATAAAGAGTCCATCAGCTCTTCTGTGATTTCCATATTGTGGTAAACGTTTTGAACGTCATCATCCTCTTCGAAACGCTCAAGCATTTTCATATTAGCTTTGAACTGTTCCGCATTTACTTCTTTTGTATTGTTTGGAATTCTTTGAAGTTCTGCACTCTTCGCTTCAATACCCAGCTCATCTAATTTGTGTGATAAAGAACCGAAATCTTCAAAAGCAGTTGTAATCATTACTTCTTCTTCATCTTTTTCTACATCTTCTGCTCCGCCATCAATCATTTCCATTTCAAAATCATCCCAATCCATTTTGATCTGAGCCAAATCAAGTGTGAAAATTCCTTTTCTATCGAAGATAAATGCCAATTCACCATTTTTCCCGAGGTTACCATCAAACTTGTTAAAAACAGCTCTCACGTTCGCTACAGTTCTTGTTGTATTGTTTGTAGTACATTCTACAAAAAAAGCAACACCACCTTGCCCATAGCCTTCATACGTGATTTCTTCATAGTTCTCTGCATCGGCACCGCTCGCTTTCTTAATCGCACGTTCTACGTTGTCCTTAGGCATGTTTGCCCCTTTCGCATTCTGGATACATCTTCTCAGCGCCGGATTGGCTTCAGGATCTGTTCCGCCTGCTTTTACAGCTAATGCAATGTCTTTACCTATTTTGGAGAATGTTTTGGCCATTTTATCCCATCTGGCCATTTTAGAAGCTTTTCTATATTCAAATGCTCTTCCCATTTTAATTTTTATATTTCCAACAAAATTACTCAAAAGTCAACAAAAAAAAAATACCTCCAAAAAAATTGGAGGTATTCATTATTTAGAAAAATTAATTATTTTTTCTTTTTAGCAGCAGCTTTTTTCTTAGCTGGAGCTTTTTTTGCTTTTTTCACTACAGTCTTCTTCTCTACAACGTCTAGATCAGATTTCTTAAGTGCATCCCAAGCAGCACCATTAACAGCCTCAACAACTACTTTTCTATCAACAATTCTTTCTGCATCAGAAGCTTTTTCAGAAACAGTAGCGTCTCTTTCACCAACTCCTACAGATTTTAATTGATTTGCACTTACACCTCTTGCTTCTAGAGCACCAACTACTGAAGCAGCTCTTTGTCTAGAAAGTTTCAAGTTATAAGAATCAGCACCTTTCTTATCAGTGTGACCTGTTACTAAGAATGTACCGTCGTTAGATTGCTTAATGATTGTTGCAGCTTGATCTAATTTACCGCTAGATTCAGGTCTGATTGTAGCCTTATTGAAATCAAATAAGATATCTTTAAGAGCTCCTGTAGCTTCTTTAGCGATTACATCTTTTGGCTTAGGACATCCGTTGTATTCAGGAAGACCTGGAACAGTAGGACAAGCATCATCTTTATCTAAGATACCGTCACCGTCTGTATCTGGCCAAGGACAACCGTTGTTTTCAGCAGGACCTGCTACTGTAGGACAAGCGTCATCTTTGTCGATTACACCATCACCGTCAGTATCTGGCCAAGGGCATCCGTTGTTTTCAACTGGACCAGCCACTTCTGGACATTGATCGTCTTTATCTGGAACTCCGTCACCGTCAGTGTCAGGACATCCTTGGAATTCTGGTAGACCTGGAGTATCTGGACAAAGATCATCTTTATCTAGGATACCATCCTTATCTCTGTCTCTGTTTCCGAATCTGAATAAGATAGAAGCAGAAGCTTGCCAGAAGTTAGCCACTGTAGAGTGGTCACCTGGAGTTGATACATAATCTCCTTGAACACCAAGACCGAAGTTCTTAGTTACCCAGAAGTTAGCACCAGCACCTGTAGCTACAGTAAAGTGGTTAGCTTTACCATTCTCATTACCGTCTTTTCCGTTAACAATGTTTTCGATTGGATTACCGTTAGCGTCAACAGCAGTTCTTGGGAAAGTAAGAGCAGTATAGTCATGTCTTAAGTAGTTAGCACCAACTCTTAAATATGGATCAAACCAAGATTCTTCGTTCCATAAAAGACCTGCAGCGTGAGCCTGGAAACCAAGACCTGTCATTAGGAAAAATTCTTTCCCCATGTTGAATCTTTTGTTTTCAACATTCCCAACAGAAGTCTGCCAGTCAATTACTAAACCTTTACCAACATTTCTAGCAACTGTTAACTTAGACAATGGAGGTGTAATAGAGAAGTTGTTCACATTGAACATGTTCTTTGTCAAATTGTTAGCAGAGAACGTATTACTGAAAGTACCTCTCGCTGCTACGTGGTTTTCTGCATGAGCACCAACCCCGATTAACCACGGATTGTTGGTAGTCTGTGCGAAAACAGTAGAGGCAACAGTAAGCGCCAATGCTGAAATTCCTAATTTTAGATTTTTCATAGAATTAAATGATTAAATAATTGATAATGCAAAATAAATATAATTTTTCTTTATATACAAAGTTTTTCAAATGATTTTTAACTTTTCTTTAATATTCTGTCCAGGTTCCGTTTGTTTTCTCTATCTTTTATTGCCTCTCTTTTATCGAAAAGTTTTTTCCCTCTACCAAGCGCTATTAGCACCTTTGCTTTACCTCGGTCAGTGATATATAATTTTAAAGGTATTATGGTGTTCCCAGCATCCTTTAACTTTTTTTCAAGTTTTTGTAATTCTTTTTTGTGCAAGAGCAATTTCCGTTCCCTTTTTGTTTTATGATTGTAAAAAGTTCCTAATTTATACTCATCAATCATCATGTTAATGATGTACAATTCCCCATCAATAAACTGACAGAACGATTCTGTGATAGATGCTTTGGATGAACGTAAAGATTTTATTTCGGTACCCGTCAAAACCATTCCTGCTTCATATTCTTCAAGAATTTCATATTCAAAACGGGCTCTTCTGTTTAATATACTAACTGTTTTCTCAATCTTCATCATTTTAAAATTTCGTTAATGAAATATATAAAAAATACCATACAATTAAAAACTTGACTATTATATTATTACAAAATACCCAAATTCTTTTCGTATTTTTGCGCCAAATTTACAAAACTATATGTTAACAGTATCTAACTTATCTTTACAATTCGGGAAAAGAGTTCTTTTTGACGAGGTAAATATTATGTTTACCAAAGGAAACTGCTACGGAATCATCGGAGCAAACGGTGCGGGAAAGTCTACATTCCTTAAAATATTAACAGGAAAGCAGGATCCTACAACAGGGCATGTATCTCTGGAACCAGGGAAAAGAATGTCAGTTTTGGAGCAGGATCACTTTGCTTATGATCAGTATACTGTTCTTGAAGCTGTTTTGAGAGGTAACAAGAAATTATTTGAGATAAAAGAGGAAATGGATGCGTTATACGCAAAAGAAGATTTCTCTGACGAAGACGGAATAAAAGCGGGTGAACTAGGTGTAATCTATGATGAAATGGGAGGTTGGACTGCAGAATCTGATGCACAGACAATGCTTTCAAACGTTGGAGTTAAAGATGATATGCACTGGCAGATGATGAGCGAACTTGAGAATAAGGACAAAGTAAAGGTTCTTTTGGCTCAGGCTCTTTTCGGAAACCCGGATGTATTGATTCTGGATGAACCTACCAACGACCTTGATATTGATACCATCTCATGGCTGGAAGATTTCCTTGCAGATTATGAAAATACAGTAATCGTTGTATCTCACGACCGTCACTTCTTAGATACGGTTTGTACGCACATCGGTGACCTGGATTATGCTAAACTTAACCTTTACACGGGTAACTATTCTTTCTGGTACCAAGCTTCTCAATTGGCAACAAGACAAAGAGCTCAGGCAAATAAGAAAGCTGAAGAGAAGAAAAAAGAACTTCAGGACTTCATTGCAAGATTCAGCTCGAACGTTGCTAAAGCAAAGCAGGCTACTGCAAGAAAGAAAATGATCGACAAATTAAACATTGACGATATTAAACCATCTTCAAGAAGATATCCGGCTATTATTTTCGAAATGGAAAGAGAGGCTGGTGATCAGATTTTAGATGTAAAAGGTCTTGAAAAAACAAAAGACGGAGAGCTTTTATTCTCTAATATTGATTTGAATCTTAAGAAAGGAGATAAAGTAGCTGTACTTTCCAAAAACTCTTTAGCGATTACAGAATTCTTCGAAATTTTAGCAGGAAACGTAGAAGCTGATAAAGGAAATGTTGCCTGGGGAGTTACAACCAATCAGTCTCACATGCCATTGGACAATACCAACTTCTTCCAGGAAGATCTAAGCCTGGTTGACTGGTTGAGACAATTTACAAAAAATGACGAAGAGCGTCACGAAGAGTTTGTAAGAGGATTCCTTGGAAGAATGCTTTTCTCAGGTGATGAAGCTTTAAAGTCTTGTAAAGTACTTTCAGGAGGTGAAAAAATGAGATGTATGTTCAGCAGAATGATGCTTCAGAAAGCAAACGTTCTTTTATTAGATGAACCTACCAACCACTTAGACCTTGAAAGTATCACCACTTTAAACAACTCTTTATCTAACTTCAAAGGAAATCTTTTATTGGCCTCTCATGACCACGAAATGCTTTCAACAGTCTGTAACAGAATCATTGAACTGACTCCTTCCGGAATTATCGACAGAGAAATGACTTATGACGAATACCTTGCTGACAAAAAGGTAAAAGAATTAAGAGAAAAAATGTATTCTTAATCTGATCTAAATACGGAATCAAATAAAAATACCTCAAAGCAGTGCTTTGAGGTATTTTATTTTCAACAATAAATAAAATAATTATTTTGTAAGTTTTGCTGTTGGAAGAGCAACAGTTCCCGGATCTTTCCATAATCCATCTTTTTCTGCTCTTTTCTTGATTGCCTGTGCTCTTTTCTCGCTATCAGGGTGAGAGTTGAACATCTTTTCAAAACCGGTCTGTGTACTCCCCTGTGAAAGCAATGCCAGTTTTTTGAAAGCTGTATAAGCTCCTACAACATCATATTTGTTAGCTTTCATAAAATCGTATGAGTAAGTATCTGCTTCTGATTCCTGTTTTTTGCTGTGTGAAGCATCCAAAAATGCATTTGCCATTTTTCCTACCTGGCTCTCATTAAGAGTAGCTACAGCAGAAGAAGCTGATGATGCTGCATCTAATGCCGCCGCTTTCAGATAAGCAGATTTCATTGCATCTTTTGTATCCTGATTTTTCACGTGTCCTATTTCATGTCCGATAACGGCAAGCAGCTCATTATCTGTCATGATATCCATCAGAGAAGAGAACACACGTACACTTCCGTCTGCGCAGGCAAACGCATTGATATCTTTTACTTTATAAACTTTATAATTCAAATTAAGACCGTCTTGAGATTTGTGTTTTCCAAACAGTTTGTTCAGTCTCACGGTATATGGATCTTTCGGTCCTGCTACGGCATTATTTTTATCCATCCAGTCTACTGATTCTTTGGATAATTTAACCGCATCTTCGTTCGTAAATGTTAGAGCTTTTGCACCATTTGAAACCATTCCGGCAGCTTTACCAAGATTAATTTTTTGTGCACTGATCGAATTCATTGCCCCTAAAAGTGAAAGGCACACGATAATTTTTTTCATAGTCATTTAAATTTGGAGCACGAAGATAGCCTTTTTTTAACAATTATTAAGTCGAAACTTCATTCCAGTTCTTTCCGGAATGCTATTTTTTTTCCTTATTTTTGTGAAATGAGTCAAAAATGGATTTATAAGCCTGAACCCGATGAGGAAGTTGTGGACAGACTAAGTTCGTCACTTGGTTTTGGTACTTTTGAATCTAAGATCCTCGTTTTAAGAGGGATTGACAATTATCAAAAGGCCAGAGAATTCTTCAAACCGAACCTTAACGATATACATAACCCGTTTTTAATGGCAGATATGCAAAAGGCTGTAGAGCGTATTGCAACAGCAATTGAAAATGGTGAAAAAATATTGGTATATGGAGACTATGATGTGGACGGAACCACAGCGGTTGCTTTAATGTACCTTTATCTCAGCAAAATTGTTGAGAAAAAATATCTGGACTATTATATTCCGGACAGAAATTCTGAAGGATATGGAATTTCTACTGAAGGAATTGATTTTGCCAAAGAAAATGGGTTCTCACTAATCATTGCTCTGGATTGTGGAATAAAGGCCCTTGATATGATCAACTATGCCAGTAAACTGGGTATAGATTTTATTATTTGCGACCATCACCTTCCGGGTGAAGAAATTCCGGATGCTGCGGCTGTACTTGATCCTAAAAGAAATGACTGCCGATATCCTTTCAAAGAACTTTCGGGATGTGGTGTTGGTTTTAAGCTTTGCCAGGGATTAAATACAATTTATAAATTACCGGAAGCAGAATTATTTGAACTGACTGATCTCCTAGCCATTTCTATTGCAGCTGATATTGTTTCCATGACAGGAGAAAACAGAGTGCTGGCTAAAATGGGATTAAAAACTCTTAGAAAGACCAGAAATCTGGGATTAAGATTGTTAATTCCTGAGGATAAACTTTCTCATTTTGAAATTTCCAATATTGTTTTTGAAATAGCTCCTAAAATTAATGCAGCCGGAAGGATTTCTCATGGCAAAGCTGCCGTAGAGCTTATGGTTTCCGACAATCTGAAACATGCCAACCAGATTGTGAGCGATATCATGAATCTTAACGATGAAAGAAGAGAGCTGGATATGAATTCCACTCTTTCTGCATTAAACCAAATTATAGAGTCTCAGCAAGAAACCAAGCATACAACAATCGTTTATCATCCTGAATGGAATAAAGGAGTGATTGGTATTGTAGCTTCCCGGCTTATTGAAACTTATTATAAGCCCACACTGGTATTTACTGATGGTAATAATGGAGAAATGGTAGCTTCTGCGAGATCTGTTTCTGATTTCGATGTGCATGAAGCTCTTGATATGTGTTCAGAATATTTCCTTAAGTTTGGGGGTCATCATGCAGCTGCCGGACTTTCTATGGAAAAAGATAAGTTTGATGCTTTCAAAGAAAGATTTGAAAAAATTGTTTCTGAAAAAATTAAAGACCATCAAAAAGAGCCTTCCATTGCTATTGATACTGAAATTACAGTTGATGAAATCAACAGAGAGTTTATCAATTTCCACAGAAAATTGGCTCCATTTGGACCTCACAATATGAAACCTATTTTTACATTGACGAATCAGAAACTGTCAGGTTATGTGAAAACAATGGGGAAAGATAATAACCACCTGAAGTTTTATATTAAGCAGGAATCTACAGGACGAAATATTGAATGTGTAGGATTTAAGCTAGGACCATTTGTTGAAGATTTTAAAAATAAAAATTTCGACCTTGCTTTTACCCTTGAAGAAAATCACTGGAAGGGCAATGTCACGCATTATCTAAATATTAAGGATGTGAAATTCAGGGATTGATAGAGGTTGCAGGATTTAGGTTGCAGGTAATAGAAATCAGAATAAATATTATCACCCGCTAACCTTAAAAAGAATCCTGATTCAAATTTTGAAGTACTATCACCTGCTATCCGCTACTTACTACCTAACAAAAAATGAAAAAAATCGGTTTATTTTTCGGGTCATTCAATCCTATTCATATCGGGCATCTTATTCTGGCGAATTATATTCTGGAAAATTCTGATATGGATGAGCTTTGGTTTGTAGTGAGCCCACAAAATCCGTTTAAAGATAAAAAGTCTTTACTAAAAGACCATAACAGGCTTGATATGGTACAGCTTGCAGTTAAACATTATCCGAATATGAGAGCTTCTAATGTAGAATTTTCTCTTCCGATGCCAAGCTATACTATCGATACACTTACCTATCTCCATGAGAAGTATCCTGAATATTCTTTCAGCCTGATTATGGGAGAAGATAATCTGAAAAGTCTTCACAAGTGGAAAAATTCTGATGTTCTGATCAAAAATCATCATATCATTGTTTACCCAAGAGTATTTGAAGGAGAAAAGGCAGATTCTGAATATTTACAGCATGAAAACATTTCTCTGATAAAGGCACCGGTCATAGAACTTTCTGCCACAGAAATCCGTAATATGATTAAAGATGGCAAAAATGTAAGGCCGATGTTACCTCCTGAAGTTTTTGAATATTTGGATGGTAGCAGTTTTTATAAGTAATTTTGCAAATCAGAAAAATGAGAGGTTAGAGAAAGACTCTTTACTATTAACTCTCAACTTACAACTAAAGGAATGGACTTCATCGAAAAATTTTTCTCAAAATACCCTCAGGAAAAAATCATCAAATGGTTTAAACAGATTTGTGTTGCAGAAGCTGTTTCATGTCTTTTACTGTATTGTGTTGCGATGATTTGGATCCGATATGATGAAAATCTATATTCTATTATCTTCATCAGTGTTATTGGCAGTTTACACGGATTATTTTTTACGCTTTACCTTATACTCTGCCTTCCTGCAAGAAAAATTTATAACTGGGATGATGAAGATTTTGTTTTTGCCTTATTATCTGCATTCTTCCCTTTTGCAACGGTTTGGGTAGATAAAAAGCTAGCCCGTTTTGACAGAGAATAAATATACCGCATAAAAAAAGGACTTTTTCGGTCCTTTTATATTTTTACGGTTATTACAAATCCCGTTTTACGTGTCCTGTTGCAGTGAAGGTATGATTTCCTGAATTATCGGTGTAGGTTCCATTAATTGTGAAATCAATGTAGTCTCCCACAGCTCCAAAAGAAGTTACATTTACAACGAGGTTTCCATTATTTGATGTAATAGCGCCTCCTGAAAATTCAAACCCATAATTTGAAGTAAAACTTGCAGCAACTCCCAGCATATTATTCTGAGCCATAGAAAAAAATGGTCCCGCAGCATTCATTGAATTTATTTTCAATTGTTTAGGTGGCATATTAGGTGATGTAGGTGTAAGCCCTGTCCATTGTGCATTGATCAGTCCTAACACATAAACAATAGGCTGATTATCAATCTTATAATTTATAAATTCACTCAAAGAATTACAAGCCATAATATTCCCCAGATTTACATTATTAGATGTTGCTGTAAAAGTAATTTCATTGGTTGTCTGAAAATTAACAGTATCAAATCCTTCATACTTAAACTGTGGATTTGCCGTACATGAATAGGTATTGAAGGTAAAACTTCCGGTACTGTTTACCGGTGATGATAAATACTGGAAATAGTTTGTATTTAAGGCAGATCTCAATATTACATAACCATCAGTAACATCAGTATTTGCACAGGTTTTAAGACTTCCCTGAATAGTATAACTGGTAGATGTAGAAGGATTTACTGTAACATCCGGAATAGTTGTTATGATTCCAGCCGTAAATGGTCCAACGTTAGAAGTATACATTACATTATTACAGGCATCATAAACTTTTAAAGCAAGAACCTCACCTGCCGGAACAATTCCAGATACTGTTCCTGTATTATCTGTGATTCCGTAAGTTTCATAGGATTGAGAACTTCTCTTTAAAGTTACTTTAATATTAGGTAAAACCTGCCCTGCAGAATTTTTTACAGTTACTTTCATTGTTGCCTGTGGAAACTGTGCATCAAAGTTCCACCAGGAAAAATGGTTTACTGTTCCTACATAGGTATTTCCAATCTTTGTTGCAGAACCCTCTTCTTTCCACATCCCCGTGTCTTCATTATAAGACCATAAGGGTATTGTGGCTGGTGAGCTGGAAGTTTGTGCAGCATCCACAGGAACGGTGATTTCTGCGTTATGTCCATTTGCAATCTGAAGGTTTTGTCCGGAACTACCTGTTAATTGTACATGCAGCATCCCAAAAGTTTCCATCACTCTGGAATTACCTCCTGAATTGGTTGCCAAAAATGATCCAGGCATTAATTCATTAAGATATTGGTTGGATGGTGCTAAATGAAAGATACCCACACTCACATTTCCTGAATAAGCATTTCCATTCGCATCTTTGAAACTTCCGTCAAATTTTACTTTTGTTCCGTTTGGTAGTGAAACTGTGGATGTAGAACCTGTGATAATTGTAGATGTCGTTGTTACAGGAATCATCATGATGTTCACCCTATTTATTCCGTTAGTAGGCACCAAAACCCGCGATGCATTTATATAGCCAGATTTTGTCACTTTTATATGGGCGAAATTTTCTTTTACTGAAGCATTTTTAAATGTGAAGAAACCTTTAAGATTGGTTGTAACGGTACTTGTTCCGATTGTAACCGTTGCTCCTGATACCGGAAGCCCGTTTGTATCAAGAACTATACCTTGAAAGCTTTTTTGCGCAGTATTTCCAAAATTATAATTGGATGGAGGATTTGTTGTGTTCTCATCTATTTCTGAGAAAGTTTCATTTTTACATGAAATTATCAACACAAAAAGCAATAATAAGAGGTAAAATTTTCTCATATGGTATTAATTTTTAGTTTTCACTAAATTAATAATAAAATACAATCATGATTATTTTTTCTGATTTCTCTTCAAATATTTTTTCAATTTTCCATCAATTTCATTTTATCATGTAACAAAAATGAACTTTAAATTGTCTAATTAAGTAACAAAGTCGTTGAAACTTAAAAATTGACATAAAATTTTAGCAACTGATAATCAGTTATTTAAATGTAAATTAAAAACATTTTAAGTACTTTGCATTGCATGATACTAAATTTATTATATATCTTTGCAATGTAAAATAACAAACCATACAAGCTATTAATTAAAAAATAATATCATGAAAACTCAAATTCTTATTGCAGCACTATTTTTCGGTGGACTTGTAACTGCCCAGCAGAAAAAAGACAGTTTGAAAGTAAATGCTATTGATGCAGTGAATATCAAGAAGCAGGTTTTCAAAAAACAAGGGGACCGTTTAGTTTACGATGTAGCTTCTTCATCTATCGCGAAAGGAACCAACACTTTTAATCTTTTAAAACAAACTCCAATGATTTCCAGCATCGATGGAAAAACACTGAAGATTTTGGGAAAAAATGATGCGGTGATCTACATTAACAATAAGAAAACAAATATGGATTCTGAGGCATTAATTGAAATGCTGAAGTCTACTCCATCAGAGGATATACAGAAAATTGAAGTGATTACTGTTCCGGGAAGTGAATTCCAGGTTGAATCCAAAGAAGGTGTGATTAATATTGTAATGAAAAAAAGCAAAAACAACGGTTACAACGGAACGTTGAAAATGCAGAATGAGCAGGCTTATTACAACAACCCTAATGCAGGAGCTTCTTTTAACTTCAGACAAGGAAAGTGGTCCGGTAATTCAAACTTCAGAACAGGAAGCTGGACAGACAGACAAAGATATACGCTATCTAACGGAGATCCAACTTTCAAAAATGAATCATTTGGGTTTAATGATGATCCTAATAAAAATTTTGGCGGAGGTTTTAATGTTGATTATGAGATCAATAAAAAACACAGTCTGGGATTCTCATACAACATGAGATATAATAAAAGTTTCAATTCTGTATTGGATATTACCAACTGGCAAAATGGGGTTTTAAATAACAGAACTGTCAATAATGAAGATGCACAGACCAGAAATCATTCATTTAATTTAAATTATGAAATGAAAACCGATTCTCTGGGAAGCAGGCTTACCTCAAACGTTTCTTACCTGTGGTTCAACAGAGATAAAGTAAGTTTTAATGAAAGTCTTCCTTTAACTAATGATACGATCAACAAGTATTCGGCACTTCATCAATCAGTCCCTCAGATCATTAACAACTATGCGGCAAATATCGACTATCTGAAAAAAACGACTAAAGGTGCAACATGGTTAATGGGAATCAGCTACAATCATACGAACACGGATAATGATACTAAACAAGACAAATTAATAGGCGGTGATTTTGTGATAGATCCTAAACAAACCAATCACTTCATTTATAAAGAAAATATTTTAGGTATTTATCTGAACTATGAACGCAAACTGACTGAGAAAATATCCGGAAAAATAGGAGCCCGATACGAAATGACCAGAAGCACCGGAGAGATTCTGGAAAAAACAGGGTTTGAAAGAAATTATAACAATCTTTTACCTTATCTGAATTTAAATTATGCCATCAATTCTGATCACAACCTGAGCTATACTTTCTCGAGCAGAATCCGAAGACCAAGATTCTGGGAACTGAACCCATCCAGAACGTATTTCACTCCTACGAATTATACACAGAACAATCCATTTGTTCTTGCATCAAAATTTTATAATCAGGAACTGAACTATATGTACAAAAATGCATTCTACGCTAATCTTAGCTTTAATATGGTGGAAGATGCCTCTGCTTCTGATATGCTTCCGTTACAAGGGACTTTAACAGCTCCAGAAAGGGATAAAAATGGAAATATAATCTATGGCCCAGACGGAAAAATGATCATGCGAACAACTAGATTCCTAAGATATATAAGAACCAATTACGGTAAAAACAGAGAGCTTGCTCTTACGCTGGGAATGAACAAATCATGGTTTAAAGACATATGGACAACCAACTACTCTGTCAATTTGGGCTATGTTACCTACAAAGGCGGAGTATGGGAAGATCCGACATCTCAGCTTGGCCAGTACGAATCCGAGTCACTGGATCCTTATATCATTGATGTAAAAAACTACAATATGTCTGCAACCATCAATAACATTATCAGACTTTCATCCAAAAAAGACTGGTTTTTAGGAGTCAACTACTTCTTTGCAAGCCAGACAGCGATGGAAGGTGGTATGATAGGCGCAAGACAAAGCTTCGATCTCAGTCTGAAAAAAATTGCAGGCGACTGGACTATCGTAGCGGAAGTAAGTGATGTATTTAACCAAAGCTTTTACAGGATCAAAGGAGTACAGCCAAATGGAAAATATAACAATATCACCAATTTCAACTATCCAAGGTTAATGAGCATCGGAGTTACTTACAATTTCGGAAATCAGAAACTTAAAAAAGCAAGGGAAATGAAATCAGCTAATGATGCTGTAAAATCAAGAACCTAATCTATAAAACTTATATCACTAAATCCACTCTTAAATAAAAACAAACATGAAACGTATAATTTTGTCAATGGCAATCGTATTTGGCACTTGTGCATTCGCTCAGGAGAAGAAATCTGATACGGCAAAAACAAAAAATATAGAAGGAGTTACTATTACAAAACAGGTTTTCAAAAAGCAAAGTGACCGTTTTGTATATGATGTAGCGGCATCACCTGTAGCTAAAGGAAATACCACTTTCGACCTTCTGAAGCAGACTCCTCTATTATCTTCCACAGATGATAAAACATTAAAAATTGCAGGAAAAAATAATGCCCTGATCTATATCAACGGAAGAAAAAGCAATATGGATTCTGAGTCTCTGGCTCAGTTCCTGAAAAATACTCCGGCAGAAAACATCCAGAAAATTGAAGTGATTACCGTTCCGGGAAGTGAATTTCAGGTAGAATCATCAGATGGGATCATCAATATCGTTTTAAAGAAAAAAATGAGTGACGGTCTCAACGGAAATATGAGGATGTCTAATACTACCGGTAAATACAACGGAAGCCAGGCTAGTTTCTCTGCCAACTACCGAAAAGGTAAACTGGGAGTGAGTGCTAACCTTAGCGGTGGTGAAAATATAGAGGCACAAACCTACACGTTAAGAAACGGAACTGCCAAGACTTCTAACGAATCCACAGGAGATGTTGACGATCCGAACAAAAACATCGGAGGTTATGTGAATATTGATTATCAGCTGAATGACAAAAGCAATCTGGCTTTATCATGGAATACCTGGGCCAATAAAAGCTATAATTCTACGGTAAACCTTTTCAATACCATCAAGACAGAAAACGATACAAAATATACATGGTCTAAAAATAAAGAAGACTCAAGATCATACAACAATTCTGTAAATTTAAATTATGAATTAAAAACCGATTCTTTAGGTAGTAAGCTTAATGTAAATGCCGCTTATCTTAATTACAAAAGATTCCAGTTTACAGACAACAGAACATATAAATCTGATGTGAATATGGGATTAGGAAATATGACCACACAGGTATTCCAGGATCTTCCTCAGATTATTAATAACTTTTCCGGAATGGTAGATTATAATCAGAAATTTAAAAATGATCTGACCGTTTCAATAGGAGGAAATTACAACAAAACCAAAACGGACAACGATTCTAAGAACATAAGCTATTTCTTTGATCCCGCAAAAAAACCGGATCCAAGACCCAATCATTTTATCTATGATGAAAACATCTACGGTATGTATGTCACTGTTGAAAAGAAATTCTCGGATAAAATTTCCGGAAAAGTAGGAGCAAGATATGAGATTACAAACAGCCTTGGAACTTCTGACAATGCTCCTACAGACGAGCTTAAAAGGATTGAAAGAAATTACAACAATATCCTTCCTTATCTGAGTTTCAACTACGCAATCAATGATAAAAACAATATTTCGTACTCTTTTTCCAGCAGAATGAGAAGACCGAGCTTCTGGGAAATCAATCCGGTAAGAAACATTCTTACAGATGATAACTACACGCAGAATAACCCATTTGTAAAGGCTTCATCTACCTATAATCAGGAACTTACGTATATGTACAAAAATTCATACTTCCTGATTTTAAACCATTCTTACATTCAGGACGCTATCACTCAGGTTCCACTGCAGGGTTATCCGGTATCACCTGATGGTAAAGTAGGAGAAAATCCTGTTCTTAGATATATCAGAACCAATTTTGGAAATAAGCAGGAAATGTCTGCCATGGTAGGAATTCAGAAATCATTCTTTAAACAATACTGGACAACCAACTTTAATATTGGGGTACAGCATAATATCAACAACGGAAGCCTTGATACAGATCCTACTACCGGAGACCGATTCAGAAATCAGGAGGGTAAAGATATTGTTTATACCAATAAAACAAATTCTACCAGTCTTTTGATTCAGACCAACAACACGATCCGTCTTGATAAAAAGAAAACATGGTTCTTTGGTGTTAATTATTTCTTCGTAGACAAACAGCAGATCGAACTTGGATTACTGAAAGGTTTAATGAGCTTAGACCTTAGCATCAAGAAAATGTGGAACGACTGGACTTTTGCAGTGAATGTGAATGATGTCCTGAATACCAACATCGTTAAAATTGAAGACTTTCAGGAGAATGGAAACTATAATTACATTCACCAAAACCGTTATAACAGAAATCTAACAGTAAGCCTAACCTACAATTTCGGGAACCAGAAAGTAAAAAAGGTAAGAGACATCGAGGGTGCATCAGATGCTATTAAAAGCAGAACGAGATAAAGAGAAGTATCTTTCTTCATATTCAATTATTCTTACGGTATCCGCTGTTTTTTTACAGCGGATTTTTATTATAAATTTCCGACAAAAAATAACACGTTCTGATGATTCAAAACGTGTTATTTTTTTATCTTTTAATTGGATTTATTCAGACTTTGCAACGGCTGTTCTTTCAGAAACCCCATTGGCATTGAAAGCTTCAATCTGGAAATAGTATGCATCTGTTCTGTCTGCTCCAGTGAAGAAATATTCATTCTTTCCATAGACCATAATGCTTCCATACAATTTATCAGGAGACTTTCCGAAATAGATCACATAGCCGTCTGCTTCAGGGTTCTGCTGCCATTTCATCCAGATACTTCTTCTTTCCCCATATTTCTTAGGATCAGCTCTTAAAGGCACAAAACCTTCTACTTTGGCAGGTTGCTTTCCTGCTCCTTTTCCGAATACTCTGAAACCGCTTAATGCAAATTTTCCGGTTGGCATTTTCAGGTTTTCCATTTTCAGGAAACGGGCTTTTGCAGGCTGTTCAAGCTCAACATAATCATGAGGAACATCTTTAGTATTTTTGCTTTTATCTACAATCACGTTCCATTTCTTCCCATCATTGGAACCGTAGATTTTATACTGATGCATTTTCCCTAAGGTTTTTCCCATAAACTCTGCATCCTGATCAGCATAATTGATCTGAATGGCATTGATGGTGGAAACTTCTCCCAGATCCGTCTGGAACCATTCTCCGGAATTTCCGGTTTTAGCACTCCAATATGTTTTGATATCTTCATCTACAGCATTGTTGGGCTGATAACCTCCTAAAGTAGATGAAACCTGAACCGGTTTATTATAATTCAACAGCATCCATCCGGCAAAAAGACCTTTTGTAAAATCTTTTCCCTGTGCATACTGCGGAAGATAGGTAGGATAATCACCATATGCCGTATTACAATACATCACATCATCTTTATCAAAACCAGCAGGCCAGATTCCGAGTCGTCTTTCAAAATTATTTTTAGTAGAAATAAAAATAGTGGAAATGTGCCACCAGTTTTTATAATTGTCTTCAAAGGTAGCACCATGCCCTGCTCCTCTGGCAAAACCTCCCGGCTTGTAAGAAAATGGATTATGCTGCTGATATTCGAAGCCTTCCAGAGGGCTTTTGCTGACATATACTCCATCAGAATATCCGCTGAATTCTGTTGCCGGAGCACCATACTGCATGTAATATTTTCCGTTGTGTTTCGTCATCCACGCCCCTTCTACAAAAGGCTGAAGAAAAACATTATCATTGTATTCCCCGAAACGTTCCCATCCATGGTCTTCAGGTTTTAGTTTAATAATAGGTTTTACGAAACCTTCGGATTGAAGATTTTTCACTTTCACTTCTGTTCCCAGCAATGGCCATTCGTTACTCGAGCCCCAATACAGATACAATTTATTTTTGTCTTCATCATAATGAAATGCAGGATCCCACGCTCCTACTTTTAAAGTATCCACTGCAATTTTCCAGTCATCTTTGGTGGGGTTCGTACTTTTCCAGATCGGAAAATCCTGTTCCCAGGTAGAACCATAGACGTACAAAGTATCTTTCATTGCCCAGACAGCCGGAGCATTAAGGTCATGGGTATATTTATTGTCCCTGAGAAATTTCCTCTTTACAAACTTCCAGTCCAGCATATCATCACTGTACCAGTACCCTTCCTGATTGGTAGAAAAAAGAAAAAGTTTATTCTTAAAATTAACAATCACCGGATCTGCTGTAGCACGGTGTTTCCCCTGTTTTGAAAAAACTTCGAAAGGCGTATAACCATAATCAATATTAATGGGATTACAGAAAGTTTTCTGCTGAGCCCCTACAATCATTCCAAGAAAAATTGCCAGTGACAGAAAATATTGTCTCATTTTTAGATTTTAAAGATTATGGCAAAGTTAATTAACTTTTTTTGGTTTTCTCCAAATAAAGCCATCAAGCAGATAATGAGTAAGCTGGGGAACAACCAGCAACGGAACGAGGAACTGAAACAATTTTTCTGGAATAATTATATTCAGAGAAAAATGTTCATTCCATACTAAAGTTTCCCATAAAAATTCTTCCAAAAAGGCGAAACCTAAAATAACGCCTATAAATAAAAATATTCCTGAAAAAGATTTAAAAACCTGCATCCAGTTCATCTGATGATTTTCCTTTTGCTGTATTTCCCGGATATAAATCAATGTGATATAAGGAATCCCGTGAGAAACCACATTCAGAAAAGTAAAAAGGAGATCATTGTTAAAGTAAACAATCCCGAAATACCAGGAAAGGAAAGTTCCGGTAATCAATGCAGTTTTGGGAATATTAATATTTTTTGTTTTAAAAGCTTCAAAAGCAGTTTTAACGATCCAAACGATCAGAATTATAAAATATATTACCGTAATCAAAGGAATATAATCCGGAAGATTTTGAAGCCAGTTAAACTCATTATTGACAAACCAGGTAAAGGCGCGGGGAGTCTTAAACCAGTACAACATCGGATAAATGGTCGCAGAATAAACAGCAACCTCATCTATTTTTTTGCTCCAGTTATTCTGTTCAAAGCGCGCATAGATCCTCATAAAGCCATACTGCTGGCGTATAAAATGAAAAACGGCAACCAATGCCAGTACCGACCAAAATGTCAGACTTCCGAACTGAAACAGAATAATCCCCAAAATCCAGCTTACAGCAGGAATTCCGAGATAAAGCAGCTTGTTTTTTTGTGTTTCTCCTTTTACAAAATAGGTCTTAAACAAGGTAGAATATACATGAGCCACATCCACAAAAACAATCAGAAAAAGCCATGTATAAAAAGAGTAATGATTTTCCAGCCCCTGAATCTGTTTCTGAAAAAGAAAAACAATCAACAATACAACAAAAGGCGGTGATAGAATAAACCACCAGTCTGTTTTTGCATTATGTATCCAGGGCTGTTTCATTGTATTATTTTTATATCATTTGTTCCGCAGTCCGAATTCCCTGATAGAATGCTTCTTCAAAAATAGATATTCCCGAAAGATCGGAATGGGCAAAGAAAATTTTACCCTCTACAGGCTCTTTCGCAGTTCTGGTTTCTTCTCCAAAAATCTGATTGGGAACCGGAGCAATCATGGCATGTCCTATTTTATGAAACTGCATTTCCAGAATGAAATCTTCTATCAATGGGTGGGCTTTCCTCAGATCATCCAAAACTAAAGTTTTAAGTTCAGATTCTTTCATAGCATAAAGCTTTTTCCTTGCTTTTTTACAGTCTGCTGTTGAAAAGCTTTTATAGTGGGTAATCACTTTCTCACCAATAATCTGGTTCAGATTCTGATGTTGGTCAAAGATATAGCCCAAACCGGAAGATCCATAGATCACATTATCCCAGGCGAGTTCTTCATCTCCTCCAAATTCATTCTTCAGCGTAATGGTTGTTAAAAGCCAGGGTACATAATGAAATGAAGATGCTTTTTTATGATTAAAAATTCTTTCATTCACAAATTGTGGTGTTGCAAACAGTACTTTATCAGCAATGATTTTTTTGGTTTTCTTTTGGGTATTATCAAAACTCAGTACCTCAACTTTATCATTGATTTTCACATCAAAAACCAGATTTCCTGATCTATGTTTTCCCTCTGTATATTTTGAAAAGTGTTTGGCAAGCCTTGCATTTCCTTCCGGCCATGTGAATACCTGATCTTTATACTTCGTGCTCCAGTTGTTTTTTCTACCGGCAAAATAATGAATTCCCGCCCACGCTGAAACGTAATCTATTCCTAATCCGAAATCATCTCTGCAGGAGTAATCCAGAAGCCAGAGAAGTTCTTCGGAATGATAGTTATTTTCCTTGAGCCAGTCTTTGAAAATGATTTTTTCAAACTTTAAAACCTCATCTTCCTTGCTTGAATCATGCACCGGAATAGCAAACCAATATTTTCCCTGTGGATCTTTCTTTACACGAAATTCATCCATTAACTTAAAAAAGCGGTTAAGCTCTTGCTGAGTTTCTTTTGAAATACCTTTTTGAGGAACAATATCGCTCTGCCAGGAGTTTTTATAGAACAGTCTTTCCTGCTGTGGAAAAGTCATTTGGTATTCATCAAGAATAGGTTCCCTATCCTCTTCAGTTCCCAGGCAAATTTTACATTCTTTCAGAAATTTTATGATTTCAAGGTTTTCCTTATTGGGTAAGGGTAAATAATGTGCTCCCAAAGGAAATTTTGAAAATGAATTCTGTCCGTTGGAAGAATTTCCTCCAAGATGGTTTTCCATTTCAAGGAGAAGGTAATCCTGTTCATTATTCTGGCTGAAGAATCTGCATGCCGAAAGTCCGGAAATTCCGCCACCCACAATAAGATATTTGGTGTGGATAACTTCTGAAAATTGTGGAAAATCTTTTGCCCATAGCTTATGGCCGAGAACATGGTTTGTCCCGGTAATTTTCAGCAGCAAAGATTTTACTTTCTTTCCGCAATACTGCAAAAAGGGAAGCATCAGGCTACCTAAAAATATAGTTTTAAGAAAATCCTTTCTACTGTACTTTCCCCCCCACTCTTCATCGAAATAACGGACTAATATCTGGTTATCCAGACGGTTAACTTCTACGTCTTTCACTTTCATATCTTTATTAAAATAGGCCATTTGCGAAAAATTATAATCATAATATTTTAACCCAGGCAGCTTTCTGTAGATTCTGTTGTTGACAGGTTCAAATGAAGCCATAGAAAACCCCCATTCTCCAAAAGACGGAACATAGGTATGGTATGCTGCAGTGAAAGGAAAAATCTGATTGATTGTTTTTTCGATGCACCAGAAAGATTTCGGAGCAAAATACGGAGAAGTGGTCTGAACCACAATCTTTGTATCAAGAGTTGTTAATCTCTCCAATTCTTTATAAAACTGCAGGGAATATAGTTTTCCTAAGCTGTAATTTGACGGATCCGGAAAGTCTATGATGATGACATCAAACTTCTTTTTACTGTCTTTTACCCAAGTGTAAGCGTCTTTATTGATGACTTCCACTTTCGGATTGGAAAAAGAATTTTGGTTCAGCCTGCGCATGGTTTCGTTGGTCTTGAAAAACCTGGTCATTTCCCCATCAAGATCTACAAGTGTTACTTTTTTAACGTCTTTGTATTCTAATACTTCTCTGGCTGCAAAACCATCACCGCCACCAAGAATGAGAACGTTATCAATGTTTTTTGCCATAGACATCGCAGGATGTACCAATGCTTCATGATAGCGGTATTCATCGGTGGATGAAAACTGTAAGTTGTTATTCAGATATAAACGAAACTCGTGAGTATTTCTCGTTAAAACGATTCTTTGATAGGGTGAGCTTTTGGTATAGACTACATTTTCACCGTATAGTTTTTCTTCAGAGTAAGATAAAATCGTATCAGAGAAAAAGAAAAGCCCCAACAGAAAAGCAAATGCGGCAATAGATTTTACTTTTAATGATAAGGGTTTTGACAATTCCTTTGTAAGGTAATAGCATAGAAATATCGCAATCGAGATATTGATTAACCCAAAAAACAAAGGCGTTTTTACAATTCCCAGCTTCGGAATCAAAACCAACGGAAAAAGGATAGATGCGAGTAAAGCTCCGATATAATCGAATGCGAAGACGTTTGAAACTAAATCTTTAAACTGTACTCTGTCTTTCAGAATGTTCATCAGAAGCGGGATTTCCACTCCAACGAGACAGCCTGTGAAAAAGACAAAGAGGTATAGAACGCTTTCAAAGTGTGCGAGTGTATTAAACAAAATAAACAGCACCACAGAGCTGATTCCGCCTACAATTCCTACAAGGATTTCGATCTCAATGAATTTATCAATAAGATTTCCTTTGATGAATTTCGCAAGATAGGAGCCTACTCCCATTGAAAAAAGATATACCCCAATAATGAAAGAAAACTGCTTTACAGAGTCTCCTAAAAGATAGCTCGCCAGGGCTCCAGCCACCAGCTCATAAATCAATCCACATGTAGCAATGACGAATACTGAAAACAATAAAAGCAGCTCAAGAGGAATCCTCTTCTTATCCATGAATTGCAGCGCTTATAATCATTGAAATTCCGATGATAAATGCCCCGAAGACAATAGCCAGTGCTATATTTTTGTTCTGAGCGATCTCATGCCATGTTTTCTCCGGTGTAAGTTTTTCGATAATGAAATAGCACACGAGAAGAATTGCGATTCCTAAGAATGAGTAAAGAACCGAGTTTAATATGGGTAAGAAATTGATGTTGTCCATAGTTTTTATATTTTTATTTGTGATAGTATCTGTAGAATCCTACTCTGGAATGGCTTCTGGTAGTTCCGTCACGGTATGTTTCCGTTTTAGCACAGTCGCATACCTGATTTCCCTGATAAGTAAGGTATACGAACCAAGTCATGAAAAATCCTCCAATCAGACAGAGAATCCAGTTTTGTCTTATGTAATTTAATATTTTGCTCATCATGATGTGGGATAAGGGGAGTTTGAACTGTTCTTCCATTTATTTACATTAAAGAAATGTCTTCCTATCAATATAGCCACAAAGAGAACAACCATTATGAATAAAATAAATCCGAAGTTCCAGAATGAAACGGGAAGCCAGGTTGCTTTGAGCTGTACATAGGTATTGCTTGAAATGGGATCTGTAGTGAGTTTAAGTGCTTCAGTATTAATAAGGGAGTCCAGCTTTTGAGTTCCGAACGATGTTTTGGCAAGTCTGATTACTTCCGAGGTATCTTTTTCCAGCGTCTGTCCGTCTGTAAAAGTTTTGGTCTGCACCTTGAATATATCAGTAATCTCAATGATTCCTGATTTATCCCGTGATATCATGACCTTTGAATCAGGCGATGTAAGACCTGAAAATGAAGGTAAGCCTCCTTCTTTTTCGGCTGAAATAATGAAGTGATATTTTCCGGAGCCTACTCCACAGAGATTAAAATCTTCGGACTGACTTCCTTCTGACCAGCTTTCTCCATCTTCGTAACCATGATATTGTTCGATATCTTTGGAGGTATAGATAATTTCATTGGTATTTTCATTCACAAGACTCAACTGGATATTTGCCCAGGAATTATCAACTCCTGAAAATGCATTGACCTTTAATGGAGCTGAGCCTCCTGAAAGTGTAAAACTTTTACTGACCAATTCCTTATCTTTTACATCTGTAAAATTGATGGTCTCCGCAAAAACGGTTTCGTTAGTTCTTGATGTATAAACATACAGCTGAAGCAAACATATCATCAATGCTGCCACACAAAAGATGTTGACCAACTGTCTGATGTTGAAATAATACGGCTGAACGATTCCAACTCCCGTATAATAGGGCATATGAGCTATTTTAAAAGCTCTTTTAACATCATATTTTGATATGTGGACTCCGTAGAAGTACTGGCTTTTCTTGCTCGTCTTCTCCTGTGAGATCATACGGGTTCCATTGACGTATTCTTTGTAAGTAGCAATACTGAAATCCAGATGTTCATCAAAAAAACCAGCTGCCGCTTCGATACTGCATGGAGTATTTTCATACCAGCGATAAGTTCTTCCGAGATAGGTTGGTAATTTTGAATTTTTACTTTTAAAATCATCAGGGTGCATTGAGAGCAGGAAAACCCAATGCCCGTCACTTTCACTCAGGAAAGCATCATTTCCTTTGCTGTCTTTTAAATAATATTCGCGCCAGAAAATGCTGTTTCCATATTTCTTAACAATAATCGCAACGACCGTATATTCTACACCTTCAATTTTCCCTTTTTGTCCGACATCCAATACAACATTTTCTGTCGGCACTTTCAAATGTTTGGTATGCTTGTTTCCTGCTACATCAATGAGATGGGAGCAGGTTTGGCAAACATATTCCTCGATAGGAAAAGTAAGATCTAATTTATTTTCTGATTCGCATGCTGGGCAGACATAGTGCATTTCTTATCTGTAAATTTTGTGTTTCTGAATGGTATTAGCTTTAAAATACTGAACCACTTCATCTGCAATCTGCTCTACTTTTGTGGTATTATTCTGCGTATAATTGCAAAGAAAAACATCAAAAGTAAGCTGTTTAAATTCCGGCCACGTATGGATACAAAGGTGAGACTCTTTAAGGATCACTGCGGAAGTAAAGCTATCATTCTCAAAAATATGATTGGTTATTCCTACAATTTCCACATCCTTGGTTTTCAGAATCTCTTCTGTAAATGTGAGAAAACCTTTGCTGTCTAATAACAAATCTTCTGACTCTGTTTCCAAAGTCAGAAGAATATGTAAACCTTTACTTGATAATGGGTTCAATTAATTTTTTCCGTAAATATATTATTTTTTTGGAAGAAAAACCTCAGCAAGCATACATCTTGCGCTTCCTCCTCCATTTACTTCAATGGTATTCAGGTCTGAATAGATAATTTCGCAGTATTTTTCAATAGCAGCTACCTGTTCTGAAGATAAAGACTGATAAGCTGTCTGGCTCATCACCAGGAATTTTTCACCTTCTTTGTTCTGAACCTGAAGCATATTTCCTGCAAACTGCTGCATTTGGTCTTCTGAAATTTCGATGATTTCTTTTCCTGAGCCTTTAATCGTTTCTATTACTTTTTCTCTTTCCAGCTCATCATCAATACAATCAAGACAGATTACTACAAACTTGTCTGCCACACACATCATTACGTTGGTATGATAGATAGGAAGTCTTTCTGTTCCTACCGTCTGAAATGAATGGAAAACAACCGGAGTGAATCCGAATTTTGCACAGAATTCTCGGAACAGTTTTTCATCCAGCCTCAAAGAAACAGAACCGTAAGCAATTTTATTATCGTGATCGAAAATCATACTTCCCGTTCCTTCCAGAAAATGTCCCTGAGTTTCAGGAAAAGACCAGTCATCAATTTCAGCAACTTCAAAGCCCTGATTTTTGATGCTTTCAATAATATCTTCTCTTCTTTCTACTCTTCTGTTGGATGCGAACATCGGGTATAAAACCACCTTCCCGTCTTTATGGAAACTCACCCAGTTATTCGGGAAAATAGAATCCGGAGTATGAGGATCCAATGTATCTTTTATAGTAATCACATTGATTCCTTTTCCTCTCAGCTTTCCGACAAAGGTATTGAACTCTGCCAAGGCTTTTGACTGGATATCCGACCCTGTCTGTTCTACCTGAAAGTAATTATTTTTTGCTGTTTCAGCGTTGTAACCGAATGCAATCGGCTCTATCATTAATACTGTATCTGTTGTTTGCATTTTTTTTGATTAAAAGATTGAAAAATTAAAAGATTGAAAGATTGAAAGATTAAAAACTCTCTCACTTTCAAACACTAAAACTCTCCCACTCCGCTATTCTCTCACAAGCGGCATTGTAGAGCATCTCAACAATCCACCCATTTTAGAAATTTCTCTGTAAGGGATTTCTTCAACGGTCATTCCCCACTCGTTTCTCAAATGGTCATTCATTCTGGTGAATGCTTTGTCTGAAACTACTACATCAGGAGAAATAGAGAAGATATTCGGGAACATTTCAAACATTTCTTCATCATTGATATGGAAACAGTTTTCTTCTCCGAAAATGTCGATGATTAAGCGGTAGTCACTTTCATCTACGAATCCGTTTTTATAAATGATACACTTGTCTTCTCCTACCGGATTAAATGTGCAATCCAAATGCAGAATTCCTTCAAACGGAACTTTATCATTCTTCTTCAGTTCCAGGTCAATGATTCTTTTCTTTGGAAAATATTCTTTTAAGATTTCAATGGCATACTCATTTGTTCTTGCCGTCTTATAGTTTCTGTAATCTTCGCTGAAGCAGGTTCCGATAAAAATAAAATCATTCCATACAATTACATCTCCTCCTTCAATGTGTGCTGTTTCCGGAAGATTGATGATCTTTCTCCATGCTACTTTCTCAAAAACGCTTTTGTATGCTTCCTGTTCGTCTGCTCTGTCCGCAATCACATTTGAAATGATCATCTTGTCATCAATCACAAAGGCCACATCTCTGGAAAAAACCTGGTTGTAATCTTTAATGATACTTGGACGCAGTACTTCAACGTCATACTTTTTTAGAACTGCTTCAAAAGCGTTCATTTCATTGATAATATCCTCTTCTTTAGGATAAATGTTGTGTTCGATTGAGTAATATGACTTTGCGTCATAACTTTCCTCTAGTGTAGGAACTGCTCCCAGTGAATTAGGCTGGCCTAAAACTACTGACTTCAGCCTGCCCGTTTCGTTTTTAATGTTTAGTCTCATAAAGATTTATGCAATACTACAAATATAAGTAAAGGTCTCTACCTATAAAACTTTTGGATTATTTTATGTAGTAAATTTGATTTCTAAAATCAACACTCTTCAACAAAATTTCCTTGTCTGTTCAGCCAACTGCAGTGAATAGCTCCAAAAACATCTACAACTTACTATTTTCCATCTACATAAGAACCAAAAAACAGATAATTATATTATTTAATTTCCTATATTAGTGATATAATTTTCGCGAAATTATAAACAATAAAACTTAACTATTAACACCAAAAATCAAAGTTATGAACAAGAACAATCCGGTGCTTAAAAATGCACAAAAATTAGGAAGAGAGCAACAAAAATCAGTAATGGGAGGTGCTCCAATCTCAACAGGCAGAAGATGCTGCGAATGGGATGATGCAGGAAACTGTTATATCTGGACATGTGACAGATGTCAATGTCCATAATAAAAACGAAAGCCTGCTTTTTCAAGCAGGTTTTTTTTATCTCGCTCTGTTTTCTTCCTCTGTTTTCTGGGTTTCTTTTACCTGATATTTTGAACTGCCTATACTATAACTAAACGAAAGCACCAATCTACTGCTGTCCCACCAGTGTGTAAGACGGTTATCCATAATCTGTTTATGCCGAAATTCTAATCTCTGCTCATAAGAATCAAAGAGATTATTAAAACCAATCTTCGTGTTCAGTTTATTATCAAACCATGACTTTTGAACTGATACATCTATGGTATACCTTGGCTTGATAATATAAAGACTGTTCCCCGTTTTTGATTCATAACTGGCAAATACATTCATGGTAAATCCTTCTGGAAGCGAAAACACCTGGCTTAGCCTTACTTCATAATTATAAATATTCAATGCAAAAATCTCATCCAGATAGGGTCTGAATTCATAATTATAATATCCTGTAATCTGGCTGGTGAGATTCCACCATTTTGTAATTCTGATTGGAAAGCTGGTTTCCAGAACAGCAAAATTTCGATATGGAAGATTCGTTCCTAAATATTCCAGAACATTCGTTTCCGGATTGTAAAGGGGATAGCGAGTCATCACATCTTTCTCTTTCCCAACTGTGAAACTTGTGATCCAGTTTTTATAGCGATAGGTTGCTTTGATCTGGCTTGTAAAGGAAGGAAGCAGATAAGGATTTCCAATCCAATAATTTAACGGACTGAAATAAAACCGGAACGGATTAAGCTGAGAAAAAACCGGTCTCGTCATTTTCCTGCTGTAAGAAAGGGAAAGTTCACTGGACTTGTTAAAAGTATAATTTGCACTTAATGACGGCAGCCATTTCAGATAGTTTCTTGCAACAACTGAATCCACAGTAATTGCATTGGAAATGCTGTTTGTATTTTCAAATCTTAAGCCTGCATTGATTTGTAAGCTTCCCATTTTCTGCCTGTATGCCAGATAGCCTGCCCAGATTTTTTCTTTATATGAAAATACATTACTTCTCGAAGGATCAAAGACAAACTGGTTTCCAACAGACAATGTATCATACCTGATATTGTTTTGGGTGTCTGAACTGCTGTATTTAACTCCCGCTTCAACATCTGCATTATCAATTTTCTGCGAAACATCTATCTGAGCAGTATAGATATTAATTTTATTAATCAAATCAGATTTCCAATAAGAAAGAAGATTTGCTGTAGCCTGATCCTTATTGATAAAATCATCATTCTGCTTATTTTTAACTGAAAGATAGTTTCCTAAAAAACTGAGTTTAAATCCTTTATTTTGAAAAGAATAATCGGTGGTAATGCCATAATTATCCTGTAAATAATAGGTGGGATTTTCACTGGCGGTATTCAATACTGTTTGGGTTTCACTTTTATCGGTAGTAAAAAGTGATCCATTTCGTGTACGTTCATTGTTCCTGAAATTACCTCTCAGATTGATCGCTAATCTGTTTTTATCATTCAGTCTGAAATCAGCTCCCGCCTGAATATTGTACACCTTCCCAAAATCTTCCTGATAGGTATGGGTGCGCATTATATTGGTATTTGCCAGCCGCTGCAAAGCCTGATAACGATAGGTTGAAATACCTTCATTATAGCCTGCCTGAAGGCTGTACGTCACTTTTCCCGTATGATAAGATGTATTGAATGCATTTTCCCTGTAGTTGAATTTATTAATATACACATTACCATTATAGCTTGCTTTCCAGCCAAGACTGGTATTCTTCTTTAATTTGATATCAATTATTCCTTTAAATTCTGCATCATATTTTGAAGACGGATTGGTATTCACTTCTACAGATTCTACCATTTCAGGTGATAAAGACCGTAAATATGCCTGCAGCTCCTGATTACTCATCACAACAGGTTTTCCATCAATAAGAACAGCCGGGGCAATTCTCCCTCCAATAAAAATTCCGTCTTCCTGATCTACTGTAACACCGGGTGTTTTTTTTAAAACATCAAGAAGATGGGTAGAGGTTTTAAAGTCTTTGTTTCCGGCAACAGATACAACCAGGTTCCCATCATTCAATTTCATCCTTCGCGGAGCTGATTGAAGAATGACTTCTGAAATATTCGTGGTAGAAGATTTTGTTTGAGTCAGAGAATCCGAAACGTTCCTTTTTACAATTTCCTGTGCCTTACCAAAAATTGAGAAAAATAACAGGAGTAACAAAAGCCACAATTTGACTATCATAAGTTTTAAATTTTATGATATCAAAAGTATTAGCTTGCTCTAAAAAAGAGGTTTTAATATTGAAATTCCGCAGTACTGAATTATAAATTTGAACTCTGAAATCTAGGTTCAGTCAGGGTTTGAGACTGTTTATACAAAAGAGGGGTTGTATTTTTAATTTTCTTGAAGGTTGAAAAGAAAGTTGACTTGGAATTAAATCCTACTTCATACCCGATCTCCTCAATTTTCAGATAGGAACCATTTTCTATTTTTTCGCAGGCTTCATTGATCCTGTATTCATTGATGCAGGTCGCAAAGCTTTTCCCCAAATTATCATTCAGCAATTGGGAAAGCTGATGAGCTGATATATTCATTTTTGAAGCAAGATCGCTCAATTTTAAATTCGGATTTTTATAGAGCTCTTCTGTATCCATCAACCTTTCTAATCTTGATACAAAACTATCCACCTGTTCTCCGGAAATCTTTTTATTGGAATATTTTTCTGTTTCTTTTACCGGAAGCTGCTGATATTTTTTATTGAATAAAATCAAAAAGTTGGCATATAGCACAAACGAGAACACAAGGCTTCCACCTGCACAATAGATTTGTACCCAACCTGTAGAAATCAATTGATACGTTAAAAAGATAATCACATTACTAACCAGAACCGGAAGAACAAATTTGTTTGGACTTTTATGATTCTGTTTAATGAAAATATAATACTGATAGACCGCAAGAAACACAAATACAGACCAGACAGTATAGATAAAAGTACCAAAATAATGATCCCAGGTAATAGGAAACACCAAATATAGCAACCCTACCACTCCTAAAATAAGGGTTAAAATTCCAAACCATTTCTGGCAGTTCTTCCAATCAAACCGGTCTTGCTGAAATGAAGCTTTAACATAGTAATAGAGAGCTGGTCCGGTGAAAAACAATGCTGAGAGCCCCAAATGCGGGATAATTCTGGGTAAATCCGGATAAAAATAAATGCATACAGAAATTCCTACTCTTGAGCTTAGCATCAGAAGAAGAAGTCCAAGAAAAAAATCTGGCAGGTATTTCAGCTTTTTAACAAACAGCAGATAAATTCCCAGCAGAAGTCCGTTGAATGCTCCTACTGCACTGAAGAAAAATAGCATCTGTTCCCCAAAAGTCATTGTCAATTAGTTTTTTATTTTTAAACACAAATTACACTATGGTTGCTTCCATTGTACTAATATCAGATTAACTGCAACAGATTTAAGTCTGTTTAATCAACAAACCGGCTTACTGAAACTTATTAATCTAACTACAGTAAATGTAATAAATTATTGAATTCAATTTCAGTCCCATTTGTATTTTCTATAAAAAGGTAGTTATTAATATCTCTTTCCCTTCGGCGTATGTCTTTCCCCATTCACATAAGTTCCTTAGAATCGGGACTACATCTTTGCCCTTGTTTGTAAGTATATACTCAATTCCTGCAGGGATACTGCCAGGGATTTCCTTCTTTATAATAAGTTGATGAGTTTCCAGTTCTTTTAACTGTCTTCCCAGTACCTGTTCCGAAATATTCGTTAATTCTTTTTTCAATAAATGAAACCGGTTGTTCCCTTCCGATATAGAATAGATAATCTGTGATTTCCAACGTCCGCTGATGATGCTCACCGCAGAATTTAATTCACATATCCCAAACAAAAACTCTTCATTTATGGCATTGGTTGAATTTTCCTTTCTCATAATTCAAAGATTTTACGACTCACAATTTTGTTAGTTATTGCACCTCACAAAGGACTTACAGAAATTTACACTAAAATACAAAAAAATGCACATAAAGAATATAATACTGATAATCAGTATTATTACAAGCATCACATTAGTAAAGGCTCAGGAAAAATGGGTTTTTAAATCTGAATTCCTTTCAAAACCCGATACGGTATTAATTTTTAAACCTAAAACTTATATGCCAAAAGAAAAATATCCTTTGGTGTATTTACTCCATGGATATAGTGAAAATTACCGCCAATGGTCACAAACGACAGACCTTCAAAAGTTATCCGATCAATATAAAATGATTATTGTATGCCCTGATGGTTTTGTGACATGGTACATTAACAGTCCTTATGATAAAGGTTCACAAGCCGAAGATTTCTTTTTTAAAGAGCTTGTTCCCAAGCTGCATACCAAATTTAGTATTGATGACAGAAATATCTTTATAAGCGGACTGAGTATGGGAGGCTATGGAGCCATACGCTACTTCCTGCTTCATCAGGAGTATTTTAATACTGCTGGCAGTACAAGTGGTGCATTTTCTTTAGATATAAATATTCTTACAAAGGCAAGTTTATCGTTCTTTCAAACCACAAGAATAATTAAAGATCTATCTCACTCATTAGGGTCCTCAAAAGAATGGAATCAATATAGTACTTCAAGTCTTGTAAAAGCTTATAACAAAGGAAATCCTTTTCTAATAGACTGTGGGACTGATGATATCCTTTATTCTTCTACACTCGAAGTTAAAAATCTGGCTGACAGTTTAAAAATCCCAATAACATTTATTTCTCAACCAGGAAATCATAATACAGAATATTGGAGGAAATCTATTGAACATCATTTTATTTTTTTCAAAGAGCATTTAAAATAAAATTTTCAGCAGTCCTCCTATTTCATAATGAAAAATCCCAAAGCTTGCTTTGGGATTCTTTTATATTGTAAGCAAATATTATCTGCTTGCGATGTCGATGTAGTTTCTTTCCTGAGCACCTTGGTAAACCTGTCTTGGTCTTCCGATTGGGTCTCCTTTCAGTCTCATTTCTTTCCATTGAGAAATCCATCCTGGAAGTCTTCCTAATGCAAACATTACTGTAAACATTTCTGTAGGAATTCCTAACGCTCTGTAGATAATACCTGAATAGAAGTCTACGTTTGGATATAGTTTTCTTTCTACGAAGTACTCATCTTCAAGAGCTACTCTTTCTAACTGCATTGCAATGTCAAGAGCTTTATCCTGAATACCTAATGCTTTAAGGATATCATCAGCAGCTTTCTTGATAATTTTCGCTCTTGGGTCAAAGTTTTTGTAAACTCTGTGTCCGAATCCCATTAGACGGAAATTGTCAGCTTTATCTTTAGCTTTAGCAACGTATTTAGATACATCACCACCATCTTTTTCGATAAGTTCAAGCATTTCGATTACAGCCTGGTTAGCACCACCGTGAAGCGGCCCCCAAAGTGCAGATACCCCAGCAGAGATAGAAGCGAAAAGACCTGTGTGAGCAGAGCCTACCATTCTTACTGTAGAAGTAGAACAGTTTTGTTCGTGATCTGCGTGAAGGATTAATAATTTATCTAAAGCATTTACAACTACCGGATCGATTTCGAAATCAGCGTTTGGTAATCTGAATGCCATTTTGTAGAAGTTTTCTACGTAATTCAGGTTGTTATCCCCGTGGTTTAATGGTAAACCTTGAGTTTTTCTGTAAGTCCAAGCACAAAGGTGAGAGAACTTAGCAATCATCAGCTCAGCTGCGTGATCCATTTCTTCTTTAGAGTTTACGTTAACTGCTTTTGGGTTGAAAGCTGTCAATGCAGATGTCATAGAAGATAAAACTCCCATAGGGTGAGCAGAACGAGGAAAAACATCAATGATTTTTTTCATTTCGTCTGCGATGAAGTTATATTTTTTAATATTATTGTCGAATGAAGTAAACTGATCCTGAGTAGGTAATTCTCCATGTAATAAAAGATACATTACTTCTGTAAAGTTAGATTTTTCAGCAATCTGTTCGATTGGATAACCTCTGTAGAATAATTCTCCTTTATCTCCGTCTAAGTAAGTGATGTCGCTAATGGTAGCTCCTGTATTTTTATAACCTAAATCCAGAGTGATCAAACCTGTCTGGTCTCTTAATTTTGAAATATCAATCCCTCTGTCTCCGATAGTACTATCCACGATAGGATATTCATATGAATTACCGTCGTAATTCAATATTACTTTGTTGTCTGACATTATTTATTTATTTTTTTTAAATATACCACTTTCCATAAAATACGGCAAACAAAAAATATCGCTTGCCGTTATTTATAAATTCAATTATCTTTTTATTTTAAATGCTTCTAAACCTGGGAAAATTGCTGTTTCACCAAGAGCTTCTTCAATTCTCAATAACTGGTTATATTTTGCCATTCTGTCTGATCTTGAAGCTGAACCTGTTTTGATCTGTCCGCAGTTCATTGCTACTGCTAAATCAGCGATGGTAGAGTCTTCAGTTTCTCCTGATCTGTGAGACATTACTGAAGTGAACTTGTTGTTCTGAGCCATTTGTACGGCTGCCATTGTTTCAGAAAGAGAACCGATCTGGTTTACTTTTACAAGGATTGAGTTCGCAATATTTTCTTTTACTCCTCTTGATAATCTCTCTACGTTAGTCACAAATAAATCATCTCCTACCAATTGTACTCTGTCACCAATTTTATCAGTTAACATTTTCCAACCTTCCCAGTCATTTTCCTGCATACCGTCTTCGATAGAAATGATTGGATATTTAGCAGCCAATTCTGCAAGGTAAGAAACCTGCTCGCTGCTTGAAAACTGAGCCGCATCCGGAGTCTGGAATTTTCTGTAATCATAAATTCCGTCTTTGTAGAATTCTGAAGCCGCACAGTCTAATGCCAACATAATGTCGTCACCAGGCTTGTATCCTGCTTTTTCAATTGCCTGAAGTAAGGTATCCAAAGCATCTTCAGTTCCTTTGAAAGTAGGAGCAAAACCACCTTCGTCACCTACTGCAGTAGATAAACCTCTTGAATGAAGAATAGATTTAAGATTGTGGAAAATCTCAGTTCCTTTTCTCAATGCATGAGAGAAAGAATCTGCTTTTACCGGCATAACCATAAATTCCTGGAATGCGATAGGAGCATCTGAGTGAGATCCACCATTGATTACATTCATCATTGGAACAGGAAGTGTGTTTGCGTTTACTCCTCCTACATATTTATAAAGTGGCATTCCCAACTCTGCAGCCGCAGCTCTTGCTACAGCCAAAGAAACACCAAGAATAGCATTAGCACCAAGATTTCCTTTGTTAGCCGTTCCGTCAAGATCAATCATAATCTGATCGATATAGTTTTGTTCGAAAACCGGCTGTCCAACTAAATTCTCTGCAATTACTTCTTTTACATTTTCAACAGCTTTCAGAACTCCTTTCCCTTGATATTCTGAACCACCATCACGTAATTCTACCGCTTCGTGTTCTCCTGTGGATGCTCCTGAAGGTACAGCAGCACGGCCCATTGCCCCGCTTTCTGTAAATACATCTACTTCGATGGTAGGATTACCTCTGGAATCTAAAATCTGTCTTGCTTCTATATAAGAAATTGCACTCATTTTTTATTTTTTTTAGTTTAGACAAATTTAATCAAAATTTAACTTTTAGGGCTATTTCGAGGGATTTTTTTGAAATAAATCCAAGTTAAATTTTAGTTAATTTATATTATGATAATTCTACAATTTCTTTGTGTTGGATTGAGGGTTTAAAATAAAGAAACAATGATAAAAAAACTCACCTTTTAAAATTGTAAAGGTGAGTTTTTATTCAGTAATTATTATACTATTCTTTTTTCATTGCATCAAAATTGAAACTAACATTTAAGAAACCAAAAAGATTATTGTTTTTAATGTCATATTTTAAAATCAATGGAACCCAGAGATTTTTTAAAATTCTTATTCTTAAATCTGCATTGGCTAAAAACTGGTCATTTTTTTCATCAGCCATTATTCCTGAAACAATTCTTTTATATTCAAAATTAGGTTTAAGTTCTACGATGGATTTATCTTTAGTTTCCCAAATCGAAATATTCAGTCCTAATTGTGACGAAAATTCTTTTCGTTTTATAATAGATGTTGTGATACTGTCTTTTGCTTTAAACTGATTACGGAAGTCTATTTCCAATTTACTTCCCTTCTTAGATTTCAATCCTTGCAGATAAACCAAATTGGCATCAAACTCGTCCAAGAACTTAGAATCCTTTTGAAAATTACTATGGAATCCTACAGTTAATAAAGGTCGCCTTTTTAACTTCCCTAATTCATCTTGAAAAGTATCTAAAAATTGTTTAGCATCTATCCCATCTTGCTCTTTCAGCAATATCTTTTTAAAATCCTCCGGCAGGTTATCTATTGACAAATAATATTGTTTTTCAATAGAAGCCTTTGCTAATTTCTCAATTTTCTGGTAGTTTTCAGGAGTTGCTATATTTCTATATTTTTGTAAAGCAAAAATTAAAGCAGAACTAAGCTTTTCAAAATTTTCACCTGATTCATACTCTTTTCTAGCTAAACTGGCTACGGTTGTATCTCTTTTATTAATGATTGCCCAATCAAACCCATAATTAAATCCTTTAAACTTATAATCATTATCAAGATTTAACCCTATTTGAATCTGGAAATTTCTGTAAAATGTTTCTCGTTTACTTGTATAGTTATAGTCAATTAATAAAGTACTATCAGCTTTTGATCTCAATGAAAAAATGTTTGCTTTAAATTGAAAAGATTTGTTTTCACTTGTTAATCCTTTAAAAGAAGCCTGCATATAATCAGTCAATACATCTTTCCAGTTTCCTGATTTTGTTTCTTCAATCTTTTTATAAAAACCATCTGATTTTAAATCGTTTTTTGCAAAACCTCCATTCTGGGCACAAACCAATAATGTATTAAAGAAAAACAGAACAATCCCTAATTTATGTATAAATGTTTTCATGATTCCTTTTTATTACTTTACTTTAAAATGATACGTTAACAAATACCCATTCCCTTTTCTATTTGCTGGATTTAAATCAGAATCCTCACTAAGGACAATATCTCCATCAATTTTCACTCTTGTATTTCTATCTGCTGATAATGGATTCGACCCAATTATATAAAGATCATAATCTGCTCCCTCTTCTAATTCAAATTCTTCAGAAAAAGATCCTTTTTCTGTTTGTTCAAAAAGTGGTTCTGTTCTACCTTTTTTAAAAATTTTATAGATAATTCCTAAAATTGAAGTGCCACCTGTTACTGTAATATTTAATGTTAAAGTTTTCATGACATATAGTTTTTTAAGTTATTATTATTTATTTTCCGGGTATAGGGTATAAAAGACCCGCTAAAGCTCTTATAGCTCCTGATGAAATGGTAGCAAAGATCGTCACCAGCTGATTATCTTTAGGTTCTCTGCCACTCCATGCAGAAATAAGAATAAGCCCTGCAATGATTGCAATAATTGCCAGCCCAAGCATCGTTAATAAGAGTTTTCATAGCTTTTAGTTTTATAGATCAAATTTCCCTCTAAAAAACACACCAGTCAATTACACAAAGGGGTAATTTTCAAACTATTATTTTAAAAATCAGGCAGGTTCCAGAGTTTTCGGATAAAATATTACATTCACCGGATAATTCATTCATTCTTCTTTTCATATTTCTGAGTCCATTTCCTTTTGGCTGCTCATCCGGAATACCGATTCCGTTATCTGATATTTTCATAGAAAAACTATTATTTTTCTGTGAAAATGAAAGTTTCAATGTATCTGCATGACTGTGTTTGTATACGTTATTCACCGATTCTTTTAAGCAGAGAAAAAGATTACGCCTCATTTCTGTAGAAACAGGAGTTTCGGCAGTGATGTCTTCACATTCTGAAAGCAATACTATTTTTGTTTTCTTTAAAAAATTCCCAGTATATAATATCGCATAATCGATAAAACTGCCCAAAGTATCATTTCCTGAGTTCAGACTCCAAAGCATTTCCCGCATGGAAATATTCATCTCTTCTGACGTTTTCAGAAGTTCATCAATGTCACTCTGCAAATCTTCATCTTCGGCTTTCTGCCTTAGAAATTCTGCCTGAAGTTTCAATGCTGAAATTCCGGCTCCAAGATCGTCATGCATATCGTGGGAAATACGTTCGCGTTCCTGTTCAAGAACTTTTTGTTTTTCGAGTTCTTTCTGCAGGAGCTGGTTCTGATGTTCGGCTTCTTTGAGCTGTTGCTGCTGAATAAAAAAAAGTTGTCTTTTATTATACAAAACAACTATTAAAATAATAAAAATGACAAAAGTTATCAACAAAATAACAGCAATAATATAAGCCAGTTTTATTGTATCCGGTAGTTGCTTCATCTTGTATTTTTATTTTCAAATTTCCTTAAAGCAATATAGAACATTCCATACATAATGATATTAACACAATACTGTATGACTTTTAAAATTTGCAGAAACCCCGGGTCATTGTCTCGAAGAAAAAACATTGGGATTGACCTGAAAATAAAAAAAATACTCCAAAAAAGTAATCCACAGGAGACCCAGAAATTCGGATCGTTAAAAATTTTTACTTCATCGAAGTTTTTCAGTCTGACATAAAACCAAACCAGCGCATTAATAATGAAATAAAAGCAAACTAATATTCCGAGTATATTCTCATAGTTTTCACTATAAAATTTCACAAACAGGACGATATATACTAGAATAGCAATGAGTACAGATAAAAAAAATATTCTAATTTTTTGAGGAAAGATTTTAGCGTAATAGATATTAAAAAAAATGATCAGAAAAATACTGTAGTAATTAAATAGATAAGCAAAGTCAAATTCTTTACTATATATTTTATAATGCCCGTAGAGCTCTAGACAAAGTGAGATGAATAGGTAAACAGCAAAATAGTTTTGGCTGGAAAGACCTTTCTTTCCAGCTAAAACTATAGACTTTACAGTAGCTGCCAAGAGTACTGCAATGTATAATATTTGAATTAACATTTTATGGATATAATGAACCCATGTCGTAATATCCTTTTTCTGTACTAAAAACAAGTGTCATTTGTTTTTCGTGTGTTTCAAAGTGTTTTTTATATTGATCTTCCCGAAATCTATCACCAAGATTATTTTCAAAAATCACTTTCTTAACATCACTGATCTCGCAAAGATTGATAATAAATGTATCACTACCATCTTTTGACAAGGTATCTATCAGATCAACGATATGATAACTGATATAAAATGTATTGTTTCGCCCTAGATAATTAGTTAGCACTCGATGTCCATTCTCAAGATAAAAATCATTAAGCCCTTTTAAACTCTCATTGGAAATTTTCAGATCTTTAAGTGTAAGATCCTGACTGGCATTAATGATGAGATAATTATTTCCATCAACCGTATTTTTACCTTGTGTTTGCAAAGAGGCCACCATGTAAATCGCCCTGTTTTCAGAATATGATGTGAGTCTTACCCTGGAATCCTGAGGATCTATCTGTACGAAAGTAAATGTTAAATAGGTTGCCTTAATTTCATTCATAATCTCGCAAATATCTTTTAGGAGTGAATGTTTTACAGCATAAATACCTCCGAGATTAAAATTCACATTTTGATTTTGCATAAATGGCAAAACTCCCTTTTTAGCACTATCAATAAAACTTTCTGCCAGAATACGGCTAATAGGCAGCATTTCCACCCCATCCACTAACTGATCAAGTTTATTACCGATAGGGCCTTCTCTGTAAGATAAATTATCATCAAGAACTTCCTGACTTGTTTCATTTAAATTTTCCATAATTTCTTAGTTTTTTGATTGGTTAAATTTATTAATAGCCTCCACTTTATTGTTTACGTGAAGTTTTCTGTAGATATTTCCGACGTGTTTTTTTACTGTATCAATGCTGATGCATTTTTTATCTGCAATTTCTTTGTAAAGGAGTCCTTCTGAAAGAAGTTCAAGAATTTCCTTTTCACGTTCTGTAAGTTCATCAAAACCTTTAATTTCCGGAAGTTTTCTTTCAAAATGTTTAAGAACTCTTCGGGCAATTGAAAAACTCATAGGAGCTCCACCCTGGTATACATCCCGGATAGAAGAGAGGATTTTGTCCATACTTTCTCCTTTTACAAGATAACCCATAGCGCCGGCTTTTAAAGAATTAAAGATTTTTTCATCGTCATCAAAACTGGTACACATGATAAATTGTGTATTGGGCATTTCTTTTCGCAACTTTTCTATGATTTCAATTCCGAGCATATCCTGCAACTGGATATCCATCATCACAACATCCGGTGAAATAGCGGGGAGATTTTGCATCGCATCATTTCCGTCAAAGAACTGAGCAATTACCTTCATATCCTGTTGATAATTGATTACTTTCTTCAACGCATTGTTGTAGTTTTTTTCATCTTCTACTATGGCTATGGAAATGCTCATGACTTTGTTTGTTTGAAGCAAATTTCAACAGAAAACAATTTGAAATCAATTACACCTTTGGGTAATATTGTCATTTGAATTCATAGTGGTTGTTTAGTCTTTTTAGTTTTAATAAATTTAATCAATTTTTTATTCAAAAATCAATATTAATTTAAATTAATGCCAACATAATAAAACAAACAATAAATAAATGATAATCCAACATTTGAAAATCAGGTATTAATGCATAAAAAATCATTTCTTTGGAGCATATGTTGGCTGAACATTCATTTATCAGTTAATATTCATTTCATTTTTAAAATTACCTTGTTGGGGAAACATGTTATTTAAAGAGAAAAAGAAGAAAATTATATTTCAAAATCAACAGAAATTCCTCATATTGTAAGGCATGATTTTTGTAAAATTTAAAGAATAAAATCATTGTAACTATCAAATAATATAATCATGAAAAAAAGTCTTTTAGCATTAGGTGCTGTATTGGCATTAGCTGTAATCAGCTGTAAAAAAAGTGAAAGTGGAAACAAAAGTGTTATCAAAACAGACAGCTCAGAAACTGTAGTTACAGACAATAATGGAAAAATAGATTCCGTAACGCAAAGTTCTTCGACAGTAGATATCAACGGTCAGAAAACTGAGAAAACAGATTTTGTTTATAAAGCTACAGACGGAACATTGGTAAAGGTAGTATTCAAAAACGATCCGAAAGAAAGTACAGTAGCCATTACCAGCAACAAGAAAACATTTACATTACCTAAGACTGAAACCAAAGGTGATGAAACGATTTACAAGAAAGATGATATGACAGCAAGGGTAAAAGGAGACAGCCTTCATCTTGAACAGGGTAATAATCTTATTGAATTGAAAAGAACAAAAATATAAATAGCAATGTCCCTCAATATAGAGGGACATTTTATTTTTATACATTTTAAATCGTTTTAAGCTGCCGTTTATATCAACAAAAATATAATTGCTCAAATATTCTAAATAAAAAAACCATCCGGAATCCGGATGGTTTTTTTATATATCTGAATGAATATTATTCTTCAGTTTTTTCTTCAGTAGTATCAGCTTTAGCTTCTTCTACTTTCTCTTCTACTGCAGGTGCTTCAGCTACTACAGCTTCAGCTTTTTTAGGTGCAGCAGTTGATCTTCTGCTTCTTCTTGTAGCTTTTTTCTCTTCAGCATTAGGGTTGTAAAGCTCGTTGAAATCTACTAATTCGATAAGAGCCATATCAGCAGCATCACCTGGTCTGAAACCTGTCTTAATGATTCTTGTATAACCACCGTTTCTTTCAGCGATTTTAGGAGCTACAGTTCTGAATAATTCAGCAACCGCAAATTTATTTTGAAGATAAGAGAATACTATTCTTCTGTTGTGTGTAGTATCTTCTTTTGCTTTTGTTAATAGAGGCTCAACATATACTCTTAAAGCTTTAGCTTTAGCTACAGTAGTGTTGATTCTTTTATGCTCAATTAGAGAACAAGCCATATTAGAAAGTAAAGCACTTCTGTGAGAAGCTGTTCTTCCTAAGTGATTGAATTTTTTACCGTGTCTCATTATTAATTATTTATCAGCGTCTAACTTATATTTTGCAACGTCGAAACCGAAGTTAAGACCTTTTGAATGCACTAATTCTTCTAGTTCTGTCAAAGATTTTTTACCAAAATTTCTGAATTTCATCAAATCAGACTTACTGTAAGAAACCAATTCTCCAAGAGTTTCTACTTCAGCTGCTTTTAGACAGTTAAGGGCTCTTACTGAAAGATCCATATCTGCTAATTTAGACTTAAGAAGTTGTCTTGTGTGAAGAGTTTCTTCATCATATTGGATAGATGCTTTTACAGCTTCAGTTTCAAGCGTGATTCTCTCATCAGAGAATAACATGAAGTGATAAATTAATATCTTAGAAGCTTCTGTTAAAGCATTCTGAGGGCTGATAGACCCATCAGTTTCTATATCTAATACAAGTTTTTCGTAGTCTGTTTTTTGCTCTACACGATAATTTTCAATGCTATATTGTACTTTCTTGATCGGCGTAAAAATAGAGTCAATAGCAATAGTTCCTACAGGAGCATTGTTTGACTTATTTTGTTCAGAAGGCACATACCCTCTACCTTTTTCAATATTGAAAGTAATTTCGAAAGTTACATCACTGTTTAGGTTGCAAATCACTAAATCTGGGTTTAAAACCTCAAATCCATTGATAGACTTTCCTAAATCACCAGCAGTAATAACCGTCTGACCTGAAACTTTAGCAATAACCTGCTCGTTAGCCTGGCCTTCTGCTGCAGCTTTTAATCTTACCTGCTTAAGGTTAAGAATAATTTCGGTAACATCTTCGATTACTCCTGGAATAGTTGAAAATTCGTGCTCTACACCTTCTATTTTGATAGATGAAATAGCGTATCCTTCCAGAGAAGAAAGCAACACTCTTCTCAAAGCATTACCGATTGTAAGCCCGAAACCTGGTTCTAAAGGTCTGAATTCGAATTGACCTTTAAATTCATCAGAGTTAAGTAAAATTACTTTATCGGGTTTTATGAATTGTAAAATTGCCATATTATTGGGTTGAGCAAAAATTTGATTAAAAAATTATTTAGAGTAAAGTTCCACGATAAGGTTCTCCTTAATGTCCTCCGGAATTTGGATTCTTTCAGGAGCAGAAATGAAAGTACCTTCTTTCTTCTCATCGTTGAATTGTAACCACTCATAGTTTGACTTAGAAGCCAATGCATTGGTAACAACTTCAAGAGACTTAGACTTTTCTCTTACAGTGATTACATCACCAGCTTTTACCAAGTAAGAAGGGATATTAAGAATTTCTCCGTTCACAGTGATGTGTCTGTGAGAAACTAATTGTCTTGCACCAGATCTAGTTTTAGCAAAACCTAATCTGTATACTACGTTATCCAATCTTGATTCACAAAGTTGTAATAGGACTTCACCTGTTACTCCTTTGCTTCTGTGTGCTTTTTCAAATAAGTTAGCAAACTGTCTTTCTAAAATACCGTAAGTATATTTAGCTTTTTGTTTTTCAGCTAACTGAACTGCATATTCTGATTTTTTAGCACCTCTTCTTTTGTTAGGACCATGTTGTCCTGGCGGTTGGTTCTTTCTTTTTTCGAAGTTTTTATCATCTCCGTAGATTGCAGCACCAAACTTTCTAGCAATCTTAGTTTTAGGTCCAATATATCTTGCCATAATGGGTAAATTCTAAAAATTAAACTCTTCTTCTTTTTGGTGGTCTACATCCATTGTGTGGCATTGGAGTCACATCAATGATTTCGCTAACTTCAATTCCTGAATTGTGAATAGATCTGATTGCAGATTCTCTACCTGCACCTGGACCTTTCACAAACACCTTTACTCTTCTTAATCCAGCTTCATGAGCTACAGCAGAGCAATTTTCAGCTGCCATTTGAGCAGCAAAAGGAGTGTTCTTTTTAGAACCTCTGAATCCCATTTTACCGGCAGATGCCCAAGAGATAACCTCTCCACTTTTATTTGTTAAAGAAATGATGATGTTATTGAAAGAAGCTTGAATATGTGCTTCACCAATAGCTTCAACTTTTACTTTTCTTTTTTTAACTACTTTACTTTGTTTTGCCATAATTCCTAACGATTATTTACTTGCCTTTTTCTTGTTAGCAACTGTTTTTCTCTTTCCTTTACGGGTTCTAGAGTTGTTTTTCGTTCTCTGGCCTCTTAAAGGTAATCCTAGTCTGTGACGTATTCCTCGTTGGCATCCTATGTCCATCAATCTCTTGATGTTCAATTGCACTTCAGATCTTAATTCTCCTTCTACTTTAACGTTTTCAGAGATATATGTTCTGATTGCAGCCAATTCATCGTCATTCCATTCGTTGACTTTCTTGTCTTCGCTGATACCGGCAGCTTTAAGGATTTCAGAAGAAGTACTTCTTCCTACTCCGTAGATGTAAGTTAAACCGATAACACCTCTTTTGTTTTTTGGTAAATCAATACCTGCAATTCTCGCCATAATTTAATGTTAGCCTTGTCTTTGTTTAAATTTTGGGTTCTTCTTGTTGATTACGAATAGTACACCTTTTCTGCGTACGATTTTGCAATCAGCGCTTCTTTTTTTAATTGATGCTCTTACTTTCATTTTGATAGTATTTATTTTTTACAAATGCCAAATGGAAAGTGTTTTCCATTTGGCTAATTGTTTTAATATCTAAATGTGATCCTCCCTTTCGTTAAATCATAGGGAGACATTTCTAGTTTTACCTTATCACCAGGTAAAAGTTTAATATAGTGCATTCGCATTTTACCGGAAATATGAGCGATAAGGATATGCCCATTTTCAAGTTCTACACGGAACTGAGCGTTCGAAAGTGCTTCCGTTATAACGCCGTCTTGTTCAATATGTTTTTGTTTTGCCATAAATTAATATCCAGTCGTTCTAGACAGTTTAGACTGCATTAAGCCATCATAATGATGATTCAGCAGATATGTATTAATCTGTTGAACAGTATCCAAAATTACACCTACCATAATTAATAGTGACGTTCCCCCGAAAAATAGGGCAAACGCATCTGTCTGAACAAAGCTTCCATGCACAATTGCTGGAAGGACTGCAAAGATAGATAAAAAAATTGCACCTGGCAAGGTAATTTTTGATAAAATATCATCTAAATAATCTGCTGTCTCTTTCCCGGGTCTTACTTTCGGTACTAAACCTCCATTTCTCTTCAAATCATCAGCCATCTGGTTTACCGGAATTGTAATTGCAGTATAGAAAAACGAGAAGATAATAATTAATAGCGCAAACAATACATTGTACTGCCAGCTAAAAACATTCTTGAAACCTGCAAGAAAGGTGTTAGACTCATCGAATTTTGTTAATAATCCTGGTACGAACATCAATGCCTGAGCAAAGATAATCGGCATTACACCAGCAGCATTTACTTTCAATGGAATCCATTGTCTTGCGCCCTGCATAAGATTCTTGTTTACACCTCCTCTTGCTTGAGCTCTGCTTACATACTGAATTGGAATTTTTCTAACAGCCACAGATAAAATCACGGCTAGAAGAACAACTACCATCCAGAATAATACTTCAATAAGGATCATGATAGATCCCATTCCTCCTTTTCCGTTCTGCACGGCCATCTCCTGTACGAATGCTTCAGGTAATCTTGAAAGAATACCTACCATAATAAGGATGGAAATACCATTTCCGATTCCTTTGTCGGTAATCTTTTCACCTAACCACATTGCGAATACTGAACCAGCAACCAAGATTACAATACTTGGCAACCAGAACATGATAGAATTTGGCTCTACAAAATATGCAGATTGGAACTGAGCATACGGTAAGAATAATTGAGTAATAGAAGTTAAATAAGAAGGTGCCTGTACCAGACAAACTCCAATTGTTAACCATCTTGTAATTTGGTTCAATGTATTTCTACCTGACTCTCCATCTTTCTGAAGCTTCTGAAGATAAGGAATAGCCATTCCCATCAACTGAACAATAATAGAAGCAGAAATATAAGGCATGATACCCAACGCCATTACGGAAGCGTGGCTGAAAGCTCCCCCCGTAAACGACGAAAGCAAGCCAAGGAGACCTGCTCCTTGCTTGTTACCGCCTTGATTTTTATAATGCTCTAAGAGATCTCCCACCTCTGCAAGGTTAATTGCAGGAAGTGAGATATAAGATGCGAATCTATACACAAGGATAATACCTAACGTAAAGAGAATTTTATCTCTTAATTCCTTTAGGCTCCATATATTTTTAAGTGTTTGTATAAATTCTTTCATTAGTAAGTATTATAAGGTAATTGCTTTTCCACCTGCCTTAGCAATAAGCTCTTCAGCAGATTTAGTGAATTTGTCAGCAGAGATTGAAACCGCTGATTTCAATTCTCCTCTACCCATAATTTTCACTAATTCGTTTTTAGAAACTATCCCGTTTGCTACTAAAACTTCTTTCGTGATATCTCCAGTGATGGATTTGTTCTCGATTAAAGTTTGAATAGTATCAAGGTTAATTCCTCTAAACTCTTTTCTATTTACGTTTTTGAATCCGAATTTAGGTAATCTTCTTTGTAAAGGCATCTGTCCACCTTCGAAACCGATTTTCTGAGAATAACCAGCTCTAGCTTTCTGACCTTTGTGTCCTTTTGTTGAAGTACCTCCTTTTCCACTACCTTGACCTCTACCAATTCTTTTTGAGTTGAAAGTAGATCCTGCAGCAGGTTGTATATTGTTTAAATTCATTTTAATTCTCTTTTATAAAATTATTTTTGAACTTCAAGTAAGTGACTTACTGCAGCTACCATTCCTAAGATAGAAGGAGTAGCTTCATGTTCTACAACTTGGTGAAGTTTTTTTAATCCTAATGCTTCAAGCGTTCTCTTTTGGGTTTTTGTTCTACCAATAGCGCTTCTTACTTGCTTTACTTTAATTGTTGCCATTGTTTTAATATTAACCGTTAAACACTTTACTTAGAGAAATTCCTCTCATTCTTGCGATCTCTTCAGGTCTTCTGATATCCAATAACGCTTTGAAAGTAGCTTTCACCACGTTGTGAGGGTTAGAAGATCCTTTAGATTTTGAAAGGATATCGTGAATACCAGCAGATTCCAATACCGCTCTTACCGCACCACCGGCGATAAGTCCTGTACCGTGAGAAGCAGGTCTTAAGAAGATATCTGCACCACCGTATCTAGCAGTAGTTTGGTGAGGAATAGTATGGTTCATTACAGGAACTTTCACAAGGTTTTTCTTAGCGTCTTCAACTGCTTTAGCAATTGCAGAAGCAACCTCTTTAGATTTTCCTAAACCGAAACCGATAATACCTTCTTCATTACCTACTACAACAATAGCAGAAAATCCGAAAGCTCTACCTCCTTTAGTTACTTTTGTTACTCTGTTAACAGCTACGAGACGATCTTTTAATTCTAATCCTCCCGGTTTTACTCTTTCTATATTATCTAGTCCTAACATATTTTCCGAAATTTAATGATTAGAATTTAAGTCCACCTTCTCTCGCACCATCAGCTAGAGCTTTTACTCTACCGTGATATACGAAACCGTTTCTGTCAAATACAATACTTTCAATTCCTGCAGCGATAGCTTTAGCAGCGATAGCTTTACCAACAGCAGCAGAAACTTCAGTCTTAGTACCTTTAGCGTCTACACCTTTTTCTCTAGAAGAAGCTGATGCTAAAGTTTTACCATTTTTATCGTCGATTAACTGAGCGTAAATTTCCTTATTACTTTTATATACAGATAATCTTGGCAATTCAGAAGATCCAGAGATTTTCCCTCTTACTCTTCTTTTGATTCTTATTCTTTTTTCTAATTTACTTAATGCCATAATACTTATAATTTATTAAGCAGATTTACCAGCTTTACGTCTAACAATTTCTCCTACGAATCTTACACCTTTTCCTTTGTATGGCTCAGGCTTTCTGAAAGAACGGATCTTTGCAGTAACCATTCCTAGAAGTTGCTTGTCGTGAGACGCTAAAGTAATAATTGGGTTTTTACCTTTTTCAGTCAATGTATCAACTTTTACTTCACTTGGAAGTTCTAATACGATACCGTGAGAGAATCCTAAAGCTAACTCAAGTTTTTGACCTGCGTGAGAAGCTCTGTATCCTACCCCTACTAGTTCTAGTTTCTTTTCGAAACCTTCTGATACTCCAACGATCATGTTGGCGATCAACGCTCTGTATAAACCGTGAAGCGCTTTGTGTTGTTTAGAATCAGATGGTCTGTTTACATTAAGCTCACCATCTTTTTGTTCTAAAGTAATTCCTGCTGTAAGCTCCTGAGAAAGTTCTCCTTTCGCTCCTTTTACAGTTACTACACCGTTGTTTTCAGTGATTGTAACTCCAGCTGGAATTGTTATAATTGCTTTACCAATTCTTGACATTTTCCTCTGATTAAAAATTAATAAACATAGCAGATTACTTCACCGCCTACTTTCTCTTCTCTAGCTTTCTTGTCAGTCATTACTCCTTTAGAAGTAGAGATGATAGAAATACCCAAACCGTTTAGTACTCTTGGAAGTTCAGTAGAACCTTTGTACTGTCTCAAACCTGGTCTAGAAGCTCTTTGAATAGACTTAATAGCAGGTTTGTTAGTTTGCTTATCGTACTTTAAAGCGATTTTGATCACTCCTTGAACAGCGTTATCTTCAAACTTGAAGTTTAAGATATACCCTTGATCAAATAGGATCTTAGTAATCTCCTTTTTGATTTTCGATGCAGGAATTTCCACCACTTTGTGGCCTGCGCTTTGTGCGTTCCTTACTCTTGTTAGGAAATCTGAAATTGGATCTGTTACCATTTTTCTTTTATAAATTATTGGTTAAAGACAATCAGTATTGAAAAGACTTGAAGAGAAAAATATCAGACTTCAGAAAACTTCAGTCTGATATTATTGTTCTTTAGTATCCTGACAACTTAATTGTCCCGATTTTTAATTAGTAATTATTACCAACTAGCTTTTCTTACACCTGGGATAAGACCGTTGTTAGCCATTTCTCTGAAAGTTACTCTGGAAATACCAAACGTTCTCATGTATCCTCTTGGTCTACCTGTTAGTTTACATCTGTTGTGTAATCTTACAGGAGAAGCATTTTTAGGTAATTTTTGAAGTCCTTCGTAATCACCTGCTTCTTTAAGAGCTTTTCTTTTGTCAGCGTATTTAGCAACTAGTGCTTCTCTTTTGCGCTCACGCGCTTTCATTGATTCTTTAGCCATTTCTTAGTTCTTTTTAAATGGTAAACCGAAGTGAGTTAATAATGCTTTAGCTTCTTTATCTGTCTTCGCAGTTGTAACGAAAGTGATGTCCATCCCTTGGATTTTTTTCACTTTGTCAATTACGATTTCAGGGAAGATAATTTGCTCAGTAATACCTAAGTTGTAGTTACCTCTACCATCGAAACCATCTGCTTTGATACCAGAGAAATCTCTGATACGTGGTAAAGCAGAAGAAGTAAGTCTGTCTAAGAACTCATACATTCTGTGAGCTCTCAATGTTACTTTTGCTCCTACAGGCATTCCTTTTCTTAGTTTGAATGCAGCTTCATCTTTCTTAGAGATTGTACCTACTGCTTTCTGACCTGTAATGTTTGTCAATTCTTCTACAGCATAATCAATGATTTTCTTATCTGCAGTAGCATCTCCTAAACCTTGTGATACAACAATTTTCTCTAATCTAGGTACTTGCATGATAGACTTGTACCCAAATTCTTCCATCATTGCAGGAACAATTTGCTCTTTGTATATTTTTTTGGGTCTTGCTATAAATTCCATGTTAATTCAAATTATAAAGTTTCACCCGTTTTTTTGTTAACTCTCACTTTCTTATCTCCTTCGATTTTGTAACCGATTTTGATAGCTTTTCCGTCTTTACCAACTAAAGCTACGTTTGAGATATGAATAGAAGCTTCCTTTTCAGTAATTCCTCCTTGAGGATTTGAAGCTGAAGGCTTAACGTGTTTTTTAACGATGTTAAGTCCTGCAACGATTACTCTAGGGTCTTTTCCTTCTTTCTTAATCACTTCAATAACTTCACCAGTTTTACCTTTGATATCTTTCTTACCAGTAGTAATGATTACGTTATCTCCTCTTTTTATTTTTAACTTTGACATTTCTTTTAAAAATTTTAAAAATTAAAGTACTTCAGGAGCTAATGAAATGATTTTCATATATTCTTTGTCTCTCAACTCACGAGCAACCGGTCCGAAAACACGTGTTCCTCTCATTTCTCCCGCTGCGTTTAGTAATACACAAGCATTGTCGTCGAATTTGATGTATGAACCATCTTTTCTTCTTACTGCTTTTTTAGTTCTTACTACTACAGCTTTAGATACCTGACCTTTTTTAGCGTTTCCTGATGGTGTAGAATCCTTGATAGTAACAACGATTTTATCACCAACTGAAGCATATCTTCTTCTGGTTCCTCCCAGAACTCTAATAACTAGTACTTCTTTAGCACCTGTGTTATCAGCAACTTTTAATCTTGATTCTGTTTGTAACATTATTACTTAGCTTTTTCAATGATTCTTACTAATCTCCATCTCTTGCTCTTGCTCAAAGGTCTAGTTTCTTGGATCAAAACTGTATCACCTTCTGTGCATTCGTTGTTCTCGTCGTGTGCAGTATATTTTTTCGTTTTCAAAACGAATTTACCGTACATCGGGTGCTTTACTCTTGTAGTTTCACTAACAACAATAGTTTTTTCCATTTTATTGCTGGAAACCACTCCGATTCTTTCTTTTCTTAAATTTCTATCCATTGTAAAATGAAATTATTGTTTGTTAGTTAACTCAGTGTTTAGTCTTGCGATTGTCTTTCTCAAATCTCTGATTTGAATCGGGTTTTCAATTGGGCTGATGGCATGAGCTAATTTCAATTTAGAATATTGAGCTTTTGCTTCAGTTAATTGAGCTTGAATATCACCCGCGCTTAAATTTTTAATATCAGCATTTTTCATTGTATTCAAAGATTATAGAGGTTTAACAAAATCGTTAGCAACGATGAATTTAGTAACTACTGGTAATTTTTGTGCAGCAAGTCTTAAAGCTTCCTTAGCGATATCGTAAGGTACTCCTCCGATTTCGAACATAATCTTACCTGGTTTTACTACAGCTACCCAGTATTCAACAGCACCCTTACCTTTACCCATACGTACTTCCGCTGGTTTCTTAGTAATTGGCTTATCTGGGAAGATTTTGATCCATAGTTGACCTTCTCTCTTCATATATCTTGTCGCAGCGATACGAGCTGCTTCAATCTGTCTTGCAGTGATCCAAGCTCCTTCCGTTGCTTTGATCCCAAAAGTTCCGTAAGCAAGTTGACTACCTCTCTGGGCATTCCCCTTCATCTTCATCTTGTGAACTCTACGGAATTTGGTTCTTTTTGGTTGTAACATAATTTCTAAATTTTAGATTTTAGATTTTAGATTTTAGATTTTTTTTAATTTTAAAAAAGTAACGGTAATTTAAAATTCAAAATTTCTAATCTAAAATTTTAATTATTATTGTTATTGTTGTTGTTTTTTCTAGGTCTTCTGTTGTCTCTGTCTCCTCCTCTGTTTCCTCTGTCTGACTGACCTCCTTTTTTCTGTTGTCCCACTAGTGGAGAAAGTTCTCTTTTACCGTAAACTTCACCTTTCATGATCCAAACTTTTACACCTAGTCTACCGTAAGTAGTGTGAGCTTCTGCCCAGTGGTAATCAATATCAGCTCTGAAAGTTGACAATGGAATTCTTCCTTCTTTGAAAGATTCAGATCTTGCCATTTCAGCACCGTTCAATCTACCAGAGATTTGAACTTTGATACCTTCAGCACCCATTCTCATAGTACTTGCCATTGCCATTTTAACAGCTCTTCTGTAAGAAATTCTGTTTTCAATTTGCTTAGAAATACTATCAGCAACTAATACAGCATCTAATTCAGGTCTTTTGATTTCGAAGATGTTGATTTGAATATCCTTACCTGTAAGTTTCTTCAATTCTTCTTTCAATTTATCAACTTCCTGACCTCCTTTACCGATGATAAGTCCCGGTCTAGCAGTAGTAATTGTAACTGTTACTAATTTTAGTGTTCTTTCAATATAGATTTTTGAAATACCACCTTTAGATAATCTAGCCTCAAGGTATCTTCTGATTTTGTAGTCTTCAGCGATTCTGTCTCCATAATCGTTTCCACCAAACCAGTTAGAATCCCATCCTCTGATGATACCTAATCTATTACCAATTGGATTTGTCTTCTGTCCCATACCTTGATTAATTTTCTTTGTTACCTAAGATTAATGTAACGTGGTTAGATCTTTTTCTGATTCTATACCCTCTACCTTGTGGAGCTGGTCTTAGTCTCTTCAATTGTCTTGCACTATCCACGAAGATTTCTTTAACGATAAGGTTTGCCTCTTCAATATCAGCACCTTCGTTTTTAGTCTGCCAGTTTGCCATAGCAGAAAGAAGTAATTTTTCTAACTTGTTAGAAGCATCCTTCTTAGAATATTTTAGGATATAAAGTGCTTTGTCTACCTGCTCTCCTCTAATGATATCAGCAACTAATCTCATTTTTCTTGGAGAAGACGGGCAATTATTTAATGAAGCTTTTACAACGTCTTTGTTAGCTTCTTTTCTTGCGATTGAACTATCTTGTTTTCTTGATCCCATGATTATCTGCTTCCTTTATTTTTGTTACCACCATGACCTCTGAAAGATCTTGTTGGAGAAAATTCGCCTAACTTGTGACCAACCATGTTTTCTGTAACGTAAACAGGGATAAAAGATTTCCCGTTGTGTACAGCAATAGTTTGTCCTACGAAGTCCGGAGAGATCATCGATGCTCTAGACCAAGTTTTGATAACAGTTTTTTTGTTAGCTTCTATATTTGCCTGAACCTTCTTATCTAAAGTATGATGAATGAACGGTCCTTTCTTAAGTGATCTTGCCATAATTATTTTCTTTTAGATACGATGTAACGGTTAGACACTTTGTTTTTCTTTCTAGTTTTGTAACCTTTAGACGGCATACCGTTTCTAGATCTTGGGTGACCTCCAGAAGAACGTCCTTCACCACCACCCATTGGGTGATCTACTGGGTTCATTACAACCGCTCTTGTTCTTGGTCTTCTACCTAACCATCTGCTTCTACCAGCCTTACCTGATACAGTTAATTGGTGATCTGAGTTGGAAACTGAACCAATCATTGCCATACATTCAGTAAGGATCATTCTTGATTCTCCTGAAGGCAACTTGATGATTGCATATTTACCATCTCTAGAAGTTAATTGAGCTGAAGAACCAGCACTTCTTGCTAAAATTGCACCTTGACCAGGCTTCATTTCAACACAAGAGATTACAGTACCCAATGGAATGTTTTTCAATTTCATTGCGTTACCTACGTTTGGTTCAACGCTTTCTCCTGAAACTACTTTCTGATCAACTTTGATACCGTTTGGAGCGATGATATATCTCTTCTCTCCGTCTGCGTACTCTAATAAAGCGATAAATGCAGTTCTGTTTGGATCGTATTCTACAGATTTTACAGTTGCTTCAACATTTGCTTTGTTTCTTTTGAAGTCAATAATTCTGTATTTCTTTTTGTGTCCACCTCCGGTGTAACGCATGGTCATTTTACCTGTTTGGTTACGTCCACCTGACTTTTTAATACCAACTGTTAGAGACTTCTCTGGTTTGTTGGTAGTAATTTCCTCAAAATTGTTTACAATTCTGAATCTCTGTCCCGGGGTGATAGGTTTTAATTTTCTAACAGACATTACTATTATTTATAATTAATAATTAATTTACAGCAAAAATATCGATAACCTCACCTTCAGCAAGTTTGATTACCGCTTTTTTCAATTTGTTTGTCTTTCCTACTTGAAGACCTTTTTTAGTGTACTTTGAAGAAACCTTCGGAGCATAAATCATTGTGTTAACGTCTGCTACTTTTACACCGTAAGCTGCTTCAACAGCTTTTTTTATCTGGATTTTATTCGCCTTAGGATCAACTAAGAAAGAATAAGAACCTCTTAAATCTGTAAGGTAATTAGCCTTTTCTGAAATAACTGGTTTAATAATAATAGACATGACTTATTTCTTTAAATTTTCCTGGAATTTTTCAACTGCACCTTCGAAGAAAATAATTTCACCTGCATTTACTAAATCGTAAGAACTGATCTCGTTGAAGTTCATTACTTTAGTTTTAGGTAAGTTTCTTGAAGATAAATATACATTCTTGTTAGCTTCAGGAAGAACGAATAAAGATTTTTTACCGTTAAGTTCCAATGCATTCAATACATTGATGAAATCTTTAGTCTTAGGAGCAGCAAGGCTCACATCTTCTAAAACTTTAATGCTGTTGTCTCTCATTTTTTGAGATAAAACAGATTTTTTAGCTAATCTCTTAAGAGCTTTGTTCAATTTGAATCTGTAGTCTCTTGGTTTTGGTCCGAATACTCTACCTCCACCTCTGAAAGTTGGAGATTTGATATCCCCGTATCTAGCAGATCCAGATCCTTTTTGCTTCTTAAGCTTTTTAGTAGAAGCAGTAATTTCGCTTCTTTCTTTCGATTTATGAGTACCTTGTCTTTGTGCAGCAAGATACTGTTTAACTTCTAAGTAAACCGCGTGCTGATTTGGCTCAATTCCGAATACTGTTTCGTCTAGAGTTACTTTTCTTCCGGTCTCTTTTCCTGATGTATTTAATACTACTAGTTCCATTTTCTGATAATTACATAAGAATTTTTAGCTCCCGGAACAGCACCTTTTACTACTAAAAGATTTTGTTCTTGATCAACTTTTAACACTTGAAGGTTTTGAACAGTTACCTGCTCACCTCCCATTCTTCCAGCCATTCTCATCCCTTTGAATACTCTTGAAGGGTCTGAACCAGCACCGATAGAACCTGGAGCTCTAAGTCTGTTGTGCTGACCATGAGTTGCCTGCATTACACCTCCAAATCCGTGTCTTTTAACAACACCCTGGAAGCCTTTACCTTTTGAAGTTCCTGTTACATCTACATACTCACCTTCGATGAATAGATCAACACTTACTACTTCTCCTACTTTTGCTTCAGTAAATCCATCATGGAATTCTACTAATTTAGCTTTAGGAGTAGAACCAGCCTTTTTAAAATGACCAGCTAACGCTTTACCAACGTTCTTCTCACTCTTGTCATCGAAACCTAATTGAACAGCTGTATAACCGTCTTTTTCTAAGGTTCTGACCTGTAAAATCGAGCATGGACCAGCTTGAATAACTGTACAAGGAATGTTTTTTCCTTCTTCGTTAAACAAAGACGTCATACCGATTTTTTTACCAATAATACCTGACATTGTTTATATTATAATAAAATTTATCCTTTATTTATCACCATTTTTGGGAAGTCTGAAGTAATTTCTACTTTTGATATAGGCATACTACGCTCCTAAAATGAGTGTGCAAATTTATGAATAATTTTATAACTGACAAATATTTCAGGTAAAATATTTTGATTTTTAATCGATTAGGTGATTTTGAAAAAATTCAGAGGAGATTTCCCAAAGATTTATTTTGATTTTTAAAAAGAAATCAAGATGAAGACCTTATTGAGCCATCACTTTTACCCCAACTTCTTCCAGCCCAGCTCTATCTTCAGCACAAATTCCGTTATCAGTAATCAGATAATCCACCTGATCCAATGCCGCAATCTTTCCAAATCCTTTTTTATTTAGTTTGGAGGAATCTGCAAGAATTACAGTTTGATCAGCACATTCCATCATAATCTGATTCAGGTGAGCTTCCGCAGCATTGGAAGTACTAATCCCAAACTCCGGGTCAATACCGTCTACTCCCAGAAAAAGTTTATTGCAGGAAAACTGTTTTAGAATTCCTTCAGAAATAGATCCTACTATAGAAGTAGAGCTTTTTCGTACTTCTCCACCCAGCTGTATAATATTAATATTAGGATTATTGCAAAGTTCAATTGCCACCCTCAAAGAAGATGTGAGTACCGTAAGCGGCCCAAAGTTCACCAGCATCCTGGCAAGATAATGCATCGTTGTCCCGGAAGCTAATATAATACAGTCATTTTCCTGAATCAATGACAAAGCAGCTTTTGCAATAGCCTGTTTGGCTTCTACATTGATACTTTCTTTTTCTCCAACATTTTTTTCATAAGCATATCTTACCTGCTTACTTGCCCCTCCATGATTTCTGAAAAGAAGCCCCAGACTTTCGAGATAGTTCAGATCCTTTCGGATCGTAACCGAAGAAACATTGAGCTTCTCACACAGATCCTGTACAAGCACATGTCCTTTCTCGTCAAGCTCTTTCAGTATTTCATCCTGCCTTGGTAGTAGCTTTTCCATTTTATTCGTTTCATCAAAAATACCGATTTTTTTCCACATCTTAAAATTTCATTTATTTTCTTTTTGCTTTCATTTTTAATTTATATATTTGAAAACGAAACATAAACGAAACATTTATGAAACGAAACGAAGAACTCAGTAAGTTAACCCAAGTAAAAGAATGGGACTTTATTGTCATAGGAGGAGGAGCCAGTGGTTTAGGTTCGGCATTAGATGCAGTAAGCAGAGGATTCAAAACTTTATTACTTGAATCTCATGACTTTGCAAAAGCAACATCCAGCAGAAGTACCAAACTGGTACACGGTGGAGTTAGATATCTTGCCCAGGGAGATGTCGGATTGGTAAAAGAAGCATTAAAGGAAAGAGGACTCTTAGCAAAAAATGCAGCACATATCGTAAAAAATCAGTCTTTCATTATTCCAAATTACACATGGTGGGGAGGAATCTACTATAAAATAGGACTGTCCATTTATGATTTTCTTGCCGGAAAACTGAGTCTGGGTAAAACGAGATACATCAGCAAATCAAAAACCGTTGAAAAGCTTCCGACTATTGAACAAAATCACTTGATGAGTGGTGTTGTTTACCAGGACGGACAATTTGACGATGCCAGACTTGCGATCAACCTTACCCAAACTATTATTGAAAAAGGCGGAAGTGCGGTTAATTATGTAAAAGTAGTCAATCTTTTGAAAGATGCTTCTGATAAAGTAATCGGTGTGGTTGCAGAAGATCAGTTTTCTAAACAGCAATATCAGATTCATGGTAAGGTGGTCATCAACGCAACCGGTGTCTTTACGAACGACATCCTTAATATGAACAATCCTAAGCATGGTAAACTCGTTGTGCCAAGCCAGGGAATTCACCTTGTATTAGACAAGTCTTTCCTGAAAAGTGACGATGCGATCATGATTCCTAAAACTTCAGACGGAAGGGTTTTGTTTGTTGTTCCATGGCATGACAGAGCTTTAGTAGGAACTACTGACACTCTTTTAAAGGATGAAAGCTTTGAACCTCGTGCGCTGGAAGAAGAGATTAGCTTTGTTTTAAATACAGCAAGACAATATTTAGCTAAAAAACCCACTCGTGAAGACGTAAAATCTGTTTTTGCAGGACTACGACCTCTTGCCGCTCCTAAAGATGGCAGCAAAAGTACAAAAGAGGTTTCCCGAAGCCACAAAGTTATTACTTCAGAAACAGGATTGGTTTCTATCATCGGAGGAAAATGGACTACCTATCGTAAAATGGCAGAAGATACCATAGATGAAGCCATGAAAATTCACAGGTTGGGAAATAACCCATCTAAAACCGAGCACCTTTCCATCCATGGAAACATGAAACCAGAGCAGGTAGACAGAACAAATCACCTATACGTTTACGGATCTGATATTCCAGCCATAAAAGCATTACAGGAAAGCAATCCCCGCTATGCTCAAAAAATTCACCCTGATCACCCTTTCACTGTAGCAGAGATAGTATGGGCTGTAAGAACGGAGATGGCAGAAACCATTGAGGACATCCTGGCAAGAAGAGTACGTTTACTGTTCCTTGATGCAAGAGCTGCTATTGACACTGCTCATAACGTAGCAAGAATCATTGCTGAAGAAAAAGGATATTCTGAAGAATGGGCTCAGCAACAGGAAAATGAATTCATAGAATTAGCAAGAGGGTATTTATTAACGCCTTATTCACCTAAAGTTATCAACCTAAATTAGCATTATATACATGAATGAAAAACTAATTCTCGCTCTAGACCAGGGGACAACGTCCTCCAGAGCGATTCTCTTCAATCACAGTGGAGAAATCAAATATGTATCGCAAAAAGATTTCGAACAGATATTCCCTACCCCAGGCTGGGTAGAGCACGATCCCAACGAAATCTGGTCATCACAAATCTCTGTAGCTGCAGAAAGTATAGCGAAAGCAGGTATCTCCGGACTGGAAGTTGCTGCGATCGGTATTACAAATCAACGTGAAACTACAATCGTTTGGGACAAAGAAACCGGGGAACCCATTTACAATGCTATCGTATGGCAAGATCGCAGAACCTCAAAATACTGTGATGAACTGAAAGAACAAGGACACGCGGAAATGATCAAAGAAAAAACAGGACTTGTTCTGGATGCTTACTTTTCAGCGACCAAACTAAAATGGATTCTTGATAATGTAGAAGGAGCCAGACAAAAGGCGGAAGAAGGAAAATTATGTTTCGGAACTGTTGATACCTGGCTTGTCTGGAAACTTACCCGCGGAAAAATGTTTATCACGGACGTTTCCAATGCCAGCAGAACAATGCTTCTCAACATCCATACCTTAGAATGGGATAATGATTTATTAGAATTATTCAACATTCCGAAAGCTATTCTTCCCGCAGTAAAACAAAGCAGTGAAATATATGGCGAAACTGCCACTACTCTCTTCTCTACCAAAATCCCGATTGCCGGAATTGCAGGTGACCAACAAGCCGCTTTATTCGGGCAAATGTGTACCACTCCGGGAATGGTAAAAAATACCTATGGAACAGGATGTTTCTTGTTGATGAATACAGGAACTGAAGCAGTTTCTTCTAAAAACAATCTTCTTACTACAGTAGCCTGGAAAATCAATGGAGAGGTGAACTATGCACTCGAAGGAAGCGTATTTGTAGGAGGCGCGGCTATTCAATGGCTGAGAGATGGCCTTAAAATTATTCATTCTTCTGATCAGGTGAACGAACTGGCTGCATCTGTAGAAGATAATGGCGGTGTTTATTTCGTTCCTGCATTAACAGGGCTTGGTGCTCCTCATTGGGACCAGTATGCCCGTGGAACTATTGTAGGAATCACCCGCGGTACTACTGACGGACATATCGCCAGAGCAACACTGGAAGGAATTGCATTTCAGGTTTATGATATTGTAAAAGCCATGGAAGCAGATTCCGGAAGGGCAAGCCTTGAATTAAGAGTAGACGGTGGTGCCTCTGCAAGTGATCTTCTGATGCAGATACAGTCTGACCTCTTCGGCTTTAAAATCATACGCCCTAAAACACTTGAAACAACAGCATTAGGAGCAGCCTACCTTGCCGGCCTTGCTGTAGGATACTGGAAAGATGTAGCTGAAATTCAGTCTCAATGGATTGTTGATAAAGATTTCCATCCTCAGTTGGAAAAAGAACATGTTGATAAAATGGTACACTCATGGAGAAGAGCTGTATCACGTTCTCAAAGCTGGATAGAAGATTAATTTACTTATCAAAAAAAACTTATATGACCCCATTTATCGCAGAAGTTATCGGGACGATGCTTCTTATATTATTAGGCAACGGTGTTGTAGCCAATGTTGTCTTGAAAGATACGAAAGGAAATAATTCCGGATGGATTGTTATTACAACCGCATGGGCACTAGCCGTTTTTGTGGGGGTAACTGTTGCAGGGCCAATAAGTGGTGCCCACCTGAATCCAGCTGTAACCATTGGTCTGGCTATCGCAGGAAAATTTTCCTGGGACCTTGTTCCGTCCTATATCGCAGCTCAAATGATAGGAGGAATGCTGGGTGCATTTTTAGTATGGCTGTTCCACAAAGATCATTTTGCGATTACAGAAGATGAAGGGGCTAAACTGGCCTGCTTCAGTACTGGTCCGGCTATCAGGAAAACATCTTCTAATCTGATCAGTGAGATTATTGGAACATTTGTTCTGGTGTTTGTTATTTTTCATTTTTCTGACCCAAGTATTTCTTTACAGGCAGATCCAACCGCAAAAGTAGGATTAGGTACTGTAGGGGCTATTCCCGTTACCTTTCTTGTATGGGTAATAGGTTTATCTCTTGGTGGAACCACAGGATACGCGATCAACCCCGCGAGAGATCTTGCCCCAAGAATCATGCACGCCATCTTACCTGTAAAAGGAAGCAGTGATTGGGGATATGCCTGGATTCCTGTTATAGGCCCAATTACAGGAGCTATTATCGCAGCAGTTATATATGGATTTTTAAAATAAAACAAATGATGAAAAAAATCTTAAAGGGAATCTTTCTTCTTGCTATAGGCACAGGAAGATTATTTTCACAGGAAAATGGTGAAGCCAAGGAAACCAAAGAAGGAAGGCTTGATTTTACAGCCAATATTCAGAACAATCACTTATGGAGAGGGCTTATTATTACAGACAAACCTGTTGTGATGGGAAACCTTTCATATGCTTTGGATGCGGATAAGAAATGGAAAGTGGGAATATGGGGAGCTTCTGCATTAGCGGATGACAAAGACAATACCCATTATAAGGAGATCAATTACTATGTCCAGTATTCTGACAGGCGTTTTTATATTGGATTATGGGATCTTTATAACTCCAGAAATATCAATACTGCAGTGGCCGCTGATGATATCTTCAGCTATTCACAGAGAAGAACAGCCCATATTATTGATTTAAGAACAAATTATACTTTCGGGCCTTCTTTTCCGATCAATATTGAAGCTGACATTATGCTGTATGGAGGAGCCAATGCGGGAGAAGTCATTCTGGAAGCTGACGGAAGTTATAAGAAAAACAGATACTCTACGTATGTTCAGGCAAGTTATCCTGTCATCAGTGGTCAGAAAGTAAACCTGGATGCTTTTGTAGGAGCCGGATTTGCCCTTAATGACAAAACCTTTTTGTATGGTAACGGCAAAAACAGCTTCGATATTGTAAATGTAGGTGTAAAAGCAGGAAAAGTGGTTAAGATCACAGATCACTACAGTCTTCCTGTATCAATGATGGCCATGTGGAATCCGTCTAACAAATATGCCAGAATCCAGCTTGCAGCAACCGTTTTTTAATCTGAATTTAACTAAATTATAAAAGCCACTCCTTTGCGGGTGGTTTTTTATAGTTATGTTGAGAAGCCACCCTGTCGAATTATAGAAATTTCAATGCGCTTAATAACCGGGTTTTTACGGTATCTATTATTGATTAAATATATTTATTTTTGAAAAAAAAAAATATGAAAAAGATTTTCAGTTTACTCATTCTGTGTATCAGTATTTTTACATTGGCTCAAGAAGTAAAGCTTCCTTTTACAGGACACAGAAGTTTTGATATTATGAAAGGATATAGCGGTACCGGTACTCCTCACTACTATATGGATATTAAAAAGAATGGTGACGTTCATTTTGGATATGTTCAAATAAATCAGGCTGACGGAGAAGAAACAAAAGAGGAAGTAAATGCCGGAAAATATGCTCCAAATAAAGTAATGAAAGTAGTTTTCAAGAAATACGAAGAGACTTTTTTGGTAAAATTTGACAAAGATAAAATTTACCTTACCGATGAAAAGGGAAACATCTTACATCTTGATGGCTGCTGCTCTTCCAGGGAGAGTATCGACAAAGAAACCTGTAAGTGTGAAAGTGAATTGTATAAGCAGTAAAATAATATATGGAAAGCCACTCCTTATTTGGGGTGGTTTTCATATTTTGGGAAACCATCCTTCAAATTATAAAATTCCCCAATCAATAACCAATCACCGGGATTTTACGGTTTATATTCTCCCTAAATATCTTTATTTTTGAAAAAATAATTGACGAAAATTATTTTCAGCCCAGTGATTCTGTGCATCAGCATTTTATATTTTGTAGCTGCTCTGTTTCTGATATGACTGAAATGAATTCTGATGGCAAGAGCGATTTATACCAATGAAAAAAATTAAAATTTTACTTCTATTTCTTCTTTTTCTCGTTGTATCATGCAACAGGAAAGAGAATCATCCTTACACATTTTATTATTGGAAAACCAATCTAAAGCTGGACCGCGAAGAAAAGAAAACCTTAGACCAGGCAACCGTTCCTTACTTATATACCAGATTTTTTGATGTAGATAAAGTGAACGGAAAATTTCAGCCGGTGGCTGTCATCACAAAAGACAAGAGTTTTCAGACAAATAAACAGATAGTCCCAACGGTTTTCATTACCAATCAGACATTCCTGAGTATTTCCGCAGAAGAGATCAGGTTTCTTGCGGAAAGTATTCATCTTTTAATTCAAAAGAAAACGGAAGAATATCAGCTGAAAACAAACAGTGAAATTCAGATCGACTGTGACTGGACGGCCGGAACACGAAATGATTATTTTAAATTTCTGAAAGAGCTCAAAAAGATCTCCGGGAAAGAAGTCACCTGCACACTCCGTCTTCACCAGGTGAAAGATAAAAAGCAGACCGGAATTCCTCCTGTGGGAAAAGTATATCTGATGTGCTACTCCACTTCATCACCATTGGAAAAATCTGACAAAAACTCGATTCTGGATGTAAACATCCTAAAAAGTTATCTTTCAAAAATGGAAGACTACCCTATGAAAAAAATTGAAGTAGCACTTCCAATTTATTCATGGGGAATTGTCACCAATCATTTAGGTAAACATAAATTGATCAATGCTTTATCCAAAAGAGACCTGAAAAATCCAAATTTTAAGAAGATATCCGACCATGAAATTCAGGTTCTGAAAGATGGATTCTACTTTGGAAGTTATTTAAACAAAGGTTTCAAAATAAAGGCAGAAGAAATCTCTGAAGAACAACTTGAAGAGGTTATTACTTTTTTAGAGAAAAAAATACCACATTTTAATATTATTTATTATCAATTAGATAGTAAATTTGTGTTAGATCGGAAATTTTAATCTCACAGAGATAGAGGCACACCACCTGTCAAACCAACCATAAACTATTATATAAAACTAAAAAAACACTACGAACCCTATGAAAAAGTATATTCTTTCACTTGCGGTTGTATCACTTTTCTATACAAAATCTGACGCCTGTGCATGGTCAGATCCTGATTATGATTACTTCAACCTTTTTACGCAAAGCATTATCAAGGATAAGGCTTACCTCCCTTTTCTGCACAATTATTCAAGCAGATTTTATGGGGGATACAATCCTGCATTGATTCCTGATGATAATATTGAAACATGGAAAAAGTTCTTTAACAATCAGCTTAGCTATACCGAAACTCAGAATCTGGTATATAAAGTGAGTATGAGCGACCTGAATGCCTTAAAGAATGGAAACCCGACAAATCCTCTTCTACAAAAGCTGGGAACAGGATTCTACCAGAAATATAAGGAAGGCCTTGATTATTTGATTGAAGCCAAGTATCTGGAACCTTACATGAGCATCAATTATGTTGAAAATGAGAATTCATTTTATTACGACAGAGATGCCAACAGAAAAAATGCTACAGCTCTTGATTATGATAAAACCATTGCTGCTTTAACGTCTTTGTACAATGCTGCGAGAAACCCAGAAATCAAACAGCGTTACGGATATCAGCTGGTACGTCTGAATCATTATACCAGAAATTATGATTCTGCGGTGCAGGCTTTTAAAACCTATGTTGCCCCGATTAAACTGAAAGGATCAGTTTATTTCATGTCTCTGGATCAGCTGGGGGGAGCACAAAGAGGATTGGAGATGAACAGTGATGCCAACTGGAATTTCTTTCAGGTCTTCATGAACAGCAAAGACCGCAAGGAATCTGCATTTGTTTCTATGAAACTTTCTGATACGGCATCTTTCAGCAATATCATGAAAAGAGCCAATACCAACGAAGAAAAGAATATGGCTTATTTTCTTTTAGGATATGAAGATTTCAACAATCCTATTCCTACTATGGAAAAGATGTATGAGATCAATCCTGATTCTGAGATCCTGAAGGTAATGGCTGCGAGAAGCATCAATGAACTGGAAAGAAGCTATCTGCCTACTTATTATTACACTTCTGATGCAGCCAACAATCCCTATGTACAAAGAGGAAAAGCTGATAACAATACTACTTCAAAAGATACTAAAGCCACTACTACAGCTGAAGTAAAAGAGGAAAAGCTTTCTTTCTGGCAAAAAATTGTAAGATTCTTTAAAAACCTGTTCGGAGGGTCAAAATCTAAAGAGTCTGCTGATGGAAAGAAAACGGATCAAAGCGATGATGAATTGCTGGACAATCCAAACAGGATTCCATTCTATACGACTTCCGGCTATGGCTATGATGATAAGATGAAGGACTATCTTGACGATCTTCAAAAATTCACCGACAAAACCAAAGAAAAGTCTAAGGATGAATATTGGCAGATCGCAGATGCTTATCTTAAATTCCTGAAAAAAGATTACAAGGGAAGCACAGAAATCCTGGAAGATATTAAAACAACAAACCCTGAATATCTGGAAGAGATCAAAAGAATGAAAGTTCTGAATGACATTGTTTCCCAGCCAAGGATTGACGCTGCCTATGAAGATCACCTGATGAAAGATTATGCTGAGTATTTCGTAGAAAAAAAGGTAGAGAAAGACACAGCCACTACAGATAATTTTGATTATTATGGTGAAGTGCCGTCTACTGCTGATTTCCTTAAGGATGTTATGGCAAACCGTTATTTCCTTCAGGGTGAAGACGGAAAATCATTCCTGATGAACAATAAGCTTTCGGATCTTCAGTACAATCCGAACTCAGCTCTTGTGAAAAGTGTGGAAGAATTCTACAGAAAGCCTAATAAAACTCAGTTTGAACAGCAGATTATTGCCAAAAACATGGACAGCGTAGGTAATATCGATGCATTCTTCAATACCATTTATGGAGACAGAGCAATGAGACTTGCCGATTTTGAAAAGGCGAAATCTTATTATGAAAAAGCAAAAAGCTTTGCCGGTATCCCAAGACAGAATTATGAATGGACAGAAAAGAATGGACAGACCATTACAACCAAACAATATGCTCCTACTGAATACGATGGATTTAAAAATATTTCAGATCTTGTATTCGGGCATAATGTTTGGGAAAGCTTTGGAAGTCCGGATGCGGAAAGCATGAAAGCTGAGAGCTATACCGATTTCCCTTTCATTAAAACCAGTATGGACAAACTTGAATTAGCAGATGCATTGATTCAACTTAAAAAGATAGGAAACGGAACAGATGAAAAAGCCGCAAAAGCCAACCAGCTTATTGGAAACCTATTGTACAACACCTCTATTTTAGGATACTATCGTCAATTATTTGTAATGGATATTGACAACAGCAACGGAGGCAAATATGACTTCTGGAATACTGATAGAAAGAATCCTTACAAGTATTATTATAAAAACTTCCTGGACACTTCTTATATTGAACCTGATAATTTTGATCTATCAATCAGCTATTATCAAAAGGCACTTAAACTTTCCAACAATAAGGAAGAAAAAGCAAGAATCTTATTCCAGATGGCAAGTGCTGAACAGGGTAAATATTATCAGTATGAAGCGAAGGCTCCAAAAGATTTTGATTATTCTGATCCTAAGTGGTCTGAAAAAGAAGATGCCCGCCAAAAGGAAATGGACAATCTTAAAAACCAGAAATACAGAACCTATTTTGCTCAGTTGAAAGCTCAGTATTCTGATACTGAAACAACGAAGAACCTGATGGGAAGCTGTAGCTATTTCAGCTATTTTATGAGATAATACAAACCATAAAAAAACCTCTGATAACTCAGAGGTTTTTATTTTTATCTTTTACTCAGCCATGTCTTAACAAAACACAAGTTATAAAGTTTAAAGAATTTTTTAAATCAAAAGTCCATTTATTTTTTTTGTTCCTTCTTCTGCATCCATTCTTCATGTCTTCTTTTAAAAAACTCATACTTATAATCATGATTTATCTGTGCAACGTCAATGGAATGAGACATATGGATATCTGTATCTTTTTTGGCAAGCTGCCCCAGTTTTTCATAATAGATATGAAGCTGATCAAGTTCTTCCTCTGTAAGATCTTCAATATCTACAATCCGGTTACTGGCTTTTTCGTGAGCGGCTAAAAGTTCATTCAGCTTGATCTGTATTGCTTTTGAATCTTTATTTTGAGCTTTCTGAATCAGGAATACCATCAGAAAGGTAATGATTGTCGTTCCTGTATTGATCACCAGCTGCCAGGTTTCAGAGAAGTCAAAAAGAGGACCGGAAACCGCCCATATCACCACTATAAGGAAAGCTCCGATAAAAGCAGACGGACTCCCGGTAAATTTTACAGCCCCGTTTGAAAATTTTTCAAAAAAATGTTGACCTTTATGACCCATATCCTCTGTTTTAGAATAATAAATGTATAAAAATTAATCTGAAAACAAGGAAAAGATAATGAATATGAGGTATCTAAATATTTACGACCGTTTTAAACTCCATTCTCTTATTTCATTTTCCTGAATCTATGCCACCAGATCAGAAACCCTGTCACCGGTAATGAACAACCGATAAGAGAGGCTATAAAGTAAAGAATAATACTTGGCAGCCCCATGATCTCTCCTGTATGTAATGGTTTTGCCAAAGCTGTAAACTTTTTGTTCAAAGGTTTGTCCGAAAACAGTTCTTTCGTTTTGAATGCTCCGGTTTTATCAAATGTTACTTCATCCGGGAACATCATTCCCAGAAAGTTTTGTCTGTTGATTTTGATAACAACATATCGCGGATTTTCTTCATTAGGAAGCTCTATACTTGTAACAGCAGGGTAAGGAAGCTGATGGTCTGCCAGCTTCAAAATCTTATCCACAGAAGCGGAAGTGACTTCTTTCAGGTTTTTCTTTTCGTCCTGTTTCTGAAGCATATCTTCCAGCAGCCCTCCGAAAGCATCATCTCCACTGTCTTTTTCTTTTGAAATATTATCTATTGATGATCCTCCCAGACTTATGATAAGAGTATTCTTCACCCACGGATAAGTCACATATAATCCGGTAACAGCAATAAAGAACAGCATCAGGAAGGTATAAAAACCCAATGTATTGTGCAGATCATAATTAACTCTTTGAAATTTTGCTTTGAACATGAAAGTCAGGCCTTGTTTCAAAAACTTCAGTTTCTTCGGGAGCCAGAGAATCAATCCTGAAATCAGCAGAATACAAAACATAAGAACCGAAGCTCCTACAATCTGTCTTCCTATATTTCCCATCATCAGATTTCTGTGAAGATCCAGAACAATTTCAAAGAATCTACCGGAACCAACATCGGGCTGTCCCAGTACCTCTCCTGTATATTGGTTATAATAAGTACTTTTGTCCAAATTATTTTCACGGTAACCAATCATATAGCTATTTCCTTTATCGTCCGGAATCATCAGGGAAGTAAGTTCTTTATTCTGCTTTAATAATTCTGCCTGAATCAGATCTGGATTCATCGCTTTTTCAGAACTCGGGCTGATGTACACCTTATCCCTGTTGCTAAAATCAATAATTTGATTTTTGAAAGCATAAAGACAACCGGTAAGACACATCACAAAAACAATACTACTTGATAAAAGTCCCAGCCAGAGATGAGTAATCCACATCAGGTATTTTGTAACTGATTCGTTTTTTCTTCTTTTCCTGTAAAGGCTTTTAAGTAATACTCTCATTGTTTAACAGCAAAAACATTAAGACGGTATTACCGTCTTAATGTCTTAAATTAAAATTGATATGAATAAATTAAAAAAAGTTAATACAAATTCGGGCAAGGAAGCATGAAGCTTTTGATGGCAGTTATTTGAGTTTAAAAGATTACTGATCTAACTTTAATCTACTTTCACCAAATTGAATAAGTTTTCTTAAAAGTAGTAAGAACTTTTAGCCCAATATCATATCCATCTCCTTCTTCTGCTTCCAGCCCTCACTGGTATCAATATCGTTTATTTTCTTCCTTTGAACTGAATTTCTTTTACGATTTCTTCAAACTTCGTATAATGTTCAGGGCTTAGTGCTTTCTGAATTGCAGCCTTTCTTTGGGTATCAAATTTCTCCCAGTATTCTTTGGCCAAATCGTTATTCCCGTGATACACATCATGAGCATCATTAAATGCTTTTTCAAAAGCATCATTCGCTGCATTTACTACTTTGAACTCATCTTCAGAAAGCTGTGCTTCCGTTTTGATTTTCTCTAACAGTGCATTATCATATCTCGGTCTTTTTCTGGAATTTTCGTCCACAAACTTATTGAACTTTTCCATCTGAGGAGCATCCAAAACGGTAGCCATTTCAATAGACTGCTGAGCTCTCAGTTCTTCATTTTTTATTCCTAAAGCTACGCGGTCCATATTACCGCCCTGAGCTTTTGCTGCCTGGAAATTCTGCTCCTGAAGCTGCTGATATTTTGCAGTAATTTCATTAAAGTTTTTTTCCTGTTCAGCAGTAAGTTTCACTTCTGTTTTAAACTGATTGTAATCTATTCCTTTCTTTTTGTCTCCGGAACATGACACAGCCGCTGCACCAAGAGCCAATGCTAAGAATACTGTTTTGATACTTTTCATATTGAATGATTTTGTTGATTAGAATTTATAGTTTACCTGTACAGCAAAGTTTCTAGGCTGAATTTGGTCAATATATCCTCCTCTGAAATAAGAGCTGTATCCTACACTATCAAAAATATTATTAAAGAATACTCTTACTCCCATTCCGTTTTTCAGGGAATATCCTACCTGAGCATCTACCGTAGTATATTCTGGCATATCGAAAGGCTGATCTCCAGGTTTTACACTGTTGATGTGACCTGCACTGAATGTTTTCTGAGTCCATTCGTCTACCGGGCGCTGTCCCACATAGTAGATTCCTGCCCCTACATCTAATCTGTCTAATAGACCCTTGTTAAATTTATAATTCAACCATGCATTGGCTGTATGTTTGGGAGCATTCATTGGTCTTGAACCATTGATATATGCCGGACTGTCCTGATATTGTGCATCAAGGTAAGCCCATCCTGACATCACCTGAAGGTTTGGCAAAATTCTTCCGATAAGTTCTACCTCTACTCCTTTTCTTCTCAGATTACCTGCTAATCCGTAAAGGATATTTTTATTGGCATCTTTAATGGGATTATAGTTAGCATCCAAAATCTGGAATGACAGGTTATCTGTATTAATATCAAACCAGGTAACATTGAATCTTAAACGTTCATTAAACCAGTCTGACTTAATTCCCGCTTCCCATTGTTTTGTATGTGATGGACCTACCAATCCTCCAGCCTGAAGAATATTATTAGAAGATCTCAATGAAGTAGTTGTGGTATAAGATCCGAAAACATTAATATTTTCAATGGGAGAAATGATCAACCCAAAATTAGGATTCCATGTATCTACAGATTCATTGGCAGAACCATTTAGTCTGCTGTATCTGATTCCCAGATGAGCTTTTACATATTTACCTATTGACATCACATCCTGAGCCATTGCTCCGATGCTTGGAGTCAATACAGAATTGGAACGTCCAAGGCTTTTATAAACAACATTTGCCGGGAGTGCGTTAGAAATAGATCCGTTTACTACGTCAAATATATCAAGCGGATTGGCTGCATATTTCACACCACCAATTTCTGTTGGCCTTGCTGTAATTAAATTTTCAGGGGCAATGGAGTTTTTATAGGCTTCATAAGTAACGGAAGATGTTTCTGTTTCTCTCCAGTCAAAACCAACCTGAAAAGTATGATTAATGATTCCTGTTTTTACTTTCTCACCAATGAAATCCAACTGTAAAACTCTGTTGATATCCAATGATTCTGACTTACCAATGGTGCGTTGTCTGATATTATAATCTGTGCCTCCTGTTGGCAATGAAACTGATGATGCTTCGCTATCTGAATTGCTCATAGAATTCACAAATGCAGCTCTTACTTTTAGTTTATCATTAAGCTGTCTGACAGCCGTTGTAGAAAAATTGTATGCTTCAGTGATGGCATAATCCGAAGTATATCCAAGGAACTTCCCTTTTGGCATATGATATAATGCTTCTACATTTCCCGGAGCCAAATTGATGGTTCCTCTATCCGGAGTTCTTTTATCATGCAGATAATCCATTTCCACATTGATGTATGTTTTATCATCCGGACGGAAAGCGATTGATGGATTTACATAAATTCTTTCCCCTTTTACATGGCTTCTGAATGAATTGTTATTCTGATAAGCTCCGTTGAATCTTACAGCAACTTTCCCCTGAGAATCCAAAACTCTCTGGAAGTCTACTGTAGGTCTGTAAAAATCCCAGCTTCCATATCGGAAACCTACATTAGTCTGATCAATAAACTGAGGTCTTTTGGTTACTACATTGATGACTCCACCTGCAGATCCAAGACCGTTTCCGATTCCCTGGCTCACTGCTGCAGATCCTTTGATCACCTGAATACTTTCTACTCCCTGCATATCTGTCATCATTCCGGCAGTACGGAAGTCAGAATCAAGCTGAACACCATTTTTCAATACCGGAACACCGCGGTACCCTCTGATGGACATACTTTCACTTCCTCCTCCGTAGCTTGAGAACAATGTTACACCGGGTACATTTTTAGCAACATCAGTGACTGTAAGTGCTCCTAGTTCTTCAATTGCTTTATGGGAGATCACAGAAATACTCTGAATCTGATCTCTGGTTTTCAATGGCAATCTTGTAATTGCTTCCAACCCTTGCGGCTGTTTTTTTCTTTCACCAAAAACTTCTACTTCGTCAATATTCTTGTGTTTTACTGAATCATTTACTTTCTGCGCATTGGCAAGAACCCCACCCAATAATAGCAGAGAAAAGGATACTACTTTATTCATCTGATAATTTTTGGCAAAATTATTATTTTTATTAATTCTAAATAAACAAACGGAAATGACATATGTCACCTGAAAAAGAACTATTAATATCAGATCATTAATCTCTGCTAAGGACCCTTTGCAATCCCAAAACAAATCAATCCTATCGTTAAGGGTAATCCCTTTAAGGCTTTTTATGGTTACAGAAAGTACAATGCAAAAAAAGCAGATTTGTAAGTTATCAAATCTGCTTTTCATGTCCTGGTCAAACTTATCAAGATAATATTCATAAAAAAATCCGTCCCTAAAAAGGAACGGATTTGTATAATCATTGCAAAGTATGCATTTATCACACTTTAATTTCAACGTCTACACCTGAAGGAAGTTCTAATTTCATTAGAGCATCAACAGTTTTAGAAGAAGAAGAGTAGATATCCATTAGTCTCTTGTGAGCTGAAAGTTGGAACTGCTCTCTTGCTTTCTTGTTTACGTGCGGAGATCTCAACACTGTGAAGATTCTCTTATTCGTTGGCAATGGAATTGGACCGTTTACAACAGCACCAGTAGCCTTTACCGTTTTTACGATTTTCTCAGCAGACTTGTCTACCAAGTTGTAATCGTAAGATTTTAGTTTTATTCTGATTCTTTGTGACATTTCTTTAATTTAAAAATTAACCTTTTGCTTTAGCTATGATTTCTTCAGCAACGTTTTGTGGAGTAGCTTGGTATTTCTCTAATTCCATAGAAGAAGTAGCTCTTCCTGATGAAAGTGTTCTTAGAGTTGTTACATATCCAAACATTTCAGAAAGTGGAACAGAACCTTTGATTACAACAGCACCGTTTTTCTCTTCCTGACCACTGATAGTACCTCTTCTTTTGTTAAGGTCACCAATGATGTTACCCATATATTCTTCCGGAGTTACAACTTCCAGTTTCATAATTGGCTCCATAATTACTGGCTTAGCAGCACGTCCCGCTTCTTTAAATCCTAATTTAGCAGCCATTTCAAATGAAAGAGCATCAGAATCCACCGCGTGGAAAGATCCGTCTTTAAGAACAACTTTAATACCTTCAACTTCGAAACCAGCCAAAGGACCGTTCTTCATTGCAGCTTTAAAGCCTTTTTCAATTGCAGGAACAAATTCTCTAGGAACGTTACCACCTTTGATCTCATTGATGAATTCTAAACCAATTTTACCTTCTTCAGCAGGTCCTAATTCAAATACAATATCAGCAAATTTACCTTTACCACCAGATTGTTTTTTGTAAACTTCTCTGTGTTGAGCAACTTTTGTTAAGTTTTCTTTGTATTCTACCTGAGGTTGTCCTTGGTTAACTTCAACTTTGAATTCTCTCTTCATACGATCTACGATGATATCCAAGTGAAGCTCACCCATACCAGAGATAATCGTTTGTCCAGAAGCTTCGTCAGTTCTAACCGTAAACGTAGGATCTTCTTCAGCCAATTTAGCTAAAGCGTTACCCATTTTATCCTGGTCAGCTTTAGTTTTAGGCTCAACAGCGATACCAATTACCGGATCAGGGAAAACCATCGATTCAAGAACGATTGGGTTTTTCTCGTCACACATAGTATCACCAGTTTTAATAGACTTGAATCCTACCGCTGCACCAATATCACCAGCTTCAATATATTCTACTGGGTTTTGTTTGTTAGCGTGCATCTGATAGATTCTAGAGATTCTTTCTTTATCTCCTGAACGAGTGTTCAAGATATAAGAACCTGCATCTAATCTTCCAGAGTATGCTCTGAAGAATGCTAATCTTCCCACGAACGGGTCAGTAGCAATCTTAAATGCTAATGCAGAGAAAGGCTCATCTACAGATGGTTTTCTTGTGATTTCAGCGTCAGTTCTTGGATCAGTACCTTTGATATCATCTTTATCCAATGGAGAAGGCAAGTATTTACATACTGCATCCAACATAAACTGTACTCCTTTATTCTTGAATGAAGAACCACAAGTCATTGGGATAATAGATAAATCAATAGTAGCTTTTCTAAGAGCTTCGTTGATTTCGTCTTCAGAGATTGAATCTGGATCTTCGAAGAATTTCTCCATCAAAGTCTCATCGTAGTCAGCCACAGCTTCTACTAATTTCTCTCTATATTCTAGAACTTCAGCTTTCATGTCTTCAGGAATTGGCACTACTTCGAAAGTAGCTCCTTGTCCTGCTTCATCCCAGATGATAGCTCTGTTTTTAATTAAGTCAACAACACCTTTGAAATCTTCTTCAGCACCGATTGGTAAAACAATTGGAACTGCGTTAGATCCTAACATTTCTTTAACCTGGTTTACCACGTTAAGGAAGTCAGCACCTTGTCTGTCCATTTTGTTTACGAATCCCATTCTAGCAACTTTGTAGTTGTCAGCAAGTCTCCAGTTTGTTTCAGACTGAGGCTCTACTCCATCTACTGCAGAGAATAAGAATACCAATCCATCCAATACTCTTAAAGATCTGTTTACTTCTACTGTGAAGTCAACGTGTCCCGGTGTATCAATGATGTTGAAGTGGTAAGGCTTAGTTTCAGGTAAAGCTTTTCCTTGATCTGTTGGAAAGTTCCAAGAACAAGTGGTAGCTGCAGAAGTAATGGTAATACCTCTTTCTGCTTCCTGCTCCATCCAGTCCATTGTAGAAGCACCATCGTGAACTTCTCCAATTTTGTGGTTTACCCCTGTATAGAATAGAATCCTTTCTGTAGTGGTAGTCTTACCTGCATCAATGTGAGCAGCGATACCAATATTTCTTGTAAATTTAAGATCTCTTCCCATTTCAGATTAGAATTTGAAGTGTGAGAAAGCCTTGTTAGCTTCCGCCATTTTGTGAGTATCAGATTTCTTTTTGAAAGCAGCACCTTCTTCTCTTGAAGCAGCTACAACTTCGTTAGCTAATTTCAAAGCCATAGACTTATCATTTCTAGCTTTAGAATACTTGATTAACCATTTCATTGCCATAGAAATTTTTCTATCAGCTCTGATTGGCATAGGGATTTGGAAGTTAGCTCCACCTACTCTTCTAGAACGTACTTCTACGTGAGGCATTACATTTGTAAGTGCATCTTTCCAGATTTCAAGTGCAGTTTTTTCGTTATCTCCTTTTTTAGTTTCTACGATCTCTAATGCATCATAGAAAATTTTGAATGCGATTGACTTCTTACCGTCAAGCATTAAGTTGTTTACGAATCTCGTTACCAATTGATCATTAAATTTCGGATCTGGTAACAACGGTCTTTTTTTCGCTTTTGTCTTTCTCATTGCTTTTGTACCTTATTTAATGATTATTTTTTCTTTCCTTTTGCAGGAGCAGCAGCTGCTTGTCCTGGTTTAGGTCTCTTAGCTCCGTACTTAGATCTTCTCTGAGTTCTTCCATTTACACCAGCTGTGTCTAATGCACCTCTTACGATGTGGTAACGTACTCCCGGTAGGTCTTTCACCCTTCCGCCTCTAACCAATACTATCGAGTGCTCCTGTAGATTATGTCCTTCGCCCGGGATATAGGCATTCACTTCTTTACCGTTAGAAAGTCTTACCCTTGCTACTTTTCTAAGTGCAGAGTTAGGTTTCTTAGGTGTAGTTGTATATACTCTCGTACATACACCACGTCTTTGTGGACAAGAATCAAGGGCAGCCGATTTGCTCTTCTTGGCAAGCGTGGCTCTTCCTTTTCTTACTAATTGTTGAATAGTAGGCATTTAATTGCTTTTTATTTTAGGGTGCAAAAATAGTAATATTTTTTTAATCTGCAAACACTTATATAAAAATTAAAATCAAATACTTACATCCGAAATAGAACACGTTTCTCAATGACAATCAGAGAAGCATAATATACATGCGGAAAAGGAACTGAAAAATAGAAATTTCTCCCCTGAAAAAATGAGTATTAAATAATTATGAAATTTACATTATAAAAGATAGCTATCACAATTCTTCATGTATAAAGAGAATCTGAACATCTCATCTGATACATCCAAACTATTTTTAAAAACTTTCGTATAGTTATCATCTATTAATAATCAGAGGAGTTCGGCACGATATTTCGTAAATTTGGGATATACAAAATGACAAACACATCTGTCACCTTAATAGAACTTCACGTCTGCTCAACTGAAGCCGGTGATTGTATCTGACCTTAAAAATAAATATATACATATGAAAAATGCTAGTATCATTGGCCTTAAAGAAGCCGATTGTAAAAAGATCTCAGAAAAATTAAATGCACTTTTAGCCAACTATTCTGTATTTTATCAGAACACAAGAGGTTCTCACTGGAATATTAAAGGAGAACAGTTTTTCACCCTTCATCCAAAATTTGAAGAGTTGTACAACAGCCTTGTTTTAAAGATTGATGAAATTGCAGAAAGAATCCTGACATTAGGAGCAACTCCTGCACACAATTACTCAGATTATTTAAAGATAGCAACTATTAAAGAAAGTAGAGAAGTAACTGACGGCACCAAAAGTGTTGAACAGATTTTAAGTTCGTTCAAAGTAGTCATTGATCTGCAGAGAGAACTTTTAGATATTACAGATGAAGCAGGAGATGAAGGTACCAATTCGCAAATGAGCGATTATATTACCGAACAGGAGAAAGAAGTTTGGATGTACAATTCTTATCTTGGAAAATAACTCCATCAAAAGCATTGAAATATTTCAAAAAAATCGCCTTACATTTAGGCGATTTTATTTTTTATTTTTATATTTGCGTTAAAATTACACATATTATGAACGACGTAAGACTGAACTCTATCCTAGATAATGATTTTTATAAAATAACCATGCAGAATGCAGTGGTAAAACTATTCCCTAGTTCTATTGTAAAATACGAATTTATCAACAGGGGGAAGCACCACTTTCCGGAAGGATTTGATGTTGCTTTAAGAGAAGCTGTTAATAAAATGGCTGAACTTAAACTTACGAAAGACGAGAAAAAGTTCATGGCAAGAACATGTCCTTATATTGACCTTCCTTATCTTGATTTTTTAGAAGGCTATCATTATGATCCGTCTGAAGTAAAAATACATCAGGAAGGAGGTGACCTTTCCGTTATTGTAGAAGGGCTTTGGTACAGAACCATTCTTTGGGAAGTTCCATTGCTGGCATTGATCAGTGAACTTCATTATGAAATGAACCACATGGAAAGGGATTCCAATGAAGTGGTAATGAGCAAAACAATAGAAAAAGCAGACTCATTGGGCAGGCTTGGGGTAACTTTTGCAGAGTTTGGGACGAGAAGAAGACATTCTTATAAGGTGCAGAACCTGGTAATGGAAGCTTTGACTCAAAAAAGGGAATCAACTTTCATCGGAAGTTCAAATGTTCATTTTGCCATGAAATATGGTGTAAAACCTATTGGAACGCATGCTCATGAATGGTTTATGTTCCATGCTGCCGAATATGGATTCAAAATGGCCAATGAAATGGCTCTGGAACACTGGGTAGACGTTTATAGAGGTGATCTTGGAGTTGCCTTGTCTGATACATATACCACAGATGTTTTCTTCCAGCAGTTTGACAAAAAATTTGCAAAACTTTTTGATGGTGTACGTCATGACAGTGGTGATGCTTTAGAATTTGCAGACAAAACCATTGCCCATTATCAAAGCAATGGCATCAATCCTATGTTTAAATACATTATTTTTTCAGATGCATTAAATCTTGAAAAAGTAGAAGAAATAACCAATTACTGCAAAGGAAAAATCGGTATCTCATTCGGAATCGGAACTAACCTTACGAATGACGTAGGATTGAAACCAATGAATATCGTGATGAAGCTCATTGGCGTACAAGCTCCCAATAAAGAATGGATTCCTACGGTAAAGCTTTCCGACGAACATGGTAAATATACCGGAGATCCTAAGATGATTGAACTGGCAAAAGAGTTTTTAAGAATAAAAGATTAGTAACCTCATCAAAACAAATAGATAACCTCGTAACTATCGAGGTTTTTTTGTATCACACCATCATTTGAAATTCGGTTTCAGAAATCTGTAAGGTTTTGTTATATTTATCAAAATAAAACAAGATGAAATCAAAAACATTACTAACCGTGTGCTTCCTCATATCAGCATTGTCCTTTGCTCAAGAAAAGAAAGCAGAAAAATCAAAGTTTAATCCGGAATTGGCAACTTCCCTAGGAGCTGACAAATATGGAATGAAACCTTATACTATTGTCATGCTGACAACAGGCTCTGTTAAGATTGAAGATAAAGCCAAAATAGGCGAACTCATGAAAGGCCATATGGCTAATATCGGCAAACTGGCAGATGAAGGTAAAATTGTTGTAGCCGGACCTTTTCTTGAAAAGAATAAAGAAAACTACCGCGGCATGTTTATATTCAATACCAAGTCTAAGGAAGAAGCTGAGCTATGGGTAAAAACAGATCCCGCTGTACAGGCTGGTGTTTTCAGTTATGAAATCTTCCCTTGGTACGGCTCAGCAGCACTGCCTTTGTATCTTAAGCATCATGATGAAATTTCAAAAGAAAATCCTTAATAAATAAAATCCCTCAACTGAGGGATTTTTTATTAATCAAAACAGATATACGGTTTTCTTGGCGGATAACAGCAATAAGGATTGCTGCAGAATATATATCCTGCCGGACAGCCTCCATCAACAGGTGTTTCACAAGCTAATGCTGCACCACCTAAAACAGTTTTTAACTCTTTTCTGTTTAAGCTTTTTAAATTTTTCATGATTAATTTAGTTTAATTTGATTTCCTACTCTTTAAGATTTTCGGATTCCTCTTTATTATTTCTCTTTGTCTGGAAATAAATATACAATTTATTTTTAAAACTTCTATATTTCAATCAATTATCTATAAATTATATGAAAATTTTAAATAATATCTCTTGTTTCAATGAATTAATTTAATTACTTTAGCTCATTGACAATTCAACTTATTTACCTAATTATAAGTGAGTTACCAACAAACCAATACCATAATTAAAACTTAATCTCATGAAAAAAATGAATTTTACAAAACTTTCGAGAACAGAACTCAAAGATGTATTTGGTGGAACCCTTTATCCGGCAGAATGTCCCGGAGGATGCCACGGTGAAGGCATGATCAGATGTCCTGACGGCACCACTACGATGACAAATTTTATATGCATGGGAGGAACCTGCCAACCTGCTGCCATGTGCAAGCCACTGGTTCTTGAACCTTTTCCAGACCCAATTATCATCACCCCATAATCTGAATGAACAATACATAAAGTGAGCTTTCCAGCTCACTTTTTTAGTATATTTAAATAAACAAATACCATCATGAAAACCATTGAGGAAGTTCTGAAAAAACTGGATGAAATCATCATCTGGTGCAAAGAAAATAAGAGTCCTGCAGGGTATTTTGCCTGTACCTACAGAATTATGACTGCACAGGTTCTAAAAGGAATTCAGCAGAAAAAATTTGAAGATAATCCCAGAATGATATCACTTGATCTTGCTTTTGCACAAAGATACCTTCAGGCATGGGATAACTACAACAAAGGAGAAAGATGTAGCAATTCATGGTATACCTCCTTTGAGGCTGCTAAAAACAAGAATCTATTGATATTGCAGTACATATTTTTGGGCATGAATGCACACATCAATCTGGATCTGGGAATTTCTGCAGCTACTATAATGCCTTACCGGAAGATAAATCCATTGAAAAAGGATTTTGAAAACATAAATAATGTCATTGCTTCCATTAATCAGAACGTTCAGGATTCTTTAAATAAAATCTGCTATCCAGTAGATCTTATTGACAAACTTTCTAACGGAAAAGATAATTCTGTACTAGATTTTGCCATTTCAAAAACAAGAGACACTTCATGGGCAACGGCAGTCATTGCATCCAACACTCCCAATTTCTTAAGAGAATCTGTAATTGGTATTGTGGATTATGCGGCTGCTAAAGTCGCTACCCAAATTCTGAACCCGAAGATCCTCACTCCCGCCCTTTTAAAAGAACTTAAAAATTGCGAAAGCAGTGATGTGGTAAAAAATATAGAGATCTTAGAATCTACAAAGAACTCTTAACTAAAAAAAGGCCGGGATCTTCCTCACGGATCCCGGCCTCATAATGAACAAAATAAAAGAAACTATATTGCTTCCTTATGCTTTTTTGCGATAGGCATAATGGAAAATAATTGGCAGTATTGTAAATGACAGCAGCATACAGACAATCAACCCTCCAACAATCATAATGGCTAAAGGTTTTTGAATTTCAGAGCCCATTCCGTTTGACATAGCTGCCGGAAGAAGTCCCATAGATCCCATTAAGGCAATCATCACTACCGGACGGATTCTGCTTTTGACTCCCAGAGAAATAGATTCTTTGAGTGACATTCTGTTTTGCAGATTCTCTTTCATGACCCCAATCAGAACGATACCGTCTATGGTTGCCACTCCAAAAAGAATGATGAAACCGATTCCTGCTGAAATTCCAAAGATGGTTCCGGTAAACCAAAGGGATAAAAATCCTCCGATAAACGCAAATGCCAGTGTAATGGATGAAATCAGTGTATCTTTTATGTTTCCGAAATTGAAATACAACAGCATCAGAATAAGAACTAAAGAAATCGGCACAACCATAGCCAGCTGTTTGGCGGCTCTTTCTTTACTTTCAAATTCCCCGGCCCATGTCATTTTATGATTTTTCGGAAGCTTTACATCTTTATCTACTTTTGCTTTTGCTTCTTTGATGGTACTTCCCAGATCACGCCCTTCAATATTGAATCCAACTCCGATGTATCTGCTGTTTCCTTCACGGTAAATAAATGACGGTCCGGTATGATAATCAATCGTTGCAATTTCTTTCAACGGAACTTTTTTATTATCCTGAGTCGGGATGAGAATATTTCCCATCTTTTCGGGAGTGTCTCTATATTCTTTTTCAAACCTAAGCATTACGTCGAACATTCTTTCTTCTTCGTAAAACTTCGTAGCAGCCTGCCCTCCAATTGTCATTTCGATGACAGCCTGTGCGTCTGCTGTGGACACTCCATATTTTGCCATTTTGGAATCGTGAAGCTGTATTCTCAGTTCCGGAAGCCCGATATTTTTGAAAACATTCACGTCTGATATTCCAGGAACTGTTCTGATGGAATTGGCTACTTTATTGGCATAATTTTCAAGTTCGAAAAGATCATTTCCAAAAATTTTAATGACCAATGGGGCTTTTACTCCTGCTACATATTCTTCCACATTATCCTGTATCGGCTGGCTGAATCCAAAGTTGATTCCCGGATATTTTTCAAGGGAAACCCTCATTTCTTCAAGAAGTTCTTCTTTGGATATTTTTTTCTTCCATTCATTTTCCGGCTTCAGCTGTATGTTGAATTCAATATTAAAAAATCCGGTAGGATCAGTTCCATCATTGGGACGGCCTGTCTGAGTCATGACAAATTTTACTTCATCATACTTCATGAGAATCTCCTTCATTTCTTTGGTCAATCGTACAGATTCATCTAGATTAACACTGTTTGGAAGAGTTGCTCTTACATAGATTGCACCTTCGTTCAGTTTGGGTAAAAATTCCGATCCGTAATTGGAGAATCTCCATCCGCAAACGGCAAGCAAAGCAATGAAACCAATGATAAATCCTTTTTTGTGACGGTCGCTGAATTCATAAATTCTATAAATATTAACTCTGAAGAATCTTGAAATAAAGTTTTCTTTCTCTTCAATATTTTTCGTCAACAAAAGTTTACACATGGCCGGAACGTAGGTTAAACTCAAGATCAGTGATCCCAATAATGCATATCCCAGCGTGAATGCCAATGGAGAGAACAGAGAACATTTTTCCTTCAACTTTCTGGAAAGAGAAAATCGGCATCAGAGCAACGATAAGAATCAACAGGGCAAAGAAAATATAGCTTGCCACACTTCCTGCGCTTTTCTTAATGATTCCCAGTTTTGAAATCTTATTGAATCTCCGAACTCCTATCGCCCTGGCTTTAAGTTCGAGGGCCACAAAGACGTGTTCGACAATCACCAGTGTTCCTTCCAGAAGCAGTCCGAAATCCAATGCTCCCATGGAAATCAAGTTGGCTGGTAATCCCTGAATTTTGAGCATAATAATAGCAAACAGGAAAGCCAAAGGAATAACTGATGCTACAATAAAAGTGGTTCTCCAATTATAAAGAAAAATAAATACAATGATAGAAACGAGAATGACTCCTTCAATAAGGTTTTTGGAAACAGTATGAACCGTAGTGTTTACAAGCTCCGTTCGATCAATGATCGGAACAATCTGAACATCGCCGGGAAGTTCTCCCCCGTTCAGCTGCTCGATTCTGTCTTTCAGTCTTGCAATGACTTCACTTGGGTTTTCACCACGAAGCATAATTACAATTCCTTCTACAACATCATTTTCTTTGTTGTATCCTACCTGTCCTAATCTCGGTTTTGCTGAAACTTTTACTTCTGCTACATGTTTTACCAAAATAGACGTAGATCCTTTTACTTCAATCTGAATATTCTCAATATCTTCTTTTTTCTCTAAAAGACCGATCCCCCGCACTACATAAGCCTGATCACCTTTTGCCACTACATCTCCTCCTACATTGATATTACTCTTCGAAACCGCTTCATACACATCCAGTGGGGAAAGGTCGTAATTGTGTAGTTCCGTAGGATTAATTTTTATTTCATAGGTTTTTTCTTCTCCACCAAAGCTTACGACATCAGCTACACCAGGAACGGCAAGCAATTCTCTTTCCACCACCCAATCCTGGATGGCTGTTACTTCTTTGATAGGAAGTTTACTTTTGATAATATATCTGTAAATTTCACCTGTTGCACCCGAAGGAGGCTCAATACTATACTCTGCTCCGGCTGGAAGTTCTACATTTCCGAGTTTATTGGAAGCATACTGCTGTGCATAAAAATCATTCACATGATCATCAAAAATAACCGTCACCACAGATAATCCAAATAAGGAAATGGAACGCACCGACGTTTTGTTTGGAATGGCATTCATTTCTTTGGAAATGGGTAATGTGACAAATTTTTCAATTTCTTCAGCACTTCTTCCCGGCCACTGGGTAATAACTCGTACCCTTGTATTGGTAACATCCGGAAATGCTTCAATGGGCGTATGCATATAGGAATAGATTCCTCCTGCCAGCAAAAGAAAAGTTCCCAAAAGAACGATCAGTGAGTTTTTTAACGAGAAGGAAACTATATTCTGGACAAACTTTCGCATTACTTCGTGGAATTATTTAATTGATTTTTCAGATTTTCATAGATCAGCAGTCCGTTGGAAGCAATCACATTTTCACCTGGTTTTAAATTACCTTCTACATAAATATACTGGCTGTTGGAAGTAATCTCGGTTACCGGTCTGATCTCAAGCTCACAGTCTTTTTTGTAAACCACTACATAGCTTTGGTTATTATCAAAGATTAAAGCTTTTGCAGGAATAGCCAATGCACTTTTATTTTGGGAATTAATAGGTAGTACAACATCTGCGGACATTCCTGGTCTCAGCTTCATTCCATTATTATCCATAATGATTTTAGCCTTTAGTACTCTTTCATTTTCATTAAAAACCTGAGAAATAGTATTGATTTTTCCTGCAAAGCTGTCATCCGGATAAGCAAGTGTTTTTACTACTACAGGCTGATCTACATAAACATGTCTCATGTTGGTAGCATATACATTAGCCATTACCCATACTTTATCCAGATTGGAAATCGTAAACAGCTGATCTCCGCCAGCAGTAACAGGCATTCCTTTCGAAATATTCTTTGAAATAACATATCCATCTGCCGGAGCTTTTATCTGAATGGTATTTCCACCCGCTGAATACAGCTGCATATTTTTCTGTGTTTTGGAAATATTGGATTGCAGTATGGCCACTTCAGAACGCGCTTCCTGCAAATCTTTCTGAGAGGCAATATCATCTTTATACATCGCTTCTACAGAGGACAGTTTTCTTTTTGCGACAGCCAGCTGAGCCTGTAAAGTTTGAGTATCATCCTGCATTTCGTTTACGGCTGTACTTTTTACACTTGCCAGAGCCTGCCCTTTTTTCACATAATCTCCGAGGGAAAAATAGGTATCAATCACCACTCCATCCACAAGACTTACGAAAGGAACCGTTTTATCCGAATTGCTTTCCACTTCTCCGGTAAGGGTAATACTTTCTTCTATGGGAAGCATTTCTGCTTTGGCCAGTTTAATATCTTTTTTGAGTTCTTTGGTGATACAATAACCTTTTTCAGCTTCTTTATTCTCTTCTTTTCCGGCACAGCCTGTAACAATGATGAGGGCAGACAGATAAGCTGCAGCAATGTATTGGGTAATATTCTTGTTCATATCTTATAAATCTTGTCCTACAACATACTGCAGGTTTTCGTAGTATTGATTAAGTTCTTTTTTAGTATCCAGGATGATCATTTTATTCCCGATGTAGGTATCCAGAAAGTCCATGTACTCCAGCATGCTGATATTTCTTAGTCTGAAATTTTTTTCATGGCTTACCAGCAGACCGTCCAGCGTAGATTCATAGTTTTCATTAATCTCTTCTGAAACCTGCTGTGTTCTGATATAATTTCTGAAAACCGATACAATTTCGTTCTCGGATTTCAGCATATTTTTACGGGTTTCAAGTTTGCTTTTCTCAATCTCAAGCCTGGCTTCCTGAATATTTCCTTTGTTACGGTCGAAAATGGGAAGGTCCATAGAAACACCCAGTCCTATAAAGTCTTTCATGATATTCCCGCCACGGTCATATCCTATAGAAACAGCAACATCAGGGGTTTTCATTGCATTTTGAATTTCCAGGTTTTTCGTAGCATGTTTCTCTTTATTTTTTGAGATCATGATATCCGGGCGGTTTTCTTTTGCCTTATCTATCCATTGTGTCACTTCCAACTCTGAAAGTTGTTTTTCAGGCATCCCAAATAAATCTGATATCACCAGATATGATTGAGAAGGCAGCATCAATAGGGCTTTAAGCTCTACCTGCTGATCTTCAATTTCCTGTTTTAATGAAATCAGTTTCTTTTTGAATTCAATTTCCTGTGCTTTTAAGCGGACATATTCAGCTTTACTGATGTTTCCGAGGTTTAATTGATTATTATAGGATTTTGTTAATTTCTCAATAGAAGCAATCTGCCCCTGATAAATTTTCTGTTGTTCCTGATTGTAAAGAATCTCGGTAATGGTATTTCTAAGTGTTTTCTTAAGTTCACGCAATACTTCCTGCAGTTCATACTTCTCACCTTCCACTTCTATTTTCTGCAGTTCAATATTTTTTCGTCTTTTACCTGCTGTCTGAATCACCTGTTCTATCTCAGCAGAAATCTGGGAATTCTTTCCCCAGTTTCCAATGAGCGCAGGCTGTTCTTCTATGTCATAGGTTCTCCATAGATTCACTTCGCTGATGCTTAATTTTGGATTGGGCCAGTATTTAGCCTGAACAACTCTTGCTTCGGCTTGTGAAATTTCAAGCTTCTGTGCAATGAGGTCTAGGTTTTTAGCCAAAAAAATAGTCTCAGCTTCCTTTCTGCCAATTTTCAGGGTGTCTGAAATCTGTGCTGAAAAGAAACTGAAACAATGAATATAAAATAGTGTAAAAAATAGCTTCTTCAAGGTCTCTTATTTTAAGACCACAAAGCTATTTGTCTAATATTAGAGGGAATTGTAAAGAAAATTAAAATTCGGTTAGTTCAACATTAGAGTTTGATTAGAACTTGTTTTTAAATACGAAAAACACAAATAATTTTACAAAGAACACAATGATGAATGAGCCGGAAATTCAAGAAGAACACTTGTCCCGACATTAATAGCAGAATCAATTTTCATCACAATATGATGATGATCAAAAATACTTTTGGAAAGCGACAAACCAATTCCGCTTCCTTTCACAGTATCTACATTTTTCCCTCTGTAGAAAGTCTCAGATATTTTTGCAAGATCATCTGCCGGAATTCCTCTTCCTTCATCTCTGATCTCGATGTACAACTGATTATCTTTTTCAGACAGTGTAACAACTACAGGTTTGCCATAAGAATATTTGATGGCGTTTTCCACAATATTATATAATGCTAAGTACAGCAGCATTTCATTTCCAGGAAATTCCAGCAAAGCAGGTTTTGTCACCTGAAGCTGTATTTTTATGAATGAATTATTTTCTTTTGCTTTAGATTCTAATTTTTCATAAATTTTCCAGATCAGCTCATCCACTCTCATTAGTTTGTGAGAAGATTCAAGTTTTGTCATTCCGGACATCAGCAAAAGATTGTTGAGAATATTTTCAATCTCATATACATTTTCCAAAGACTCTTTTGCTACTTCCCTATATTCTTCCGGCGTACGGTCTTTTTGAGCAAAGACTTCCAGATTTCCGGAGATAGCAGCTAAGGGTGTTTTAAATTCGTGAGAAACATAATTGATAAAGTTCTGCTGTAAGAGTACGTTTTCAGAAATTCTGCCCAGCAGTTTATTATATGATTTTATAAGATCTTCAATTTCATCATTGGTATTTGTGGAAGTAATAATTGCCGTAGAAATATTATTATATTCCACTTTATTGATTCGTTCTACAACATTGGAAATAGGTTTATAAACTACCTTTGAAAGATATCTGCTCAGAAAATAAATCGCAAGCAGCCCAATAACCAATACGGAAAGCATAATAATCGCAAGCCTCAGTATCTGTGATTGAAAGGAGTCGTTAGAGGATTTCACAAAAACCACAAAATCTCCCTGGTTATCCGGATAAAAAATCCCGTAATAAAATTGATTATCAGACATAAACTGTATTCCCTTATTATTCCGGACAGCCTGTAAATGGGAAAGCTTTATATTTTTATCATTCAGATTATGCCCAAACGTCACTTCATTATTCTGATTGTAGACCGCTACCCTGTTATTCTGGATAAGATGATTATATTCTTTTTTTATTTGGGCATGTCTATCTTTTGGAAGCTCATCTTTTTCAAGATAATAAATGGCAGAAATAAGAGCTGTATTTCTCAGTTTTTCAAAATAAAAAATCTTGGTACTGTCATAATAGGCAAAAAATATCACCGCAGATGTGATGATAGAAACAATGCCGAATGAAAGGCTTGAAATAAGGGTAAATCTGTTTCTGAGAGTCATTTTCAGTCTTTGATCAAATATCCTGTTCCTTTTACGGTATGAATAATTTTCTGTTCTGTTTCATCAATCTTATTACGGACATAGGAGATATAAACATCTACTACATTCGTTGTATTATCAAAATCAATTCCCCAAACTTTATGTAAAATCTGAGTTCTGCTCAGCACCTTATTTTTATTCTCCATCAGGAAAGTAAAAAGTTTGTATTCTGTAGGGGAAAATTCTATTTCCTTATCGTTCTGCGTTACTTTATGAAGATCTGTATCAATGACGATATTTCCACATGATAAATATTGGTCTTCTTTCTGATAGCTTAATTTATTTCTTCTGGTTAAAGCTTTAATCCTTGAAATCAGTTCTTCAAAATGGAAAGGTTTTGATAAATAATCGTCAGCTCCCATGTCCAGCATTTTGATCTTATCATCAGGGCTGTTCAGTGCACTTAAAACCAAAATCGGCGTATAGTTTCCTTTAAATCTTATAATCTGGGTAAGCTGCATCCCATCTAATCCGGGAAGCATAATATCCATTAAAATAAGATCAAAATCATAGGTATGAAGAAGTTCACGCGCTTTTTCCCCGGAATCTGCAAGGGTGAGATTATATCCAGCCTCGGAAAGGCCTTTTATCAGGAAATTGCTGATTCTTTGATCATCTTCTACCAACAAAATATTCATAATTCTCTGAAATTTCCTATAAATATAAGTATTCTTGTTTAGAAAGGAAGCTGGAAGAAGGAGGAGTGAAGTAACTTCCGGTATCTTTCTTCCAGCTTCCAGCCTTTTTTCATAATTTTGGAAGATGGAGATGCTATATTTAATTATTGGGTTGATTGCCGGTGGTATACTTGGCGCAGTTATATTATATTTTGTACTGAAATCATCAATGGTTTCAAGAAGTTCTTATGATGCGCTGAACACCTTATCTATTAAAACCCAGTCTGATCTTGAAAATTCAAATCTGAAGATTCAGGAACTTCATCAGAATATCAGCAATGAAAAAGAAGCCAATACGCTGCAGCAGGATCTTTTAGATGATCTGAAAAATGAATTTTCTAAAATCTCCGCCGAATATTCTTCCTTACATATTCAGTTTCAGGAATTAAAACAAGTCAATCAGAGACAGACTTCTCAGATAGAAAATCATATTCTTGAAAAGCAGACTCTTTTTGCTAAAAACTCTGAACTTTCTGCCAAAAATGAAGGTCTCCAGAAATCTCTTGATACCCAAAAAGAAGAAATTATCAAGATCCAGGAAGAATCTAAACTTCAGTTTGAAAACCTTGCTAACAAAATTTTAGAAGAAAAAACAGAAAAGTTTACTACTTTAAATCAAAATAACTTAAAAAATATCCTTGAGCCTTTTCAGGAAAAAATTGCCGACTTAAAAAACAAGGTCAACGAAGCCTACGAAAAGGAAAATAAAGAACGTTTCTCCCTTGCCGAAAAAGTGAAAGAACTGGCAGAACTGAACCAGCAGATCTCCGAAGATGCCAAAAAACTGACCCGTGCTCTGAAAGGAGAAAGCAAAACTCAGGGGAACTGGGGCGAAATGATTCTGGAAAGCATTCTTGAGAAATCAGGATTGGTAAAAGGCAGAGAATATTTCCTGGAACATGAATTACGTGATGAAGATAACAAAGCTTTATTCTCTGAGTTCTCCGGAAAGAAAATGCGGCCGGATGCTGTTGTAAAATATCCGGATGAAAGAAATGTCATCATTGATTCTAAAGTATCACTGACTGCCTTCACAGAATTGGTAGACGAAACCGATGCTGATGTTTACGCTATAAAACTAAGCCAGCACCTCGGATCTATCAAAAACCATATTACACAATTGAGTCAGAAAGCATATGATGACTATGGAAAATCACTGGATTTCGTGATGATGTTTATTCCTAGTGAACCTGCCTATATTGCGGCTATGCAGGCAGATCAGAATCTTTGGAACTATGCCTATGAGAGAAGAATCCTTCTGCTTAATCCAAGCAACCTAATCACTTCTCTTAAATTGATTGCGGACCTTTGGAAACGTGAATACCAAAACCGAAATTCCATAGAAATTGCTGAACGTGGGGCAAGACTGTATGACAAATTTGTAGGTTTTGTGGATAACTTAGAGAAAGTTGGGAGAAATCTTGATCAGGCAAAGAATGTATATAATGATGCCTACAAACAGCTTCATACAGGAAATGATAATCTTGTGATCCAGACTCAAAAGCTGAAATCATTAGGAATAAAAAATAAAAAAGATCTGCCTCAAAGTCTTATTGACAACAGTAATCTTATTGAGCCATCAGAAAGCTAAATCCCTGTTTTTATGTTTTCATTTGCAGCATATTCATACCCAAAATCCGAATCTTTCAAAGAAATTTTCGTTTCTTCTTTGGGAGCCGGAGTTTCTGTATATCTGTTTCTGATTATTTTTCAACCCTTTGGTACGGAAGACTTTCATCACCCTTATAAGTTTTTATTACTCTTCCCTTATTGTATTATTTTTGGAACTGCATTTTTCATGGCCAATCTTATGACTTCCCATTTTAGCAACTGGAATATTGGTACGGAGCTTTTAAAAATAATTTTCATTCTATTCGTTGGATCAATTCTATCCTACTTTTACAATTCATTATTCCTGAGCCATGTAAAACTTGATCTGGTCAATTATTTTTATATGTTCCTTTATTCTCTGGCAGTCGGGATTCCAATTTCTATCATCTATGTTTTATCACGGTATATCTATTTAAAAAATATTCATGAAAATACAGCGCGGAATATTTCTCAGCATCTTCCGGTTTCTATTCCTGAATTACAGCAAAATCTATTAAAGATATCAGCACAGAACCTGGAACTGATCATAAATGAAAATGATTTCCTCTGCGCCCAATCGATGGAAAATTACTGTACATTTTACTTTTTAGAGAATAATACTATAAAAAAACTCTTGGTCAGAATCAGTTTATCCAATGCTTTACAACAAATCGAAACCAGCTCTGTCAAAAAATGCCACCGTTCCTATATTGTCAATCTTGGAAAGGTCAAAAATCTTAAAGGAAATGCTCAGGGCTATAAATTAATTCTTCCAGAAATTGGTTTTGAAATTCCGGTTTCAAGAAGTTTTATTTCGTCAATTATCCCTCAATTGCAACAACAAAATCTGTAAAAATTGTCATTCGTCACTATTCTTTGTCATTCATCACATTAAGTTGAAAGCATAGATTTTAAACCACATTTTTGCTCAAAATTTAACCAACATGAGTAAAAACATCCGCTTCTTTTTCATCTTTGTCCTGGGTTTTACAGCCTATTATTTTTTAGATTTTTTCTGTTTTAAAATCGTTCAGAATTTCTCAAAAAACATATTTCACAGCAAAGCATTAGCTCATGTAATTTCTTATTCGGTGACTTTAATTCCATTGATGATTACATTAAACATTCTGTTTCCCAAAAGAAATATTGCAGATCTGTTTTCATTAAACAAGCCCATTATCAAAGGATTTACATTAGCTTTTACAGGAACTCTTCCTATGCTCATAGGATATCTGATTCATTTTAAAATAATCAGTAAAATAAATTTTGAAGCCCTGTTTATCAACACACTTTCTTCAGCATTTTTTGAAGAAATTATCTTCAGAGCTTTTCTTATCGGAATATTTTATAGGTTTACCAGGCTTGGTTTTTTATCATCAGCCTTATTTGGATCATTATTGTTTGCGCAGGTACATTTGTACCAAAGTCAGGATATAACAGAGCTTATGGAGATATTCGCCATTACATTTCTTGGGTCTTTATTCTTTGCCTGGGTCTATTTTGAATCTGAATATAATCTGTGGACAGCCATATTTCTGCATTTCTTCATGAATCTATACTGGGAAATCTTTACTGTTTCTGAAAATGTTTCCGGTAATTTTTATGGAAATCTCTATAAATTATTTTCCATTGTTGCTATCACGTTCATTATTATCTATACAAAAAGAAAAAATAAAATCCCCTTCGAGATTACTTGGAAAAGTCTTTTTATCAAAACCAGAGAAGTTCAATCATAAATTTTGCATAATTTTGCGGAATGTTGATAGAAAGTTTTCAAAACGAAAAAATAAAAAATGTCACTAAGCTCCTTACTGACAACCGATTTCGTAAAAAATCAAAAGTTTTTGTAGTAGAGGGACAGCAGGAAAATGAAAGAGCCATACAGTATCATTTTGAGCCGCTGGAATTCTTTATCTGTGAAAATATCTTTAAAGGAACCCTTCCCGAGGGGAAAATCCATCATGTAAGTGAAAAAGTATATGAAAAAATAGCTTACAGAGGGAGTTCCGAAGGAATTATCGGAATCTACCAGGCCAAAGAAACTCCTCTTTCATCATTTGTTCCTAAAGAAAATTCTACGGTAATTATTGTAGAAGGCGTAGAAAAACCGGGAAATCTTGGAGCTATTTTAAGAAGTTGTGAAGCGTTTGGTGTAGATGCTCTGATTGTTGCTGACGGAAAAACTGATTTCTACAATCCTAATGTGATCAGATCCAGTGTGGGCTGTCTTTTTGGAATGGAAGTATATCAGGCTGAAAATAAAGAAACATTGGAATTTCTGCAAAAGAACAGCTTCAATATTTACACTACACTTATGGATGAAAGTGCTGAAGACCTTTATAAGAGAGATTTCAGACAGCGTTCAGCAGTATTATTCGGTACTGAACATTCCGGATTAAGTGATTTTTGGATCGGAAAAGGAAAGAACACGCTGATTCCTATGGCCGGAAGTATTGATTCTTTAAATCTGAGCAATGCAGTGGCCATTACTTGCTATGAATCTTTAAAACAGAAGAAAGGTTAGATAAATACTGATCAATAAGCTGGACTTTATTTCAATGAGATTGCTTCGCCTTGGGCTCGCAATAACTAAGCATAAAAAAACCGTCTCACTGAGTGAAACGGTTCTTTTATTGTTAAGCGTATGCTAGAATTATTTCTTAGCAGCGTCTTTTGCAGCATCTTTAGCAGCGTCAGCAGCTCCTTTAGCAGCATCAGCAGCTCCTTTAGCAGCTTCTCCAGCTCCTTTAGCAGCATCTTTAGCAGCGTCAGCACCAGCAGCAGTTGTAGCAGCAGCAGCATCTTTAGTAGCTTCTACAGCAGTAGTTGCAGCAGAATCAACAACTTTAGCAGCAGAGTCAGAAACTACAGCAGCAGAATCAGCTACAGTAGCAGCAGCAGAATCAGTTGTTCCTTCAGTAGAAGTAGCTTCAGTTTTTTTACAAGCAACTAGAGAGATTGCAGCGATAGCAGCTACGAATAATGACTTTTTCATAATAAATTAAATTTAATTTTGTTAATATTGTTTTATAAAATTTTCTTCTGTTCTGTTATTTGAACAAGACAAAGGTATAGCAGTTAGAAAGTTTGTTTATGAAAAATAATTGTAATACCTTTGTAAAATAGTTTTACAAAAAAACATAACTGATAATCAACAATTTAATTATTTTTTGAAAAATTGACAGATTTAGATCTATTACACTTTGAACAGCTAAAAAAGGATGTTCAGGGTCAATACTTAAAAGAACATACCCCTTCGCAGGATGATATATCCAAGTGGAAGGGTATAGATATTATATATTTTCAGGAAGACCTGCGCAAAAAAGCAAAAGGTAACATCAGTGAAAAGTCATTTTATACCTATTTCAAAAGTTCGCCGGTTACTAAATTACCAAGAATAGACATGCTCAATTTACTGAGTATTTATGCGGGTTACGACTCTTGGTACGAGTTCAAGAAGAGCTGCATCTTTTTGCAGGTGAATTACTTCAGGAAAATGAAAATTTGGAGGAGGAAGAAATCAGTGAACTAGAAAAAATAGTTTCTGAGGCGCCTGAACTTCCAAAAACTGAAAATCAGCCTAAAAAAGTTGAAATCCGCACTCCGGAAAACACTGATTTACAAAAATCAAATACTGAAAACCAACAAGTTACACAAAACAGAAACACTACTCAGGAAATTGAAATTTCATCCGCTCCGCCTAAGAAAAATTTCATCAAAAAGAACGCCTGGGCATTGGTTACTTCCGTTTTGATTACCATCACTGGTCTTTTGGGATTTAAAGACGTTCTTTTTTCCAAAACCTATAAATATTGTTTCATCGATAAAGACAGAGGAGTTTCCGTGATCAACACTTTAGAAATAATGGTGGTGAAGGAAAACGAGTCCCCATTGATGTATAAAATAAAACCTGGTGAATGTTTTTATTATTCTACTAAGGATAAGAATCTAAAAATGCGCATCAGTGCTCCTTTCTATGAACCCCTGGAAGTCAACAGAAACCTTGAGAATGCACCTGAAGAGGAAAAAATAGAACTAAAGCCGGACGATTACAAGATGGCGGTGTACTATTTCTCGATAAAAGACATCAAAGGAGGAAATCCGGACGAACAGGTTGCCCTTATTAAGCAGAAAAGAAATCAGCTGGAAAATCTTATCAGCAGCAATGCTGTGATCTACCAGGTATATGACAATGATACCTATGGAATAGAAAGGCTGGACAAACAGAAATACATCACTCTGGTAACCACTCCTACAACTTCACTGAAAAACCTGAATGTAATAGAAATGAAAAAGGATAACAAAGGAAAGATTGTATCCATTAAATTTAAAATTGCTACCACAAATGAAAAAAATAAGTAATTTTTTAATTTTCACCGTGCTTCTGACATTATTTATTGCCTGTAATAATAAAACCTCAGAGGTAAGTGACCTCGATAAGCTACGAAACAGTAACAATGAAAAGAGTTATCCTGCAGTGCAGATGGACAGTATGCAGGCGATCAATTCAATTACCAAACAAAAAGTTCAGGAACTTTTTGACCTGTCTACTCTTTACCTATCCGGAAACAGAAATACAGAAATAGATACCGTAATTTATTCACAAATGGAAAGCTATTTCCATAAACCGGATTCTCTGACATTTAAAAGATTACTGAAAGAACTGGACAGCATGAAAGTAAAAACAGCAAAGGTGAGTAATCTGAATGTCTATAAAGAGTTCTATAAAAAAGACACCTTGGACTACGCCAAGTTTAATGTAGAATATTTTGATAATAAAAATAAATCTTTGGGAAGCTTTGAAAAGAATGCTCAATATATCCTTTTGTCTACTTCCAAACTCAAAAAGGAGTTTAAATTCTACTTTTTAGATTTTTATTCCCAACCGCTTAAGAAAGACAGCACTTCTGTAGGAGTAACCAAATAATCGACGGGAATATCATTTTCCCAGATATCATCCACATATTCATCGGGGTCAAAGTAATTGACTCCGATTTTTTTGGTCTCTGCCGATATATTCCGGAATAACCCATCATAAAAACCTTTCCCATATCCTACCCTATTACCTTTTCTATCACAGTACAGCAATGGCGTAATCACATATTGAAAGTTATTTTCACCTGAATCCTCATTGGAAACAGGCTCCGAAATCCCCCAGCGGCTGGTTTCAAAAACAGTATCTTCAAAAATTTCAATACTGATAAGCTTATCATCTACAATTTTAGGAACATAAACACGGATATTCTTCGCCAAAAAATAGTGAATGAAGATTTGGGTGTTAATTTCTTTTCTAGCCGGAATCGGAATAAAGACGTGTACTTTCTCTCCTTTCTTAGGATTGAAATAGTGAATGAAATTTTCAAAAATCTTTTCAGATAACAAGAAAGCCTCATCACTAGACAAGGCTTTTCTTTTTTGGGTATATTTTTTTCTAAGCTCAGCTTTTAGCATAATTATTAAGTTATTTTAACTGAAATAATTTTTACCGGACAAGCTTCTGCAGCTTTATCGCTTATTTATGATTATGCGTTTTGCACAATTCTGTACAGCTTATCAGATAAACGAACTCTGAATGGAAGTTCGAAAGTGATCTGATCTCCAATTTTTGCTGTTTCACAAGGTCCTCCATTTGCATAGATTTCAGTAATGGTAACTTCCTGTTCTCCTGTTGTCGGGCCTGAAATTAACACTTTATCTCCTACTGACAAATCTTTATTTTCAATTAAAAACTGTGCAATTTTTGATTTTGAGAAATAATGCTCTGCTTTTCCAATCAACTCTTTTTTGACAGCAATCTTTTGGCGGATATTCTTTGTTTCAGCTTTTGCTAAAGGCTTATCTGATAAATCACCTGAATTTTTAAATTTCAAGGCATCAGACTTTCCTTTTCTGAAGACTTTATTTCCGACCTGTAATCCTTTTCTTAGTTTCACTTGTTCATCCCAAGGCAGATGTATGGTATCCAGACATTCTGTAGAACAGCAGTTTTCCATTGCTGTCTTACACTCATCACACTGGATAAACAGAAGATGGCATGCATCATTAGCACAGTTGGTATGGTTATCACAAGGTTTTCCACACTGGTGGCATTGTGCAATAATATCGTCTGTAATTCTTTCCCCTAAACGGTGATCAAATACAAAGTTTTTACCAATAAATTTGCTCTCTATTCCTTCTTCTTTAATCTGGCGGGTATACTCAATGATTCCCCCTTCCAATTGGTAGACATTTTTAAAGCCCTGATGTTTGAAGTAAGCACTGGCTTTTTCGCAACGGATACCTCCAGTACAGTACATCAAAAGGTTTTTATCCTCTTTAAAGTCTTGTAACTGTTCATTGATAATCGGTAAGCTTTCTCTGAAGTTTTCCACATCCGGAGTAATAGCACCCTCAAAGTGGCCTACTTCACTTTCATAGTGATTTCTGAAGTCTACAACGATTGTATTCGGATCTTCAAGTAAATTATTGAACTCCTGTGCTTTTAGGTGAATTCCTTTATTGGTAACATCAAAAGTTTCGTCATTCAAGCCATCTGCAACAATTTTATTTCTAACCTTGATTGTTAATTTTAAAAATGAATAGTTATCCTGGTCAACAGCGACATTCAAACGGATTCCTTTCATAAAATCATAAACTTCCAGCGTATTTCGAAAAGCCTCAAATTGATCTGCAGGAACACTCATCTGAGCATTGATTCCTTCTTTTGCTACATAAATACGACCAAGTGCATCAAGTGCATTCCAGGCTATAAATAATTCGTCGCGAAATTTTTTTGGGTCTTCGATTTTGGCATACGCATAGAAAGACAAAGTAAGACGGTCTTTACCGGCCTCATCAATAAGTTGAGCTCTTTCTTCTGCGCTTAAGGTGTTATACAGTTGCATGCTATAAACGTTTTAAGTGAGAATAAAATTTTTGCAAAGATAAGAATTTTAGAATTAATTATATTTATGACACAAATCACAAGTCATTAACAATGCAGGATCAGTAATAAATTATGTCTTACTTTACACCATAAGTCTGCCATATTTTCTTTAATTTTTTTTTAAGCTTTGTTAACTCTGACATTAACAATTACGACATAAGATATAAAATGACATAATAGCCGTTAAATTTTAGTTAAAATTGAAACATAGCATACTAATTGCTTACTTATTTAACATTAAATTTGTTTACTCAAAAACATAAAAAGAAATTAATTAATAAACAAGAAAGATATACAATGAAGAGTACTTTAAAAAAACTATTACCATTTGCAGTAGTAGGAGTAATTTCCGGAGCTACTACCGTTGGAGCTTTACAATATTTAGGACACAACTCCAACAACGGAGATCAATCTTACTTCACAACGTCAGCACCTAATACTTCATTTGCAGGAATGAATACAGGAGCAGTAGGTGACGATTTTGTAAAAGCAGCCAAAACAACCGTACCGGCTGTAGTTACCATTAAAAATTACCAAAACAGAACAGCAAGCAGAGCTTCAGAGCAGGATCTGTTCGACTTTTTCTTCGGAGATCCTTTCGGGGGAAGAGGCCAGGGCCAGCAGAGACAGAAGCAGCAACAGGCTCCTGACAATATGCCATCAGGAATGGGTTCAGGGGTAATCATCTCTCCGGACGGTTACATTATTTCCAATAACCACGTGGTGGCAGGTGCCAATAAGCTGGAAGTAGTATTGAGCAACAAAAAATCATATATCGCTACTTTGGTAGGAACTGATCCAAATACAGATATCTCTCTGTTAAAGATTGAAGAGAAAGGTCTTCCTTACTTAAATTTTGCCAATTCTGACAATATTGACGTAGGACAATGGGTACTAGCAGTAGGAAATCCACTTGGATTAAATTCTACGGTTACAGCAGGTATTGTTTCTGCTAAAGGAAGAGGGATCGGAATTTTAAGCAGCCAGGGAAAAGCAGCTAATCCTATTGAAAGCTTTATCCAGACGGATGCTGCAATCAACCCAGGTAACTCAGGAGGAGCTTTAGTGAATACAAATGGGGAACTTATCGGAATCAACTCTGCAATCCAGTCTACTACAGGATATTATCAGGGATACGGATTTGCTGTTCCTTCTAACTTAGCCAGAAAAATTGTTGAGGATATCAAGAAATTCGGAATTGTACAGAGAGGGTTCTTAGGAGTTCAGTCTCTAGACCTTTCAAATGATCAATTGGTAACTTCTTACAATCAGCAATATAAGACAAACCTAAAAGTAGGATCTGGAATCTATATCACAGGATTTGGTGAGAACAGCGGTGCAGAAGATGCAGGCTTGAAAAAAGGAGATGTTATCACAAAAGTAGACACCTACGATATCACGGACTTTGCAGATCTTTCTATGTCCATTGGAAGCAAACGTCCGGGTGATAAAGTACAGGTAACTTATTTAAGAAATGGTAAAGAAGGTACTACTAACGTAACGCTTAGAGACCAGAAAGGAGGTACTTCTACAAGAACAAAAGCTGATCTTAGTGTAACTGAAAAAATCGGATCAGAATTCCAAAGCATTGATGACAGAACGAAAGCTTATTACGGCTTAAATAGTGGAGTTGTTGCTAAAAATGTTATAGAAGGAAGTGAAATGGCTAAAGCAGGAATTGTAGACGGTTATATCATCACAGAAATCAATGGTAAGCCTGTAAATTCACAGAAAGATGTGGAAAGTTTACTGAATAAATTCTCCGGAACCGCACAGATAAAATACATGGACGACTACGGAAGAAACTACCAGAGAGGATTCAAAATGCCTTAATAAGGAAACTAAATTAGTTTTTCATATCAACAAAAAACGCTGCAGAGATCTACAGCGTTTTTTTATTATTTATTTAGGCTTATTCATTTTTTCAGCAATTCTTTTCTGCTTGTTCCGCTCATAAATAACTTCTACAATCTTACCCCCAATCCAGGAAAACGGAAAGAACGTAAGGAAAATAGAGATCTTATAAAATGTAGGATGGTAAGGAAATATTATGACATCCAGCATCGCGATAAAGAGCATAATAAAACCGATCAGAATAGCATAAGCTACTTTAGCATATTTAACGATGATAGCTGTTGCAACGCCCCCAATAGTAGTTCCTAATCCGGAAATAAATAACAGGAAGCCAAAAAATGCATGATCATCTTTCATACTGAAAAGAAACCTCTGCCAGTGCTCAAACGGAGCAAAAGCCTCAAAAGTAACCCATTGCGGAAAAACCCTTATACCAAGAGTAATAATAAGCCCTGCAATACCAAGACCTACCAGAACCGCAATTGTATTTCTTATAAAATTCATTAATCCTGATGTGCGATCATAGAGATTTCGATATCCACATTTTTAGGCAGGCAAGAAACCTGTACTGTTTCACGGGCAGGATAGCTTTCTGAATCTAAGTAAGAAGCATAGATATCATTCATTACAGCAAAATCATCCATGCTCTTAAGGAAGATTGTAGCTTTTACAACGTTTTTGAAAGTCATTCCGGCTTCAGTAAGGATTGCTTCAAGGTTTTTCATTACCTGGTGTGTTTCTTTTTCAATGCCTTCTACCAATTTACCAGTTGCAGGATCTACAGGAATCTGTCCGGAGATATACAAAACTCCATTTGCCATATTAGCTTGTGAATAAGGACCGATAGCTGCAGGTGCATTAACTGTGTTGATTATTTGTTTCATAGCGGATATTTATTTTTTTCTAAGGTCATATGCTATCACTTTTGCCAGTAATAAAATTCTGTCAGCAGTGATTTCATAGAATTTATTTTGATTGCAAATATAAAATTTATATTCTCAAATGCCAATCTGATATTAGAAAGGTGCATTAGGCTGAGTAAAGCTTCTGTCTTTGTACTTCAGTGCGTCACTTAAGATATTGGCTTTTATACCAATAAAGAAGTCATACACTTTATACTGTCCGAAAGGAACCCAGTTGAAATTGATCGTAAAACTTCGCTGATCTCTTGAGAAACCAATTCTTGTATATGCCAATTCCTTAGTCACCATATCATAATGTGTACTTCCGTTGATATTCCAGAAAGGAGTCAGCTTGATGCTCCCGTCTAATCCTATAGACGCAATCTTATTGGCAAATCGGCTCAGTCCTTTTGAATAGGCATAGTTGGCACTGATGTTTAAAGTCCATGCCTGATCAAAGTGGGCGTAATGATCATCATCAAAATAGTAATTTTCATTTCGGACTTCTCCTTTTGAGGAATATTTTTTAGCATAATCTGTTTTTTCTCCAAAAATTTCGCTGCTTAAAGGATAAGATAGCTGAACATTGAATCCCTGTACACTGAAATGCCCGAACTGTTCTGTTCTTACTCCCGAATCCTGACCTGAAGAGAAATCTATTTTATAAGGTTCCAGTGCAAGACTGGTATTTACCGTAAGTTTATTATTGAAGAACGAAGACTGACCGTTGATTGAGAATACAGACCAAGGATGATCATTAGCCGCAAAATTGTAGCTTCCTGAAAGGTTTAAAGATTCAAATATCTTGATTTTTTTAACTCCTGTAGAATCACTCTTAGACTTTATTTTCATCTCGATATTGTTACCGATATTGAAACCTAAAGCACCCTGCATACCACTTGACGGGCTTCCTATGATTCCTTTTTCGAAAATAGAGTAAGGAGTCAACGCTCCGGTTGCATTGTAATAATTTTTGTAATATCCGAAATTAGGACTTGAAAAATCTGGAGAATATGTGAAGCTCACGCTTGGTGTCATCATGTGTCTTACCGCTTCTACTGCAGATCCTTTTTTGAATTTCAGCATCCCGAAAAGTGTGGTCTGAAGACTGGCAGAAGTAGAGAATGTAGAATATCCTGTGAAATTTTTATTGATCTCATCCACCGTTACATTCTTTACCGGATCATAGAATCTGTTCAGGGTTTTTGTAGTCAATGCATTGTCGATATTCGCACTTAAACTGAATGTGAAGTATTTTGCCACTGTAGTATTGGTAGCCAATGCGATATTATTTTTAAGACCCGTCTGCATTTTGTCCCACATTTCTTTTTTAAACAGCTCGTTCTCCTGGGTATTCACAAAATTGGTAAGGTTGAAACCTGTATTCACTGTAATATTTTCAAGAAGACCCTGTCTTATTCCTGTTCTTGATTTAAACAGATAAAACTGGTTAATTGCTACGTTCATTTGTGGAAGACGAAGGTCTGCCAATCCTGTTGCAAAGTTTTGTGAATAAGAAGCCGTTCCTGTAATTGTTGCCGGAAGTTTCAAAAATCTTTTGGTAAGGGTTACCGTAGAGTTCTGCTGGGTATTCAATACATTCTGGTTGAAAATGTAGTTGTTGTTAAGCGGGTTGTTATAAAACTTCGTACTTACAATATCCACAGAAGCACTGAATGTAAGAAAAGGATTGGCTTTAGAATCCTGGGAGTGGGTCCAGTTAATTCTATATGTACTGTTCTTGGTATAGTCATCCAAACCTTTAATACCTCTTACCATGGTTCCGACATCCGCTGTAAAGTTTCCGGAGTAACGGTATTTCTTCTGATAATTCACCTGAGGACGCAAATTCCAGCTTCCTTTTGTATAAATATCCGCCAGGACCTTAACGTCAAAGTGTTCTCCAATTGGTTGGTAATACCCTATTCCGTTAAGGAAAAAACCTACATCTTCCCTCTCCCCGAAACTAGGAATCAGGATACCGGCTGCTCTTTTATCTGAAAACGGTAAAATGGCAAACGGAAGGTAAAGAGGTGTAGGAACCTGCTCGATAAACATCTGGATAGGTCCAGTAACGATCTGGGATTTTGTTTTGGTTTTAATCAGCTTAATATTGTAAGCTCTCATAAAATAATCCGCAGCTGTATCTTTTTTCTTAATGAAATAATCATCCGTTGTATAATCCGCTTTTCTCATCGCGAATACAGAGTCGTTATATTTTTTGGTCTTCTGAGCTATAATTACCCCTTCACTTTCTTCTGTTCTTGCATTGAAAGCAATTGCCTGTTTAGTTTTTGTGTTATAGCTGAATTCGTTGGTTTCGTATTTTTTTCCAGCCTGCGTGGTAATTACAGGTTCAATGATTTTCCCTAAAGAATCCTGTTTTCCTCTGGCGTAGATCAGATTTTTATTATCATCTATTGAAATATAGTCTGCATCAATCTGCATATCCTGATACTTCACCTGCGCATTTTTGTTCAGAAAAGTCATCTTTTTGGGGATGTCTCTTCTCTGATCATCAGCTTTTGTGCGAAGAACATCATCCAAAGTTTCTTTTTTTACAACTATGGTATCCTTTTTGGAAATAGTATCATTAACCGCATTTTTAGGCAATTTTTCAGGAGTTTTCTGTGCTAAAAAATTGTTAAAAATTAGGATAATTAAAATTTGTAATATATTTTTGAGGACGGTTTTGGCCAATTTTATTATATATAATTAAGGCCCAAAATTAATATAATTTTTATAACTGTAAGATGCACAAACAAAATTTTAAAATAATTTTATCATTTCTCCTTATCCTTACCAGTAACTTTATTTTCTCTCAGAAGAAGTTTACTATCGTTCTGGATGCGGGACACGGAGGAAGTGATCATGGGGCCAATAGGACCTATTCCGATATTGGAAGAGTCGCTGAAAAAGACATAACACTTGCCATTACGTTAAAAGTAGGCGCAATGTTAGAGAAAAACAGAGATTTCAAAGTTATATATACCCGTAAAATTGACGAGTACCCATCTCTATCTGATAGAACTAATCTGGCGAACAGGAGCAAAGCAGATCTTTTCGTATCAATTCACTGTAATTCTTCTCAAAGACCTACAGCCTATGGTACAGAAACTTATGTACAGGGACCTAACCAGAATAACGAAAATCTTGAGGTAGCCAAAAGGGAAAATGACGTGATCTTCCTGGATGAAAAAGATAAGCAGACCTTCGGATCTTATAATCCTGATTCTCCGGAATCATTGATTGCATTAAAACTTCAGCAGAGCAAATATCTGGAATCTAGTCTTCTTTTAGGAGGATTGGTAGAGGATAACTTTGTGAATAAAGATAAACGTTCCTCAAGAGGGGTTTTCCAAAAGAACCTTCACGTTCTCCGTATGAATGCCATGCCGTCTGTACTGATAGAAACAGGTTTCATCAATCACCCTGAGGAAAGTCACTATATCGCTTCAGACAAGGGACAGAGTGAAATTGCAGAAAGTATTTACAATGCTATTATTGATTATAAAAAAGCAGTTGACAGAAAATCGGGAGGTTCTATCTCAGTCAGAAAGCCGGAACCGGAAAAACCTGCAGAAGTTCCTTTGAAAAATGATTTCAGAATTCTATTAATGAGTTCGCCTACGAAATACAATGAAAATGATCCGGCTCTGAAAGGACTGAATTATATTCTTACTCTTAAGGAGAACGGACAATACAAGTATTACTATGCAGTAACAAATATGGCTTCTGTAAAAGATATTAATCTTAAAACAGCCAAGGATGCAGGCTTTAGAAATGCTTTTGCCGTAGGATTTATGCCTAATCAAAGGATTAATATGGGATATTACACGATAGAAGTATACTCCGGGGATAAACTGAATGGCAATTCTTACATCCTTCAGAACCTGAAAGATGTAGAAAGAGAAAAAGACAATGGCGTTTTTTATTATACCTATGGAAAAGTATACACGTTGGAAGATGCAGCAAAACTTCAAAAGGAACTTGAAGCTAAAGGTATCAAAAACACAGTGATACAAAAAGTGTATAAATAATTAAAAAAAATAATTTTGAAGTTAAAGAGTTAATTATTACTTTTGCAACCTCAAAATTTGGCCTATTCGTCTAGTGGTCAGGACTCAAGATTTTCATTCTTGCAACAGGGGTTCGATTCCCCTATAGGCTACAAACTTACAAACCTTTAACGATCCGTTAAAGGTTTTTTTATGGCTATTTTTTACTGTATCTTACTTTTAAAATCAGCTTTGGATCTTTTCTGAAAACTCTGTTAAGGTAATTTTCTCTGAATTTTTATAGGGTCTGAAAAAAATTATTAGGAATTTCAACATTCTAACGACCTGAAAATTACTATCATTATAATTATAGAGTCTTTACTTTTACTGTAAAAATTCATTCCATTTACATTATATGTCACAAAAGCATTATATTTGCAAAAATTTTAGCCATGGCTGGTCACCCAATTATGGCAGCACTGATGAAAAATAATATTGATAAATCATTGTTTGTAGTTTTCTACAGGCTACCAAATTTTATATCATGCCGGATTTAAAAATACAAGAAGCGAAATTGCTTTTTAAGAAAATCCACTCTAACCCAAAAAGTTATGATTTACAAATCAATGAAGACGGGATTACAGGCAGAGATGATAAAATCAGTTTCAGACTTTACAGGGCTGGAGAAAGGGTTGCTTTTGAGGTAACAATTGACGGACTCACTTTCACCAACACCACTGGAGAATGGAACAATGCATTGATCATGCTGGGAAATACGATCAAAAAATTAGAAAAAGAACAAGAAAATTTAAAAATAGAACAAGCAATAAATAAACTAAGAAAGTACCTCTCAGAAGAAAATTAAAATTTTTGAAAATAAATTTGGTAGTTTTAAAAAAAGTTTATAGTTTTGCACTCACATTTAAACGATATGGCAAATCATAAATCAGCACTAAAGAGAATCAGACAAAACGAAACTAGAAGACTTCGTAACAGATATTACCACAAGACTGCTAGAACAGCTTTAAAAGCTTTAAGAAATGAAGAGAACAAAGCTGCTGCTACAGAACAACTGCCAAAAGTTATCGCTTTATTGGATAAATTAGCTAAGAAAAATATTATCCACAAGAATAAAGCAGCTAACTTGAAAAGCAAATTGACAAAGCACGTTAATAAATTAGCGTAAAAATATAGCTGGCCCGTTCGTCTATCGGTTAGGACCTCAGATTTTCATTCTGGTAAGAGGGGTTCGATTCCCCTACGGGCTACTTAAATCTTATAAGACCACTGTAATCACGGTGGTTTTATAAAGATCAGGGTAGAAAAAGCTATAATAAAATAAATCTAACCGGCCCGTTCGTCTATCGGTTAGGACCTCAGATTTTCATTCTGGTAAGAGGGGTTCGATTCCCCTACGGGCTACAAGATTAAGAGTTGACACTTATAAAAACAAAAGCTAACACATTACTTCGGTAATGGAAGATAGAGGGCCCGTTCGTCTATCGGTTAGGACCTCAGATTTTCATTCTGGTAAGAGGGGTTCGATTCCCCTACGGGCTACAAAAGGACTTTTTCGAAAGTCCTTTTTTCGTTTTTATACATCATTCTGACAATCTTTATCCGGCAGTATCTTATTTATTTGATCACCAGATCTTCCGAATTACTACGCTACCCTATCATTTTGGGGATCCTTCATTGAATTACACCCAATAAAAGATGCTCTTTAATCATCGCATCTATCTCTTATACAATCCAAACAATCGATAGTTTTTGTTATCCGATAACAGGGTCATATTAAATTTTATTAAAAATATCACCAATATTGGAAATATTATTTCTTACTTGCTCTTTTAATCCTTAAATTTGACTAAAACTATTCAAACTAAAATAAATAACATGAAAATTAATTTACTTTTGGGAAACCGATTCTCTTTTAAGGCTGGATTAATGGCTTTATTTCTATTTTCAACCAGTACATTATCCTTTGCACAAAACAGAATTTACGCACATGCCCAAAGCTCGGGTGTATTTGGAGTAGCATGCCTGGGATGCCGCATAGATAATCCTTTGAATGCAGTTGGGTATAACGAGGATGACTATTCAACAATGGTATTGGGAACAGCTTTGTTAGGAGGAATTCAACAAACACTGATTTTTCCTGACCTAAGATCAGACACAAGACTGGTTGTAGGAATCGGAACAGACAACATTCCACTATCCGTACAGTTATTAAGCGGAGTAACTCTTGAAACCATGAATGGAGGTACTTCTAATGAGGACCGCAGAACGATAGATGTAAGCCTTCTTAAGCTGGGAGCAACACCCAACAGAGGAACAGTAGAATTCAAGCCGTCAAAACCTTATGACGGAATAAGAATAGGCTTAACGGGAGGTGTACTAAGTCTTGGCGGCGGATTCAGAATTTATTATGCTTATCAGGATCCATTGATCAGCATTATGGCCCACAGTCAAAACGGACAGGTTATTCTTGGAGGAAATGTTTCGGTAGAAGGCTCAGAAATCACATTGTTCAATACCTCTGGTAAAGAAGTATATCGTTCGACATTAAAATCAAACACTTTTGAGCCCAGACAGCCTGAAGGTGTTTATATTATGAATGTACAGACTAAAGAAGGAAAAACATATTCCAGAAAAATTTTAATTAAATAACTACATAAGCGATACAATAAATGCGGCAGACTTTTAAGTTACCGTATTTTTTGTATTCATCTTTCAGTGAAATATAAAAATAAACCATTAAGTAAAAATAAATTCATAATCACAAATATCAATAAATTATTAACAAATCACATAAATATGAAATAAAATAATCAACATAATCATTTTATTTATAAATTTACAAAAAAAACTAAAAACCCAAAAATTTTTCTACATATGAAAACTTATTTATTACTTGGCCAACGCACGATGAAAGCTGCAATTTTGGCATCATTCCTATTTTTAACAAGCACAATGTCTTTTGCACAGATTGTGAAAACCTATGCAAGCAGCCAAACCAATCAGGTATTGGGAGTATGTTTAGGTTGCGGAGTATTGAACCCTCAAAATGCGGTAGGAAGTAACGAAACCGACTACTCTACGATCCAGGTGTCAGTAGGTCTTTTGGCAAGAACGGAACAGACATTGATCTTCCCAACTACCAATATCGCTAACAACACCAATAAACTGGTAATTGGAATTGGTTCAAATGGTACTCCACTATCTGCTCAGGTATTAGGAGGTGTAACGATTGAAACATTTAACGGAAATGTTTCCAACAACGACTACCAAAATCTTACCAATAAGCTGCTCAACATTGGAGCTGGAGATCCAAGCTTAGGTGAGGTTGAGCTTACCATGAATATTCCTTTTGACCGCGTTAAAATCAATGTGAATTCAGGATTATTGAATATTGGCGGTGAGCTTAGAGTATATTATGCTTATCAGTATAAAGATCCGTTCATCAATTTCATGGCTCACAGTAAGGATGGGCAGTTTACTCTTGACAAAAATATTTCTGCACAAGGTTCAGAGGTTAGCCTAACCAATACTTCAGGAAAAGAGGTATTCCGTTCTAAGCTGACATCGAATACATTTGAAACAAAACAGCCACAAGGAGTATATATTATGACCCTTCAAACGAAAGAAGGAAAAACATACTCTAAAAAGGTAATCATCAAATAAAAAGATTCGTAAAAGATCAAACCCGGCAAGCTTTTCAAGCTTGCCGGGTTTTTTTATAGGAAAAATGTAAACTATTCTTCATGATAAAGATGTCTCTATCATCTCATTAAAAAATCCTGGCCAAAACTGGCCAGGATTATATTAACAAGATTTGCTATCTAAATCAGCATTAGTTTTTGATTACTTTTTGCTGATATACTGCCTTATCCGTAACCGCTTTCAAGATATAAATACCTTTTGGAAGGGCGCTTACATTGATTTGTCCGTTGTTCAGCTGTACATTAACCATTCTACCTGAAGCATCATACATAGAAACATTCTGGATTTTCTCCTGAGTTTTAAGAGTAAGGATATCGGTAACCGGATTTGGATAAATACCGAATTCAAGTTTCTTCACTTCAGCGGTTGCTAAAGTAGTTCCTAAACTATTTACACTCACCGTTTTTTCAACCAGCTTACCGTTTGAGTTAAAGCTGATCACAATATCAGAAGTTCCTGAAACAAGCGGTGTCAACACCAATTCATCATTATCATTAATTACTGCAGAAACAGCTGTAGGATTACTGTTTGATTTGATAGATTTCACTACAGCTACCGCCATATTATCAGCATCGGAAACTATTGCTTTCAGATCAATTGCAGTAGTACTTGCTGCTGTAAGCTGTGAAGGTAAAGTATTGCTTACCACAGGAACCGAATTATTAGTAAATACCGTTAATGAAGGAAACCAGTAGTAATCATTCAACGTTTTTGTACTGATAAGAGCTCCCGTCATATTATAAGTATGGATCCAGTTTTTCTGATAGTGTGCACCGTATCCGCTTTCTGTTGTGTTCAGAACAAGTTCACCGGTAACAGGATTTACACGAAGAGCTGCTCCGTAAGGAATTTGCTTAAATTGTCCTGTTTGTCCCGGAATTGCTGCAAAATTTTCGTTAAATGTTTTCGTTGTAACATCAAATCTCACAATCTGTGTTCCCGAGCTCCAGCTGCTTATTGAATTGATCCAGTATAAAGCATTTTCTTTATTACTTGCTGAAAATCTACCGGCGTTCCATGCTCCCCAATCTCCAATATACTTCGTTGTTGGGATATTGTAAACTTGTGTAGCAAAAGTAGTAGGATTGATGCTGATCAGTTTCTGATCCTGAATTCCCCATACACTTCCGTCTTTTGCCTGAGCAACAGAATAGAAACCTCCGGCAATGGTACTCACTACCGCATCTGTATTAGGGTTAATTACTAAAATCCCTACCCCTTGCTTCACTGCAAATACATATTGTGAAGTACGGATCATATTTCCAATCTGTCCATTACCACCAGTTCCGGCAATTAAAGAACCTACCTGTAAATTATCAATATTGAAAGTAACAATTCCAGTAGAAGTACCAATATATCCTTTATGCTCATTTACACCTACAAATGATCTTCCATCACCACCTCCGATGTTATTAAACCCAGCAATTTTCTGCATTGTCTGCGCATTGGCTACAACCAGTCTTCCCCCCGGAGTATATTGAGTATCTCCTCCATCAGCAGCCTGTTTTGATACAAAATAGAATTTATCTCCATAGATTGTTCCGTATTGTGTAGTTGCGCCGAAAGCCTGATTGTTGTTTGCATTACTGTACACACGGTAATTGATCTGACCGTTATTATCAATGAAGTTTACAGAACCGTTAGTATGACCGAACCATTCTTCGTTCACCATGAAATATCCATTGGTAAAGTTATTGGAAGCTATATAAGGAGAAACAGGTGTAAGCGTAGATGAAATTGGAGTAGTATTAAAGCCTACATTAAAGTTCCAGACATCCCATGAACCGTTTTCCAAAGCACGTGAAGAAGCTCCAACACTAGAATATCCGAAATCGGCATCTGCAGGATTCTTTACCCAATAAGACCAATACCCGTTAACCGTCCAGCCGGACTGCCAGTGATCATTAGCTGCGTCTACAATTGTATAGCTGTCAAAATCATAAGCTGTTGTATTGACAAAACCATTCACCGGGTATAACGGATAAGTGGTATTTCCACTTTTGATCAGTGCATTGGTACCCTGACCGTTTATGTCAAAACCTATTCCTCCAACCGCTGATCCAAACTGTGTTCCCTGATACAACAATGTGTATAGTCTGTGATCTGCTTTAGCAATAGCTTTCAGCATGTCTTCTCCTGTAGCATTTCCATCCCATTTGAATCCCCAAACCATAGCGTCAGGGTTTTTACTGTCATTCCATTGTACTACAAAAGCAGCCTGATTGGCTCCCGATCCTACCCAATACTGAATATCAGAAAAACTGATTGTAGTGGTATTAAGCTTGCTGATCCCTGAAATATCATTTCTGGGTACTCCCTGAACTTTTATCTGTGCATTTGATAGGCATGCAAACAGAAAAAGCATCATAAAAAGATAAAACTTTTTCATTTTTTATTAATTTAAATAGATTGAATTATTATTTGAAATGTAAATCGTAGGCTCCTGCCACTTCTGTAGAAACTTCTCCCAGCCAGCCAGCTTCCTGATTGATTCCTGTATATATTTTCATGAAATCAACGCCGGGAAGTTTTACATATTTCCCATTTCTGTCTACAGCCCAGGAAATATCAATGTTTGAAGCATCATCATTATTTGGGGCATTATCAGCATATCCGAAATCATATGATTTTCCTACCCAATAGGATCCGTCTCCGTTCTGATCGTAAAAATTGTTTGCCAGACGTGTTCCCGAAAAACCGTAAGAACTATCTGTAAACCACAAAGGATAATAGCTCTGTGCATGAAAAGTATTCTTTGTTTTAAAGCCCTGATTACCAAGATTGTCATTCCACTTGATATATTCTACATCAGTCTGCCAGAATTCAGTTCCAGCCACAGGTGTTTTATTTTCATCAGGTTTATAATAAGTTATACTGTAATCTTTTACAGTTGTGTTTTTAAAATATTCGCTGCCTGCAATTTCGTACCACTCATCATTATCTGGTTTTCCGTTTTTATTTCTGTCGTAGGCTACCATAATAATTCCCGGTTCACAGGATCCTGAGCGTTGATCACTGGCATCATTTCCAAAGAATGCATTTCCCAGTATTTTAAAATCTCTTCCGTTCAGGTTCGGAATAGTATGATCAAAACCGAAAACAACATATCCGCCATATCCTCCCAGACTAATCATGGTAGAATTGCCTCCCACCAAAGATTCGTTTGCTTTCTGAAGCATATTTGCAGCTGTATTTCCAGGTATATATTCCGGAATTTCATTCATGAACTGTCCTACAGCGGGGCGGAATTCTAATACTTTAGCAATATATTTACTGTAAGGTGTTTTTTCTTTGGTAACGATAATTTTCGAATGATAAACCTGCTCGTTGCCTTTATTATTAATTTTTAAAGTCAGCGGATAAGCATCTGCCGTTGGGCTGATGAATTCAAGTTCTGAATTTTGAGAGATAATAGAGTCATTGATACTCCACGTAACTGATCCTGATGCATTGGTAGGAATACTCAAAACCTTAAAACGCTCAATGGAATAGGAATCGTCAAGACCGTTAAATGTGAACTCATCTTCATCATCATGCTTACAAGCTATCACTCCTGTCAGGAGGCATGATAAAAATCCGATTTTTAAATAAGTAAAGGTATTTCTGTTCATTTCTTAAAGTTTGGTTATTTGTATAAAAAGGTGAAGTGGGCAGGGATATTTCCACCCTCTGTCTTCCATTTAAAGTGTCCGTTTTTATCAAAGCAATACACAAATCCCATAGAAACATAATTTCTGGCATCTGTCATGTAGATATCTTCTGTGATTGGGTTTACAGCAATTCCGTAAGGTGTTTTAATAGCAGTTTCGTATTCTTTGTCAAAAAGTCTGTTGGCAATGATTTGTTCTGTTTTTACATCAATGATCCCAAAGCTTTTTTTATAGCTGTGCGTGTTGTAATTGAATTCATTTCCATAGAAATAAAGTTTATCATTAACGATTGTCATTTCGCTCACTGCGAGATGGAAATCTTTTTTAACAATTCCCGTTGCTGCATCTATAAGGTATAAACTGGAAGGAACGTTATAGTAATCTCCTCTTGAACTTACGTAAAGATCACCGTAATTGTCTTTTTTAATATGGTGAAGATTAATGGCAACATTTAATTTCTGAATTTCAGTAAAAGTATTCAGGTCTATTACAGAAACGGTATTATCGTAATCGGGAGCTTTATATCCTCCGGAATTGGCCACAAATAATTTATTCCCTACAATTTCCATTTCTTCCGGCTGATATCCCACTACCACTTCACGCTGGATAGAAAGAGAAGTGGTGTCAATTTCTACAACTTTTCCCTTTGGAGCTTTTGGATTAATAGCTACCGGACCTGCATAGCTGCTGGCATAAGCTTTCCCGTCTTTGAAGGTTAAATAACGGCAGTTTTGTAACGGAATAGAAGTAATACGTTTAGCTGTTTTTGCATCCAATACTTCAATTTTATTGGAAACATTAACAACAATGTACAGCTTGCTGCCATAGACTTTAATATCATTTCCTACATCTCCCAGCTCTTTCACCACATTCGGGTTAATCTCTGCATAAATATTCCGGTAGTAGGTTCCTTTGGTATAATCAAAAAAGTCCAGCGTACATTTGTTGCTTCCCATATTTCCTTCATTCAGCATGTAGAAACCTTTTATTGCTGTATTTTCTGATGGAAGCCCCTCTACTACTTCCTGACGAACGATAATATCATCTGTACGGCATGAAGTAAGAAAAGCTAATACAAGAAATAAAAAATAAAAGTTTAGTTTTCTCATAAGGTGAAGTTTAAAATAAGTTTAAAGTTTCTTCCAGGCATCGGATAATTGATCACTACATCATAATATTGGTTGAAAATATTATTCATCTCAAGGCTTACTTTAAATTGATGATTCGCCCAGTTGAATTTTTTCTGAACTGACAAATCATGGGTATACCAGGGCTGTACGTAATTGTATTGAATATTATCCTGATTCACATCATATCTTTCTCCTACATACATCGCACTGTAATTGAAGCTCCAGTCTTTATAATCTGCCATCAGGCTGAATGAGCCGCTATGCCATGGTGTATAAGGAATCTGATTGCGGTAGAAGGTATCCTCCGGATCAGTCATATCTCTTGCGCTTTGGTAAGTGTAGGAAAGCAATGGTCTTAACTTTACTTGTCCCATCTGCAATTCAGTCTGAAGATTTACATCGGCTCCTATGATTTCCACCATTCCAAGGTTCATCATCAGCCAGCGGAACATGCTTCCGTTAGGAGCTGCAACAATCTTATCCTGTACCTTGTTGTAATAACCGTCTACTTTAGCATAAAAGCTTTTAAAGAAACGGTTGTTATAATTCTTCTGGTAAGTAAATCCTATATCATACTGATTGGTGAATTCCGGTTTCAGGTAAGTATTTCCGATATTGGTATAATACAAATCATTGAAGGTTGGAAGTCGGAAAATCCTTTTATAGAAAGCTCTTAGAGTAAGCTCGGGAATACTTTCCGGCTGATAGCTCATAAATACGGCAGGTGTCCATTCTCTGCTGTCTCCGGGTCTTTTATTTTTTCTTACTTCTTCAAAAGTAAAAGTTCCTAAAAGGCTACCCAGAATTTTGAATCTGTTCCACTGATACGTTGTTGCCAATGCTACCAATGTGGTGTAGCGTGTAGGATAAGAAAAGTTATCCAGATTGGCATCCAGATTATTGTACTGAAAATCCCCACTCAGGCTGACATCCCAATTGGGTGTGATAGAATAGATATTAGACGAGGAAAGATAGAGCTCTCGCTGGATATAGGTATTATCGGTATGAATAATTGACTGCGAGCGAACCGTGTCCATGAAATGGGTATAATCATAGGCAAATTTTGCTTTCAGCTGTGTTTCAAATTTGGGAAACAGTTTTTTCCGCAGGTTGGCCTGTACGAAATAATTTTCATCAGAAAATCTCGCTCCTCTTCCTCCAAAACGGCCATTCACAATAGGAGCAGGCATTCCACGGTCTGAAATATAACCATAGCCTCTTACATTCCAGCTTCCGTTGTTTAAAGTTCCGTTTATTGAAGTTTCAAAACGTTTTGCTTTGATATCTGAGTCCTGCCTCTTTGCGATAGTATCATAGGCCTTTTGTCCATCAGGATATTTCTTTGCATACCGAAACCTGTAAATTCCGTCACTTTGCATGAATTCTCCACTGAAGCTGGCAGAAATTCTATCTGAAATTTTCTGCTCCAATCGGAAAGACGGATTAAAGAGATCAATGGAAGCACTTTTGGCTCTTAACACAAGATTGGTTTTCCGTGTTCCTTTAAATACAGGCGTTTTGGGCTGTAAATAGATTGACCCCGAAGAACCGAAGTCTTTTGCCGGTTGGAAAATCTCACTTTTCTGTCCGTTGTATAATGATATTTCTTCCAGATCGTCCAAGGAATATCTTCCCAGGTCAACGAGTCCATTTTGGGCATTCCCCAGTTGAATCCCATCATAGAAAACACCTACATGCTGACTACCCATACTACGGATATTGATGGTTTTTAAACCTCCCAATCCTCCATAGTCTTTGATTTGCACTCCGGAAAAATACCGCAATGCATCTGCTACAGAGTGACTGCTAAGTCTTTCCAGCTGTTCGCCTTGTAGGGTTTGTGCCGGAAGAATTTCTTTAAAATTTTTCTTGTAAAGGCTGATCACCTTGATGGATTCTTCCTGAAGACTGTCTTTTTTCTTGGTTTGAGAAGACAAAAGTTGAGATGTTAACACCAGTATTGTGAAAACAGCTTTATAAATTGTTGAAGTAATTAGTTTTGCCGTCATTAGCTCATTTAGGATAATGATGACGCTAATGGGTATAAGAATACAAAGACAAAGCACAGCTGTCACTGCGCAGAATCATTGATGTCCTAAGCTTTATTCCACGAAAGCGTCAAACGATTATTTTCTGGCAGGTCTTCTGACTTACTCCATTTTTGAAATCCTTCCCATTAAAAAAACAGTGGATATATTCTTCAAAAATCTTGGTGCGGAGCTTACAGCAGCGGGTCTGTTCCGGATTTTCACCGGATTCCCTTTTAAGAGCTTTTTATGGCTCACCAAATTTCGGCAAAGATAAAGAATTATTCCTAACCCCCAATTAAAATCATGATTCATAAACAATTAAAGCTCCCGAAGGAGCTTTAACATCTTTTCATTAAGGGTTTCATTTTAAATTCCAATATTCAGGAATACACTGAATCTTGATTTTGCTTCAATATCTCCTCCTGCCAGATGAGTATACATCGGAAGCATTACTTCACTTCCCAGGCTCAGTTTTTTATAAGAAGCTTCAAATCCCAGTTTGCCATACAAAGCACTTCCTGCAGTATTGGGAAGCGCTTCATCAAACTGTTTATTCTGAGCATAAACTTCTCCCTGAGCACCTGTTTTTACAGAAAAAATGGATTTTTCATTTCCCGCAACCTGATAAAAACCCGTCGCAGCATAGTTCCATTGGTTTCCAAAACGGTAATTTTTCTTATTCTCAGTTTTGATGGTATAGTCTGTATTGACCAATACTGCCACTTTATTTTTCTGAAATTTATAGTTCAAAGCCGCCTGATAATCCCAGCTGCCTGTTCCCAACTGAAAACTTGGATTAACACCAGACGCTCCTTTTTCGTCAAATTTTCCTAAAGGAATTTTCACACCCAAACCTCCGCTCAGATGATGAAAATTATCTTTAGAGCTCATCAGCTGGTAAATTCCCATCAGATTCAGATCACCTATACCATTGATCTTGATATCTCCCTGCATCATTTTCTTTTCATGGAAATGGAATGGCAGACTTGCATATACGCTCAGTTTTTTAGTCAATGGAATTTTCCCCCAAAGCTGAAGGGTATTGAAATACTGATCCTGAGTAAGGTCTTTTACAAATAAGTTTTCCTTTGCTTTGTAATGTTGTGCAAAATATTTGATTCCGATAAACTGTGGATTCAGTAAAGATTCAGAACCAGATGATCCGTTACCAGCTGCACAACCACAGGCATCACAATCATCATCAAAATCGAATCTGCTAAAGGTATCCGGAGCAATATATGCACTGTCTCTAATAATCTTTGCCTGATACTGATTAAACAGGATCAAACTTACTATCAATATAATCTTCTTCATGTTTTCTATAAATTATTCTGCAAATTTTGGATTGGATATAAAACTTTTATCCGATAATGTTTTCAGAAATGCGATAATTGACTGTTTTTCCTGACTGTTCATGGCAATTCCTACATGACCGTTCTGCTTCAGCTGCGGATCAAGATTAGCATTATCTTCCACCTGATCTGAATAGAAATTGAGTACCGCCTCTAAGCTGTAAAATCTTCCGTCATGCATATAAGGTGCTGTATATTCTACATTTCTTAAACTCGGAACACGAAATTTCATCCAATCAACCTGATTAAGGGAAACTCTGTAACGTCCTGCATCCTTGAATTCTGTATTGTAATACATTCCCGTGTTTCTGAAGCTTTCATCGGTAAATAATTCTCCGCTATGGCAAGAAGCACATTTCTGATTAAATAATGCCATTCCCTGAGATTCCCCTGAAGTCAATTGTTCTTTTCCCTGCTTGAATCTGTCGTATTTTGAATCTGCAGAAATTAAAGAAGCCATAAACTGTGATAATGCTTTTAAAATTCTTTCGCCAGTAATAGTTTCGTCTCCATATGCTTCTCTGAACAGCTTTTTATATTTCTGATCATCTTTAATCTTTGAAATTGCTTCTGGTATGGAGCTGTCCATTTCATTGACGTCTGTAATTGGGCTAATGGGCTGTTCATTCAGATTATGAATTACACCGTCCCACATATATCTTTTCAAAAAAGCCATATTCTGAATAGGTGGAGCATTCCTGATTCCTATTCTGTCATCTACACCATGGCTTACGGTATGCCCGTGATGGGTGAATGCATTTTCCTGAATATGACAAAAACCGCATGAAATGGTATTATTTCGGGAAAGCCTTCCTTCATAGAATAATTTTCGTCCCAGTTCTACTCCATTTTTGGTTACCGGATTCATCGTTTTATCAAAAGTCATTTCCGGGAAATACGAAGGAAACTGCAGATTGTAGGCTTCATCTTTTTCCAACGGCTGGATCACCTCATCAGAACAGGAAATACAGCTCAATACGAATACAAGCAGAAGTAATAACGTTTTAACAAAAAGATTAATCATTGTGAACGTGGTCTACTTTAAACATTTTTGTAAGATTATTGGTAACGTCTATCAGGTGTTGATTGGAACCCATCAGCATATCATTGCCTGTGGCAAGAGTAAGCGCTTTCTCTCCACTCAGAAACTGGTTCAGATCTGCCACAATATGAACAGAAGGGCGAATTTGCCCTGTCACTCTTGCTGTTGTCGGAAGATTTAAAGTAATTTCACGGTATAGATCAGCCTGTTGATTAGCTGTAACATTTCCCATATTTCCGGTATGATTCATGAATTCCTTCGAAGGAGCATCATTTCCATATTTGCCTTCCAGTTTTACAAAAACGTAACCGGCAGCCCATGACCATGTCATTCCTTTCTGCTTCGCTTTTGTCCAAAATTCAGCCTGACCGTCCTGCCCTAGTAAATACGCTTTCTGACTGACTCCCAATCCGAATTTTATTCTTTTGTAATTGTTTTTCGGAATACCATCCAGATTAAGGTATATGATTCCGGCTACAGCATCTGCCTGATCCACAATAAAAGCTCCTTTATCAGGGTTGTTTTCATTGTACTTAAATTCATTTCCGCTCTCGTCTATCAGTGTGATGTTACTGATTACATATTTCAAAGCAGAAAAATTATGCTTTTGTCCGTTAGAAGAAGTCTGAACCGTCTGATTCAGAACAATGTCTCCTACATTATTAAATCCGTTTTCAAATTTGATCTGAAGTTTTCCGGGCGTGGTATCCTGCGGATCATCATCCCTGCTGCTTTCACAGGCTACAAAAGAGAATAAAGTAAAGGCAATAAAGAATAGTGAAAAAAATTTATAGATTTTCATTGTTGATTTTTTAAGTTGAATTATAATTTTTGAATGTAAAAACATTCTTTTTTTACCACAAAAGGCACAAAAATTCTCACACTTAAGTTATTAAAGTGATAAGTTTTATACATGATAAGAACACTCAAGCTTTTAAAAATATTTGATTTTTAATTGATGTAAGCTTTTGTGACTTCTGTGATTAAATAGTGATAGTTTAACTTAAAAAGCCGGTGGTTTGAAAATATAAGTAAGAAACAGAAAAGAATAAGCTGTTTCGTAGGTAAAGTTAAAATTGAAAAACGTGCATTTTTCAGTAGTTATGATCTCTGCTGTTTCAGGCAGGATATAGGTATCAAGGATTTTCTGTCCTGAGTTTTTTATTTTCTGAAAGGGTGAAGATTCCGAATCATTGGTTTTTGCCAGCTCTTTACTCAGGTAACATTTTCCGTTACAGTGAATCTCCGGTCTGCTTTTATTTATACAGAGAACTTTAACAATATAATCATAATTTACAGCATACTCTACCAATGGCACCAAAGGTCTTAGCACCATATAAAAAGTAAAAAGTATGCTGTAAAATAATTTCATCAGACTATTTCTTGCTTAAAGCTTCGTCATATCTTCTGCTGATCTCTTTCCAGTTGGTAACGTTCCAGATAGCGGTAAGATAATCTGCTCTCTTATTCTGATATTTTAAATAATAAGCATGTTCCCACACATCAATTCCGAAGATAGGAGTTCCTTTCTCTTCCACAACATCCATCAAAGGATTGTCCTGGTTAGGAGTAGAGGAAACAAATAGCTTTCCGTTTTTATCCACAGATAGCCATGCCCATCCTGATCCGAAACGGTCTGCCCCTGCTTTGCTCATTTTTTCTTTAAAAGCATCCATACTTCCGAAAGTTTCAGTGATAGCTTTTGCTAATTTTGCAGAAGGCTGCGTGTTTTTCTGAGGAGTAAGAACAGTCCAGAACAGTTCGTGGTTGTAGTGTCCTCCTGCATTATTTCTCACTGCAGCAGGCAGTTTTGAGACATTGGAAAGAATCTGAAACAAAGTTTCTTTTTCCTGCGGAGTTCCTGCAATGGCTTTATTTAAATTAGCTGCATAAGCCGCACCATGCTTTGAATAATGAATTTCCATAGTTTGGGCATCAATATTTCCCTCCAAAGCATTATAAGCATATGGCAGAGCCGTCTGCTTAAACTGAGCCAGTGTAAACTGGGCTGCGAAAACTGCACTTAGAGCAGCTATTTTCAAAATCTTCATAATGTTTTTGTTTATGGTTGAACAATGTTTTTTGTGTTAAGCAGGAAGATGGAAGATCGAGGCTGGAAGAACTTCCAGCTTCAAGCACCCAGCTTCCCTCTTTCTTATTTCAATAATTTCTTAATATCCTCAATCAGGATTTCTCTGTCTGGGTGATATTTACCCGTCAGCATAGGTGTTTTACCTTCCGGATCTTCATAATTTAATCCTGAATAGTACAGGATGGGCATATTTTCTTTATTGTATCTGCATCTGATATTTCCGTCCTGATCTACCAGAGCAATCATTCCGCTGTGATTCAGGCTTTCTCCTTCATCTTCTTTATCACCTACATAGATATTAAATTTATCCGCGAGATCACCAATATAGGTACGGTCACCGGTCAGGAAATGCCAGTTCGGAGATTTTGCGCCTATTCTTTCAGCATGTTCTTTCAATGCCGATGGAGTATCGTTTTCCGGATCAATACTGATGGAGATGATTCCGAAGTTGGGGTCATTGATCTGATTCTGAATAGCCTTCATATTGGTATTCATCACCGGACATATTGTAGGGCATTTGCTGAAGAAAAATTCTACCAGATATACCTTTCCCAGCATATCCTTATTGGTAATTCTTTTGCTGTTCTGATCCGTCAGTTCAAAATCGGGAACTTTCATCACGGTATAAAGGTTTTTTTTAAAATACCCCATTCCTACTCCTATTCCCAGGAAAAGCAATGCAAATAATGCGATCGGTATAATCACTTTACTTTTGTTATTGGTCTTCTTATTTTTGGGCATATTTCTCGGGACTTTTTTTGAATTCATCTTTGCAGTAAACACTGCAAAAACCATACGTTTTATTTTTATATACGGCTGTATCTTTAAGAGCGCCGTCCGTTTTCATGTGGCAGATAGGATCTTCTTCATTCACTACCTGTACATTTTCTATCTTCTTTCCGGAAGAGTCCATGTGGCTTGCATGCTTTACCTTAGGCGTTTCTTTGGCACACGACAGTAATGATATTGACAGCATAGCGATCAAAATAATTGGAGATTTCATTTTAATGTTAAATTGAAATTAATAATGTTAAATAAAGTTATGACACAATGTGGAAGTCTGAAAAACACAGAATTCCTCAAAAAGAATCAGTGTATTTCTAACTGCTTACAATTGTTCATTTTAATTTGAGAATATATCTTTAAGGCTCGTTAATAAAGCTTTAAGTACTTTTATATCATCAACTAAAAATATAGTTTATAATAAAAATCAAGCTAACGGAGGATGGAATATCCTGGAAAAGTATTCTGAAGAATGAGAATTAAAGTAACTTGAATCGGGAATTTCGGAAAGTGACTCCGAATTCAAATGAGAGGAGAATGAAAGGATATCATGAGAAATAAAAACATCTAATCCTGCAATCTTTACTGTTTGGGAACTATTGGACTGTTTTTCTGTTTTTGCAAGTTCTTTTTCCACGTAGCATTTTCCCTTACAGGTTGACTGTGGTACGTTTCTGTTCTCACAAAGGTTTTTTACAATATAATCATAGTTCACAGCATAGTTTACCAATGGCAAAACGGGACGTACTGCAACGGTAAAAATGATGAATATGGAAATGAATAACCTCAACGATTTTGTTCTCTGTTACAAATATACTACTTCAAAACTGTTTTCTGGATGATTTATGATGAATGTCATTGTGATTGCATACTGTTACCCACAAAATTTACAAAACTGTGCCTGTCACCGGAATAATATTATCCCGAACTTTGAGTGAAACTTTAGACCTAAAAAAAATTTAGTTCTTTATATACAATTTAATCTTGTTGATAAAAGCTTTGCTGATTTTTTTAGCAGAGCTTTTTCTTATTTTGTTGGAATTGCGAAGACACAACACTTTTTTTAAATACCTACTGTTTTAAGGAGCAAAGATTTTATCTCACAGATTAGGGTGATTAAGCAAATCTTATTGATAGTGGTAATTTTTTTGAGATTCCTACGGAATGATAAACATGGTGTATATTTTTTTAAAACAAAGCTCTACTGAAACCAGCAGAGCCTTGATTGAATATAATTTAGTTGTGTTTATTATTTGCTTCTTAAAATTTCATTCTCTGAATTCTCACTGCATTCAAAATAGCCAGCAATGCCACTCCTACATCGGCAAACACGGCTTCCCACATCGTTGCCAGCCCTCCGGCTCCCAGAATCAGAACAACGGCTTTTACAGCAAAAGCAAGGATGATATTCTGCCAAACTATCTTTTTCGTTTGTTTTCCAATATTGATGGCCATTGGGATTTTACTTGGTTTGTCATCCTGAATCACAACATCAGCTGTTTCAATGGTTGCATCACTTCCTAAACCTCCCATCGCAATTCCTACATCACTTAAAGCAACTACAGGTGCATCATTCACTCCGTCACCTACGAAAGCGACGCTTTGATTTCTGGCTTTGATTTCTTTAACCTTATTTACTTTATCTTCAGGCAAAAGGTCTCCGAATGCATTGTCAATTCCCAGCTGATCTGCTACATATTTAACCACGGTATCCTTATCACCGCTCAGCATTGTAGCCTTTACGTTCATTTTATGCAAGTTGTCTACTGTTTCTTTGGCGTCTTCTTTTATACTGTCTGCAATGGTAATATATCCTGCAAACTTTTTATCATAAGCCACTGCAATTACCGTATAAACAATGTTCGCATGGTTAAGATCATAACTGATATTGAACTTATCCAGCAGCTTAAAGTTCCCTACCAGAAGCTCTTTTCTATTAACAATTGCCTTTAACCCATAACCTGCAATTTCTTCTACATTTTCTAAAGGTATAGAATGATTGATATCTCCTACATAATTGTGAATGGCTGTTGCAACCGGGTGGGTACTTTTACTTTCCAGAACATTGACCATCTGAAGGATTTCTTCTTTATTAAATTCAGCGCTCATGCTTACTTCCTGAACTTTGAATACACCTTCCGTCATGGTTCCGGTTTTATCCATCACTACATTCTTAATCTCTGCAATGCTGTCCAGGAAATTACTTCCTTTGAATAAAATACCGTTCCGGCTTGCCGCACCAATTCCTCCGAAATATCCTAATGGAATTGAGATAACAAGGGCACAAGGACAAGATATTACAAGGAATATCAATGCTCTGTACAGCCAGTCTCTGAACTGATAGTCGCTCACAAAGAAATATGGCAGTAAACAGATTCCTATGGCAAGAAATACAACAATTGGGGTATATACTTTAGCAAATTTTCTGATAAATAATTCTGTAGGGGCTTTTTGAGCTGTAGCATTCTGAACGAGTTCCAGAATTTTACTCAGTTTACTGTCTTCATAGGCTGTATTTACTTTTACCAGAGCAATACTGTTCATATTGATCATCCCGGCAAGAACCACTTCGCCTTTATTTTTAGTATCAGGTTTACTTTCTCCTGTTAAAGCAGCCGTATTGAATGAAGCTGAATCTGAAAGCAGCTCCCCATCCAGCGCCAGTTTTTCACCGGGTTTCAGCTGAATGATGTCTCCAATTTTCGCTTCTTTAGCCTTCATCGTCTTTGGCTGATTATTTTCCATAATTGTTACCTCATCAGGGCGCTGATCCAACAATGCTTTTATGTTTCCTTTAGCGCGGGTAACTGCCATAGACTGAAATACCTCTCCTACCGCATAAAACAGCATTACCGCTACTCCTTCAGGGTATTCTCCGATGGCAAAAGCTCCAATAGTTGCGATGCCCATCAGAAAGAATTCTGAAAACACATCTCCCTTGATGATACTTTTATAGGCATCTTTCAATACCGGGAATCCTACAGGAATATAAGCTGCCAGGAACCACACTAAACGTACCCAGCCTGTAAACCATGTGGGTTTTATATAGTTATCAAAGGCAATTCCCAATAATAAGATAATAAAGGATATAATAGCCGGAAGAAACATCTGAAAGACCGTCTGATCTCCGGAGTCGTGAGAGTGGTCATGCCCATCTCCTTCTGCATGATGATGTTTGTGTCCTTTTGTATCTGGTTTTTCGGGGGTTGTACTACAGCATTTTTCCATAACTGAATATTTTTATACAAATGTAAAGATGAGACTGATGCAATGCTATTGCAAATTTTCAAGACAGTTTTCGCAGATTCCTTTGGCAAACAATCGTATTTCATCAATTCTGAAATTGGTCTGGATGTTTTCCGGGAAAGAAATATCTTCTTTGCAGGTGGTTTGTTTGCATATTTTACAGTAGAAATGCAGATGCCAGTCTTTATGTGTTTTTTCATCACAATCGTCTTCACATAATTTGTATTTCGTGGTTGTATTTTCCTGAATGCTGTGAACAATTCCTTTTTCTTCAAAGGTTTTCAATGTTCTGTAGATGGTGATTCTGTCAGCATTATCAAAATGATTTTCTATTTCAGAAAGGGATAAAGCCGCTTCCTGAGAGCTTAAAAAATCATACACCAAAATCCTCATGCTGGTAGGTTTGGTATTTTTATCAATGAGTTTGTGTTCTATATCTTTTTTCATTGTAAGCTTTTAAATTTTTACAGATGGACTTCATTTTCTTCATAGCCTTCCTCTTCTATCTGAAAAGTTGTATGGCTGATTTTAAAGTTATTCACAGTAGTATCTGTCAATATTTTTAATAATTGATTCTGAGAATATCCGCCCTCTTTTACTACATGAGCACTCATCGCATTGACACTGGAGGTAAGTGACCACACGTGCAGATCATGAACACCTTTCACTCCGGGAGTTTTCTCCAATGATTGACGAAGTTCATGAATATCCACATCTTTAGGAGTTCCTTCGAGCAGAACATTAACGGCTTCTTTCAGCAGTTTCCATGTTCTTGGGAAGATCAACAGTCCAATTGCAGCTGAAATCAACGGATCGGCGTAATACCAGCCTGTCGTGAGCATAATCACTCCTGCAATCATTACTCCTACAGAGGTAAGCATATCCGAAAGTACTTCAAAGTAAGCGCCTTTCATATTGAGACTGCCTTCCGAGTCTTTTCGCAGAATCATCATTCCAACAATATTAACGATCAAGCCTATTCCTGCTACAATCAGCATTGATTTACTTTGTACTTCAGGCGGATTCTGAAACCGCTGATAGGCTTCAAACAAAACATAGATCGAAATTCCCAGTAAAACCACTGCATTAATTACTGCTGCCAGTATTTCTGTTCTATAATATCCGTATGTTCTGGAGGGATCTGCTTTTCTTTCTCCTATTTTGATGGCAATAAATGCCAATAACAATCCTACAACATCGGTCAGCATATGAGCTGCATCGGCCAATAGCGCAAGACTGTTGGTTACTATTCCTCCTATTACCTCAGCAATGAGATAGGTTCCGCTAAGGCAGAGTACAATCAGGAGGCTCTTTTTATGTCTGCTTCCTGCAGAAACAGTTTGTGTTGTTGTGCTTTCCATATTGTGTGTATGGTTTAATTACATTTCATAATAAGATGTATTTTCTTTTTTAGGAGGAACATTCTGTTCACCAATCATCTGTCTGATATTGATCTCTATGGTCTGCGCCAGAGAAGTCATCGGAGTATCTACAGGACCATTTTCAAACGGGTCCTGCATGATGATGGATGTTTTTTCAATCGCAATGAATGTCACCGGAACTAGGAAAGTAATCGCAATTTCTACCAACAGCTGCGAATCATCAAGTCCAAAAGGAAGAATAGCCGCAAAAACATAGATCAGAATATGAACTAAAACACTGTAAGAACGTGGGAAAACCGTATTCTTCAGCCTTTCACATTTTCCCATACTGTCACATAGCCTTGTGATGATGTCATTCAGCTGCATCTGTTGGAAATCGGTCAATCCTTTAGAAACTGCAATTTCTTTCAGCTGTCTGGAATGTCCGTCCAGAATTGCGTTGGGAATATTGGCTGCTTTGATCTGATGTTTATCCAAATATTGCTGAACTTTTTCAGAAAACGGCAGCTTTCTCAAAGATTCTCCAAGTGCATAGGTCCAGATGATCTGTCTTTCGGCAAAATCTTTTATTGTTTTATCATCTCCTGCAGGTATAAACTGGATAATCAGCCTTACAAAGGTCCGGGAATCATTTACGATGGCTCCCCAAACTGTTCTGGCTTCCCACCATCTTTCGTAGGACTGGGAAGTACGGAAAGCCAGCAGCAATGATACTGCTGTTCCCAGCAATGCAGGAATATTCAAAGGCAATGAGATTTTGCGAAACCATGGCAGTTCGTCCAAAAGGCCGATGGCTATGGCAAATATTCCGATGAACAGAATTTGGGTTTTTATTTCACGGATGAAATACCAGACTGATATTTTTTTGTTTAATAACATAATCAGGTTATTTATTAAAATTCGGTGAGGTTATCTTTAGTTTCTTCCAACCGTTTTTATTCAATAAAAATTACGTAAACAGCTCTAATTTAAGGATAAAAATCGATATCCTACTGATTCCGGATGCTTTCATTAATGTTCGTGTTCTCCTGAATTGACCAGTTTTGCATTCACGAAAAATGCTCCTTTCACTACTATTTTTGCATTGTCAGGAATATTTCCAACCGGAGTTATCGCGGTATATCCCATATCAGATGTTCCTTTCACTATTTCTATTTTTTCAAAGTTTAAGGTTTTCGGATGTGGTTTTCCTTTTTCTTCGTGCTCTTCTTCCACTTTTTTATCGGTTTGAATAAACACGTAGTATTTCCCATCGGCTTCCACAATGGCCTCAGTAGGAACTGCAGGAGTTGTACTTTTATCAAGGCTTACAATTCCGGTGATATTCATTCCGTCAATCAGTCCAGATTTGTTCCCGATCACTTCACAGTGCATGGAGATGGTTTTACTTTCGTTTTCAAAAGAAGATCCTATGCTATAAATTCTTGCATCATATTCGGTTTCCGGATTGTTGGTCAGTTTAAAATGAACAATCTGCCCTACTCTCATTTTAGGGAGGTCTTTTTCAAACACCTGAAGATCGAGATGAATGGAACCATTATCAATCACCGTTGCAACGGGCGAAGAAATATCTACATAACTTCCGATCTGTGCGGTGATACTACTGATTGTCCCACTGATGGGTGCTGTGATAACCAAACCGGATTTCATATTTCCGTTACTTACCTTTCCAGGGCTTATTCCCATCATCTGAAGCTGTTTTAACAAGGACGCTCTTTTTGTTCTTAAGGTTTTAAGCTCAGCATCGGCGCTCTGAAGGTTTTTCTTGGCACCTGCATCATTATTAAAAAGTTCTTTCTGTCTTCTGTATTCCTGTTCCGCATAGGTTATTCTGCTGTTTGTGGTCAGATAATCTTCCTGAAGTTGGATATATTCAGGGTTGGCGATGGTTGCAATGACCTGCCCTTTTTTCACGATACTTCCTACCTGAATATTGATGGTTTTGATGATCCCTCCGTATAAAGAAGTGATGGTTGCTTTATTACTGTTGGGTACACTCAGCAAACCGTTGGCTTTTATAGTGGATGTCAGCTCTTTCATTTCTACGGTTCCCAAAGCAACTCCTACAGACTTCATCTGCTCTTCTGTGAGTGAAGCTATTGTTTGTGGAGCTTCTTCATGAGCCTGCTCTTTCTGTTCTGTTTTTTCAGGAGCTTTTTCTTCCGAAGCTTCTTTTTTTCCACAGCTTGTTAGTAAGATTGAGATCAGGATAAGAGGGATGATATTATATTTGAGTTTCATAAGTAAAAATGTATTTTGTCTAATGCTGTGTACCATTGTTTTCATTTGTCTGGGAGAAAGTTTTATTAACAGCGTTTTCATATTATTTGTTTATAATTGAATTAATAGTAACTACAGATTGGTTCACCTGCTGGATAGATTCCAGATATTTCAACTGGATATTTGTAGCAGTCTGCAGCGCAAAAAGATATTCCACATAAGAAATCTCTCCTGTTTTATATCCAAGCTGAGCTGCTTTTACAATTTTCTCTGCGTTCGGCAGTGCCTGACTTGTATAGTAATCATACTGTTGTAAGTCCTGCTGATACTGGCTGAAAACATTCTCCAACTGGGCAGCAAGCTGCTGCTTCTGCATTTTAGCATTGGTTTCAGCTACTTGCTTTTCATATTCCAATGCCTGAATTCTCGCTTTTGTTGCCCCAAATGTCAATGGAATAGCCACTCCTACTGTTGCCGACTGAAAACGTTTCCCTGAGTTATAAAAATTCTCCTGTCCATTGATGGTATGAAGACCTATCAAAGATTGGTTGGTATATCCTAAACTAAAATCAGGCAGTCCAAGAGACTTTTCAATTTTCTTGTTTTTTTCTGCAATCTCCATTTCCTGATAAAAAGCTTTTACCGTAGGATTGTTGGCAACTACTGCACTGTCGAGTACATTTTCTGCTTTTAAAGGAGCATAATCTTTGTTAAATGGAACTTCAAGATCTTCTGAAGTGTTCATAAGAGTCTTTAAATTCTTATAAGCATTATTCAAATAGACTTCATTCTGTCTGAGCAGCAGATCAATTTCTCCTTTTTGGGTTTCCGCAGTACTGATTTCAATCTTTTTGATATCACCTGCTTTGAATCTGACGGTTGCAATTCTGATGAATTCTTCATAGTATTTATCCAGACTGGTCAGCTGAGCTTTATTATACTGAAGATATTCAATCTGATAATAATAGGTACGCACCTGTTTTATCAGCTCATTGGCTGTAATTTCCTTATCTATCTGCTTGCTTTTAATATTCTCATTGATTAAGTCTTTTCTTGCTTTAAAAAGCGTTGGAAAAGGAATACTTTGTGAGATAGCAAACGACTGATCAAACTTTGGACTGTTGTACTGTCCAAGCTGGGCTTCAAAGCTTAATTTCGGGAGTTCTTTCGCAGTTGCTCCTAATGCTTCAGCGGACTTAATGCTTAAGTCTTTTGACTGCAAGGTTAAATTATTATTCACGGCCTGCTCTACCGCCTGTTCTACAGAAATCGGTCTGGACTGTGCTTTAAAAGTCTGTCCCAACATCATGAAGCCTAAAACAAGAACAGCAGTAATTGTTCCCGCGTTATTATTTTTTCTTTTCAAAATCTTTGTGTTAAAAATGATATACAGCATTGGCAAAACGAACAGCGTAAGGAATGTTGCAGTTACCAGCCCACCAATCACTACTGTAGCTAAAGGTTTCTGTACTTCTGCTCCCGCTCCGGTGGAAATAGCCATTGGCAAAAATCCTAATGAAGCTACTGTAGCTGTCATTAATACAGGTCTTAATCTCGTTTTTGTTCCTTCAAATACTCTTTTCAGGATATCGGTTTCACCATCTTTTTCCAATTGGTTGAATGTTCCTATCAAAACAATTCCGTTAAGAACTGCCACTCCAAAAAGAGCAATAAATCCGATCCCGGCACTGATACTGAACGGCATATCTCTCACTAAAAGCGCAAATACACCGCCAATGGCACTCATAGGAATCGCTGTAAAAATCAATGCAGCCTGTTTGAACGAGCGGAAGGTAAAATACAAGAGCATAAAAATAAGAAGCAATGACACCGGAACGGCTATCATCAGACGTTTGCTTGCTTCCTGTAGATTTTCAAACTGACCTCCGTAAGTAAAGTAATATCCTGAAGGAAGTTTCACTTTATTAAGTTTTGCCTGAATATCTTTCACCACACTTTCCACATCACGATCTTTTACGTTGAATCCAATAACGATTCTACGTTTTCCCTGTTCACGGCTGATCTGTGCGGGTCCTAATTTATAACTAATATTAGCCACCTGTGATAATGGAATCTGGGTTCCTGTATTGGAAGTAATCATCAGGTTATTCACATCTGAAATATCCGTTCTGTGAAGACTGTCCAGGCGGACGACCAGATCAAAACGTCTTTCATTCTCAAAAACCTGTCCGGCAGCTTTTCCTGCAAAGGCTGTACTTACTGCATTGTTAACATCTTCAATATTCAATCCATAATTGGCAATTCTCGTTCTGTCATACTGAACATTAATCTGCGGAAGACCACTGACTCTTTCAATCTGTGGGGCTGTCGCTCCATCCACTGTCTGAATGATTTTTCCAACCTTATCTGCATATATCGTTAAAGAATCCAGGTTTTCTCCAAATATTTTTACTGCTACATCCTGTCTGATCCCGGTCATCAGCTCATTGAAACGCATCTGAATAGGTTGATTTTTCTCAAAAAAAACTCCAGGAATCGTTTCTAATTTTTCGCTGATCTCATCGGCTAGCTCATTGTATGATTTTTTGGTTTTCCATTCACTTTGTGGTTTCAATACCACAATCATATCAGTAGCTTCAGGAGGCATGGGATCTGTAGGAACCTCAGCAGAACCAGTTTTCCCGACTACCATTTTCACCTCATCAAACTGTTTGATCAATCTTGATGCCTGCATAGAAGTTTCTATACTCTGACTGAGTGAACTCCCCTGTGGTAAAATACAGTGAAATGCAAAATCTCCTTCCTGCAGCTGCGGAATAAATTCACCACCCATATTTTTAAAAATAAAAGCGGAAATCAGAAAAACAACAGCTGTAGCAGAAACAATTATATATTTTACTTTGATAGCTTTCTGTAATAATGGCTGATATATCTTTTGAAGGCGGTTCATCATTTTATCAGAAAAAGTTTCTTTGTGTGATATTTTCTTAGATAAAAACAAGGCGCTCATCATCGGAATATAGGTCAGGGATAAAATCAAAGCTCCCAGAATAGCGAATCCTACTGTTTTTGCCATTGGGGTAAACATTTTACCTTCTACACCTGCCAGGGTAAGAATTGGGATGTATACGATAAGGATGATGATTTCTCCGAAAGCAGCACTGCTTCTGATCTTTGATGCGGAAAGGAAAACTTCTTCATCCATTTCCGACTGCGTCAGGGCACGGACAGATTTCCTTACTCCTAAATGGTGTAATGTAGCTTCTACAATGATAACTGCTCCATCCACAATCAATCCGAAGTCTATGGCTCCAAGGCTCATCAGATTCGCACTTACTCCGAAAACATTCATCATTCCCAATGCAAACAGTAAAGAAAGTGGAATGGCCGAAGCAACGATAAGTCCAGCTCTCAGATTTCCCAAGAAAATTACTAGAACGAAAATAACGATCAATGCTCCTTCGATGAGGTTTTTCTGTACGGTATTGATGGCTCTGTCTACCAGGTCTGTTCTATCCAGAAACGGTTCTATAATGACATCATCGGGAAGAGATTTCTGAATGGTTGGAATTTTTGCTTTGATATTGCTGACCACTTCATTACTGTTTGCTCCTTTGAGCATCATCACGACTCCACCTACAGCATCTACTTTCCCGTCATACGTCAATGCCCCATAACGAACGGCGCTTCCTAAACGAACATCAGCAACGTCTTTTATAAAAATCGGAACGCTTCCGGTTTCGTTTTTAACTGCAATGTTTTTAATATCTTCCAAAGAGGTAACCAGGCCAATTCCGCGGATAAAATAGGCATTGGGCTTTTTATCAATATAAGCTCCTCCTGTATTCTGATTGTTTTTTTCAAGGGCAGTAAATATTTCCGTGATGCTTGTTCCCATTGCTTTTAAACGGTTGGGATCAATGGCCACTTCATACTGTTTTAATTCCCCACCAAAACTGTTGATCTCCGCAACTCCGGGAGTTCCGTTCAGTTGTCTACGAACGATCCAGTCCTGCATGGTTCTGAGTTCTTTGGCATCGTATTTCTTCTCGCTCCCTTTTTTAGGGTGAAGAATGTACTGATATACTTCTCCAAGACCTGTACTTACAGGAGCTAACTCGGGAGTTCCTACTCCTTTTGGAATCTCTTCCACTGCATTTTTCAGCTGTTCATTAATGAGCTGTCTTGCAAAGTAAACATCTACATTTTCTTTGAATACCACTGTAATCACAGACAGTCCGAATCTTGAAATACTTCTTGTTTCCTGAATATCGGGAACATTGGCAATGCTCTGTTCAATAGGAAAGGTAACCAACTGTTCCACTTCCTGCCCCGCCAATGTAGGACATACGGTAATGATTTGCACCTGATTGTTGGTGATATCCGGTACAGCATCTATTGGTAATCTGGTGGCACTCCACGTTCCCCAGATAATCAGTATCAGAGTCATCAACCCAATGATAACTTTATTTTTGATACTGAATTTTATGATTTTATCTAACACGATTGATATTTAATTTTTATTGAAAAGTGAATGCATACAGCATAAAATACTGCAGCAAAAATATCCTGAAAACCTCTGCAATGGTATTGCAAAGTTTCAAGCACATTTAAGCATTAGAAAGTTTAACTTTCTAAAAGTCAATTAAAATTAAATTTTAGGAGGCTGCCAGATAGGATCGTAAATCTGGTAAGCAAAGTCGTTTTTATGGAATAAGATTTTCTTTGAAAAATAAGCAGGTATCTGCTCAGGAATTTCCAACAAAGGATCCATTTTAAACGCAGAAACCGTCATCTGACAACAACTGCATGCACAGAGCGGAGAACAGATATCTCCTTTTTCTGTAGAATGAACTCCATTAATACTTAATGAAATCTTATTATCACCTATATTCAACGGATGAGACGTGTCTTCACATGGCATCAATGATAGCGCCATGAAGTAAATTGCCAGTATCCATCTTAAGAGGTTCATTGTTACAAAGGTAGAGATTTTTTCTAAAATTGAGAACTCTTGCTATATAACTCGCTCATAAAAAGTATAATTTTTAGCTCCAGTTTATTCTATCAAATAAACTGGAGCTAAAAAAAATCACCATATAGATAATTATAACAATAAAAAAACAACAAAAAGAAATATTTATTAAATAAAATACAATACCAAATAGTTTCTATTAAAAAATATTAATATATAAAATAATTCTTAAAATAAATAACATATTTTTATAAATTTGCGAATTAAAAATTCGTCAGGGACATTTACCAATTGATAATAAAATTATTATTAACACGACACCAATTGTCGCCTTGCGGCTATAGCTTTACAAAAAACAAATTTTAATTAATAATTATGAAAACACAATTATTTTCGATTGCACTTCTAGTTTCATCATTTACTTTCGCACAAAGCTGGAATATCACAGGGAATTCAGGGACTAATCCATCCAATAATTTTATTGGAACTACAGATAATCAACCGTTAGTTTTGAAATCTAATAGTATTGAGGTTGTTCGAATTAAGCCTAATGGGAATGTGGGGATAGGAGTTATAAGTCCCGATGCCAAATTGCATGTAGCTCAGGATAATATAAATAACCAGAATTTGGTTTTAGGAAAGTTTACATCCTCCGGGCCAACCGGGGGTAGTGCTATAGTCGGTTTAACATATAATAGTACTACTGCTAATCTGGAAGTAAATTCTACATACGCAGGTAATGGCTTCAGATATGGAACTTATGGTGACTTTAATATTGAAAATGATACTCCATCCCCAGATTTTGGAGCAATTAATTTTATTACAAACAAGAAAGTGCAAATGGCCATTATGCCCAATGGCAATACTTCATTACAAGGAAAGTTTGAAGCCAAAGAATTAAAAGTAACCCTAACTCCTACTGCTGATTTTGTATTTGATGAAAAATACGATCTCCCAAAATTAGAAGAAGTTGAAAAACATATCAAAGAAAAGAAACATCTTCCTGAAATTGCTTCTGCAAAGGTTATGGAAAAAGAAGGTGTAAACGTGGGAGAATTTCAAATTAAACTATTACAAAAAATAGAAGAACTTACATTGTACTCAATTGATCAGAATAAACAAATAAAGCAACAGGCAGAACAGCTGAAACATCTTAAGGATGAAAATGAAGATTTAAAAGTCCAATCTGCTAAAATTGAAAAGCTCGAGCAGCAGGTTCAGAAATTATTATCAACAAAAAAATAACCACAAATGAAAAGAAAATTACTCTCACTATCATCGCTGATGATAGGGTTCTTCGGCTTTTCCCAGACCGAAGTTTATTTCAAATATGATGAAGCTGGAAACCAGAGATACAGAGGAATCGATGCTGCGGCTAAAAAAGCCGAAGAAATTGTTTCAAAAGAGTCAAAAGTAGCAACCACTACCAGAGAAGTTCCTGTTATTGATGAAAAAGCTTTCCTGAAACAAATACGCCTGTATCCGGTTCCTGTTAATGATTATCTTACCATAGACTGGACAGAGGAAGTAGATGGATTAATAGAATCCGTTGCATTGTATCAACACAGTACTGTTCATTGGAAATTCCAGCAGCAGAATATTCCAGGCTTAAATCGTCAGATCAAAATCAATATGATTGGGTATGACTGGGGAGTATATGTTGTACGCTTTACGCTAAAAGATGGCAGAATTTTCAGTAAAAACATCACCAAACGATAAGAATCATGAAACTTTACGCTAAGAAAATACAACTATTTTCATCATTCATACTGTCTTTATGTTCAGTATTGGGCTTTTCACAGACCATACTGTATCAGGCGGAAAGTACCTCAAGAACCATTCAGGATCCACAAGTAGTAGTACTTGCTCAAGGATTTCAGGCTAAAGCAACTATTTGAAATCCTTTTGTAGCCAAAATTGGACCTGCTACAGAGAATCCCGGCGGAGGACCCACAGATTCAAATGCGGGGGCAACTAATCCATCGGGAACAACAGCCCCGGATGGAAAGAATTTTCATGATACCAAGGGTAATATTGAGGTTAACGGAGCTGGGCAATTACAGTTTACTTTACCTATTGCTTTACCCCCGGGAGTGAAAAGTGTAGCACCTCAGGTTAATTTAGTGTATACCAGCGGTTCTTCTAATGGGATTGCAGGATATTCTTGGAATCTTTCCGGGGTTACGACAATCTCAAGAGTTGGCAGGAATATTGAAAAGGATGGAGAAGTAAAAGGAATACAATTGGATTATTCTGATTATTATAGTTTTAATGGACAGCGATTGATTCTTAAGTCAGGCGAATATGGTAAAGACGGCGCAGAATATGTGACGGAGAAATATTCCAATATCAAGATAAAATCATTTGGAGCAATTACAGGACAATTATGGAAAGGACCTGAATATTGGGAAGTCACTTTTGAAGACGGAACCCAGGCATGGTATGGAGCTATAACATCAAGTAGCAGCACATCAATCACTCCTGTTGATTATAATATTGTAAAATGGAAAGATATAAATGGAAATTATATCACTTATAACTATTCTCAAGCAGTATCAACCAATGTTAGTTTAATCTCTTCTATAGAATGGGGAGGAAATGAAAAGATAACTAAGCCACATTTCAATAAAATTGAATTTAATTATTTTAATGAAAGATTTTTAAAAGAAATAAATTATTTAAATGGCGTTAAGTTTATACAAAATAAACTATTAAAAGAGATTATTGTAAAAACTAATGGAAACCAATTTAAAAGATATGCAATTACCTATGCAGATAATGGAACAAACTATCAGTTTGTAAACAAAGTAACGGAATACAATTCCAATGATCAATATGCTAATCCAATTACCATAGAATACGAACCTTATCAAGCAAGCAATGAGGAAACAACTAAGGAAAACAATATTGCAAATACAAATACAAAAAAATATGGTGATTTTGACATGGATGGTATTACTGACTATCTTGAATATATTCCTACCCCTGGAACTGCCGGTTCTGTGCAGGTAGGGGTTATTAACTTCAGGAATTCAGTCTATAAAGACGTGCCAATTATGCCGTTAAAATATGAGCTTAATCGGTTTACATCAAGTGAATTTGCAAAAGCAGCAACTATAACTTTTAAGAAAGATGGCTATGTGAAAAATAAATTAGGTGTTGTAATACCACATAAAGTAGCAACTTCAGATCCTAAGAAACCCAACTATGAGCTTCTGGTATATTCAATAGACGTTTCTGGTCTAAATTTTAAACTAGAATTCTCAAAATTAATACCATATAATATATACAATCCTGGAGGAGAATTAAGTGGAGGCACTGAATGTATAGAAACATCACAACTAAGTGTAAACTATTTAGACAGCTATGATTATGATGGAGATGGTATTTCCGAACTAATGATAGGATTTGGCAAACGAAACCGCTGCACAAGCCCGCCACTAGAACCAAATTCCATTTCTAGCAGCAGTATAAATCCCATCAGTGAAACACCATCTCTTCTGCATCCTTCCATTAATTCTTCAAATGTAGAATATGGAAGCGATATTCTTGCTGAAATGGAATCAGAAAATTCTCCTAATTATATTATTCCTCCCGATGGTGGCACTGTAGATAATTTCACATACTACTCATCATTTATCATGGATATTGATGAAAATACAGATGTTAGCAATAGTATTTACAAATATGATCAAGGAGTTAGTATTAATACTTCAGGAGACCCTAACAAAGACAACCACTATATTGATTTAAATGGAGATGGTATACAAGATATTGTACAAATAAAATTTGATGGTACTATTACTGGTGTCTATAATTTCCGTAAACAAACTGCTGGAACTTATGCGAAAGTAAATATTGGAGAATTTTCCGGACAGAAACTTGAAGGTATATCTTCTGGCACTCTATATGGTGACTTTAATGGAGACAATAAAGTAGATGCTTTAGTTCCTCAAGCTAATAAGTCTTATAACTGGAATCTATTTCTTTCGGATGGAAAGAAGTTTAACCAATCTTATATTAATAATTTTATCTACTATAGCTCCGGGACAGAAGTATTAAAGGAAACAAGTCATCATGTATGGGAATCAGGAGGAGGTTGTTCATATTCAGATAGCAGATATTTTCAATACAATGTTGCAGACTTAGATGCAGATGGCAAATCAGATATTATTGTTAGTTATGTATTTATGACAAATCATGAATGGAGTCAGCATCATGATGAAGAGAAAACGGTTTTGCGTACTTTCGTTTATTCAGTTAATAAGACAACAACGGACAATACTGCAAATTTTGCCAAAGCTTTCTATTCAAGCGCAGGAGGAGACAGTGCTTTTTTACAAAGTTCACCTATTCAAACCAATGGAGATTTAAATTTTTATAGAGTTAGGGATTGGAGTAGAGAATATGCCCAAAAAGTTATTCCTTTCGGAACATTAAGTTTAAACAAAACGAATCAGCAAATTATATCAATAGGAAAGCCTGATGACTGCTCAGGCGTAATTGGCTGTCCTTACAATTATGTTACTCAATATGGATATTCATACACCCCTTCATTAGCAAGAATCAAATTTATTAAACAGAGTGATATTACAACTGAAGTTTCTTATCAAGAACTTAATTCTAATGCTGATACAAACTTCTACAAGCCGGTAAAAAAAGAGTTGTTCCCTTATTTTGAATTAGAACAGATTCCATTATCTTTTGTTGTATCCCAGCTTAAACAAGAAGGCAGGAAGCAGGACTTCAGATACAGAGGATTCTTAAGCCATTTGCAAGGCAAAGGAATGATCGGCTTCCGTCAGTCCTCACGTTCTTCATGGTATGCTGATGGCTTTGAAAATACCAAGATATGGTCAGGAATTGAAATGGATCCATTAAATGATGGCACAACAATAAAAGAATGGAGCATCAGAACCAATAATGAAAACAATATCTTCCCGGCAGATATTTCAGAGAATAATACGCAGCTTTTAAGCTTTAAATCTACAATTTATCAGACCGATAAATTATTAAACGGACAAATCGTAACAGGGGTAATCGCTGATACCGATAAACCAAAGGTGATAACAGCTCTTGTTCCAAAAAGTACAATATCCAAAGACTTTTTAACCGGAACCATTACAACAGGAAATATTACCTATGGAGACTACTATTTACCCAACCAAAGTATTTCCAATGTCAATAATGGATATGGAATTACTACATCTACATTTGAATATATCCATAATCCTTCGGGAATAGGAGCAGATTATTACATAGGTCGTCTGAAAACTAAAACGGATGCTACTCAGGCTTATGGTGATACAAAATCGGTAAAAGAAGAATACACGTATGAACATAATCTTTTAAAAACACAGAAAACGTGGAATAGGGATAATACAGGATATTTGCTGGAAACTTATAATTATGATGGTTTTGGAAATATCACCGGAAAAACGACCAGCAATAGTGTAGATTCCCAAACCCAAACCAATAGCACTTTGTATGATCCCAAAGGTAGATTTGTAATACAAAAAACAGATAATTTAGGATTAGAAACTAATATTGAATACAATGATTGGGGACAAATAAAAAAACAAACCGATCCTTTAGGAAATACCCTTATCAATACTTATGATACTTGGGGAAAACTATTGACTTCTAAAACCAACTTAGGAGGAACAAGCACTTATGAATATAAAAGAGACGATAATGCAAATATTACTGTTATTCAATACGACTCTGATGGAGATATTTCAAAGAAATATACCAATAAACTAGGACAGGAATACAAGTCTTCTACCAAAGCATTCGGACAAGGACAATATGTTTCCCAAGAGACTCAGTATGATGTTTTAGGAAGGAAAATTAAAGAATCAGAACCTTATTTTGAAGGACAAAGTGCTTCTCAGTGGAATCTCATTGCTTATGATGATTCTGTATTCCCTGCCAAAGCAACGGCTACAGCATTCAATGGAAAGAAAATGGAGACTTCTATTTCCGGACTTACTACAACTATTAAAGAATTGAATGGATACGGAAGAACAACGTCAAAAACCACTGATGCTTTAGGAAAGGCAGTTTCTTCAACAGACAAAGGAGGAACGATTAATTTCACCTATAATGCAGCCGGAGAACAGATTAAAGCTCAGTATGCAGAAAATATTGTCACCACAAAATATGATTCTTGGGGAAGAAAATCAGAGTTCAATGATCCTTCCAATGGATTATATAAATATGAATATGATGGTTTCGGACAGCCAAAGAAAACAATAAGTCCAAAAGGAACGAAAGAATATACTTATAATACTTTAGGGCAATTAATTTCTCAAAAAGAAATTTCTACGACAGATGGAGGGCAGGCAACCAATAAGATAATCTCTTATGCTTATGATAATAAAGGTAGAATAATTTCAAAAGGGGGAACTTCCAAAGGAAAAGCTTACAGCTCAAACATTTCCTACGATCCACAGGGAAGAGTACTCTCATCTTCAGAAAGTAGCAATGGTAAATACTTTATCCAGAAAGGAATTACTTATGATGATAAAGCAAGGGTAATTTCTTATGAGAAGCAACTCTATTCTTCTGGTGTTCTTACCAAGGTTCAGATTGAAAATGTGTACAGTGCTTGGAATGGAGAACTTACACAAATAAAAGACAAAATAACAGGTAAGAGCCTGTGGGAACTTAAGGAAACCAATGCCAAAGGACAAGCCTTAAAAGCAAAGCTGGGAGCAGCAGATATCAACAATACTTATGATACAAATGGATTCTTAACAAACGTCAATCATTCATCAGCTGTTAAGCCAAGTATTTTACAACTTTCCTATTCATTTAATGCCATAAAAAATGAATTGAATAGTAGAACAACGGGAGGAGATTTCAATATTGTAGAATCCTTTGATTATGACGACAACAACCGACTCATCAACTGGACGAATCCTGTAACAGGTATTAAACCTTCTTCAAACAGAAATATTTATGATGTGAAAGGAAGGATCATGGAAAACGATCAGGTGGGAACGATGAAGTATGAAAATTCGGCTAAAATTTATCAGTCAACAGGAATGACATTAAATGCAGCAGGAACTCAGAATTATAACAATGACCTAATCCAAAGTATTATTTATAATGAAAATAATGACCCTGTTTTCATTGATGGAATGAAAGGAGATGTTGCCATCCAGTATGGCTTGACCAGCATGAGACAAAGAGTGACGTATGGAGGTAACTTCAGCATTGACGGAGATGGGAAATTCACCAAGTTCTATAGTGAGGATGGAAGCTATGAAATTGTAAGAGATAATACAACCGGAAAAGAAAAGCATATCCTGTATATCGGAGGAAATCCTTATGAAAGCAATATCATCTATCTTAAAAATTATAATGAAACGGGAGGTTCTTATAAATTCTTGCACAAAGATTATATTGGCAGTATCTTAGCGATCAGTGATGAAGCTGGAAACAAGCTGGAGCAGAGACATTTTGATGCATGGGGTAACTTCACACATTTACAAATAGGAAATGGAGCCATAATTACCGATAAAAATATAATTGATAGCACTTCGTTATTAGTAGAAAGAGGTTACACTTCACATGAACATTTTGCAGAAGTAGGCATTATCCACATGAACGGGAGACTGTATGATCCGTTATTAAGAAGGTTCTTAAATGCAGATGAAAATATACAGGATCCTTATAATACCCAAAATTACAATAAGTATGGGTATGTGTTCAATAATCCATTGATGTTTAACGACCCGAGTGGAGAATGGATCGTTGAATCTGCATTCTTGTCAGCAGTGATTATCGGAGCTATGGTAGCATCATTCAGCTATACGATTATGACTTCGATTAGTGGGCAAAATTGGGATTTAGGACAGTTCTTTAAATCTACCTTATTTGGTGCTGCCTCTGCGGCTGTTACCTATGGCATAGGAACTGTATTTGTCACCTCGGCTGGTACTGCTACCCAAATTGCAACAGAGCTTGGGAAATTGGGAACTATTTTAGTACAGGGAACAGCACATGCTTTAGCACAGGGAATCATATCCTTAGTACAGGGACAAGGTTTTGAAAGCGCTTTTGTTTCAGGTCTTTTGGGTAGCTACGGTGCATCGGCATTTAGTGCTGTTGCTGGTAAATTTGCTAGCAGCGCAGTAGGAACGATTGCTTCTGGTGCTATTTTAGGTGGCGTAGGTTCTGAGCTTACTGGAGGAAACTTCTGGCAAGGAGTTGTAATTGGTGGCTTTGTTGCTGGGTTTAATCATGGGATGCATAAAATTGGGAATGAATTCACTCAAAAAGAACCACAGCAGAAGAAAGAATCTTGGGATTTAGATGGCGATGGAAAAATGGACTTAGGTGAAGCAAACAATTGGTATAGAAAAGGAAAGGGACAAGCTGTAACATTAGATGCAAAAAAAATAGATTTAGATTTTGTTGATACAAAAGGCTGGATTAAAGGAAAAACGTATAATGTTCAAACTTTAATAAAATCAAGTGATGGTAGAGTATTAGGAAATATTACAGTTAAATATCTTGGAAATAATAAGGTAACTATATTATCTGACACTTATAATTTTGAACAACATGGAAAATTTATGGATAGTCCTTTTAGAAACGCTGCTACAGTTGTCGGTAAATGGTACGCAGGCCAAGGAGGAACCGATTTTCAAATAAATTTTAAAGGTATAAATACTATAAGACCAAGAGTATATAATTTTGAAAGAGGACCTAAATATTAACTATATGAAATATCTAATTTTTATAACAATTACATTTTTTACGATATTTTCTTGTAACAATTCTGATAAAGTTGAAAAATTACCTTTAGGTTATGAAGTATTATATGAAGGAGGAAGTCAGAATAGATTATTGAAAAATAATGAGCTAATTATTGATAGCGGATTAGTCGATTGTAAATTTAAAAATGATTATTTATTAATTTCTATGGATACAACTTATTCTATGAATCCACAAAAAATAAATAAGAAAAATCTGAAATATTTTATACAAAATATCAAAAAAGATACTATTCTCAAAGAAATATCTTTTACAGGTCTTTTAAAAATTATAAAAGAAAAATCCTTAGAAGATATAAACATTACGAAATAATAATTATTTTCATTTAATCAAAAACAATGAAAATCAAACATTTAAACAAAACCGCACTAATCTTATTTTTGTTCTTCATCTGCTGTTCAAAGGAAAAAGAACAAAATAAACCTAAGGATATCTCAATAGAAAAATATAAAAAAGAGATTCTGATGAATGGCAATATTGATGCTTACAAACAACTAACGTTATATTATCTTAACTCACCATTTCGTAATGAAACTTTACCCTACTCAATTGTAATGGCAGATAAATATAATAACGGAGATGCCTGTCATGAGATCTTTGTACAAATAATTGGACTGAAACAAGCTCCAGGGACTCAACATTATGATCTATCCCTTTTTAATAAGTTGAATAAGGGCGAAAAGGAATATGTCTTATTTTATTTGAAAAAAGGAGCTAAACTGAAAGATATAGGATGTATAGTAGCTCTTAGAGACCTTGGTATTTCTGACAAATAGTATAACCATTGTAACAAATTATTCTTTAAAACAAACCCGTTGCTTTTTTAGCAACGGGTTTTTATTAAAAAACCACCGCAATCGCAGTGGCTAAAAAAATCAAATCTAATTATAAGTATGTCTCCTTATAAATTCGGGTTATTCTCAGACTCTCTCTGTGGAATACTGAATAAATAATAGTTACTGTTGGGTACAAAAGCAGATTTATCTGGGAAATCAAGAACAGAATGTCCTTTACCGTCTACAGTTTTCACGGTACCGTCCGGTGTAGTGATCTGAACTTTTATAGGTTTACCATCTGCATCTACAAATGGTTTTCTTACTACTGTTCCCTGCGTTCTGATAATATCTGAAAGGGAGAATCCTTCTCCGAATAATTCTTTTCTTCTTTCAATCAAAACTGCATCTAGCACAGCATTCTGTGACAATGATCCAGAATAAATATTAGCATTTCTGGCAGATTTCAACTGATTCAATACTGCGACTGCCTGAGAAACATTTCCGTTTCTCGCTTCAGCTTCAGCTTCAATCAGATACATTTCCGCAGCTCTCATGTAAACAATATCAGCAATAAGGGTTGGCTTAAATTTAAACTTAGCATACCTCAGCAATCCTTCTCTTCCTTTCTGCCCGTCCCATGAAAACAACTGGTATCTGATATCATTGGTATCAAAAAGATCTTTAAAATAAGGATCCGCCATAAAACTGTAATAATAACTTCCTGATGAAGAAACATCCAGATAATGGAAGGCATAACTTTCATCAGACTGTTCCTGTGTCTGACCGTGTCCCCAGATCCATTCAGCATTGTTTATATCATTGAAGCCATCTTTATATTTCTCCGGGGCCATCAAAGGGAAACCTTCTCTTGCAATTTTCGCAGATGCTGAAGCTTTACTCCATTCACCTGTATTCAGATAAGTTCTTGCTAAAAGCCCGTTCACTACAGCACGGTTGATCTTATCCTTATTGTTTCTTGTATAACTTTTCAGCAGGTTATCAGCATCAGTAAGATCGCTTTTAATCAAAGTATAGATCTCTTCAAGACTTGCTCTTTTCTTCCCTACTGTGCTTGTTGTGGAAGGTTCGGTATAAATTGGAGCCGTTAAAGCTGACTTGTCTTTCAGGTAACTGAACTGATAAAAACTCGCAAGATTCAAATAACAGAAAGCGCGTAATGCTTTTGCCTGACCTTTCACCTGATTCTTTTTCTCCTGACTGCCTTCTGTCCCGTCAATTCTTGTAATCACATTATTCATATTATTGATAGTGGAATACAACATAGTCCAGATAAACAACGGTCGGCTTGCTGTACTGTTCACCATCTCTGTGAAGGCATAAGTGGAAGCAAAACCATATTTATTAGTCAGAACTGCCACATCACTTCCCATCGCATCACTGGCTCTTAAAACAGTAGAATAGCCGATATTGGCATATGTTGTTCCGTCATTATTAAATTTTGCCCAGGTACCGTTCACAACTGTTTCTGCACTTTCAACTGTTTTAAAAACCTCTACACTATTAGCCTGATCAGTTGGCGCTGTATCAAGATCATTCTCACAGCTTGTCAACGCTAAAAATCCGATAAGAGCAAACGATAGATATTTTAATTTTTTCATTGTTTCAATTTTAAAGGTTAAAGTGTTGCCTGAAGACCAAAAGTGATCGTTCTCATTGCAGGATATCTGTAATACGTTGTTCCATCCAAAGCCTGTTCAGGATCCATTCCTTTATGTTTATAGAATGTCAGAAGGTTCTCTGCCTGGATATAAATTCTGAATTTTTTAAGCCCTATTTTCTCAAAATAATCTTCAGGAAGTGTGTATCCTAAGCTTACATTTTTAAGCCTTGCATACGTTCCGGAATACAGAAATCTTGAAGATGTTGACGTCCAGTTATTCGTTGTTGTACTCAATCCCGGAACATCTGTATTAGGGTTTTCCGGAGTCCATCTGTTCAGCATTTCCGCACTCCATGCACGTCCTCCCGCACTTCCGTTATGCATGATGGAGGTATAGTCGGTATCCAAAATCTTCCCTCCGATTTTGAATGTCAGTAATCCTGAAAAATCGAAATTCTTGTAATTGATACTTGTACTGATTCCTCCTGTCAGCTTAGGCAATGCAGAACCTTGCAACAACTTTGTTGCTTTGGAATATTCTGAAGTAGTTCCTTCCACTGAGTTTCCGCTGGCATCTGTAGAAACCGTTTTCCACAATGGTTTTCCATTGCTTGGATCTACCCCAGCCCATTCCGGAATAAAGAAATCATATACGGAACCTCCTACTGTTAATAACTTAGTTCCTACCACAAGAGAACCTCCAGGTAATTTGGTTACTTTATTGTTTAAAGTGCTCAGGTTAACATCCACATTCCATTGGAAATCATCATTCTTAACTGGCGTTGTAAATAGTGAAAATTCAAATCCTGTATTCTGAATGGTTCCGATATTGGCAGGGTAATCACTGATTCCCAATGATGGAGCAACCGGCATATTAAACAGAAGGTCCTGGCTTTTTCTTTTGAAGTATTCGATATTTCCTTTAATTCTGTTATTCAGAATGGCAAATTCCAATCCTACATTTAAATTAAGGTTGGTCTCCCACTTTACATTATTGGTAGATGTTTTTTCAAGCGTTGTTCCCGGTTCTCCACCAAGACTGATAAATCTGTACAACTCCTGATACGCATAATAAAGCGGCTGGCCGTTGGGTCTAAGTAATTTGTCATTCCCTTGGCCTCCGTAGCTGGCGCGTAATGTCAATTGATTGAAAACATTCAAACTTTTAACAAATTCCTCGTTTGAAATCTTCCACGAACCTCCTACTGACCAGAATCTTCCCCATCTGTTGTCCTTTGCAAATCTCGAAGAACTGTCTGCTCTTCCTGATGCAGATAAGAAGTAAGTATTGTTATAATCATACTCTACTTTCCCAAGGAAACTTAATAGACTTAATTTATTACTGTTCCCACTGAAACTTCCCAATAAAGAAGCAGCATCAGGTTCATAATAATAAGGCAGAGAAAACTGGCTTCTTGTTCCGGAAATAGTCTGATAGTCATATTTATAGAATTCATGCCCTGCTAAAGCATTTACATGATGTTTTCCAAATTTCTTATCATAAGTAAGAATATTACTGGTGGTGTAAGAAAGTGTTCTGGTATTTGTTTTCGTTACCGAACCTCCAATCTCCGCACCTTGTCCCAGCAATGGATTTGAATAATAATGTCCATTATAATTCACTAAATCAACAGAAAAACTTGTCTTGAATTTCAGTTCCGGTAAGAAAATAAATTCCATGAATCCTTTTCCGGAGAAATTATCTTCTTTATTTTCATTTTTGTCTAATGGCAGTGTTGCTGCGGCATTCTGATTCTGTAGTGCATTGGTAGGTCTGTACTTTCCAAAATCATAAATCGGGTTTCCGTCTGCATCCAAAATATAAGTTCCATCTTCATTTCTTTCATAATAAGGATAGAAGGAAGGAATAAATCTTGCTGCGTTGATGATGTTGCTCGCCTTAGAATCTGAAGAAGTAGGAGCTTGCTGAATACTGTTTGTATAATTTAAGTTTACCCCAACATTCAGCCATTTTTTCACTTCAGAGTTGATCTTTAATCGCGTATTGTATCTTTTATATCCTGATTCAATAGCCATCCCTTTATCATCCAGGTAACCTAATGAAAAGAAATAATTACTCTTTTCACTTCCGCCACTGATATCAAGATCTACCTGATTTCTTGAAGCAACTCTCTGCAAAATATCTCTCCAGTCATCATTCCAAAGTGCTGATGCACCAGGTAATAATTTTCCATCTGTTCCTACTGGTTTTGGATAAGCAGTTCCATATGGGTTAATTCCAAGTGTAGAAACAAGATTGTCTGTTGCCATCTGAGCAGCCTGTTGTGAAGAAACTTTTCCGGATTGATATCCGTTTCTCAATGCTTCCCAATATAACTGAAAGTATTGGTCTGTATTTACCTGTTCATAATCTTTTACGGCTCTTCCAGAAAATCCCTGGCTTATATTAAAATTAACTTTTGCTTCCCCTTTTTTACCTGATTTTGTGGTAATAATGATAATCCCATTTGCTCCTCTTGATCCATACAAAGCACTTGCTGTAGCATCTTTCAGAACACTGATAGATTCAATATCACTTGGACTGATAGAGTTCAGATTTCCGTCAAAAGGGATTCCGTCTACTACATATAAAGGATCACTGGAAGCACTTATTGAACCAATCCCTCTGATTCGGATGGTAGAAACAGCACCTGGCTGCCCTGATGCACTTGTCGTTTGAATCCCTGCAACCTGTCCTTCCAATGCTTTGGTAATATTGGTTACAGGTCTGTTATTAATCTTATCACTTGAAATTGTAGCTACAGAACCAGTATAGCTGTTTCTTTTAGCTTTTCCGTAAGCTACAACTACTACTTCATCAATCTCTTTTTCATGAAGGCTATCTTTTTTCGGCTTGGAATTCTGTGCACTTACGCTGGTCACACCCAGAAAAAATGCAGCAACCGGAGGTATCCAAGCTTTAGAAGTGAATAAATTATTGCTAATCATAATCAATTTTGTTTATCATATATTAAAATTTTTCCCTTTGCAGAAAAATTAGCAAAGGGCATCGATAAATACGATAAACCAAATGCTTATTTTTCCTAAAAAGGCTGAACGTAACACCTTGCCCCATGGGTAGGTTGTCAAGATTTCATTGGGTCAGTTCCCTCCATCTTTCTTTATAAGCCGATCGAAATATGTTTGCAAAGCTAAAAACTTTTAGTCCACAAAACAAGTAGACTTATAAATTTTTCATGATAATTTTTCAAAAATTAACATAAGTTTTTAATAAAAGCCACTACTATAAGGAGTTGTAACCATTATCATTTTAACAAACATGACAAATATCATTATTAATAATACAATTGAACGAACGTTAATCTGTGCGGAAATTTTTGATCATTTAATTAAAAAAAGTTTTTAATTTTATAGTATGAAAGTTTTAATAATAAACGGGCCCAACCTCAATCTGTTAGGCACTAGAGAACCTGAAATCTATGGGAATGTTTCTATGGAAAGCTATTTGGAAATTTTAAAATCCGAGTTTCAATCTCATGAATTAAAATATTATCAGTCGAATATTGAAGGAGAACTCATTAACAGACTTCAGGAAGATGACTTTGATGCCGTAGTGATTAATCCGGGAGCTTTCACCCATTATTCTTATGCCATTGCTGATTGTTTAAAAAACATCAGAAAACCAAAAGTAGAAGTTCACATCAGTAATATTTATAAAAGAGAGGAATTCAGGCAGAAGTCGGTAACAGCGGCTAATACTGATGCTGTTTTATCTGGCTTTGGAATGGATGGGTATAGATTGGCTATATTAAGCTTGAAGTAATTTATATTTTTTACTTTTCCTACAGATCGCAAAGATTTTCACAGATAATTATGGGTAGTAAAAGAATAATTTATGAAAATAAAGGATAAGATTTACTGTAAATGTATTGGGGTATATTCCGGACAATTAACGAAAAGAAAATCTTATATTATTGAAGAAATAAATACTGAAAATGTAAGGGTTCAGAATGATGAAGGAAGACTGAAATGGTATTCACAATTTTATTTTAGCTTATACAATCAACCGGAAATAATTTCTATTAACATAGATGATACAATAGAAAATATTGAATCTGATGCAATAGAAGTAACTATTATGTTTTCCAACAAAGCAAAATATTGGATGACTTTCACTACTCCAAAGTATTTAGATAAAATATTGAACGAAGAGCCTTACTTTTCTTCAAAACATTTTATGATCATAAAACATCTAACAGAAGAATCAATAAAATCAACAGTCCTAAAACTGGATGAACAGAACGAATTGATTGAAAGCTGTAAAAAATATGAATAAAAAAGCCTCATCATTGATGAGGCTTTTTGTATATGTTGGTTGGTAACTATTAGATAGTCTGTTCCTGCAATTGAGGTCCTGAAGCCACTAATTTCTTACCTTCTTCAGTATCACAATACTGCTCAAAGTTTTTGATATATCTTGATGCAAGATCTTTTGCTTTTTCTTCCCATTCTGAAGCATTTTCATATGTATCTCTAGGATCTAAAATACCTGCAGAAACGTTTGGTAATTCAGTAGGGATCTCAAGGTTCATGATTGGAACCTGAGTTTTAGGAGCATTATCAATAGAACCGTCAATGATTGCATCAATAATTGCTCTTGTATCTTTCAGAGAAATTCTCTTTCCAGTACCATTCCAACCTGTGTTCACCAAATAAGCTTTAGCTCCGTGCTCCTGCATTTTACCGATCAGTGTTTTAGAATACATTGTTGGGTGTAATGTAAGGAATGCTTCACCAAATGCTGGTGAGAAAGATGGTTGAGGTTCAGTAATTCCTCTTTCAGTTCCGGCCAATTTAGATGTATAACCGCAAAGGAAGTGGTATTGAGCCTGATCTTCATTCAAGATAGAAACCGGAGGAAGTACCCCGAACGCATCTGCTGAAAGATATACAATCTTCTTAGCATGACCTGCTTTAGAAGGCAATACAATTTTGTTGATATGATAGATTGGATAAGAAACTCTCGTGTTTTCTGTGATAGATCCGTCAGTATAATCTGCTACTCCATTATTCACAACTACGTTTTCAAGAAGCGCATCTCTTTTAATCGCTCTGAAAATATCCGGTTCTTTTTCTTCTGATAAGTCAATTACTTTAGCGTAGCATCCTCCTTCATAGTTGAATACTCCGTTATTATCCCATCCGTGCTCATCGTCACCGATAAGGTATCTTTTAGGATCTGCTGATAAAGTAGTTTTACCTGTTCCTGAAAGACCAAAGAATAAAGCAACATCACCTTTTTCTCCTACGTTTGCAGAACAGTGCATTGAAGCCATCCCTTTTAATGGAAGGTAATAGTTCATCATGGCAAACATCCCTTTTTTCATTTCACCTCCGTACCAGGTACCTCCGATGATCTGTAGTTTTTCTGTAAGGTTGAACATGATGAAGTTTTCGGAGTTTAATCCCTGAGCTTCCCAGTTCGGGTTTGTTGTTTTTGATCCGTTGACTACTGTGAAATCCGGCTCACCGAAGTTTTCCAGTTCGTAGTGAGAAGGACGAATAAACATGTTTGTCACGAAATGTGCCTGCCATGCTACTTCAACGATAAATCTTACTTTAAGTCTTGTATCTGCATTTGTTCCACAAAAAGCATCTACTACATAAATCTTTTTAGCTTCAGAAAGCTGGTTCATCACTAGTTCTTTACAAGAACCGAAAATTTCTGCTGATGTAGGTAAATTTACTTTACCATCCCAGAAAATTGTATCTCTTGTAACATCATCCTGAACAATATATCTGTCTTTAGGTGAACGACCTGTGAAAATTCCTGTTTTTACTGATACCGCGCCAGATTCTGTAAGTTCAGCTTTCTCAAATCCCTGATTTTCAGAAGAAACTTCAGCCTGGTATAATTCTTCATAAGAAGGATTGTACACTACTTCATAGTTTCCTTTAATCCCCAATTTCTCTAAATCCTGGATGATTTTAGTGTTTTTCATTTTACTTATATTTTCTATTTCTTTATTGACTTCAACAAAAATAATATTAATTATTTGTTAAAGGTGGTTTAAATATACTGATATAAGTCAGAATGACAAATAAAAAAACGGGATCGTAACGATTTGATTATAAATTAATTATATTTTCCCACTCAAAAACAATGGGAAAACCTTTCTCCCAAAAATAGTTCTTATAGTCCCCAAATTTGGCACTCATTACAAAATCTCCCCCCCATGCACCTAAACTTTTGACAAAAGAAGGACAATCTGAGAATAATTTTTCTTTAACTGTGGAAATTTCAAGAAAATCAGCAATTTTATGCTCATGAATCATCATTAATTCAGAAAAATTTTCCAATTCACTGCATAGCATTATTTTCTTTGTGATATCTGAAAATTCATCAACCAATTCCGGAGACTTCTTTTTTGATTTATAAAAGTTGATTCCTTCTCTGCTATCCTGCTTCTGATTTAAGTGAATAAAAATCAGTTCATTTTTAAATGAAGGATTGAAATCTACCTTCTCATATTTAATCTCTGGTTTACTTTGGAAAAGAACTGCAGATTTTTCTTTTGCTACCGCGATATCATATCCACTTCCTCCTAAACTAATCGTATTCAGATGAAAAGGATCAATCTCTGCCCATTCCGCAAGATTATTCATCAAAGTAGAACTGCTCCCAAGGCCATAGTCTGCAGGAAACTGAAGATTGGTCCTTAAATGATAGGTAAGGTCGGTCTTGAATTTAGTAATAGAAAGCTGCTGAACATTCTTTAATGTTTTAACAATAAATTCAGCGCTTGATGGAATGTTAGTTTCCAAGATCTGCCAGTTTTTATAATCAATGACAGCCTTCAACCAGAATTTATTTTGATGATAAGCCTCCCAATGAATAAGTGACTTGCCATCTTCTTTTTCTTCAAAGAAAAACTCTTGTCCCAGCTTGGTAGGTACCGCTAAGACAAGAGCTCCATCGATTGCGAAATATTCTGAAGTAAGCATAAGCTTGCCCGGTGAAAATATCGCGTTCATATATTTTTAATTAGATTGCAGAAGCAGCATCTACTGATCCGTCGATTTTTTTGATCAGCCCCTGAAGGGTTTTTCCTGGGCCTACTTCTACGAAGTTAGATGCACCATCTTTAATCATATTCTGAACAGACTGTGTCCATTTTACAGGACCCGTAAGCTGAGCAATCAGGTTTTGTTTGATTTCGTCAGGATTCGTTACAGCTGTTGTAGTGATATTCTGGTATACTGGAATAGTTGCTTTTCTGAATTTTGTTTTTTCGATTGCTGCTGCCAGTCTTTCTTGTGCAGGCTGCATCAATGGTGAATGGAAAGCTCCGTTTACCGGTAGTAACAATGCTCTTTTAGCACCTGCTTCTTTCAGTTTTGCACAAGCTTCTTCCACTGCAGGAGTTTCTCCTGAAATCACCAATTGTCCTGGGCAGTTATAATTTGCAGGAACAACAATTCCGCTGATCTGTGCACAGATTTCTTCAACCTTAGCATCATCTAATCCTAAGATAGCAGCCATAGAACTTGGATTGGCATCACAAGCATCCTGCATAGCTTTTGCTCTTTCGGAAACTAACTTCAAACCGTCATCAAAGGATAAAACTCCGTTGGCAACCAAAGCTGAAAACTCTCCTAAAGAGTGTCCTGCAACCATTTCAGCACCAAGACCGTTTACGGCTTTTAATGCTGCTACTGAATGTATAAATATTGAAGGCTGGGTTACCTCTGTTTTTTTAAGATCCGCGTCCGTTCCGTTAAACATAATGGAAAGAATGTCGAAACCTAAAATTTCATTGGCAGATTCCATCAGATCTTTAATATCTTTTCTAGAATCATACAATTCTTTTCCCATTCCTACGAACTGAGAACCCTGCCCTGGAAATACAAGTGCTTTCATGTATTGAATTAAATATTATGCAAATATAACTATAATGTTAACAATATTCTTTTTAAAGAGCTATAAATCATGTTAAGGTACCAGCCTGATTACTCTGTAACCAGTGTTTACATAAGCACCATTAGCTTTAGATTTTACAAACTCAAATTTTGTAGCAAGCTGAGTCTGAACTTTATTCATCTGCTTAAAGATCTCGCCTTTTTTATTTTCTCTGGTTAACATGTCGTTTACTACATCAAAACCTACGATGGCATATTTTGGAGGAGTTTTACAGTATTTGCTTTTGTAAGCAGCCAGAATTTCTTTTTCAAAGCTGCCATCTGTATTGATCTTTCTATCCATCAGATATACCAGACTGGCCTGGCTCAGCTCGTCAACTTTTTTCTCAAAAACTGGAGAATAAAACATACTGAACGCTTTCACTCCCTGTACTTCTTTAGAAACAGCAATGATTCTGTTGGCAAAAGCATCTCCTGCTGCATTATCATCATTCGCCAGAATGGCAATAACCGGTGCAGACTGACCTGTCATCATATTCTGATCAGGCTGAATATCTGCTGGTGAGTTGACGATAATAATATTAGGATTTTTCACAGCTTTTTCAAGCCCTGCTTTAATGTAATTGGCATTTTCTTTTTTAGCATCTGCCACTACATATATTTTTTGGTCAGAATAAATTCCTTTTACTTCTTCTACAATCTTATCAGCATATGTCTGATTGTTTGTTTCAACGATAATAAGATTATTGTAGTTATATAGTTCCGGAGTGTTGGCAAATGGCGCTACAATCGGAATTTTCTGATTTTTGGTAAAATCAAGAACATCAATTACATTAGATTTAAAGAAAGGGCCAATAATAAGATCTGTATTATCAGGATTGATCTGTGTCAAAGAGTTTTTGAATGATGCTTCATTTCCTGAATCTACTATTTTGATATCCAGTTTCTGCCCACCTCTGGCATTTCTTTCAATAGCAAGTTTAGCTCCTGTTAAAAAGTCAAGTGCCATTGCTCTGTACTGGGTTTCGTTTGTACTGTACCCGAATGGAAGCATTAGGATAACACTAAGGGCGTCACCATTTTTCTTAATGTATGCTGCATCCTGTTTTTTGATCTTTAAAACCATTCCGGTTTTCAACCCATGAGAAAGATCCGGGTTAAGAGCAATAAGTTCATCTATAGAAACACCGAATTTATTCACGATGGAAAATACTGTATCTCCCTGCTGAACGGTATAGGTTACATAATCGTCTCCTGCCACAACATTGGAAGAGGTTGTCGATTTTTCGTTCCCTGAATCCATTTTTGCTTTTGGATTTACGGTCTCAGTAACGCTATCAGTGTTTGTATTACTATTGGATGTTTTTATTTTAATAGTTTCGCCAGGTTTAAGTCCTTTTTCTTCCAATCCTGGATTTAAAGCAAAAAGATCCTGCTGACTGATTCCAAACTGTTTTGTAATTCTATAATAATTATCTTTAGCCTGGATTACATAAGATTCTCCTTCTACAGCAGCCGTTACAACTGCAGGAGTAATGGTTGTTATTGTTTTTTCTACAGGAGGTTCAGCATGTTTTTCTCCTGTTGTTACAGTCTGCTGAGTACCACCATATTTTTTGATGCTTGCAAGAGGCAAAGTAATTTCGTCTCCGATTTTCATATGAGAATCCAGTTCAGGATTCAGTTTCCTTAAATCAGTTTCAGAAATTCTGTATTGTTTTGTGATGCCATAGATCGTTTGCTTTGGCTGTAAAACAATTTTACCCGTGGAAGAAGTACTTGTGTTTGAAGTCACTTTTTCTACTGGAGCTGTTTTTGTGACAACCGGAGTGGCTGTTTTATCTGATTTTATTGTTAAAACATCTCCGATAGCCAGTTTGCCATCTTTATGTTTTGGGTTTAGCTTCAGCAATTCATCTACAGTCATTCCATACTTTTTGGCAATGCTGTAAGGATTATCACCTTGCACAACCGTATGTGATTTCTGGGCTGAAACTCCCAAAACCATACATAAACTGGATAGAATAAAAAACCTCTTTATCATATTCGATAATTATAATTTACAAAAATACTTCTTTAAAATTAAATGGCAACAATAATTAATTTGGAATCTTGAACCACCATTTCTTCCAAACAATTTTCAAGCCACGAATAACCATAATCTGAAAAGAATACACTAAAATTATAAACTCTCTCCTGCCACGTTTTGGCTGGGTGAACATCTAAAAACAGATTTTCAAGTCTTTCCAGCAACTCATTTTGTTTTATTTTCTCAGCGTGGAGCAGACGTTTTTTCATTCTTTTGAAAGACTTCAATTGTCTTACTTCCTCAGCCTTCACCATATTTCCGAAAGATTTCTCAGTGGTTTCTGCCGAAGTTCTCAGCGCTGAAAAACTGCTGATCAGCAACTCCTCTTTCTCGTTAAGTAATTGTAAAATCGGATTATCTTTTAAAATTTTATGATTGGTAAGTACTGTGAAATTCTGGAAAAATTCTTCGATTTTAAGATCCAGTTTCTCAATTTTCCCTAACGTTTTCTCTTTCAGGAAAAGCATAGAATTTCTTGGAATCAAGATAGGGAAAGGAATAGTAATCTTTGAAAAATAGTCTTTCAGCTCCAGCCAGTACATGATTTCAGCATTACCTCCAATATAAGCCAAATTCGGAAGTACATTTTCCTGATATACCGGACGCATCAAAGCATTGGGACTGAACTTTTCCGGATGGTTTTCCAATTCAGCCAATATTTCTTCTTCTGTAAACTGAATCGTTTTATCTACGATGATGTATTTCTGTCCGTTAAATTCTATTCTGTCTCTGGTTTCTGAAAGATAGAAAAGGTTAATTTCACGAGGGTTTACCTGAACTTTCCCGTATTTTTCCATCAGAAAATCCACTTTCTTCTTAGAAGTTTTCTGTAAACTGAAATAAAGAAGTTCATCTTTAAAGATCTCCTTCATCTGATTTTTAAGTTCTTTAGAATCTCCATCCAAAATCAAAAGTCCGAATTCTGAAAAAAGACGGTTGACAAGAATCTTAATTGCCTCTGTTAAAGTATTTTCTGTTTTATAAGCTTCCTTCATCATTAAGATCAGCTCGGTTCCAAAAATGGAATCTTTGAATTCTTTTTCAAATTCAGAAATAAAATAGGTATCACTGATCTCAATCCTTCCTACAGGTCCGCCAGATTTCTCATTGGTTTCATAATAATTATTTTCGGTTTTAAAATGATTGATCTCGGCAAAATCATGATCTTCTGAGGCCATCCAATATACCGGAACAAAATTAAAATCCGGGAAATTTTCTTTCAGATAGGTACATGTCTTTATGGTCTGAAGAATTTTATAGACAAAGAAAACAGGTCCCGAAAACAGGTTCAGCTGGTGTCCAGTTGTAATGGTAAATGTATTGGGTTGTTTTAGATTCTCAAGATTTCCTTTCTGTTTTGAAGAAAGGGAAAGGCTTGAAAGCTGGCCTACTAACACCTCCGATAAAATTTCTCTCTTCCTTGATGAAAAAGAGTCTTTTTTCAAATGAATCTGTTGTTTAAAATGATCTAAAGAAAATGTATTATTTTCAAAACCCTCAATTTTCTGATTTAAAAAATCTCTTACCAATTGAGGAATGCTTTCTATATCGTTGAATGATATTTTATTTATTGTTTTCAACCTGTACAGTTTTTAGTTGAACAAATACCACACAATTCCGATGTTCAATCTGAAATCATATACCGGATAATGTGGAAATGCGTATGCTTTGTTATTGGAAATAACAGTTCCTATCTGCTGCCCTTCTATGAAAAAGAACATCTTTTTCACTTTCATATTGATATAGATATCGGCGATAGGCTGTCCTCCAATTGAAAATGAATCTGCTCTGGGAAGGATATATTCATTAAGAACAGGGAAATAATCTCTTGATGCAAATTTAGAGAAATAATATACTTTAATACCTGCCTGTATTTCTGCTGCTTTTTTGAATGCCTGTGTCTGATAGAAGAAATTGGCTCTACCAATAAAGCTTGGCATAGGAAGCAATTCTTTATTGGTTAAAGTATTTTGAAAGTGTAGTCTTGTATTCAGATGGAATTTATTGAAGCTAAATGTAGCATCACCTCCGATCTGAGAGATATTCACAGAATTATCACTTTGTTTCGGGCTTCCGTTGCTGTCAAAATAAGTATAGTTATCTATTCTGAAATAGTTGGCAAAAATCTCTGTTTTAAACCATTTCAAATTGATACTTCCTCCCATTTCCATTACAGACTGGTTCTTTGCATTTTCAAGATAATAATTGAAATTATTGTAAACAGAAGTATTCAACAAGTAGTTGAATGAAGGATATGCACTTTGGAAATTCACTTTAGCATTAACGAAGTAATCTTTAATAGGCTCAAACTTCAAATTATTGGTTGTTTTCAGGTAGCTTTTGAACTGACTTCCGTTTGAAAATTCCAGGAATGAGTTCAATTGAATTTTATCCCAAAGTTTTACCTGCAGGTTTCCTACAGCTCCGATTCTGTTTTCTTTTAGTTCACCAGGAAAAGGAACACCATTCAGGGCAACAATATCTCTTATTCCCAATTTGATCATCTGATAACGTACACCAGCATCCAGTTTGAATTTTTCATTATTAAAAATCAAGCTTACCGTATTGCTGAAGTTTTCAGAATATTTTTTTGTAGTCAATGGAAAACCATCAACCAATTCAGTAGGAGCATCATACCAATAAGATTCCAAGGCTGTCTGATTATAGTAATATTTATTTCCCTGATGCGAAATAATATGTCTTATACTGAATGGAAATTTTCCAGAATTGAATGGAGTGAACTGGTGGCTCAGGTAGTATCTTCTGTAAGAAAACTGTGAGCTGCTGGATGCCAGATTCACCTGGGCATTTTGCCTGTTGCTATAATTACTGTCACCATTCATAAAAAGATTATCTTCTGTAATACCTCCACTTTCCTGATTGTTTACATTCTGGTGAAGATAGTGTGCAAAGATTTCATAGTTTCCGCTTTTTGAAATATAGTGCCCTGAAAATAGAGTATTATTATTCGCCGATAATGAGTTTCTGTAAAGCCCTTGAGAACGAAGTCCCATATATTCAAGAGCAAAATTGAATCTTTTCCCGATATTCTGGGTATAAGTAGAGGTTAAAGCGGCCCCGTTTCGCATTGCATTATGGTATACAAATGTAGCGGTAGGTGTTTTTACATCGTAGTATTTTACATCATTTGCCCCAATGATCATATAAGATTTATTGGATGGCAGTAAGGAAAGATTCTGTTCATCATTCACCTCAAATACCAGAGGATTAAAGCCAGATCCTATATTGGAAGGCTGTACTCTTCCGAAGTTATCTTTATTATTTTGTTGTGAAAAGATGTAGGTTTTATCAAAAGTCATTACGGTATCAAAAACTTTCTTTTCAGAAAACTGAGTCTGATACAGGTAATCATTAATAGTAGGCTTGAAAATTTTCAGGGAATCTTTTTTCCCGGAATCTATTACAAGAGTGTCTTCTTTTTTGGGTTGAGGCTTGGTATCAGCTTTATTAACAACCTGAGCCTTGGATACAAAACTTAAAGAGAAGAGTATGAAAAGGATGTACTTCATTATTCATTATTGTACAGCAAAAATAAGAAATAAAAGGACATAAAAAACCCCACAAGATGTGGGGTTAATTATATATCAATTGTAATATTTACTTATTGACCTGTAAATACTTCGTCATAATCTCCAAAACTTCCTAGTGAAGCACCAGTAGCAGGATTTTTAACAAAAAAGTTAACACGAAGTTTCAATATTCTTGTACAAGCATTGAATGATGATTTAGTTCCATCAGCAGCATCTTTTATATAGTTAACTCCACCATTGGAATTAGAACCAAGACTTTGCTCAGGAGTAGTAACAGCATAAGTATCAGGATTATACTTCAAAATCATATCTGCGCCATTATCCATAAATCCAACAACTTTAAGCGTTCCTACGCCAGCTGTAACGCCTAAATCTTGGATTGTATAAACTGCAGTAGGATCTTCTTTCCATGAAGATACCGTGTTTTTGAACTGTCCATTTCCAACGAATGCAGATGCTGGACAAGCTTTAGTATATGTCAGAGTATAAGTCTGGTCAAATGATGTATTAGCGATTGACGAAGATTGTAATGTAAATACAATTACTTTAGGCTCAACAGTAGCTCCAGCTTCAAGAAGCTTTACCTGAAACTTTCCTTCAACTTTACCTGCATCAACTGTTACAGTAGGATTTACAATCTGGAAATCTGTACCTTCCACAGCCGTTGAAACAGTTTTATCTACAACAAGTTTTACTTGTGCCGAAGAAGATAATGTTTGAATTGTTCCAAAGTCGATGTCAACTGTAGTGGAACCTGTTCCCATTTTTACAACAGCTTCTCCTCTTACTCCCTTATTGAAATGTAAATATGAATCACCATCATAAGTCTGGGCTTCGTCTTTACAACTGTTGAAGAAGAAAGCGACGAATGCCAATATTAGGAATGCAAATTTTTTCATAAATTCTATATTATTATATTAATAACCTGGATTTTGTTGAACATTAGGATTTGCATTAATTTCATCCAATGGAATAGGTAATGTAAATCTATAATCACTAGCAGGTAATGTAAGAGGTAAAGTCTTATTGTCATCATCATAAACATCTCTGTCTACTCCAACACCAGCAGCTACCCCCATTCTTTTTAAGTCTACATAACGATGACCTTCAAAACATAGTTCTCTTCTTCTTTCCAAAAGAATATCTGCATATGCTTGCTGAGGAGAGGTATAAGTAATTGTAGCAGCTAAAGACTGTTTAGATCTTGTTCCTCTAATAGCTCTAACACGAGTTGCAGCAGTTACTAAATCCCCTTCATGCACTGCAACTTCAGCTAAGATCAGATACATTTCTGATAATCTGAACATCTTGATATCATTTCTTAGTGCCATTGTAGAACTTGCAAGAGGAGCAAGTTTACCAGGATATTTATCTATAACAATAACATCGTCTTCTCTAGCATTTGGTCCGTTAGGATAAAGCTGATCAAACTGACTCGATGGATCAACAAAAACATCAAATCTGATATCTCCACCTGGCAATTGATTAAGAAGTGAGAATAATTTTCTACTCATATCATAATTCACAGACCCATTAATATCAGTAGAGTTTGTAGTCCATAATCCAGCAATGTTTGACCAAGATCCTGTTGAACTGTTTGGTCTGTATAATGACCATAGAATTTCTCCTCTACCACCATTCGCCGCAGTAGCATCTTTCCACATATTAGTATATGCAGTACCATTACCACTTGACAACGTTAAACCACTCGTAGTGATCGCAGCTGTAGCATTAGCTTTAGCATTAACATCGTCACCTTTGTAGTTATAATATCTTGCCGCAATTGCATTAATTGAAGCTTTTTTATCGAAATAGTGTTGTGCAGAAACCCCCGTAGAAACTACGCTTCCATTGAAGTTTGTAAGTGCATATTGCAAATCAGATTCAATCAAAGCAAAAACTTCAGAGTTTTTTACTCTTGGTAATTTTGTATTAAAAATGTCTGCAGGTTCAGTGCTAAGCATTACCCCCAAAGCATTAGGATCTTTCATATTTGTAGAAAAATATGATTCCAATGTAAGATAAGCATAAGCTCTTAAAGCTCTTGCATTTACTAATATACCAGTATACAATGCTTTATTAGCATCAGATAATGAATTATAATTAATCAAAGCACTTCCTTTCAAAAGGATATTCACTTTATTAATAATGTTATAATTACTTACCCAAATACCTGACGGCTGGCTAGTCGTAGAATTAAGTACAAATCTATGTGTTAAGATATCTGATGTACTTACACTACTTGGTCCAAATCCGACCTCATCTGTAAATAGTGAAGTAAAGAAAATCTCATTAGTTGGATTTACAGCCGGGTAAACACTTCCATTAAGAAACTTCTGCATATCATCCACCGATTGAAAAGCAACATTTGCATCATTAATCTCTCCATCCTGGACAATCTCTAGTGCATCATTACATGATGTCAGCACTAAGAAAAACGATAATATATAAAATACTTTTTTCATTTTAATAATTTTTTAGAAATCAATTTTCACCCCTACAGTATACATTCTTGGGTTAGGGTATACACTTAAGTTGGATCCTGTAATTGGTTCAGGATCGAAACCTCTCCATTTTGTCCACGTATAAAGGTTTTCTCCTTGTACATAAATTCTAAGTCCTGTAATTGGCAAATTCTGTAACTGCTCTTTTTGAAGTTGGTATCCTATTGTAAAAGATCTGATTTTCAAGAATGAAGCATCTTTAATAAAATAATCTGAATCTGCTGTATATCCCCAGTTTGTAGCTCTTAAGCTTGGAATATCAGAATTTTGATTTTGAGGAGTCCACGCTCCCAATAGATCCGTAGACATGTTTGAAGATCCAACAGCACTAGATCCTAATCCTTCAGGATTTGCTAGCCAGTAAAGAGCATTATCAAATTTCTTAACACCTTTTTGGAATGTGAATAATCCATCAACGAAGAATCCTTTGTAGTTTGTTTCAAAACCAAAACTTCCTGCATATTTAGGAATTGGACTTACATTAAGGAATTGTGCATCTTCCACTTTTGGAGCTTCTGTAACCCCGCCGTCTTTAGAATAGAATAGTAAGTTACCGTTACTCTTGTTAACTCCTGCATATTTATATACATACCACTCACTTAGAGTATGACCCGCCATGTTAACCGTTGTACCTGGTTCTGGATCTCCGTTAATTGTAAATTCATTAATCTTGTTATTGTTATAAGAACCATTCGCAAATACACTGAAAGTAAAATCATTGGTTTTGATAACATTATAACGTAATCCAAGTTCAATACCTTTGTTTGTCATAGCTCCATTGTTACCATTTACTGCATAAGAACCTGACACCCCAGAAACTGGGATCGTACTGAATAGATTTGTGGTTTTCTTCTGGTACACATCAAGAGTACCCTCCAATTTATTATTAAGTAAAGTGAAGTCTAATCCAATGTTCGCCTGAGCTACATCTTCCCATTGTACTAACGGGTTTCCATAGGCAAAACCTAATCCAAGAGCGTTACCATATCCTGTAGGAGATGTATATAAGTCTCTTACAATCTGGCTAGCTGTCAATAAAGGGTTTGAACCTGGAGTAGCGGCAATAATATTCTGGTTACCATTTGTACCATAAGAAGCTCTTAGTTTAAGAGTATTGAATGTAGATCCTTCCATGAAGCTTTCTTTATCAATATTCCATCTACCTGCTACAGACCAATACGTTGCCCATCTGTTTTCTCCGACAAATCGGTAAGATGCATCTCTTCTTAACGTACCACTGAAACCAAATCTTCCAGCGTAGTCATAGTTAAGGGTTCCAAATACAGCTATTGTTCCCGCTGTAACTCTTGAAGCGCTTACAGAAGGGATATAAGGAGATGTTGCAGTGTTATCAAATGGTACGTATCCTGTACCCGAACCTGGCACATAAGTTCTTGGATCCAATCCGTTTTGTCTTCTCGATGTGGATCTGTAATTTACTTTGTTATATTCCATGTTCACGGAAGCATCCACAGAGTGTTCACCTAATTTCCCGCTATATAAAGCTGAAATTACATTGTTGATCGTTAAGTCTCTTGTCGTTACCTGATCTTCAAAACCTGTATATTTAGCCGTTCCTTGTGTTGCTAAAGCCAAATATGCCCAAGGAGCTCTACCGGTAATTCTATCACTTTGTCTGTAATCAATACCTAACTTATTACTAATGGTAAAGTTTTTATTAATATTATAAGACGCTCCTAAGTTTGCACCGATAGATACCTGATCTACCATGTTTGGAAGATTTCCTCTTGTTAGAAGGTTTTGTAATACATAGATATTATTACCATTATTAAAATTGGTTCCAATAGAATTAAATAACTCCTGTCCGTTAGCATATCTAGTCGGAGACAAATATGGTAAGCCCATCAGAACCCCAAGAAGCGGGTTCTGTACAGAGTTATTTCTAATACCAGTATTGGTCTCTTCGTTTAATTCGTTTCTTCTTGAGAAGGCAAGAGCAATCTGTGAGTTAACGTTTAGCTTATTATCTTTAGATTTAGCCTGAATGTTTGATCTAACAGTAAATCTCTTGAAATCCGTAGTTGGTACAGCTCCTCCTTGTTCCATATAACCAAAAGAGTTATAAGAAGACACATTTGCTCCACCTGTTGAAAGCGCTACGTCATGAGACTGGAACATCTCTGGCTTAAAGAAGTAATCTTTCCAATTTGTATTAATCCCCTTAGCTAAAGCGTCTTTAGCCTTAATATATTCAGAGTTGGTATCAGAGAAACCGTATAATTTCATAATCCCCATATACTGTTCCGTATTGGCAAGATTATATTTATCAAGCGGTCTTAGTGACATACCTGTCATTCCTGTATAGGAAAGCTTAAATCCACTGTTATATTTACCTCTTTTTGTTCTGATAACTACAACTCCGTTAGCACCACGGTTACCATATACGGCAGTTGCTGCAGCATCCTTCAAAATAGTAGTTGACTCTATATCATTAGGGTTCAAGTTTCTATATTCTGAAGCATTTGATGGAATATCATCGATAACAATTAAGGCATCTGTGTTACCATTAATAGAACTGGTACCACGAATCAATAAGCTAAACTTAGCAGAACCCGGGCTACCAGAACCACCGTTCATAATTACCCCTGGTGCCGATCCCTGTAAGGAAGTTAACATATTGACATTTGGTCTGTTCTCGAAGAATACCTCCCCAACAGTATTAGAAGCAACAGTTGATTTAGGCTTTGTGATACTTTTTGAGTAACCTAGCAAAACTACTTCATCAATTGATGTTTCTTTTTTTACCGTGTCCTTTTTCTTAGTTGTTGTCTGCTGTGCAATAACCATTCCTCCAAAGAAAAACAGCGCGCCAGCACTCAATACACGTAATTTAACATTCATATTAACAAATTTTAATATATTTAATGGGCAAATATGTTAATAAATATTAACATCCACAAATTAAACCACTGTTTAAACTACGCTTTTTTTTGATATTTCGTTGAAATTTTAAACAAAACAAATAAGATTCAATAATTATAGACTGTTTTTATTACATAAAAAATAGTTTTTTTTTACTTTTAATTCGCTTTAACAAATTATTAATAATTTAAAAAAAATTATTTAGAATGGTTATAAATTACCAGGGTATAAAAATAAAAAAACCACTTTATAAAAAAGTGGTTTTCACATATTTAGGATATATTTATTTCAGTTTCTTCTTAACTGCTACTTCTTCGTAAACTTCAAGAATATCTCCGATTTCGATGTCATTATAACCTTTTAGATTCAGACCACATTCGTAGCCTTTTGTGACTTCTTTAACATCATCTTTGAAACGCTTCAAGCTTTCAAGTTCACCGTCAAATTTAACAATTCCATCTCTTAATAGACGTACTTTTGATTGTCTTGTAACTTTTCCGGTAAGAACCATACATCCGGCAATGGAACCAACTTTAGAAATCTTGAATACCTCACGGATTTCAACATTACCTATTACCTGCTCCTGAATTTCCGGAGAAAGCATTCCTTCCATTGCTTCTTTTACCTCATCTATAGCTTTATAAATTACAGAGTACGTTCTGATTTCAATTTCCTCACGGTCTGCAAGCTCTTTTGCGTTAGCACCTGCTCTCACGTTGAATCCAATGATAATTGCATCTGATGCTGCTGCTAAATTGATATCAGATTCAGTGATCTGTCCTACACCTGAGTGAAGAATTTTCACGCTGATTTCCTCTGTTGACAATCTTTGTAACTGATCGGAAAGTGCTTCCACAGAACCATCCACGTCACCTTTAAGAATAATATTCAATTCTTTGAATTCTCCTAAAGCAATACGTCTTCCTAATTCTTCAAGCGTTGTATGTTTTTTCGTTCTGATAGAAAGTTCTCTCTGAAGCTGCTCTCTCTTGTTAGCAATAGCCTTACCTTCACTTTCGTCAGCATATACACGGAATTTATCACCAGCTGTTGGCGCTCCGTCCAAACCTAAGATTGTTGCAGGAATTGAAGGCCCCGCTTCCACAAGGTTTTTCCCTCTTTCATCAAGTAAAGCTTTTACTTTACCATGATTTTTACCCGCTACTACATAGTCTCCTACTCTTAAGGTTCCGGTTTGTACTAGCATTGTAGCAACATAACCTCTACCTTTATCTAAAGACGCTTCAATAACAACACCGTTTGCTGAACGGTCAGGATTTGCTTTTAGTTCAAGCATTTCAGCTTGTAATAAAACTTTCTCCAATAATACATCTACATTATTACCAAACTTCGCTGAAATTTCCTGCGCCTGAACATTTCCTCCCCATTCTTCAACTAAAACCGGAGGGTTTAAGCCTGAAAGTTGCTGACGAATGTTATCAGGGTTTGCATTTGGTTTATCAACTTTATTGATTGCAATAATCATTGGTACCTGTGCAGCTTGAGCGTGAGCAATTGCTTCTTTCGTTTGTGGCATAACATCATCATCGGCAGCAATTACAATAATCGCAATATCCGTGATCTGTGCACCTCTCGCTCTCATTGCCGTAAAGGCTTCGTGACCAGGAGTATCTAAGAATGTAATTCTCTGACCGTTTTCCAGTTTCACGTTATAAGCACCAATGTGCTGAGTAATACCTCCAGATTCACCTGCAATTACGTTAGTTTTTCTAACATAATCCAATAATGAAGTTTTACCATGGTCAACGTGTCCCATTACAGTAACTACCGGTGCTCTTGACACCAAGCTTTCTTCGCTGTCGATTTCATCTTCGCTATCGCCTTCTTCAAGGTCAGCATCCGAGAATTCAATTTTATAACCAAACTCATCTGCTACCAATAATAAAGTATCAGCTTCAAGTCTTTGGTTCATGGTAACCATTACCCCTAGTGAGAAACAAGCAGAAATTACTTCAGTTGGAGAAACGTTCATCAAACTTGCCAATTCACCTACAGTGATGAATTCTGTTACTTTAAGAGTTCTGTCTTGTGCTTCAAGCTCCTGCTGACGCTCATCCTGCTCTCTACGGAAAGTTCTTTTGTCTTTTCTGTGTTTTGCAGATTTAGATTTACCTCCTTTATTAGTAAGCTTTTCTAATGTTTCTTTGATCTGGTTTTTAACTTGCTCGTCAGTCAGCTCAACTGGCATAACTCTTTGTCCAGGTCTGTTGTTCTGGCCGCCTTTTTTGAAGCCGCCTCCACCTTGTCCCTGACGGTTTCCACCACCTTGGTTATTTCCAAAACGGTTTCCGCCCTGGCCTTGGCCGCCCTGACCTTGAGGACGATTTCCTTGTCCTCCCTGACCTTGACGGTTTCCTCCTTGTCCACCATTGTTATTATGTGGACGGTTTCCTCCTTGCCCTTGACCTTGTCCGCCTTGGTTATTATTTCCTGAGTTTTGATTGTTCCCCTGACCTTGTTGGTTATTCTGGCCACCAGGTTTTTCAATTCTCTTTCTTTTCTTTTTTGCTCCAGAACCTGGTTTTGGTGCAAATTGAGTCAAGTCGATCTTTTCTCCCACGATCTTAGGACCGTCAAGTTTTTGATACACTGTCTCAATTTTCTGAGGCTCCTGAGATTCAGGCTCAGCTTCTACTTTTGGAGTTTCCACTTTTTTCTCCTCTACAACAGCAGGTTTTGGAGTTTCTTTTACTGGTTCCACAGGTTTAACTTCTTCTTTTTTCTCCTCCATTTTTGGCTTGTCTTTTTTCACAGGTCTGTTTCTAGATTCTATTTGAGACAAATCAATTTTATCCAAAACTTTGAATTCCTGTTTTTCAGGAGCTGTTTTAACTTCCGGCTGTTCTTCTTTCACGATTTCTTCTTTCTTTTCTTCAACCGGTGTCGCAACAGGAGCCACAGGAGCTTCAGGAGCTTCCTCAACTTCAGGCTTCTTAGGTTCTAAATCTATTTTACCTAAAATTCTAGTTTCTGGTTTATTTGCTTTAGCTCTTATCACTTCAGGGGTTTTCTTTTCTTCAATTTCCAGTTTTTCTTCCGGAACTTTAGTGATCACCACCTCATGGGAAGCCTTTCTTTGTTCGCCATCCTTAGCAAACTCAGCCTCCAATGCAGAATATGCCGATTCTTCCAATTGAGCGTTAGGATTGCTTTCAACCTCGAAACCCCTTGACTGTAAAAACTCTACTAATCTGGACATCGAAATGTTAAATTCCTTAACCGCTTTATTTAATCTAATTTTTGGCATCTATATTATTTACTGTTTTTTAATTTTTAAAATTAAAGTATTTCCTTTTTACTGTTTATTAAAATTTATTTAAATCTTAATCTTCAAATTCTTCTCTCAAAATACGTTTTACCTCTTCGATTGTTTCTTCTTCAAGGTCTACCATATTTAAAAGACTTTCAGTTTCTTTATCCAATACTGATTTTGCAGTTGTAAGTCCTACTTTCTTAAACTCATCCAAAATCCACTGCTCGATATCGTCATTAAATTCTCTCAATTCAACATCGTCATCCTCGCTGGACTCTCTGTATACATCAATTTCATATCCTGACAACCAAGAAGCCAGTCTAATATTCTGTCCTTGTTTTCCAATTACTTTAGAAATCTCTTCAACAGGAGTATATACTAATGCATAGTTTTGATCCTCATTGATGTCAATTTTATTGACAGTAACGTTTCCTAAAGCTCTCTTCACCAAAATCTCAGGGTTTTTAGACCACTGAATAACATCGATGTTCTCATTTCTCAACTCTCTTACAACCCCATGAATTCTGGATCCCTTAACACCTACACAGGCACCTACCGGATCAATTCTGTCATCATAAGCATCCACTGCAATCTTCGCCTTTTCACCAGGAATTCTTACTACTTTTTTAAGCATAATTGTTCCGTCCTGGATCTCAGGAATTTCCAGCTCTAATAATTTCTCAAGGAATTTAGGTGCAGTTCTGGAAATAATAATCTGCGGTTTAGAACCTTTAAAGTCTACTGTTTCAACAATAGCTCTGATATTCTCACCCTTTTTAAAGAAATCGGATGGGATCTGGTTTTCTTTTGGTAAAATAAATTCATTTCCTTCATCATCCAACAGAATCACATGCTTGTGACGGATATGGTGGATTTCACCAACAACAATTTCCCCAATTTTATCTCTAAACTGCTCGTACAGCATTGCATTATTGTGCTCCTGAAGTTTTGTAGCCAGAATCTGCTTAAGGGTAAGAATATTTCTTCTTCCCAACTGTGCAACAGGAATTTCCATTGTAAAGTCCTCACCTACTTCGAAGGTAGGGTCAATCTTCTTTGCTTCAGAAATTTCAATTTCCAAATCATCATCTTCAGACATTTCGTCTTCTACAATTGTTTTATTTAAAAATATCTGAAAATCTCCTTTATCCGGGTTTACAATCACATCAAAATGATCATCTGAATCAAATCTTTTTCTCAAAAGAGTCTTCAGTGAATCTTCAATAATTGCCATAAGATCAATTTTACTGATCCCCTTTTCGTCTTTAAAATCACCAAAGGATTCAATCAACGCTATATTATCCATCTATTCTTTTTTCTTTTTAAAATTTAATTACTACTAATGCTTTCTTGATTTCGGAGTAAGAAATCTCTTTCTCCTCTTCTACATCTACTTTTCCTTTTCCGATATCTTTCGGCTTACGGTAACGCAAAGTAAGTGTGATCTTTTCATCATCTACTTTTGACAATTCTCCTTCTATTTTAGAAGAATCCTCCAACATCACCTCAATCTCTCTTCCAATGTTTTTACCGAACTGTCTTGGTGTGGATAATGGCTCGCTCAATCCGGCAGACATCACCTGAAGGCTGAAGTCATGCTCTTCACGATCCATATTGAATTCTATTGCACGGCTTGCATCAAGGCAATCCTGCAGTGAAACTCCGTTATCACCATCTAAAATTACTGTAATATCATCCCCTGCAGAAATTTTAAGATCAATAAGAAACAGATCTTTTCTGGTCTCAAGGAATTCATTTAACAATTCGTCAATTCTTTTTCTAAACTCCATATAATTTTATCTTGATTTACAGTACGAAAAAAGGCTTTCTTCCGAAGCCTTCCCATTTTTTCCCGTAAATCCATTGCAAATATACGCATTTTTTCCAAAAACACAAAATTATCTTAAGTATCAAGCAAATAGCGTCAGATTCATTTACAATAAATTAAAGGAATATGTCACAGGATTTTTATTACTTTTGTCTTTAGAATTTTAAAACAAACATTTTGAATATAACGATTGTAGGAACAGGTTATGTAGGACTAGTTACAGGAACTACTCTGGCAGAACTTGGCAATTCAGTATACTGTGTTGATATTGATGAAAAAAAAGTAGAAGGTTTGAAAAACGGCATTGTTCCCATCTATGAGCCGAACCTTGAAGAGATGTTTTTAAGAAACATTCAGTCTGAAAGATTATTTTTCACTACCGATCTTAAAGAAGCCTTAGACAAAAGCGAAGTAATATATCTGGCATTACCAACTCCTCCGGGAGAAGACGGCTCTGCAGATTTATCTTATGTACTTCAGGTAGCCAACAACATTGGCGAGATGATGACAGAATACAAAGTTGTCGTCAATAAAAGTACGGTTCCTGTAGGAACTGCGGACAGGGTAAGAGAAACAATCTCTTCCAAAACAAGCCTCCCTTTTGATGTAGTTTCAAATCCTGAATTTTTAAGAGAAGGTTTTGCCGTTGAAGACTCTATGAATCCCTCAAGAGTAGTGGTAGGTGCCAGCTCAGAAAGAGCAAAAGACATCATGTCTAAAATTTACCAGCCTTTTACCAATACGGGAATTCCAATCATCTTTATGGATGAGAAATCATCGGAGCTTACAAAATATGCTGCGAACTCATTTTTAGCTGTAAAGATTACCTTTATGAACGAAATTGCAAACTACTGCGAAAAAGTAGGCGCAGATGTAGATAAGGTAAGATTAGGAATGGGTAGTGATGACAGAATCGGGCATAGATTCTTATTCCCGGGAATCGGATATGGAGGAAGCTGTTTTCCTAAAGATGTAAAAGCTCTTATAAAATCCGGAAAACAGGAAGATTTTAATTTTCAGATTCTTGAAGCTACTGAAAATGTAAATACCACACAAAAAGTAATTTTAGTGTCTGAAATTGAGAAATATTTTGGTGGCAATATAGAAGGAAAGAAAATTGCAATGTGGGGACTTGCCTTCAAAGCAAATACAGATGATATCAGAGAGGCTTCATCTTTAGACAATATTGCTCTTTTACTGGAGAAAGGGGCAAACATTATAGCATATGATGCTGTTGCAGAAAGCAATGTTCAGAAACTCCTGGGCAGCAAAATACAATATGCCAAAGGGATGTATGATGCACTGGAAGACGTTGATGCATTATTTATTGCTACAGAATGGCCAGAGTTTAAAAATCCTAATTTTGAGCTTATGGCTAAAAAAATGAAAAACAAAGTCATTTTTGACGGCAGAAATATGTACCCATTGGAAATCCCTGAACAAAACGGATTTCATTATAAAAGTATAGGAAGAAAGACCATCTCAAAATAAATAAATGAAAAACATTATCATTACAGGAGGCGCCGGCTTCATCGGCTCCCATGTTGTAAGAGAATTTGTGAAAAACAATCCGAATACCACGATCATCAACCTTGATGCTCTTACCTACGCCGGAAATCTTGAAAACTTAAAGGACATTGAAAATGAACCTAATTATGTTTTCGAAAAAGCAGATATCACAAACCCGGAAGAACTTAGAAGAGTTTTTGAAAAATACAATCCGGATGCTGTTGTACATTTAGCCGCAGAAAGTCATGTAGACAGAAGTATTACTGATCCTATGGCCTTTATTAACACCAATGTAAACGGAACCGCTAATCTTCTGAATCTTTGTAAAGAGTTCTGGACATTAAACCCGGATCACACTCATGGGAGATTTCCAGATGAAAAAAGAACCAACCTCTTTTACCATATTTCCACTGACGAAGTATATGGAAGTCTGGGTGAAACAGGATTCTTTTTAGAAACAACTGCATACGACCCACAATCTCCATATTCTGCTTCAAAAGCAGCTTCCGATCATTTGGTAAGAGCTTACGGAAATACATACGGAATGCCGTTCATCGTTTCCAATTGTTCAAATAATTACGGCCCGAATCATTTCCCTGAAAAATTGATTCCTCTTTGTATTTCAAATATTATCAACGAAAGACCTCTTCCTATTTATGGTGATGGGAAATATACCAGAGACTGGTTATTTGTAATTGACCACGCCAAAGCAATTCATCAAATCTTTAAGGAAGCAAAAACTGGTGAGACTTATAATATCGGAGGATTCAATGAGTGGCAGAATATTGATCTTGTAAAAGAACTGATCAAGCAAATGGATGCTAAACTGGAAAAACCAGCAGGCTATTCTGAAAAACTGATTACGTTTGTAAAAGACAGACCAGGCCATGACAAACGTTACGCTATTGACGCAACAAAGCTAAATAAAGATTTAGGCTGGAAACCCTCAGTAACCTTTGAAGAAGGACTGGGAAAAACAATTGACTGGTATCTGGAAAACAAAGAATGGCTTGACAATGTAACTTCAGGAAATTATCAGGATTACTATAACAAACAATACAGCTAAACACCTGGCTATTGAGAAAAATAAAGAATAGACTGAAATAAATTTTTATTCTTTATCACAACTTCTGAATAGCAAAAGAACTTCAACTTATAACACAAAAGAAATAAGCGTAATACGCACCACCAAATGAAAGGAATAATATTAGCCGGAGGATCCGGAACAAGACTTTACCCTCTAACGATTGCCGTGAGCAAGCAGCTGATGCCTGTTTATGACAAACCCATGATTTATTATCCGCTTTCCACACTTCTTTTAGCAGGAATCAAGGATATTCTGATCATCACCACACCACACGACCAGGAAGGTTTTATCAAGCTTTTGGGTGATGGTTCTCAAATTGGCTGTAATATAGAATACGTTGTACAGCCAAGCCCTGATGGTTTAGCACAGGCATTTATTTTAGGGGACCAATTTATCGGCAATGACTCTGCTGCACTGGTACTGGGCGATAATATTTTCTATGGCTCCGAAATGGGAACTTTACTGAAAAATAAAACCAATCCCAATGGAGGAGTTGTTTTTGCCTATCACGTTGCTGACCCGGAAAGATATGGTGTGGTAGAATTTGACAAAGACTTAAAGGCAGTTTCTATTGAAGAAAAACCTCTAAATCCTAAGTCAAATTATGCAGTACCTGGTCTTTACTTTTATGATAACGATGTGGTAGAAATTGCTAAAAACATCAAGCCTTCTGCAAGAGGTGAACTGGAGATCACCGATATCAACAACGTCTATTTAAAAAACGAGAAACTTGAGGTTGCTGTTCTCGACAGAGGTACTGCATGGCTGGACACCGGAACTTTTGACTCTCTTCATGACGCTTCAGAATTTGTAAGTGTTATAGAAAAAAGACAAGGATTTAAAATCGGCTGTATTGAAGAAATCGCGTTCAGGAACAAATTCATCAATGAAGAAAAACTGCTTGAAACCGCAGTAAAATACGGCAAAAGCGGCTATGGCGAATACCTGAAACAACTTATCGGCAAATAACAAAAACAATTTATAAAAATCATAGACTATTGGCTTTATGGCCAATAGTTTTTGTTCATACCGCCAATTATCAATATATTAGTTGTTGATTTTTAGTTTTATTTATTATGAAAATTTATAAACGAAAAGATACGGTAAGAATTAATTATTATAAATTTGCAAAAACTTACACAGATGAATGAACCACAACAGAAGTGGACTGAGACGATTGATGCAAATCATTCGTTGTTTGACTTGAAGCTAAAAGAAGTCTGGAAATACAAAGATCTTGTTTATATGTTTGTAAAAAGAGATTTTATATCCAGTTTTAAGCAGACTATTTTAGGACCTATATGGTTTTTTATTAATCCCATTCTAACAACTATAGTATATCTGGTTATTTTTGGAAGAATTGCCAAGCTCCCAACAGATGGGGCTCCACCTCTTCTTTTTTATCTGGCTGGCGTTACTCTTTGGAATTATTTTTCTTCCTCTTTACTGGCTACATCCTCTACTTTTACAGGAAATGCCGGAATTTTCGGAAAAGTGTATTTTCCAAGACTGGTTACCCCGCTTTCTATTGTCATTTCTAACCTTATGCGATTTGGAGTACAGTTTGTTCTATTCATCCTTGCATGGGCTTATTATTACAATAAAGGAGAAGCCCATCCTAACATCTGGATTTTGGCAACTCCATTTCTTATATTCCTGATGGCACTTTTTGCATTAGGAGTTGGAATGATATTTTCTGCCCTTACTACGAAATATAAAGATTTGGCAATGCTACTGGGTTTTGGGGTAAGCTTATATATGTATGCAACTCCAGTAATATATCCTGTCTCATCATTACCGGGATTTTTTAAAAAATTAGCTTACTACAATCCTTTGACAGGTATTTTTGAATGTTTTAAATATGCATGGATTGGTGTGGGAGATTTCTCCCCTGCTATGCTTGGGATCAGTACTGGTATTATTCTTATCCTTTTAATGATAGGAATTGTTGTATTCAATAAGGTTGAAAAAACTTTTATGGATACCGTGTAATTATTTTCTTTTAAAAATTTAAATTAAAAAAACATGCTGGCTTTAAAAGCAGAAAATATATCTAAACAATACCGCCTGGGACAAGTCGGGACAGGAACTCTTTCTCATGACCTTAACAGATTCTGGCATAAAGTAAGAGGAAAAGAAGATCCTTATCTTAAAATTGGAGAAGCAAACGATAGAACTACAAAAGGAGATTCAGAATATGTATGGTCTCTTCGCAATATTGATTTTGAAATCGAAAAAGGAGATGCTGTAGGAATTATTGGTAGAAACGGTGCAGGAAAATCTACATTATTAAAAGTTTTAAGTAAAGTCACAAAACCTACAACAGGGCGGATTTATACCAACGGAAGAATTGCCTCTCTATTGGAAGTAGGAACAGGATTCCACCCTGAAATGACGGGAAGGGAAAATGTCTTTCTTAATGGAGCCATCCTGGGAATGACAAGAAAGGAGATCAAGAGAAAATTTGATGAAATTGTAGATTTCTCAGGGGTTGAAAGATATATTGATACTCCTGTTAAAAGATATTCTTCGGGAATGTACGTTCGTCTTGCGTTTGCTGTAGCAGCGCACTTAGAATCTGAAATTCTTATTGTAGATGAAGTTCTGGCAGTTGGAGATGCTGAATTTCAGAAAAAATGCCTTGGAAAAATGAATGATGTAACAAGAGGAGAAGGCAGAACAATTCTTTTTGTGAGTCATAATATGACGGCCGTTAAAGAATTATGTACAAAAGGAATTCTTTTAAACCAAGGGCAAATTGATTATCAAGGTGATATTCTTAGCACAATTATAGAATATCAAAAAAGCAGCGCAAGAGAAAGCTCTTATATTTATAACGGAAATCTTGATGAAGCTATAGGCAATGAAAATATCAGGGTAAAAGAATTTTCAGTATCTCCTATAAACGGGGACTTGTTAGATATTGATTCCGGAGTGCATGTAAAACTTGTCTTTCATAATTACTGTCCTGACATTACACTTGATACAACCTTTGAATTGAAAAACTATGATGAGTTAGTCATTTTTCATGTTGGAAAATTTGTTTCAGCAAAAGGAGATGCAAAAGTAGGTGAATATACTGTAGAATTTGATATTCCGACAGGGCTTCTAAATGCAGGAAATTATTATTTTAGACTTTATTTTGGAAAAGATCAGAAAACGCTTCTATATGGAATTGATAATTTTATTGGATTTGAAGTAGAAAATGTAAAAGTAGGAAACATCATGTATGTTTACCCTGGAGTAACCAGACCTCAATTTGAATATAAAGTACAAACACCATAACTACCTATAACATTCGTTTTATCGTCTTATCAAAAACAACTTTATGACAGGCCCTCACATAATAAATTTAAACAAAATAGGTTCTCCCGAACTTGGATATATCACTATTTCTGAAGCACAGAAAGATGTACCTTTTGATATTAAAAGAGTATATTGGACTTATTATACCCCACAGGATGTAAGCCGTGGAGGACACGCCCATAAAAACCTTCAACAACTAATTGTTGCCGTAGCAGGAACAATTACGTTCAATACAGAAGATAAAGATGGGAAAAAAGAAGTTTTCGTATTAGACAGTCCCAATACAGGTTTATATATTCCTAAATTAGTATGGAGAGATATAAAGTTCAGTCATAGCGCAGTATTATTATGTTTGGCATCCGAACTTTATGATGAGGATGACTATTTTAGAAATTATCAAGACTTTAAAGATTACCCAAATGAAATTTAATAACAAAAATGTTTCTATAAGCGATAAAGCCAGAATAGGCAAAAATGTAAAAATAGGTGACAATACTGTAATCTATGACAATGTTGTTATTGGAGATAATTCCATTATTGCTAATGATTGTGTTATCGGAGAACCGCTTAATGATTATTATTTTAAAGATGATTATGTAAACCCTGAAACAATAATCGGTGAAAATGCATTGATAAGAAGTCATACTATCTTATATGCAGGTTCTCGTTTCGGAAATAATTTTTCTACCGGCCACAGGGTTACGATAAGAGAGAACTCTGTTTTCGGAAACAACTGCAGATTGGGGACTGTTACAGATATACAGGGACATGTTACTTTTGGTAACAACTGCTGGCTTCACAGCAATGTACATATTGGTCAAAAGTCTACCATAGGAAATTTTGTTTTCATTTATCCTTATGTAGTATTTACCAATGACCCTACTCCTCCATCAGATGTATGTATAGGTGCTACTATCGGAGATTTTTCTCAGATAGCAGTCGGTACTGTTTTATTACCAGGAACGGTAATAGGAAAGCATTGTTTGGTAGGTGCACAATCTCTTGTAGGGGGCAATTATGAAGATTATTCTTTAGTTCTTGGGAATCCTGGAAAAAAAATCAAGGATGTTCGTGAAATGAAATCAAGAGAAACAGGAAAATCCCATTACCCTTGGCCTTATAACTTTTCAAGAGGTTTACCTTGGGAAAAAGAAGGCTTTGAAGAATGGAAAAAAGAAAACGGATACGAAAACGATTAAGTAAAATAATTGAAAAACAATAGTTTCAGATACGATATTTCTTTTCTGCGTGCATTTTCAGTACTCGCAGTACTTTTCTATCATTATAAATTTCAATGGTTTAAATCCGGATTTATCGGTGTCGACATATTCTTTGTTATTTCAGGGTTTTTAATGACCAAAATTATTTTGTCATCCTTTGATAAGGGAAGCTTTAATCTCTGGGATTTTTACAGAAGAAGAATTATTAGAATTATTCCTGCACTTTTAGGAGTAGTAGCGGTTTTCTCATTAGTAATATTTCTTTTTCTTCAACCGCAGATTGTCAACTTTTTTAGAAGTGCTTTTTCCAGTGTCCTATTTTTTTCTAATATTTATTATTATCTGAATAACGGATACTTCGACTCATCTTCTCAATACAACTTTCTATTACATTCATGGTCTCTTTCTGTCGAATGGCAGTTTTATTTAATCTATCCGCTCATATTACTTCTCTTAAAGAAATTATATACCACCAAAAAAAATATCTTTATTGCAGTCTTTTTAGCATTAGCCTTTATTTCATTTGGTGCTATGCTGATTCATAGCAATTATGACCCGGATTTTTCCTTTTACATTTTTTATCCAAGAGCCTGGGAAATGATGTTAGGTGGATTTGCATTTTTATTGGAAGACAAAATACAACGTATTCCGAAAAAGGTAAAGCTAGTATTGGCTTTGATTTCCCTTTCAGTGATAATATCTTTTATTTTTCTATTTCATGCCTCTTCGTGGCCATCGTTGTACACAACAATTCCGGTGTTTTTTACAGCAATGCTTATCAGCCTGAATTATGAATTCATTGCGTACAAAAATAAAATAGTTACCTACCTGGGAAATATATCTTATTCCCTGTATCTCTATCACTGGCCATTGTATGTATTGATCCTATTTTTTGAAGTGGATACCAGTTTGAAATATCGTGTTCTAACAATATTTGTTTCATTTATTCTTGCCATATTTTCCTACGAGGGAATCGAAAAAAGAAACTATTCTAATAAAGCTAAATCTGTTCTGGCAGCAAGTCTGATTATATTCATTTTTTCATTCTCAATTACAAAAGTAGATGCTGAGAATTATACGAATGAAAATAAAAATCTGATCAATATTACTTCAAGCTATAAGTACAGCAAAAAGGCTGAAGATCAATATAAAATTGATACCAAGCACCTTACTCATAAAAAGGACTATAAAACGATTATACAGAATTTGGATATTCCTGTATCTGATAAAAGAAATGTTGTTCTTTTAGGAGACAGCCATGCAGGAATGTTTTCTGAAACAGTTAATAATATCTTTGCAGATAAAAAAGATATTAACCTTATTCAGATTACCGCAGATGCTACTTATCCAATGGAAAACTCTAAAGGCATTTATCCAAATCCCGTACAGTATTTCAATTATATATTCAAGGAGTATTTTCCAAAATATTACAAAAATATAGACCTTATTATTATTAATGCTAATTATTCAGGATATCCTGAAAAAGAGATAAAAAACAATCTTAAAACAACCGAACAATATTTTTCAAAATATAAAGTACCTACTCTTTACATAGGCATGACTGATTTCTACGTGATAGATTTTCCAACATATTACTATATCAAGAAAAAGTATAATGCCAATATGTATACAGAGGAAAAGAAGATCAAAGAGACTGAAAAATTCAATACTTTTTTAAAAAACTATCTGGGTGATCAATATATTGACCTGTTGAATGTAAAGATTGATAAAGTATCTCCAGAAAACTATCCTTACATATATGACACCAATCATTTAACACTGTTTGGTACAGAACAATACAGAAATATTTTATCACAAAGAATATACAAAACACTGAATATCAACACAAATAAAGATTATTAAAGAGATGATTAAATTTTTAGACTTACAAAAAATCAATTTAAAGCATCAGGAAGAAATTGAAACAAAACTTTCACAGGTTTTCCGTTCCGGATGGTATCTAATGGGGCAGGAACTTTCATCTTTTGAAAGCAATCTTTCTCAATATATTGGAGCAAAACATGCTATTGGTGTTGCTAACGGTTTGGACGCATTACGCCTTATTCTTCGTGGATATATTGAAATGGGAATAATGGATCGTGGAGATGAAATTCTTGTACCTTCCAATACTTATATTGCTTCCATTCTTGCCATTTCAGATAATGGCCTGATTCCTGTTCTTGTAGAGCCTGATATTGATAATTATAATATTGACATCACAAAAATTGAAGGAAAAATCACTTCAAAAACAAAAGGAATTCTGATTGTTCATTTATACGGAAGAACTGTTTTCTCTGAAGAACTTAAGAATCTGGCTGGAAAACATGATCTAAAAGTAATAGAAGATAACGCTCAGGCTATCGGTGCAATATGGAACGGGAAAAAGTCAGGTAACTTAGGAGATGCAGCTGGTTTTAGCTTTTATCCTGGAAAAAACCTAGGCGCATTAGGTGATGCGGGAGCTATTACAACCAATGATGATGATTTGGCAAAAGTAATCAGAGCATTGGCAAATTATGGATCTAATCAGAAATATGTCAATATTTACCAGGGGTTAAATTCAAGATTGGACGAAATTCAGGCTGCCGTTTTGGACATTAAGTTAAAATATATTGATGAAGAAAATACGGTAAGAAAGAATATTGCGAAAAAGTATATTACAGAAATATCAAACCCAAAAATAATTCTTCCGGAAAACCCGGCTGATGAAAACGAACATGTTTGGCATTTATTTGTCATCAGAACAGAAAACCGTGATGAACTTCAAAAGTATTTAACTGAAAATGGTGTTCAGACACTGATACACTATCCTATTCCACCTCATAAGCAGCAAGCTTATAAAGAATGGAATGATCAGTCTTTCCCGATCAGTGAAAAAATCCATGAAGAAGTATTAAGTTTGCCTATCTCCCCTGTAATGACAGAGGAAGAAATTGAAAAAGTAATAGAAATTGTAAACGGATTTTAAAGTTTTTAACTCTTATAAAAAAGCTTGAATTCAATAAAGTAAAATATCATGACAGAATTGCCTCTGGTTTCGATTTTATGCCTTAGTTACAACCAGGAACGGTTTGTAACAGAATCTTTAGAAAGTTTCAAATCTCAGAAATACAGTAATATTGAGATACTGATTTGTGACGACTGTTCTAAAGACAATTCTGTAGAAGTCATCAATAACTGGATTAAAAATAATCCACAGCTGAATATCCAGTTCATTCCTCATTCTCAAAATAAAGGAATCTGTAAATCATTAAACGAACTATTGAATATATCAAAGGGTAAGTATATTATTACCATAGCTCTTGATGACCTTATGGAGTCTGATAAAATAGAAAGGCATGTTGCTATTCTTGAAAATTCGTCTCCTAACGAAGCTTTGGTGTTTTCAAATGCTCATATAATAGATGATAATTCGATACGTTTTCAAAATACTTTCATTCCTTATTTTCACAGATATCTGACTATTGAATCCGGGAACTTTTACAAAACATTACTCGAAGATAATTTTCTTCCTGCAATGTCATGTGTAACCAAATCTTCTATAATAAAGGAGATTGGAGGCTGGGATGAAGCTTTAACTTTTGAAGATTACGATATGTGGCTGAGACTAAGCCAAAAATATGATTTCATCTATGATGACTACAAATCCTGCAGCTATAGAATGCATGCTACAAACTCTCATAAAAAGAAAAACTTTTTAGATGTATCTTTTTTTGATATTTATCTGAAACACAAAGAACAGCCTGAAATGAAAAAGAAAATACTAAAACTTATTCATGAGGCTTATAAAGAAAACAGATTGACTGAAGGTCATAAAAAATACCTTAGAGAACTTGATAATAAAACACTTACCGAGAAATTAATTTTAAGAAATGTAGGAAAGTTCACTTTTAACACACTACATTATCTTCAAAAAGTTTATTATAAAAGTTGGTAACATTATTCTTAATCAATTATGAAAAAAATAAAACCCCTTGCGTTCTACCTCCCTCAATACCACCCTGTCCCCGAAAATGACGAATGGTGGGGAAAAGGTTTTACAGAATGGACGAATGTAGGAAAAGCCCAACCTTTGTTTGAAGGACACGAACAGCCTATACACCCAGGAGAGTTGGGATATTATGACCTGCGCGTTCCTGAAGTAAGAGAACAGCAGGCTCAGATGGCGAAAGATTATGGAGTACACGGATTTATCTATTATCATTACTGGTTTGGTAATGGCAAGCAGTTGTTGGAACGTGTTGCCAATGATGTTCTAAAATCAGGAAAACCAGATTTCCCATTTTGCTTCTGCTGGGCCAATGAAACATGGTCGGGCATATGGCATGGATTATCAGAAAAAATTCTGGCTCAGCAGGTTTACCCTAATGAACAGGACTTAATTGCTCATTTCGAATATCTTCTTCCTTTCTTCAAGGACGAAAGGTATATAAAAGTAGACAACAAACCTCTTCTCATTATCTATGATCCCAACCATTTGAATGACGGAGATCCTCATTATATTTCCAAATTCAGAGAACTTGCAAAAGAAAACGGATTTGATGGCTTATATGTTATGGCATCCAATAAACTCCGTGATGATCTTGATTTTAGATCTATGGGATATGACAGTAAGATTTCTAATGCTTTTCAGAAAGCATGGATACCTCATATTGACAAAAAAGAATATATCTCCCATTCTCAATATTATAAAAACAGAATAAAAGGATTAATCGGAATTAAGAAAAAAGAACAGCCTAAAGTCAGAATTCAGGATGCCCAGGCGGTAGTGAATGATTTAAAGTTTGAAGAAAGCAACGTTCCTACCTATCCATGTATCCTGCCTAATTGGGACAATACTCCAAGAAGCGGATACAGAGGCATCATATTGGCTAATAATTCCCCGGAAATATTCGAACAACAGGTTGAAAAAGCTGCAAAATATCTTGAAGAGAAAAAAGACTACCCGGAACAGTTTTTAATTGTTAAATCCTGGAATGAATGGGCAGAAGGAAATATTCTGGAACCGGATAGAAAATATGGTTTCGGATATCTGAATGCATTAAAAAAAATCTTGAATAAACACAGTCGAAATGAGTAAATTCAGTGTACTTATTGCCAATTATAACAATGGACATTTTTTTGAAAAATGTTACCAAAGTTTAGTTGCACAGACTGAAACAGACTGGGAAGCAGTAATTTTGGATGATGGCTCTACCGATGACTCTCTTGAAGTTATAAAAAAAATCATAGGTGATGATTCCCGGTTTAAAATAAATCAAAATGACCAAAACAGAGGAATAGGATATACAAAAAAGAGATTAATAGATCTTGCCGAATCAGAAATATGTGGTTTTTTAGACCCTGATGATGCTTTAGCACCTCATGCTTTAGAAATTGTTTTAAAAACACATACTGAACATCCGGAAGCAGGTTTGGTTTACTCCAATTTTGTCCGTTGTGATGAAAATCTTAATCCTCTGTCTGTTCATAAAGCAAAACAAATTACAGCACTGGATCAGGCTTATTATAATTTCAATGCTGAGATTTCACATTTCGTCACTTTTAAGAAAAAGATTTACGAGAAAACATCGGGTATTGATCCCTTCCTAAAAATTGCTGAAGATAAAGACTGGTACATGAAAATGTGCGAAATCGCTCCGGTAAAGTATATAGATGAAGATTTATATTTATACAGAATCCATGACAGTGGTATCTCTACTACTAAAAATGCAGAAAAAGCATTGTTCTGGCACTGGGTTGCATTGATTAAAATGGCAGAAAGAAGAAACGTAAGTGTTGAAGATCTTTTTCTTCAGAGCTATGTCCCTAAAAAGAAATATGAGCAGGCACTCAACCAATTGAATCATGTAAAAAATTCAAGATGGGCAAAATTGGGAAATACACTTGGACTTTTCAAAATCTTTAAAAAACTTTAAATCTATTGAAGCATTTAAACATCTTAATTAGAAAAGAAGCATATGATAATTGGTAGTGGAATTCTGGCAAATGCCGTAAGATTTTATGATAAAGAGGATGTTATTTTTTTTGCATCAGGAGTTTCCAATTCGCTGGAAAAGGATCCTGCTGAATTTGAAAGAGAAATATCCCTGCTGAAATCAGTTATTAGCCAGTACCCGGATAAAAAGCTGATTTATTTTTCCACATGCAGTATTTATGATCCCACCAAAACCGACAGCCCGTATGTCCTTCATAAAATGACGATCGAAAAAATAATTGCTGAGCATTGTTCAAGCTTTATTATTTTCAGAGTAGGAAATGCTGTAGGCCGCGGAGGAAATCCCAACACATTGATCAACTTTCTTAAAAACTCAATCCTGTCTGAAAATAAGCTCACAATTCACAGCAATGCAAGAAGAATCCTGATTGGTACAGATGACATTGCATCATTTGTCGGGAAGTATATGCAAAACCTCAACAATGAGATTGTCAATCTGGCCTATCCTTATCAGTATTCATTACCGGAGATTTTATCTCAGCTGGAGAATCATCTTGCAAAAAATGCAGATTATGAAACAGTGAACGAGGGTTCCTTTTATAATATAGAGTTCAACAGCCTGACAGAAGATTTTTTTGCGGGTCTGTCTCCTGATGAATACCTGAAGAAACTCTATTCATCTTATCTATAAAAGATAATACATGGCTGCTCCTGAAAGATACCCTTCTGTACCGGAAAAAATAATTTTGTACCTTCGGCCAGAAAACTTCAGATAGTATTAAAGCCAAGAAAAAGTAATAAAAAGTAGTGGTTTTACGGCCGACTGAAGAATAAAAACACATTAAACCTATTGAATAAAAAATGAAAATGAATCCCAAAATATCCGTTATTGTCCCCTGCTACAAACAGGCTCAGTTTTTAGATGAATGTCTGCAGTCTATCCTGGATCAGACTTATGAAAATTGGGAATGTATCATTGTCAATGACGGATCACCTGATAATACTGATGAAGTAGCTGATAAATGGGTAAAAAAAGACAACCGTTTTAAATATCTTTATAAAGAAAACGGAGGTCTGTCTTCTGCAAGAAATGCAGCACTGGAAATCGTTACCGGAGATTATATACAGTTTTTGGATTCTGATGATCTGATACACCGTGAAAAGTTTTCAAAAAGCCTTTCCGGAGACAAAGAATATCCGTTGATTGTAAGTCAGTACACTATCTACAGAAACCAAACCCATCTTCCTGGCTATAAAAATGTTGAGCAGAGTTTCCTGACCTTTGATGGAATTGTATACGATTGGGATCTTAAATTTTCCATCCCGATACACTGTGCTTTGATAAGCAAAAAGCTTCTGGAAGGTTTTCTTTTTGACACTACCCTTACCAGTTGTGAAGACTGGGTAATGTGGATTTATATCACCAAAGATCATCCTGACGCTCTCCTGATCAATGAAGCTCTTGCGCATTACCGAAAAGATGTCAACGATAATATGTCTGCTGATCCGGTCAAAATTATGAAGCAGCGCCTTAAAATTTTACCTACCTTAAAAAAACTTTACGGTGAAGAGGTACATGACAAGCTGGCTTATCATATCATAGACGTTCGTACCACCCAGCTTATACAGCAAAGACGCGAATTTCAAAAAATGATTCCCCTGGCTGTAGTCGCAAAATATCTTTCTTTCAAAAGGTTTTATTACAAGCTTTTTAGAAAAAAAGTAGATGGCTAAACTTTAAGTTTAATGTACTTCGGACAACTATATTTCCATAAAAACTACACAAATGAGTGGGTACTGCCAAACAGAAATACAGCAGAAACCCTTGTAAATTATATAACTTAAAATAAATTTATTTAGATGAGTCAATTTGTACACGTAATCATGACAAGATTCAATGTTCCTACAAAAGGCTGGAACGAAACACGTTCAGGATATAAACCGCTTACTGAAGAATGGCTGGATGACCGGTTCAAGTTATTCAGAACTTACGTGCTCCCTTCTTATAAAAATCAGACCAACCAAAACTACGTCTGGCTTACCTTTTTCGACACCAATACATCTGATAAGTTTAGAAAAATCATTAAAGAAATTGAAACAGAGTACCCAACTTTCAAAGCGGTATTTGTAGAAGATTTTGATGTTATGAAAACGAAAGCTGTAGAAATAATCCCACAGTTTTTCACTCCTGATACAAAATTTGTGATTACCAGCGAGCTGGATAATGATGACATGCTTCATCAGGATTATATAAAAACCGTTCAGGAGCATTTCAAACCGGTTCATGACCTGGTCATAGATTTAAGAAGAGGATACCAGCTTACCATGCTTCCGGACCGTAAAGCGGTAGTAAATGTTTATAACGCCGTAGTAAACCCGTTTGTAAGCTTAGCGGAAAGTGTAGACAACTTCAAAACGATGCTGAAGGAAAGAGCTCACAACAGCTATCGTCATTACCCGAATTTTTCTGTAGAAGACAGTAAAGAGATGTACATTCAGGTTATCCATCAGTACAACTTAATGAATGTTACCTTTAAACATAAAGCGGTTCCTGAAGTAGATTTTTCAGAATACGGAATGACAGAGGACACCAAATTTACAATAGACGGGTTCAAGACACTTCAGCACAATATTGCCAGAGTACCGTTTGTAATGGGACTTATTTTGAAAAAGATATTTAAAAAATAAGACTCCTCCAGTCATGAAGCTTAACAACCTCCAGATATTAAGAGGGATTTCAGCCTTATTGGTATGTTGCTTTCATTTCCGTGAAACAATAAATCTACCTGGGCTGAATCTTGGCGATATTCTCTTTAAAAAAGGAAGTATCGGTGTTCCCGTATTTTTTATTATCAGTGGATTTATCATGGCTTTCACCACTCAAAAAATAAATTTCAGTAAAGATTCTTTTCAGCAGATCACTTTATTTTACAAAAGAAGGGTGATCAGAATTGTTCCGCTGTACTATCTTTTGACTTTCGCTGCAATGATTCCCGGAGGAAGTTTTCTCCTCTATTTTCATGGTGCAGGGCTTTATGAGCTTATCCACTCATTATTATTCCTTCCCACGAAGAAAGAATTTCCGGTCCTTTTCTTAGGCTGGTCCTTAAATTTTGAGATGTTCTTTTATCTCATATTCGGACTCTCATTATTTTTTAAAGAAAAAAGGTATTACTTCATTGCAGGTTTTTTCATCCTGACATCAATTTTAGGTTCTTTTATTCAATTTGAAAGTCCTTATCTGCGAATGGTAACCCACTCGCTGAATCTTTATTTTGTTGTGGGAATTCTTTTTTCACTTTTACTGAATAGATTTACAATTCCACAGATCTGGGCAACATTACTTTCTGTAACAGGAATTATATTATTTATATTGGTACTGCTTAGTATTATCCCTACAGATAATGATATGATAAAGCTGGCCATCATCTCCCTGTTTGTATTTTCTTTCTTAACTTTTGATTATATATTTCATTTTAAAGGAAACAAAGCCTTAATTTTTCTGGGAGACATTTCCTATTCACTATACCTGTCACATCCTTTTGTAGAAATTGCTTTAAAAAGATTTAAAGTTGAAGGCTACCTCAGTTTTCCCTTTTTTCTATTTAAGATTGTCATGGTCATTATAGTGGCATCACTTCTGTATTATTTTGTTGAGAAAAAAGTAACCAATTATTTAAAAATTAAATTAAAAGCATAATCCGATACAAATGAAAATTTCAGTAATTATTCCCGTTTACAATGCCGAAAAATATGTTTCGCAGGCTGTAGATTCTGCTCTTCAGTTCGAAGAGGTATATGAAGTGGTATTGGTAGAAGACAAGTCTCCGGACAATGCATTGCAGGTTTGTAGGGAACTTGCTGAAAAACATGACAGGGTAAAGCTTTTTCAGCATCCTGATAAAGGCAATCATGGAGCAGGTGCCAGCAGAAATTTAGGGTTGGAAAAAGCGGAAGGAGATTTTATTGCTTTCCTGGATGCAGATGATTACTACCTTCCCAACCGTTTTGATGCAGAAAAAGAACTGTTTCTCAATAAAGATGTTGACGGAGTTTATGGTGCCATCGGGGTTCATTATTATTCTGAGAAAGCAAAAGAACAATATTATAAGGTCTTTGGAGACCGCCTGACTACAGTTTACAAGAAACATCCTCCCAGAGATGTATTTCCGGGACAGCTTAACATGATAGGAACTTTCGGACTTTTCAGCATTGATGCATTGACTATCCGTAAAAGTTCTTTGAAAAACATGGAGTATTTCTTTAAAACACATTTAAAGCTCCATCAGGACACTGAATTTCTATTCAGACTCTCCTACTATCTGAATTTATATCCGGGAATTCTTGATAAGGCAGTAGCCGTAAGAGGAGTTCACGAGAACAACAGAATTACCAAAATAGATTCCAGAGAAGTTAAGCCGGCCTCAACAAGAGTTGTTCTGTGGAAAGAAGTTAACCATTGGGCAGAGAATGAAAATACCATCCCCAATGATGTTAAAATTCATATCAAAAGAGTATACAGGAGTTTCCAAATCGCCAATGCTCCTCTACTCAAAAAATGGGGAATGATTACAAAGTATTTGTTTACAGACTATAAAAGTATCCGTTCAGGGCTGTATAATATTAATTTTAGAAACGATTTGTTCTAACAATATGATTAAACTAAATATTTAGTTTAAAATAATACTTTAGTTTTATTGTTTGGTAAAATGTATCTTTCTTAAAAGATCACGCATTGGTTTTTCAATAAACTGATAAAAAATTGCAGAACTGAGCAGCATAACAATAATGTAAATCACAAATACAATATCAATACTGAACGTATATTCCTTCCATTTTAAAAACTCCCTTACAAGATAAAGAACGGGAATATGAGTGATGTATATACCATAACTTATTTCTCCAAGATATTCCAGCGGTTTCAATGAAAAGAGCTTACTTACTCTTCCGTTATTAGCCGAAATCAGAAGAATTGCAGGTACAAAAAGTAAAGCCATCAACCCGTTGTGATAAAAAAGCGGAACAAACATCAGAGACACAAGGATCAGTAAAAAGACTGCGATCACCTGACGGTCGTAATTTTTTTGCTTGTAATTTCTTACAAAAAATATTCCTGCCAGATTCCCGATCAAAAATTCATTAAGATGCCAGAAAGGAAAATAATAAAGAAACTCATGACTTTTCGTGTGTGGCCCTTCATACGCTCCATATACCGGATACAGATTAGAAAACACCTGAGTAATCAGCCAGAGTCCAATGGCAAATACCCAAATCATTTTATTTTTCTTTGCGTAAAAATAATTATATAAAAACGGAAAAAGCAGGTAAAAGAAAAACTCTACAGAGATAGACCATCCCGGAAAATTCAGAATCATGGCTTCTCCCGGTATCCAGCTCTGAATACCCAATCCGTATAAAACCAGCTTATACCAGTCAAACAGTTCATATCTCGTCATGAAATACAGCAGAAGTCCAAGCATATAGAGCGGATAGATTCTGGCAAACCTGTTTTTATAAAACTCCAGATAATCAATCTTATCCTTCTTATGGTAAGCAATAATCATGATAAACCCTGAAAGAATAAAGAAATAGCTTACCCCTACATTCGCTCTCAAAAAAAGATTGGAAATATAATCTATCTTATATAAAAACAGATCTTTATTGAAATGGGAAATGACAATTGCCATAGCGGCAACAAACCTGGTAAATGTAATCTGACTTATCTTCACAGAATCGCAAAATGCTTTACTTTATCAAAACACAGCAGACCCAACTCTGAAAGCTGTTTTTATTTGATATAAAGTATTAATTTTAAGGCACAAAAATAAGATTTATTATTATAATTATGTAAAACAAATTATATTTGTAGGCTACAAATGTGAAAATAAATTTAGGTATGCTTTATGAAATTATAGCAAAAATTCAACGAAAAAGCCAGATTTCTCTTCTCAAAAAACACCCTCATGTTTCTTTCAAGGGGATAAAACTTGGGATCAGTGATCATTTTATTCTGCATGAAAATATAAAGAAAGTGACGATTGGCCACGGGGTCAGTTTCAGAAATTATGTACACGTTCTTGTGCAACAGAATGCCACTTTAGAAATCGGAAACAACTTTTTCATGAATAACTTCTGTTCCATCAACTGTCTGGACAGTATTTCAATAGGTGACAATACACTATTCGGAGAAAATGTAAAACTGTATGACCACAACCATGCGTATCAGACTCATCCGGAGTTTAAACTCTCTCACGCTGAGTTCACCACAGCTCCCATCAAAATCGGAAGCAATTGCTGGCTCGGAAGTAATGTTACCGTTCTAAAAGGAGTTACTATCGGAGATAACTGTATTATTGGAGCAGGATGTACCATTTACAAAGATGTTCCTTCCAATACAACCGTAATCAATCATCAGGAATTAATATTTAAGGAACATTCATGAAGTTTTCTATCCTTATAGCCCATTATAATAACGCTCATTTTTTCAAAGACTGTTTTGAAAGCATACTTCAGCAGACGTATACAAACTGGGAAGCGGTCATTTTGGATGACGCCTCCTCTGAAAGTGAAAAGAAAATGATCCGGGAAATGATTTCAAGTGATAAAAGGTTTAAATATTTTGAAAATGAAAAAAATTCCGGTGTAGGCGTAACGAAAAGTAAACTCATTGAGCTGGCAGAAGGGGAAATCTGTGGATTTTTAGATCCTGATGATGCTATAAACCCAACAGCCATTCAAAAATGTATGGAGATCTTTCAGGCTAAAAAAAATACAGTTCTTACCTATTCAAGGTTTATGACCTGTGATCAGAATCTGAAACCTATTTCTCCGTTCAGATCTGCAATGCAGGTACCGAATGGTGATCCTTATTTTTTTAATTTCCCAATTCAGATCGCTCATTTTGTAACCTTCAGAAAGGCAGTCTATGAACAGACTGAAAAAATGAATCCGGATTTGAAAATCGGGGAAGATCAGGATCTCTACCTTAAAATGTATGAAAAAGGAAAAGTTCAGTTCATTAATGATACCAATTATCTTTACAGAACTCATCAAGGTGGAATCTCCCAGAATGACAATAAAAAGAAATCCCACGAGTATTTTGCACAGGTGATTTTCAATACAATGAAACGCAGAGGACTTGCAACCATCAACGGCCAAAAAGTTCCTGATCATTATACGGGTGCGGATGAAATATTCGGTCTGTTACAATATCAACATAAGATTCCTTTCCGTATCAAGAAAAAAATAAAAATTACTTTACAATCAATCTTCGGATAATGCTAGAAAAAAAAATAAAAATTTTGTTCAGACATCGCTCCATGGAAATGGGTGGCGTAGAAAAAGTATTGTTGGGACTTCTCAACAACCTGAATCCTGACAAATTTGAAATGACGGTATGCCTTACCCTAAACCAGGGCAAGTTGCGTGATGAACTTCCGAAACATATCAGAAAAATATATCTTACTGATGGAAAAGAAGACTTTTCCGACAATGCTCTGCTTCAGAAACTTCAGCTTGTCAAGAGAAGGATAAAGCTTCGTAAACTGAAAAACAACCCTGCCATTGCAGACCGGCTCATCAATGATACTTTTGATATAGAAATCGGGATGGATTACAGGGATTATGATGCTATTCTTAGTTCTACCCATAAGAATTCAAAAAAAATCGGATGGTTTCACTCTGAAATCAATGTTCCTAAATTTCAGCCTTTGGTTCCGGATATTTTAAAGAGTTTTCCTCAGTTTGATCATATGGTGTATTGCTCTCATAAAATAAAGGATATGATGCATCAGTATTATCCAAATCTCAATTATCCGGCTGAGAGCGTTATTATCAATCCTATTCCTATCGAAGAAATTAAGCGAAAGGCAGAAGAAAAGCTCGACAATTTCCCTGAAGGGCCTGTTTTTGCGTCTATCGGAAGACTTCATTCAAGAAAAGGATACCATAAGCTTATTGAAGCTCATAAAAGACTTATAGACGAAGGATTTCATCACAGCATCATTGTCATTGGTGATGGTGACGAAATGAAGAACCTTAAGGCTCAGACCGCAAAAAATAATGTTGAAAAGACATTTATTTTAGCTGGAAATCAGATGAATCCTTATCCCTACATCAAAAAGGCAGATTATTTCATCCTTCCCTCCGAATCTGAAGCCTGGCCCTTGGTAATTGCTGAAGCACTAATCCTGCAGAAACCTATTATTGCAACAAATGTGGGTGATATAGGTCTGATGATCAAAGACCGGGAAACGGGATACCTCATCAGTTATGAAATTGATGAAATGTATTCGGCAATGAAGACATTCCTTACCGATCCCAGCCTTGTTCTCCATATCAGAGAAAATCTTAAAAATATTGAAAGTCAGTTCGACAATAAGAAAATATTTGACAGTGTAGAAAATATTATAGAAACGCTGTACAAAAAATAAGTTATTGTGCGGAATAGCCTCCGTCAATGACAAGATTGGTTCCTGTGACCCATCTTGAAGCATCAGACAATAGAAAAATACAAGCATTCGCTACATCTTTAGGATCACCTATTCCAAGCGGATGCTTTTTTATGATTTCTGATGAAGCTTCTTCACCAATATCTTCAAACATTTTTTCCAGAATCGGGGTATTCACCATTGCAGGGCTTACGCTATTGACACGGATATTACTTCTGGAAAGTTCCATTGCCAATGAACGGGCTCCCGAAATAACAGCTCCTTTACTGGCCGAATAAGCAGCTTTTCCAGCCTCTCCTACCATTCCCGCAACGGAAGAAATAAATACAAAACTGGAAGTTTCTTCTTTATATTTCTTTAAAGACAGGATTTTAGCAATTTCAAGTCCGGCAATTACATTTACTGCGAATATATCCTGGTACAGCTGAGGATTATGCTTTTTTAACGGTAATGTTTTTTCGATACCGGCACAGTGTATAAATCCTGAAATCTTGCCTAAAGCCGAAACTTTATCTGCAATAATTCCTTCAAGATTATCAGATTGGGTAATATCTTCGGCGATAATCTCAACTTTCGTTTCAGGATTCAGCAGGGAAACGGTTTTCATCAGTTCTTCCTGATTTCTTCCTACAAGAATAAGATCTGCACCGCTTTTGCTGCATTCTACAGAACAGCTTCTCCCGATCCCGGAAGAAGCGCCTGTAATGAGAATAATTTTATTTTTTAATGAGAAAGCATCCATTAATCTTCAAAATTTTCTTTTCCTATAACATTCATCAGATCTGAAACGGTTTCGATATCTTTAAAGTGTTTGGTATCAATTTTTTTGCTGAAATTTTCATCTACAAACGCAATAACAGAAAGCAAACTGATAGAGTCATAGCTTTCCAAAGATTTTAAATTCGTTTCAGTGGTCAATGTTTCATCTTCCTCCAATTCTTCCTGTAATTTGTCTAAAAAAACGGATGTTTTCATATTCTATAATTTTAAATGTTTGTTATCTTAAATCTCCATAATAGTGGCACCCCATGAATATCCTACTCCAAAGCCTGCCATTAAAACTTTATCTCCTCCCTTCAGCATTCCTTTATCCATCATATTTTTAAGGGCAATAGGAATGGTTGCAGAAACGGTGTTTCCGGTATTTTCCATATCAATATAAAACTTTTCTGCCGGTATTTTTGTTTTCTTTCTTAAATAATTCAGCATAAAAGAATTTGCCTGGTGAAAAACAAAATGGTCAATGTCATCCATTGTCATTCCGTTTACTTCAAGGGTTTCTTTTACCAATCCAGGGATATTTTCAATCGTAAAATTAAAAATCTCAGGACCATTCATATAAATATTTTCAGGGCTGAATTCATGTTCGGGATTCAGTTCAAAATCTTTTTTGAAAGCACCTTTCTTCACGATAAGATTTTCTGCACCACTTCCGTCTGTTCCCAGACAGAACTGATAGTCATTACTCTCTGCTTTTTCAACAATTGCTGAAGCAGAGGCGTCCCCGAAAATACTTCGGTTTCCTTTATCATCAGCATGAATATGTTTGGTGTAAGTTTCTGAAGTAACCAAAAGAATACTCTTTGCAATTCCTGCAGAAATCAAGCCTTTCGCAAAAGCCAGCCCATATACAAATCCTGAACAGCCAAGATTGAAATCTATGGCTCCGATATTTTTTCTAAGCCCAAGTCTGTCCTGCAAAATACAGGCCGTTGTAGGCAGAAAATATTCCGGACTTTGGGTACAGAACAAAATAAAATCTATTTTATCCCGGTCATAGGTTTCGAAAATTTTTTCTGAAGATTGTACAGCCATATCCAGCACTGTTTCGTTGTCTGAAGAAATATGACGTTGAGAAATACCTACTTTCTCCTTGATGCGTTCGGAACTCCATTCGGGGAAGAGTTTTTCAAGATCTTCGTTAGTTAACACCTGCTTAGGCAGATAATATTCTATTTTTGAAATTTTTATCATATTAATAAATTCTCTTTCTTTGCAAAAGTAACGAAAACAAATTTACACTTGTGATGATTTTTATATTCAGAATCCTATTAAAAATAGACTCTCTCTATCATTCTTTCTTGAATAGGGGCAGTCTTGAAGTGGCTAAACATAGGGGTATGAAGGTAGGAAAAAACTTCAATATGCCTGATAAAGTGTATTTTGGAACAGAACCTTACCTTATCGAAATTGGTGATAATGTGAATATTGCCGGAGATGTAAGGTTTGTGAATCATGGCGGAACCACTACTCTGCTCAGAAAACTTCCAGGATATGAAGATGCCAGAATTCTTGGGAGAATAAAAATAGGAAACAATTGTACCATTGGCCTCAACTGTGTGATCATGCAGGATGTACAGATTGGGAACAACTGTATTTTGGGAGCCAACTCTGTGTTGTCACAATCTATGCCTGACAATACCGTTTTTATCGGAAATCCGGCACAATTTCTCTGTACTATTGAAGATTATGGAGATATTGTCCTTAAAAACAATCCGGAATATCCCCGCGAATTGGAGAAAGACAGGAAAAAACTGGACGCCTATATCAAAGAAAATCTTCCCCACAAGTATAAAAAAGCAAGAAAAATTAAATAAATTTAATCTTGTAAAATCATAAACGAAACAAATTGAAAAAGAAAAAACTCCTCATTCGTATAGGTTCATTACGTCATGGCGGTGCAGAAAAAGTATTAATCAACTTTTTGAAAAACCTTCCCTCTGATAAATATGAAGTAGACCTTCTGGTCAACTTATATTCAGGATTATACATTAAAGAGGTTCCGTCTTGGGTAACTTTATACTATTTAACAAAAGGAGAAATGATAACGACCAACAGGCCGCAGGATATCCCTGTGAAAGCTTACAGGGTTCTTTATCAGAAAATGTTTCTTTGGTTCCCCTCTCTTCTTTATAAATTTGTTTTAAAAAATAAAAAATACGATGTAGAGATTGCAGCCATTCATGCAATGCATCAGGAAATACTGTCCAGCCCTCAAAAAGATTCCAAAAAGATTATCTGGGTGCAGAATGATATTTTCAATTTAAAAGAATACACTCCGGAAGTTATCAGACAGTTTTTTAAGTTTGACAGGATTCTTGTGATTTCTAACAAACTTCAGGAAGGAATGCATAATTTGGCTAAAAATGAGGCCGAAAAGGCTTCTGTGATCAAGATTTTTAATCCAATTGATAAGAATGATACCTTAAGAAAGGCAGATATTGAGATCAATGATTATCCTTTCAACAGTGATCTTCCTACTTTTGTAACGGTGGGAACTGTATATCCTCAGAAAGGGTATGACAGATTGCTGAATGTTCATAAAAAACTGATCGATGAAGGATTGAAGCATCAGCTTTTGATCATTGGTGACGGCTATGATTTTGATAAAACTCAGGATCAGCTCAATACACTGGGGCTTCAGGATACTGCAAAAATGCTCGGCTTCAGCAGTAATCCGTACCCGTATATGAAAAAAGCGGATTTCTATATCATGTCTTCCCGACATGAGGGATTCCCTACAATCATTGCCGAAGCGCTTATCCTCAACAAACCTATTTCTGCAACGGATATCTCCGGTATCAGAGATCTTCTGCAAGACGGAAAACTGGGCAATATTACTGCCAATTCCGAAGAGGGAATATATGAGGGAATGAAAAAGTTTCTTACCGATAAAAATATAACTGAAGAATACAAAAAACAGATCTCAGCAACAGAACTGCCGTTTGTGCTGGAAAAATCTGTGGAACACCTTCAGAAAATAATTGATGAAGTATAAAAACATTAACAATGGCTGATTATTCTATCATTCAAAAAGACTTTTACCGGGAAAGCGGAAAGTGGCTTTCAACATTTCAGATCTGGAAAAAATGCATTAATCCCAATCTTCATTTTGTCTACATTTTGAGAAAGGCTCAGAAGCATCAGAAGAACCCTCTTTTGAATATTTTCTGGAGAATTATATTAAGACATTATCAGATCAAATACGGATTTCAGATTTATCCTGAAACCCAGATTGGAGAAGGTTTTTATCTGGGGCACTGGGGAAGTCTTGTCATCAACCCGAAAACAGTCATTGGAAAAAACTGTAATATCGCACAGGGAGTCACCATCGGCCAACAAAACCGCGGAAAAAATGAAGGTTCTCCAATCATAGGTGATGAAGTATGGATAGGCACCAATGCCGTTATTGTAGGGGCTGTTACTATTGGAAATAATGTATTGATTGTTCCTAATTCTTATGTCAACTTTGATGTTCCTCCCAATTCTGTTGTCATAGGAAACCCGGCAAAAATCATCCCTACCCCTAATGCCACAATGGATTATATCAACCGTAAAGTGTAGTAATTCCAGCCACTTATAGTAAAAATTCTACTTGCACTTATCGGTAATTTCTTGTACATTTGTATAAAAGGCATTGTTTAGTTATGAAATAACGATACGATTATCCGGTTTTAAAATCCGGATGGAATCAATTCTTCAATGTTACTTGTTCTGAAAAAAATCGCTTAATATTAAAAACACAACCCAGGCTTATTATTAATTTAAAAAAAATTTTTTTTTGATGAAAAAAACACACCCTCATTATTTCCATTCTTTATCTGCAATACCAGCTCTATAGTTACATTTTCTACAATCATTGAAAATTTAAACGGAAAGAAATAACTCTCCGCCATGCAACTGTAGCAATTTATCTTTCAAAAGTTTCTTTTTGAGTTGATACAATATCTGTAAACCCTAAGAATTATTATCTAACACTAATTCTTCTCATGCAAGACATGACTCTGATATTCAGCAGACTCTCACACGGAAGACTCTTAAGAAAGATTATTAAAAAATAATCATAACAGCTCCGAAAACATATATACAACCATGCTCAAAAAAATAGTTCCGATTCTTCTCATTATAATATACCTAACAGGTTTTTTGGTTTCATTCCCTTATATCTTTGATAATCTGTTCGGGGCCGAAAAATTGGACAGTATCCGCAATATTTTTGAGTATGGAATTATGTTTTGTTCGTTTCTTGTATTCAATGCACTTCTTTTTAAGAATAAGTATACGTCTGTAATTGCTGTTATTCTCTGTTTATTATTAAGCATTAACTTTCTGATATCAGTATCCTGTTTTCTTATTTACCATTCCGGATTTAATGTAGGAATGGCTATCAGTATTCTTGAGTCTAATCCTGATGAGGCAATGAGCATGTCTTATATGTTTATTCTTCCAGGCATTTTGTTTTTCGTTTTTCTGGGAATGGTACTGTACTCTGTGAATTACCTGAAAAAAAATGTAGTCAAGATTGATGCTAAATTTATCATTATTGCATTACTGTGGCTTATTTTACCATTCGGATACCACCTTAAACATACCTATGTAAGCAATAAAGGAGGAGGTAAGATGATTAAGAATGTTTACTATCATTTATCCGATTTCAATACCGCTTTGAATATACAAAGAGACATTAACGAAATAAAAAAGAATATTCCGGTTTTCAGTATCAAAAAAATACAGCCAGGAATAGAAAATGTAATTCTGATCATTGGAGAGTCTGAAAGAAAACAAAATATGTCGCTGTATGGTTATCATCTAAAAACAACTCCTTATACAGACCAACAGGCTGAAAATATGATGATTTTCGACAATGCCATTTCTCCTGCAGGAATTACCAACTTGAGTGTTCCTTTAATGCTGTCCAGCATTCATCCGGATGAATTCAGATACCGTTATGACAAGCTATCCTACAATATCATCAATCTAGCCAACCAAACCGGATATAATTCTTTCTGGCTCAGCACACAGGCGAGCGCAAGAGGAATCACAGCCATCGCTTCTATGTCTAAAAATAAAAAATGGGTAAACGGCTACGATGAAGTGATTGTTCCTGAACTGGAAAAGGTCATTCAGAAAAAAGAGAATAAATTTGTGGTTCTCCACATCATGGGAAGCCACCCAAATCCATGTAACAGACTTCCACCCAACTGGAATTCCGAGAATCTAAACTGCTATGACAGCTCCATAAAATACACAGATTATGTTTTCAATAATATTTTCCGCACATTGAAAAATACCAATTCTGTAGTAATCTATGCTTCAGATCATGGACTTAAAATACAGGGTGACAAATTACTGCATATAGACTCTAAAGAATCTACCCAGGTTCCGTTTTTTGTATGGTATGGTGATCAGGTTCCTGCAGCATATAGGATCACAGGACATGAAACTAAGCTGACCCAAACTACTTATATCTATCCCCTGATTATGAAATATATGGGCCTTGAAGCACCTCTGCATTATAAAAATGAAGGCAATAAATATTTAAACTTAGAAATGAAAAGTATGGAATATGGAGAACTGCCAGAGTAGATATTCTCTCTTGTGAAAGAAGAATTATCTTATAGCTATTCTTTTATTGATAAAATAAGCAGTCAATAGATTAGGGACCCAGCACAACCAGGCAACGGCAACATAAGAATTGTCAGGATCACCGGTTATATTTGTCAGCAAAGGATACCACAATCTCAGTGTCACCGCAGCAAAAGTACAGGCGTAACTGTAAATCATGAACTGTTGATGCATTACAACATTTCCTTTTCTTATCTGCTCAACTGCAACAAGAGTTGTCACAAACCAGATACATCCTAAACTGATAAAGCCTATTGCAGAAATCAGTCCGCCATTGGCATAAAAACCCATATAAACAGCTGATACAGAACTTATGACCACTGAAATTACGTAGATACTTCCGATTTTTCTATGGATCTTGATATATTTATTCCTGAATGAGCTGCCAAACTGACGCCAACCTATAAAAAGTGCCAGCCCACCGAAAATAATATGGGCAAAAAATGCTGTTTTCCAGATGATATTATGAAGTACTTCAGGAGATTTGGAACCTAAAAAGGTATGTTTATGCTCTACAAAAACATAAATAAGAGGATAAGCCCCAATAAGCAATGCTAATACACACATGATTACAAATAATAATTTTTTCATAGAGATCTGATTCAATTTTTTTGTAAAAATGAGGATTATTAAAGCTTCATCTGTTCCAAAATGAAAGGTGGAACCTATTTATAAAACACTAATAATAAATCATTTGAGATGAAACCATCAAAATATTAACAATAAGTTATTCCATATGGATGCTTTGGCTTTTTAAAAACTCCGTTGGCGAACAATTCATATAATTTTTAAAATTTCTATTAAAAGAAGTTTTAGAATTGAACCCACAATCAAAAGCTAATGAAAGAATCGTGTATTTTTGGTTTTCCGGAAGCACAACAGTACGCTTAAACTCTTCAATACGCTGCCTGTTGATATAATCATAAAAGTTTTTATGCTCCATAGAATTAATAACCTGAGACAATAGATTAGGATGAACATCTAATAGTCTGGCAACAGCATTTAGATTAAGTTCCGGGTCTTTATATAGCTTTTCCTGTACCATTTGGTGCACAAGTCTTTTATAAATAGATTGTATAGCCTCATCTCCAGGAGAATTTTTCTGATATTTAACAATCTCATTATCAAGCTTTTTTTCGTTCGTTATATTATTAGTAATAACCGGTACATCCAAAATCCCTATACGGCTGATTCCAAAGTAAGCAGCCACTACGATAAAGAGGACAACTAAGGAAAAAATAAGAATATCATTTCTAATAATTACAGCTATCCATATCAGAGCTATCCCTGCAATAAGATAATACAGCCAGTTCAGATTCATTTTCTCAGTATTGGAATATTGGTTGGATATACCTTTTGTATATCTTCTGACAGCAAGAAGGCTTAATGCAACATATATTATTCCTGATAAGATCATGAGGTATTTGAGAATCCTGCTCAATAACTTATACCTATTATTTCCGCTCTGATAAGCAGCAAGTCTATCCCATGGGGACAACATCAAAAATTGGGATAGTAGCAGGCAGATCATCAGAACAGGAATACCATGCAGCAGCCATATCTTCACACCTGGATTTCTTCCCGTAACACACAGAACATACAAATACAGCATTGGTCCGTGAATAAAAGGAAAAATAACTTCATATCCCAGGAAATAAGGAAACTTCAAATAGCTACCAGAAAAAAACTGAATAAATAATATGAGATGCATTCCTATAATCAGAAACCATGCAGCCAATACATAATCTGCCATTACTTTTTTGCGTTTCCCCATAATCAGAAGAGAAGAGAAACAGGCAACAAAAACTCCTGCCAGATAAAATATTGATGGTAAAGATTGCAATCCAAAATCAGACATTCTTTGAATAGATTAATCAGACCTTTAAATTATTCATTTTTTTCACAATGTGATCGTTTTTTAATAACTCTTCTTAAACAGATTAAAAAAGGATAAATAATTAAGAATATTTTAATTCACAAATCTCAAATTTTAATTTATACTTCGTAATTTTATCATGTTTTTTAAACGTTTGGATTACCATATAGAGCCTAATGGCTGTAAAGCAAAGTATATCGGAGTTTTAGATATGATTTTAAGCATATTTTAATATTAAACTTTGTTAAAAGTGATTGATTTTTTAACAAAAAGTATATTTTTGCACAATTATTGATTTAGTCTATTGATTTTGGAAATAATTTAAACGAAATAAATAATTATAAACTTTTAAAAATTTAAAATTATGTCACAATCGTACGAGGTTATTTTCGAAAACAACAAAAAATGGGTAGAATCCAAAGTAGCTGAAAATCCCAGTTTCTTTCAGGAACTTGCAAAAACTCAGCATCCGGAATTCCTTTACATAGGATGTTCAGATAGTAGAGCTACTGCAGAAGAACTGATGGGAGCAAAACCGGGAGAGGTATTTGTTCACAGAAACATTGCTAATGTTGTCAATACTTTAGATATGAGTTCCACAGCGGTTATTCAATATGCTGTAGAACATCTGAAAGTAAAACACATTATTGTATGCGGACATTACAACTGTGGTGGTGTAAAAGCAGCGATGACTCCTCAGGATCTGGGATTACTGAATCCCTGGCTGAGAAACATCCGTGATGTTTACAGATTACATCAGGTAGAGCTGGATTCTATTGAAGACGAAAACAAGCGTTATGACAGACTTGTAGAACTTAATGTTCAGGAGCAGTGCATCAACGTAATCAAAATGGCCTGCGTACAGGAAAGGTATATTTTAGAAGAACAACCTATTGTGCACGGCTGGGTATTTGACCTTAGAACAGGTAAGATTATAGATCTGGAAATTGATTTTGAGAAAACCTTAAAAGACATTCAAAAGATTTACAACCTTACGAGTTCAGATTGGGTAATGAGCAGAAAGACGAAGTAGTTTTTCTAAAAAGAATGTAAAATGAAATTCTGGAGTATTATTGTATTAACGTTTTTTCTGAATTTCACAGCGCTGCCAGGCATTGCTGCGGTAGCGGGCTGGGATATTGCAAGAACGAATATCATAATCAACGAAGAAGAACCACATTCTCACCCGTCTTCATTCATTGTTTACGAAAAGACGATTCCGAAACCTTTAGATGTTTTCGACTATCTGAAGTTTTCTGAACCTGATACTCAGGGTATGTCTTTTGTGCTGATAGATGATTCTTTTCATCTTTCACCTTTACTTACTATATTTTCTCCCCCTCCGGAAGCGTAACTCCTATAGTTAGATTTTTTTGATACTATTTCCATATCACTTTTGATATCGGATACGCATGTACTTTAAAAATTATTTTTTCTCAACTTTTATAATTGACTTATTTAAAAACAAATAAGCCGGTTATACTTTACAGCTTCACATTATGAAAAAGACATCATTAATAGGAGGAATCAAGGAGAATTTTCCTTCAGGACTCGTGGTATTTTTAGTAGCACTTCCGTTGTGTTTAGGAATTGCTTTAGCATCAGGTGCTCCCCCATTATCCGGTATTATTTCCGGTATTGTAGGTGGCCTGGTAGTAGGAACAATCAGTAATTCTAATATTTCAGTTTCCGGACCTGCAGCAGGTTTAACGGCAATTGTTTTAACAGCTATAACAGATCTTGGCGCATTTGAGCTTTTCCTTTGTGCAGGGATTATTGCAGGACTTATTCAATTGGTTTTAGGGTTTGTAAGAGCCGGGAGTATTTCCAATTATTTCCCGAATAACGTGATTGAAGGAATGCTTGCTGCCATAGGAATCATTATTATTTTAAAACAGATTCCGCATGCTTTAGGATTTGATAAAGATTATGAAGGTCATGAATCTATTTTTGATAATGGCTTAAACTTCGGATATTTTACAGAATTATTGGGAGCTATCCATCCGGGAGCTATCGTTATTACTTTGGTTTCTGTAGCTATTCTTATCGCATGGGATAAAATCCACGTTCTGAAGAGGCTGAAAATGCTTCCGGGAGCTTTGGTTGCAGTAATTGTAAGTATTCTTCTGAATCAGCTCTTTAAAATGTCCGGGAGTTCTCTGGCTATTGAAACCCAGCATTTGGTTTCTTTACCTGTTCCACAGTCTTTTGATGATTTCAAGAACCTGATTACCACTCCTGATTTTAATGGTTTTACCAATCCTAAAGTATGGATCGTAGGTGCTACTATTGCTATTGTAGCCTCTATTGAAACGTTACTTTGTATAGAAGCGTCAGACCGATTAGACAGACAGAGAAGAATTACAGATACCAATCTTGAGCTTAAGGCTCAGGGAATCGGGAACCTTATCAGCTCATTTATTGGCGGTCTCCCAATGACGTCTGTTGTGGTAAGAAGTTCTGCCAATGCTAATGCAGGAGCAACTTCTAAAGTTTCAGCTATTATTCACGGGATCTTTTTATTGATCTGTGTACTTTCCATTCCTGTTATTTTAAATTTAATTCCATTAGCTACTTTGGCTGCGGTATTAATTTTAGTAGGATATAAATTGGCAAAGCCAGCTACATTCAAGCATTTCTGGCATTTGGGAAAATTCCAGTTTATTCCTTTTGTAGCAACGGTTGTAGCTGTTGTAGCAACAGATTTATTAAAAGGAGTAGGAATTGGTCTTACCATCTCTGTTTTCTATATTCTTCAGGGAAATATGAAAAGAGCTTATTATTTAAGCAGAGAAAGGCTGGATGATGCGGATGGAATTAACATAAAACTGGCTGAAGAAGTTTCATTTTTAAATAAGGCAGCTATCAAAAAAACACTTAAAAATATAAAACCAAGTTCTACAGTCATCATTGATGCTAGAAGTACTTCTTACATCGCAACAGATGTACTGGAAATGATTCAGGATTTTGCCAATATCCGTGCAAAGGAACAGGATATCAACGTAGAACTTCTAGGCTTTAAAACTTCATACAGAGATTACGAAAGAAGTGAGGATTCCCATATTCTGGTCACTCACAAAAGAGCCATGTAATCTCCGCTTATAATTAATTTTTTTAACTTTAAATTTGATAACAATACATAATATGAAAGCACATACATACGAAACCCAGTCTACTATCACCCCAGAGAAAGCATTAGAATTCTTAAAAGAAGGAAATCAAAGATTTGTAAACAATCTTAAAGCAAACAGAGACCTTCTTGAACAGGTAAATGCTACCCGTGAAGGGCAGTGGCCTTTCGCAGTAGTTCTAAGCTGTATAGACAGTCGTACATCTGCAGAGCTTATCTTTGATCAGGGATTAGGAGACGTTTTCAGTATCAGAATTGCCGGTAATTTTGTTAATCAGGACATTCTTGGATCTATGGAATTTGGCTGCAACGTTGCCGGTTCTAAGCTTATCGTAGTTTTAGGCCATACGAAATGCGGTGCTTTGAAAGGAGGTCTTGACTCAGCACAAATTGAAGGATTGGGTATGGATAATCTTAACCACCTGATCAATCATTTCAACCCTATCATTGATGATATTATTGAAGAGAATGAAGAACGCTCATCAAAAAACAGCTCGCTTCTGGAAAGGCTTAATCAGCAAAATGTAAAAAATGCAATTGATGATATCCGTAAACAAAGTTCAACACTTAGAAACCTTGAAAATGAAGGTAAAATTAAAATTGTTGGTGCCAATTACGATGTTGAAACGGGTGCAGTAAGTTGGTTATAAAAGATAAACTCATTAAATTTCAATTATAATTTACAGAAAATGCCATCGAAATTCGATGGCATTTATTTTTTACCCTATATTAAACAAACTGATAACATCCCAATTTATCTGCTAACAAGGCAAATGCCTTACCTAATGAGAAATAATTTTTGTAATCGAAAAATAATTATATATTGGTGCTCTTGAAAGAACAACTTGAATACCATGATTACAAAATGAAAAAATATGATTTTTCCAAAAGCTAAAAAAATAGCCAGGGACCTTGGCTGGTATAAAACAAAAGACAGTGTCTTCGGGCTCTACAAAGGCTATTTTTTCAACGTTTCAGACGCAAGCATAATACACACTCCTCAATACAAATATGTATCCGTGACAACCGGTGATCTAACAGAGGAACAGAAGCAACAAATCAAAATAGAGTTAATCGCCAACAAAAAAAAATTAAAATTTACCATCTTCAAAATCAATGACAATAGTATTTTTTTCAAATTCACTGAAAATCTAATTCCCACTAGGCTCAGTTCGGTTTATGCTTTGTTTGACTTTTTGGTTGCTCTTTTTAAAAAGCTAAATATACCAGAACAAAACAAATGTCATAGCTGTGAGACGGTTCAAAGAATCAATTATTATAACCTTAACGATACTGGTGTCATACTTTGTGATAATTGTTTTAAACAGACAGGTGATAAATTCTACGAAATTGAAAAGGAAATAATATCGAAAGAGAAAAATTATTTGACAGGATTTTTAGGGGCCATTATTTTTTCAATTCCTGCCATTCTACTTTGGGTTTTACTTGCAGTCTATTTAGGAGAACTTTCCTCGGGAATGGCATTTGTTATTGCTCTTCTCGGATTTTTAGGTTATGATTATTTCAAAGGACTTCAAGGTAAACTGACAAAATACATTATCTTCTTCACAAACATCGCAAGTATATTTATTGCAAATGTTTTGACTATCATTACTTTATTAGTAAAACAGGGTTTCACAATGAATCAGGCAATTTCTGAATTTCAAACAAACCCTGCAGCAAATGAAATATTTATGCAGAACATTATTGTATCTTTTTTATTATCATTCATTCCTTGGATTTGGATATTGTTTATCAGGAAAGAAAACAAATTAATTATAAAACCTGCAGAAAAATTTTAGAATTAAATAAAATAAATGACTGCTTCAAAATTGAGGCAGTCATTTTATATTATAAACTTGTATTTTAATGCAAATTTTCTTTATCTCAATCTGAAATTACTTTCCATTAAAAGCAGACATCGTATTATTCAATCCTGCAAATACAAAAGAAAGGCTGGCCTTTGAAAAGGTTTCAATTCTCTCAGTAAGCTTTGTCGTTTCTTCTTCATTCCAGGTTCCTAATACATAATCTACCTGTCGACCGGCAGAAAAATCTGCAGAGATCCCAAAACGCAGTCTTGCATAATTTTGAGTCTGCAATACTTCATTGATATTTTTAAGGCCATTGTGCCCTGCATCAGAACCTTTTCCTTTCAATCTTAAAGTCCCGAAAGGAAGGGCAAGATCATCAGTAACAATCAGCACATTCTCCAAAGGGATATTTTCTTTCTGCATCCAGTATTTCACTGCATTTCCGGAAAGATTCATATAAGTATCAGGTTTAAGGATAAAAACTTTTCTGCCTTTATGTTTTCCTTCTGCCATCCAGCCAAAGTTGGAGGTATTGAATGGTACTTCAAGAGTTTCCGCTATTTTTTCAGCTACTTTAAAACCTATATTATGTCGTGTATTTTCATATTCTGAGCCTTTATTACCAAGCCCGACAATTAAATATTTCATCAGAAATTTTTTGCAAAATTAAGGGATAAAAAATAAAAACTCAACCTTATGAAAGATTGAGTTTGAATATTGTTAAAAAAGTCTTCTATTGTGGTTTGTAGATGTAGTTAACGCCATATCCTTTTGTCATATAAGTCTGAGGATCATAAACGTAATTGGTACTCTTTACAATCGGAGTTGGAATAGGTGGCGAAAGATCTGTCACCGACCATCTCTTAGGATTGTTTGGAGATAAAATAAGACTTTCTTTATCATTGATTACTGTAGATAATAGTCTTGAAATCTTGTATACGTGCGGCAATAACGTGAACGGGCTCACCTGATCGTCATATGCATAGTATTCATAGCTATACTTTCCTGTAACAGCACCGAATGCACCTCCTGTCATTGTTCCATAGTTTCTTACCACTTTAGATACGTTGTCTCCTACATATGTGTAAGCTGTTTTGGAGTAATCTGTGAAAGCAAGCGGCACTCCAGCTACATCCGGACCATTCTTCATGATGATAGAATCCAGCTTTCCTGTAGCAGTACTGTATTTAATAGTATAAAGGCTCTTCTCTTTTTTCAGTAATGTCTGTGGACCTGGAGTAGTTGCCGGTGGCACTGGCGGAGGTCTTCTGAAGATTGCACGGTTTTCAGAAATCAACTGTAGCTTGCTATTGTTTCCGTAAGTGAATAATTGAGTGTAAGATACACTGTCTTTATCCAGTTTTCCGTTTCCGTCAAGATCCAAAAAGCCATTGAAATTAATCTGGCTAATCTTATCTCCACTGTACATGATATTAGTAACTGAAGCACTGTCTGTAAGCACCTTAGTTACTAGAAGTCCGCTGTACTGATATTCTGCAATAGTATCTTTATCTGTAATTTCTCTGTATAATGCTCTGGGACCGCTTAAGCCTCCTGTATTATTAAGATCCAATAATGGATTCCCATCTTCATCTAGTAAACTCTTGCAGGAATGTATTGAAGAAAAACCTGCGATTAGTAAAATAAAATAGAAAATTTGCTTCATTTCCTTGTAATTGATTATTTTTTTGACAAATATAATTTTTTTTACCTAAAAACTATATGATTATTTTATATTCTGGCAAGATTAATAATTATCTCTCTCTCCTATAAATTTTTATAAGTAAAAGTAACATTCTGATTTTTCTCAACCACTACATACCCCTGATTATCATAAGAATAGCTCTGAGCTGTATTAACAGGAGTAGCAGGTGATGGCAATTCTATGAACATTGAAGTAGGATTATTCGGAGAAGTTTTATAGAATTGAGCCGGGTTTATCAGACTTCGTGTGATGAAATAGACCGTTGGAAGTGTAGAGTAAGGGCTTTTCTGAGCGTCATAGTTCTGAAAGCTATACTTGCTTACAACCGCAGTACCCATATTCGGGCTTCCATTGATATCCAATATTCCTTTGGAAAAAACTACCTGAATAACATTTTCTCCGCTATACACAAAAGTATAGTCTATGAATTTGTTATAAGCACTGATTCCTCCTTCTTTTCTCTTCTCAAGAATCTTAGTAAGTTTATTAGTAGTTGGATTATAAGTAAAAGTATAGTCACTTATGACAGATACTGATGGAGTAGCACCTGTAGCTGTAGAAGTGGCATTGTAAATCTTTTTACCTGTAGCATCAGGAACAATATTAAATTCATAAACAAGGCTGGATGCTGCTGAACTTACATATTTAATTTTAGTGATGTTTTTGTTGGTATACGTTACCGTTCCTGTATAAAAAGCACCCGAAGCAGATTCATCTTTAGAGACTGCTGTCTGCAAATCTCCGGTTACTGCTGCTGTAACATATTCTTCCTGAGAAATATTATTGGCACTAACCTTTGCTAAAACCTTTTTAGGCGGCGGCCCATCATCCGGATTCGGGATAGATTCTGTGGGGTCTGAGGTAGTATTACATGCCGTCAGCAGCCCAAGAAAAGCAATACCGGCAAATATTTTTAAAAAATAGTTTTTTACCATATAGAATTTTTTTAGCTTGTCCAAATATAATTCAATTTTCGATAATACACTTCAATTTATATGGACAAATTCACAATAAACAGAGTTAATAAACAAAAAAAATCTAAAAACATAACGTTTTTAGATTTCTAATTATTGTATTATCATAAAAATTAATAAGGCTGCAGTATAGATGTTGTCAAAACAGATTGTGACATATCACTATTAAGATAAGTAGTATCAACAGCTTTTCCTATTCCAAGAGTTGTTCCTGAGATCGCTCTTTTGATGCAGGCCACTTTCACACTATATTGGTTTTTAGGAGTAAGATTCGCAAGAGTAGCATTAAGATTAAAAATCTTGTAGGCACCGCTATCTCCTAATAACACATCTGTTCTTACCGCTCTAAGCTTATCATCTATAAAAACACCGCAGGCAAAACTCGCAGAGCTTGTTCCTGTTTTCTGAACCGTAGTCTGAAAGGAGAATGTAGCTTTATTCACCATATTGGTTACAGAAAATGTATCTACTGCTCCGGGAAGCACAGTCCAGTTCCCGGCTAAAGCATCACCATCACTATAAGGAGTAGTAGCTCCGTTTGGTGCAACAAAAGTAACTCCTGTTTTATCAGCAACCGTATTGATTGAAAAAACAGACATACTTCCCTGTCCATCTGCAATTTTTATCGACTTCCAGTCATTTGTAGTCAGGTCTGCGTTATTGTGAAATATATCACCTGCTGTTCCGGCAGATCCTCTCAGTACGTCTGTACCTCCTGTTCTTAATTCTTTTCTAACATTCAGGTCTCCGTTTACATCCAGCATATTAGTCGGATTAGGAGTATTAATACCCACTTGGGCAGTAGCTGCAACAGTTAACAGAAGTGATGTTACAAATAATATTTTTTTCATAATCCGATTTAGTTTATAATGGTGTTAAACACTTCTGGAACTTCATATACATCTACTTTAAGAGATGACTGTGAAATAAAGCCATTAATATTAGTATATACATTTGTTCCTATCGTAAGGGTATTGTTAGTCGCTCCATAAGAACCTAATCTTGTACAAGCAACATCTATGGTATGATCACCTTTTGAAAGGTTATCAACAATACCGATCTGAGTATGGGTAAGGAAAGGATATGAAGTACTGATTGCTTTTAAGTTTCTCTGTCTCAGATTCACCAGCTTATTATCTACAAAAATACCACAAGCGTAATCTATTGAAGTATCTGTAGACCCTACCGCTCCGAAGTCAGCCTGTACAACAGTTTCAAACTGGAAATAAGCTTTGCTCTGAGTACTGAATACACTGATCACCTGCGAAAGATTATTTATTTTTTTAAAATTAGTAAGACTGCTGATATCTTTTCCTTTGGTAAAAGTTCCTCCTCTTGAAGCCAAACTTACCGAAGAATCATCAGAAGAAGTAAACGAAACTCCTACTTTATCTGAAAAAGAGTTGTTATAGATCAGATAAAATTTGTTAGGTTCATATTCAGGAATACGAAGTGATTTCCAGATCGGCGCATAGCCTTCACCCTGAGAAACCAGTAATTGATCGTTATTTCCTTGAGAAATTGAGTTATCAGTAGCGTTAAGAACCGCAATTTTATTTCTGAAGTTGAGATCTCCGTTTACATCAAGATTTGCTTTTGGAGCATCTGTTTTTATTCCTACCTGAGCTGAAACCAAAAGTCCTATGGTAAGAAACAGTGTTGATAATAGTTTTTTCATCATTAGTTTGTTTTATAGCTCACGTATTCAATAACGTCCATTTTCATTGTAGATTCCAAAGTAAATGCACTGGAAGCTCCGTTTGAAGCCTGTACATTACGTCCGATAGCAAATTGTGAGGTAGAATTTGAAGTGTCAATCTTTCTGCATGCAATTTCGATCGTATGAGCTCCAACGGGAACATTCTGTTCGGTATAATTAAGGGTAAAGATATAGTCCTGAAGACCATTTTTTCCGCTGTTGTTGTTGGAAGCAATTCTATCCGGGCGTACAGCTACCAGCGTTCCATTTCTGAAAACACCGCAGGTAAATCTTACACTTTCTATCGTAGTAGACGTAGGTGCTTTTATTTCAACTCCTGTCTGGAACTGATAGGTAAGTCTGTTTTTACCATTTTTGATTGTAAAGGTATTTTTAAGCCCATCAATCTTTTTCCATGCTCCTTTGGTAGCATCAGTAATATTATCTCCAACACTGTTTTTGTAAATACCATCACCAGCAGTGCCATTGGTAAGTGATATAATACCAGCTTGATCTGACGACAGATAAGAGTTGATCAACTTATACTGTCCCTCTTCCATAAAGGAAATGTTCAAAGACTTCCACACGGGAGGCAAGCCCTCACCCTGAGAAACCAAAACCTGACCGTTTAACCCGGCATCTCCAGCCTGAGTTGAAGTCCCGCCTACTCTAAGTTCTTTTCTTAAGGTGGTTTTTCCGTTCACATCAAGAACAGATTTAGGCTTTGTAGTACCTATTCCCACCTGTGCGTTGGCGCAGAGTGAAAGAAATCCCGCCGCGCAGCAATATATAATTTTTTTCATAATAAGGACTGCAAAGGTACGCAATGAAGTCCTAAAAATTCCAGTTATACATCCATAAACCTATAGAAATAAACACATTACAACATAGAATTAATCACACATAAAAGTAGAATTATTTCTACATAACTCTACTTTTTACGTTTAAAAAAAAATTATTAGCGTCTCAAACCCTTACTGTACGGGAATCTACAGTATAATTTTAATCATTAAAAAGTGATTTTAAACCCTTCATAAAGGCCTTAATTCCCTTCTCAAGGAATATTGCCCAATAAAAACATGATAACAATCACAAAAAAACGCATAAAAATTTAAGATTTTTATGCGTTTTTCACACCTTTTACAAATTTGTTTGTAACAAACAAAACCTACAATTTAATTATGTTCAATAATAGCTTTCAGTAATGTATTGACCTCATCTACATTTTTCACCTTTTCCTTCCTCATCATCAGCTGATTACCTTCTTTTCCTGACTTCTCTTTAAGCTGAGCTTCAGCAGGATTCCGGGTCAGATAATTAATAATATGTCTGAATCTATCCGTCTGGTAGAATTTATCCTGAGGATTTCCCGGGAAATACCCTAAGAACACCCCATTTTTCATAACAATCTTCTCAAAACCTATATCAGCAGCAAGCCACTTCAGAGAAACGCTTTTCAAAAGATTGACGGCTTCTTTCGGCAATGCCCCAAAACGGTCAATCAGCTCAAGTTCAAACTGATGAAGATCTACCTCATTGTTAATCTCTGCAATTTTCTGGTACAGCATCAATCTTTCTTCGGTATTGGAAATATAGAAATCAGGTAACATCAGCTCCAGATCAGTATCGATATTGACATCTTTTACAGATTTGAAAAGCTTTTGTCTGTCTTCCTCATTTTCAAACAGATTTTCAAAGTCAGCATCATCTTTCAGTTCTTCCAGCGCTTCCTGCATTAGTTTCTGATACGTTTCAAACCCCATTTCATTGATGAATCCGCTTTGTTCAGCACCCAGAAGATCACCGGCACCACGGATTTCAAGGTCTTTCATTGCAATCTGGAAACCGCTTCCCAAATCAGAAAACTGTTCAATAGCTTCCAGACGCTTTCTGGCATCCGAAGTCATCATATCATAAGGAGGCGTAATCAGGTAACAAAACGCCTTTCTGTTGCTACGTCCTACTCTTCCTCTCATCTGATGGAGATCTGCCATACCAAATCTATGTGCATCATTGATGAAAATAGTATTGGCATTCGGAACATCCACTCCACTTTCTACAATGGTTGTAGAAACAAGAACATCATATTTTCCTTCCATAAAATCCAGCACATTCTTTTCAAGCTGCTTTCCTTCCATCTGCCCATGTCCTGTAATCACTCTTGCATCCGGAACCAGTCTCTGAATAAGTCCGGCAATATCTTTCAGGTTTTCAATCCTGTTATTAATGAAATAAACCTGACCATCCCTCTGAAGCTCATAAGAAACAGCATCACGAAGAATCTCTTCATTGAATCCGATTAACTGTGTATCTACAGGCTGTCTGTTAGGTGGAGGTGTTTTGATAACGGATAAATCCCTTGCCGCCATTAATGAAAACTGTAAAGTTCTTGGAATAGGAGTAGCTGTCAGCGTAAGTGTATCAACATTACTTTTAAGTGTTTTCAACTTATCCTTTACCGAAACCCCAAACTTATGCTCTTCATCAATAATCAGCAGGCCCAGATCCTTAAACTTCACTGAACTGCTTGCCAATTGATGCGTTCCAATAATAATATCTACTTTTCCATTTTTTAAAGCATCTAAAGTTTCAGATTTTTGCTTAGCAGTTCTGAACCTGTTGACATAAGCAACATTCACAGGAAAATCTTTAAGTCTTTCTTTAAAACTTCTATAGTGCTGAAAAGCAAGAATAGTAGTAGGAACCAATACCGCAACCTGCTTACCATCTGTTGCCGCTTTAAAAGCGGCACGAATTGCAACCTCTGTTTTACCGAATCCTACATCACCACAAACAAGCCTGTCCATAACCGTATCAGCTTCCATATCATTTTTCACATCTATTGTGGCTTTTTCCTGATCCGGAGTATCTTCATAGATAAAGCTGGCCTCCAATTCGTTCTGCAGATAAGAATCCGGTGTATAAGCAAAACCTTTTGCCGTTTTTCGCTGTGCATATAATTGAATAAGGTCAAAAGCAATTTGTTTTACTTTCGCTTTCGTTTTTTGTTTTAAGGATTTCCAGGTTGGAGAACCCAGTTTGCTCAAAACAATTTCTTTTCCATCCGGTCCGTTATATTTTGAGATCTTATGCAAAGAGTGAATACTTACATACAATAAGTCTCCGTTTTTATAAGTCAGTTTAAAACATTCCTGAATCTTACCATCATTATTCACCTTTACAAGTCCCATAAACTTCCCGATTCCATGATCAATATGGGCAATATAGTCCCCAATTTTTAAAGACATCAGGTCTTTCAGGGTAAGCTGTTCTGATTTTGCAAAAGTATTTTTGGCTTTATACCTCTGATAACGGTCAAAGATCTGGTGGTCTGTATACACAAGCAGCTTGTGCCCGTTATCTACAAATCCTTCATGCAGTTCAGACTTAAAGCTTTTAAAAGGTAGTTCATGTTCAAGTTCTTCAAAAATAGACTCCAGCCTTTCTTTCTGCTTTTCTGTTGAAAAGGAGATCCAGGTATCAAATCCACTATGCTGCTTTTCTTCGATATCCTCAATCAGGAGTTCAAAGTTTTTATGAAAAGACGGCTGTGGAAGCTGCTCCATTTTGACTTCAGTAATTTCCTTCAATCCTTCAATCACTGATCCACCAAAATCAACTGTTTTGAATTTTTTATAATCAAATAAAAACTCCTGATCAGAGATAAAAAGCTCCTGAGGAGTTCTGTGGGCAATATCTTTACTTAATGCATCATATTTTTCCAGGGACTTTTCATAGAACGTCCTGATCTTCCGCATTCCTATCATTCCATTTTTAGAAACTACAAAACTTTCATTGGGCAATAGCTGCAGTAATGACACTCTGCTTCCTGTAACAGAAAAATTCATATTGGAGACCAATTGAAAATCCTTTACCTTATCTACAGAAAGCTGAGTTTCGATATCAAAAGTTTTAATACTTTCCACTTCATTACCAAAGAATGTAATCCTATACGGTTTTTCGTATGAGTAAGAAAATACATCTACAATCCCCCCTCTTACAGAAAACTCCCCCGGTTCTGAAACAAAATCAGCCTGCTGAAAATGGTAATGAGTGAGCAGTTCGTCTACAAAATCAAAATCAAGCTGATCCCCTACTTTTATATGATGAGAAATGGCTTTAAAATCTTCTTTTTTCAACACCTTTTCAGACAAAGCTCCGGCGTAGGCCACAATAACTTTCGGAGATCTTCCAGAATTGATTTTATTTAAAACTTCAGTTCTTAAAACCAGATTGGCATTTTGTGTTTTTTCCACCTGATAAGGTTCAAGATGGGTTGCAGGAAAATACAGCACTTTATCTTTACCAAGAAGGTCTTCCATCTCTGTGTTGGCATACAATGCATCCTCTTTATCATCTACCAGATAAAGAATATTTTTCTTTTGAACTAAAAAAAGCTCAGCCACAAAAATAGAAACTGAAGATCCGGCACTTCCTTTTACAGCAATATGCTGGCTGTTTTCTAACTGGGTAAAAATTTCTTTCCCGAACTCTTTCTGCATCAGATCTGGAAGAAACTTTTCGTTGATGGATTTTAATTGCATAAATAGTAATGATATAAACGACAAAAGCGATTTCGGGAGTTTTCCGAAACCGTTTATGATGTACAAAGGTAAGAATATTTTTTTCTTCCGATTATTTCTGATTCAAAATGAATGATTTAGCTAATAAATCTTAATTTTTTACAATTTTATCTAATAACCCGTTAAAAAAAAACAATTATTCCTTAATGGCATAGTGTTTGGCACTTACAACCTAACCAAACATTAAGAATAGTATTATGAAAAAAGCAATTAAAATCTTAGGAGTTATGATGCTGTTGGTATTTACAGCATTATCTTTTTCATCGTGCAGCAAGGATGATGACCCGGTAAACAACGAATTCTTTGCAGGAACATACAAAGGCAGTATTTCTTATAAGGATGGCGGATCTACCAATATAAGCACAGATAACGGAAGTGTTTTTGTCACGAAAATCGCCAGTGGCACCAAGTATAATTTCGCTTTCTCAAACAGCATTCCGGATCTTAACGGAATAGAGTTTAACCAGGAAGGAGATCATACTCTTGTTATGATTGGTTCTACAGCAACCTCTTATATCAGAATTGACAACAATACGTTAAAAATCCTATACGCAAAGGATGGTAAAACGTGGACAGCCAACTGTACACGCTAGCCTCCTGTCTATTTATATATTATTGCAAGCCTGTTTTCATTTGAAGACAGGCTTTTCTATTGTAAATGAAGTGTTTTTAATTTTTTTTTAAGCAGTAATAAACTTTAGTTAAGTTTGAAAATCCAAATTTTCTAGCCTGCTTTTTGTATATCTTTATTCAACAAAAAACAAACAGTAATTCTTATGAAAAAATTATTATCTGCAATGTCATTGATCCTTGGATTAGGACTTGCAACTGCTCAGCAGACTGCTCCCGCTACAAACGCTCAAGCTCATCCTCCTGTAAAAACCACAGTGAAAGCCGTTAAACCTGCAGAAGTAAAAGCTGCAAAACCAGCAATGGATGCAAAGGCAGCTAAGCCTGCTTCTCCAGCTGCAAAAATGAAAAAAGACGGTACTCCTGATAAGAGATATAAAGAAAACAAGCACCTGAAAAAAGATGGCACTCCTGATAAAAGGTACAAGGTGAACAAATAAGCATAACATTAACATATAGTTGTTATTTTCATAATCAAATTTCGAAAAGCCGGTGGAACTTGTTTCATCGGTTTTTTTATGTGAAGCTTCGTAAAAAATGATTCCATATTCTCTACTTATTTATAAATTTGACCCATGTTAAACTTCTTCAAGAAAAATGCAGCGCTGATCTGGGCAAAGAAACATGTTCAGAAAGCGGAGGAATTCAAAAAAAATGCAGAGAAAAACCAGGAGGATTTATTACTTTCTCTAGTCAGCACAGCTCAAAAAACTCTTTTTGGCCGGGAACATGATTTCGAAAACATCCATTCTGTGAAAGATTTTCAGGACAGAGTTCCCATAGCAGATTATGAAGATCTGAAACCTTATATAGAACGGGTAAAAAAAGGACAGGCCAATATTCTATGGACAGAAACTCCTGAATATTTTGCCAAAACTTCGGGGACAACTTCCGGATCTAAATATATTCCGATTTCCAGGGATGGAATGCCGCTTCAGGTTGCCGCTGCCCAAAGTGCCCTATTTCATTACATCAGTAAAAAGAACAATGCCGACTTTGTGAACGGAAAAATGATTTTTCTGCAGGGAAGTCCTGAACTGGAAGAAGTTTTTGGAATAAAAACAGGAAGATTATCCGGTATTGTAGCGCACCATATTCCGAATTATCTGCAAAAAAACCGTCTGCCAAGCTGGGAAACCAATATTATGGAAGACTGGGAAGCCAAAGTAGATAAAATTATTGAAGAAACGGAACGTGAAAACATGACCTTGATCTCAGGAATCCCACCATGGCTGATCATGTATTTTGAGAAGTTAACAGAAAAACACGGTAAAAAAATCAAACAGCTTTTCCCGAATCTGCAGCTTATCGTTACCGGAGGTGTCAATTACGAACCATACCGTGATAAAATGGAAGATCTCCTGGGAGGGAAAGTGGATATCATTCAGACATTTCCTGCTTCTGAAGGTTTTTTTGCTTTTCAGGATGATTATACAAAAGAAGGTCTTCTGCTATTGACCAATCATGGAATTTTCTATGAATTTATTCCTTTGGAAGAATATGGCAAGCCTGGAGCGAGAAGATTAACGTTAAAAGAAATTGAACTTCATAAAGATTACGCTCTGATTCTTACGACCAATTCCGGACTTTGGGCATATTCGATTGGAGATGTTGTAAGATTTATCAGCAAAGATCCCTACAGGATTTTGGTAAGTGGCAGGACCAAGCATTTTACTTCGGCATTCGGGGAACACGTGATCGCTTTTGAGGTGGAAGAGGCGATGAAAGCTACTCTTGAAAAACATCCGGCACAGATTACAGAATTCCATCTTGCTCCACAGGTAAATCCCGGTGAAGGACTTCCGTATCACGAATGGCTGATTGAATTTGAAAAGGAACCGGCGCATTTAGATGCATTCAGAGATGAACTGGATTCACAATTGAGAGCAAGAAATACCTATTATGATGATCTTATTTCCGGGAATATTTTACAGAAGCTGCATATCACCAGACTTAAGAAGAATGCGTTTCATGAATATGCCAAATCTCAGGGGAAACTGGGAGGCCAAAATAAGACTCCGAGATTGGCTAATGACAGAAACATTGCAGATCTCTTAGAAATTTACAAAAATTAATCATATTTTTTCAATTCCAAAAACGTATATTCGAAAAAAATTATAAATTTGAAAAACTAAAAGAAAATAATGAAAGCATCTGTACTGTTGAAATCGTCTTTACTAACATCTTTATTTGTTATTACATCTTGTGCTACTACAAAATACAGCGAAGATATTTCAAAAAACAATTACTCCAATCTTGAAGCCGGAAAGATATACAAAGTAACCATGAGAGATGGCTCTCCGAAACAGACCATCTTGTTCAGAAATGTTGTTGGTGATAATCTTGTAGGTACAGTGGGTAAAAAAGACAGTACAGAAGTAATTATTCCTAAATCAAATGTTGCTGCCGTAAAAGACAGAAGAAAGGCAAGAATTGCTGCCGGAGCTACTCTTATTGGGGCTGCGGGTGTGGCTGCGATCGTAATCAGTTCTTCAAGAGCTGACTAAAATAGATTTTATCTTTTGAGATATATTTAATATATCTTTCAAAAATTGCCATATGGATAGTCCTAAATAAATTTTTAGGGCTATTTTTGTTCATGATTTCCTTTACCCCGTTACAAACATTACAAAATGTTGAATTCAGAAATCTTCTCACCGGGAGATTTTTTATTGTTTTAGCTTTCAGAATGCTGGCCACTTTATTAGGATGGTGGGTGTATCAATTAACAAAAGATCCTTTTTCAATAGGCCTTATCGGGCTATCAGAGGTAATTCCTGCTGTAAGCTGTGCGTTGTATGCCGGGCACGTAATTGATATGAATGAGAAGAAGAGACTGCTTCTCATCTGTAATTATGCTTACATTTTCCTGATCGGGCTGCTGTTGATTCCCGCCTTTTTTGATGTAGAAATGCATTTCACCGGGCATCAGATCACCTATTATATTTATGGAGTTATCTTTTTTACAGGAATAGCAAGAGCATTCATTGGTCCTATAGTTCCTTCCATGATTCCTAAAATTGTAAAGAAAGAAAATCTTCCCAACGCAGTTACACTGAACCAGGCAACTTTCCTTATATCTTCTGTTTGCGGACATGCAGTAGGTGGTATTCTTATTGGGTTTATTGGGGTAAAATGGACACTGGTCGCTATTTTATCATTAATATTTGTTGCTTCATTGTTTTTCTGGCAGCTTCATAAACAATATTCGGAATACAAAAAGGAAACTGTAAATGTAGTGGAAAGTATGCGTGAAGGGATCTCTTATATTTTCAAAACCAAAGAAATTCTAGGAGCTTTATGTCTTGATATGTTTGCCGTACTTTTTGGTGGTGCGGTAGCTATGATTCCGGTATTTGCCACTGATATTTTAAATTCAGGAGCTGAAGGATTCGGATTGCTGAATGCGGCATCCGATATTGGTTCAATGTGTATTATTACCATTTTATCCATTGTTCCTCTTCGAAAAAATCAGGGAAAAATACTTCTTGCTGTTGTTACCGGATTCGGACTTTGTATTATTGGATTCGGTTTATCCAAATTGTATTGGCTGTCTTTCATGTTCCTTGTGATGAGCGGAATGCTTGATGGAATTTCTGTAGTCATCCGAGGCACCATTGTACAGTTAAAGACACCTGATCATATAAGAGGACGTGTTCTCAGTGTAAACTCAATCTTCATTATGTCCAGCAATGAAATGGGACAGTTTGAAAGTGGTGTTATGGCTAAATTATTGGGTGTTGTACGCTCTGTGGTATTTGGAGGCTGCATGACAGTTCTTGTTGCTTTACTTGTGGGAAGCACCAATCCTAAACTAAGAAAAATGCAATATTAACTTATTCTTTATCAACTCATTTCAAATTCTATACGGCAAAAACCGTAATTCGAAATACTTAAAATCAGAATAGAACGTTTTCTATTCTGATTTTACTTTTATAGGTGTTTTTTCAGAACCATTTAAAGGATTAAATCTCAAATATTCAGTTAAATCACTAATATCTTTACGATCTCCATATAATTTCACCCAATTAATAAAATACAATATTAAAAATCAATATATTACTTTCTTTAAATATATCTCAAAATCTTTAATTTAACGTTAATAATTTTTTATATTTGTCCTATAAAATATCCCCTATGTATAAACTTTTACTAATTTTGAGTTTTTTCGTCACAGGTTCGCTGATGAATGCCCAATTTTTTTCAGATCAAACCCTACAACAATCTGTTTTGCAACTGAATAATGCAAAAACAGAAAACGACTATGATACTCTTTTTTCTAAGTTTTCAGAGGCTAAAACTTCAGAAAAATGGCAGGCTAATTATTATGCCGCTGCAGCACTGTATCTTAAAACAAATTTCCTTTTAAAGAACAGCCCGAACAGCCCTCTTGGAGAGTCTAATGAATCTGCAAGAAAATTTGCTATGCAGGCCCTTGCTTCTGAGAAGAATAACGGAGAAGTAAATATTCTTCTTGCCCTTATCCACTTTCAGAAAATCAGGATAAAAACGGCTGCAGATCCTCAAAAGGAACTAAAGACTGCTACAAGTTTCATGACGAAAGCGGAAACAACTGTAAAGAACAACCCAAGACTTTCTTTCTTAAAAGCTGAAATGGCTGAAAAGCAAGGCAACAAGACAGAAGCAGTCAAATTATATCAAAAAGCAGTCAAAGAATTCGAAATATCAAATGCCTCATCCAGTTCACCTAACTGGGGAAGACAGCTGATCGGAACAAATTAACAGTAAGAAAATGTGTGATCTCCTGAGTAAATCGGGCGGTCAGTTTTTATTTTGTTACAAAAAGACTTTAATATTATATCATGTTCGCAGGAACATTTTTGTATCAGATAAAACACCGCATCTTTTTAGTAATTAAACAATTTTACTATTTGTTTTTAAAATCAACTCTTATGAAAAAAGCATTACTTGTTTTCTCAATTATATTTTCACATCTTTTATTTGCCCAATCAGACTGTACTACTGCAATGGCAGTCTGCGGTAACTCGGATATTTCATATACTCCGGGTGGGCACGGAGACATTGCAGAAGACCTGGGCGGATGTTTATCCTCCGATGAAAAGTACTCTGTATGGTACTCGTTTACGGTAGCAACAGCCGGAACCCTGACTTTTGAAATCATTCCCAATGATCAGACCGATGATTATGACTTTGGTGTATATGGTCCTAATAAATCATGTGGCAACCTTGGAACTCCAATCCGTTGTTCTTATTCCGGAACAGCTGGAAACACAGGCCTTAACATGACGGCTACAGACCTTAGTGAGGATGCTTCAGGAGATAAATGGGTGAAATACCTTGATGTATTACCTGGCCAGACGTACTATTTAATTGTAAATAACCACAGAGAGACCGCTAACGGATTCAAATTATCATGGGGTGGAACAGCTACTTTATCTTCTCCATTTACAGATCCGGCTATACAGCCTCATCCGTTCATTCCACCGGGAATTCCAGGAGCAAACCCTGCAGATCCCAGAGAAGTAGTGGTGTGTGCAAACCCTGCAACTTTTGATTTCTCTTCATTAACTGCAGGAATTCTTAACGGTAACCCGAACTTCAGTATCAGTTATCATACAAGCCAAAATGATGCATTAACAGGTAATAACCCTCTTGTTGGCCCTCAGACAGTTACTCCTGTAGGTGTTTATTTCTACAGTATCAACTATACTGATCCTACTAATCCGAACAGCCCTATTAATAAATGTAGGCAGACTGGTAAATTTAAATTTAAAGATGGTACGATCAAGGCAACAAACGTTACTTTAACAAGCTGTAACAATAACAATGCAGGTACGGCAACTTATGACCTTACAACAGCTGCTGTTTTTGCAGATCCTACGGCTACAAAAAAATATTATTATACTTTATATGATCTGAATAACTCAATCAATGAGATCACCAATATCTATCAGTTTGTTTCTGCAGAAGGTAAAATATATGTAAAAGTAACTTCTGTATTCGGATGTACCGATATTGCAGAAATTACCCTTAAGTTCTATCCACAAATTATTGCAAAAGATGCTGAACTAAGATCATGTTTTATTGAAGCAAATCCTTCTACGGCTTTATTTAACCTTGATAACGCTGCTGTAATTACGCCACAGGCAGGTATCACAAAAAAATACTTCCCTTCACTGACAGACGCAATAGATGGAACTAACGAAATTTTAAATGCTAATTATATTGCACCAAGCGGTTTGGTATACGTAAGAGTATCTGATACCAGAGGATGTTTTGTAGTTGTAAAAATTGGTTTAACAGTTATCGCTCCGGTAACATCCAGTGTTCTGAAAGACAAAATCATCTGTATAGAAGACACAACAACTTTAGATGCCGGACCTGGATTCAAAAGCTATGAATGGAGCACGGGAGCTACAACACAGTCTATCAAAGATGTAGGAGTTGGAGTTTACTGGGTAAAATTAAAAACAGGAGAATGTATTGCCACTCAAAAGGTAACAGTATATCCTTCTGATCAGCCGGTAGTAACGAATATTGATATTTCCAACACTACGTTAACAATCAATGTAATAGGAGGAACACCAGATTACCAGTATTCTATGGATAAAATTGTATGGCAAGCCTCCAATACATTCTCTAATGTAGCACGAGGAACATACAAAGTATATGTAAAAGACGCTTATGACTGTGAACCTATTGAAGTTACAGTAGTGGTTCCTAACCTGATCAATATGATTACTCCAAACGGAGATGGTATAAACGATGTTGTAGATTACTCTGCAATTGCGGACAAACAAAATCTTATATTGAGTATCTTTGACAGATACGGAACAAAAATCCACCAGGGAGATAAATCCAACGGATACAAATGGGATGGAACAATTGCAGGAAAGAAGATCCCGACAGGTACCTACTGGTACTCCGTAACATGGAATGAAAATGACAAGAAGAATACTCCTTTCAATTTTTCAGGTTGGATAGTTGTAAAAAACAGAGAATAAACCTTATACAAAAATAAAAAGCCGCTTTGGCGGCTTTTTATTTTAACAAATCATGATAAAATATATTGATCCCAATTTTGTTTAACAAAAATCGTTTCAACAATGAAAAAAATACTACTTCTTTTTATTTTATTGATAACACAGATAGTCTACTCACAGTCAGATTGTATCACAGCAATTCCCATCTGTGGTAACTCTGATATTTCTTACACCCCTTCAGGACCTGGAAATATTATAGAAATCCTTAATGCAAACGGAGGATGCCTAAGCACCAATGAAAGATATACCGTTTGGTACACTTTCACTGTATCTACACCAGGTACACTTGCATTTAAAATAAAACCTAACGATCAAGACGATGATTATGATTTTGCTGTCTATGGGCCAACAGCAAATGGCTGTGCTTCCTTACAGAATGCAGATCATGTCTTCATACAGCCAATAAGATGTAACTACAGCGGTACTCCGGGAGATACAGGTCTGGATCTTACTCTCGCTCCACCTGCAGTATTCCCTACCAATCCTCCTGGTACTACAGCCAGTATGAACAATGGTAAATGGAGCCCTTATATGGACGTATTGGTAGGTCAAACCTATTATTTAGTTATTGACAACTTCAGTAGATCCGTTAATGGTTTTTCTATGGAATGGTCAGGTACTGCAAGCTTAAGCTCTGCATTTAATGATCCGGTTCTTTCACCTAACCCATTCATTCCTCCGGGAATTCCGGGAGCAACTCCTAATGACCCTAGCCAGGTAATGGTTTGTGCATTACCTTCGCAGTTTGATTTTTCAACACTTTCTGCAGCTATTGTTAACGGTAACAGTCCTAATTTCAAGGTAACTTATCATAAAACTACCAACGATGCCCTTACAGGAGAAAACCCTCTTACTGTAACAACTGTAGATGGAACAACAACATACTATTACAGAGTGGTATATAAAGACCCGAACAACCCAACCAATCCCATCAACGGATGTTTCATAACCGGGAAGTTTAAGTTTGTCAATGTGGGCATCTCAGCCAATACCGCCACTTTATACTCTTGTAATAATAATGGAGCTGGTACCGCAACCTATAATCTGACAACAGCCAATGTATTTGGAGGAACCGGAGCAACGATTAAGTATTATGCAACACTTGCCGATATGAACGCAGAGATCAATGAAATTACTGATCCAACCCATTATGTTTCTGCCGAAACGACAGTATATGTAAAAGTTGTTTCTACTTTCGGATGTATTGCTACCACTACAATCAGGCTGCTATTCTATCCAACGGTTGTATTGAAAGATGCCGTACTCCAAAACTGCTATATTGACAATGATGTTACCCGCTCAATATTCGATCTTTCTAAAGCTGATATTGGAGTAGCTGTTCCAACCCCTACAGGAACTATTATTAAATATTATACATCAGTAGCTGATGCCAAAGCTCAGACCAACCCTATTACAATGCCATTCAATTATCTTTCAGAAAGCAAAACGGTATATGCAAGAGTAGACAATGATAAACAGTGTTATTCAATTGCTAAAATAGAACTGGTAGTATTACCTCCGGTAAAATCAGCTGTACTGAAAGACAAAACGATTTGTGCTGAAAGCAAAACCACTTTGGACGCAGGACCTGGATTTGATGGCTATGAATGGAGCACCGGTGAAACTACACAGTCTATCAACAACGTGGGAGTTGGTGTTTATTGGGTAAAACTTCAGACTGGAAAATGTTTCACACTTCAGGAAGTACGTGTTCACGCAAGCCTTCAGCCAGTGATTTCAGGGATAGAAATATCAAATAACAATATCACCGTTACCGCTACAGGTGGAGTTCCTCCATATAAATTTTCTGTAGATGGCATCAACTGGCAGGACTCCAATATATTCACAGGACTTCCAAGAGGTGAGAATACGGTTTATGTAAAAGACACTTATAATTGTACTCCTATTCAGGTGACAGTTACTGTTCCTAACCTTATTAACGCGATCACTCCAAACGGAGACAACGTAAATGATGTTATCGACTACTCTGCACTGGCATATAAGAAAAACCTTATTTTCATTGTGTATGACAGATACGGAAACAAGCTTCATGAAGCCAATAAAATAAGAAATTTCTCTTGGGACGGAACTGCTTTCGGTAAGAAAATCCCAACCGGAACTTACTGGTACACGATCTCATGGAATGAAAACAATAAAAACAATACTGAAACCAAATATTCAGGATGGGTATTGGTAAAAAACAAAGAATAAGCTATACTTAATCTTTTTGAAAAATCACCTCAGACTGAGGTGATTTTTTTTATCAACAAGATCAATCTCCTGTTTACAGCATTTTCCGAAAGACTGCTAATAATTTGTTGAATACTATTTTTTTATTATTTTTTAAATAAACTATCTTTGCAACATGGCGCAGAAAGAAACATTATCATCCCTTACACACGGAAACTTTGCAAAAGAATTGTCTATTGCGGATGGAAAAATGCCTCCCAATGCAGTGGATTTTGAAAGACTTGTTATCGGAACTTTTTTGATTGACAAAAAAGGGCTTGATCATTCCATTGACCTTCTTACCCCAGAAGTATTTTATGATCCGAGACATCAGGTCATCTTTTCTACCATCCTAAAGCTTTATGAGGGAAACCAACCGGTAGACTTAATGACCATTATTCAGAATTTAAAAAAAGAAGATAAACTAAGCCAGGCAGGCGGTGACCACTATATCATTGATCTGACGATGGGAGTAAGCTCATCTGCCCATATTGAATATCATGTACGTGTTATTCTTGAAAAATATATTTTAAGAAGCCTTATAAATGTTTCTGCCAATGTTATTGATTCTTCATACAAAGAGTCAACCGATGTTTTTGAACTTTTGGATAAAGCTGAACAGTCTTTTTTTGAGATCACCAACGGAACGATTAAAAAAGGATTCGATACGGCCAATTCATTAGTAAAACAGGCTATTGATACGATTAAATCTTTAAAAGATAAAGAAGGACTTTCAGGGGTTCCTTCAGGATTCCGAGATGTGGATAAAGAAACCGGTGGATGGCAGAATTCTGATCTTATCATTATTGCCGCACGTCCCGCGATGGGTAAAACGGCATTCCTTCTTTCCATGGCAAGAAATATTGCAGTAGGACACAAAGTCCCTATGGCTCTTTTCTCTCTCGAGATGGCATCTGTACAGCTGATCACCAGAATGATCGCTTCTGAAACAAGGATTTCTTCTGAGAAATTAAGAAAAGGAACTTTGGATGATGAAGAATGGCAGAGGCTATTTTCCAATGTATCTGAGTTAGAAAATGCTCCTTTATATATTGACGAGACCCCTTCCCTTTCCATATTCGACTTCCGTGCAAAATGCCGAAGACTTGTAATGCAGCATGGAGTAAGAATTATCATGGTTGACTACCTTCAGCTGATGACAGCAGGAAGCAGCGGCGGAAAAGGAGTCGGAAACCGTGAACAGGAGATCTCCATGATTTCACGTTCATTAAAAGCGATTGCAAAAGAACTTAACGTTCCGGTAATTGCTCTTTCACAGCTTTCGAGAAGTGTGGAGGCCCGTCCGGGAAAAAGACCTCAACTTTCAGACTTGAGGGAATCAGGAGCGATTGAACAGGATGCAGATATCGTATCTTTCATCTTCAGACCGGAATATTATAAAATTACCGTTTGGGATAATGATGAAGAAGGGCAGGAAACATCTACTGAAAACCAGGCCGAACTGATTATTGCAAAACACAGGAATGGTGCTACAGCAGATGTCCGACTATCTTTCTTGAAACATTTTGCAAAATTTGGTGATATTGAAGCTGCAATGGACGGAGCCGGAGGAGGATATCCTTCTAACTTTGGAGAACCTAGCGGCTTTGACAAAATCAAAACCACCATTCAGCCAGGGGCAGCCTTTGACCTTCCGGACAGCTCAAAACTTTCCGGTTCATCCATGAATGATTTTGATGATGATGATGATTTTCCTTTTTAAGTTGACGATTAATCCAAATTCAGTTTAAATTCACAACCCATAATTCAATTTTTTAAAAAGCAGATTTGAGAATCGAAATTTATACCGACGGGGCTTGCAGCGGAAATCCGGGAAAAGGCGGATATGGAATTCTCATGCGTGTTCCGGAAAAAAATTATCAGAAAACATTTTCCAAAGGATTTCGAAAAACCACCAACAACAGAATGGAACTTCTGGCAGTCATCACTGCATTGGAAAAACTGAAATCAACAGAGAATGAGATCCACGTGTATACTGACAGTAAATACGTATCTGATGCGATAAACCAAAACTGGATTGCCGGATGGATCAAACGAGGATGGAAGAACGTAAAGAACCCTGACCTTTGGAAAAAATTTGTTGAGCTATACAATAAACATACCCCAAAAATGCATTGGATAAAAGGCCATGCAGGCCACTTTGAAAATGAGCTTTGTGACAAATTAGCCGTTGCCGCAGCCAATTCTTCCGATCTCGAAATTGACACTTATTTCGAGGGTTTGGATAGCAATTCCCTATTTTAATTTAATTAATACAAATAAGTAATAACTCCAACAACATTCACCATTATATCATAATAAGCGGTATTTTTTTAAAATATTATTAAAATTTTAGCAAAATTAACGTTAAATACACATTAATTGATTGGGATTTAATATCTTTACACATTAATCAAAGTCCCATTTAAATGAATAAAAATCTATTATTGTATTTATCTGTTTTTTTACTTTGTATAGCTGGGAAGTCCTTTGCCCAGACTTATCAACTTATCGGAAACCCAGTGACTACTACTGGATGGACGATGGTTTCCCCTACCCAGGTAAACACAGATTTTATTCAGCTCACCCCGGATACCAACAACCAATCCGGTTCTATCAGGCTGAATGACCCTATCAATTTAAAATATTGTGACAAATGGAGAGTGGAATTTGATTTCAGAATGGATTCTAACCAAACCGCCAACGGAGATGGAATTGCATTCTGGTATCTGGCCAACCCGCCGGTTGCAAGTGTATTGGGATCCGGGCTTGGAGTATCTCAAAATGCTGTAGGTCTTGTCGTAGGATTTGATACTTATAACAATACTACAACTGCTACAATGAGCAAGGTTCACGTTGCTTATGGGCAAGTTCAAAATACGAGTGACACCAATAATGTTGAGTTCTTTAATGTTGCTGGAAGTTCTTTTCACTCACCAGATCTGAATACTACCCAGCCATTTCAGGGAACAACTTTTAAACATGTTGAAGTAACGGCACAGGTAGATCCCGCAGCTCCTACCAGCTGGATCTTAAAAATAACAATAGACGGTAATGTGATTTGTAACCAGTCTTTTGCTCCTTCCGGAACGGCTGCCGCAATGACTGTAGGGTATTTTGGATTTTCAGCTTCTACAGGAGGCGCAAGGTCAAGACATTCTATTAAAAATGTAAAAATTTATACTGATAAAGTTCCTATTTTACAAAACTCAGCCACCCAGTCTTTCTGCCCTAATCCTACTACAGGATACGGATCTGTAAACCTAACATCTTTCAATTCGCAATTTGTCAATAACCCTTCAAATTATACATTTACTTATTATCCTCTGGGAAGTTCCACGCCTATTGCCAATCCTGCCAATTATCAATTCAATGCTAATACAACAGTTACAGTTGTCATTAAAGATAATGCAGGTTTGCTTTGTGATAACCCGGATGGTAAGATATTACTAGTTCTTGCGCCTTTCAAAGCCGAGGATAAAACCATTACAGTATGTAATAATAACAAAGCCGGAACTGCAACTTTTAACCTGAATACAGCAAATGTCACAGGTGTTCCGGGAGCGGTTAAAAAATATTATAAAACGTTAGCAGATCTCAATGCAGACACTAATGAGATTCAGAATCCCGGCAACTATTTATCTGCTCCGGGAGAAGTATATGTAAAGGTAACAACTCCTCAGGGATGTACAGGTACAGCAAAAATTACGCTGGCATTTTATCCGGACACTCCTGTGAAAGAAGCTACACTTAGATCATGTTTTATTGAAAACAATATTACCAATGCTATTTTTAATCTGACCACAGCGGATGTTACTACATTAACTACCGGAGTATCAAAAAAATATTATACATCCATTGCTAATGCTTTAGACGGAACCAATGAGATCATGAACCCTCTTCAGTACTTATCCACAAGTACTGCCGTTTATGCAAAAGTAACAGATGCCAACGGATGCTTTAATATTGCTAAAATCAACCTTATTGTATTACCACCTGTACCATCTTCTGTTCTGAAAGACAAAACCATTTGTATTGGTGAAAAAACAGATCTGGACGCAGGTCCTGGATTTGATGGCTATGAATGGAGCACCGGAGCAACTACCTCATCTGTTAAAGACCTGGGAGTAGGTGTTTATTGGGTGAAGCTTAAAACCGGTAACTGTATCACTACACAGATTGTAAAAATAAACGCATCCGCAAATCCCGTGATCTCCAGCATTGATATTGATAACAACACGATAACGGTAAATGTAGCAGGAGGAAAACCTCAGTATCAATTCTCTCTGGATGGAGTCAACTGGCAGACCAGCAATATTTTCACCGGACTGGCAAGAGGAGAAGTAAGAGTGTATGTAAAAGATTTCTATAACTGTACTCCTATTGAAGTTCAGATCACTGTACCGAATCTGATTAATGCTATCACCCCGAACGGAGACAACGTAAACGACTTCATTGACTACTCTGCACTCGCTTATAAGAAAAATCTGATCTTCATCGTCTACGACAGATATGGTAATAAACTGTACGAAGCCGGAAAGATGAGAAACTTCACCTGGGACGGAACTGCTTCCGGTAAAAAAGTTCTTACAGGAACTTACTGGTACACCATCTCATGGAACGAAAACAATAAAGACAATACTGAAACCAAATACTCAGGCTGGGTATTGGTAAAAAACAGAGAATAAATTTTACTATCAGAACTACCTCATTTGGGGTAGTTTTGGTATTAAAGACAAGACCTGCCCAATCAGAGATTGTTTTATGATCAATTCAAACATTAAAAAAACAATTTTATTTCTAAGAACAAGTATAACATCACAATCCATCCACTATGAAAAAAGATATACTCATTTTTGTACTGACTATCTTATTATGCTTGCCGGGAAGCTTATTTTCACAAACCTACCAACTTACCGGAAACCCTGTAAACACAACGGGCTGGGATCTTGTCTCTGATGCTATCGTAAGCGGAGACTTTGTAAGACTTACAACCGATCAAACCAGCAGATACGGGGCTGTAAAATTATCCACTCCTATCACTCTGAGCTATTGTGATAAATGGAAAGTGGAATTCGATTTCAGAATTGACGGAAACGGAACTACTCAGTTTGGAAAAGGAGATGGCTTTACCTTTTGGTATCTTGCCAATCCACCTACAGGATTCGTTTCAGGAGGAGGACTTGGTATCCCGGCGAATGCTTCCGGCCTAATGGTTGGTTTTGATATTTTCAACAACACTACTGAAGGCCAGATGAGTAAAGTTCATATTCTTTACGGTACCAATAATACAGCTGGTAACAATATCGAGTTCAATACCACTCCTGGAAGTACATACCATTCTCAGGACCTTATCGCTACTCAACCATTTGTAGGAGACACGTACAGACACGTTGAAGTAAACGGAGAAACAGACCTTACCAATCCCACAAACTGGATTATCAAAGTAAGGATAAACGGCGTACTTATCGTAGATCAGTCTTTTGCTCCTTCCGGAGGTGCAGTAGGAATGTCACAAGGATATTTTGGTTTTTCTGCAGCAACCGGAGGTGCCAGCGCAAGACATTCTATTAAAGATGTTAAAGTATTCGTAGATAAAGTTCCTATTTTAAGTAATACGGTAACTCCTTTCGTATGTACAAATCCTGCTACCGGAAATGGTGTAGTGGATCTTACTTCTTTTAACTCTCAATTTGTGAATAATCCTGGAAACTATATTTTCACTTATTATGTTTTGGGAAGCTCCACGCCTATCGCCAATCCTGCTAGTTTCCAATATTCAGGAAACACCACCATCAAGGTTGTTGTAAAGGATCCTACTTCTACTCTTTGTGATAATGGTGACGGAGTCATTCAGCTTAATCCTACCCCATTTGCCGCAACGGACGCCAGCCTTACCGGATGTAATAACAACAATGCTGGAACAGCGACCTTTGATCTTAACTCCGCTGCTGTAACAACTGTTGCGGGAGTTACCAAGGAATTCTACCCTACATTATATGACCTTAATAATGGTACAAACCAAATTACAAACCCTTCAGCCTACGCTTCTGCAGCAGCTACGATATATGTAAAGGTAACTACTCCTCAGGGTTGTGTAAGTACAGCTAAAGTTACTCTGAACATCTACCCTATTGTTGTTGTCAACGATACCGAAATAAAATCATGCTTTATAGAAACCAATCCATCTATGGCATCTTTTAATCTTACAGGAGCTATCGTTTCCCAAGGTGGACTTACAAAAGAATATTACCCTTCATTAGCCGACGCAATCAGTGGAACTAATGCAATCTCTACTCCGGCGGCATACATTGCTCCTAATGGGGTTGTTTACATTAAAGTATTCAGTGCAAACGGATGTTATTCAATTGCTAAAGTTACTTTAACTGTTATCCCTCCAGTTTTCTCAAGAACATTACTTGATCAGACGATCTGTATAGAAAATACAACAACATTAGATGCAGGAGCTGGTTTCAAAAGCTATGAATGGAGCACAGGTGCCACCACTCAATCTATCAAAAATGTAGGAGTAGGCACTTATTGGGTGAAACTTAAAACCGGAGATTGTATTGCGACGCAAAAAGTAACAGTATATCCTTCCGATAATCCGGTTATTACCACTGTTGATATTTCAGGAAGTACAGTAACGATATACGCCAATGGGGGAACTCCTCCATACCAGTATTCAATGGACAATATCAACTGGCAGGATTCCAATATCTTTACCAATATTGCCAGAGGAGAAGCTAAAGTATATGTAAGAGACGGCTATAATTGCGTTCCTGTTGAAGTTAATATTACTGTACCAAATCTGATCAACGTGATCACTCCTAATGATGACGGTATTAATGATTTTGTTGATTATTCTGCACTTGCTAATAAACAGAATCTGGAAATAGGTATCTTCGACAGGTATGGCTACAAAATGTTCCAGGCCGATAAAACCAATGGCTACAAATGGGCAGGTACCACTAATGGAAGTAAAAAAGTTCCTACAGGAAATTACTGGTATTCTGTTTCATGGAATGAAAATAACAAAAACAGTACTCCGATAAAATTCTCAGGTTGGATTGTTGTAAAAAACAGAGAATAATTACACTTTCCATCACATCAAAAGAATCACCCTGCCAGCCAGGGTGATTTTTTGTATTAACAGGGCGGAGATATTTCATTTTAAAGACTCTTTATTCATATTCAATTCTTAAATTTGTCCTATGAATTATTTGGAAGCTTTAAGCAGAAGATATTCTGTAAAAAAATTCAATCATCAGATTATTCCTCAGGAAACTCTTCACAATATTCTTGAGTCAGGAAAGCTGTCTGCCAGTTCGCTGGGACTTCAGCCTTATAAAATTGTGATTGTTGAGAGTGAAGAAATGAAGCAGAAACTGATTCCGGCTTTCTATAATCCTTCCCAGATATCCACCTGTTCTCATCTTATCGTTATCATTTCAAAGAAAATTATTGAAGAGAACTATATCCGGGGGTATTTTAATCATATTTCTGAAGTAAGAGATACTCCCGTTGAAAAACTGGATCCTTTCAGAAACAGTATTAATCAGCATATCACCCAGAAGACACAGGATGAAATCTTCAACTGGGCAGAAAAACAGTCCTATATAGTATTGGCTAATCTTATGTATGCCGCTGCTATTGAAAATATAGACTCCTGCCCTATGGAAGGCTTCCGCCAGGATCTTATAGAAGAAATTCTGAATATCAATCCCGAAACAGAAAAAGTAACCGTTACCCTCGCTTTAGGCTACCGTTCTGAAGAAGACCTTTTCCAGCACATGAAAAAAGTAAGGAAACCAAACGAAAAATTGTTTAAATTTATTTAATCGTTTTTAAACGATTGTACCTAAAGCCAGCATATGATAAAAGCGGATGTATTAGTAATCGGTTCCGGCATTTCCGGACTTTCCTATGCCATTAAAGTTTCTGAACAGCTCCCTGATGCCAAAATCATTATTGTAACAAAATCTGACGAAGATGAAAGCAATACCAAATATGCACAAGGCGGTCTGGCTGTTGTTACAGATTTTCAGAATGACAACTTCCAAAAACATATTGACGATACAATGCGTGCCGGTGACGGGGAAAACAAGCGCGATGTCGTAGAAATGGTAGTAAGAGAAGCTCCTGCAAGATTCAACGAAATTGTAGAATGGGGTGCCCAATTTGACATGAAGAACGGCAAATTCGCTTTAGGAAGAGAAGGAGGCCATACAGAAAACAGAATCGTACACCACAAAGATATTACAGGATTTGAAATTGAAAGAGCTTTGCTGGAAACAGCCAATAGCAGCCCGAATATCGAAATCCTCGACCATCATTATGTAATTGATATTATTACACAGCACCATGTTCCTGGAAAAGAACTCAACGAAGGAGATATCCATTGCTATGGCGCTTATATTCTGGATGAAAAATCCAAGACCATCAAAAAAATTACCTCTAAAATAACTCTGGTTGCAACAGGAGGTGCCGGACATGTTTATAAAAACACCACCAATCCTACTATTGCTACAGGAGACGGAATTGCCTTTGTAGCCCGTGCAAAAGGAAAGGTTTCCAATATGCAGTATTACCAGTTCCACCCAACAGCTTTGTACAGCAAAATGGATGGAATGTTGTTTTTAATTTCAGAAGCCGTTCGTGGAGACGGAGCAAAATTAAGAACCAAAAGGGGTGAAAAATTCATGCATAAGTATGATGAACGTGAAGAATTAGCATCCAGAGACATTGTTGCAAGAGCCATCGACGCCGAAATGAAAATTACCGGTGACGAATTTGTTGGCTTAGACTGCAAGGAAATGAACCATGAAAAATTCTTAGAACATTTTCCCAATATTTATAAAAAATGCAGAGACGAAGGAATTGATCCCTTCACTCAATTAATCCCTGTTGTACCAGCCTGCCACTATCTAATGGGTGGGATTGAAGTTGACAGAGACGGACAGTCTTCCATCAGAAATCTTTTTGCTGTGGGTGAATGTACCAACTCAGGACTTCACGGAGCCAACAGACTTGCATCCAACTCTCTTCTTGAAGGCTTGGTTTTCGGACACAATGCTGCCATGAAAACAGTAGAACTTTTGAATGAAAACAGTTTCAACTTTGATGATCTGAAAGCCGTTCCTGAATGGGATGAAGAAGGAATGAAAATCATGGATGAAATGGTCATCGTAAGCTATCTCAGAAAGCAGCTTCAGGAAATGATGAGTGACCTTGTAGGTATTGTAAGAAGTAACAGACGTCTGAACATGGCACTCCAGAAACACCAGGAAATTGCTGCTGCTGTGGATGAAATCTATCACTACTCTATTCTTTCCCCTCAGCTGTCAGAATTAAGAAACTTAACAACCGTTGCTCACCTCATCATTACCCAATCCATGGAAATGACAGAGAATAAGGGAGCGTTTTATAATAAAGATTTAGTCTAAAAGTATCACACAATGAAAAGACCAGCATACGTAACAGATAAAGCATTAAAGACATTTATAAAAAACGCCCTTGAAGAAGATATTCAGGACGGAGACCACTCTACCTTATCTACCATACCCCAAGATCTTGTACAAAGTGCAAAGCTTTTGGTAAAACAGGACTGTATTCTTGCAGGTGTTGAGCTGGCTGAGATCATTTTCAATACTTTTGACAAAAATCTGAAAATTGAAGTTTTCATTAAAGATGGAACTCCTTGTAAATTTGGCGATGTAGCACTTATTGTAACAGGAAGTGCAAGATCTATCCTTTCCACTGAGAGATTCGTTCTCAACTGTATGCAGAGAATGAGCGGTATTGCCACCCTTACTCATGACTGGGACTCAAGATTGGTAGGTACAAAAACTAAACTTTTAGACACAAGAAAAACGACTCCAAACTTCAGAATGTGTGAAAAATGGGCAGTTGCCATAGGTGGCGGAACCAATCACAGATATGGACTTTATGACATGATCATGCTGAAAGACAACCACATTGACTACAATGGAAGCATCACCAATGCAGTGGCAATGGCAAAGGATTACGTTAAAAAGAATAAGAAAAAGTTAAAAATAGAGGTCGAAACAAGAAACCTTGAAGAAGTTCAGGAGGCAATCAATGCAAAAGTTGACAGAATTATGCTTGACAATATGGATGTAAATACCATGAAACAGGCGGTAAAAATGATTAACGGCTCATGTGAATCTGAAGCTTCAGGCGGAATTACCCGTGATATGCTTAAAGAAATTGCTTCAACAGGGGTAACATTTATCTCTGTAGGAGCCCTTACACACTCTGCTGAGAATATAGATTTGAGTCTCAAAGCAGTGAAATAGCGTTGAATTTTTAACAAAAACACCCCCACTTTGTTAAAAATTCAATAACATGACTTTTTTCATAAAAAAATTCAATTTTTAGCCACAACACTGTGTTTCAGCTCATTAACATTATTAAGACTGATTAAAAATTAACATTGAGTTAATAATAGTTAAATTTTATTTCGCGAATTTTGCAGAAAATTAAATCTAACTATTACTAACGATTATGAAATTAATCAACAAATCGATACTAACTGCGGTTATTACATTATCTACAGCTAGTGTTTATTACGCTCAACAAGTTCAGGACACAGTGCAAACTAAGTCCAAAGATATTGACGAGGTAATTTTAAGAGGTGTTACGGATATCGCTAAAGATAGAAAAACACCTGTTGCAGCTTCTACCATTAAAGCAGCACAACTTGCAGAAAGATTAGGTAACCAGGAGTTACCCGAGATTTTGAATACTACTCCGTCAGTTTATGCTACAAAATCCGGAGGTGGTTTTGGTGATGGAGGTCTTACAATCAGAGGTTTCGAATCTAGAAACATTGCTGTAATGGTAAACGGTATGCCAGTTAACGATATGGAAGGTGGTGCTGTTTATTTCTCAAACTGGACTGGGCTATCTGATGTAACAAGTACATTACAGGTTCAGAGAGGTTTAGGTTCTTCTAAATTAGCTATTGCTTCTGTAGGAGGAACAGTAAACTTCCTTACCCGTTCTGCTGATATGAAAAAAGGAGGGGTAATCAGATTAGGTGTTGGTAACAACGATTATTTAAAAACTTCATTTTCTTACAATACAGGAAAATCTAAAGATGGTGTTTCTGCATCATTCTTAATGAGCAGACAAGCTGGAGGTACTTATATTGAAAATACTGATTATGAATCTTATGCATATTTCTTTGCATTAGGTTATGAAATCAATAAAAAACATAACTTACAGTTTACGATAACATCTGCTCCTCAATGGCACGATCAGAGAACTTTTGCTCCTACAATCCAAAACTATATCAACTATAACCCTGATCATGACGGATCTCCTTACAGAAGATATAATTCAGATTTTGGATATTATACGGATGCAAACGGAAATAAAGTTGCTTTAGCAAACAGATCAAACTACTATGCTAAGCCGGTAATGATGCTAAACTGGGACTGGACAATGAATGAAAAGTCAAAGCTAAGTACAGTTTTATACATGTCTAACGGTAGAGGTGGTGGAACAGGTGACTTAGGTAGAGTAGGAGGAAAAGGAATGACTGATTTCTACGATACAGCCGGCCACTTCAACTATGATGCTATTTTTGCAGCTAACGCAGCAGTTAATTTGAATACTGCAGGTGCAGGAAGTACTTTGGTTCGTAGATCAAATATCAACTCTCACAACTGGTATGGTATTTTGGCTAACTTCCAACATAAAATCAATGACAACTGGAACTTCTCAATAGGTACAGATGACAGATATTACTATGGTTACCACTATCAGGTTCTTACAGATCTTTACGGAGCTGCAGGATATAAAGATGCTGCTAACAAAAACATCACGGCACCTAGAATCGTAAATACACTTTATGATTATAAAAAACTTACCTGGAATCCTTTCGGAGGAAAATTAGCTCCAGCTGAAGATCAGGTAGGATACAGCAACGACGGAGAAGTACTTTGGTACAGTGGATTTGCACAGGTAGAATATAATAAAGACAATCTATCTGCATTCTTACAAGGTTCCGTGTCTAACCAAGGTTATCAGAGAATTGACAACTATGTAGTAGACGGAAGTACATTAAAAGGACAAACAGTAAACACGAAAACAGGATTTAAAAATATTTTCGGATATAACATTAAAGGGGGTGCTAACTATAACATCAATGAGCAACATAACGTTTTTGCTAACTTAGGATATTATAGCAAGCAGCCATTCCTTAACACTGTTTACCCAAGCAACCAGCAGCTTATTAATCCTTATCTTACTAACGAGAAAATTTCTTCTGCTGAAATTGGTTATGGATTCAGATCTGCAAAATTCACTGCAAATGTTAACGTATACAGAACACAGTGGAAAGACAGATGGTTAAGAAAAACAGGTCAGACTTTCACTTTAGCAGACGGTTCAACTACTACAGGTTATTCTGAAATCAATGGTATTACTGAAATTCACCAGGGAGTAGAATTTGACGGAGTTTACAAACCAAACCGTTTCTTAGAAATTCAAGGGATGTTCTCTTGGGGAGATTATTATTACAAAGGAAATGCTAGTGTAGCTTCTTTCGATGACAACAATAATCCTGTTACTTTAGCTGGTTCAGGAGGTAATGAACTATATTTAGATAAAGTAAAAGTAGGAGGTTCAAGCAACAACAGTATCCCTCAGATGACTGCATCATTAGGACTTACTGTAAAACCTGTAAAAGATCTTAATATCTTTGGAACTTGGAGATATGTAGGTAAACTTTATTCTACTATTGACGCGGGAACATTCACAAATATTTCAGCTCAGGAAAAAGGAGTATTGAAATTACCTGATTTCAACTTATTCGATGTAGGTTTCTCTTACAAAATCAGATTACAGAACGAATCTCAGTATTTCACTATTGGAGCTAACGTTTATAACTTGTTTGATAAAATTTATATTTCTGATTCTGCAACAAGTATATTCGGAACAGATAAAATTACAGCAAACAATGATCCTGATAAAGGAAAAACTTATGAAGAAGCTGGTAGAATGTACAATGGTATTGCAACTGGTAACCGTGCTTATTTCGGTTTCGGAACTACTTGGGCAGCAACATTATCATTCAACTTCTAATAATATCACAATATTAGATTTTATAAATATCAATCCCGGCTTTGAGCCGGGATTTTTGTTATCTTTGTGTACAAAAAAATAGGATTATGGATTTTTACAACATTTTACTTAATGCCCACAAAGGTTTCGGGTATCTTGAAATTCTTTTGGTAGCATTATTTATCATTGCACTTTTAGCTACCATGTTTGGTTTCAGTGGAAAAGTGAACAAATTTTTGAAGAAAACAACTCTTTTCACAATGATTTTCTTCCACGTTCAGTTTTTATTGGGAATCATTATGTTGATCACAACTTTCAGCAAAGGATTAAACATGGGAGAAGTAATGAAAAATGCAGCATTGAGATTCCAATATGTTGAACACCCATTCTCTATGCTTATTGCAGCAGTTTTGATGACTATTGTCAACAAAAAAGTAAAATCCAATGATACTATTTCTTTAGGAGTAGTGATTATGGGGCTGATTGCGGTAGGTTTATTTGCATTTGCGTTCCCTTGGACAAGAGTCTTTGGAGCTTAAAACAGACAAAGAAATTATATGCGTTATAATTTATAAATAGTTTAATCTTAAATTTTTAATTAAATCAATGAAAGTAGCTGTAGTAGGTTCAACAGGAATGGTTGGACAAGTTATGCTTAAAGTTTTGGAGGAGAGAAACTTCCCTGTAACAGAATTAATCCCGGTAGCATCCGAAAGATCTGTAGGCAAGAAGGTGAAGTATAAACAGAAGGAATTTACCATCGTAAGCATGAAGGACGCTATAGCTGCCAAACCGGATATTGCAATCTTCTCTGCAGGTGGTTCTACTTCCCTTGAATTTGCACCTCTATTTGCAGAAGCAGGAATCACAGTAATTGATAATTCTTCTGCATGGAGAATGGATCCTGACAAAAAATTAGTCGTTCCTGAGATCAATGCTGATGTTTTAACAAAAGAAGATAAAATCATCGCAAATCCGAATTGTTCTACCATCCAATTGGTAATGGTTCTGGGACCTTTGAACAAAAAATATGATTTAAAAAGAGTAATCGTTTCTACCTACCAATCTGTAACAGGAACAGGGAAAGCTGCCGTAGATCAGTTAAACGGAGAAATCAACGGAGATGATTCAGTTGCAAAAGTATATCCTTATCAGATATTCAAAAATGCATTGCCACACTGTGATGTATTCTCTGATGATGATTACACGAAAGAAGAGATTAAACTGATGAAGGAGCCTAAGAAAATTTTAGGAGATGATACCTTCAACTTAACAGCAACCGCTGTAAGAGTTCCAGTTCAGGGAGGACATTCTGAAAGTGTAAACATTGAATTCGAAAATGAATTTGAGCTGGATGAAGTAAGAAAAATCTTATCTGAAACTCCTGGCGTAATCGTAATGGATGATGTGAAAAACAACCACTATCCGATGCCTTTATATTCGGAAGGAAAAGATGAAGTTTTCGTAGGAAGAATCAGAAGGGATCTGTCACAGCCCAAAACGCTCAACCTCTGGATTGTAGCAGATAATCTGAGGAAAGGAGCAGCAACAAACGCTGTACAAATTGCAGAATACCTTGTAGCTAACAACTTAGTATAAACTAACAAAATAAAAAAGAGTCTCAAAATTGAGATTCTTTTTTTTATCAAACTTTATATGAATACCCACAAAGAGAAAATAGGATTCCAAAAACTTATTGCAGTATTTGGAGTTATCCTTTTTATCGGAAAGATTATTGCCTGGAAACTCACCAATTCCGATGCAGTATTTTCCGACGCCATGGAGAGTATTGTCAATGTCATCAGTGCATTCATGGGACTTTATTCCCTTCACCTTGCAGCTAAACCAAAGGATGAAGATCACCCTTATGGTCACGGAAAAGTAGAATTCGTGACTTCTGGTATTGAAGGAGCTCTTATTGCTATTGCCGGCGTTATGATCATCTATGAAGGAATTCACAGCCTTATCATAGGAAAAGCCCTAAGTAAAATAGATCTTGGGATATGGATTATTGCTGCCACTGCAATTATAAATTATCTACTGGGGTATATTTCTATAAAGAAAGGAGAAAGAGAAAATTCTCTGGTTCTTGTTTCATCCGGTAAACATCTTCAGTCCGATACCATTACCACTCTTGGAGTAGTGGCCAGCTTAATTATTGTTTATTTCACTAAAATTTATTGGCTGGATTCTGTAGTGGCGCTCACTTTCGGTCTTTATATTATATTCGTAGGCTATAAAATTGTTCGAAAATCTTTAAGTGGCATTATGGATGAGCAGGATCCTGAAATACTAAATCAGGTCATTAGAATCCTTGAAGAAAACAGACACGTAGAATGGATAGATGTACACAATATGAAAATTCAGCAGTTTGGTTCTTCTCTACACATTGATGCTCACATAACACTGCCATGGTATTACGACCTTCGTGATGCCCATGGAGAAATGGAAAAAGTAATTATTCTTCTTGCCAAAAATATGAAACGCAGTATTGAGTTCAATTTCCATATGGATGACTGTAAACCGATTTCATGCCCGGTATGTCAGATCAAAGACTGTCCTGTCCGTGAGAAAGACTTTGTGAAACGTGTAGAATGGACTCCTGAAAATGTAACCAGTGTGGATAAACATACCGTAGAATAGATAAATTCACTTACCTAACCTCTTTATCCGTCATCTGTTTTCTGTAATAAAATATGGGAACAATCAGCATTATAATTAATGGCTGAATTACAAATCTTCTCATATAAAAAGAAAAAAGATATCCTATCTCAAATCTGTCAGAAATACAATACAGATAAATTGGAAGAGAAATCATAAATACAATGATCATCATCACAGCACCCTGCAATGTCCATTGTTTGTTTTTAAATAAACCATAGATAATCAGGCAGGAAAACAAAAGATTTAAAACAAATCTAAATAAATGTCCGCCAATCAGCCTTCCCCATTCAAATCCGGGGAATTCAATATTTTTATTCGCTTCATGAAAGTAATCTAGAAACGGGTCATAAAAAATAGTCCCCTCCAGAACTCTTACACTTATCAACCCGCAGATTCCTGCTAAAACCAGAAGCCAACTAAGAATTTTCATGTTTTAATGCAAAAAATTTAATCCAGACCAGCCAAAGTACAACGACACTTCCATAAATAATGGCAGGAAAAATAAAATCATGGAACATTTTACCATATTCCTTATGATCTGTCATGACGATATTCAATCCTACGATTCTCAGAAGATTCATTATGTACAGTATAATCAACCCTGCTCCAACAAAGACAAAGGTCTTTATCCCTTTATAAAAAGCAAAAACAAAAGAAACAAACAGAATGATAACAGAAACAGCATTGCAGCCCTCCACCATTCTCGTCTCATAACGTTGTTTAACATAAAACCAAACCTGCTCATTCTTTACATCATCATAAAGTTCCGTAGGATAACCTATGGCATTCTGCAAAGCAGCCACCTGATTGGCAATTATTCTTGAAAAAGAATCCAACCCGGAATCTTTACCGCCATTCAGATAGAACTGATAGGCAAAAAGCAATACCAGGTAAATAATAATGAAACGCAATAAGATACCTAAAACAGGTTTAAAGTCTTTCAGCATACTGCAAAGATAAAAATTAGACTGTAATATCCTGAATTTGAATTGAGAAACTTAAAAAACACCAATCAGATCCTGCGATTATGTATATAAACCTGAAAAATTTTCTTTAAAACACTCCATAAAATAAATATTCAACACTTCTTTAAAACCCTCATTACAACCGTCTCTTCTCTTCACATTTTCAATTCTTTAAACTATAATTCCCAACTCATGTTAATTTAGTATATTTGTTTCCATATTATGACTTCTGAAAACGCAAAACGATTTTTTGAAAACCATTTGGGTAAAAAATCTTCCGAATTTGTCACATTAGCTCAAAGCGGCTCTGCGAGAGTAAATTTCCTGGCCACTACCGGCACTGAAAAATACATCATCACGTACAATGAAAATATTCCGGAAAATGAGAGCTTTCTTTACTATTCCGAAGTATTTTCAAATTTAAAGCTTAATACCCCCTCTATTCTTGCTGTTTCTGATGACAGAACAATGTACATCCAGGAATTTTTGGGACATCATACCCTTTCGGAGGTCATTACAAGAGAACAGCAATCTCCCGCCGTAAGGTCTTTGGTACAACAGACTTTGGAGCGTCTTTTCAAAATGCAGACACAGACACAGGGAAAAATTGATTTTTCAAAAACCTTCGAGTATGAAAGTTATGATGAACTGCCAGTGATTCATGATCTTTATTATTTTAAAAACTTTGTAGCCGACTTTCTGGAGCTTGAATACAACAAATCGACACTTTTAAAGGAATTCAAAAAGATCGCATTACTCATTGAAAATCTTGAGCCTAAAGGAATCATGATCCGAGACTTCCAGGCAAGAAATATCATGGTAAATGAAAAGAATGAAGTTTCTTTCATCGATTACCAGTCTGCAATGAAAGGCCCGTTAATGTACGACGTCATCTCTTTTCTTTTTCAGGCTAAAGCCAACTTCACAGAAGATTTCAAACAGGAAATGCTGGAATTTTATATAGAGCTGTTTGAAAATCCTGAAATAAGAACTCAACTAAAAGATGCGGTGAGGCCTATTCAGATGATGAGATTTTTACAGGTTTTGGGAGCTTACGGATTCCGGGGACTGATTCAAAGAAAACAGCATTTTATGGCCAGCCTTGAAAAAGGGATTCAGAATATTACACAATTTGCAGAGTCATGGGAACAGATGAATCATTATCCGGAGCTGAAGAAGGTAATTCAACAGTTGACATCAGAGAAGGCAAAACAAAAAATTGAAGAAATAATTAATTCAACCCATTAAGTTACTTACATGAATGTTCTTAAAAAGCCACAAGGTCTTCTTATTAACTTTTTTACCAACAATATTACCAAGTCAATGAAACCCTTTATTAATGATTTTTTTAAAGAACTTCCTGACTAAATTTTGATTTATCAAAATCTTAACTTACCTTAAAAACCAAATGAACCTTAATGGTTTAAAAATTTAAAGAAAGAATATGCTACACATCGAGATACACAGTTTTTCATACAAGAAAGGAGGAATTCCCAAAGATAATTCAGGAAACGGAGGCGGTTTTGCTTTTGACTGCCGTGGAATTTTAAATCCCGGAAGAATTGAAGAATATAAAATACAAACCGGAAATGATATCGGAGTTCAGGAATATCTGGAGACAAAAACGGAAATGCCAAAGTTTTTAGAATTGGTAAAATCCCTTGTTTCTATCAATATCGACAACTACCTTGAAAGAGGATTTGAACATCTTCAAATCAACTTCGGATGTACAGGTGGACAGCACAGATCGGTATATTCCGCTATAAAAATTGCTGAATTTATCAAAGAAAAATATCCTGAAGGAACTGAGATAACCCTTCACCACGATGAACAGCCGCAACTGAACATTAGTAATGAGTAATGAGCAATCAATAATTTCCACATTAGTTTTTATATTACTCATTACCAACCATTCATTACCTATACTATTATGAAAGCTCTAATTTTTGCAGCAGGAAAAGGGACCAGACTTAAACCGTTTACAGATCATCATCCGAAAGCTTTGGCAAAAGTAAACGAAATTCCTCTTCTGGAAAGAAATATTACTTATCTGAAAAGTTTCGGAATAAAGGATTTTGTGATTAACATCCATCATTTTGGAGATCAGATTGTTGATTTTTTAAATAAAAATAATAATTTCGGATGCAGGATTGAAATCTCTGATGAAACCAACGAACTTCTTGAAACAGGAGGTGGCTTGATTTTTGCGAGAAAATTTCTTGATCATGGAGAAGATTTTTTAATCATGAATGCGGATATCCTCACTGACCTGAACATCAATGCGTTGGTGGAATATCACAAAAAGATAAAAGATTTTGCTACTTTAGCGGTTTCAGACAGAGAAAGCTCGAGAAAACTCCTTTTCAATGATGATATGGTTTTGAGAGGCTGGCTGAATGTACAAACTGGTGAACAAAGGCTGGCTGAATTCAACAAAGGCTTTAAAGCTCTTGCTTTCAGCGGAATTCACTGTATCAATCCTACGATCTTCGAAAAAATAAAAAGAACAGGCAAATTTTCTGTTATGGAAGAATATCTGGACCTTATGCAGACCGAGCATATACACGGTTTTGTACATGACAGTATTCTTATCGATGTCGGAAGACCTTCATCTGTAACAGAAGCCGAAAAACACTTTAAATAAATTTTGCAATGGAAATTGATGGAACTAGAGATGAAAGTTTAATAAATCCGGAACTTGACATTAACGAAACAAAACTACATAACAGTTTCAGACAAAAAACCTGGGACGAAACAATCGCCAAAGACAGCTGGATGGTCTTCAAGGTCATGGCTGAATTTGTTGACGGTTACGAAAAACTAGCCAAGATTGGCCCATGTGTTTCTATATTTGGCTCTGCCCGACTGAAGCCAGAGAACAAATATTATGAAATGGCCGTGGATATTGCGGAAAAGATCACCAAATTAGGTTTCGGAATTATTACCGGAGGCGGCCCGGGGGTTATGGAAGCAGGAAACAAAGGAGCTTTCAACGCTAAAGGAAAATCTATCGGACTGAATATTGATCTTCCTTTTGAACAGCACTTTAATCCTTATATCAATAAATCTTATTCTATGAATTTTGATTACTTTTTCGTGAGAAAAGTAATGTTTGTAAAATATTCTCAGGGTTTTGTAGTAATGCCGGGCGGTTTCGGGACTTTGGATGAACTTACTGAAGCAATGACTCTTATTCAAACCAACAAAATAGGAAAATTTCCCATTGTTCTGGTAGGAAGTGAATTCTGGGGAGGATTATTGGATTGGTTCAAAGCAACTTTGTTAAAAGAAGGAATGATTGCTGAAGATGATCTGGATCTTTATCGTGTGGTAGATACCGCTGACGAGGCTGTAGCACATATTAAAGCCTTTTATGATAAGTATTCTGTGAATGTGAATTTTTAATTGGCATATTATTTGTGACTTATAACTAACAAGTATGATTGTAAATCTATTAATTAAGATGAAAAAACTTTTATATATATCAGGAATTTTAACATTTTTTGTGTTAATGAGTTTTATGTATGTAGACTTTTTCTCTTCAATGACCAAAGTGGATTATGTTGATGGAAGCAAGACATTGAAGTTTACCACAAAAATGAATACAAGCCACATCTCTGATGCCATCAAGATCAACCCCAACACGGCTGGATTTGAAGCGGAGGTAAAAAAATATGTGAACAATAATTTTGATGTGTTTGTCAATGGTGCTCCTAAAACGATAACCTTCACAGGAAGTCAGGTCAGTGGAGAAACTGTATGGGTGTATTTTGAAACCGGAGGCGTTTCAGATATCAACACCTTAAAGATTAAAAATACGATCCTTTTAAGCGCTTTTCCTAAGCAGATCAATCTGGTGAACATCGCCTACAAAGGCAGCCAGAAAACAATGAACTTTCAAAGAGGAAAAGAAGTGAATGAGGTTTCTTTTTAACGTGAATTAGATTTAACCATTATAAAATGGGTACCCTGGAAAGTAAAATTTTCAGGGTATTTTTTTGTTGAAACACAAACAAGTCACATTAAAGAGATTAATTACGTACAAATACTTAACTGTGAATTTCAGCATTTACACTATAACATTTTCATTATCAGCAATGTACATTTGTATTGTAATTACAACCAAACGTGAAGCCGGAATCACTTTAATAACGGGGCGAAATCTGAAAAGCCAAATGAGTAAGAAATACCAAACTAAAAACGAAATATCATGGACGATGCAACACTTAAATCATCGAGTCAGGCAATAGATGTCCTGATCGTAATTGACACGGATTATGTACGAGCAAATTATAAAAGCCCCAGTACGGATCCAAACAGACCTGTAGGAATTGACCATAACAGCCAGCATATGATTGTTTCCAATGCCAATGCTATCTCAGGACAGGGTTCTGCTGACTTGAACTTCAGCGCAAGAGCCGGAGATACAGTTTCTTTCAGAGGAACATCCATCTACCAGAATTCGGATGATGCAGTTATTATTTATAATATTAAATACTGGTCAGGAGATCAGGTTTTTAATAATTTCGTATACAATTCTGTGAGAAGAAAGCAAGCTGCTGTACCAGATGTAAATTCTTTAAATGGCCTCCCGGCCACCTCTGCAGATATCAGCTTTGCCAGTATTGACTCAAAAGTTAGATCTACTGGAAAAGAGAACTTCTATGTACAGTTCGGACTTTACATTTTAGACCCGAATGACAGTAACAAACAGATTTTGTACGGTTACTTTTACTGGGATCCAACAATTACGGTTAAGTAAACGAAAATAAATAAAACCACTGCTGATGCGGTGGTTTTTGTTTTTTAAACGGTCCCAAATCCACTATTCCATAAAAGCACTGCAAGATCCAGCTCACTGATATTAAAATCATTCTGATAATCCTTAAAACCTGGTTTACTTTTCAATTCTTCGATGGCTTTTTCTGCTTTTTCTAAAGATGAAAATACTCCGATATATCTTTCGTCATCCAAAAAAGTGTGTATTGTATAATAATGGCTGACACTGAAAACAGTATTTAAACCTAATTCTTTGATTGAAATGTGATTCTCATCTATTACATCTCCTTTTTCAATATAGTCACGTCCTATTTCACCAATTACCTCCTCAAACCCTTCATTCCAATGTATTTTATCCAGTATATAACAATCTGTAACAAAACAATCCGGATAATCCCTGAATCCAGGCATAAGAATGGCTTTTGCTTTTAGCTCTTCCAAATCCTCAAGGCTATTGGAAAAGCCCAGAAATTTAGTATCTGTATGAGAATCATCGGTATAGGTATGATTCAAAGCATAAATGAAATATTCCATATAAAATATAGCTTCTTGGTTTAAAACTGTTTTTAAAAATATAAATTCTTGGGCTTTTTGAAATCAAAAAATATTAAAATAAAATCGGGCAGCTCGTACGAGCTGCCCGATTTCTATAAAGTATATTAGAATATATTTTATCCTAATGAATTACTCAATTTTGATATTGTCAATCTGAAGATCATATATTCCGTCTTTTCCTGTTTTTAGGGCAAACATAGTTTTTCCAGAAGTAATGTTAAGATCGGTAAGACCTGTAAGGGTAAGCTCAATCAGCCTCCATTGTCCATTCGTATTGATTGACCCGGTATATGAATTAGTACTTTCAGGGCTTAAAGTAGCACCTGTAGAGAATGTTCCTAAATTGAATGTATAGAAAGCAGACGTATTAGGAGCTAGTGGTGTTGCTCTGTATACATTGAAAGAAAGTGATTTTCCTGATGCAGTACCTTTGATATACATTGTAATTCTCTTTGGAGTCGCTGGTATTCCTGACGCAGCATTCGCTGTAAATACATAGTCATTATTAGCAGGTGTCCCTTTAATCTGAAGAGAATTTGTCCCGTTATACCCCAAACCAATACCTTGAGATGCATAAGGCATAAGCCCAAAGCTATTTAAACTTGACAGGAAAGATGCCCAGTTTTCAAAATCAGAGCTTGGGAAAAGATTTACGGCATTAGCAGATGGAAGCTCCGGCTCCCCTGGCGTGAATCTGGCGTTCGGGAAGTTAATATCATTAAGATCTCTTATATAAGCCTGATCTGTGAAAACCGTCGCGTTATTTGAGCTTGTAAAACGGCTTAAAACAAGAACAATATCACCACTTTTTTCAAATTTAGGAGCGATCGGAGATTTTCCAAAAGTTGAAAAGTTACTGAAACGAAGATCTAATCTTCCTGCTTTTTTATCCGTAATATAACGGTCTCCTGTAGCTGATTCGTCAGCAAAGTTCTTTGTCAATTCAGGCTCTTCAAACTGAACGTTTTTTATTTTCACAAGCTGATTAATGTGCGCACCGTTTTTCAGAGCATCAGAGATAAAGTTGAACTCTAATGGTTTCATTGCGGCTACTACAGGCTTCTGTCCGTCGCAAACTCTTGCCATGTAATTTGAAACTTTACTTGGGTTGATTCTACCGATAGGATAGTTAGGATCATAAGTACCTACTTTAATGTTTCCATTAACTCCTTGAACGATCAATCCTTTAAGGTTGATTCTTACTAAAGCTCCTACTGGGTAATCAAGATATTGGCTTGCACCATCAATGTCAATCTCAATACCTTGTGTCGGGTTTTCAGGCTTATCCTGAAGGAACATCATTTTGTAAAGATTTCCGGATTCATCACTTGAAGAAACGTAAGCTTCTACGATGAAATCTTCTTTAATGATATCGGCTTCACCAGGTTTTGCTTTTGCAATGGTTGTAATCTCAGATAACTGGTGGTTAGCCGCTGCAAATTTGTTAGTACATTTGATTTCCGGCACGTCATAATCATCAGTTTTTACACAAGACGAGAACGCCAGCATTGAAATGGCTGTAAAGATCGCCGCTTTAAAATATATATTTTTCATTGTTTTCGATTTTTAATTTAATTTTTTTAGAATCTGAATTGAAGGTTAACAAAATAAGATCTACCCTGATTATACCAGTATTTAGGAGCGAATACCATATTTCCGCTGTCATAATCATTAGCATAGTCAGTATAGTTGACGTTTCTCGTCTGCTCAAATCCACCTGTAATAAAGTTTCTGTTATTAAGGATATTATTTACAGATGCTGACACCAACACATAATACTTACCAATCATCCAGGATTTCCCTGCATTCACATTGAAGAAGAATGCTGAAGGTAATTTTGTAGGAGTCAGAATTCTTGCAAGCTCTTCCTCAGTTACGTTATCATAAGGTACTCCCGGTGTATTAGGGTTCGTATAGAATCTGTCTGTTCTGGTTACCGGAGACGGATCAAGGAATGAGTGACCGAAGTAGTTCCATGTTGCTCCCACCCACCAGTATTTAGGGCTGCTGTAACGAAGGCCTAATGTATATGCCTCCTGAGGAGTTCCGCCCTGTCTGTAGTTTTTAAGTGTAGCTTCTCCCATATTGGTATAAGATCTAGATACGATATTTCCGTTTCCGTCAAGTTCTCTGAATGTTCCAACAGCGTCAGATGCAAAATAAACAGTAGGGTTATTAGTATAAGTATATTGTCCTACACTTAATAATCCACTTGCTGTCAAAGTTGGGGTAACTTTCACCTGTGCTCCAAGTTCAATACCCATATTTCTCTTATTGGCTCCTGCCAATACCTGTGTAATGAAAGCACCATCCTGTACCGGAGTCTGATCTCCGCTTTCGGTCAGAGTAGTCAACTTAACTCCCTGTGCAAAGTATCTTTGTACACTTGTTTCGTTTTGAGTGTTAACAAGGTAACCTGTCAATCTCAGTTTTACAATCGGAGTAGAAATTACGTAGCTCAAATCGTTGGCATCAACAACAACGTTCTTGATTCCCGGAGTGGTAACACCACTTACTCTTGTATTAAAATAAATATCATTTAAGAAAGGAGATTGTGAAAAGTAAGCTCCGTTATAAACCAAAAAGTTTCTACCATTGATCTTGTAAGTAACCTGCCCTTTAACCCCTGCATTCCAGAAGTTTTGGTCTGCTCCTTTTCCGTAAGAAGACTCATACAGATAGTGTTGGAATAAACCTTCTCTGCTGTTTGTAGTATAACCAAATAATCCGGAAACAAAAACATCGAATTTTCCTGTTGAGAATTTGAAAGCAGGGTTTATTTTAAATTCCTGTCTTCTGAAAATATAACTGTATCCTATTTTATCACCTTCTCTTTTAGCAACATCAGTATCATTTTCTCTAGTATTAAACTTACCCCAAACACTTCCAGCTGTTGTATTGGATGCAAACGGGTCCATATTCAGTGCAAAATCAGCACCCAAAAGGTCGTTTACTTCTCTGTACTGTTCAGATCTGTAATTTTGGTAAGATAAGTTTAAAATGAAACGGGATGTATCGCTAAAGTTATAAGTATAATGAGTAGACAGATTCCATACTTTATCATCTTTTACGTCATCTACAAGATAATAAGCGGCTCTTCTTCCTCCAAACATAGCATTGTACTCTACGTTTCTGTTGGCATTATAAAGATTATCCCAGTTTATCTGTGTATGAGACTGATCATCATTGGTCCACCAATCTCTCGTAATTCCGATGTTGGCAGTCTGCTCCGGAGACGGATCTTTATAGTTTAACCAATAGCTTGGTAAATTACGGTAATAGGTTGGAGACGGGTTATTAGCTCTGTACCAATCCAATCTCGAGCTGTACTCTTTACCAAACTGATAAGAAACAGAGGTCCATAGCTGAGAGTTTTTATTGATTTTCCAGAAATCCTGCAATTGGATCATTGGCTGGAAACCTCTTTTCACTCTCTCATTTCTTTTATCTCCATTTTGCCATCCCCAATAAGAGTTGTAGTGAACTCCTCTGAAGTCATATACTTCCTGAGTACTTGGACTTGAAGAGCTTCTTGCATATTTAGAACCTATGGCATTTAAAGTCATGGTATGGCTATCACTGAATTTCTTCTCAATACCAATATATCCACTGTATGCATCATAAGCAGTACCATCCTGGATCCCTTCCTGTGCCCATCTTCTTGCAATCATTCCGGTAAATGCCCATCCATTCTTATTCATTCCGGAGGAAAATCTATAAGATAATCTGTTCATATAATTTCTGTTGGTCAGAGAGTATGTCAGCTGGCTTCCTTTTCTGTACTCACTGGCTTTAGTATTTTTATAAAATACTCCGGTAGTTCCTCCGAAAGCATATTCGGAAGGCGCATGGTTAGCTGCAATTTCCGGGTAACGGGTAATTTCGTTCAATCCTCCCCAGGTACTGAAGTCTACGTCTCCATTATCTGCAGCGGCCATAGAAATCCCGTTGATCATATTCTCACCTGTTCTGCTATCAATTCCTCTTGGGCGGAACCAGTATGGTCCTAAATCGAAACTTGCAATTCTGTTGAATACATCCTGAGAAGACTGTAGTAATCCTACAGTTGCAGTTTGCTGTGCACCTCCGCCATCACTTTCTCCTGAATCCTCCACAATAGCTAAACCCTGATCTGCACCACTCAATGCAGAATAAAGAGTAATTACTCCAAGATCTTTTCTCTTCTCATTAGTAGTTACATCAAATTCAAAAATTTTAGTTTCAAAATTGGGCTTTGTAACCATAATTTGATAATGTCCCGGCATCAAGTCAGTAAATTGAAAATAACCGATTTTGTCTGCCGTTGCATCATTTCCTGCTCCTTTTAAATCTACACTTGCTTGCTCAACAGGCTTGCCATCCGCATCCTTAAGATACGCATACACTGTTGTCTGCGCATAATAATATGAAGCAGGCAGCAAAGTAAATAAAGAGATTAATGATAGTTTTTTAATCATGAGTATATTTATTTTTTTAATACTTTTCTTGTTAATTTTCAACAGTTTAAAAGTTGGGGGCACAAATTTAATCAAATTTTGTAATTCACAACTTTTTTAACCCTATTTTTCCTTAACATTGCAAGCTTTTAAGAATCATTATATAAATGATATTGAAATAATTGCTTTTAAATTTACAAATATTTAAAATGCAGTGAATTAAAAAAAGTAAATTTGTAAATTAAATAGTATTAATAATAACTAAGATGAAGAGATTTTCGAGTCTGTTTGCCGTCATTATTTCGATCATGGCATTTTCACAGCAACAAGGAAAACTGAGAAAAGTAGCTACCGTAGGTTTTTTAAATGTAGAAAACCTGTGGGACACTATCCGTTCAGCGGATTATATTGATGGAACCAAAGACATTAAAAATCCTGCTTTTCACAGAAGTATTCCTATAGATTCTATCAAACTTCTGGAAGCTGAAAAATATGACGGGCCATGGAGTGATGGTGCTTTAATTGGTAAAAAAGTAGTGAGAGAACAAGGTGGTTCTGAAGAGTTTACCCCAAAAAGCGCAAAGAACTACGGAACTAAAATTTACAAAGCAAAATTGGCCAACGAAGCCAAAGTAATTTCTGAAATGGGAGCACAGTATACCAAAACAGCTCCTGCAGTAGTTGGGTTAATTGAGGTTGAAAACAGACAGGTCATCCAGGATCTTATCAACGAACCTGCTTTAAAGAAATATGATTACGGAATCATTCATTACAACTCTTATGACTACAGAGGAATTGACGTTGCATTGATCTATCAGAAAAGAAGATTCACTCCTACCAACTCATTAAAAAAAGAACTGAAAATATACGGTGACAACGGAAGAAGAGAATATACGAGAGATATCCTTGTTGTAACAGGATTTTTAGATAATGAAAAAGTGGCATTCTTTATGAACCACTGGCCTTCAAGAAGAGGAGGTGAAGCAATTTCTTTACCTAAAAGAAATGCTGCTGCAGCTTTATTGAAACAACAGATGGACAGTATAAGAGCTGCAGACCCAACAACGAAGCTTTTTGCAATGGGTGACTTTAATGATGATCCCGTAAGCCCAAGTTTAAAAAACCACCTGAAAGCTCAGGCAGCACCTAAAGATTTAAGTGAAGAAACACCATACCTTAATCTGATGTATCCTTTATATAAGAAAGGAGTGGCATCTCTTGCCTATCAGGACGCACCGAACCTGTTTGATCAGATTATTGTTTCTAAAAATGTAATTTCAGATCAGGTAACTAAAGAATATTCTGTATACAAAACAGAAATTTTCGCACCGGCTTATTTAGTTAATAAAGAGGGAAATTATAAAGGGTATCCATTCAGATCCTGGAATGGAGACCAGTTCACAGGAGGATACAGTGACCACTTCCCGGCATTTGTAGTTCTCCAGAAAGAACCGTAAAAAAGTTAGGCACTCTTATTGGAGTGCTTTTTTTATGTAAATACCTTAATCATGAAAAATATTATTTTATTGGTATTGATAGCATTGATACCTTACAGCTGTTTTTCTCAGGAAACACCAAAGAAAGATAAAGAGCAACATGAAATGAAGCCTTCTAAAAACGAAGACGGAGAATGGGATCTTACGGTCATCGATACGCAATTTGATTATTTTTTGAGTGCCGTTGCCAAACCCATCAGCCAGTATACAGAATCTTATCTGAAGACGAAAAACACATTTTTGGTGAACGAATGGAACAGTTATTATAATTCCGGGAGATACAGAAATATCATAGAATCCGGGATAGATTATAATCCTCAGGAAAATTACGGGATCAAGTTTGAATATAAGTTATATCAGGTTTTCGTATATGTGAACTGGAAATATAAACTCAGAATGAATGGATTATCCGGCAGTGATGCGATAAGGTAAATTTTAAATAATACTCTACAAAAAAGGTTCAGAGCAATTCTGAACCTTTTCATTTTTATAATAGCTGAAAATTATTTATTGAATAATTCTTCTACTTTATCCCAGTTTACTACATCGAAGAATGCAGAAACATAATCAGGTCTTCTGTTTTGGTAGTTTAAATAATAAGCGTGCTCCCAAACGTCTAATCCTAAAACCGGAGTTCCTTTAACGTCTGCTACAGGCATTAATGGATTGTCCTGGTTAGGTGTAGAAGAAACAGATACAGAACCGTCAGCATTTTTTACTAACCAAGCCCATCCTGAACCAAATCTTGTTTTAGCAGCATCAGAAAAATCAGTTTTGAATTTCTCAAGACCTCCGTAGTTTTCAATAGCAGTTTTTACATTTCCTACTGGCTCCTTGCTTCCTCCTGGAGTTAAAATCTCCCAGAATAAAGAGTGGTTGAAGTGTCCTCCTCCATTGTTTCTTACTGCCGGCTTATCAGTTCCTGTCTGACAGATTTCTTCGATCGTTTTTCCTGCTAGTTCAGTTCCTTCGATTGCTTTATTTAAATTGTCAATATATGCCTGGTGGTGTTTTGTATGGTGGATTTCCATAGTTCTTGCATCAATAGTCGGCTCTAATGCATCATATGCATATCCTAGTTTTGGTAATTCAAATGACATAATCTTTATTTTTAATGTTATAACCCAAAAATAGCCAATATTTAAGCTATTATCAAGGATTGTAGATTACTTTAATAAATCTTTAACATTGATACATTGATTTAGAATGAATTAAGTTTTAATTTTTTTTATTTACAACCAACAAAAAGCACGAACCAAATGATCCGTGCTTTCCATTTAACAATATTAAATTAAATTTATTTATTCATAGACATCAGGAATTCTTCATTATTGAGAGTTCCTTTGATGTTCTTATTTACAAATTCCATAGCTTCTACAGGATTCATTTCAGAAAGATATTTTCTGAAGATCCACATTCTCTGAGAAGTTACTTCGTCCAGAAGCAGATCATCTCTACGGGTGCTGGAAGAAATTAAGTCAATAGCAGGATAAATTCTTCTGTTAGCAATTTTTCTGTCTAGCTGAAGCTCCATGTTACCAGTACCTTTGAATTCTTCAAAGATTACTTCATCCATTTTAGATCCTGTATCAATCAATGCAGTTGCAATAATCGTCAGAGATCCTCCTCCTTCGATTTTTCTTGCTGCTCCAAAGAATCTTTTCGGTTTGTGGAGAGCATTGGCATCTACCCCTCCGGAAAGAACTTTACCTGATGCAGGAGTTACCGTGTTGTATGCTCTTGCCAATCTTGTAATAGAATCCAGTAAGATTACTACATCGTGCCCGCATTCTACCATTCTTTGTGCTTTTGCAAGAACAAGGTTGGCTACTTTCACGTGTTTTTCAGCTGCCTCATCAAATGTAGAAGCAATAACTTCTGCATTTACACTTCTTTCCATATCAGTAACTTCTTCCGGACGTTCATCAATCAAAAGAACCATCATATATACTTCCGGGTGGTTGGCTGCAATAGAATTAGCAATATCTTTAAGTAACATCGTCTTACCTGTTTTAGGCTGTGCAACGATCATTGCTCTCTGACCTTTTCCGATAGGTGCAAATAAATCTACAATTCTGGTAGAAATGGTAGATCCGCTTCCAGTTAAATTGAATTTTTCTTCCGGGAAAAGCGGAGTAAGATATTCAAAAGCAACACGATCCTTGATGAATGCAAGGTCACGTCCGTTTACTTCTGTAGGTTTTAATAATGAAAAGTATTTTTCACCTTCTTTTGGAAGTCTTACAATACCTTTCACTGTATCTCCGGTTTTCAACCCATAATTCCTGATCTGCGCTGTAGATACATACACATCATCCGGAGAGGAGATATAGCTGAAATCTGATGAACGTAAAAATCCGTAGTTATCCGGTAAAATTTCCAAAACACCTTCAATACTTACCAATCCATCGAAATTGAATTCTTTTTTATGGTCATGCTGCTCCTCTGCCTTTTCAGAATGTCTGTTTTGATTCTGATTCTGATTTTGGTTTTGGTTTTGATGCTGCTGGTGTTGTTGTTGGTTTTGGTTTTTATGTTGGTTTCCACTGTTCTGTGGATGGTTGTGTCCTTTTTGAGGTCTGTTAGCCTGTTGTTGAGGATTGTTAGGCTTTTCATCAGCCTGAGCAGGCTCTTGAGATTCTGTGTTTTTTGGAGCTTCTGTTTTTTCCTGAGATACTTCTGTGTTACCTGTATTGGTAGAAACTCTTTTTCTTTTCTTTTTAGCCTGGGCGCTTGCTGCGGACTCTTCTGTTATTGCAGCTACTTCAGCTTTGGGTTCTTCCGGTTTTACTTCTTCAGAAGCGGGTACCTTTTCTTCTACTTTTTCTTCTGCTTTAGGTTCTTCTGCCGGGGCTTTTGTATTTGTATTTGTGTTTGTTTTTGGCTTGGCTGCCGGTTTTTTCGGGGCAGCTTTTCTTGCCGGGGCTTTAGCAGGTTTATCTGCTGGGGCCTCTTCAGTAGTTACACTGGTGGTTTCTGTGGCGTTGAAATAATCTTTTGCAACTTTAGGGTTAGAAGCCTGAAAGTCAAGAATAGCAAAGATCTTGTCATTGTCATTGCTTGTTCTTGCAACTTTAACGCCCAAATCTTTTAAGATTTTAGTCAGTTCCGTTACGGATTTTGACCTTAACGTTTCTATGTTAAACATATTTATGTAAAAATGTAATTAATTGTGAGTAAGAAAAGTAAGTCCGGCGACTTTGGTTTTCAAGTACATTGTATAATGCAAATCTACACTTATTTTTGAATTGTGCAAAATTTATGTTATTTTTGCCAAGAATTTAATATTCAATGCTACAGAGAATACAAACTATATGGACTTTATTAGCAGTTTTAGCTGCTGTTTTCCTTTTTATAACGGGACAGGATGTTGTCATTTCAGACAGTATTCCTTTACTTAATATCGGCTGTATAGTGCTGGTTATTACCGGAGCATTAAGTATTTTTAGTTTTAAAAACAGAAAAAGACAAATTTTGCTGAATACCATCAGCATCATTATAAACGTTTTGTTGATTGGTGTATTGGCGTACTGGTTACTAAACTTATCCGGAGGAATTCATTTTCCTGAGAAGGGTATTGAGCCGATTTTCCCATTAATTGCGGTAATCTGTCTGCTTATTGCAAACATTTACATCCGTAAAGATGAGAGGCTCGTAAAATCTGTAGACAGACTTCGATAGCCTTACAACGATTTTTTGAGTGAGAACAGCTTCTTTTTAGGAGCTGTTTTTTATTTATCCAATACTTTTATTGACATCATTTACTCTGTCAGATCAATTAATTTATGTACATTCATGCAACTTTTCGGTTGTAAACGCGACAGATCATATAAATTTTAATAAAAGACAATGAAAAAGCTAACATTTCTTACTTTATCACTATTCTCCATATTCACTTTTGCACAGGAAGTTTCAAAAGAAAGGGTGAAAACCGTCCTTTCCACACTGGCATCGGATGAAATGAAGGGACGTGAAATCGGAACTCAGGAAAATGAAAATGCAGCCAATTATATTGCCAAGCTTTTCAAAGAAAATAATCTGGAATACTGCACCGGAAAATCTTATCTGGTACCGTTTGATTATAATGGGAAAACGGTATACAATGTCTGTGGTATCAAAAAGGGAAAAACAGATCAGTATCTTGGATTCTCAGGGCATTTTGATCATATCGGAACCAGTGACAAAAGTGGCGACAATATTTATAACGGAGCAGATGATGATGCCAGCGGAATTACTACTCTGGTAGGTATTGCCGATTATTTTAAAAACAAAAAGCCTGAATTTTCAATGGTGTTTATGGCATTCAATGGCGAAGAGAAAGGAATGTTAGGTTCAACAGCTATTTCCACAGATAAAAATCTGGATCCTATTTATAATAAGATGACTGCTCTTTTCAATTTTGAAATGGTAGCCACAGAATCACAGTGGGGAAAAAATGCATTATATATGACAGGAGACGGATTCTCTGATCTTGATGAACTTTTCAATAAAAATGCAGTAAACGGATTAAAACTCAATGCAGATCCTTATGCAAAACAACAGCTGTTCTACCGTTCAGACAATGTAAGCTTTGTAAAAAAGAAAATCATTGCCCATTCATTCTCTACAGTAGACATGACGAAAGCTTCTCATTATCACCACGAAAATGATGACATCAACATCGTAGATTTTGATAATATGACGCAGATCATCAATAACTTTGGAAAAACTTTGGATAAGTTGAACCCTAAAAATTTTGCTCCAAAGTATAATGACCAGGTAAATTTTTAATTAGATTATTATATCAAAACCGCTATTTCAGCGGTTTTTTTTATTAAACAGCAATACCTTCTTATCTCCTGTTCTCACGTCATCACCAGGGTTAATTTATTCAAAAAACAAAGCTTAATACCACTGAGTTGTAACAAAAAGACATTTTTTGAAACTTATCCATTAAAGTAAAACAGGATTAAGGACGTCTTATCTTTTAATTTTACGTAATTTTGCTATCCAATTTTTTCATTGAATGAACCAATATATTAAAATACTGAAGTTCGCAAGACCTCACCAAAAATACATCTATGGGAGTTTGTTTTTCAACCTTATGTATTCTGTTTTTCAGATTGCTTCCTTAGGGACTATTCTACCGGTTTTGGGAATGCTTTTCGGAACCATTGAGGCTAAAAAATACAGCAAACCACCTGTTTATTCGGGAGAAATTTTAGATTTTTTCTCTTACGCAAAAGAGTATGCCAATTATTATGTTCAGAGTTTAGTAACTGAGCATGGAGCACTTAATGTTTTGGCTTGGCTTTGCGTAATAACAGCTTTTATGTTTTTACTGAGAAACCTTTTCAGATATTTAGGTTCGTTTTTACTGATCAATTATCGTGTAGGCGTTACTCAGGACCTTCGTGGAGCGATGTACAGAAAGATTCTTTCTTTACCCGTTTCCTTTTTTACAGAAAGCAGAAAGGGAGATCTGATGTCTCGTATGTCAAATGACGTGGGTGAAGTTGAAGGTAATATTCTGGGAAGCTTAGTTGAATTGATCAATGCACCTTTTATGCTGATAAGCACACTGGTGACTCTTTTCTTTTTAAGTACTGAGATGACTCTTTTCTCACTTCTTGTATTGCCTGTAATGGGAACTATGATTGCTTTAATAGGAAAAAGCCTGAAAAAAGACTCTCACGAAGCCCAAAATGAAATGGGAACTATTTTCTCGATTGTAGACGAAACATTGAAATCTACCAAGGTGATTAAGATTTTCAGTGCAGAAAAAATAATGGACAACCGTTTTATGCAGTCAATGCAGAAATGGATCAACAGCTCAATAAGATTAGGCAGAAAAAAGGAACTGGCATCTCCAATGAGCGAATTTTTAGGTTCGGTTACGTTCTTAATTATCGCTTGGTATGGTGGAAAACAAATCATTGTAGAACAAAGTATTTCACCTGCAGATTTCTTGGTTTTCCTGGGTATTTTCTTCCAAATCTTACCTCCTGTAAAAAGTTTGTCTCAGTCAATTTCGAATGTACAGAAAGGAGAAGCTTCTCTTGAAAGAGTTTTAGCAATTCTGGATGCTGATGTGAAAATTGATGAAATAGCAAACCCTGTTTCCATCTCAACATTAAATCATTCTATCGAGTTTAATAATATTGGCTTTTTCTACGATAAAGATCATACGATTCTTAAAAACTTTTCACTTTCTATTCCAAAAGGGAAAACAGTTGCTCTTGTCGGGCAAAGTGGAAGTGGTAAAACAACGATTGCCAATCTTTTAGCAAGATTCTATGATGTTTCTGAAGGAGAAATCATGATTGACGGAACCAATGTCAAACATTTAAAGTTAGATGAATACCGCAAGCTCCTAGGTATGGTAACACAGGAATCCGTATTATTTAATGATTCTGTTTACAATAATATTCTGATGGGTAAACCTGATGCTACAAGAGAAGAGGTGATTGCTGCCGCAAAAATTGCCAATGCAGATGCATTTATCACCACACTTCCTGAAGGATATGATTCAAATATCGGAGATGATGGCGGTAAACTTTCCGGAGGTCAAAAACAAAGAGTTTCTATTGCAAGAGCAGTATTGAAAAACCCACCAATTATGATTCTGGATGAAGCAACCTCTGCACTGGATACGGAATCTGAAAGATTTGTACAGGATGCACTGGAAAAAATGATGGAAAACAGAACTTCTCTGGTAATTGCCCACCGTCTTTCAACCATTCAGAAAGCAGACTGGATCGTAGTAATGGAAAAGGGTGATATTGTAGAGCAAGGAACACATCATGACCTGATTGCTAAAAAAGGAATGTATAACAAGCTTGTTGAACTTCAAAATTTCGACTAATATTTTAATTCAATTAAAATGAACCCTATACAAGAGTATTTCTACAGAATCGAAGAGCCTGAAAGAAGTACTCTTTTATTTTTGCGTGATTCTATCTTAGCTTCAGATCCGGAAAATATTACAGAAACATTCAGTTTCGGGCTTCCGTTTATCAAGTACAAAAAGAAAATGCTGTGTTATTTTTATTACAGCAAAAAATACAAGAAACATTATATCAGCTTTTACCACGGTGACAAACTGGATTATCCGGAGCTGATTCTGGATGGCAGAAAGAAGTTTAAAATCCTCTTAATTGACACTGAAGAAGATCTCCCGGTAGAATTCATATTAAACCTTACAGAAGAGATTAAAAAGTATATAAAATAAAAAACTCCGGCACGAATCATCGTACCGGAGCCTTCTTTAAAAACCCTTTTTATCATTTTGTGTTTATTCCACTGAATTCTGCCTTTTTAATCGCCCAGGCTAAAGCGTTGGCATAGAATATTGAGTTGTATACATTCATTTCATAAGCAGCAGCACCATTTCCATAATTTGGTTTAGCAATTGGCTTATAATTAGTATCCGCATAGAACGGACATATAGTATCTGAGGTATTTGGAGAAGTAACTGTTCCACATTGAGAGTTGAATCCACCATCTCCTACCCAGATGAAGTTTAAAGTATTATGTTTAAATGCAGTTACACGACCTACAGTTCCAGATGGTGAAGCCGTAGAGATGTTTGTATCTCCTGAATATACTGTAATTTCACTTGTAGGAAGTCCTGTTGCATAGGTTGTAGAAGAAGCATCTTCTCCCCATTGCAATCCTCTTATATCACCAAAAGGACCATTCAGGATTTCATCATTTGTCATGGGCAGTTTATAGATAGCTCCGGCACTGTTTACACTTCCGGTATTTACTGATCCGTCAAAAACATTTCTGAAAAGATTCTGCATTCCGCTGTTACTTTCAGAATAAGCAACGATTACACCTCCTTTTGCCAGGTAATTTTTTAACACTTGTGCATCTGCAGCATTCATTCCCCATGCATATCCTATTACAATAATATCTACAGGATTGGCTCCGGTTGTCCAGGTTGTCAGCTGTGCAGCACTCGGACTGTCTGTACCGTCTATGATCTGATCCCACCCTTCGTATTTTACGATACTGTTGGCCAATGTTCCAAAATTAGCTGCTGCTTTAGTTACCATACCTGATGGAGAAGTTCCTGATACATTATATCCACAACCATTTGCACCAGCTCCGATTGTTAAAAGCTTTTTCTTTGGAACAACAACAATTACATTGACCGTACATGTAGTTGAAACCCCACCCTGACTGTCAGAAGTAATTGTTATTGTTTTTACAGCTGTGGAGGAAGGTGAGCCTGTGCCCTGCAACGTAACACTCTGATTTCCTGTAGCAGTAAATACTCCTGAACCACTGAAAGAAATTCCATCAACCGTATTGGTTGTAATGGTATAACTCCCCAATGCCGTCACATTCACAGGCAAAGTAATCGTATTGGAAGCCGTAAGAGCTGTTCCTACTTTGTACACTCCATTTACTGTTGCACTTCCACAGCTCATGGTATATGTTCCTGCAGGGCTTAGCACCGTAATAGAGATCGCAGGAGTACAGGTAACAGCCGTTCCGTTGGCTTCAAGTGACACGTTATCTGTCTGGATATTCTGAGGAGCTCCCTGTCCTGGGATCTGTACCGTTTGTGTTCCTGTATTTAGAAATACTCCGGTTCCGTAAAAATTATATCCGTTGGCAGTAGTCCCGGAAATGGTATAATTACCCGGTTTTGTTACATTCACAGCAATGTTTAGGTAATTGGAATTAGTAAGTTCTTTTCCTTTTACATAACTTCCCATTGCTTTTGAAGTGGAACAGTCTATGGTAAAAACAGATTTCCCCATCTGTCCGCAGACACTTTTCCATTCATTATCCGCAAGACTCCAGTAATTGAAACAATCTTCTGTGGTATTGTAAATCGTCAAACCATCATCTTTGGACTGATTGATTGTAATGGCATTTCGCTGCGCTTCAGTTAATCTGGGAATAAGGATTCCTTTGTTATTGTTTCCTGAGATGACATCCAAAACAGAATTAGCATTAGGGGTAGTGGTATTAATTCCTACTGCTCCATTATTGGCTTGAGAATAAAATTTTCCAAAGGCAAATAGCAGTGCTATCAGCAAGACTTTGATTGGGGGAATTGTAAATTTTGGTTCCATCATTTTTAAGTTATATTGTTTAATGAGTAAAATTTTCAACTAAGTCATTTGACCGTCACAAAATTATCATCCTCAGACAATTACAAATTAATTTCCCCTACGCAATACTACTCACGCGTAGTAAAACTCACAAAACACCAATAACTTACAATTCTGAAAAAGAACAAATAAAAAGTTGAGTTATTTAATAAAACCCAACCATAAATTAAAAAATCAAAATCTAAATAATGTAATAACAATTATTTCCCATTTATTAAAGAAAATAATGTCATTAGATTAAACAAAACACAAAATCATTTATACTTTAAAAATAGTTTTCCACTTTGCAATTGTATTTCTGCTTATTTTAAACTGTTTACCAAGCTGAAGGTTGGTAAGCTCATTCTGTTTTTGATATCTTAGAATTTTCAAGATAGAATCTTCATCATAAGAACGCAGCCTTTGATTATTGAATCCAACCATATATTCCGGTTCTCCAAAAATCAGTTGATTAAATTTAAGAATATCAATAGCTGAGTGCAATGTTTCCAGCTTAAGCCTGATGGCAGCATCTATTAATTTTTCAGGGAACTTCTCTTCAAGAATATCGGTATAAATCTGCTTGTAATCAGGAATCATATTATATTTTTTTCATCCATTTATATAAAGTTGTCTTGGGAATTTTATACCTTTCAACCACATCATTGGCCGTCATTGTTCCGGTTTTAATTCTATTAAGTATAAAATCCTTTACCTCTTGTGTGTAGATACTTTTCCTGAAAAGCATAGTGCTCTCTTTTTCTCTGAATGCGTTATCAATTCTTGACTGTGGAGCATACAAAATAAGATGACCTGTATAGAATCTAAAAAAATCAAATTTTAAAAGTTTACACCATTTCATCAGAATATCCGTATCAATACTTTTTGCCTGATACATCATTTCTACATCATCTTCCGGTCTGTCTAAAAATCTGGAGATTCTTTCTATTGAAATCTGCTGCTCTTCCACTTTGGTCCGGATCAGGCTCCCAATATGAATGTTCTTAATATTCATCACAATGTTTTTATAAGTAAAAATATTGATAAGAAAAACAAAAAATATCATCACCCGGCACTCAACACTACGCATAAGTAACAAAAATCGGAATTTTGTTTATATTTTAATCAAAAAGCTATTGATATTGACCTCAGAGGATATATTCAGTTTCTTCCGGATCCTATATTTTTTACTCTCTACAGCACGAATACTGTGGTTGGTACACTGTGCAATCTTCTTGGTATCAAAATCAAGCTTCATCAAAGCACAGAAATAGAGTTCAGAATGAATGAGATTAGGATTTATTTTTAAAATATCAGGAATAAAATGAGGAAAAAATATCTGAAATTTTTCAAAAAACATGGGCGAATTATTTTCTGCTAAACTTAAAATTTCCTGGATGTTTTCTTCTGAAAGATGATTGATCAGCATCTGGTGTTTCATCAGTTCTGTATTCGTTTTCACCAGATCCTTGATGGTAGAGTCTTTCTCTTTTTTATCGGAAATCAAACCATGAATCAGTGCGTCTTTCTGAGTGACAAAAACAATATCCATCAGGAAAGAGGCAACGGAAAATAAAATATTCAGCAATTTTATTGTTTTAAAATCCTCTTTTTCTATAAATCTGCTTTTAGGCAGGAAATCGAAATCAAAGTAAAGACATGCAATAAAGTTTATACTGATCATGAAAGCAATGAAGAAAATTACAAAAGCATCTTTTTTATAGTTCAGAAAGAATGGGACAGCAAATAAAAGACAAAAATAAAAATACTCTACCCCTGCATTTTTGTAAGTATAAATATTAAAAAAGCTTACTATAAAGGTCAGCAGTACAAATATAAAGATAACAGCCCTTTTCAGCACATTTCTGAATCGCCGTGTCTTACCCTTTATTGCCATTAAAAACAACCAGAAAAAGGTAATAACGGTAAGAAATATCGAGATTAACATATCCCCGAAAAAAGTGATAATAAAAATGGAATAAAACAGGAATATGAAAAACAATAAAAGCAGATACCGGTTAATAAGATGGAGATAACTACTTTCAAAATCATCATCCATGTTCTCTGCTTCGTCGTTGATCACCCTAAAGAAAAACTTATAAATCATTTTGTTGTTTTTTATGTTTTCACAAGCTCAGGTTGGCATCTGTACTACTGATAGCATAAATTTCCCAATATTAATAGCTTTTAAATAAAAACTCACAAAACAAAATATAGGTCTGTAATTTTTAGCAGTAAAAGAGTGTGATTTGTGTTTTTCAGTTACAATTTACTAAAAATCCAACATTAAAATTATCAAATAAAAACTCATTTTCAAAAAAATTAATATCTATTTGTTCTCTCTCATTTAAAAATATAAATAGCTTGTGTTTTTAAACAAGCAAAATTATTAATACAAATAAAAAAGTATTCTTTCCCTGATACGCAATATTACTCATGCGTAGTTAAACTCAAATCAACAGATCATCCTTATTCATCCAATAAAAAAGAGAGCCATAAAGGCTCTCTTTTCTGCTTATATATTATAAGAATATTAATTTTCTTTCAGTTTGGCGATAACATCCTCACCTCCTTTTGTAATATCTCCGATTTTACAGATAATCTCAGTATCCAAAGGTAGGAATACATCCATTCTGGAACCGAATTTAATAAATCCGAACTCATGTCCGGCTTTTGCCTTATCGCCTTCATTACAGTAGAAAACAATCCTTCTAGCTACATAACCGGCAATTTGTCTGAAGACAACTTTATGATTGGTCATAGTCTGTACTGCTACAGTAGTTCTTTCGTTCTCTGTAGAAGACTTTTCATGCCATGCTACCAGATATTTTCCCGGGTGGTACTTTTTGTAAATCACTTCACCCGAAACCGGATATCTACAGATGTGAACATTCAGCGGGGACATAAAAATAGAAACCTGAAGGGCTTTTCCTTTTATAAATTCATCTTCATCCACTTCTTTGATCATTACCACTTTTCCGTCCACCGGAGCTATCACGTTTTCTTTGTGATCCAGAATATTACGATCCGGAACCCTGAAGAACCAGAAAACTAAACCGTAAATAACCAACAAAGGCATGATGATCACTAGTGACCATATTTTAAGGAAATAAATTGCTAGAGCGCCCAGAATAATAAAAAGCAGGGTCGCAACGGTAATCGTTCCTTTTGATTCTCTATGTAATTTCATGAGACTAAATAAATTTTTCTAAAATAAAGTACAAATATACAACAGGAACGCAGATAATAAAACTATCCAGCCTGTCTAAAACTCCACCATGTCCCGGAATGATGTTTCCACTGTCTTTCACACCGAAATTTCTTTTCAATTGGCTTTCTACCAGATCCCCTAATGGAGCAAAGGCAGCAACCAAAAATCCTACAACCATCCAGTTCCCTCTCAGTTCAGGCTGATAATGTTCAATAAAGTAGGATAAAACCAATGTTAGCACTACGCCACCTGCATATCCTTCCCAAGTTTTTTTAGGAGAAATTTTAGGTGCCATTTTATGTTTACCTAAGAACTTCCCCACCAGATAGGCAAAGGTGTCACTACTCCAGATCAGGATAAACAGGAACAGAACCTCCAAAGAGAAACTGTCATTATAACTGGAGAACTTGGGTAGCCCCAATGCAAAACTGAATGGGAGCGCTACGTAAATAACGGTAAAAATAAGTTTCCCGCTGTCGAAGTATAATTCGTTGGGATATTTGAATAAAGTAACCACAGCAATCCCAATAAGAGCCAGTGCCAGTATTTCACTGAGCCTGAAATCAAAAAAGAAATCGTGGTTGAAATATCTTTTGGAAAAAATATAGAATATAAAAATGACCAATGGATATACCACCCATTTTTCATAGCCGTTACCAAACTTCATGATTTTGACACACTCCCATGTTCCAACAACCAGTAACAGACTCATTAAGCCATAAAAAAGGTACTGCTGTTTGATAAGGCCAGGGGCAATGCTGTTCAACAGTTGCGCTCCCAGTGGAGTCGAACAAAGTACAATGACGGCTACATAGACTATACCTGATACGGTTCTTTGAATGAGATTTTTATCCAAAATTTAAAATTTAGAAGTGGTTGCTTAATCTTCAAGCAGCAATAAAAACAGTTTTGTATTGGAATTGGAAGAACTGTCCATTTTAGACTGGCTTCCGCTGATGGAAGTAAGGTTCTTGATATTTCCGTTTCTTTTTATTTTCCCCATAGCATCATTCAGGTTGTTTACAATCTGAGAAACATTGGCAATGATGATAATTCTATCAGGAAGTCTTGAAGAATGATAATGAAGAATATTATTATGCGAAAGCATGATCCTGCCATCATAGGCGATCAGATATTCACATGTGATGAATGCAGCATCATTAGACGGCTGCAGTTCTGAAGTATATGTAGACTTCACAACGTTCAAAAAGTTCTGAAGTTCTTTATCCCAACAGAAAAGGTTGTGAATACCTTCTATTTTGATAATTTGATTTAAAGTTTGTAGAGCCTCCGCTTCATCTGCACAATAATTAAAAAATCCCCCCGAATGCGTAAATAATTGCGCAAACTTATAGTCAAGATCCGCATTTTTCAGCGAATCCCCAAGCTTCTCCAGGCTCTGTTTGTCCTCTTCTTCAGGCTGGTTGGTAAGTTTGCTTACAATCCTCTTGAATAAATTCAACTTAATCTATTTTTAGTCAACTTTATACAAAAATAGAAAATAAATTACAATAGAGTTCAAAATATCTCTTTAAATATGAAAAAACCTGACAATTTTGAAGTTGTCAGGTTTTGTAAGGTATATTTTTTAAGAGTATTAAAGCTGTGTCGGGCTTTCTGGAGCCTGTATTTCGCTTTCTTCTTCTTTTTCTTTGATCTGAGGTGTTTCCACTACTACCGGCTGATCTTTTTCAGGAATAGTGTTGGTAACAGGCTTCTCTGTCAATTCCGGATCCCATGCTCTTTTTCCGAATATTTCTTCTAAGTCTTCACGGAAGATCACTTCTTTTTCTAACAATTTATTTGCCAGGGCATCTAATTTATCTTTATTTTCTTCCAAAATCCTTACTGCTCTTTCGTACTGATTTTCGATAATCAATTTGATCTCTGCATCAATTTTAGTAGCAGTTTCTTCAGAATAAGGTTTTCCGAAAGAATATTCTGACTGTCCTGAACTGTCGTAGTAAGAGATGTTACCGATATTCGGGCTTAATCCATAGATTGTTACCATTGCCTGAGCTCTCTTTGTTACTGTTTCAAGGTCAGAAAGTGCTCCTGTAGAGATATTGTTGAATATCACCTGTTCTGCGGCTCTTCCACCCAATGTTGCACACATTTCGTCCAGCATTTGCTCAGTAGTGGTAAGCTGTCTTTCTTCCGGAAGATACCATGCTGCCCCTAAAGAACGACCTCTTGGAACAATCGTCACTTTTAAAAGTGGTGATGCATGTTCTACTAACCAAGAGATTGTAGCGTGACCTGCTTCATGATAAGCAACTCTTCTCTTTTCAGATGGCTTGATTGCCATATTTTTCTTCTCAAGTCCACCGATAATTCTGTCTACCGCATCCAGGAAGTCCTGTTTTGTAACAGAAGTATGGTTATATCTCGCTGCGATCAATGCTGCTTCATTACAAACATTAGCAATATCTGCCCCGCTGAATCCAGGAGTTTGTTTTGCTAAGAAATCTCTATCTACATTATCATCAAGCTTGATTTTTTTCAAGTGAACATCAAAAATCTGTCTTCTTTCGTGAAGTTCCGGAAGGTCTACATAGATAGAACGGTCAAAACGACCTGCTCTCATTAATGCTTTATCAAGAATATCTGCTCTGTTGGTAGCTGCCATTACAATGACATTTACGTCTGTTCCGAAACCGTCCATTTCGGTAAGAAGCTGGTTCAGTGTATTTTCTCTTTCGTCATTTCCGCCGGAGAAATTATTTTTTCCTCTTGCACGTCCGATAGCGTCAATCTCATCAATAAAGATAATCGCCGGAGATTTTGCTTTAGCCTGAGCAAAAAGATCTCTTACTCTTGAAGCTCCTACCCCAACAAACATTTCAACGAAATCTGAACCTGAAAGTGAGAAGAACGGAACTTTAGCTTCACCTGCAACAGCTTTTGCCAATAAGGTTTTACCGGTTCCCGGAGGGCCTACTAAAAGGACACCCTTAGGAATTTTACCTCCCAGTTTAGTATATTTTTCAGAGTTTTTCAAGAAATCTACCACTTCCTGAACTTCTTCTTTAGCTCCTTCCAATCCTGCAACATCTTTAAATGTCACCTGAATTCTTTCTTTTTCGTCAAAAAGCTTCGCTTTAGATTTACCGATAGAGAAGATTTGTCCGCCAGGACCTCCGCCACCGCCCATCTTTCTGAAAAGGAGAAAGTAGAATAATCCAAGAATAGAAATCCAAACCAGCGCAGGAACCAAGATGTCCATTAATGCGCTTTTCCCTGTTCCGTAATCTTTTGTTGTTTTAATAACCGGATTGCTGGCTTTGACCTGTTCAAATTTCTGAAGGAAAAGCTGAAGGTCTCCGTATTTCACAGAAAAATCTGCTTTAGGAGCCATTTCGAAGGCAGAAAGAGGGTTGTTTTCTTTACCAGCTTTGGAAACCATTGCTGATTTTGCTTCTTTTGTTAGGAAAACATCAGCTTTCTCTATGTCTTTGTATATAATTATATTCTGGACTTTCCCCGCCTGCATTTCTCTAAAGAAACCATCCTCATCAATAGATTTTGCGCTATCACCTCCAAGGAAATTGGAGCCAAAGAAAAGCAAAAGAGCTATGATTGCAATTGGAAAGAACCAGTTGAATCCTTTATTATTCATTTAGACTTTTTAAATTTTTATTATTCATTTTCAATTTTGGTAATGACTGCGTCACCCCAAAGCTCTTCTATATCGTAGTACTCACGTACCTGTTTTTGGAATATATGAACGACCACTGAAACGTAATCTACCAATACCCACATAGCATTTTCAGTACCTTCTACGTGCCAAGGTCTGTCCTGCAGTTCGTTTCTTACTTTTTTCTCAACACTTCCTGCCAATGCAGCCACCTGTGTATTTGAGTTTCCGCTACATATCACGAACGTTTCTGCTACGGAGTTTTCGATGTTTGAAAGATCGAAGATCATAATGTCTTCTCCTTTTACATCCTGGATAGCTTCAACGATTTTATCTATTAACGCTTGTTTTTCTGCTGTTTTATTCATTAAAAAAATACTATAATCTGCAAATTTATTGTTTTTTCTTTACTTTAACCTTACTTTTACCTTCTTAATGTCTTAAAGTTTTCTTAAATGAGTCAACTCTTCTACCTGAAAGAATGTTCTTCTACTAATGACGAAATATCAAAGTTTTTACTTTACGAAAATTCAGATTTTATTGGACTGCATACTTTTAATCAAACTAAAGGCCGTGGTCAGTATGGAAATGTCTGGACTCAAACTGCTGGAAAAAACCTGGCTTATACGCTGGCAGTGAATACTCAGAACATCTTGTGCTCCGATTTTATATTCAATTACTATACCGCAATGGTTATCCGGGATTTCCTTGCCAATTTGTCTGAATCAGAGGTAAAAATCAAATGGCCGAATGATATTATCCTTAAAGGTAAAAAAATCGTTGGAATTTTAATAGAAAAGAAAAAAATTAATCAAAATAATTATTTCATCATAGGGGCAGGAATCAATATTCTTCAGGACAAATTTGATGAAATATCCAATGCAGGATCACTCCTGACGCAGACAGGCAGTCAATTCGACCTGGAAGAAGTTTCATTAAATTTTCATGAATATTTGTCTGAGAAACTGAAAACCATTCCTTCTGAGCAGGAAATCCTTGATAGATTCAATGCAAATCTTTTCAGAAAAGATATGATCTCTGTCTTTGAGATTGAAAAAGAGCGACAAAATGGCATCATCCGAAATGCAGACGAAAAGGGTGAACTCTGGATTGAACTGGAAGACGGAATGCGTTCCTTTTATCATAAGGAAGTAAAATTACTTTACTGATTGGCTCTTTTGATATACAGATAAAGGGTAAGTGGCAAAAATACTATATTGGGCAGCCACATTGCTACAGCGGGAGACAAACTTTTATTTTCTGAAACCACTTTCAAGGCTTCAAATGAAAACACAAAAATAAAGGCTAATGAGATCCCTATTGCCAGGTTAATCCCTAATCCTCCTCTCTTTTTTTGTGATGACAATGAAAGTGCCAGGAATGTCAGAATAATGATAGAAACAGGCATTGATGTTCTTTGATGAAGCTCATTCAGATAAGAGTTCAGGTTACTGTTTCCTCTTGCCTTTTCTCTTTCAATAAATTTTAAAAGTTCCGGAGTGGTTTTATTTTGTCCCAAAAGTTCGTTAGGGAAAAGTTCTTCCGGTGAGTGCCCGTAGTTTTTCCTTAATTCTATCCCGTTGCCGAGTTTTTCAGTATTGTCTTTATTGATTGTTTTTTCCAGATAATTATTTAAAACAAACTGCTTTTTTGCATTATCCCAATACACTTCACTTGCTTTAAGCTCATAAGTCATTTTTCTGTCTTTATCATATTTCTGATAGACAAAACTAGAACCTCTTTTTTCTCTTTTGTTCCAGGAATCAACAAAAATATATTCTGTTTTGCTCAGCTGTGAAGAGGCAGGAGCTGTTCCTAAAATCTTTTCTTTATTGGCAGCATTATAGGTATATGCTTCCAGTTCATTTTTCTTAATATTAGCCCATGGCAGCACCATATGGTATACCACAAGGGCAATCAATCCGATAAAAATGGAGGTTACCAGATAGGGTTTGGAAAACCTGTGAAAACTGGCTCCACTGCTGATAATGGCAACAATCTCAGTATTATTTGCCATCCTGGAGGTAAAATAAATCACTGAGATAAATACCAGAATGGAAAGGAAAGTCACTACAAGATTGATGATCCAGAAGGGATAAAAATGAATAAGGAAATAGGTCAGATCCAATTTCGGATCAATGGCCTTGGCATTTTCTATTCTTGGAATCTTCTGCTGAACATCAATTACCAATACGACTATAGACAACAATACCAACATGAAACTAAAAGTTCCAAGGTATTTTTTAATGATATATCTGTCTACAATTTTAAGCATATTCTCTTACAGTCTTTGTCTAAGAACCGGTACTACAGATTTTTTCCATTCGTAGAAATCTCCGGCAATAATATGTTCTCTGGCTACTTTTACTAAATCAAGATAGAATGCAAGATTATGAATCGAAGCAATCTGTTTTGCCAAATATTCTTTAGATACAAACAGGTGGCGAAGATACGCTTTTGAATATTCACGATCCACAAAACTGGTCCCAAATTCATCCAAAGGAGAGAAATCACGCTTCCATTTTTCATTTTTAAGGTTCATCACCCCCTGCCATGTGAAAAGCATTGCATTTCTTGCATTTCTTGTTGGCATTACACAATCCATCATATCAATTCCCAGTCCAATAGACTCAAGGATATTCCATGGAGTTCCTACTCCCATCAGATATCTTGGTTTTTCTTTTGGAAGGATATCTGTCACTTCATCAGTGATTCTGTACATTTCTTCTTCAGGCTCTCCTACAGAAAGCCCACCAATCGCATTACCTTCTGCTCCTGCTTCAGAAATTACTTCTGCAGAGATTTTTCTAAGGTCAGAATAGGTAGATCCCTGAACAATAGGGAAAAGTCTTTGTTTATATCCGTATAATTCAGGATTATCATTAGTCCATTCAATACATCTTTTCAGCCAACGGTGGGTAAGCTCCATAGATGATTTTGCCTGGTTATAATCGCAAGGATAAGGAGTACACTCGTCAAAAGCCATGAAAATATCGGCTCCGATCTGTCTTTGAATCTCCATTGATCTTTCCGGGGAAAACATATGGTAACTTCCGTCGATATGAGATTTGAATCTCGCACCTTCTTCCGTCATTTTTCTGTTACTCGCCAGTGAAAATACCTGAAAACCTCCTGAATCGGTAAGAATAGGAAGATCCCAGTTCATGAATTTATGTAAACCACCCGCATCCTGCATCGTTTCCATGCCCGGACGAAGGTAAAGGTGGTAAGTATTTCCCAGAATAATCTGTGCTTTAATGTCTTCTTTTAATTCTCTCTGATGAACTGTTTTCACACTTGCTACAGTTCCCACAGGCATAAAAATAGGAGTTTGAATCTTCCCGTGATCTGTGGTAATTTCCCCTGCCCTTGCTTTTCCTTCAGAGGTTTTTTCTATATTAAAAAATTTCATCTCTCTACTTTTTTAATTCACCTTGTTATCAGTGATTTCTTATAGGTTAGAAGCTTCGGTAACGTTTTACCTTACCAAAGGTATTACAGCTCCATTCTGTTTCAGTTTATCCTTTACGTATTTATCTGCTTTCGGATCTTTTTTCAGCAATATTTCCTGTGCATCATTGGCGATCCCATCCATTTCTTCTTTGATAACGTAATATTTGAAGCTTTCTACAAAGTCATCAGATTTTACTTTATGTGACTTCAGAACGGCTCTTGTTCCTGCTTCCATATTTTTATCAGGATATACATAGATTGCCTGATCATTGATCGCAAGATCTGCAATGATTTCTGCCATTACGCCCTTATCGATCAGATTTTTAGGCTTATCAATATAATCGCTGCACGAAAACATGCCCAGCAAAACGAAAATAAAGATCAGCTTTTTCATCAGTTTATTTTTTATATTTTTTAATGATCTGATGGAACTTCGCATATACATATTCTTCTGTCTGTAAAGAATTGTTCATGCTTTGTTTCATAGTCTATTGATGATTGATTTCCACTTTAAGTTTAACACTCCAAAAACTGCTTCATGGATAATTCCGCCGTTCATTTTGCTTTCTCCTAAAATTCTGTTGGTAAATATAATAGGAACTTCTACAATTCTGAAGCCTTTTTTAAATGCTCTGAATTTCATTTCTATCTGAAACCCGTACCCTTTCAGTCTTACATTATCCAATCCTATTTCTTCCAATACATTTCTTGAAAAACAGACAAATCCCGCTGTAGTATCATGAATTGGAAGTCCCAATACGAACCTTACGTATTTTGATGCAAAATAAGACAGCAATACTCTTCCCATGGGCCAGTTGACCACATTCACTCCTTTTGAGTAACGGGAACCTATGGCCATATCTGCATTTCTGCATGCTTCAAACAATTTCGGCAGGTCATTGGGATTATGAGAAAAATCGGCATCCATCTCAAAGATGTAATCATATTTATTTTCGATAGCCCATTTAAATCCATGAATATATGCCTTTCCCAACCCGTCTTTCAAATGTCTTATTGAAAGATGCAGATAATGTGGATGTTTCTTCTGCAATTCTTTTACAACCTCTGCTGTTCCATCCGGAGAGGTGTCATCCACCACTAAGATATGAAAGTCATCCTCCAATGCAAAAACCGCGGAAATAATATTTTCAATATTTTCCTTTTCGTTGTATGTGGGGATAATGACGAGTTTTTTCATTTCAGTTTGCAAAGATAGTTTATTTAACCTTTTTATTTTATACAAAATAATCTATAATTTTGCAAAAATATTTCTCAGGGATTAAGCGGATGAAACAGAAACTTTTATTCAACAGATCTAAACAATACGTAAAATCGATGAGAGCAAATATTTTAACTGCGGATATATGAAACAGGTGACAGGAAAATCTGTGCCGGATTGTGCTATCAGAAGTTAAATAATAAATAATAAAAACTTAAATTTTGCCATCATCACAACACTTCATCAATCATGTAAGAATACCTGAGAATAATGATTGGGTAATCTTTATCCTAGTGGGCTGTATATTTTTATATGTCTTTATGATGAACGTCATAGAAAGGGATGCCAGTCTCAAAGATTTTCTGCTTCAAAAATATTTTGATGCGAGTAACAACCTTCCCAGCTGGATCATCACTTCATGTGTGACGACGCTCACATTATCTGTTTTAATTTCGCAGTACATTCCTATTGTGCCGAAATACATTGCCGATCTTCAGCTTTTTGGGTATCAGCTTAATAAATTCGGGTATACTTTGCTGGCTGTACTGTTTTTTTATTTAGTAAAATCAACATTCGGGTTTTTATTTTATCAAAGTATAGGTGACGGAAAAAAATGGACTGTTTTTTATTTTACCTCCACAAAATTTTATTTCATTCTCACATTTTTGCTAATAATTCTTTGTGTAGCCCATTATTACTTCCCTATAGACAGAAATAAAATGTTCTTGTATTATTTTTGTTTCTTTTCTTTTGTATTCATTTTCAAAGTTTTTTTCTACTTATTTCACAAGAACAAGATTCTTCCCGAAAAATGGTATTATAAATTTTTGTATATTTGCACCCTCCAAATCGCACCATTATTATTGCTTTGGAAGTTGTTATTTTTTTAATAAATGTCAATGATGAGAATAAAGTCTATATTGGTTTCTCAACCAGCGCCTAGTGAGTCTTCTCCATATTTGGATATAGCGAAGAAGGAAAAAATAAAGATTGATTTCCGTCCATTTATCCACGTCGAAGGGGTTGACAATAAAGAGCTCAGAACACAGAAAATAGATCTGACGCAGTATACAGGTATTATTTTTACCAGTAAAAATGCGATTGACCATTACTTCAGACTTGCGGAAGAACTTCGTTTTGCCGTTCCGGATACAATGAGATATATCTGCCAGTCGGAAGCAATTGCCAACTACCTTCAAAAGCATATTGTGTACAGAAAAAGGAAAATCAGCTTTGGGGAAAAAAACTTCTCAGATCTGCTTCCTCTTTTCAAAAAATTCCCAACTGAAAAATATCTGTTGCCATCTTCAGATGTTTTGAGTCCGGATATTGTGAAAACCATGGATGCATCTAATGCAGACTGGACAAGAGCAATCATGTACCGTACCGTATGCAGCGACCTTACAGATATCAACATTAAAGATTATGACATGCTGATCTTCTTTAGTCCGCAAGGAATCAAATCGCTACAACAAAATTTCCCTGACTTCAAGCAGGATGAAACAAAGATCGGTGTTTTCGGAAACACGACTTTGGCAGCTGCAGAAGAAGCTGGATTAACAGTAGATTTAATGGCACCTACGAAGGAAACTCCTTCTATGACAATGGCCCTTGAAAAGTATATTAAAGCACTTCATAAATAGTCTTTAATTATAAAAATACCATCAACCATCTTTTCAATAAAGGAAAGATGGTTTTTTTTTACCTAAATTTGAACGAAAATTAATTTTAAGTTAAACACTCTCCTAAATATCTTATATAATAAAAATTCACAACACAATTTACAACCTATTGTCATTGTATCACATAGAATACTTTAGTATATTTGAAAAAAAACTAAAAGCCAGAAACAACAAAAAATATGAGAAAATTATTATCTTATTTATTTCTCTTAACAATTGTATTTGTCAATGCTCAAAATGACGATTGTTCTGGAGCAATCAGCCTAAATGTTGGGGCAAATTTTGCATTAGGAGCTATCACCTCTACCAATGTAGGGGCAACTACAGATGGGGCTATACCCTCCTGTAATTCTTTTGCTGTAGAAAACGTTTGGTTCAAAGTCGTTGTACCGGCCAGCGGCAAGCTTAAAATTGAGACACGGGAAGCTCTGAATTCTCCGTTTAACAATACTGTACTTAGTGTTTATAGCGGAACATGCGGCTCTTTAACTCAGATCGCTTGCGACGATGACTCCGGTGTAAGTGAATATTCATTAATATCACTTACCAATCAAACTCCCGGCAACACATTGTATATAAGTGTATGGAAGAAATCTTACATAAGTATGAGCAATGGGCAATTTAAGATTTCAGCATATGATCCCGTGCAACCGGTCAATGACAACTGCTCAGCGGCAACATCTTTAGCCGTTGGAAATAACTTCGCCTCAGGAGCCATAACTGTTGGCAATTTAGGTGCAACAACAGACTACAGCCTCCCTTCCTGCCAAACAATGGCCAGTGACAATATATGGTTTAAAGCCATAGTTCCTCCAAGTGGAAATCTTACTATAGAAACCCAAAAGGCCCCAGGTTCAGAACTCAATAATACCACCCTCAGTATTTACAGTGGCACCTGTGGATCTTTAACCGAGATTGCTTGTGATAACAGCAGCGGACTCTATTTTTTCTCTAAAATTACTTTAACTGGTCAGACTCCCGGAACCACATTATATATAAGTGCATGGAAATATAGCCCGAATGGTATTAATGGTCCTTTTCAAATATCAGTGTTTGAACCATTGCTGTCTATAAATGATAACTGCTCCGGAGCAACTCCTTTAACTGTTGGAAGCAACTTTGCTTCAAGCGTTATCACTTCTACCAATGTAGGAGCAACTACAGACAGCAGCACTCCTTCCTGCCGGCCAATGGCCAGTAATAATGTATGGTTTAAGGCCGTTGTTCCTCCAAGCGGAAATCTTGCTATAGAAACACGCCAGACTCCAGGCTCTTTATTTGATAGTTCAGCCCTTAATGTTTACAGCGGGACATGCGGTTCTTTAACTGAAATTGCTTGTAATAAATATAGCGGACAAGGTGGATTCTCCTTGATCTATCTAACCGGGCAAACTCCGGGTACCACATTATATATTAGTGTATGGAAGGTTCAATCAAGCTCTTATGATGGAAAATTTCAGGTTGCAGCTTACGAATATACACCGCCAGCCAATGACAATTGTTCAGGAGCAACTCCTTTACCTGTTGGAACTAACTTTGCATCAGGAGTCATCACTTCCACCAACTCAGGAACAACCACAAATAATACTACTCCTTCCTGTCGGCCAAATGCCAGTAACAATGTATGGTTCAAGGCCGTTGTACCTCAAAGTGGAAATCTTGCTATAGAAACAAGACCCGCTTCAGGTTCAGAAGTTTATGACACTGTACTCAGTGTTTACAATGGGGTTTGTGGCTCATTAACAGAATTGGCCTGTGATGACAGCACCGGTACAGGTTATTTTTCTCTTATTTATCTAACTGGGCAAACTCCCGGCACTACATTATATATAAATGTCTGGAATTATGGAGTAGATGCTGATTATGGAGAATTTAGAGTTTCAGCCTATGAATTTACCCCACCTGCCAATGACAACTGCTCAGGAGCCACTCCTTTAACTGTTGCAGGTGATTTTGCATCCGGAGCAATTACCACTAGTAATGCGGGGGCGACAACAGATGGCAATGGTCCTACCTGTTGGTACAATACTGTTGACAATATCTGGTTTACGGTCATTGTTCCTTCTAGCGGAGCCCTTACCATAGAAACCAAGGGAGTTACAGGGTCTCTTTTTACCAACTCCGTAATTGCTGCTTATAGCGGAACTTGTGGTTCTTTAACCCAAATTGACTGTAATAACGACAATGGGCAAAACTTTTTCTCTAAAATCAGTTTAACCGGCCAAACCCCTGGTGCTAGTCTGTACATAAGCGTATGGAAGTCCAAAACAGATGAAGCTAATGGAGAGTTTCAAATTTCTGCCTATGACAGCTCTGTACTATCTACTAATGAAATATCTAAGGATAATAACAAAATTCAGGTATCTCCAAATCCATTTACAGATCTGGTGACTATTTCAGATATTTCAAATGTAAGATCCATTTCTGTTACAGATATTTCCGGAAAACAGGTAAGAACTATTAAAAACCCTTCTTCTCCAGTTCATCTTGGAGATCTGAGTACCGGAATATATTTTATTAATCTCAAAATGAAAGATGGAAGCATAAAAACCATTAAAACCATAAAAAAATAACCCTGTCTTACAATAATAATCATAAAGGCTATCAAAATTTGATAGCCTTTCTTATATTTGAACAAGAATTAATATTGAATATAACGTCTCTGTAAAATATAGCAGGCGACAACAATTAAAAATATAGGATGAAAGCTCCACAGGCAAAAAAAATAGAAAAAATATTAGAAACTCACGGCGATAGAAGAATCGATAATTACTTTTGGCTGAATGAAAGGGAAAACCCTGAAGTCATCAAATATATTGAAGAAGAAAATGCCTACGAAGAATTCATCATGAAAGATACGGAAGCTCTTCAGGAAGAGCTTTTTGAAGAGATGAAAGCCCGTTATAAAAAGGATGATGAATCTCTGCCTTACTTCTTTAATGAATACTGGTATATTGTACGTTATGAAGAAGGTAAGGAATATCCAATTTTCTGCAGAAAACACAAAAGCCTTGACAACGAGGAGGAAATTGTACTTGACGTGAATGTTCTGGCAGAAGGCAAAGAATTTTTTGAAGTAGGAAGTGTAGCAGTAAGCCCTTGTAATGAACTGGCTTCTTTTTCTTCAGATGATGTAGGAAGAAGAATTTATACGCTTAATTTTAAAAATTTAAAAACCGGAGAAATTCTGCCGGACACTATTCCAAATACAACAGGAAAAGCAGTTTGGGCAAATGATAATCAGCATGTTTTTTACATTAGAAAAGATAAGAGTCTCCGTGCATTCCAGGTATACAGACATCAATTAGGAACTGATTCCTCAGAAGATGTCCTGATTTTCCACGAAGAAGATGACACTTTTGATGTCAACGTATTTAAAACAAAATCTTTACAGTATATTTTCATTGCAAGTTCAAGTACTATTTCTGATGAGCATCGCTTTATCCCTTCTGATAACGTATTTGCAGAATGGACAGTAATACAGCCAAGAATAGATGATCTCGAATATTCCGTAGAGCATTATGAAGATGAATTCTATATTATTACCAATGCTGATGATGCGATTAACTTCAAAATTGTAAAAGCAAAAATAGACAACTGCAGTATGGAAAACTGGGTGGACGTTATTCCACACCGTGCGGAAGTTTTACTGGAAGGTTTTGAAATTTTCAAAGATTATCTGGTACTTGAGGAAAGAGAGAGAGGTTTGCTTCAGATCAAAATTATTGATGAGAAGACCCAGGAGTCTTATTATTTACCTTTTTCTGATCCAACTTATACTGCCTATATTGGGATTAACCTTGAATTTGACACTGAGATTCTTCGCTATGGCTACACGTCTCTTACACAGCCAAGCTCCACTTACGAGCATAACATGAAGGACAAAACCACCAAGCTCTTGAAACAACAGGAAGTATTAGGTGGAAAATTTTTCCATGAAAATTATATTTCAGAAAGAATATGGGCAGACTCCAGAGATGGGGAAACAAAAGTACCAATTTCTTTAGTATATCATAAAGACACCAAAAAATCTGCCGACACTCCACTTCTTCTGTATGGATATGGAAGTTATGGACACACCGTTGATGCCAGCTTTTCAAATGTAAGATTATCTATTCTGGACCGTGGCTTTATTTATGCAATTGCCCACATTCGTGGTGGAGAATACCTGGGAAGAGAATGGTATGAAGATGGAAAAATGTTATCCAAGAAAAATACATTTTTCGATTTTATTGATGCGGGAAAACATTTAATCAAAGAGAATTATACATCATCAAGACATATGTACGCGATGGGAGGAAGTGCCGGAGGACTGTTAGTGGGCGCTGTGGTCAATTATGAACCTCAGTTATTCCACGGAATTGTAGCACAGGTCCCTTTCGTAGATGTTGTTTCCACAATGCTGGATGATACAATTCCTTTAACTACCGGAGAGTATGATGAATGGGGAAATCCAAATGACAAAGAGTATTATCATTATATGAAAGACTATTCTCCTTATGATAATGTAGAAGCCAAAGATTATCCTCATATGCTGATCACTACAGGATTCCATGATTCTCAGGTGCAGTATTGGGAGCCTGCCAAATGGACAGCAAAACTGAGAGAATTAAAGACAGATGACAATATTTTGGTCTTTAAAACTGACATGAGTTCCGGACATGGAGGAGCAAGCGGAAGATTTGAATCTCTGAAAGAAGATGCTTTAGAATATGCATTCCTGTTAAAAATAAATGGCAATTCATAAAAAAGCAACTTTAACAGATATAAAACAAGAACTGAAGAAATACTGAAAGTAACTTCTTCATACAGAAAAATGCTAAAGGAATGACTTTATCATTTATCAATCATCATTTTATTATTTATCAAGTATGATCAACGAATCCGAATATTGGAAAAAAATAGAACAGTTCTTTGAAGACAATTTCCAGACTGAAAAGAACCCGCCCATTGAAACCCTTTTATTTTTGATTGGGCTACAGGAGCTGGGAAGCGGCCAGCAAAAATATACTAAAGAGGATAAGGTGAATCTGATCCACATTGCAGTCTGCAGACTGCTTGAGCCTTTTGGATATTATAAATTCACACACTATGAAGATGGATGGCCACAATTTGACAAACTGGAAGAACTTCCCGAATTAAAGCCTAATGAGCAGTCCTTGCTTATGAAAAAGGCGATTATTCAGTACTTTCAGGAAGAAGAATTGATTTAAGCTGAATATGCACCAATTTAGAGTTTTTGATAAATATTACATCCAATAATTATCAAAACCAATCCAAATAACAATACTTTATTAACGAAATAGAGGCAAGCTAGAACTTGTCTCTATTTTTTTTAAAACAGAATTAATGTGATTATTTAAATAATAAGTTAAAAATAAAACTATGATTTAAATTTCAAACCATTTCACATCCAAACCATTACCAAAACACTTTCTTATAAATAAAATGTCTTGCACACAATATTTCAGATTTTGATTGGATGGTACCACATTAGAGTTGTATTTTAGTCACACTAAGACCACGTTCTTTTGGCCCTTTTCTGCGGCCAATTTCCCTCAGAATATTATGGTCAGTTTTTTCTGATTTATACTTCATTCTTAAATCTGAAAAAAAGACAATACAAGTGATAAACCTGATTCACATGATGAACCGGGGAGGATAAAATTTGGAAAAAATTACACAAACCAAACAATTGAAAAAACAATGTATTTCGTAAAAAATTCTTCTGAAAAAAAACAGATTAAAATTTAAATAGAAATCAAACCATGAAAAAAATTAACACCTCTTTGATGTTGGTCATTGTTAATTTAGCTTTCTCTCAAGTAGGAATTTCGAAAAACCCTACTGTTGAAATTCATAACAAAGCTATTTTACAGGTAGACGGGAAATACGGAGGCAAGAATTTCGGCATGATGCTTCCTGAAGTATCTTCTCCTGACAACCTTCCGCTCAATGCTCCACCAGCTTCCGACGCAGAAATGACAGGGATGATGATGTTTGAGAAAACACATGCAACATTTTACTCTTATGATGGAGCGAAATGGAACAATGAACCTACTGCAGCAGATTTTAAGATGAAACAATCCAGGTTTTTGTCCAGTTCTGACGAAGAAACAAGTGTCGTTTGCGTTCTTCTCGGATGTGGAAGACATGTGGGTCTTGGATTTAGCGCTCCTGTTGACGGGCAGCAATCTTACAACAATCTTGGTATAACAAGAGAAACTGCGGTTGTCCCGGGAGGAGGTCTCTATACAGACAAGAGCTTTGACAATGCAAAATTCGTTATTAATCAGGCAGGCGTTTATGAAATTTACTTAAACGTACCATCCAAGACAGGTGGTGCAGTTTCTTTAACCAGTGGGCCACAGTATCAGCTAAGAGCTTATCTTAAACAATCTGATGGCAGTTATAATGAAGTAAAATTAACCACATTTTTTCCTGACTATTATGGAGTTCTGGGAATTGGCGGAGACACTAACACGGCTGCATTTACAACAACCCGAATCCGTTTAAACCCAGGCGACTATATTGTTTCAAGAATCCATTCTCCGCTTGCCACTGTATCCGTAGTTGTTACATTAACAGCGGCAACCAGTGTCAATATCGCCAAGTTCTATCCAAGAGAAATAATGTTTACCAAAGTAAGTGATTAAGATGACAAAAAAAGCAATTACACTCAATATATTTATTTTAACAGCCCTGGGAAGCATGGGATATGCCCAGGTGAAAATGGGTGATAATCCTGAAAAAATACATTCAAGGGCACAGTTACAGGTTGAAAGTAAAAAAGGAATCATTCTTCCCGTTGTTGAAAATTATACCGAATTACCCAATTATAATGCCTCCCACCCTGATCTGTATGAGAATAACCCCAGCGACAACGGGTTGGTATTTTATAACAAAGAAATAAAAGACGTCGTAAAATATGACGGCTACCGATGGATAGCAGCTACCGAAAGGAGTATTAAAAATTATAAAAACTTAAGTATTCTGGGATCAAATGCCGCTAATCTGACTGTTGCCAATGTACTCGGAATTACCGGACGCCCTACTCTACAGTTCAACATTTTAAATGATATTGACAGAAATAACATCAACAACCTTGGTGTTACTGTAAATGCCAACGGAGAAATCACCATTCCTGCCGATGGGTTTTACAGAATTAATCCATCAGTGAAAACAAGCAGCGCCGGCGGTCTTTCTGTCGGAAACGCGGCTACAATTGTATCCCTGCAGGCACTCTATGTAAATGCAGTGGGAGAAGGCTGGCAAAAAATTCACGAAAACAGTTTCTTGCTTTATGGATTGGTGGTTACAGCAGGCAGTGCTAATTCTGTGAACAGTTTTTCTACCACCAAATATCTTCATGCCGGTGATCAGATCCGTTTAAGAGGAGGAATCCAGGCCGACACTGGTTTGAACGTCGGAACCGGAGTGAATTTTAAAATGAATGATAAAGACACTTATATCTATATTGAAAAACTGAACTAATATGACAAAGAAAATATATACCCTCACCCTTTTCCTGATGACTGTACTACTTTTCTCTCAAGTCACAGTAGGCAGTCATGCCAGCCCAAGTACAAATGCAATGTTCAGTGTTGTCAATAAAGAAGACAATGCCACAAATTCTAAAGGGATGATGATCCCAACAGTAAATGATGAAACCGAACTGCCTCTTTACAACGCAAGCCAGCCCGATCATTTCAATGACGATTCCACCATGCAGGGAATGATCTTCTACAAAAAGGATATTAAAAGAGTAGTTGTTTATGATGGAGAAAAATGGAAACCTACTTTTTATGAAAGCGGAGGAAAAACAACCCGGGCCAGCATGAATCCTTCAATGGCTGAAAGTAATTTCCCTTCTGTAACCTGTGTACTTATCGGCTGCGGAGAAAAAGATGTCCCTTTTGGGTTTTATGACAGCACTCAGGATACGGATAAACTTGGTATCATTAATCCTCAGGGTATTGTGAATAGTAATTTTAATAACTTTACTTTTAAAGAATCCGGATTCTATAAAATTTTGATCAGTTTAAAAGTAAAGACTTCAGGAATACACGTTAGTCCACCAACAATTTCTTTCAGGGCTTTAAAGAACGGAAACGTACTTGCAAGAAATGACGTTCCTTTAAATGAAGCGATCTTAATTACAGCTGGCGCAAACAGAGTTGGAACCATGGAATTTCTTTCCATGTTTGACAAAGGAGATCAGTTGAAAGTTCAGGTTTCAGGAGGCGTTTCTATTCTTACGGTTGCAGATGTCTACAAAATTGTCCCTACAGACGGAACGTTTATCAGTATAGAGAAATTGTAATTCTGAAATAGTATTCAATTCAATAAAAAATAAATAAAACAGGATGCTCCCATGAGCGTCCTGTTTTTATCTTATAATATTCATCTGACATCATTCTTTTACATGAGATATATCAACTGATCAGTTCTTCCAATTGTTTCAGTCCCATTTTAAATCCTTCTTCAAATCCCATATCCAAGATCTTTTTCATCGCTTCCTGAGAATGGTAATGGATATTAATGGTCACTTTGGTACCCTCTTCCACTCCGGTAAAGCCGATCAGCCATTTTGACCTTGGGAAATCTTCATTGATGTTTCCTTTTTCATCACAAAAAGCACTCATCCAGTCAAGGCTTCTGTGTTCTGTAATTTCGCCATACTGAGACTGAGCATACATAGGTCCTTTCTCACCGTTTGGTCCTACCATTGCATACATCCAGATTCCTCCTTCTCTGAAGTCCTGGCTTACCGTTTCACATTTCCAGGGTTTAGGGCCCCACCATTGATCTAATAATTCAGATTGGGTGAAATGGTTCCATACCGTTGAAACATCAGCCTTATAAATTTTCATGACATACGTACTGGCAGCATCAAAATCTTTGTTGAAAGTGATATTAGATTCCATATATTTTTATTTTTAATAAAGTTAACACTTTATTTATTGAAAGGGACTTTTCATATGACAAGTAAAGGATAATTCATAAATAATTGTTAAAAAACACTCTTTTAAGAAAAATAAAACAATTATTTGGCTCGTTTTTTGTTTATGAAGTCTTAAAACAATTAATTTTAACATTCATTTTTCCAAAACATATATAATTAAATAATGAATAACAAATTCATCCCAATAATTTCAGTGTTTATGACAATCTCACTGATTGTCTTTGTGACGCTCCAATTTTATTGGTTGAAAGGCTATTACGGCGTACTGGAACAGGATTTTTCAAATAAAGTGTATGCAGTTTTGGAAAGTACTTCACAAAATATTCAAGAGATTGAAGCCGACAAATACCTGAACCAGGATTATAAAGACTTCAGAAAAAATATTCTTGCGAACAGCAAACAGCCATCCTTAACTACTATTCAACAGGTAGAAGACTCCGGCACTCAGAGACAGATTATTTATTCTAAAAATATTATTGAAAAAACACAGCTTCCGATTTCTCAAAAAGGAGATTCTATAAAGCTGACCACTTTATATACAGACGAAGCTGCCTATAAAATAAAGAGAGATACCACCAACCGTGAACTCCTTACCACAGATATCAATCAGGAGATTGAGACTGGAGATTACTCCATGAAAGAATTTGTGAAAGTATATGGAAATAATCTTCCTATTACCAAAAGAGTGGATCCGAAAACGCTTGATTCCGTGATCGCTAAAGAACTCAAAATAAGAGGAATATCTGCTAAGTTCGGATATGGAGTTCTTGACAGAAATAACAAGCTTACAAGCATTGTGAATAAAGCTTATAAAGAGAAAAAAGACAGTAACATCTACAGCTTTCCTCTTTTTGCAGACAAAAAAAATACATTGTACAGCCTCGCATTGGTTTTTCCTAAAAAAGAATATTCTCTGGCAATGAACAACTGGCCGATGCTTTTGGGAACATTTCTTTCTCTTCTTACTATTCTTGGAATTTATATTATTTCCATCAATTATATGATGAGGCAGAAAAAGCTTGCTGAAGTAAAAACAGACTTCATCAACAATATGTCTCATGAGTTTAAAACACCACTAGCAACCATTTCTGTAGCAACAGATTCTTTGGCTAATGATAAAATTGCGACTAATCCGGATAAGGTAAAATACTATTCCGAATTAATCAAGCAGGAGAATTTAAGGATGAAAAAGCAGGTAGAAAATGTACTTAATATGTCTAAGCTTGAAAGAAATGAAGTAGAACTGTTTTTAAAAGAGACCAATGTAAGAGAATTGATCAAAAGAACCACAGAGTCTTTCAATCTTATTGTGCAGCAAAGGAACGGTTCCCTTACCCAGAAATTCAATGCCACTCATTATAATTTTAAAATAGACGAATTCCACATCTCCAATATGCTGGTCAACCTGCTGGATAATGCCAATAAATATTCTCCTGAAGCACCAGAAATACATGTGGAAACAAGAAATGAAGGACACTGGTATATCATTGAAATTTCCGATAAGGGGATGGGAATGGATACTCAGAATAAAACCAAAATTTTCGAAAAATTCTTCAGGGAAGAAACCGGAAATATTCACAATGTAAAAGGACAGGGATTAGGTCTTTCCTACGTGAAGAAAATTGTAGAACTGCACAAAGGACAGATTATCGTAGACTCTCATAAAGGAAATGGAAGTACGTTTACGATAAAACTGCCAATGGGATAAAATATAAATGATCATTGATGAATGATAAATCATCTTGATAAAAAATTAAACCAAATATCAAAATATAGAAGATAGAGTGAGGAAGTTCATTCTTAATTGTTAATTATTAATTATTAAAAGTTATGAGCAACAGAATATTATTAGTAGAGGACGATCAGAGTTTCGGGGCAGTACTTAAAGATTATTTGACAATCAATAATTTTGAAGTAACTCTTGCTACTGACGGGGAGCAGGGACTTAAAGAATTTACAGAAAATGAATTCGACATCTGCATATTTGACGTAATGATGCCTAAAAAAGACGGGTTTTCATTGGCTGAAGATGTAAAAAAGATTGATAAAAATACACCTATTATATTTCTTACAGCAAGAAATATGAGAGAAGATATTTTGAAAGGATACCAGTTGGGTGCGGATGATTATATTACAAAACCTTTTGATACTGAACTTCTTTTATACAAAATCAAGGCTATTTTACAGAGAAGCTCTACATTGGAAAATGAGGAACAGGAGCAGTTTAAAATCAGTAATATTTTCTTCGACTCTATGCTGAGACAGCTGAAAGTAGGTGATAAAGAATATAAACTTTCTCCTAAAGAAAATGAATTATTGAAGCTTCTTTGTATTCACAGAAATGATTTCATGCCTAGAGATCTTGCTTTAAGAAAGATCTGGAAAAAAGAAAATTACTTTACCGCAAGAAGTATGGACGTATATATCGCAAAACTTCGTAAGTTATTAAAAGACGATGAAGGATTGGAAATTATCAACGTTCACGGAGAAGGATTCAGACTTTTAGTAAAAAATTAATCTAAAAATCAAATTATAAGTATAAAATTAGCAAAACAATTGAAAATGTTTTGCTAATTTTGTTTCATACCCATGGATATGAAGAATACATTTATAGGTTTGATCGCCGTATCACTATTAGCTGCATCATGCAAAAAGGACGAAAGAGCTACTTATTTAAAAGAAGAAGCCAACGCTGGACAGCCCAACGTAGCACTGAATACCACCTCAAAAACTGCTCTGATGGATCAGGCAGGCATCCAATCCAGCTCTGCTCCCGCTCCTTTGGCTACTGCTCCGGGAATGAATCCACCACACGGACAACCCGGCCATCGATGTGACATTCCGGTAGGACAGCCTCTGAACAGTAAACCTGCAACAGCAGCTCCTGCCTCACAAAATATAAATACAAACGGAAATAATATTGTCCAGATTGATCCGAATGCGGTATCACCAGGAAAAATTACCCTTGACAACAACGGAAAACAGGCAAAAACAGCTCCAGGGATGAATCCTCCTCACGGACAACCCGGCCACCGATGTGATATTCCGGTAGGACAGCCTTTAAACAGTAAACCAGCTCCAGCACCACAGGCAGCGCAGAATGTAATAAAGACAACTCCAAGTCCTGCCCCTGCACCAGCGGCACAGAATCTGGCAATGGGAGAAAAACCAAAACTAAACCCGGCACACGGAGAACCTTGGCACAGCTGTTCTCTAAAAGTTGGTGATCCTTTGCCATAAATTTCTTATTTTTGCAGATATGAAGCTGTTTCACCTACTTGCAATTGTATTTTGCCTGGGAGTTTTTTTAATTCCCAAGGACAATTTCTATGCGCAAGCAATGCAGGAAACATGCTGTAAAGCAGAATCTTCAAAAAAGAGTGACTGTTGTAAAAGCCATTCTTCAGAAAAAGACAGCAAACATGATAACACAAAATCATGTAATGATGACTGCTGCTCGTCATGCGTTGCCTGCTATACTTTTATTGAAACCCCTTTTTCAAAAAATCTACGTCTGGAACTGTCTTATTACAAAGCAAATAAGAATGCTCAGTTTCGATATTCAGATCCCTATCTTTCAGACCGTTTAAAGGAAATCTGGCAGCCGCCTAAGATAGTTTAATTAAAATATCGCGCGTTCATTATACTACTTAATGGACTGTTTTTTAATTAATTTAAACTTTAAACAAAATGAAATTAACTATTTCCAGGTTTATACTTGGTGCATTATTCCTATTTACACAATTTATATCTGCTCAAACACTTTCAAAAAACCAGTTCAAGGTAAAAGGGAACTGCGAAATGTGTAAAACAAGAATTGAAAGTGCCGCCAAAAAAGCAGGTGCAAAAACAGCCGTTTATTCTGTTGACCTTCAGACCTTAACTTTAGAAACAGATAAGGTATCTACCGATGACATTCTACAAAAAGTGGCTGAAGCAGGTCATGACAATGAGAGATTCAAAGCCACAGATGCTGTTTACAATAGTCTTCCGGGATGCTGTCTGTACAAAAGAGATCTTCCATCTCAGGCGGAAACACATCATGATCACCATACAAGTGCTAATATTTCTGATAAAAAAGAAAATGAGTTCTACGTAAGAGGAAACTGTGCTTCTTGTAAAGCCAGAATTGAAAAAGCAGCAAAAGGAGCAGGTGCTGATACTGCAGAATGGAATGCAGAAAAACAAACGGTTACTTTAAATTTTGACCCGTCAAAAACCTCATCAGATAAAATTTTAAAGGCGATTGCTGATGCTGGTCATGATAATGAAAAATACAAGACTTCGGATGCAACATATAATAGCCTTCCGGGATGCTGTCTGTATGACAGAGATTTTACTTTTGGTGAAGCCAATCCAAAGGTACATTACGAAGAAGAAGCAAAACCCGGAGATCACAAAGACCACGAGACTTCATCAGCTAAAGAGGATCATTCTCAGCATGAAAAAAATATTGATGGTGTAGTGGTAACAGGTTCTAAAGCTGCAACTGCTTTGAGCAAAAAAGAAGCTGGACTTGTTTTTAATATTGATAAAAAAGAGTTGTTAAAGGCCGCTTGCTGTAATCTGTCTGAAAGTTTCGAAACCAATGCCACGGTAGATGTTTCTTTTAGTAATGCTGTTACTGGGACGAAACAACTGAAAATGCTTGGTCTGGATCAGAAATATACCAGCTTAACGAAAGAACAGTTACCCGAAATCAGAGGACTTGCTTCTGCATATGGCTTAAATTTTATTCCGGGAAGATGGATTGAAAGTATCCAGCTTACTAAAGGAGGAAGTACTGTGACGAATGGTTACGAAAGTATCACAGGACAGATCAATACTGAACTTTTAAAGAATGCAAAGACTCCTGAAACATCACTGAACCTCTTTTCTGATTTCAATGGAAGAGCGGAAGTGAATATTACCAATGTTTCCCCTATCAATGATAAATGGTCACAGACTTTCCTTCTTCATGGAAACGGAACTTTCGGGAATACAGATATGAATGATGATGGTTTTCTGGACAGACCGAAAGGGACTCAGATCAATGCAGCGTATTTGTTGAATTATAATGATCTTGAAAAGTCAGGATTTGGATCTCACTTTGGAATTAATTTTATCAGAGATGAAAGAACGGCAGGACAGATTGGTTTTAATAAAAAACTCTCTCAGGACAAACAACCTTTTTACGGGGTAGGAATCGACATTTCGAGATTCCAGGTTTGGAATAAAACAGGGTATGTTTTTAAAGGAAAACCTTACCAGAGTATCGGCTGGATGAATCAGTATGTGTATCACCAACAGGACAGTTTCTTTGGATTGAGAAATTATGCAGGACAGCAGCATACGTATTATTCCAATTTAATTTTTGAAAGTATCATTGGAAATACCAATCACAAGTATAAAGCTGGAGCAAGTTTCTTATATGACGGTTATAAAGAAACGTATTTGCTGGATGATATAAGAAGAAACGAAATTGTACCGGGGATTTTTGCTGAATATACTTTAACAGGTTTAAAATATACTTTAGTGGCAGGCTCAAGGGTAGATTTTCATAATCTGGCAGGAACACAGTTTACACCAAGACTTAATTTTAAATATGATTTCACACCTCAGACTATTTTAAGACTTTCTGCAGGAAGAGGATTCAGAACAGCGAATGTATTTGCGGAAAGCCAGCAGTATTTTGCATCAAACAGAGTAATTAATATTTTACCCAACGGAGGAAATATTTATAGTTTAAGACCTGAAATTGCCTGGAACTATGGTGCCAGCTTACAACAGGAATTCAAATTATTCGGAAGAAAATCGAGCATTATCGCTGATTTCTTCAGAACAGATTTCCAGGATCAGGTATTGGTGGATCTTGACAAATCTCCTCAGCAGCTGACATTCTATAATCTGGAAGGAAAATCATTTGCAAATTCATTCCAGACCCAGTGGGATTTCATGCCTGTAAAAAATCTTGAGGTAAGATTAGCTTATAAATATTATGATGTACAGGCTGATTATATTGGCGGAAGAAGAGAAGTTCCTTTCATGGCAAAGCACAGAGGATTTGTGAATTTAGCATACGCTACCAATAAGAATGATAATGGAGGATTTTGGAGTTTTGATACCACTTTAAACTGGGTGGGAAAGCAGAGACTTCCTGATACTTCAACTAATCCGGCAGAATTTCAGTTACCAGCCTATTCAGAATCTTATGCAGTTCTTAATGCTCAGATCTCAAGAAATTTCAATAAAAAGATCAGAGCTTATGTAGGCGGTGAAAACCTTACTTCTTACTATCAGAAAAATGCGATTGTTGATTTTAAAAATCCTTTCGGAAATTATTTTGATGGCGGAATGGTGTATGCCCCGATCATGAAGGCTAATTTCTATGTAGGACTGGATGTGACGTTTTAAGGCGGGAAGCTGGAAGAATGAAGCTGGAAGTACCGTTAGCCGATAAAGTCATATTTGTGAAAATTACTAGCATATAAACTTTACTATTTAAATTAAAAACCTTATAGGTTTCAGAAACCTATAAGGTTTGATTTTTCTCATCAGCAGGCAAAATTCACCAATAATAACGAAGGAAATCAAAAGTTATGAAAATCTATAGGAGCTCCCATCTTCCAGCCTCAATCTTCCTTACCAATAAAAAAATCAGCTTCAAAATTGAAGCTGATTTTTTTATTTATCTTCCAAAGTCATCCTGTACTCTTACGATATCATCTTCGTCCGAAGGATTGGACGCATCAGTGTGCTGCCAGATTTCAGCTACAATACCCCAACCTGCAAGACCTATCAATCTGTGTCTTTCACCCTGCTGAAGTTTCACCTGATCTTTTGGACCGTATTCATCCAATTCACCTTCTTCATCAGTATTGCTTCTTTTGATTCCTACCGTTCCTTCTACTACCTGCCAGATTTCAGCTCTTCTGTGGTGATACTGCCAGCTTAATCTTGCTTCCGGAGCAACAATAAGAATTTTCGGGCTTAGCTTTCCTCCTATTCTAAGACCATCTACATCAATTCCGTCAAAATACTGATTGGCAAAATCCTGCGCCTGTGTTTCATCAATCACAAAGAAGCCTCCCCATGGTCTTGTATCATCTTTTGCTGCGATAGTAAAACCTTGTTTCTGCAGCATATTTTCTACTCTATTGAATATTTCTTTTTTTTCTGTATTCATACAGCTTATATTTTTAAATTAAAATTATTTATTTGATTCTTCTTTTGACATTGAATAGGGAAAATCTTTTTCCTCTGAACCTCTTTCTTTATTAGGCTTGTTATCCATTTTAAAGTCTAAAACAGTTCCTTTTATAAGCTCTTTATGACTAAGCCAGTTTTTAGAGTAAGGCTGCTTGTTTACATTCAATGATTTTACATATAGATTTTCGGAATTATTTTCCGGAGCTTTTATTTCAATTTTCTTACCATTTTCAAGATGAATGGTAGCTTCTTTAAATAATGGTGCACCCAACACATACTGATCCGTTGCCGGTGTTACTGGATAAAATCCAAGGGCTGAGAAAATATACCACGCAGAAGTCTGTCCGTTATCTTCGTCTCCGCAATATCCATCCGGAGTTGCATGATACAATTTATTCATCACCTGCCTTGCCCAATATTGGGTTTTGTAAGGTGCTCCGGCATAGTTGTACAGATAGATCATATGCTGAATAGGCTGGTTTCCATGGGCATACTGACCCATATTCATGATCTGCATTTCTCTGATCTCGTGGATCACACCTCCATAATAACTGTCATCAAAAACCGGAGGTAATGAGAATACCTCATCTAATTTCGCCTCAAATTTCTTTTTCCCACCCATCAGTTCTGCCAGACCGTCAATATCCTGGAAAACAGACCATGTGTAATGCCAGCTGTTTCCTTCTGTAAATGCATCTCCCCATTTGAAAGGATTGAAAGGTTTCTGGAAGTTACCGTCTTTGTTTTTACCACGCATTAAACCTGTTTCCTTATCAAATACGTTTTTATAATTATAAGCTCTTTTCTTATAGATATCAATTTCAGAAGCCGGTTTTCCCAGTGCTTTTCCTAACTGATAAATAGAAAAGTCGTCATAGGCATACTCTAATGTTCTTGCCGCATTTTCATTGATTTTCACATCGTAAGGTACATAGCCCAAAGTGTTGTAATATCCTACTCCTGCACGACCCACAGCTTCTATTGGTCCTTCATTATTTGCTCCGTGTTTTACTGCCTGCCAAAGGGCTTCCGTATCATATCCACGAAGTCCTTTGATGTAAGCGTCTGCTACTACGGATGCGGAATTGTTTCCAATCATAATATCAGAATATCCCGGACTGCTCCACTCTGGTAAGAAGCCTCCTTCTTTGTAAGCATTGGCCAATCCTTCCTGCATTTCTACATTGATACTTGGATATACAAGATTCAGGAAAGGGTACAAAGCACGGAAGGTATCCCAGAAGCCGGTTCCTGCAAACATTCTTCCGTCAACAATTTTGCCGTTATAAGGGCTCCAGTGCTTTATTTTATTCTGAGCATCTATCTCATATAACTTCTGTGGGAAGAATAAAGTTCTGTATAAAGAGGAATAAAAGGTTCTCATCTGCTGATCAGTTCCCCCTTTCACTTCTAATTTTCCTAATGTTTTGTTCCAGATATTTTTAGCATCGGTTTTTACCTGTTCAAAGTTTCTGGTTCCGATTTCTCTTTTAAGGTTCAGTTCTGCCTGTTCAAAGCTGATGAATGAAGAAGCTACTTTTGCATAAACCGTTTCTTTGTTTTTAAGTTTAAAACCTACTACAGCACCTGTATGATCGCTGGTAATTTCTAATTGATCATTAACCAGTTTATCATCTTTCCAGGTTTTTGTCAGTTCAAAATCCTTGTCAAACTGAATAACAAAGTAGTTTTTAAAATTATCATATTTCCCGGTAGAATATTTTGTTGTATAACCCAGGATTTTTCTTTCTTTCGGTAAAATCTTGATGTAAGAACCTTTGTTCAAGGCATCAACAACTACGTAAGCACTGTCTGTTTTCGGAAAGTCAAATTTAAAATAAGAGGCTCTTTCTGTAGGAGTAAATTCTGTAGTAACGTTAATATCAGCCAGATAAACACTATAAAAATAAGGCGTGGAAACCTCAGCTTTATGGCTGAACCAACTCGCTCTGTCATCTTCTTTAAATTTCACTTTACCTACTCCCGGCATAACGGCAAATGCACCATAATCGTTCATCCAGGGAGATGGTTGGTGTGTTTGTTTGAATCCTTTTATTTTATCTGCATCGTAGGTATATGCCCATCCGTCACCCATTTTACCGGTCTGCGGTGTCCAGATATTCATTCCCCATGGAAGTCCGACAGCCGGATAGGTATTTCCATTGGATAAAGAAGGCTTGGACTGTGTTCCCATCAAAGGATTCACATAATCTACGGGAGATATGTTCTGACCCAATGCCCAAGCCTGTAATAGCAGTAAGCAAGTAGAAAATATAAACTTCATTGTATCGTTTCGTTTGTTAATTTATATAAGCTTTTTTAATGCATAGCTGGCAGCTCCAAGAATGGCCGCATCTTCAAATATAGCCGAAATTTTAACCTGCAAGTTAATATTATTCTTTGTTAAATTTTGAATAAATCTTTGCTCGAAATAAGGATAAGCTTTTGCAATATTTCCTCCTATAACTAAAACTTCCGGTTTGTAATGATTTACATATTTCAAGATAAATTCTGAGAAAGAGTCTGCATATTCATCAAATATTCTGGTCTGTATTTCTATGGGTTTATCCAACAAATCTTTGGTTCCCGAGATTTCTTCTCCAGTTAATTCTTTATAATGATTCACAAACCATCGTGTGGCCAGATAATCTTCACTGATAGAATCTCTAAAAGGAGAATCCCACAAGTCTTCATCAGTAGCAAATTCTCCATTGAAAAAAGTAGTTCCCAATCCTGTACCGAGAGTCACTCCAAAAGCACTTTCAAATCCCTGAGCACAACCTCCGAATACTTCTCCTTCCATAAAGGCAGCCGCATCATTTACAAAATGAATCTGCTCCTGAGAAACAGATAGTCTTTTTGCCAGCTCTTCTTTAATATTTACCTGATAGATATCAATAAATTTTCCCTGCTGCATAAGGGATATCCCGTTTTCATAATCGAAAGGTCCCGGCATTGCAATACCGATTAGAAGATCTTCTTTTACCAGATCATGAGCCACTTTATCAATGGCCGAAACCCATGCAGCGAAAATAACTTCTTTATTTTCAAAAGCATCTACATGTTCTCTTACATAGGTTGATGAAATGATTTCACGTTTTTCCGGATCTACCTGAGCCAGCGTGATGTGTGACCCTCCAATATCTATTCCTACTATATTCTGCATTATTTTTTATTTTAAATTCAAGACATCCCTGTGAGTGAAAAAACAGACAAACAGAAGTATACCTCTGTCTGTCTGCTTTGTATTTCAGACTTTATACTATTATCTATGGTAATTATCTCATTATCTGAATGTTACTTCACAATAATTTTACCTGTTGATATTACTTTATTGTTTGCAGATGTAATCTTGTAAATATAAGTACCACTGATTAAATCCTGCGTATTCACTGCATTATTATTTTGATTAATATTCTGTTTTTTGAGCAATTTTCCTGAAGCATCATACAATGCTACTTCACTCGCTGAGCTGTCGCTGATGGCAAAATGAATATCATTTCCTCGTTTCACAGGATTCGGGTAAACGGAACTGCTCTCTTTTACGGATTCAACATCTTTTACCGCAAGAGATGAAGCACAGGCAACATCTGTTCTCCAGTTAGCATCTGTCATATTGATCAGGGTTGCAAAATGAGTGTTGGCCGTAGCATCTAAAGCTCCCATTCCACTTCCTTCATCCATTTTCCAGTTAGCTTCAAGCCCCGTTGAGTTGGCAGGAACATTACAGCTGTTACTCAGGATTTCCTGTGGTGTTAATGCTTTTTTCCAAACTCTGAATTCATCCAGGAAACCGTTGATTGTACGGGAATTGTCATAGTTTCTTCCCAGATAAAGGATTCCGTTTGCTGTAAAGTTACCCGTTACTGCAAAACTTGCGTCAAGATTACCATTGACATAGATCTTCATTGCTGCTCCATCATAAGTGGCTGCAATATGATACCATGTATTGGCGTTGAATGCTGTATTCGTGTTAAGTTTCACCTGTGATGAACCGAAACTCAATATAAACTGAAGCTTGTTATTCGCCAGATTTCCGTCTCCGAATCTAAGCATTGCGGAGTTGTTATCTCCTACTTCTACACCCATCACTGACGAAATATACGGGAAGCCTGTTTTGAAAGCATTTACTTTTACCCAACCTTCAAAGGTCACGCCATTTCCACTCAGATTAAATTGTCCGGCATTAAGATAGTGCGTGCTTCCATTGAATGAAAGAGATCTTGCTCCAGGACTTGTAACAGGAGCGAAACCACTGTTGAATGATCCTTCTCCAGAATAGGCACTTGTAGTTCCTCCTGCACATGAAGCCTGTACTTTCCATACATAACTTGTATTGGCTGTCAGGTTTTGTAATGAATAGGTGTTGGTTGTAATATTCGGAATTTCAGACCAGGTTGTAGCTGCTGCTGTTTTGTATTGCAGTGTATATGAAGTTGCATTTCCTGCATCCCATGACAATTGAGCTGTATTACCAAGGAAACTTCCGGAAGTTAATCCTGATGGCGTAGTGCAGCCACTTCCGGAGTTAAACCTTGGTGCAAAAATATAAGTACTTGTTAATGTAGGAGAACAGTTGGACTGTATTCTCCAATCGTAATTTGTATTCAGGGTAAGGTTGTTGATGACAATATTATTTCCTGAATAATTATTGGCCACATTCGTCCATACTGTAGAATTGGCTGGTTTGTAATCAATATTATAAGACTGTGAAGCATTGGAAGTCCAGTTCAGTTTTGCTGAAGTTCCTGTCACATTGGAAACATCAAGTCCCAATGGCGGATCACAGGTTTGTCCCTGAGACCATGAATACAGCTGACCGCTTAATAATGTATTTTCATTATAAAGAATATTGGAACCTGTACTCAGATAGCTGGCTACATTGGTTCCTGCCAGATCATACCACATGAACACACCATATTGATCATTTTTTGTACTGGTAGCTAAGCTGGCCAGTGTAGTGGCAGAAGTTGAGCTTGGATTCGAGTTCTGTATCCAAGTTGCAGCTGCAGAAATTTTGGATTTATCAAGAGGTGGAACAACAGGTGCATTATATGTACTATACATTGCGTTCCATGTGTAATCTATATAATTTCCTGCTAAGTCTCCATTATAAGTTTGTCTGGTTGTAGCCGGACCATAGTAGTAGAATGTAATCAGTTTATCCGGCATTGCCGCTTTCAATTCCTGCAAAAGCATTACAAAAGAACTGTTATTAGGCTGCCCTGTTCCGTTATTTCCGTATCCTGCATATTCATCATCAAGATCTACTCCATCCAGACCGTAAGTATAAACAGTGTGAGCCACCTGTAGAGCGAAGTCTTTTGCCGCCTCCCGGTTAGGAAAATTAGAAATTCCGGCTCCCTGGTGATTTCCTAAAAGATCGAGTAGTACTTTTATCCCTTTTTGCTGTAAAGGCTTTACATAGGTATTGACATCATTAAGGACTTTGGTAACGTTGTTATTGTTTGAAATATAAGCACGGTTTTTGGAAACATCATAGTTGATATTCGCTGCAAAAATAATGGCAACATCAAAAAGCTGCCTGTTGGTATTCTGCAAAGTATATGAGCCTGCATTCAGCATATTATTGTTGTTCACTTCCACATAGCAGACTCCCAAAGGATCAAGCTGCTGGGCTTTGAGCAACGGAGCTGACTGAAGCATCAGGGCCATTAAGGGAATAAAAAAGGATTTTTTTCTCATAGTATATCAATTTTGTAGTAGAAAAGTCATTGGGCCGAAGCCCAATGACTGGGGTTATTATTTTACAATTAGTTTTTCGGATTGTTTTAAGCTTCCATCATAAGATTCAAACTGAACGATATAGTTTCCTGCAGGAATTCTGCTTAATTCGTATTGATTGTCTCCTGAATTCAGTGATTTTGTGTCTACGATTCTTCCGTTAAAATCATAAACCGTTAATTTTCCTTTGCTGTATTCATCCGGAACAGAAACTGTCAATAATGAAGATTTGCTTACCGGATTAGGATATAATTTTATCTGATTTTTAATGCTTGTTTCTCCCACATTTATTGCCTTTTGGCCTCCTGCCGTCCTTGCGAATGCTGAACTTCCTGTTGTACATGGTACATCTGTTCCCCAATTAGAAGAATCAACACCCGTTAACGTTAAAGTCACACCATTTCCGGAAGTATCCTGAACAGAAGAACCACTGCCTTCATTAAACTTCCAATAAGCAGCCAGTGAAGTAGCCGGAATAGAAACATTACACATATTCTGGCTGATTTCCGTCTGGCTCAATGCGCGTTTCCAAACTCTTATCTCATCTATTTTTCCATTGAAGTTTCTTGATGTGTTATATAAATATCCAACGTTGAATGCGCCTGTTGAATTCACACTTCCGGTCTGTGCTTTAGTTGCATCAAGAGTACCATTGATGTAAATTTTCATATTGGCACCATCATAGGTAGCTGCCACATGATACCAGGTATTGGCATTCAAGGCTGTTGCGGAAGCCAGTTTTTGCTGTACATTATTAATACTTACAACAAACTGAAGCTTATTATTAGCCAGACCTGCATCTCCTAATCGTAAGAAGGCAGAGTTACTGTCGCTTACTTCTGTTCCCATGATAGATGAAATATATGGAGACGCTGATTTGAATGACGAAGGTTTGATCCATCCTTCAAAAGATAATGCAGAACCGCTCAGTGTAAGGTTTCCGGCTGCTCCAGATTCACTGCTTCCATCCAGAGATAATGCGTAAGAACCTGTAGGCGTTGTTCCTGAAGTGCTTGTAAATCTTGGAGCAAACATATAGGCACTTTTCACGCTGCAATTGGTTCTGATTCTCCAGTCATATTCCGTATTAGCTGTTAATCCGGAAATAGTTACAGAAGTTGAGCTTGTGGCTGACACCGCATTTGTCCATGTTGTTGAAGAAGCAGGTTTATAATCAATATCATAAGTATTGGTTCCTACGGCAGACCAGTTTAGTTTTGCACTTGTTCCTGTAAGGTTGCTTGTGTACAATCCGATAGGTGCATCACAATTTGTACCTTGTGTCCACGACTGTAAAGTGCCGCTTAAGACAGTTGGCTCTCCGTACAGCGTTTGGGTTCCTGCTGAAAGTTGTGATGTTTCATTCGTTCCATGTAAATCATACCACATGAATACTCCGTATCCACCATTTTTAGTCTGTGTCGCCAGGCTGGTAGTTGTAGAATTGGAAGTATTTCCCATCCAAACGGCTGCTGGAGAAATTTGTGCTTTGGTAAGAGGTGGTACATTTGGGGCAGAGAATGTGCCGTACATAGCATTCCAGCTATAGTTAACATTATCTCCAACTCTGGCTCCGTTCCAGGAAAGTCTTGAAGCGGCATCTCCGTAATAATAGAATGAAATAATTTTATTTGGTAATAATGCTCTTAGCTCCTGAACAAGCATGACAAAAGAACTGTCATTAGGCTGCCCAGTGCCGTTCTTTCCGTATTCTGAGTATTCATCATCAAAATCAATTCCATCAAGACCATAGGTATTCACTGTATTGGCAAGCTGTAATGCAAAGTCTTTTGCAGCTTCACGGGTAGGAAAATTACAGATCCCTGCACCCTGGTGATTTCCCAAAATAGTTAGTACTACTTTCATTCCTTTTTGCTGAAGTGGCTTTATGTAGGTATCTGCATTGGTAAGAACTTTGGTAACATTGTTATTGGAATACAGATAGGCTCTTCCACGGCTGGTATCGTAATTAATATTGGCCGCAAAAATATTTACAACATTGAACAGATAGCTGTTCGATGTCTGCAGTTTGTACGCTCCTGCATTCAGGAGGTTGTTGTTATTCACTTCCACATAGCATATTCCTGTAGGACTAAGCTGTTGTGCGTTAATCAGAGAACCTGACTGAAGCATCATGGCAATCAGCGCGGTAAAGATGGATTTTTTTTTCATTGTATAATTTTTTTAAGGTGGTTTGGTGTCTGAATTTTATATAGCATTCCCCTGACTCTTTCTTTTTCGGGAAGGAATCTCAGATGAATAAACCATATAAAAGGGTGGGCTATGTCAGTAGCTCAGGGTTTTCGTTAAAGGTTTTCCATAACAATTCGCCAAATAAGGTATTTGCCCATGCAAACCATTCTCTGGTGAATTTTTTGGCATCGTCTTTATGGAAGGATTCATGCATAAAGCCTGTTCCTCCGTGCGTTTTCTGTAAGGTATCTATACACCATCTTATCTCACTTTTGTCTTTGGTAGTGAGTGCCTTCATTATGATACTCATTGGCCAGATCATGTCAAGTCCAATATGCGGACCTCCTATTCCTTCTGCCAGCTTACCTTTGAAGAAGAACGGGTTGTTTTCTGACCACACAAATTTTCTTGTATTCAAATACACAGGGTCATCAGCTTTCACCGCATCCAGATAAGGCAGTCCCAGCAAACTTGGACAGTTCGCATCATCCATCAGGTTATAACTTCCGAAGCCATTCACTTCAAAAGCATATATTTTTCCAAACTCCGGATGATTGTAAATTCCGTATTTTTTGATGGCTGCATCTACCTCATCAGCAAGGCTGTTCAGCTGTTGGGCCAATGTTTTTTCATTTTTAATCTGAGAAACCATTTCTGCTGCCTGACGTAAGCTTACTACTGCAAATAAGTTAGACGGAATCAGGAATCCATAAATAGTAGCATCATCACTTGGACGGAACATAGAACTGATAAGCCCTACAGGTTTCGTTGGATAGCCATATCCTCCCATAGGAACACCGTCTGTTGCCCAAGCTGTAGTACGCTCAAACTTGTAAGGTCCCAGATCATTTTTTCTCTGCTGTTCTGTGAAAGTCTGCAGGGTAAGTTTAATTCCTTTCAGCCAGTTGGCATCGAAAGGTTTTGTATCTCCTGTTGTCTTCCAGAAGTGGTAAGCCAGACGGATAGGATAGCAAAGGGAATCAATCTCCCATTTTCTTTCATGGGTTCCCGGCTTCATATCAGTATGATCATATTCTTTCCATTTACTGATCTTCTGATCATCATTATAGAAAGCATTGGCGTAAGGATCTTTCAGGATGAATGTGGTCTGCTTATGAATAACTCCTGAAATAAGTTTGTGCAGCTTTTCATCTTTTTTCGAGAACTGCAGATAAGGGAAAACCTGTGCAGAACTGTCACGAAGCCACATGGCATCAATATCCCCAGTAATCACATATGTATCCGGTGTTCCGCTGGTTTCTGTATAATAAACAGTAGTATCTAATGTATTCGGGAAGCAGTTTTCAAAAAGCCAGCTTAGCTCTTTGTTTTTTACTTTCTTTTTAAACGCTGCAATAGCATTTTCTACGGATTCGCTGGTAAAATGTCTTTTATCTTTAGGAACACGGACAACAGGAAAATCGTCCAGCACTAAATTTTTAGCAAAAACATTCTGAGTAAAAAGCAATCCGGCTCCTGCCAGTGCACTTGTTTTAATAAAATTTCTCCTTTCCATTGATACTTTTGTTTCGTTTATTTTTATGAGTCTTATTTTACCGGTTTGCTTCCCATTACAAATCTCAGTTCGCCACCGTTCATGATATCGCTGTGATTCAGTTCCCAGCTTTTGTATTCTTTTCCGTTCAGGAACATTTTCTGAACATAGATATTTTTGTCTGATATTTTGTCTGCAATTACTGTGAACGTTTTTCCGTTTTCCAATTTTAAAGAAGCTTTCGGGAATTGTGGTGCTCCGATGGCATAAACAGGTTTGCCCGGTGTCACAGGATAGAATCCTAGTGATGAGAAGATATACCATGCTGACATTTGCCCGCAGTCTTCGTTATTAACGATTCCATCAGGTTTAGCTGCGTACATATTGTCACGGATATATTTTACCATTTTCTGAGTCTTATAAGGACTTCCGGCATAATTGTATAGGTATGGAACATGATGCCCCGGTTCATCTCCAAATCCTAAAGACCCAATGAATCCTGAGATATCTACGTGTTGTTCTCCTTCCATATGAAGTGCTTCTGTAAAGGTTTTATCCAGTTTTTCTTCAAATCCTTTTTTCCCTCCGTACAGATTCATCATTTCATCAATCTGATGAGGAACAAAGAAATCATAAGCCCAGATATTTCCGGAAACCCAGTGTGGCTGAAGTTTTTTCCAGTCGTTAAGGGTGAAATCTGCTAAGAACTTCCCGTCTTTTTGTCTTGGCCAAAAGTGATTATTTTCTTTATTGAAAGTATTCAGGAAGTTCATAGAACGTTTTTTATATACTTCTGCTTCGTCTTTTTTGCCTAATTTTTCTGCAAGCTGCTGAATACACCAGTCATCATATGAATATTCCAGTGTTGCAGAAACAGAAGCTCCGTTTTCTGATGGGGTATAGCCTAATTTGATATAATCATTAAGCCCTCCGCCACCATCGCTGCTGCTCATTTTATCCGTTAAAGAAGCATCTTTCATTGCAGCAAATGCTTTTTCAGCATCAATACCGGGAACTCCTTTTGAGATAGCATCCCAAATTACCGAAGCACTGTGATAGCCCAGCATACAGAAGTTATCATATCCACACAATTCCCAGATTGGCATGTGGTCTTTACGATCTGTATATCTGCTGATAAGAGAATTGGCAAATTCTTTTGTATGTTTCTGATCCATAATGGTCAATAGCGGATGGGTTGCTCTGAATCCGTCCCAGTAAGAATAGGTACTGTAGTTGGTGAACCATTTTGTATTCATATTTTCCTGAGCGGCAACATAGTCTCCATTCACGTCCATATAAAGGTTGGGTGCGATGAAGGTATGGTAAACTCCCGTATAGAAAATTTTTCTCTGGCTGTCTGTACCTCCTGTCACCTGGAATCTTCCGATCAGATCTCTCCATGTCTTTTGGGCAGTTTCTTTCGCTTTTGCAAAGTCAACATTTGTTGCTTCTGTATCAAAGTTTTCCTGCGCGTTTTCTGTGCTCACCGGAGATAAAGATACTTTTACTTCGATACTTTCCTGATCTTCTGTTGAAAATCTTACGAAAGCTTTAGCATCTTTGGCAAGGGCAATCTTTTCATCATTTTTGATTTTTCCGTCAGCATAAACGCCGTAAGACTTAAACGGTTTGGAAAACTCCATCACGAAGTAAGCAAACCGTTTACCTCCCCAGCCATTGCTGTAGCAGTAACCTTTGATTTTATTATTGCCTTCCACACTTACTAAAGTATGGTAGATATTTCCGAAGATTTTGTTGGTAGGATCAATAATGATATTGGCTTCACTACTCTTCGGGAAAGTATATTTGTGGAATCCGACTCTTGGGGAAGCGGTAAGCTCTGCTTTAATTCCGTAGTTGTCCAGCATTACGGAATAATATCCCGGAGACGCTATTTCTTTATCATGGGTGAATTTTGAACGGTAACCTGTTTCAGGATTTTCTTCTGATCCCGGCACCATTTTTACCTGTCCCACGGTAGGCATTACCAGAATATCTCCAAGGTCTGCCCATCCTGTTCCGCTAAGATGGTTATGACTGAATCCCATGATCGTCTTACTGCTGTAATGATATCCGGAACACCAGTCCCAGTCACCACTTTTCGTATTCTGATCCGGACTCAGCTGTATCATCCCGAATGGCGTAGTTGCCCCCGGAAACGTATGTCCATGTCCTCCTGTGCCTATAAAAGGATCTACCCAGGATAAAACATCGTTTTTATTTTGCTGGGCACTGGCTACAGAAATCAGGGTTGTAAAAAAGCAGATTAACAGTTCTTTTTTCATGATAAGAGAGGTATCGGAGATTTTTTTGTTTAAAAGTTGGTTTAAAAATAGGAAAACCATTATAAAATTCCCAGAAAAAGGGAAAATTAAGATGATTAACCTATTTTCCTAAACTTTATATTACTGTATTAAATTGAATTCTTTTTCATAAAATCAATGATTTCTGAGATGTATCCAAAGGCAATTGCAACCACGGTATCAGCAGCACCATAATATACTGTTACTTTGTCCCCCTCGGTCAATGCTGCACAAGGGAAAACCACATTCGGTACATCTCCTGTCAGTTCATACAATTCAGCAGGAGCCAATAGGTAAGGCTTCGTTCTGTACAATACTTTTGTAGGATCTTCAAGATCAAGCAAAGCTGCTCCCATTGAATATCTGAATCCTCTGCAGGTATTGATCACTCCATGATAGAAAAGCAGCCATCCTTCTTCTGTTTTGATAGGAACCGGCCCTCCTCCGATTTTTGTGCACTGCCATGCACTGTCTTCGAAAGGAGTTACTTTCATTACGCAACGGTGTTCTCCCCAGTACTTCATATCAGGACTGTAGCTGATATAAATATCACCGAAAGGCGTATGTCCGTTATCACTTGGACGACTCAACATGGCATATTTACCATTTATTTTTTCAGGGAACAAAACTCCGTTTCTGTTGAATGGAAGAAAGGCATTTTCGCACTGAAAAAATTCTTTAAAATCAAAAGTATACCCAATTCCAATGGTAGGACCATTGTATCCGTTGCACCATGTGATCCAATAGCGGTCTTCTATGAAGGTTACGCGGGGATCATATTTGTAATCGGATTCAATCATATCCGTATTTCCTGCCTGCATTTCAATAGGATCATGGTTGATATCCCAATTGATTCCATCTTTACTGAAGCCAGCAAAAATATTCATCTGTACGGCCTTGTTATCACAACGAAATACTCCGGCAAATCCATCCTCAAAGGGGATCACTGCACTGTTGAATATACTGTTGGATGTTGGTATCGCGTATCTGTTAATGATCGGGTTTTCGGAAAACCTCCACATGATATCATTGCAACCTTCCGGGCGATCCTGCCAAGGGATCATTACTGATTGAGCTGTCATAAAGTATTTTTTACTTTTTATTTTTAATTATTATGAGTTGATTTGTTGTTCTTTCTGATTTTCCGGATGAGGGAAAGGAACGAATAAAGTGGCTAAAAATGCAGGAATGGTAGCGATCAACACCCAGATAAAGAACATTTTATATCCAATCCAGTCACTGATCATTCCGCTGAACATTCCGGGGATCATTACACCAAGATTCATGATTCCTGTTGCAAATGCGTAATGAGCTGTTTTGTGTTTTCCGGGTGCAATCTGCTGCATCATATAGAGCATTAACCCTACAAAACCAAATCCATATCCGAAATATTCTACTACCACGGCAATTCCTACCGGTAAAAGGTCAGCCGGCTGATAGTAAGCCAGTAATGCATATACCACAAATGGAATATTGAATGTACAGCATAGCCATATCAAAGATTTTTTCAGCCCGCGGGCTGAGATAAAATATCCTGCCAGTACTGATCCTAAGATGAATGCTGCAGAACCGTATGTCCCGTAAATAAGTCCAATATCAGAAGTGGATAATCCCAACCCTCCTGAAGTTCTTGGAGCTTTAAAAAATAAGGGTGCTATTTTGATTGCAAATCCTTCTGCAAAACGGTACAGAATAATGAAAAGGATACACCACAGAATTTTCTTTTTAATAAAGAACGAGGTAATGACTTCCAATAGTTCTTTACGAACATTTCCGGCTGTCTTATCTTCTTTATTTTCTTCTTTGTTTTCTTTCGGCAGAATGAAATAGTGGTAAATAGCCAATACAAAAAACAGTAATGCATAGATCACCATAATGATCATCCAGGCATGTGTAACTCCTTTTGTTTTCTCTAAAACACCTGCAAAATAAACGAGTGCTCCACTGCTGATAATCTTGGCAAGATTGTAAAAAGCGCCTTGCCAACCGATATATTTTGCCTGTTCTTTATTAGATAAAAAACCAATATATGTTCCATCTGCTACCACATCATGGGTAGCCCCACAAAATGCCACTACTGCAAAAAGCGCAATACTGTATTTAAAAAAATCATGCATTGGCAGACTTAAGGCTACTAATGCAAAGAGAATTCCTATCGCAAACTGAGTAAAAACAACAAAGAATTTTTTTGTTTTATAGATCTCCAGGAACGGGCTCCAAAGAGGTTTTAACGTCCAGGAGAACATGACAAGGGCTGTCCAGAATGTGATCTGCGAATCCGAAACACCCATATCTTTATACATGATTCCTGAAACTGCATTAATGGTTACAAAGGGAACACCCATTGCAAAATATAATGTGGAAATCCAAAGAATTGGCTGAATCCGACGGGTTCCGGAGTTGTTTTTTCCCATATTTAAAAATAAGATTCTAAATAAAAGAGAACATCTCAAAAATTCATTCAGGCTAAAAAAACGAAACTATAAATTTTTTGGAGATTCTACTCTATTCTCCTGCCTCAATGAATGTATCAAATAAAAATCTGATGTTGAGATGTCTCTTTATTAATGAGTGATTCTGAATATTTTTTATTTCTTATCCCACCAAAGCTTAGTTCCTCCGGTATCAGGGCCGTTAAGCATTTGTGCAGCCTGCTGGTAATTATATAGTGAAGTTTTGGTATCAACAGTGAAAGGAATTCTTCTGATCATTGCTTCTGTACTGATCGCTCCGCCACTATCATTTTTTCTTACCTTGAAAAGAATCGGGTATCCTGTTCTTCTCTGCTCAGCCCACGCCTCTGGTCCGTTTGGATAAAGGGAAAGCCATTTTTGGGTAATGATTCTTTCTAATTTTCTTTCGTTGGTATCACCGTTGTTCCATGCAATTGTGATGGTACTTAACTGTGGATTTCCAACAGGCACATTATTGTCTGCATTTTTCGGGTCAACATAAGGAGCTTCAGTAGAAGTATTATCAGCAAGATAAGTGGCAACATTGGCACTTTTTCCCCATTCTCCAAATGACTGCTGAACTCCGGTAGTGTAGTTGGTCTGAATATCACCAGCTCCTGCATAACCTCTTAAGGCTGCTTCAGCTTTCAGGAACCATGTTTCTGCAGCGGTGAATAATTTCATTTTACCATCAGTTCCTGAGAAATAATCTCCGGCAGCAGATTTTGCCTGCGGTTGTGAGAATCCTCCGTACGTTGATTTACCATTTAATAAATCAATTCCCTGGCGTATTCCTATATATTTCCCCTGAAGACCTGGATCAGATGCCGGAATAGCATATGCCGGAAGTCTTGGGTCATTATATCCGTTCATGTAAGCCATTAAAGGTGCGCCTATCAAGCAGTCTCCCCATGAGTAGATGATAAAGCTTAATTCTGACTGTCCTACACTGATCAAAGCATTGTCTGCATTATCAGTAATCAATCCCGCAGATGAGGCCAATGCTTCTTCTGCATATTGTTTAGATTTCGCGGGATCTGCATAGCTCATTCTCATGGCTAATCTCAGCTTTAATGAGTTGGCAAACTTTGCCCATTGCGCCATATTTCCGCCGTATACTAAATCTGCTTTTTTCAATGCCGATTTATCTTCTATATTTTGTGTTGCTGACATGGCAATTACTTTCTGTAACTCTGTAATGGCTGCAGTAAGATCAGCAATAAAATAATTGTAAGCTTCCTGTTGGGAGTCAAAATCAGTTACTCCATTCGGATTCGGTTTTTCATATTTGCTGTAGACTACAGGCCCGTGACTGTCTGAAACTCTTGCAGCCGTAATGACTTTAATAATTTTTTTAACAGCAAATGTTCCTGTAAAATCTACTCCTTTATAGATTTCCTTAGCCGTATTATCAATGATAAGAGAGTAATTGAAAATATCCTGTTGCCTGGCAATAATTCTATTGTTCCATCCATCCATCATAGAATAGGTAAGATTATTTACCCCTCCGTTAAACGGTGTTGCTGTACTGAACATTCCACTGTACATATCTGCACTAAGGTTAGGATACAGCTGATAATCTGACTGTAATCCTCTTTGCATGGATTTCATCGGATCAACAACAGCTATAAAATCGGCGTAAAAATTTTCAGGACCTCCCGCCTTTTCCTGATTATACTGTTCAAAGTCATTAGTACATCCTGAAGCGGAAAACAATAGTGCAGCTCCGAATGCCCATATTTTAATATGATTGATTTTCATTTTTTTAATTGTAAAAGTTAGAAGTTAGCTTTTAATGATAATCCAATAGATCGGGTAACCGGTAATCCGAATGAATCTACCCCAACTCCACCAGGTGTATTCCCTGATACCTGCTCAGGATCAAACGGTGCTTTTTTGTAGAAGAAAAATAAGTTGGTTCCTACTAAACTTACCGTTGCGTTCCTCATATATTTAGATTGAATATCGAAAGTATATGAAATGGAAGCCTGACGTAAACGTACTGTTGTAGCACTGTACAAATAAGCTTCATCAATACCTTTTCCAAATCCTTCTGTTGTTCCTACTGCTTTATAATAATCTTTTGCATTAGTCAAACCTGTATAAGCCTGTCCTGCATTTGGAGTTCCAGGTGCATACACTGCATTTGGAATAGATACCCCGCCAGCATCTCTTGCATCAGCTGTAGATTGACTAACCCCATAGATATCGTTTGCTTTTTCCGTAAGGGAAAGTACCTTCCCTCCAAATTTACCATCAATAAGGAATGCTATTCCCAGCTTACCAATGTTAAAGGAGTTATTGAATCCCATAATAAACTTAGGGTTCGGATTACCCAGATAAGAAGGAGTACCTTCTGCTAATGGGATTCCTTTCTCATTTACTAAAATACGTCCCTGATCATCCCTTTTGTACTTGATTCCGTAAAGATCTCCGAAAGATCCTCCTAATTTCAGTTTTGTGTATTCCCCTCCTCCTGTTAATGAGAAAAGTTGGTTTTCTGATATAGGTAAACTTGATGGAAATAATTCAACAATGGTATTTTTGTTAGCCGATGCGTTTAATGTAGTCGTCCATCCAAATTTTTCTGAACTGAAGATCTTATAGGATAATGAAGATTCAAAACCTGTATTTCGGATTTTCCCGGCATTAATATAATATGATCCAGGAGCTATCCCTCCAAAATAAGAATCGATTTTTGTTTCTAACAATTGATTGCTCGTATTGGAGTTGTAGTAAGTAATATCAAAACTTAATTTATTATTAAACATCCTTAGCTCTGTTCCAACTTCAAAAGTTTTATTAAATTCAGGTTTCGGAAACAGGTCCTTATACTTGGGATCAGTAATAAATGAACTCTTTGGAAACACAAGCGTTCCCGCATCTACTCCAAAAGTATATCCTTTATTATATTCAATCATTGCATTGGAAATATTGGTAGGCAACCCTAATCCTACAGTTGCATAAGATCCTCTTACTTTCCAGAAACTAATGACTTCCGGCAGTTTGAAAACAGATGATAATACAGCATTAGCCCCTACAGATTCGTAGTCAAATCCTGTTCTTCCAGTTAAGGCCAAACTGGAATCCCAGTCATTTCTAAAAGTCATGTCCACATAAAACATATTTTTGTACCCTACTGTAGCACTGGCAAAGACAGATTGTACCTGCTTCTTCATATTGGTATAGATATTATGATATCCATCACCCGGAGACCTTTTTTTACCCCATTCAAGATTACTCACAGTGAAAAGATTAGGGTTTGTCAGATAAGCATTATCAATTTGTCCTATTTTATTTCTTGTGGTATTGATACTTCCTCCCATTGTAAAGTCTAAAGATATAGACTCACTTATTTTGGGACTACCGATAAGCAACACATCGCCATATGTGGAAGAGTTTTCATACGTATTTTTAAGGATTCTTCCATTGATCCCTTCATTCACAGCGAGTAAAGTAGGCGCTGAAAAAGCAGCAATATCACGCTGGCTGTCTGAAATATTCCAGCTATAGTTTCCTCTTACTCTTGCCGTTAACCATGGATTGATCTGGTAAGATAATGAAAGGGCTCCGTATGTATTTTTATTGCTTACTGTAACAGGATTTCTGTTTAAGATCCAATAAGGGTTTTGTGTTGGCGGGTTTCCTTTAAAACTTCCATCCGGGTTAACCTCCCACCAGTTTTGAGCAGGTAAAAATCTTTCTTTATTTAAATAAGTATAATTATCAGGACCATACTGATCAAAATCAACTCCTCTTGGCAGCCAATACAAACTCGTTAAAGGAGAAAAAGAAGCTCCCGGAGTCTGTCTGTTTTTACTTTCCTGTAATGAACCTATGAAGTTGGCATCTAATGTTAATTTATCATCCAGAAATTTACTTGAATTTCTAAAGGAAACATTATACTGATCAAAATAAGACATTGGAACCACTCCTTTGTTGGTAGTATTCCCAATAGAGAAATAGCTGGTTGATTTTTCATTTCCTGACTGGAAAGACAGACTGTTTACCCATGTAGTTCCGGTTTGCAGAAAATCTTTAAGATAATCCTTGGAAGCTCCTTTTGCTCCCCAGCTTTCTGTTGACTGTCCCGGCTGTGACCCTGTTACAGATGGATCATAAGATAAATAACTGTGCTGCAGTTTTGGAAGACTGTATGCTCTGTCTACAGTAAGGCTGGAGCTGTAAGTAATTGAGCTTTTCCCTGCACGTCCTTTTTTAGTCGTAATCAGGATAGCCCCATTACCTCCGGCTGAACCGTATAACGCAGAAGCAGAAGCTCCTTTCAGGAAGTTGATGCTTTCAATGTCATCAGGATTGATGGAGCTCAGTACATCTCCCGGATCCGGCATATTGGAATATTGCCCGATATCCGCTGATTTTCCTGTTCCGTTGATAATAGGAAGACCATCAATTACATACAGTGGCTGTGCACTGTTGACAGACTTATCTCCTCTCATAATCACCCTTACGGAACTACCTACACCATTGGTTCTGTTGATCTGTACGTTGGAAACTTTTCCATTGATCGAATTTAATAGATTGGGAGTTTTCACTTCGGTAAGCTCATCCCCGCCAATCTGCTGACTGGAATACGTCAAAGAGCGGGCCTGCCTTTTTATCCCCAAAGAGGTGACTACGACCTCCTCAATACTGTTTGTCTTCGTAGTGTCGGCTGATTTTTTCTCCTGTGCATTCGCAGTAAGTGAAAAAACGAACAGAACGGGTATAACTGCTTTTCTCATAAGGTATAGATTCGTTAGATTTAATTGAGAATCAATTACATTGCTTTATTTTTCAATACAAAAAAAATTATTGTTTTTTCAGCAAAATTTTGCCGTTTATGTATTAAATTATTTAAAGTTTTGTTAAGATTTAATTCACATTCACAAATCTAAATTTTGTAACCAGTCTGATATAATACTATTTTATCATAAAACGATATTATTTTTTCAGCAATTTTATCAAAACCCAATTAAACCTCTAAATATCAACAAAATACACCTTATTAAATTCTATCAAAAAAAGAGGATTTATCGTCATTTTTATCAAAAATAAAACCGGATACTTATGTCCGGCTATCTCTTTTATTTTGAGCTGATTGTGCAAAAAAGTAAATTTTAAAAATGCATTACTCGATTTTTTTCACTCCTTTAAACTGTTCTTTAAATTCCGTTGGGGTTGTCTTTTTGATAGATTTAAATACCTTATTGAAGTTCGCAATATTATTAAATCCGGCTTCAAAAGCGATCTCAAAAACAGTAAGATTCTTTTCCATCAGCCAACGTGCAGCATAACTGATTCTTATTTCATTCAGATAATTGATAAAAGTTTTCCCGGTTCTTTTTTTTATAAATCTGTTGAATGTCACATTGCTCATATTCACCAATGATGCCACTTTATCCAGCGTTATTTTATTCTCAAAATTCTTGTGAACAAAATCATGAACAGCTTTCATCTTATCATTATCATCAAAAGTTTCAAGCTCAATACTATAAGATGATAAAAGTGTTTTATTTTCTGCAATGGCCAGTTCATTCAGAATTTTCATAATTTCTATGAAGGATTCAAAACTGTTCATCTTCGACAGATTGAGAAACGAATCTTTTAGTTTCTCAGCTGTTTCCGTAGAAAAGAGAATTCCCCTAATAGAGTCTTTCATCAGATTATTGATAGGTTTCAGAATATTTTTCTGCATCATAGACTGATTAAAAAAATCCTGGTTGAACTGTATGGTAATTTCATGGGTCTTTCTGTTCTTACATCTGTAATTTGCCCAGCAATGCGGTAAATTTGGGCCTACAAGGACTAGTTCCAGATTCCCAATCTCTCCTGTATGATCACCTATCATTCTTCGATAACCCTTTCCTTTATAAACGAAATTAATTTCAATTTCCGGATGATAATGGTACGGAAAGTCAAATGAAGCTTTGATCCTGTCAAACACGAGAAAACTATCCTCAGGAGATAGTGGAGTTATTTCTCTCAGAATATTTTCTAATTCGCTCATACAGGCAGTTATGAAAAAAGGTTAATAATATAGGTCGCGATACAAATCTTTGTAAAAATGATAAAATAATATCAATGTAAAAATATATTTCCGATTTATTTTATTCTAATTCCGTATGATTGGTTCCAGAAATTTACATTTCAATAATTTAATAGAGTCAAAATCATGCTTTTTTGTATCTTTAAACTAAAGTTAAAGTATGCCGCAACAGCTTATTTTCGAAGATCACTATAAAAGACTCGGACTGGAAGTATTTTCAGAAGAAAATCTGGAGAACTTTAATGGAAATCATTTCAGAACTGATATCAAAGTGTTTTTCATTCCTTCGGGATATGAACTTACGGTAGACTTTAATCATTACAAAACCAAAAAGCCTTCACTTTTTTTTCTGACCAATCAGCATCTGAACATCCAAAAAGGAAAAGATGAATCTATACTTCTATTCTACAACCGCGATTTTTATTGTATACAGATTCATGATAAGGAAGTGGCCTGCGACGGGCTTCTCTTTCATAATGTATTTGAAATTCCTTTCGTAGAGCTTGATGATTCAGAAACCCCTCTTATAAAAGGTCTGTTTCAGAATATTCAGGATGAGCTTGAGTGGAAAGATTCTTCCGCAGAGGAAATGATCAGAACCTATGTAAAACAGATGATCATCCGGGCTACCCGCAAATGGAAGAAACAAAATTTAGACAATGACACCCTCAGAATACCAGGCAGTGAGCTTGATATTTTCCGGGATTTCAGCAGACATCTGGAAATCCATTTCAGAGAAAAGCATAATGTAGCAGAGTATGCGGAACTGCTTCACTTAGCTCCAAAAACCCTAACTCATAAATTTAAAAACTTAAACCTGGATTCTCCCAATCAGCTGATCATCAACAGAATTTTATTAGAGGCTAAAAGATTACTTTTCTATACAGATAAACCAATTAAAGAAATAGCCTATGATCTTGGGTATGAAGATCCGGCTTATTTTAACCGGCTTTTCACCAATAAAACAGGAAGCACTCCTGCAAATTTCAAAAAAAATTACTCCTCGGGAAAAAAGTACAATATTTAAGTGTTTTATCTATTGAATACTCCCAAATGCAGACATACCTTTGTAACATCAAAATCAAACAATACTAAATACAAAAAACAAACATTATGAGACGTAACGCAACAGCCGTTTGGAACGGTACCATCAAAGAAGGAAAAGGACACTTAACTACTCAAAGTACAACTTTAAATCAAACTCAATATTCTTTCAACAGCCGTTTTGCGGATGGTGTAGGGACAAATCCTGAAGAATTACTGGCAGCAGCTCACGCAGGATGCTTTACTATGAAACTGGATGCAGAATTATCACAGGCAGGCTACAACCCTGAAGAATTAAAAACAACTTCTGTAATCACTCTTGACCCAAACATCGGAAAGATTACAAAATCTGAACTCACTCTTACTGCTAAAGTTCCGGGAATCTCAGAAGAAGAATTCCAGAAATTTGCCAAGATTGCTGAAGAAGGATGTCCTGTAAGTGCAGCATTCAACTTTGAAATTACATTGAGTGCTACTTTAGAAAATTAAGCTTCAAAGCATTTATATCAATAGGAACGGGCTTTAGCCCGTTTTTCTATTTTAAAAACAAACCTATTGGCTTTACCAAACTTAAGCCATCAATATTTACATCAATTAATCTTATTAATAAAATATACCGAATGGTATATTTTTGTATATTTGCATCGTATTTAAACATTTATAATGTCGAAGGCAGAAAAAACAAAACAGCATATCATCGAGAAAACAGCAACTCTTTTTAATACGAAGGGGTATATTTCCACATCGCTGTCTGACATTACTCAGGTAACCGGACTGACGAAAGGCAGTATCTATGGAAATTTTGAAAATAAAGATGAAGTAGCTATTGAAGTTTATAAATACAATGCCGGATTGCTGGGTAAAACGCTCAGCCGCTCTTTTGGAGAAGAGTTTCTCACTTCACTGGACAAACTTCATGCGCTTGTGGATTTTTACCGGAAAAACTGGACGTTTGTCTTTGCCAACGGCGGATGTCCGTTAATGAATGCAGCAACAGAAGCTGATGATTCTTTTCCTGCTTTAAAAACTCAGGTTAAAAAATCCTTCAAACAATGGATGACCAAAATATCAACAGCAATTCTGGAGGGACAGGAGAAAGGCGAAATTGATACAAACATTAATGCTGAGCAATATGCTTCCCTATTCATTATGCTTATTGAAGGCGGAATTCTGCTTTCAAAAACCATGGGTGATCAAAGCTTTCTAAACCATGCGTTAGATAAAATCATCTACATGATTGATCATGAACTCAATATTCTTCCATCATAAATTATACAACATGGAAACAAAAAAAGTGGCTATTGTAGGATACAACAGAATTCCTTTTGCCAGAATGAATACCGCTTATTCGGAACAGGGTAACCAGGATCTCCTGCTTGCATCTCTGAACGGATTGATAGACCATTATCACCTAAAAGGAAAACGGCTCGGAGAAGTTGCCGGCGGTGCAGTGATTAAGCATATTTCAGAAAGCAACCTCATCAGAGAAACCGTAATGAATACCACTCTCGACCCCGCAACTCCCGCATGTGATCTTCAACAGGCGTGTGACACGGGCATTGAAGCGGCTATTTATATTGGAAATAAAATTGCATTAGGACAAATCGAATCTGGTATTGCATGCGGAGTGGAAGCAATGAGCAACATCCCGTTTGAATCTTCACCCAGATTAAGAAAAGCACTTTTAAAGGCCAATAAAGAAAAATCAGCATTTGGAAAATTAAAACAACTGCTAAGCCCAAAACTTAAAGACTGGATGCCTATTCCTTACAAAGGACAGGAGCCCAAAACAGGTCTGGTAATGGGAGAACACACAGAAATTACTGCAAAATACTACAATATTTCCAGAAAAGAACAGGATGAACTGGCTTTAAAAAGTCATCAGAATATGGCAAAAGCCTATGATGAAGGATTCTTTGATGATATGATCACTCCAGCTTTTGGCTTAGATAAAGATAATAATATGCGCCGTGACAGCAGTATTGAAAAATTATCACAGCTAAAACCTGCTTTTGACAAGCAGAACGGGACTCTAACGGCAGGAAATTCAACACCATTTACAGATGGAGCTTCAGCAGTCTTGCTAGCCAGTGAAGAATGGGCAAAAGCTAACAACTTACCCATTTTAGCTTATATAAGCTTTTCCGAACTGGCAGGAATAGAATATGTAGAGAATAAACAGGATCTGCTTCTTGCTCCGGTTTTCGCAGCAGAAAGAATGCTTAAAAAAGCAGGAATGAATCTGTCTGATTTCGATTATTATGAAATTCATGAAGCATTTGCAGCACAGGTTTTAGCCACCATAAAAATCTGGGAAAACGAAGAGCTTGCGCAAAAATTCGGCTTGGAAAAAGCCTTGGGAAAAATAGACAGAAGCAAACTGAATGTAAAAGGGGGAAGCCTTGCAGCAGCCCATCCATTTGCGGCTACAGGAGGAAGAATTATTGCAACACTGGCCAAATTACTTCATGAAAAAGGCAGTGGAAAAGGATTTATATCCATTTGTGCAGCTCGTGGACAGGGAGTAACCATGATTTTAGAAAAATAAAAACTCAAGTATGGATAGATTAGCACAATTAAAACAATTCATCGGCAAAGAATTTGACCAGTCACCATCTCCTTTTATGAAATGGCTGAATCCTATCGTTCTTTCTGTAGAAGAAGGACAACTGGAATTTCAATATACCATAAGACCCGAATGGCTTAACCCGATCGGAAATCTTCATGGCGGAGTTACTGCAGCTATTATAGATGATGTCATTGGTGCCACTATGTTTTCTTTAAATGAAAATTCTTTCATTACTACTATAAATAATGTCATTGATTATTTTTCAACTGCAAAAGAAAATGATAATATTGTAGCTGAAACTAAAATCATTAAAAGGGGGAAGCAGTTTGTAAATGCTCAGTGCGAAATATGGAACGCTGATAAAACCCGTTTAATAGCGAGGGGAACCTCGAATTTATTCAAAATCAATAACTAAGTATGAAAAGAGTTGTCATTACAGGTCTTGGCGCAGTGACGCCTTTGGGAAATAATGTCGAAGAATTTTGGCAAAACAGTATCAATGGAGTGAGTGGAGCAAACAAAATCACCCATTTTGACACAGAAAAGTTTAAAGTACATTTTGCTTGTGAGGTTAAAAACTTTGATCCAAAAGCTCATTTAACACACAACGAAATCAAAAGAAGTGATTTATTTTCACAATATGCAATGTACTCCACTGCGGAGGCACTCAAAGATTCCGGGCTTGAACTGGAAAACATGGACCCATTTGATGTGGGTGTCATCTGGGGAACAGGGCAAGGAGGAATGTGGACTTTCGAAAGTGAGGTTATGAATTTTGCAGCCGGTGACGGAACGCCAAGATTCAATCCTTTCTTTGTACCGAAATTTATTGCCAATATGGCTTCGGGAATGATTTCTATGAAATATGGTCTTCAGGGAATTAATTATACCACTGTTTCAGCATGTGCAACAGGAAATACGGCATTGATGGATGCCTTCAACTATATCCGTCTGGGAAAAGCGAAAGTAATTGTGAGCGGAGGTTCTGAGGCGGCAATTTCTCCGGCTTCTATCGGAGGGTTTTCTATAATGAAAGCCATGTCTACAAGAAATGATGATTTTGCAACTGCCAGCCGTCCTTACGATGCGGAAAGAGATGGTTTTGTGATGGGTGAAGGTTCCGGAACTTTAATTCTGGAAGAATATGAGCACGCCAAAGCAAGAGGAGCAAAAATCTATGCAGAATTGGTAGGTGCAGCAATGACAGCGGATGCCTATCATATGACGGCACCTCATCCTGATGGAGTTGGGGCAATCAAAGCAATGCAGCTGGCTCTTAACGAAGCAGAGATCAATGTAGATGATATTGATTATATTAATCCTCATGCAACCTCTACTCCTCTTGGAGATCTCGTTGAGCTGAATGGGATTAATAAATTATTTAAAGGAAGTAAAAATCTTGACATCAGTGCTACGAAATCCATGACAGGCCACCTGTTGGGAGCTGCCGGAGCTGTGGAAGCCATTCTTTCTATTAAAGCCATTCAAAACGGAATTATTCCGCCAACGATTAATCTTCATTCTATTGATGAGAATATTCCGCAGGATATCAATATTGTATTTGGAGAAGCGAAAGAAAAAGATATTACCTATGCTTTAAGTAATGCTTTTGGATTTGGAGGGCATAATGCTACTTTAATTTTCAAGAAATTCAGCTAATTAGAATAAAAAAATAATTGAAAATCCCTGCATAGTAAATTATGCGGGGATTTTATTTTAAGTGTTAAAAAGCAGCCAAAACTGGCCGCTTCAAAACATAACAGGTTTATATATACTCTTTGAAAAGAGCTTATATCTGATATTATTGAGCATCCGGAATAAAAAAGTCATCCGCATTTTCAGCAATCGGAATATAGAGTCTCTCCCACTCTTTGCTTTTCACCATATCCCAGCTATGTCCGGTACCCTTAAGATCTTCCGCAAGAAGAACAACTCCCGGTTTAATCATAAAAGTAGAGCCATCCGTTACTTTAAACTTAATATTCCCTTTGATGGTGATTACATATTGTCTTCTGGGTGCAGGATGAGCATTTTTTTCCCATTCTTCGGTTTTATTACTCATCCAGAAGGTGGTTGTATTCATGTGCTTAAGAGTTGGAATTTTTCCTTTCTCAAAAGTACATGATCCGTCAGGATTATTAATTAATCTTATAGCTGGAATAAACTCTGTGGAAATTTCCGGAGTCACACTCACATTTTTATGGTTCTTATGTTGTGCATTCATAAATCCTACGGTGCTTAGTGCTAAAACAAGGCTGAAGCCTTTAATGAAGTTTTTCATTATAAATTTAATTTTTTATTTTTAATTATAAACAGTATCGTAAACCAGCATTCTGTCAAAAAATGGTTTATATTTTTGGACTAGTGCCAAATGTTCAGGAAGCTTTCCATAAGCTTCCAGCTCTTCCAGGCTCTCAAATTCCATAGAGGCATTATAAGTAAATGTGCTGTCTAAAACACTTCTCGGACTGGACGCTGCCGGTTTTCCGTAACGGAGATTTTTCTGGTAAGGAAGCTTTTTAAGACCTTCAAAAAAATTCTCGAATTCTTTTACTTCTGACGCAGAGATATCTTTTCTCAGCCAGAACAATAAATAATGGAAGTACACTTTTTTATTTTTTAAGGGGTTAAACATGGGTAAAGCAGAGGCAAACATATTTCCCGAAACCATAAGCAAGGCTGAAGCCTGAACAGATCGGAATAAAAATTTTCTTCTTTCCATAGTATCTTATTTTAATTAAAATCAATTCTGTACTTAAGGACAAACTGCCATTTTCTGTCGGAGACTACAGCATTATTGGAAGGATCATTGGCATAAACAGGTCTGTTCTGTGCATCAAAGGTTAGCCTGGAAGACATCTCATTCATCAGTAGGGAGATTCCAGCGTCATAAATCACAGCATTATCATGAAGCCCTTTCAGATCGGAAAGTTGTATTCCGACAGCTGGCTGTAACTGAAGGTTTTTCTTTTCTTTATTTAAATAAGGAAGAGTTCCTCCCAATTGTACATAATAGGTATTTCCAGTTCCGATGACAGGCATTGCATTTCCTGCACCATTAAGACTGGCCTGGGCAACATCCACAGAAGTTGCGGGGTTGTTAGTTCCTACATATCGGATATAATTGGGTCCATAGTCATTATGCATTGCCATCCCATAGGCGCTTACTGATGTTCCTTTTTCTTTGTTCAGCGGTGCGTCATAAAACAAATCTACCGCAAAGCTTTTCATATCATCATTCACTGTATTTTTACCAGCATCCAGATGCCATAATGCATTGTGGATATAATCAAAACCTGCTCCCAGACTCAGCACATTCTTTTTTCCCACATAAGTCCCGGAATTAAAAGGTGTAGAAATATTTTCTTTATCTAAAAAAGCATATCTGAAATATCCGGAGAAGTCTTTTCCGGGGGAGTTTTTACTAAAAGAAGCGACATCCAGCTTCGGATCAGAAGTTGCCATAGTATAAGGATCTGCCACTACCAGACGGTAATCAAATCTTCCGAGCTGTCCTTTAATATAAGCACTCAACTCCCTTACCGTATAATCTGTTGCTCCCGCATTCGATGTTGCATAAGCGGGCAAGTCATATAACAGTGTATTCAAAGGTCCTGTAGTAAACCTTGAAAGGCCGCGCCATGTAGAACGTCCCGCACCAAAAGCAATTTTATCATTAAAAGCATATTCTGCATAAGCATCCAAAAGATCAAAATAATTGCTTCCTTTAGCATTCACGTTTACATTAGTGGTTCCTCCCTGTAATACAAACATTAATTTTTCAGTAGGTTTATAGGTCATTTTCACACGAACTCTTCGAAGGGAAAGATCAGACAGATCTGATTTTGCCTCATTATTCACAAGACTTCCCGGGTTGAGCTGTGTATACCTGGCCCATAGTTCTGCATATCCACTAAGGGAAATATATTTTGAATGTTCATCATTAAAATAATGGGTCAATCCGGGATTATTAAAATCATTTTTTTTCTGGGCTTCCAATTTTCCCATGATTCCCAGCAGGGAAAATAAAGCAACTCCGGTTTTGAAAGAGGTAGTCTTCATATTTTTTCTATTCTTATCTTTTTTGTTGATTTCAACGGGACAAAATTAGATCTGGAATGTCCGGACAGGTATTAGAAATCTATTAGAAACCTTATAGAAAACTATTAAAAAGGTTAATCTTTTCTGATAAAAGGAAAATATGAAATACCTTTGTACAGGGCTTTGAGAACAAAGAAAATCAAGCTTTTAAAATTAAAACCGTCTGTAAAACCAAGCTATATTCCATCGTATTCTTTATGAAAATTTTAATTGTAGAAGATAATTCGCGTGTTTCAAGTCTTTTGAAGAGAGGGCTGGAAAGCCAGGATTATCAGGTTTATATTTCCGAAGATGCGGAAGATGCCATTGTTCTGTTGAATAAAATTACATTCGACCTGGCCATTACAGATATTATGCTTCCAAAAATGAGCGGTATAGATCTATGCAAAATGATCAAACAGAAATACCCTGATCTTCCGATCATTATGCTGACTGCTTTGGGAACGATTGATGAGAAAATTGAAGGATTTGACGCCGGAGCGGATGATTATATGGTAAAACCTTTTGAAATCAGAGAACTGTATGTCAGAATAAAAGCTATTTTACAGCGAAGATCAATCAAAAATAAGGAAGCGTATCTGACAGATTTAGAATATCATGAGCTGAAGGTTGATAAGAAAATCAACAGGGTATTCAGAAACGGAAAAGAAATTGAACTCACTCCCAAAGAATTTAAGCTTTTAGTTTTTCTAGTAAGTAATGCAGAAAGAATTCTTACCCGTGAGGAGATTGCAGAAAATGTCTGGGGAAACCATTTCGACACCGGAACCAATTATATTGATGTCTATATTGCCTACCTGCGGAAAAAAATTGATAAAGATTTTGATCAGAAATTGATCCATACCAAACCGGGCGTAGGGTTTATTTTCGCCTCACAATTATGAAAATAGCCACCAGAACCGCACTCATTTATTCCATTCTTACCGCAGGCATTTTATTTTTGTTTGCTTATGTACTCTATTTTGTCTCCGAAAAAAACAGGGAAGATGAGTTCAACGACCGGCTGGGATATAAAGTCATCTGGCGATCTGAATTTATTTTTGATGCCCGGATCAGTGATGAAAAAATCCGTGAACTTCATCAACGTAATCAGAAACTATTAAATGAGGCAGACATTAGTGTTTATAACAACAATAAAGAACTGACATTTACTGACATTCCTCCTTCAAAAAGCAATGAAAAATATCTGGATAAAATTATCCGGTCCAATAAAAACAGAATATTCTGGCAGCAGGGCGACCGTCAGTATATTGCCATTCAGTTTCAATCAAACGGAGAAAAATATTATATCATTGGAAGTGCAGTAGATGTCACGGGAAAAGCTCATATTTCTGAGTTTAAAAAAGATATTATCATCATTTATATCAGCTGTATTGTCATTATTTTTATTATCGGATTTCTTTTTTCATATTATACCTTAAAGCCATTAAAAGATATTATCCTTCAGATCCGTGATATTTCAGAGCATAATCTGAATAAAAGGCTGGATATTCCTAAAGCAAAAGATGAGATTTATGAACTGACGGAAACTTTTAATTCTACTTTCAACAGGTTGGAGAAATCCTTCAATAACCATAAGCAATTCGTTACCACTATTTCCCATGAGTTTCGTACTCCTCTTTCTACATTAATTGCAGAGCTGGAACTTGCCAAAGAGCTTAATGTGACATTGGATGACTATAAGCTTTCTATTGACAATGCTTTACAGGATGCCAATGATGCTTCGGAGCTGTCTTCAGCTTTGTTGGATTTTGCCAGGGCCAGCTATGATGTATCCCAGATCAGCCTTTCCAATCTCCGGCTGGATGAGATTTTGGCAGAAGCCAAGCTTGCATTAATTCAGAAAAATGTCAATTACAAAATCGGGATTAATTATATGGGTAATGCGTCTGATGATGATGAAAACAATTATGATTTTTATGGCAATCCATACCTGCTGCAGGTTGCTTTTTCAAACCTTATGGAAAATGCCTGTAAATATTCCGAAGATAAAGGCTGTCATATAGAAATTGAAACCAATTCTCAGCATATAAAAATCCGGTTCATTGACCATGGTATCGGGATTTCGGGGCAAGATCTTTCAAAAATATTCGAGCTTTTCTATCGGGGTTCCAATAAAAATTTTGAAAAGGGGAATGGGATTGGTCTTTCTATTGTAAAAAGAATTGTAGAAATTCATGAAGGCTGGTTGTATGTGCATTCTGAAGTTTCCAAAGGGAGTACATTTACCGTAGAGTTTCCTTCCCAAAAATAAGAAAGCAGTCCGATGGACTGCTTTTTATTCTACGCTTTCAACCATTCTGAGGAAGAAAGATAATTCTGATCGGGGTAATAGATGAACAGACAGTTTTTTCCTTTAATCGTATTGATTATAGATTGTGTCAGTTCTCTTGGAACCGCAGGGCATCCCCAGCTTCTTCCGATCCTTTTGTGCATGGCAGCAAATGCATCACTTACATAATCCGCACCGTGTAATACAATAGCTCTTCTGTAAGCCGCATCATTAAACCCTTTATCCATTCCCAATAACTTAAGAGAATATCCGTTGTCACCCTGGTATGTAGCATCCGTGATATAAAATCCCAGACTGCTCTGCAGCGAACTTTCCCTGTTAGAAAAATTCGTCGCAAATTCTTCGCCGGTATTTTTTCCGTGTGCCACTAATGAGTTAAACAGAACTTTTTTGTCTTCCAGATCAATGATCCAAAGTCTTTTTGTATTAGAAGACATAGAAAAATCGCAGATGGTCAATAAATGCGAATCCTGGGTAAGCAATCCTGCTTTTTTTAAATTTTCATAGCCAGTCAATGCTTTTGAGAACACTTCATAATTAAGTTCATGTTCCGGATCAAATGCAATAGATTGGTACAATGCTTCTGATGAAGACACGGCTGTTGTGCTCTTCTCAGATTTCGTTTCAGCTACTTTTTCAGTTTTCGTTGTTTTTACATTCTCACTTTTCGCCGCTACTCTTGGGGAAATGTAGAATGAAGTCGTCACCATGTAAACAAGGCCTAATACGCTATAAAATCCTTTCATTCAATACTATATAAATCCAAATTAGTGGGGCAAAATTATAAAAACATAATTACCAAGGGGTTATAACTCTAAAAAGTTTAACGCTATTTAAGAAACTTTAACGTCCTGATTCTGTGAATTAAAGCACTTATTTATGAGAATCCGGAACAAATTCCAAGCTCACAGAATTCATACAATATCTCAGCCCTGTAGGTTTCGGGCCATCATCGAAAACGTGTCCCAGATGGGAATCACATCTTTTGCAGAGCACCTCTACTCGGTCCATTCCATAAGACTGATCTCTTACATAATAGACTCCTTCTTTATCAGCTTCAAAGAAACTAGGCCAGCCGCAGCTGCTGGAAAATTTTGATGTAGAGCGGAACAGGTGATTTCCACACACCGCACAATAATATTCTCCTATCTCATCAAATTCGTTATATTTTCCCGTAAAAGCTCTTTCTGTTGCAGCTTCTCTGGCAATTGCGTACAAGTCCGGAGCCAGTATTTTCTTCCATTCATCATTGGAAATATTAAGTTTTGCAGTATCTGTTCTGGAATAGTATGGATTGTTTTTTGCTTCTGTATTTTCCATAGAGGAGGTTTTAATAGGTTTGTATTTCTGCGTACAAGCCTGCAGAAAAAATAATATGATGATTGAAACTAAAAATTTCATCGTAAATTTCGTTCTTTAACCATAAAAATTTGGAGGTTTAAAAGCTTTTATTAAGATTAAACGGTTTCATAACCAAATTTAGTAAATTTGAGAATATGAATGACGAAGCAAAAAGAAAACAACTGAGAAAATATAAAGCATTTGCCACAGGACTATTCGTTCTGATGGCCGTTATTTTCATTGTTACCACTATTTTACAGAAGTCTAATAACTCTCATTGGATTGGTTATGTGCGAGCCTTTACCGAAGCTGCAATGGTGGGTGCGCTTGCAGACTGGTTTGCTGTAACGGCACTATTCCGTCATCCGCTCGGCCTTCCTATCCCTCATACCAATCTGATTGAAAACAGTAAACAGAGACTGGGAGACAACCTTGGAAGCTTTGTAGTGGGTAACTTTCTTTCTCCTCAGAATATACGCCCTTACATCCAAAAGCTTAAAGTTTCCAATTTTGTTGGAGAATGGCTGGCAAAGGAAAAAAGTCAGGAAATTTTGATTAAAAACCTTTCAGATATTGTTCTTGATATTCTCAATAAGCTTGATGATTCTACGGTAAGCCAGTTTATCAGCAAAAAGGTGTCTGAAATGACAGATGATATCAAACTTAATAAAGTAGTGGGAAACGGAATAGGTTATATTCTGGAAAAAAATGATCATCAGAGAATCATCACCAATCTTTCAAAACAAATCAAAGAATATATCATTGAAAATGATGAAATGATCCAGGAACGTGTAAAGAAAGGCAGTTATTCGTTCATTCCATCTTTTGTAGATCATAAAATTGCGGATAAAATTGCCGACGGACTTTCTGATTTTTTTAAAGAAATAGAAGAAAATCCTCAGCATGAGGTAAGAGGATTGATTACACAGAAAATTCATGAATTCTCCGTTGACCTGAAGGAAGATCCAAAATGGGATGAAGAATTTAAGACCATCAAAAACGGACTTCTGAAAAATGACAAACTGGATGAATATTCCAATGACATCTGGGTCTCCATCAAAAACACACTGATGAAAGAGCTTCAGGAAGAGCATTCTGCTTTAAAAAATTACCTTTCTAAAAACCTGAATGAGTTTGCACAAAATTTAAAGACAGATGAAAACCTTCAGAACAAAATAGATCATTGGGTTCGGGTGACGGCTTATAAATATATTCTGAAAAACACCCATCAATTCGGGAACCTCATCAGTACTACCGTTGGAAACTGGCAGGGGAAAGAGCTCAGTGAAAAACTGGAGCTGGAAGTAGGAAAAGACCTTCAGTTTATCCGGGTAAACGGAACACTGGTCGGAGGGCTGGTTGGTCTTATTATCTACACCATCGCCCATTTCTTCCTCTAAAAAAACTAACGACAGCCAACCATGAAAAAAATATTTTCTTTATTATTTTCTTTAAGTCTCACATTTTTCCTCGGTCAGAAAGTTGAATTAAAGAAAGTAACAGATTCTTCACAGACTTTCACCGGAGAGATTGGTGGAGTGCCCATTACCATGCAGCTCAACTACACGGGAATAGTAGATTGTGACCAGTATCAGCATTACGTTGACGGATGGTATTATTACGATAAATACAAAAAGAAAATTCCGCTCACCGGAATATATGATTATTATGGCGATCTGTCTTTATATAATTTCGGAGCTAAACAGAAACAAAATTCCAGTATCCTAAAAGAGCAGATCACTTCTCTCCAAAAAGTAGAAAAAACGAATGAAACAGTACAAAAGCTGGCTCCCCAGGAATCTATTATATTGGAAAAGATCAGCATGAAAAACAACCCGATTTCCGGCCTTTTTTATCAGGGTAAAAAAAATCTCCCTGTACAATTATTTACAGGTAACGCAATGATCTACCGTCTCAACAATTATCTTTTTCTGCCCAATAATAAAAAGATCAATACATTTGACTTCATTAATAAAGCCGGAGGAAATGAACTTATTTCCTACTCTTCAGGGGAAAACGGGAACAGGGTTCTCCTGTATTTTGAACAAACCTCTAATTTTAATGCCTGCGGGCAATGTGGAGCAAGTGATGGCGAAAAAGGTTACAGAGTTCTTTATTTTACAAAAGACTGGAATTATAAAAATTATGAAGAATTCCTTACCGAAAGCTGCTGGGAAAACATTTATGATACTACGAAAACAAAGTCAAAGGACAAGGAAACAATACAATATAAAGTAAGTAAATCTTACTCTTCTCCCGCCTATACCTTTACTGTGGATCTAAAAAATGCTTCAATTGTAAAGTCAAAATAAAAAAGAGAGTTGTGTAAACTCTCTTTATATTTTTTATCTTGGTAATCTGCTTGCTCTTTTCAGAATTTCCTGGTTGATTTCGTTGATCAGTTCCGGGCCTTCATAAATAAAGCCTGTGTACAGCTGAACCAGTGCAGCTCCTGCATCTAGCTTCTCCATAGCATCTTTTGCAGAATGAATTCCTCCTACTCCAATGATCGGGAATGCTCTGTTGCTTTTATCGGAAAGATACTTGATCATTTTTGTACTTCTTTCGCGGATTGGTTTTCCGCTTAATCCTCCGTTTCCGATCTGTTCCAAAACTTCCTGAGAGGTTTTCAGACCTTCTCTGTTCACTGAAGTATTGGAAACTACAATACCATCAATTTTTGTTTCTGCAATCAGTTCAATGATTTCGTCTAATTGATTGTTATTAAGATCAGGTGCAATTTTAAGGAGTATAGGTTTCTGTACAGATTTTGACTGATTGATCTTCTTCACTTCTGTAATCAGCTCTCTCAGATATTCTACATCTTCAAGTTTGGCGTGGCTTCCTACATTCGGGCAGCTCACATTCAGTACAAAGTAATCTACATGAGGATGAAGACCTTCAAAACAATCCAGATAATCCTGGGTATAATTTTCCGGGCTTGTATCTGTATTTTTTCCGATGTTTCCCCCGATGATTATTTTTCCTTTGTTAGATTTCAGTTTTTCAATAGCAGCATCAAGACCGTCGTTGTTGAATCCCATTCTGTTGATAATCCCGCCATCTTCTATCAAACGGAACAACCTTTTTCTAGGATTTCCAGCCTGAGCTCTTGGGGTTACCGTTCCGATTTCTACAAATCCAAAACCTAAATCTCCCAATTCGTTAAACAAAACTGCATTTTTATCGAAACCGGCAGCCAGTCCTACAGGATTTTTAAATTTCAATCCGAAAACTTCTCTTTCCAGACGTTTGTCTTCAATAGGTTTTGGGAAAAATAATTTAGTAAAAAATCCAAAATTCTTAAGCATTGAAAATGTAAAATGGTGAACATCTTCAGGATCAAATTTGAAAAGAATCGGACGAATGAGCGATTTGTACATTGAAAAAAAGTTTTACAAAAATACTTATTTTAAAATTAATCTCGGATTAACCTATGATATTTTATCAAAATGTCTTTTATATACATCGTCTATAAAAGGTAAAAGTCTGTGTAATTCTATAATTTAGGAATACGCATTCAAATCCAATTTCAGAATATCTCCTACTCTTTTAAATTCATCATCTATAGTAGCATTTACCGTAATTCTTTCGTTAGAAATAGGATGATTAAAAATCAATTGATGTGCATGAAGCGTCATTTTACTGACCTCAAATGTTTGAAGCCACAATTTATTTTGTTTATTACAACCGTGTTTTCTGCAACCTAAAATAGGATGCAGGATATGTTTAAAATGTTTTCTCAACTGATGAAATCTTCCCGTTTCAGGAATAGCTTCTACTAAACAATATCTCGAAGTCTGATGTTTTAGAAAAGGTAAATCTATTTCCGAAGTCTGCAAACGACGATAATATGTAACTGCATTTTGCTTGACTTCATTTTCATTAATCAGATCATAATCAATTGTTTCTTCTTCTTTTGTCCAACCACGAAGAATTGCCAGATATTTCTTCTCCACTTCGCGTGATGCAAACTGTTCGCTCATGATTCTAAGGGTATCTTTATTTAAAGTAAACAGCAGAACACCCGAAGTTTTTCGGTCTAACCGATGTACAGGAAACACTTTTTGTCCAATCTGTTTCTTCAGCTCCTGAATAGCATAAGTATCTGCTTCTCCCGCATAGAAAGATTTATGAACCAATAATCCGCTGGGTTTGTTGATGGCAATAATATGCTCGTCGCGATAAAGAATTTCTAACATGGTGCAAAAGTAGAAATTTTCGATTGATATAGCCATGATTGAACGGTGTGTTTGAACTTTTCTCTGATTTTGGCGGCGGCAGAGCCGCCGCCAAAATCAGAGAAAAGAGAGCATCAAAAGCTGGTTCCCAGCTCCTATCATTAAACTTTAAATAAAATGTTTATATTAGTATAAGATATCATCCTAATTTCAAGAAAATGACAGATTATTTTGGTTTTTTTGTAAAATTGATTGTAATCGCTGTTATTATAACGGTTGCTACAATTATTTTCGTACCATTAAAAAAATATAAAATAGCAAAAATATTACTGTTTATTCTTGCAGGAATATTATTTATCATTGGTGTAGGAGGATGTTTTTTGATGACAATATCCAATGTAGGTTCTTACAGATATTAATTCCCAATAAAAAACATTATTTTTGCACATCAGATGTAAAAATTATGGCAAAGCAAGAAGATGTTTTCAAGAAAGTGATTTCTCACGCTAAAGAATATGGTTTTATTTTCCCATCGAGTGAGATCTATGATGGTTTATCCGCTGTGTATGATTATGGACAGAACGGGGCCGAACTTAAAAATAATATCAAACAATACTGGTGGAAAGCTATGGTACAGCTTAACGAGAATATTGTGGGTATTGATTCGGCGATCCTTATGCACCCAACAACATGGAAGGCATCAGGCCACGTAGACGCTTTCAACGATCCATTGATTGATAATAAAGATTCTAAGAAACGCTTCAGAGCTGACGTTTTGGTAGAGGATTATTGTGCTAAAATTGAAGATAAAGAGAACAAAGAAATCGAAAAAGCAGCGAAAAGATTCGGTGAAGCTTTCGATAAAGATCAGTTTGTTGCCACAAATCCAAAAATTTTGGAATACAGAGCAAAAAGAGAAGCTATTCTTTCAAGATTGGCAAAATCTCTGGAAAACGAAGACCTTGCTGATGTAAAAGCTTTGATTGAAGAGCTTGAAATTGCAGATCCGGATACCGGTTCTAAAAACTGGACGGAGGTAAGACAGTTCAACCTGATGTTCGGAACAAAACTGGGAGCTTCTGCAGACAGTGCAATGGATCTTTACCTTAGACCGGAAACAGCTCAGGGGATCTTTGTTAATTTCTTAAATGTACAGAAAACTTCACGTCATAAGCTTCCTTTCGGTATTGCACAGATTGGTAAAGCATTCAGAAATGAGATTGTTGCAAGACAGTTTATCTTCAGAATGCGCGAATTTGAACAGATGGAAATGCAGTTCTTCGTTGCTCCGGGAACAGAACTTGAGTTTTATGAGCAGTGGAAACAAAAACGTCTGAACTGGCACTTAGCTTTAGGTCTGGGAAATGATAATTACAGATTCCATGATCATGAGAAATTGGCTCACTATGCGAATGCTGCTGCTGATATTGAGTTTAACTTCCCATTCGGATTTAAAGAACTGGAAGGTATTCACTCAAGAACAGATTTCGACTTAAAGGCACATGAAGAATTCTCAGGAAGAAAGCTTCAGTTCTTTGATCCTGAAAGAAACGAAAACTATGTTCCTTATGTAGTGGAAACTTCAGTAGGTTTAGACAGATTATTCCTATCCATATTCTCTCACTGCTTAAAAGATGAAGTATTGGAAGACGGTTCAGAAAGAACGGTTTTATCTTTACCTCCAGCTATTGCTCCAATTAAAGCAGCTATCCTTCCTTTGATGAAGAAAGATGGTTTAGCGGAGTATGCAGAAAAAATCTTTAACGATCTGAAATATGATTTCAATCTGTTCTATGAAGAAAAAGATGCCATCGGGAAACGTTACAGAAGACAGGATGCCATCGGTACTCCATACTGTATCACTATTGACCACGACTCTCTGACCGATCATACAGTAACCATCAGAGACAGAGATACGATGCAGCAGGAAAGAGTTCCGGTTTCAGAGTTGAGAAGAATCATTGATGAAAAAACGAACTTCAGAAATTTACTTTCTAAACTATAATAAAAAAGCCCTGAGACCAGGGCTTTTTTATTTTTATCAACATATGGGTTAATTTATTATTTTTATCCCTCAAATTTTAACCATGAAAAAAATAACACTCATAATGTTTGGACTGATCCAGACATTTGCATTTTCCCAAACCCAGGATCTGACAACACTCGCCGCTGGGGATCATGTGGGAATGAATGCTTTATTCGATGATAAAGACAACCTTTACGGTTATGTTTCTCTATATTCTTATGGAAAATCCGGTGATAAGACCAAAAAGTTTGAGTATGTAATACTAGACAAAAACCTCAACCCTGTTGCCAATAAAGAATTTGAAGGAGATATCACTGCCGCATCTTATTTAGGATATGTTGATTTTAAAGGGCAGATTATCTTAAAGCCATCCATGATGGATTATTCTCTGGTAAAAAGCAGAGAAGTATTTACACCTGTTTCTATGGTAATTGACCCTAAAACAAACTCTATTACCAGAAAAATATATTATGACTATCTGGAAAACGGCACTTTCAAAGAAATCAACGAACCTAAGAGCTGGAAAGAACAGCGTAAGGAAAATCGTGATGAAAAGAAAGATAAAGGATACAACTACGTTTCTGCTGTAGGTGAGCTGAAAGAAGGCGGTTACTTTGCTGTGGAGTATAAAGATTACGGAAAGTATGAAAATAACAACAGCCTTATGAAGTTTGATGAAAACAAAAAAGAGGTTTGGAGATATAAATACAATACCGACGGAAGCAAGAAAATCTATACCACCCTGTCTGTTCTGGAAAGAGATGAGAATTACATGTACTGCATCATGAAGAAAGTGAATGAAAAGCAGAAAACATTCAGTCTTCTGGTTCTTGATATGAAAACAGGAAAAGAAACTTCCAACAAGCCGGTGACCGGATTATCTGATGATACAATAGATAATATTGAATCCTTCTACTCCAATTACAGAAAGATTGATAATGATAAAGATTTTGATGATAAAGTGGTTCTGCTGGGAAGAAACTATGATGATTCTGAATCAGTAGGATTTGCAAGAATGATGGTGGACAAAAAAAGTTTTACTGCAGATACCAAAACAATCAATTATGAACCGAATATCTCAGCTTTCCTTCCAAAAGTGAATAAAAATGGCATGGTGGAAAACGGATATATGCTTCAGACCAAAGATATGTACTTTATGAATGACGGAAGCGTAGGAATATTATCTGAAAAATATAAACCTGCAGGACAATACAACGCTCCCAAAACAACAGACCTTGTTTACATCTACACAGATAAAGATTTCAAAGTGAAAAATGTACAGGTTTTTGAAAAAGAAAAATCAAAATGGGTAAACAGCGATTATCTCTTTTCACAATACCTCAACGGTGGAAAAGACGTAGTATTTTTCTACCGCGACTATCAGAAAGATGAAGTAACAAAGCAAAAAAGATGGAATTTGTTCATCAATACCATTATTGAAGGAAAATTCAAACAGGAGATCATTCCTATTTCTGAAAAAGACAATTATACAGTAACACCATATGTAGGAAAAGAAGGCTATATCCTTCTTCGAGAATATAATGAGAAAGAAAAATTCAATAAGATCCGTTTGGAGAAATTAAATTACTAGTAAAAAAGAAGAATCCTGATGCAGATCAGGATTCTTCTTTTTAAAGTTTTGGCTAAAGCCAGTTGAATTTTTTATTATGCTAAACCGGGCTAAAACCCGTTCCTATTAAAATCAGTTTGCTTTTGCTATAGTTTCATTCGTCTGATAATAATCTGCAATATTTTTTATTTCATCAAGGCTTAAGTTCCACATAAAGTTCAGGAACTGTTGATAGCTTTCACTTTGATTTTTAGGTTCTATCCGGTCCAGATACCGGTTCAGATTATAATTTTTTCTAGCTTCATATATTTTGGAAAAGCATCTTCCCAACCAGCTTTTATAATATTTTTCTTCTTCTTCATCCTGCAGAAACTGCATGGCCGCATAAATTCCCTGTCCATAGTCTTCCGAGTGGAAATAGTTGGGCAAAATTTCCATTCTAGCTGTTTTCTTTAATGTTACAAACAGATCCGAAGGTTTTTCCGGAGCAATTGGACTTTTAAGTTCTACAAATGTTTTTTTAAGCATCTCAATTCTTCTGGACACTTCAGGGTGTGATGCAAGGGAATCTTTGTTCAGCTTTTCTTTGTAGAAATTATAATTGTACAGTGAAAAGTCTTCTTTCTTCATCCATTTTTCATTAAAAGCCTGCTTTGGAAGGTTAAAAAGCTTTTTATACGTTTCCATCTTCAGCTCTCTTGGTGAAATAGTATCAAAATCCTGCAGTCTCTGAAGCGCATTTACAAATTCTGCTTTCTTAAAATCACTATTTTTAAAAATAACATACCCTAAAGAATCCGCCTGCATTTCGCTTTGCCTTTTTTCCACGCCTTTTTTATACACTGTATTTTTAAAGATATCAAAAGCTTTCTGATTCTGGCTCTGGCTGTGGCTTGTAGTGGTTGATTTTATATTCTGAACCAGTACTTTATCCAATTTATCCTGTTCGAGAATTTTTAAAAAGGTTTTCAGGGAATGTTCTTCTATTTTATGCCCCAGTTCATGGGAAATCACAGCTGCAATCTGCTCCTCATTATTGAGCCAGCTGTAAAGCCCCATATTGATTACAAAAGTTCCGTCAGCAAGGCAGTAAGCATTGGGAGTATTGTCTTTTGCGATCAGAATTTTCAGGTCCTGAGGGATTTTAGGATTATTTCTTTTAAGACGCTGGATTACAGACTGTATACTGGTTTCAAATTCAGATTTAAAAATAAAATCCTTATTCTTCACCTGCTTTTGAAAATCTGTTCCGAATTCTTTATAGATTTTGGATAATTCAGAGCCTGTTTTTCCGGAATACTGAGATCTTAACTTCTTTACAGTTGCTTCATTATTCCCTTCAAAACTCTTTAAAAAAGCTTTCCTCTGTATATAATCTGCAGTATCTATCGGTTTATAAATCTGGGCCATTCCCATGATTGAAAATAGGAAGTACCCCAATACAATAAGTTTTCTGGTCATAGTTTTCATCAATAAGAACAAAAATAACTTATTTGATGATTCATTTTAATTTTTATAGTCAAATTATTCTAAATTTGTTAAAGACCCATTTATGAAAAAATGAGAATACTAAAGTACATGATAGGCGGAGCTGTAGCCGGGGCGGCAGCTGCTTATCTTCTGGGATATGATTATTTATTTAGTGGTATTTCCAAAACCTATCTTAAAGGAAAATCAAGTGCACATATTGATGACGGAAATCTTTTCCCAAGCAATCCTATTGCCACAGAAGAACCTAAACTCTGGGAAGAAGATCCGGATTATAACAAAAAAGATTTACCTAAACATTTAGTTGACAACTTAAAACACTCCAGAACAGCAGCTTTTGTTGTAATTCGGAATGGAAAAATTCTTCATGAGCAATATTGGGATGGCTATAATCAGCTTTCACAAACCAATTCTTTTTCGATGGCAAAAGCAGTAACTGTCATGCTGTTGGGAAAAGCATTGGAAGAAGGCATTATCTCTAGTATTGATGAAAAGTTATCTGATTTTTATCCGGAATTTAAAAATAAAACATTTGGAAATCAGGTTACCCTTAAAAACCTGGCCCAAATGGAATCCGGGCTGGACTGGGATGAAAATTACAATAATCCGTTTCTTCCCAATGCCAAAGCTTATTATGGAAAAAGCCTTGTAAAAGCTGTATTCTCAAGAAAATTTAAAGAAGAACCGGGAACAAGATTCGAATACCAGAGCGGTTCCACACAGCTTCTTGGTTTTGCTCTCCGAAAGGCCATGAACCAACCATTAGCGAGCTATTTATCAGAAAAATTCTGGATTCCTTTGGGAATGGAACAGAATGCCAAATGGAGTACAGACGATTATGGAATGGAAAAAACGTATTGCTGCATTCATTCCAATGCAAGAGATTTTGCTAAGCTGGGACAGTTGTTTCTGAATGATGGAAAAGCCGGGGATCAACAGATTCTCAATGCTGACTTCATTGAACAAATGAGAACTCCTACTGAAAAATCTGAAAACATTTATGGAATGGGGCTGTGGATCAACCACGACAACCCCATCAAACATTATTATTTCCTCGGATTACAGGGACAGTATATCATTATGGTTCCTGAACACAATATTGTTATTGTAAAAACCGGGAGCTACTCCAACAACCCTAAAAATGACAGAGGAAGACCTGATCAGGTAAAATTCTTTGTGAACGAAATTGTACAATTATTCCAATAAACACTATGGATAAACACAGCGTAAAAGTTGATGAATACATTGAAAAATCTCCGGATTTTGCAAGACCTATCTTAAATTATCTCCGTGAAACAATTCACGAAGTCTGCCCGGATGCAGAAGAAGCAATCAAATGGAAGTTTCCTACGTTCATGTATAAAGGAAAAATTCTTTGTTCCATTACAGCTTTCAAGCAGTATTGCAGCCTTGGATTCTGGCTGCATCAGGAGATGAAAACATTAAAGGAGATAGAAACAACAGCTGAAAGAAGCTCAATGTTCAGCTTAGGAAAAGTAACAAGGATTGAAGATCTTCCGTCAAAACCTCAGCTTAAAAAAGCGATTAAAGAAGCCATGGATCTTACAGATATGGGAGTTACGATGAAGAAGGCCGCACCTTCCAAAACAGAAATGGAAATCCCTGACTATTTTCAGTCAGCCCTAGATGCTCGACCTGAAGCGCTGGAAATTTTTGGAAAGGCTTCCCCGTCCTTCAGAAAGGAATATATTTCCTGGATTACGGAAGCCAAAACAGAAACCACCAGAAATAAAAGAATGGAACAGTCTCTGGAATGGATAGCCGAAGGTAAGGGAAGAAACTGGAAATATGAAAGAAAGTAAATCTAATTACACATACATATCCTAATCTTTAAAATGCCTGAAGGGCAGCCATAAGCTCAGTATATGATACATTTTGACCTTCCTTCAATACTTTCCCGGTTTCAGATTCCTCAATAATAATATAAGTAACTGATTTTAAATGTTTTACTTTTCATTAAAAAAAAAGCAGAATTTTTGAATTAAAATAATTCCTAATGAAATCTGAAGTTAGCTTCTGGCAATGTGTTTTTTTTCAGGAAAGCTTCATATTCCGGAGACAGTTTTGCACGTCCAAAGGTGTTTTCACCACTCATGCTTCCAAGGCGGACTTTATCCTTCCCAAATTTCCGGTTCATGGCATCCATGGCTTTCATCACGGGAAGATGCTGATTTTGTATGTCTTCCTCGAAAAGACTGATCTGTCTCTGATCTTCGGGTACAAAATCATTCACCATCACCCCTGCTCTTTTATAATGAAATCCATCTCTGTAAACAGCTTCGAAAAGTTCATTAACCACTCTTCCTATTAAGATTGATGAATTGGTAGGATTGGAAAGAATCCGGGTCATTGCATTTCTGTATTCAGGCAGATCTTTTCTAAAACGGTTGGTCTGTACAAAAACGGTAATCATTTTACAACAGGTATTCTGCTTTCTTAATCTTTCTGAGCAGTACATTCCAAAAGTTTCTACTCTTTCCCTTACTTCTTCTTTTTTTGTAAGCATCTGCATAAAGCTTCGGGTAACAGCAATAGATTTTTTAGGAGAAGGAGCGTCCAGTTCCAGCTGACGAATTCCCTTCAGCTCATTGATCATCCTTACTCCATGAATTCCCATTATCTTCCTAACCCATATTTCAGGTTTCTGAAGAAGATCCCAGGCTTTATAGACGCCACTATCGTTCATTTTAACGGCCAGTCTTCTTCCTATTCCCCAAACGTCTCCGATATTAAGCCACTTCAGTGCCTTTTCAATTTTTTCAGGAGTATCCAGAATATAAACCCCGTTAAAATTATCCGGAAAATCTTTTACAATTCTATTCGCAACTTTGCATAAAGTCTTAGTGGGAGCAATTCCGATACTTACAGGAATATTTTCCTTCTCATCAATCTCTTTTTTGATTTGAGAACAATATTCATAAATATCAATATACTTAAACCCTGTTAAATCAAGGAAAAGCTCATCAATACTGTAAACTTCATAATCAAGAACATAGGATTTGGCAATATTGATCACTTGCTGACTTTTATAATTATACAATTCAAATTTTGCAGAAAAACTTTTCACATCATACTTTTGAAAAAGCTCCTTGTACTTGAATGCCGGGGCTGCCATGGGAATTCCCAGATCTTTTGCTTCTTTACTTCTGGATACAACACACCCATCGTTGTTGGAAAGAACCACAACAGGTTTGCCCTCAAGATCAGGATCTAAAGTCCTTTCACATGAAACAAAAAAGTTATTACAATCTACGAGTGCATACATGACAATTACATGATAAATATCTACACAAAATTAGAGTTTTTAAAGAATAAAATAATCTTTTACACCATAATTAACATCATATTTAACAGTCTGAAAAACAAATAAATAAAATTCTTAAACACGACACATTTTGTCGCATTAGTGTTTTAATTTTGTGTTCAAAAACATTTATCTAATCACTTTTCCTGGATCCGGAAATTCCCAAAAAAATTAAATAAAACACGTCAAGTTTCGTCGCTTCTGCTCTATACTTTTGTATCATAACAAAATAAGAAATATGGACAAAGTAACCTTGGAACGAATTCAGAAGCTTCATCCGTTGGTAAGAGATGAAGTAAAACAAATTATAAAGGAATGTGATGAAGCACTCACCGGAAGAGCCAAGATAAGAGTTACCCAGGGATTAAGATCTTTTGAAGAGCAGGAGAAACTTTATGCAATCGGAAGAATTACTTCAGCAAAAAAGGTGACCAATGCCAAGGCAGGACAAAGTATCCACAATTATGGTCTTGCCGTAGATATCTGCCTAATGATTGACCGAAAAACGGTAAGCTGGGATACGGCAAAAGATTGGGATAATGACAAAGTTGCTGATTGGTATGAGTGCGTAAAAATCTTTGCCCGACATGGCTGGGACTGGGGCGGAAACTGGAAAACCTTCAAAGACCTTCCCCACTTCGAAAAAAAGAATATCCCCTCTAAAAAAGGTCCTTTAAAAACCAGCTGGAGAATGCTTCTGAAGATGCCCAGAGATAAGCAGAATTATGTTGTCTTTTAGCTTCCATTTATCAAACCACAAAAAAACTAACCCTCTGGTTTAAAGCTATTTTTTTTGATAAAATTAATTAGAATCATTTATAACACGACAAGTTCTGTCGCTTCCTCCGTCTATCTTTGCTTTAGAAGAAAACACCAAAAGCAATCCTTATAATAAGCTGAAACCAATAGATATTTTTCGGAAATCTATTGGTTTTACTTGTCTAAAGTTGCCAAGTGTTTCTTTAAAAAAATGAAAAAATAACATGAAAAAGACAACCATTCTTTCTTTGGACGGGGGTGGAATAAGAGGAATCATCACCTGCATTATTCTACGTTACATAGAAGAGCAGCTCCAGTATTATGATAAGCCCACAGCAAAGCTTGGGGATTATTTTGATCTGGTGGCAGGCAGCAGTACCGGAGGTCTGATTGCTTCTATTATTCTATGTCCCGACGAAACCCGAAAAGCAAAATATTCTATTCAGAAAGGACTAGAATTATATGCGGAAAAGGGCGGCGATATCTTCCAGGTTTCCTTTTGGGAAAGACTGGTTAATCCATTCGGATTATTGAATGAAAAAATTCCACAGGAATCACTTGAAAGGAATTTAAATGACTTTTTTGGAAATTTAGAACTAAAAGAATTAATAAAACCATGTTTAATAACAAGTTATGATATTGAGAACAGAAGAGCAAAACTTTTCAACTCATGGAATGCTAACCTCAGCACAGATAACTTCTACGTAAAAGATATCTGTAGGGCAACTTCAGCTGCTCCCACCTATTTTAGTCCGGTGCAGATCAAATCCATGTATGGACAGATCTTCAGCCTGATTGACGGAGGGATGTTTGCCAATAATCCTGCCCTCTGTGCTTATGCAGAAGCAAGAAAAATTCCTTTTGCAGAGGTTTTAAAAAACCATCAGAAAGCCAACCATCCGAGTGTAAATGATATGATTATTGTTTCTATCGGAACAGGAATTGAAGCCAGACCTTATCCTTTTAAAAAACTTGAAAAAGCCGGAAAAATTGGCTGGGTAAGCCCGATTATTGATATTTTAATGTCTGCCAATGCAGAAACAGTAGATTATCAGTTGGAACAGATGTTTCAGACACTGGGTTTGAGAAATCAGAAAAACTATTACCGCCTGAATCCTTCACTGAAGAACGCATCTCCGGCAATGGATAACGTAAGAAGATCTAATATTGAAAATCTTATACAGGCCGGATTGAGCTATATTGATGACAACAGAGAAATCCTGAACCAGATTGTTCAAAAACTCATCAGAAATAAAATATAAGTCTTTATACTTATAACTACCCAATATAAGCTTTAAAGATTATATTTTAAAATTAGAAAATATTTTTTAAACACGTCAAGTTTTGTCGTTTTGCCCCGCTACTTTTGGAGTATTAAAAGACACAAAACATCAATACATAAAAACTTGAAAAAGCCTTTGAATTCGACATTCCCCTATGCTGAACAGCCTGAAGTATGTTCAAAATGTAACCAACACTTTACAACTCAAAGCATGGAAACACCCAATACCAACATACTCTTCAATGAAGACCTCTATACCATAGAATGGAGCGACATCGAAAATGCTGAGATGGATTATGAAAACTATCTCAACGACATTGAAAACTTCCTTAGAGAAGATTTTGAGGAAGATAATTTTTAGATAAAAAATAAAACACGACACGTTTTGTCGCATTAACCGCATATATTTGTCTTATAAAACTTTACCCTGAAACGCAGTTCTGCTGCACCCTAAAAATAGAGAAATGAAGAAAGATTTTTATCTGACAAGATATGCCTTAATTATTAAAAGATTAGAAAGTTCTCCGGCTACCTATTCCCAGCTGGAGGACTATCTTTTAAACTCTTTTGAATTCCAGGATGCAGGAATTAAGAGCTACTCTATCCGTACTCTGCAAAGGGACATCCGGGAGATTTCCAATCTTTTCAATCTTTCCATTCACAACAAGAAAAAGGGAGACAACCGATACTATATTGAGAGCCGCCCGATCATGGAAGTGGATGAATATAACCAAAAATTACTGGAATCTTTCCAGGTAAGCAACGCTCTGAATCTTCACCCGGATTTTTCAGATTTTATCTTTTTTGAAAGCCGTAAGCCAACCGGTGTGGAGCATTTTTATGATCTGTTCTTCGCCATCCGAAATAAAAGGGTGGTAAGCTTTGAACATTACAATTATAAAAACAAGCTGATGACCTCCAGAAAAGTTCATCCTTTAGCCTTAAAAGAATCCAAAGACCGATGGTATCTTATTGCTATTGATACAAAAGATAAGGCTTTAAAATCTTTCGGACTTGATAGAATCAACTATCTCGACGTGGCTAAAAATCAGTTTAGAGAGAAGTATAAATATAATTTCAGAGAGCATTTTAAAAATGCATTCGGAGTAATGAATCTGACGGAGCAGAAACCACAGAATATAATATTGAAATGCAGCCGCCATCAGGGAGAATATATCAGAAGCTTCCCTCTTCACCAATCGCAGAAAGAGACCAAAGAAACTCCGGAAGAGATTTATTTTGAGTTCTTCCTTCACCCTACTTATGATTTTATGCAGGAAATTCTTTCTTATGGAAAAGAAGTAACGGTTCTGGAACCTAAAGGCTTAGTTGATGATATCCGTAATCATTTGCAGGAATCTTTGAACCGTTATCTTGAAAGCTGATCATAAAAAATATATTTCATATTTTTTGTTATATTTACATAAATATACCCTTATTGAAAACTTTATTTGTTGGCATCAGCTGCTTTATCTCCACCTTTTTTCTGGCACAGCAGAAAGAAGAATTCAGGCTTGTAAAGAGCTATTATAACCAGCACAGAAATATGCTGAATAAAGAATTCAAAAAAAAGTTTGATGCTGAATCCAATACGGATAAAAAAGTGGCAATAAAAGGAGATTTTCTCTTTTTCATGAAAAAAATGGACAGCATTGAAAACAATGCCCTGATCGGGGCTTTATTAAAGGTAAGAAATCTGGAAGACCTCCAAACCATCAGGAACCCTAAATTAAATCCATCCGAAAAATTTTCTGATGCAGAAAAGGTTGCTGATTATCCCGGAGGACTTAATTCTTTGAGACAGGAAGTTGCCAATCTGCTATATGTTGATGGGGTTTACTCCTTAGAAAAAATGATAAAAACAGATGTTGATTTTATTGTAGAAAAAGATGGTACAGTAAGCAATGTTCATGCACAGGGTGATAATTTCACCTTCAACAGACAGGCAGAAATTGCATTATATTCTCTTGCAGAAAAGTTTTCTCCGGCAATGATAAAAGGCGATCCTACCACTTATCGTTTTAAATTACCTTTAACTTTAACGATGACCGATTAAATGTTTACTGACGAATATTACATGAAAATGGCCCTGCAGGAAGCAGAAACCGCTTTGGAAAAAGATGAGGTTCCTATCGGATGTGTAGTGGTTTCCAATAACAGGATTATCGCAAGAGCCCACAATCTTACCGAAACCCTGAATGATGTTACCGCTCATGCAGAAATGCAGGCCATCACCTCAGCGGCAAATTTCCTTGGTGGAAAATATTTAAAAGACTGTACGTTGTATGTAACAATGGAACCATGTGTGATGTGCTCGGGGGCACTTTCCTGGTCTCAGATCTCAAAAGTGGTGATTGGTGCACGGGATGAACAAAGGGGATTTATCAATAAACATCTTTCTCTACATCCGAAAACAGAAATTATTACAGGAATCATGGAAGCGGAATGCTCTTCTATTGTTAAAGATTTTTTTAAAAGTAAAAGATAAGCCTTTCCATTGAAGGAATTCCATCCGTATCTTGGTAGGCTTTAACCCTTACCCAATAGTTCAGAAAATGATAATAGTAATATAAAAAGCCAGAGAAAATTAAAATATTCTCTGGCTTTTGTTTTATAGAATCAGAATACATTGATATTCATTGAGATCAGCCTTTAAAAATAGAATATCTCACGATATCAAAGTACTCTCCGTCTTTCTTCATTTCCTGTTTTAAAACAGCTTCCTGTTCCATTCCTATTTTCTCCATTATTCTTCCGGATGCCGGGTTGTGAAGAAAATGAGTAGCAAAGATCTTATGGAAACCCAGGTCATTAAAACCAAAATCTACAATTGCTCTTGCTGCTTCAGTTACATATCCTTTATTCCAATAGGGCATTCCTATCCAGTATCCCAGCTCTGCTTTATCATCTTCTCTGTCATGAAGACCGATAGCTCCAATAATATGCCCCTCTTTATCACGAATCCCAAAAGTATACCCACTATGGTTTTCAAAAGCTTCTTTTGACATTTTCAGCCAGGATCTGGCATCATTTTCTACATAAGGGTACGGAATATTAGAGGTAAGATCAGAAAAAATCCTATGCTGAAGGTATTCAACAATAAAAGGGACATCCTTTTCTTCCAGTTGTGAGAGAGTAAGTCTTTCGGTTTCTATGATGGGAAATTTTTCCATTGTATTAAGGTTAAAGTTAAGTATAAGATATGACTTGAGCTCAACCCAGCCTTAATCTTTTAATTTATAAATCTTTCCCCAGGAAATAAAGACCTTTCAATGTATGAAGCCTGTCCATCACATGAATCTTATCTGTAAGAGGTTTATAGATATGGGATACACCTCCCGTCGCTACTACGAAACAATCGTCATTCACCTCCTCGTTGATGCGGCTCACAAAACCTTCTACCATTCCCAGGAAACCATATACCATTCCGCTTTGCATACAGGTTACCGTATCCAATCCCAAAACAGATTTTGGTTTTTTCAGTTCTATGTCCGGAAGCTGTGCAGTCTGGTTGATCAATGAATTTAAGGAAGTAACAATTCCCGGAGCAATAATTACTCCCAGGGTCTCTCCTGTTTCTGCCACACAACTGGCTGTAAGAGCAGTTCCAAAGTCTATGACAATTTTTTTCCTGTTCGGATACAGATTGTGTGCCGCCACAAGATTTGCATAGATATCCGTTCCCATCTGCTTAGATTTCGCCTGAACTCCTGAAGGAGTTGACCTATCAACAATCACAGGAGTAGTTCCGTGAATCTTTTTGATCCCGGAGCTCATTACTTTGGTAAGCTGAGGTACTACTGACCCAATAATTACTTTGTCGATTTCTGTTGGCTCAATTTTATAGGTTTGATAAAGCATCAGCATCTGTACGTAAAGTTCATCTGCCGTTCTGTAAGGTTTTGTATTGATTACCCACGAAATATCACAATTATCACCATTGAAAAGACCAAATCTGATATTGCTGTTTCCTACGTTTATTACGATTGAATTCATTGATATATTTTTCAGAAGAAATTCATAATTTATAATTGAAATTCCTGCTTGATTTTGAGGGACTAAATTTAATCATTTTTATAAAAACTAGCCTTGGATCTCTTATAAATTAAGTCTATCTTAAAAATATATCTATATCAACATTTACCAGCTAGTCCTTTCTTTAAAATAACCGGCGCGGAAATAGAATTTCCGCGCCGGTTATAGTATTATTTTGTATTCATTATTTTACTTCCACAAAATTATCTTCCATATTTACATCTGCAATTCTCTGGCTGAAATCAATTCCCAGAACAGATAATTGAGATTTGGTGTAAGGAATGGTAAGAGTATATTCTTTCTGGGTCCAAGGCCAATAAGGCATTGTTTTAAGATCACCATAAATATCCTTTTGTTTCCATGTGTGAGTCATATTCAGCGGGATCTGATAAGTCACTATTTTCTTATCGGTTGTCATCACTCCGAAATCTATTGGCATTGGAACCTGACCATTGTTGATTAAGGTAATAGTTGTAGATTTTGCATCGTATTTTACATCCTTTATTCCGTAATCAATCGTTTTTGTAGTATTGATCCAATAATTATGGAACCATTTCAGATCCATCCCGGAAACTTTTTGTGCAATGTGAAGAAAATCTCTGTCAGAAGGATGCTTCATACTCCACTGGTCATAATACTGTTTCAAGGTTTCTGCAAGATTCTGTTCTCCCATAATGTATCCAAGCTGTACCAGGTATAACTCACCTTTTACATAAGATGCATATGTATAAGACGTTCCATTATCATGATGATCCCCAAGCCATACTGCAGGTTCTTCTATTCCTTTTTTAATAAATTTTCTGTAGGCATCCAGTCTTTCCATAAAAGGATTCGGCAAATCTTCAGGAAACAGCTGATACATGGTGTATCCTTCTGCATAGCTTGTGAAACCTTCATCCATCCATGGACGTACAGATTCATTGGTAGCCAGCATCTGCTGATACCATGAGTGAGATCCTTCGTGAGCCATTAAGCCCATTAAATCTTTAATGCTTTTTGCTTCACCTAAAATCATGGTACACATTCCGTATTCCATTCCGCCGTCACCTCCCTGAATGAATGCATAGGTAGGATATACATATTTTCCAAAGTGAGTATTCATGATCTGGAAATATTTGGTGATATAAGACTGTGATTCACCCCATGCTTTTGTTTTATCATTTTTCTGATACACTAAATATACTTTCGGACCTTCCGGAACATCAAAGCTTTCTACAGAATAATCTCTGTCTGCACTCCATGCAAAATCAAGAATATTTTTCGCAGTCCATTTCCAGGTTGCTTTTTTGTCTTTTTCAGTTTTTATTTTAGCATTGGCGTCATAGCCTTTTACTTCTGTTGGATTTTCAAGGATCCCTCCTGCTCCTACAACATAATCTTTATTGATTTTAATAGTAACATCAAAATCTGAGAATGGAGCATGGAATTCTCTTCCCAGATAATCAAAAGTTGCCCAGCCGTCATAATCGTACTCAGCAATTTTCGGGTACCATTGTGTCATTGTCATGTCTACACCTTCTCTATTATTTCTACCACTTCTTCTGATCTGCTGAGGAATTACAGAGTCCCAGTCCATTGTAAAAGTAGTTGTAGAATTCGGTTTGATAGGTTCTGCCAGGTATACTTTCATGATGGTTTCCTGAACTTCAAATTTCAGATCTTTCCCATTTTGTTTAATCCAGTGGATATTCTGAGCACCTTCCTGGTCTTTTGGAATAGAAGCCAGCCTTGAGATACCGTCTTTCTGCAACCTTCCGTCACCATTCTTGCCTTGGGAAGCTACTCTTTGGTCCATCATGGAATTAGGTTTGAAAGCGTTCCAATATAGATGGAAATATACCACATGCAGCTCATCCGGTGAATTGTTGGTGTATTCTAAAGTCTGCTTTCCCTGATAAGTAAATTTTTCAGCATTGACATCAATATCCATCTTGTACTTCGCAGCCTGCTGATAATAAGCTCCTTGCTGAGCCTGAAATTGTGAAATGATAAACGCAAAAATGATTGCAGCCGATTTTCTCATTTAAAATTTTATTTTTTTTAAAGGTAGTAATTTAAACAAGAACCTCAAATAGGAGTTATGTTGAGATTTTATTCTGTTTAATATGGTTTTAGATGGACTTTAATTAGAATTGTTAAATTCTTTTTGAGCTTTATTTTTTGAGGATATGGATGTGTAATTTTATCTGCTTCTCAAGAGTTTTTTGATTAAAGTAATTTGTCCCAGATGATAGTAGCTGTGTTCGATCATTCCGTCTATATTCCTGCGGTAAGATCCATATTTTTCATCAACAAAAACCTCATCAAGTTTAGAATCGGGCATCTGTTCCAGTAAGGTTGCAAACTTTTCAGAATCTATCCAAAGTTTATTCAACAGATTTTCCCATTGTTCCAGGGATTCTATGGGAGGAAGATCAAAACTGAACTGATCTTTGATCTCAAGATCTCCGCCTTCAAAAACATTGATAATTCCTGCAATATAATAATCAATGTGAAAAGTGAGCATCGCAATCGTATTTAAAGAATCTATCTTCTTCACAGCCTGTTCCCAGGTAACATCTGAAAGCTGGTCTTTAAAATTGGTATTGGCAATCCAGAGACCGTCAAGCAGTACTTCCCTGAATCTTTTTGATAATTCTGATACTGAACTCATGATGTAGTATTTTGTTTTCTAAAGGTAGACAATTGGATAATTATTTTTAAACTTCCACCCCCAGATTTTGCAAGTGACACAGAAGCTCATAAGTTTTCTCAAATATAAAAACCTCAAATGCAAAATACATCTGAGGTTAATATTATAATATTGAATTACAATTATTTTTTAGTTGAAGCTTCTTTCTTTCCGCTCCTTAGAATCCTTTCAAGGATCCTTAAAGTGATCAGATAAGTTGGTTTTACTCCTGTAAGCCCCAGTCCTCCTGAAGACAATGTACTTCCTGTTTCCAATGGATTATCAGAAGCGTAATAAGCATACATTACAAAAAGATCCGGTGAAATATGGTGTCTGATCTTTGAAGCAACCTGAATTGCTTTCTGATAATGTGCTCCTTCCATTTCAAGGCCAATCGCTTTCCAAGAAGTATTCATAAAGTAGGATAAGATATCTCTGTTTTGCAGTGAAGTTCCCAGAACAGTAATCATTGGGCCTTCAAAAGCTTTTAATTCATCATCTTTGAAATCTTCCAGCTTCAATGCATTCTCAAATGGATAGTTGTCCGCAGTTCCTTCAAAAATATGAGAAGTAGGAATCATAATATCTCCTTTTTCTCCTGTAAGAATTCCTGCTTTCCCCATAATAGAGACAGATTTCACTTTCATCATATAGATTTCCCCTTTGTGCTCAAAAGGTCTTAAAAGTTCATCCATTACCTCAAAAGCCTGCTCTCCGAAAGCATAATCGAATACCATGATCACATCATCACCTGTAAACTTACTGTCTGCAAACGGTGTATTCTTTAGATCTGTCTTGCTCAGGTCTATAATCTGAACATCTATATTACTTCCGCTTTTATCAGCAATATGAATCATTCCTTCATCCAAAGCATATTTTAAAACTTTGTCTCGAAGTTCTTTTTTGTTGGAGATATCTTCGTATAGTTTATAGTCGATCTCGTGATGCTGTTTCTTTTTAAGTGCGTTATTGGCATACAGCATATTTTTTACGGAGTGCATATTGGCAGAAATAATATGCAAAGGTCTCATATGAAGATCATTTTCAAATAAAACCTCTTTCACTTTATTCGCCCATTTCTCACCAAAATAATGATGCCCCACTCTTTCCTTTAATATAGAGCTGAAATGAATTTCTCTTTCTCTGCTGCTTTTGGCATCTTCAAGACTTACCTTTCCTAAGTTGTAGATAATTTTGAATAAACGGTCAGGGTTATGATCATCACCGAAAGTATTGTAAGCTCTCAAAGTTTCATCAAAAGATCTTCCTATCAAAGAAGAAAGATGAATAAGTGCCACTTCTTTTTCTTTTCTGCTGAATTTCTTTTCACCTTTCACAACCTCTTCGATAATCTTAAAGGCACGTGTTGGCTTCCAGTTTTCATCCTGGATAAATGCCAGGTTACGGATTTTATCGGCTTCTATAAACAGGAAGGTCAGGTGGGTAAGAATGTCATAAATTTCGGAACGTCCCAAAAGAACTTCAATATTCATCTGGTGTTCGTCTATTCTATAACAGTTTCTTCTTCTTTTCTTTGGAACAATAGGTTCGAAACTTCCTTTATCAAACCCTTCATCTGATGTAAGATGAATAAAAGCACATTCCTCAATCCCTTCCGGAAGTCTGTCTAAAACATACATCAAACCATCAAGTTCCAATTTGCTTGGAATATTCATGGTACCATAAATCTCTGGGTTGATTGTCTTCAGCAAGCTTCTGATGCTCTCTCCTGAAACTCCTCCTGGCTTGAAAAATCCTCTATAAAATAAGTGTCTCATAGAAATGTATAGTCTTTCAATAGCCTCCGTAGTTTCTCTTGCTCTAGAATTTGTCATAAAATAAATTTCACACAAATATACAAAATCTCCACTCAACTTATTTTAACTATCTTTTAATAAGTTGTTTAAAACCTATAGATAAGCGGGTTTATTTTGGAATATTTTAATCCGCTTTATTATTTTGCCCGATACTTATTGTAGTAGTATTTTGGACTGGCGCTGTAAGTATTTTCTATTTGCTTTTCATTATTTTAGAAAAAAAAATCAAGAACTAGTTTAAAATAATTGTAATTTTAATGCTATACAATTCCATATACTATATCTGATTGTATATTCTTTTTGTACGGCTAAAGTTAATATCTCTGGTTTTTCAAGCCCGCGGATGTTAACTTTTAACCATAAATCGAAAATACACCCCTCCAAAAACCCCAAAACAACCGTTTAATTTGTGTTAATTTTTAAAACACCCCTAAAAATTTTAGGGTTAAAATATTTTCAATTCATTTTTTTTGTAAATTTGCCCTGTAAAAAATCAACCCAAATATGTCAACCTTAAGATTCAAAGCATTAGAAACCCTTCCATTTAAGGATTTCAGAAAAGACAACTCTGTTGAAATTCCTGCAAAATTATCAGAGCTATTCTGTAAAAATGTTTTCTCAGAAGAAACAATGAGAGAATATTTGACGAAAGAAGCATTCGGCTCTATCATGGACGCTATTAAAAAAGGAACTAAAATCCAGAGACACATTGCAGATCAGGTAGCTGTAGCAATGAAAGACTGGGCAATGAGCAAAGGTGTAACACACTACACTCACTGGTTTCAGCCTTTAACGGGTACTACTGCAGAAAAGCACGACTCATTCTTCACTCCAATTGAAGGAGGTAGAGCCATCGAGAGATTCAGTGGAAATATGCTTATTCAGCAGGAACCTGACGCATCGTCTTTCCCTAACGGAGGTATCAGAAATACTTTTGAAGCAAGAGGGTATACAGCATGGGATCCTACATCTCCGGCATTCATTATGGGAACTACATTATGTATTCCTTCAATCTTCATCTCTTATACAGGAGAAACATTAGATTACAAAGCTCCTCTTTTAAGAGCTTTAAACGCCGTAGATGAAGCTGCAACTAATGTAATGCAGTATTTTGACAAAAACGTAACTAAGGTAACTCCTACTTTGGGTTGGGAGCAGGAATATTTCCTTGTAGATTCAGCATTATACCAATCTCGTCCTGATCTTGTGTTAACAGGTAAAACATTACTTGGACATTCGCCTGCAAAAGGACAGCAGTTGGATGATCACTATTTCGGCTCTATTCCTACAAGAGTAATGAACTTCATGAAAGAGTTGGAAATTGAGTGTATGAAATTGGGAATCCCTGCAACAACAAGACACAATGAGGTTGCACCCAACCAGTTCGAGCTTGCACCAATGTTTGAAGAAGTGAACGTTGCCGTAGACCACAACTCATTGTTGATGGACATCATGGCAAGAGTAGCTCACAAGCACCACTTCCACATTCTTTTCCACGAAAAGCCATTCGCTGGAGTAAACGGAAGCGGAAAACACAACAACTGGTCTTTAGCAACTGATACTGGAGAAAATCTTCTAAGCCCAGGAAAAAATCCAAAGAAAAACTTACAGTTCTTAACATTCTTTGTTAACACCATTAAGGCGGTTCATGAGTATGCAGATCTTTTAAGAGCAAGTATTGCTTCTGCAAGCAACGACCACAGACTTGGTGCCAATGAAGCTCCACCGGCAATTATTTCCGTATTCATCGGAACCCAGCTGTTCAGCGTATTGGAAGAACTTGAAAAAGTAACGAACGGAAAATTATCTCCGGAAGAGAAAACAGAATTAAAATTAAATGTAGTTGGAAAAATTCCTGAAATCTTATTAGATAACACTGATAGAAACAGAACTTCTCCATTTGCATTTACAGGAAATAAGTTTGAAATCAGAGCAGTAGGATCTTCTGCAAACTGTGCAGAATCTATGACCGTAATGAACACTATTGCTGCAAAACAGCTTAATGATTTCAAGAAAGAAGTTGACACTTTAATTGAAACTGGTCTTAAGAAGGACGAAGCTATCTTTAATGTATTGAGAGAATACATCAAGCAATGTAAAAACATCATGTTTGAAGGTGACGGATACTCTGATGACTGGGCAAAAGAAGCCAAGAAAAGAGGATTAAACAATCTAAAAACAACTCCTGAAGCATTAAAGCAGGAAATGGATAAGAAGTTCCTGGATCTATATGAAGAGATGGGAATTTTCAATCACAGAGAAGTGGAAGCGAGAAACGAAATCAAATTAGAAAAATATTCTACTGTAATTGATATTGAAGCAAGAGTGTTAAGTGATATCGCAAGAAACCACATCATTCCTTCTGCATTAAATTATCAGAACAGATTAATTGAAAACGTAAAAGGTCTTAAAGACATCTTTGGAGATAAAGAATTCAAGCCATTGGCAAAAGAGCAGATGAGTTTAATTACAAGCATTTCTGAAAATGTTTCTAAAATTAAACTTGGTGTTGAAGATCTTATCAAAGCCAGAGAAGCAGCAAAAAGCATATCAGACAGCCAAAAACAGGCAGAAAGCTATTGTAACAAAGTAAAACCATTATTTGATCCTATCAGAGATGCTTCTGATGCATTGGAAATGATGGTAGACGATGAGCTTTGGCCAATGACAAAATACAGAGAAATGTTGTTTACAAAATAACGTCCTGTAAAGTTCCATATTAGTTCAAATTCCCCGGAAATCCGGGGAATTTTTTTTGTTTTATTAACAGTCTTGAAAATGAGAGTTTTAAATTACAAAACCTGATATATAGAAGAAAATCGATTTGGTTTGTTAAAGAATCTTAATAAAAAAAACCGCACACTTACCAAAAATAGGCCGTTGCGGTTTATTTTTCTTTAACATATGTAAATTATATGTTAAAATGTGTTAAAATAAGATCCTGACAATTATCATATCAGGGGTCTTTTATTCGGAATCTCTACTTTTGTATTGCTTTTGAAAATAAATATTCCTTTTAACACGGATAATCAAATATATATGAAGAAAAGAGTTTTGTTTTATTTAGTTGCTTTAGTTACTACAGTTTCATTGCAATCGTGTGCTACAAATTATGTGGTTTCAAAACCAGCAACTTACACAAAAGAATACAAAACAGATGCCAAACTAGCTTCTATAGATAACAAAAGAATAGAGCAGGATAAGCAGAAACTTATCGACTCTTTCCTTGCTGAAAAAGCAGCATCTATCGCTAGTGCTAAAAAAGCAGTTAAGAATTCTGAGATTGCAAAAGTAATCAAACATAATAAAACCATTGACGGTATCCTTGAAGAAGCTGAAACATACCTTGGAACTCCTTACAGATATGGAGGAACTACAAGAAACGGTATAGATTGTTCAGCTTTTGTTCTTTCTGTATTCGGAGCAGCAGCAGGTCTTAGCTTACCTAGAGTAGCAGCATCTCAGGCTCAGGAAGGGGAAAGAGTTGAAAAAGGAGAACTACAGAAAGGAGATTTGATTTTCTTTTCTCACGGAAGAAGAATTTCTCACGTAGGTATTGTAGAAAGTGTTACTGAAGAGGGTGAGATCAAGTTTATCCACGCAGCAACATCAAAAGGAGTAATGATTTCTTCACTGAATGATTCTTATTGGGGACCTAAGTTCAGGTTCGCAAAGAGAGTGATCAACGAAGAAGGAGATGCTTACAATAACTTAGCAGCAACTACTCCCGCTACATCAGCAAATTTTTAATTTTATAAATAATTGATTTAAATAATGAAGCCATCAGAATTCTGATGGCTTTTTTATTATGCTTGAATCTGGACTAAGTTTCTGCTAAAGCCAAGGAATATTTCTGAAGAGAAAAGCAGGTTAAAACCCACTCCTATCGTTACATATCACATTCCTGAATTGAAATGCTAAACTAACAGCCTTCAGGCATCAGTTACTCTTATCAATTTCAATATCCAGCTTATACAAGAGTCCATATATTTCAGAAAGCGAAAATTTGGCCTTTTTAAGCCTGTTTAAAGCCGGATCTATTGAGTAGTTGACCGAAGTCCTGAAATCTGCTTTTTCAAGGTTTGCAGCATCGAAAACAGCGCCCGAAAGGTCACAATTATTAAAGACAACATTTGATGCATCACATTCTGTGAAGTCTACTTCAATCAATCTGGAATTTTTGAAAACCGTTTTCTTAATGGATGTCTGATAGAAAACTGAATTGTTTAAAGCACATCCATCAAATGTAAAAGATAACCCGAATGCATTACAATCATTAAACTGAAGGCCAAACATTTTACATTCTTTGAAAATCACATTATGAAAGGCCGTTCTCACAAGCTTTGTCATGCTGAGGTTACATTCTATCAATTCACAATCCGTAAAGCTGAATCCTGAAAGGTTTGCATACTCAAAATTACAGTTCCGGAAAGTACAGTTTTCGTACTCGCCTTTTTCTAAAGGATGCTGTATTAAATCTTTGTTCTCGAAATTTTCGTCGGAGAAATATGACTGTTTCATAAAAAGTTGTGTTGATGAGCTTTATTTTTCCCTCACTGATTGTGCAGATTTATTTTGAAACGAATTCAGGCAGAAAAATTGTAACCCTCCATCAACCAGCTTCTGACTTTCGTCTTCTACACCAAGCTGTTTTTATCAGAATAATTAAGTTTAAAGAAAATAAAAGTCATCATAGAGAATGCCAACAAAGAACTACCTCCATAACTGAAATACGGAAGAGGAATCCCAACTGTAGGGAAAAGTCCCATAACCATCCCTAAATTGATCGAAAAGTGCATCAGCAGAATGGAGGCAAAACAATATCCAAAGACACGGTTAAAAGTAGATTTCTGCCTTTCTGCGAGATAATATATTCTTCCGATATAAATCATGTAGCATAAGATCAGAATTGCACTTCCAAAAAAGCCCCATTCTTCTCCTACTGTACAAAAGATATAATCGGTTTCCTGCTCGGGTACAAATTTTCCCTGGGTAACTGATCCTTCACGGTATCCTTTTCCCCAAAGCCCACCGGATCCGATAGCTGTTTTGGAATATAGCAAGTTGTATCCTGAAGTATCTCTAAATGCCTTTTCACCTTTATAAAGAACGTCAATTCTTTCTCTCTGGTGTTTAGGAAGTTTTTCTAAAATATAAGGAGATGCGAAAGCCAATCCGCACAGTAAAAGAATAGATCCTGAAATCCCCGAAATAGAAATTACATCCCAGGACATTCTATGATAATTCATTGCTATCAGAATACCGGCAATTACCAGAACAGCCACTGCAACATAAATAGGAGGAACAGCTAATGAAATCAGAAACACTCCGGCAAAAAGAAATCCTATTCCAAACAAAAGACCACTCAGTCCTTCTCTGTATAAAGCAATGAAAAATGCAATAAATACAAGCATGGAACCTACATCCGGAATAGCAAGAACAACAACCGCCGGTACGCCAATAATGGCTAAGGTAGTCCATAAAGACTTTCGGTTTTTAAGATTAAAATCAGGTCCGGAAACATAGTTGGCAAGCATCAGCGCAGTTCCTATCTTCGCAAATTCTACAGGCTGCATGGTAAAACTTCCAAATTTATACCAGTTTTTCTGCCCCAGGATTTCTTTTCCAAAGGGGAAAAGTCCAATAAGCAACAGGACTCCGCCAATGTAAATAATCCCGGCCATATTTTCAAAGAACTTACTTCTGCTGAAAAATATAATAAGTCCTACAAATAACGAAATACAGAAAAAGACCAATTGCTTTTCTCCTAGTTTTTGGTCAACACTGTAAATATTTGCAATGGCAAAAACACAAAGCAGGAAATACAGCCCAAGGCCTAATTTATCTATTCCTTCAGTCCATTTCATTGCTTGACAGTTTTTTTAGCAGTGTTATTCTTTTTAGTTTCCTCTTCTATTTTTTTCTGTAGTTTGGCTTTTTGCTGTTTCACCAGCTCCAGACTATCTTTTATTCTTTTTTGTTTGATTGAATCCGGTTTAGGATCAACGTATAAACCTTTACGTTTCAAATCTGCAATCCACTGCCTTTTATACTCCGGCATGAAACTCGAGGTGATCATTTTTTTATAAAGATTTTCTCTTTTCAAATCACCTGTAATATATTTTTCAGCAATTACCGTACAGGCTGGTCCTGCCCATGTTGCTCCGAATCCGGCATGCTCCATTACTGCAACTACTACAATTTTAGGTTTATCAGCAGGAGCAATCAATACAAAGATAGAATTATCCTTTCCTTGCGGAACCTGTGCTGTACCTGTTTTAGCTAATTGTGTAAAATCATTGGACTTTAATCCTCTTGCTGTTCCTCTCAGAACTACAGCTTCCATCCCTTTTAAAACGGGCTCAAAATGTTTCGGATCAACCAGCGTTTTGTGTTTAACTTTAAATCTTGGATCAGGGTTTGCCTTTCCGTCAATTGCTTTTACAATATGAGGGGTATAATACCATCCTTTGTTAGCAATAGCAGCTACATAATTGGCAAGTTGAATAGGTGTTACCAAAACATCTCCCTGCCCCATTCCATTATAAATAGCACCAGTTGACATCTCATCCCAGTTTTTAAAATCAGTTCTCTGAGAGCCACTGGCTTTCATGATGGCTTTAAATCTTTTTTCGTAAAAATCTCCTGAAGGTATTCTTCCTTTTGCTCCAACAGCGAAATCATTATTCAAAAATTCTCCAACTCCAAAACTGCTCATGATCTTTTTCCATTCATCAACCCCTTTTGAAGGATTTCCAGGGTATTTTTTGATGATTGCAATAAATGCATATGTAAAAAAACAGTTACTGGAAACCTGAATTGAAGGAATTAGCGGATCAGCTCCGCCATGGCCTTTAATTCTTTTCCCTTTATAGAAAAAACCACCACCACAGGGGAAAATAGTCTTTTCATCCATTACTCCCATTTGCATTGCTGCCAGGGCAGTCAACAATTTGAACGTTGACCCCGGAGGATATCCGGCCTGTAAGGAACGGTCAAAAGTGGGTTTATTTTCGTAAAGCGTATCTTTTGACAGGGCGTATAAATTTTTTGATTTGTAAGGTCCGGTGAAAAGATTCGGATCAATATCCGGTCCGGTAGCCGCAACTAGCACTTCCCCATTATTAGGGTCTAAAGCTACAATTGCACCATGTTTGTTTACTAGCATTTCTTCAGCCGTTCTCTGAAGATCATAATCAATGGTTAATGTAATATCTTTACCGGTAATCACATCTTTATCCAAAGATCCGTTTTTATAAGAACCGATATTTCGGAGCCTGATATCTTTTTGAATGTATTTCACTCCTTTTACCCCACGAAGTTCTTTTTCGTAGGATTTTTCAACTCCTGTTTTTCCGATAAAATCTCCCGGTAAATAGTATGCAGAGTCTTTTTTTATTTCACGTTCATTTACTTCACTGGTATATCCCAGGAGGTTACCTGAAGTAGAAACTTCATATTGACGCTGAGGCCTTTGTACAATATTAAAAGCCGGATATTTAAAAATAATTTCCTGAACTCTTGCGATGTCTTCCCTGCTCAGATCCTTCAGAAAAGTCATTGGAGTCAGTTTGGAATAATATTTTTCCTTTTTAATAACAGCAATTCTTTTGATAAAATCCGCCTTGGAGATCTTCATAAGACTACAGAACCCAAGAGTATCAAAATCCGGTCGCATTAAAGCCTGTGTAAAAGAAACTTCATAGGCCGGCTGGTTTCCCACCATGATTTTCCCATTCCTGTCAAAAATGACCCCGCGCTGTGGAATAACATATTCCGTTTTGATGGATGTATTTGCAGCATTTAATGCATAACGGTCTGTAAATAACTGTAAATAGGCAAGCCTCGCCACAAAAATAAGGGCGATGACAACGAGGATGGAAAAAATTTTAAAATAACGTGTGTTCAAACTTTTTGTTTGATTTTAAATATTAATGCGTAAATGACTATAAATATAAATGAAATTACACTAGTCACCAACACATTAAACAATATTTCGAAAAATCTGCTAAACTTAAAGAATTCTATATACTGTACCAAAAGCTGGTGCAGGAAAATACTAGAAAATAAAAACAGTAAAAACTGTGCCCACTGAAGGGACTGAAATGAGAAAAAGTCCGTAGATGTATCGGTAGAAGTCCTGAAAATCAACGTTCTGAAATAAGCAATCAGCGTTGTTGCAAATGCATTAATCCCCCACGAATAAAGAAAACCGTCAATAGACAGCCCTATTAAAAAGCTCAATGCCAGGAACTGAAATTTATTCCTGAAAAAAGGATAAAACATGACAAATACGGGATATAATACCGGAGTATATTTCCCGAAAAGCGTAATCCTGTTCAATACAAATATCTGTAATGCCACAAGAAAAATCATGATCAATATATCAGTAAATAAAGTCCTGCTAATCATTTTCTTTTTTTATTACAGCCTGCATAGTGTCCTGAATCTTCTGCACTTCTGCTTTCTTAAGATTCTTCACTACATACACTTTATTCAACGCTCCCATTTTTTCACTCAGCTCAACGGAGATATCCCAGAAGCCGGTTTTATTATCTACAGAATATCCTGCAATAGTACCAATTGTCACTCCCTTAGGGAAGATTGCAGATTTACCGTCTGTAACAACAGTATCACCTACTTTTAATGCAACATATTTTGGAATATCTGCAAGGTGCATCACTCTGGAGTTATCACCATTCCACGTCAAAGTACCGAAATATCCTGAGTTTTTGAGTGCTGCATTAATTCTGATCTTGTTGACACTTAAGACCGACTGAACTAATGCATAACTGTCTGTAGAATTAATTACAATTCCCGCAATACCTCTTGGCGCCATTACTCCCATCTGAGGAAATACTCCATCTCTACGGCCGCGGTTGATTGTAAAATAGTTGTTTCTTCTGTTGATACTATTGAAAACAATTTCTCCATCAACAAAAGTATAGATCTGCCCACCACCAATGGTATCATGAACTCTTTTGAAAACAGGATTCTTTGATCCGTCTTTTCCGTAGAGTTCAGTCATAAGGGCTTTATTCTGAACCACAAGATCTTCGTTGATCTGTTTTAGCTTCAGATAAGAAACTCCTTCATCAATATATCCTGAAACCCAGGAATTGAACGCAGCAGTCTGCCCCGCTATCCAGGATTTCTGCATGGCATTTCTGGAGAATATCAAAACCAGAGCAATAATTTGCAGAAATATAAAGAAGACGAAAAGAGTATTCTTCGAAAATAATCTCAGCAAAAATCCCATTCAGATATAAAGTCGTAAAAAGTTAAAATTATTTAATTAAGAAATTGAACTTATCCATATTCTTAAGGGCAATACCTGTTCCGCGAACTACAGCTCTTAACGGATCTTCCGCAACAAATACAGGAAGACCTGTCTTTTTGTGGATTCTGTCCGCAAGACCTCTTAATAACGCTCCTCCTCCGGCAAGATAGATACCTGTTTTGTAAATATCAGCTGCCAGTTCCGGTGGTGTAAGAGAAAGAGTTTCCATTACAGCATCTTCGATTCTGATGATCGACTTGTCTAATGCACGTGCAATCTCTTTGTATCCAACCATAATTTCTTTAGGTTTACCTGTAATAAGGTCTCTTCCTTGTACCGGGATATCCTCGATGTCCACATCAAGGTCTTCTACTGCAGAACCTACTTCAATTTTGATTCTTTCAGCAGTTCTTTCTCCGATATATAGGTTATGGTGAGTTCTTAAGTAATAAGCAATATCATTGGTAAATACATCTCCTGCAATTTTCACAGATTTATCACATACGATACCTCCTAACGCTACTACAGCAATTTCCGTAGTACCTCCACCTATATCGATGATCATATTTCCTTCAGGCTTCTGTACGTCTATCCCTACCCCAATTGCTGCTGCCATTGGCTCATAGATCAGTCTTACTTCTTTTGCATTTACTTTCTGAGCAGAATCTCTTACGGCTCTTTTTTCAACTTCAGTGATACCAGAAGGGATACAGATTACAATTCGTAATGCCGGTTGAATGAATTTACCTTTGATTCCAGGAATTTTCTTGATAAATTCCTTGATCATGTGTTCAGAAGCATGGAAATCAGCAATAACACCGTCTTTCAAAGGACGGATGGTCTTGATATCCTCGTGAGTTTTACCTTGCATATGCTTAGCCTGTTCCCCTACAGCAATGGGTTTACCCGTAGAACGTTCAATTGCAACAATTGACGGTTGATCTATAACAATTTTATTATTATGGATAATAAGGGTATTAGCCGTTCCCAGGTCTATCGCAATTTCTTGCGTAAACATATCAAATAAACTCATATTTTTCTTCTGATTTTAAGATTACAAAGATATAAATTTAAGACTACTAAAGAAATTTCCCACCAACTTAATTTGGTTAAAATTTTATTAAAATTTATAATTCTTTATTAACTTTCAGTTTAGGTGTTTACAGACTTTGAGTTAAACTAAAATTAATGGGTTGTTAAAAGGCTGAAAAAGCGAAATCACAAAAGGATGAAAAGACAGATAGAGACAAGACAAACGGGCTTTTAAGCAGCCCTGCCTTACATTTAAAAATTTTATGTACTTCTTAAAAAAATTAATTAATAAAAACAAATAGTAAAACTTAAGAAACTTTCTTAATAGGAGCTAATTCATTTTTTACACTCTGTTCTTTCATCTTTACCGCCCTATAGTTTTTTACGATAATTATCATATACACTATCTGAGAGTGATTAATTAAAAAAAGCGTAAATTTGCGACTGCTTATGTTACAGTATTCCAACATTCATCGAACGTCAAATTTTGCCGTGCTTTCTATAAGCTACGAGAAAGCCGACGTAGAAACGAGAGGAAAGTTTGCATTCTTTGATGAAAACATCAAAAACTTTGTTTCCAGGGTCCACCAGGAAGATCTTGGAGATGCATTTGTGGTTTCTACCTGTAACAGGACCGAAATTTATACGACTTCTCCCAATTACCTTTTAGTTGCTGAAGAATATTGCAAAACCATTGGAGTACATCTTACGGATTTCCTTCAGTTTGCCAATATTCTTACCAAAGAAGAAGCCCTGATTCATCTTTTCAGAGTTGCAGCGGGTCTTGAAAGTCAGATTATCGGAGATTTTGAAATTATCGGACAGATTAAAAAAGCATACAGCCGTTTCAAAAAGGAAAGACAAAATTCTAATCCTTATCTTGAAAGAGCCATCAATGCAGCTATTCAAATCTCGAAAAGAATAAAAAATGAAACCGGCATTTCCAATGGTGCAGCTTCTGTTTCCTATGCAGCAGTTCATTATATTTTAAACAATCAGAAAAGGATTGCTGAAAAGAACATTCTTCTTTTGGGAGTAGGTGAGATTGGACAGAACACTGTTGAAAATCTGGTAAAGCATGTCTTTCAACCGAAAATTAAAATTGCGAACAGAACTCAGGAGAAAGCTGAAAAGATTTCCCAGAAATACAATATTCCTCATGTTGATTATTCTGATTTTGACAAGGAATTAAAAAACACCGATATCCTTATTGTGGCAACAGGAGCCAAACATCCTATTGTCAACCAGTCTCATTTCCCGAACGGAAAAGAAACACTGGTCATTGATCTTTCTATTCCGCACAACGTCGAAAAGAATGTTACCGAAAACGAGAACGTAACATTGATTGATGTGGATGAGCTTTCAAAACAGATCCAGGAAACGATTCAACAGCGTGAAAGAGAAATCCCGAAAGCTGAAAAAATTATCAAGGAACTGATGAAAGACTTTATTGAATGGGAGAAAAAGAGAAAGCTGGCACCGAATATCCACCATTTCAAAGCCGTTCTAAAGAACATGGAACGCAATGAAATGCATAATTTTTATAAAAAGAATAAATACATAAACATCACGGACATGGAACTTTCTGACAAAATGATCCAGAAAATCACCAACCGTTTTGCAAAATATATCATCGATAATCCCTTAAAAGCCGAAGAAATTAGTAAATTAATGCACGAAATATTAGTTGAACAACCAAACAACGAATTCAATGAAAAGCATTAGAATCGGAACGAGAAATTCCGCACTTGCACTTTGGCAGGCTAGAGAGGTTGCAAGGCACCTTCAAAACAACAATTATTTAACGGAGATTGTTCCTATCGTTTCTTCTGGCGATAAGAATCTCAATCAACCTTTATATTCTTTAGGAATCACCGGGGTTTTCACAAGAGACCTTGATATTGCCTTATTGAATGACGAAATTGATATTGCCGTACATTCTTTAAAAGACGTTCCTACTCAATTGCCTCAAAATATTGAGATGATCGCTTATCTTGAAAGAGATTACCCACAGGACATCCTGATCAGAAAAGAATCTGCAAGGAATAAAGAATTCCACGAGCTTAAACTGGCTACCAGCAGCTTGAGAAGAAGAGCTTTCTGGCTGAGAAATTATCCGACTACTGATTTTTCGGATATCCGAGGAAATATTCAAACCAGACTTCAAAAACTGGAAGACGGAGATTTTGATGCTACCATTCTGTCTTTGGCAGGTATCAAAAGAATGAAAATGGAAATCGATTACGAAATGCTTCCATTAATGATTTCAGCTCCATCGCAAGGGGTAATTTCCGTAGCAGGACATACTGACAAACCTGAAATCAACGAGATCGTACGCCAGATCAACCACAATCCGACCCAAATCTGCGTAGAGATTGAAAGAAACTTCTTAAGCACTTTGGAAGGAGGCTGTACTGCCCCTATCGGAGCTTTTGCAGAAATCATCGGGGATCAGATCCGCTTCAAGGCAGCACTTTGCTCTTTGGATGGGAAAAACTGCATTGCTGTGGATGAAAACTTTGTGTATACTCCAACAGAAAATTTTGGAGAAAAGTTTGCAAAAGTTGTTCTTGAAAACGGAGGAAAAGAATTAATGGCAGAAATCAAAAGCCAGATCTGATATTTCAGATTTAAATTCCTTTAGCCACACTTTTTCATCTTCTTAATTTTACAGACATGAAAATCTTATTTACCAAAAATATAGACCAGACGATTATATCCAAAGAATTAGGAGAGGATATTCTGGCTGACTGTGTAGAGGTAATTAAGACCAAACCCATTATCATCAATCCTTTTGATCTGAAAAATTACTCATTGATTTTTACAAGTGTTAATGGAGTCATTTCATTTTTTAAAAACAGATTTAAGCCTAATGAGGATTTTACAGCCAAGAATTACAATAAAATCTATTGTGTTGGTGAAAAAACGAAGAGAGAATTAAGGAAACACGGCTTCGGAACATTTAAGGTTTTGAAAAATGCTGATACTCTTTCCCGGTTCATTATCGGAAAATGCCAGCATGAGCAATTTCTTCATTTCTGCGGCAACCTTGCCATAAACGTTCTGGATAAGGAACTTCCCTTACAAAACATTAAGTACAAAAAAGTTACGATATATAACACTGAGGAAACTCATCCTTTAATAAATGAAAAATATCATGCTGCGGTATTTTTTAGTCCGAGCGGAGTTCGTAGTTTTGCAAAACGAAATTCATTTGACAATATGAAGCTTTTTTCAATTGGTGAAACCACTTCCGGTGAGTTAAGAAATTACACACAGGAAGAAATTTTTACTTCTGAAGAAAATACACTGACTTCGATTTTTGAACTGATAAGAAGAGAAATCAGAAGTAGAATTTAGCATATTTGTTACCGAAATATTGCCGGTAATATTAGTTTTAATAGATTATGATAAAAAACGACCTATATTTAAAAGCACTTCGCGGAGAAACCGTTGAAAGACCTCCTGTCTGGATGATGAGGCAGGCTGGAAGATATCTGCCGGAATTCATTGCCTTGAGAGATCAGTATGATTTCTTTACAAGATGTCAGACCCCTGAACTTGCGGCTGAGATTACTCTACAGCCTATCCGCAGATTTCCTCTGGATGCAGCGATTCTGTTTTCTGATATCCTGGTAGTTCCACAGGCAATGGGGATTGACTTCAAAATGAAAGAATCTGTTGGACCATGGTTAGATACTCCTATCAGAACAATGGAACAGGTTCAAAATATTGAAACTCCGGATGTGAATGATACTTTAGGCTACGTTTTTGATGCTATTGAACTTACTCTTCAGAAACTGAACAATGACATTCCATTGATCGGTTTTGCAGGTTCTCCATGGACTATCCTTTGTTATTGTGTAGAAGGAAAAGGAAGCAAGGCATTTGATATCGCAAAATCTTTCTGTTTCCAACAGCCTGAAGCTGCTCATTTATTACTGCAAAAAATTACAGATACTACGATTGCTTATTTAAAGAGAAAAGTAGAAAAAGGAGTTTCTGCAGTACAGATTTTTGATTCATGGGGAGGAATGCTTTCTCCTACAGATTATCAGGAATTCTCATGGCAATACATCAACCAGATTGTTGAAGCCCTAAGCCCGCTTACCCATGTAGTGGTATTTGGAAAAGGATGTTGGTTTGCATTGGAAGATATGACCATGTCTAAAGCTTCTGCTCTTGGTGTAGACTGGACTATTAAGCCCGAATTTGCAAGAACACTGACAAACCATACAATGACTCTACAGGGGAATTTTGACCCTGCAAGACTTCACTCAACTCCTGAAACGATCAAGAAAATGGTGAATGAAATGATCAACCGTTTCGGAAAAGACAGATATATTGCCAACTTAGGCCACGGAATTCTACCGAATGTTCCTGTTGAAAATGCTGAGGCATTCATCAGAGCAGTTGTTGACTGGAAACCGAATTTATAAGATTATTTCTTTTGAAAATATAGAAAACCTTATAGGACGCCCTATAAGGTTTTTTGTATAATAAATTTACTATTTGCTATTTCTTGATGATCTTCTTCTTCAGAACTTCTTTATTATTATTTTTAACTATAATAATATAACTGCCCTTAGGTATATCCGATAGATCATATGCGTCGGATTCCTTATCAAACGTTTTAATAAGTTTCCCGGACATATCAACAACACTGACTTTTTCGAGCTTATTTTGAGAGTCCAGTTTAATATGAATATTATCTCTTACCGGGTTTGGGTATACATTTATACGATCAGCATGTACAACCTCTGAGGTTGCTAAAACCCCACCTGTAATCGTCACATTATCTACGGCAACTCCGAAAGAATAATCTCCGACATCATCATAAACAAACCTGAGCTTAAAAGCAGTGTTGGCATATGGCGTCAAATTTATATTGGATGCTGTTGCATACGTTAGCAATATGTATGACAGGGTATTTAAATCAATATTCCAAACTCCGGCCTCGCCTGAAAAGGTAAAAACCTGAATTCAGGAAGCTCCATTGAAAACCTCAACCTTTAAAATAGAATCAAGATCATAAATCATATTGGCATAATTAAACGAAAGTTTGGATTCGTAACCCCGGTAAGATTAACTACAGGAGAAACCAGCCTGGAATTTGTATTAATTCCGGCTGGACCTGCATCATCATCATCATCAGGAAAGCCTGCAAAACCATTCTGTGCACCCACACCCCACTTATAAGATGTATCCGGATTTTCTACCGTCCATCCGGTCGGCAAAGCATTACCGTTGAAACTTTCAGAAAAAACCTGTGCATCACATATCCCATAAATGCATAAAAATAGAATAAATAGTTTTTTCATATGAAATGTTTGATGTTTATATAAAATTAACGAATTATATTTCACAAAATTAATTATACATAAAATCAATACATTACATAAATTTTAAAAAGAATCAGAATTTCTATCTATAATTTATACCTTTATATTTAACCAAAAATCATTTCATATGAAAAAACTAAACAAAGAAAAAATGAAAAGCATTATGGCAGGAGGAGAAATCTGCCTGGAGTGCGCTATCGGATATCATCAGCTTATTATTGACGGCCGGTGTTATTGCATTCCATGGGAATAATAAAAAAGCAGCTCAACAGCTGCTTTTTAGTTTATATGATAAAGGATTAATTAGTTCAACATCCGTTGTGCTTTCTTAACTCCTTCTACCAGAATATCAATTTCCTCAAAAGTATTATAAACAGCAAAACTGGCTCTTACCGTTCCTGCAATATTAAAGAAGTTCATGATCGGCTGTGTACAGTGGTGCCCTGTTCTTACAGCAATTCCCATTTTGTCAAGGATCATCCCTACATCAGAAGCTATTCCTACTCCTTCCAGATTAAAGGAAACAACACCGGTTCTGTTTGCTTTTTCACCATAGATTTTAATTCCTTCTATTTCCAAAAGCTGTCTTTGGGCATATTCCAATAAAGCATTTTCATGATTCTGAATATTGTTACGCCCTATTCTGTTCATAAAATCAACAGCAGCTCCTAAAGCAATATTTCCACCTACATTGGGTGTTCCCGCTTCATATTTAAATGGAAGACCTGCATAAGTAGTTCCTTCAAAAGAACATGTAGCGATCATCTCTCCTCCCCCATGGAATGGCGGCAAAGCTTCCAGGATTTCGCGTTTCCCGTATAAAATACCTGTTCCCATCGGAGCATACATTTTATGACCTGAGAATACAAAGAAATCGCAATCCAGCTTCTGTACATCTATATTGAAATGTGGAGCAGACTGAGCCCCGTCAATCACAATATAAGCATCTGTATTCTTTCTTGTTTTTGCAATAATTTCTTCAATAGGATTCACAATTCCCAAAGCATTGGAAACCTGGTTTACAGAAACAACCTTTGTCTTTTCGCTTAAAAACTGATCAAAATGATCCATCTGAAGAATTCCGTTTTCATCGATTGGAATCACTCGAAGTTTTGCCCCTGTTCTTTCGCAAAGCATCTGCCATGGAACAATATTAGAATGATGCTCCAGATATGAAATAATGATCTCATCATCTTTCTGCAGTTTCTGTGTTAAAATATAAGCGATAAGATTCAACCCTTCTGTTGTTCCTTTTGTAAAAATCACTTCAAAGTCATGTTCAGCATTAATGAATTTCTGAATCTTTCTTCTTGAAAGCTCCATTTCTTCCGTTGCCAGCTGGCTTAGGGTATGAATTCCTCTGTGAACGTTAGCATTAAGTTCTGTATAATATGCGTGACAGACTTCCAAAACCGAATTTGGCTTTTGAGATGTAGCTGCATTATCCAGGTAAACCAATGGTTTACCATTCACTTCTCTGTCCAATATAGAAAACTGGCTTCTTATTTCCTGAATGTCAAACATTTATTTATTTTTTAAATTAAGACGTTCTTATTTAGAACACTTCAAATTTACGGCTTTTTTTCCGAAAGGAAGCATGGAGCTGAGGGCTGATAGTTGTCAGTTGATAGAAATATTCGATGATATATAGTGAAAAAAGCCGATAAAACGATGAAGTAAGTTCATTTGCAAATCCTCTTATCTTTACACGGCACAAAAAAACCCGTCAAAAAAAATGACGGGTCTTATATTGTTTAAATAAGCAATTCTTATTCTGCTGCAGTTTCTTCTGCCGGAGCTGCTCCTTCTTCAGTTACAACTTCTTCTTCATCTTCATCATCCATTGCTGCTGCACCTCCTTTCATTGCATTTCTAGACATCTTAACAGCAACTACTACTGCATTGTCCGGGTGCATGAAAGAATATCCTTCTGTTTTGATACCTCCGATGTAAAGTTTGTTACCAATTCTTAATGGAGTAACATCTACAACGATCTCGTCTGGCAAGTTAGCAGGAACAGCTCTTACTTTTAGTTTTCTGAAAGACTGACGTAACACACCACCAGCTACAACACCTTTTGAACGTCCAGTAATTCTTACAGGAACCTCCATAACTACTGGCTTATCGTCAGATAGTTGATAGAAGTCTACGTGAAGAATTTTGTCAGTGATTGGGTGAAACTGAATGTCCTGAAGAACAGCTGGAATTGTTTTTCCGTCAACCTCAATAGATACCGTGTGTGCTTCAGGAGTGTATACTAATCCTTTAAAAGCTTTCTCTTCAGCAGAGAAGTTTAAAGGTGCTTCACCTCCATAAACAACACAAGGAACTAATTCAGCATCACGTAAAGCTTTTGTAGACTTTTTGCCCACGTTTTCTCTTTTTGTACCTTGAATTGTAATAGATTTCATTTATAATAAATTTAAAAAATTATTCTTATTTAATTTGCAATCCGCTTAAAATCAATTAAATAACAAACTTACTGCTAATTGATTTATGCTCATGAACCATGGTCATAACATCTGCAAATAACGGGGCGCAAGATAGCACTTTTATTTTAGATGACAAATTATTTTTAACAGGAATTGAGTCAGTTACAATAACTTCCAGAAGTTTTGAGTTCTCAATATTCTCGTAAGCCTTTCCTGAAAGCACTCCGTGAGTTGCCATAGCTCTTACTGTTTTCGCTCCTTTTTCAATCAGGATATCTGCTGCTTTACAAAGCGTCCCTGCAGTATCAATCATATCATCAATAAGAATTACATTTTTCCCTGTAACATCACCAATAAGGAACATTTCTTCTACAACATTCGCCTTTTTTCTTTCCTTATAAGCAATTACTACTTCAGCACCTAAGTGGCCTGCATAGTTTTTAGCTCTTTTTGCACCTCCCATATCCGGAGAAGCAATAGTAAGGTTATCAAGATTTAAAGATCTGATATAATCTACGAAAATACTGGAAGCATATAAATGATCTACCGGAATTTCGAAGAATCCTTGAATCTGATCTGCGTGAAGATCCATTGTCATTACTCTTGTTGCTCCTGCTGCTGTAAGAAGGTTTGCAACTAGCTTAGCACCGATCGGCGCTCTTGGTTTGTCTTTTCTGTCCTGTCTGGCAAGTCCGAAGTAAGGAATTACAACGGTAATGCTCTTTGCAGAAGCTCTTTTCGCTGCATCAATCATTAGAAGAAGCTCCAAAAGATTGTCTGCAGGAGGGAATGTAGATCCAATTAGGAAAACTCTTCCTCCTCTTACAGATTCGTCCAAAACAGGCTCAAATTCCCCGTCGCTGAACTCCTGAAAGTTGATTTTTCCTAATTCTTTCCCATAATTCTGGGCAATTTTCTCTGCCAAGTCCCTGCTGGTTCTTGTACAAAATAGATAACTTAACTGATCGGCCATTTTTACTTTTTAAAAGATTTTGCAAATTTAAAAAAAAACCACAAGATTTACTCCTGTGGTTTCTAAGTTTTTATTTTATCAATTATTAAGGGAATTTAACTCCTGAATATTTGTTCGGATCTACCTGTGGAAGTGTAGACTTGTATTTCGCATTGATGGACTTAATAAATTCATTGGCAACAATACCATATCCACGTCCTGTCAGGTGAACTCCATCTAGAGAGAAAGCTCCTCCTCTAACAAATGTTGCAGTATACTTTACTCCGTCAAATACAATTCCTGACTGTGAATTCAGTTCAAGCATCTTCGTATTAGCATCTACAAATGCAAGCCCATAAGAATCAGCAAGCCCTTTTATAGAAGCATTATATGCCGTTGTGGCTGTTTTCACATAACCAGCTTCTGTTTTTGTTAATACATGTTGGTTTTGTAACGGATAAGAAATTCCATATATATTTACCGGAGACGGAACCATTGGCGCCGTACTTCCGATTACAGAACTTGTAGTAAGCAAAATATAATCATCTGCTGTCGCCTGTCTTGCCTGGCCAAAGATTTGTCCAAAAGCAGTAGCTGTAGGCAATCCTAAAGAAGGAGTAAGTGCCGCTGTAAGCTGAGCAGATAAATCCGTCAAAGCAACATCCTTAATTAAAACAGGATTTGGGCCTGTTGCAGAAAGTAAATTAATTCTATCTCCAGCACCAAAAGCAGTAAGTGCTTGCTTCAAAGGACCGTATAAACTCGTATTAAGAGTTGTAAGATTTGAACCTAAAAGTGCAGGTGTCAAAGGGTTATAAGGCACCGTAGTAAAGAAAGGAACTGAAGTAACAGAAGGAATATTAGCAATAACTCCTTTTGTTGTTCCTACACTTTTAAGACCATCTAAAACCGCCTTAATAGATCCGGCAAGAAGCGCAGGATCAGAGATATCATTTGATTTATAAGTTGTAGGATTTGTATTTCCTGTCTGAACCGTAGCAATTGAATACGTTGTAACTCCTCCTACAGTCTGAGAGTTTGTTCCTCCATTGGTAGCATATGACAATACATCATTATTTCCTATCCAAAGAGAGAAGAAAGTAGCTTTCTGAGCCATAGCATCAGCCAGCACACTTGTTGTAGCAGAAGAAGCAAATCTTACAAAATAAGGATTAGCTGTTCCTGTTGCAAGACCAGCTTGGCTACCATATCCAGGAGCTACTAAGTGGAATGATTTCGCACCCGGCACACCCATATTATTATAAGTACCTCCTCCGGACAACATATCCAATGCTGCTGCTGCCCCACTTGGCACAGGAGCTAAAGATCCATTAACAACCTGAAGAGTCAATTTTCCAGGAAAACCAGGAAGATTATTGAATCCTCCTATATCATTAGGCATCAAAGGTTGTTTAAAGTCTCCGCCGCCTGCAAGTTTCATCTGTGCGGCAATGATGCTTGGATAAGATTCATTTTGGCCACTGCTGTACAATGCACCATCACGATATCCTGAAGTAAGGGAGTTTCCTAACGATATATATTTTGAAAAGTCTGCGTCTCCTTTTGTTACTGGGATATCTTTCACATCCGTATCGAAATCCGTATTACAGCTTGTTACTGTAAAAAGAAGTGCAGAAACTGCAATTGTCGATATTATAATTTTTTTCATAGTCTTCTAAAATTAAAATGGATTATAAGAGAAACCTAGACCAAAGTAGAAAGCTGTTGCTTTTGACTGTCCGTTAAGCCCTATATTAACATTATTTACCTTTCTGTACTGAGGCATTGCATATCCTCCTGCAACATCAATTCCGAAATGCTTCAGCTTGAAGCCAACCCCACCTGTAACCACATAAGTATCATATGAAGGTGTTTCCGGGATAAAGTTTTCAGTTGTATAAGGTGCTTCATCATAATAAGCTCCCAAACGCCCATAGATCATATCAGTGAACGCATATTGAGTTCCCAGTCTGAATGTTTTGGAGTTTTTGAAGTTCTTAGGATTGGTAAGAATAGTAGCATCCGACGGGTTGTTTCCAATAGGAGCATTCTCGAAATCTAAAGTAAGCTTGCTGTATCTTTCCCATCCATGATAGTTAAAGTCTGCAGAAACCTGCCATTTCGGTGTCACTTTATAGGTTAAACCAATTGTATACTCTTCAACCAATGGAAGAACTGCTGAGAAGCCATCTTGTCCTGCTGCATTCAGTTTCAGCTGTGTATAAACAGATTGTGACGGAAACTGGAATGTAGCCGTTCCGCTTTTAGCTTTCATATCTATTGCTGAACGGTAGGCAATACTCACGTCTAATTTCGGATCAGGTCTGAAATAGAAACCAAATCCATATCCGTGTCCGGTTGCGTTTTCATCATTAATATTAACTTTCCCGTCGAATTGCGTTATTGCTTTGTCCCAGTCTACTTTTCCTCTTGCGTAGATGTAGCTAGCACCAAAAGATACCCAAGGAGCCAGTTTTACAGAGACCATTGGCTGGAAATAGAAACTTTTCAGTTCCATTTTCTGAACCAATTCTTTACCCTCCCAGTTTTCAGGCCATTTTATTGTACTTCCAAAAGGTGTTGTAACACTAAGACCTACGGTAAGCTTCTCTATTGGTCTATAAGTAATCGCTGCATAGAAAGGAGTCCCTATAGGGTTATCTGTTTCTGCGCTTTGTAAAGTATTGAAGTTTTGAAAAGTAACTTTATTACTTGCACCAAACCCTCCTGCCACTACACTCAGTTTGGAAGGGATAAATGACATACCCGCAGGGTTAAAGAATGTCACACTCGCGTCTTCGGCATGAGCACTAGTATGCGCCATTGCCAATTGTTTTACCCCTTGCAGGGAAACTCTGAAGCCTCCTGCGTAAGATAGAACTCCCGCCAATAAAGCAGTTGATACTAATATTTTTTTCATAGACTATTATTATATAAGCCAAATATAAAATTATTTTGAATACGTCTGTTAATATTTGCTAATATTTTAAACAATATCTTAAAAGAAAACTATGTTTAAAATAATACCTTCAAATAAGCAAAAGCCAAAATTTTCATTATTAAACATTTAAGAACATTTTAAAACAATACCTATTTCAATGTTTAATATTAAACAATCGTTTAACTTTTAAGTTATCCTACCTCTAAAATCCAAAAAATGGGATTAAATGATAATAAATGTTAAAGTTAAAAAATTCTCTATTCAATTATTTCCTTTATAACAAGCTTCTTCCAGTCTACGGCTTTCATTCTTGATTAAAAAACATTAATGTTTTGTTCCGAATTCAGGTTATTTAAGTATTTTAGAATTGCATAAAGATAAAAATACATAAATTTGCAGATTATAAATAATAGTAATATGAGTTGTGGATGTAAAACATCCGGCGATTCTGCACATTCTTGCGGCCCTAAAAAAACCGCAAATGGCTGTGAAAGTGTAAATACCTGCGGGAATAGTTATAAATTAAGTGTTTTTGACTGGCTATCTGACATCAACAATCCGGCACCTAACAGGTGTGATTTTGTAGAAGTTAGATTTAAAAATGACAGGAAATCGTTTTATAAGAATGTAAATAATATTCCTTTACATATTGGTAGCGTAATTACAGTAGAATCAAGTCCGGGACACGATGTAGGCGTTGTAAGCCTTACGGGAGAATTAGTAAAGATTCAGATGAAAAAGAAAAAGTTTTCTGAAGAATCGGCACTCAAAATATACAGACAGGCCAACCAAAAAGATCTTGAGGTATGGCAGGAAGCAAGAAAAAAAGAAGATGGTGTAAAGCTTGAAGCAAGAAAAATTGCTCAGAGAATAGGCCTTGAAATGAAAGTCACTGATGTGGAATACCAGGGTGACTCTTCAAAAATCACCTTTTATTACACCGCTGAAAACCGAGTGGATTTCAGACAGTTAATTAAAGATTACGCCGGAGCATTCCGTACCAAAATCGATATGAAACAGATCGGTTTCAGACAGGAAGCTGCAAAAGTAGGCGGAATTGGTTCTTGTGGACGTGAACTTTGCTGTTCAACATGGCTTACAGATTTCAGATCTGTAAATACCAATGTGGCAAGATATCAGCAATTGAGCATTAATCCTCAAAAACTAGCCGGACAATGTGGTAAGCTTAAATGCTGTCTTAACTATGAGCTTGACAGTTATTTGGATGCTTTAAGCAATTTCCCTTCTTCTTCGACTACTTTAGAAACAGAAAAAGGAAGAGCATTTTGTATCAAAATTGATGTTTTCAAAAAGAAAATGTGGTTTGCTTATGTAGACAGTTCCATTGCCTGGTATGATTTCGATATTGATCTTGTAAAAAAACTGATTGCAAAAAATAAAAGAGGAGAAAAAATACTTCCTCTGGAAGACCTGAAACAGCCAGAAGCTTCTGCTCAAAATATTGATTTGATCCAAGAAAACAGTGTGGATCGTTTTGAAAAGAAAAACAGAGGAAACAGGAACAAAAGCAACCAGAATAAGCAAAATTACAACCAACAGGGGCAACAAGGACAATCACAAGGACAAAAAAGGAACAGACCAGAGAGACAAGACAGGCCGGAAAGATCTGAAAAGTTCGAAAACCCTAATGCTCAATCTGGAAATCAGCCCAGACCGCAAAAACAACACCCGCAGCAAAAAGGACCTGTGGAAAAAGTAGAGGGCAGTTCTGATGCTGACAAGAAGCCACAAAACAACCCGAACAAGAAGAAATTTAAAAAGAAATATCCTCCAAAAAAAGATAATAATGCATAAAATTTTAGGATTATTTTCCCTTATCCTTTTCTTTAGCTGTAACTCTTCCTCAGGAGGAGATGTCATCATGAATTCCGTTGATAACAAATGGAATAAGAAAAATGAGCAAAAATTTAATCTTGAAATTTCAGATCCACAGAATCCTAAAAATATTATATTTGTCGTAAGAAACAACAATAGTTATCCTTACAGCAATATAAGATTTATTGTGAATTTCACCAATCTCCAGAACAAAAAAAAGGAAACCGACACCTTGAATTATGTACTGTCAAAACCAAATGGAGAATGGCTTGGTACAGGCTTTGGTGATACAAAGGAAACTTTGTTTCAGTATAAATTGAATTATCAGTTTCCGGGAAAGGGAAAATATGAAATCGGTCTAACCCAGGCGATGAGAAATGACAACCTTTCAGGAATTGAGGATATTGGGGTAAAAATAGAAACGGCTAAACCGTAACCATAAATGGAAGAAAACAAAAAAAATGCAGGAAATAAGGGGAAAACATTTCCTCTGCCTCCTAAAAAAAAGAAAGATACCTCCTGGAAAAAATGGGTCTCATTTATTTGGATTGGACTTGTTGCGGTAGTTCTGGGAATTTCAGGGCTTTTCTTTGCAGTTTCTCAAGGATTCCTTGGGGAAATGCCTGATGTAAAAGAACTTGAAAACCCTGATATCTTTGTCGCTTCAGAAATCATTTCTTCAGACGGAGTTATGCTGGGTAAATTCGAAAAGGAAAAAACACAGCCTATCGTTTATAAGGATCTTCCTCCTTACCTGATCTATGCCCTTCAAGCTAAGGAAGATGAGCGTTTTAAAGAACATTCAGGAATCGACTTATATTCTATTGCCAGAGCCGTAGCCTATGGCGGTGGCCGTGGTGGAGGTTCAACGATCACCCAACAGCTTGCAAAACTTCTTTTCACAGGAAATGCTTCTCAAAATAAAGTTGAAAGAGCATTCCAGAAATTAAAAGAATGGGTAGTAGCGGTAAGCCTTGAGAAAAGATATACCAAAGAAGAGATTGTTACTCTTTATTTCAATAAATTTGATTTCCTTTTCAATGCTAACGGTATTGAAATGGCTTCCAGAGTTTATTTTAACAAAAAGACTTCGGAACTTACATTACCTGAGGCTGCAACATTTGTAGCAATGCTTGAAAACCCAAGAAAAAACAATCCTTACAGATACCCTGAAAAGGCAAAAGAAAGAAGGAATGTTGTATTGGATCAGATGCAGAAAACCGGATATATTGATGCTGCTACCTATGAAAAAGCAGCCAACACTCCGATAGAAGTGGACTTCCACCCTATTAAAAGCATTACTGACGGATATTCCGCTTATTACAAATTCTATTTGAGAAAAGAGATTGATAAGTATCTTGAAACTCATGAAAAAGAAACCGGTAAAAAACTTAACCTCTACAAAGACGGTTTAAAAATATATGTTACTCTTGATTCTAAAATGCAGAAGTATGCAGAAGAAGCAATCAAAGAACACTTAACGGATCTTCAGAAAAGATTTGATGCAGAACAAAGAGGAAGAAAGAACAGACCTTTCTACTATCTTAATGACAAACAGATCAAAGATGTGATGCTTCAGGCTATGAAAAGAACCGGACGATACAAGCTGTTAAAAGCTGACGGAATGCCAGAAGACTCCATTATGATGGAATTCAAGAAACCTATCAAAACTTCACGATTCACATGGAACGGAGAAGAAGAAGTTGAAATGTCTCCTTGGGATTCTATCAGATACCATAAACAAATTGCTCAGGCAGGGCTGATGTCTATGGTTCCAGGAACCGGAGAGATCAAAGCCTGGGTAGGAGGTATCGACTGGCAGCACTTCCAGTATGACCACATCAAGCAAGGTAAGAGACAGGTAGGATCTACATTCAAACCTTTCGTGTATGCAACTGCGATCATGAAACTGGGAATGACTCCTTGTTCAGCTGTTTCTAACGGAACTTATGATCATAACGGATGGCATGTGCCGGGAAGAGGAGGAATGCTTACTTTAAAAGATGCATTAGCACACTCTCAAAACCCTGTTGCTGCAAGATTAATTGAAATGACAGGAGTAGATGCTGTAATCCAGACTGCAAGAGATCTGGGAGTAACAGAAGATATTCCGAGAAACAATACAATCGCTTTAGGTTCATCAGACATTACTATTTATGAGATGCTAGGAGCTTACAGTACTTTTGCCAACTATGGTAACCACAATAAACCGGAAATGATCTGGAGAATTGAAGATGCCAACGGTAGAGTAATCAAGGAAGTAAATGTAGAACCAAAAGAGGTCATGAACCCAATGTACGCATACACCATGATTGAACTGATGAAAGGTGTTGCTCAGTACGGAACCGCTTCCGGAGAATTAGGAAGAAGAGGAATCTCAAAAGCAGTAGAAATAGCTGCTAAAACAGGAACAACTCAGAACAACTCTGACGGATGGTTTATGGGAATCACACCAAAATTAGCAACTGGAGCATGGGTTGGATGGGAAGACAGAGCAACTCACTTCTTTGGAACCGGTGAAGGTCAGGGTGCGAAAATGGCATTGCCAATTTGGGCTATTTTCATGAAGAAAGTATGGGCAGATAAGAGTTTAGGAGTTACTCCTGATGATAAGTTTGTGAAACCTTCCGATTGGAAAGACGGCTGTTCAAACCTTAAAGGCTTAAGCGGAGGATATGGAGATGACGGAAGTCTTCAGACCATTGATGAGATCAAAAATCCAAGACCGGCAGATCCTACTCCTAAAAAACCTGCAGAAAAGAAAGAGGACAACATCAATGAAAATCTTCATTCCAATGATGAAGTAGATTTCAATAAATAAATTCTCTTTTAGAAATACACAAGACCTTTCAATAATTTGGAAGGTCTTTTCTTTTATAATTAATACCTTTGAACTATGAATATCGAACGTATCAGACAACCCTTTATAGAGAATTTTCCAGGTGATTTTTCAAACAACCCCATGCAGAGAAACACTCCAAAAGTTTTATTTGCTACCATCAAACCTGCCAGCTTTGACAAACCTGAGCTGATTGCTTTTAATGAAGTTCTTGCCAAAGAAATAGGATTAGGAAAATTTGAAGATAAAGATCTAGACTTTCTGGTTGGAAATAACCTTCCCGAAAACATTCAAACCTATGCTACAGCTTATGCAGGACATCAGTTTGGAAACTGGGCAGGACAACTAGGAGACGGAAGAGCGATACTTGCGGGTGAAATCATAAATGAAGCAGGGAAAAAGACAGAAATTCAATGGAAAGGTGCCGGAGCAACCCCATATTCCAGACATGCTGACGGAAGAGCCGTATTGAGATCTTCTGTACGGGAATATCTGATGAGCGAGGCAATGCATCATTTGGGAGTTCCTACAACAAGAGCACTCAGCCTTGCTTTTACGGGCGAAGATGTAATGCGCGATATTATGTACAGCGGAAATCCTCAGCTTGAAAAAGGCGCAGTGGTTATCAGAACCGCTGAAAGTTTTCTGCGTTTCGGACATTTTGAATTAATGTCTGCCCAAGGAGAATACAACACTCTACAGGAACTGGCTGATTTTACTATTGAAAATTATTATCCGGAAATCACATCATCAGACAATCAGAAATACAAAGACTTTTTTGAAAACATTTGTACCCGTACCGCCAACTTAATGGTGGAATGGTTCAGAGTAGGATTTGTACATGGAGTTATGAACACGGACAACATGTCTGTTCTGGGATTAACTATTGATTATGGACCTTACTCCATGATGGATGAATATGATCTGAATTTCACTCCCAATACCACAGACCTTCCGGGAAGAAGATATGCCTTCGGAAAACAGGGACAGATTGCCCAATGGAATCTTTGGCAGCTCGCTAATGCACTCCATCCCTTAATTAAAGATGAAAAGTTTTTAGAAGATACTTTAAATAATTTTGGGACTTATTTCTGGGAAGCCCATGATCAAATGCTTTGTGAAAAATTCGGGTTTGATAAGCTTCAAAAAGAAGATGAAGATTTTTTCACCAATTGGCAGGGTTTAATGCAGGAACTTCAGCTAGACTACACCCTATTTTTCCGTCAACTGGAGAAAATAACTCCAGACACCGATATAAAAGAACATTTTAAAGAGGTTTCCTATATCACATTAAATGAACAAATGCTGGCAAAGCTCAGCAGCTTCATTCAGAATTATGATGCAAGATTAGATTTAAACTCTATTCCAAGAGAGGCTTCATTGAACATGATGAAAAAAACAAACCCAAAATTCATTCTGAGAAATTATCTTCTTTACGAATGCATTGAAGAGATCAGCAATGGCAAAAGAGAAATGTTGGAAAAGCTTGCTAAAGCCCTTGAAAATCCATATCAGGAAATATACCCTGAGTTCTCTGTTAAAAGACCATCCGGCTATGATGATACTGCGGGATGCTCAACACTTTCATGCAGTTCGTAATTAATAAATATTCATAAATAACACAAAAACAAGTAATTATTTTCATTTTTTTATTACATTTACTAATAACTTTAAAACCAAAACAAATGAAAACAAAATTACTATTCATGTTCTTAGTCTCTTTTATATTGGGGAACGCACAGATTCTCTCAGAGACTTTTCAAGGTACGATATTTCCTCCTACGGGATGGACAACAGGTACAAATGTAGCATCTAGACCATGGGGTTTTACAACAACCATATTCAATGCATCCGGGCAGCTTACATTTAATATCACAGGAGGAAAATCCGCAGGTATCGGATGGATTGCTCAGGCACAGGACGCTCATTTAACAAGTCCTTCCTTCAGTCTAGTAGGAACAACAAACCCAGTTCTAAAATTTAAAGCCAAAATAGGATATGAATACATGGTTGATCCCAATCCTAATGGAGATTTAAAAGTAGAGGTATCCACTGATGGAGGAACTACATGGAACCAAGTATGGGTTGAAGAAAACTATGGAGTATTTGTTGATTATGAAACATTGACAATCACAGTTAGTTTAACTCCATATGCTGGGCAAGCAAATGTTAAATTCAGATTCCATTATGTTGCCAATGATGCGGATAGTCTTTCAATAGACGATGTAGAGGTTTTATCAAGTGCTACACTATCTACACAGGAAACAAGTGCTAAAGTAAAAGATATCACTGACATCTATCCAAACCCAACAAAAGGAGAAATTAACATCAAAACAGATAAAAAAATCAAATCTGCCACAGTAATTGATGCGAGCGGAAAATCTCTATTCAATAACACTTCTGAAAGATTAGATATTTCTTCACTTCCAAAAGGAACCTATTTATTAAAAGTAGACTTCTCTGATGGAACGTCTACCACAGAAAAAGTAATCAAACAGTAACAACGTTTATACAATCTTTACATAACCACCATCTTTGGTGGTTTTTTTATTTTACTTTTGCAAAAAAATCCGGCACGTGTCTTTTATCAAAACAAAAATCATCAATTTCTTTAAACTGATTTTTCCTTCCACTTATACTGAACTGGCAGTTTTTCTGTTTTTCATAATCTGCTATGGCATTTTAGGTTCATATATTGCCCTTCATTACAGGATTATATTTGACAGCCGAATTCCATGGGATGCTTATTTCAGTTTTGATAACAAATCTATCCTTATGACTGGGGGAAGCTTTGAAAGACACCCTCTATCCTATTATTTTTTCAACTGGGTAAGAGAATTTTCATTATTCATTTCGGGCGGAAAAATGGACGCTAACTTCAGACTTACACTGGCTTGGCTTAGCAATATCATAATCAGCTTAAACATTGTTCAGATTTTTAAATATTTAAAGAATATTATATGCCTTCCTATTTGGCTAAGTACTTTAATTATCTTATTTTTTGGAGCTTTTTCAACCAATATCATATTATCCTTTACTCCGGAAAACTTCACCTACACCTTGTTTTTACTCTCATTATACAATTATTATGCGGCAATAAAACTTAGAAAAGAAGAAAAAACTCCGGCTATTGCTCTTTCTCTTGCCGGAATTACCATCGGCGGGCTTACTATTACCAATTTTGTAAAAGTTTTCATTCCTCTCCTTTTTGAAAAAAACCTTTTCAGAGACTGGAAAAAATTCGGGAATGCAGTGTTTAGGGTAACAGTTGCTGTAATTTGTTTTGTATTGCTTTATCTGAACAGAATTGATTTTAAATATCACAATATCTTTTCCAAGACCAACCAGCAGTACGAAAAATTCTCTAATGTAGAATCCATGCCCACTTGGGATATGATTCTCTCCTTCTTTTTCGGGGGCAACATTCTTTTCCCGGGATTTATTATTTCTGATAAACATAATATGAAAGGATTTGACTTTAAAGGACTTTATATGGATCTTTATTCGTCTGCTTTTCCTTATTTTTTTATAAGCATATTACTGATCCTGATAATGTGGAGTTATTTTAAAAATTTCAGAAACAAATGGGTTCAGATTATTGCCATTTCTTTTTTCGTTGACATTGTTATCCATTGTGTTATGAGGTTCGGACTTCATACTTCTTCTATCTACGGAGGACATTTTGTCTTTGTGTATCCGCTTCTTTTAGGATGGCTTTTTTATGCCTACAGATCATCTCCGAAAATGATGTCAGTTTTAACATTAACAACGATCTTACTATTTGTCTATCTACTGGCTAACAACTTATTTCGAATGGCAGAATTTTTCTGGTTTATGGAAACTTATTATCAATAAAAAAAGCTGAGAAATTTCTCAGCTTTTTTTATTTTTATGTTGAAATAAATTCAATTCTATTTTGCTTCTGCACAGAAAATTCTGTACTGCACTGCTACTGCAGATTTGAAATACTCTCTGATTCTTGAAAGATCGCTCGCTGCACTTTGTTTTGTGAAATAACTTCCTGCTAAAATCTTATAGTTGGGTCTTAAAGACGCATCTGTTTCCACTTTAAGGTTAGGAAATCTTTTTCTGAAATAAGACTTTACTTCATTGGCTTCCTCATTACTTTTCACCGTTGTAATCTGAATTTTAAAACCTAAAATTCTAGGATTTTTCTTACAAATTTCAGCATTCGTAAGTTCTCTGCTCGGCACAAAGATTTTGGGAGGTTTTGTATTTATCCCTGCAGAAACTCCAATATCATTGGAACCGGAATCTTTAGGAGAATTTGCAGGAGTAACTTTAGCACATTTTCCTTCAATTCCTTCCAAAGCTGCATTTATTTTGGAATCCATTGTCATAACAAGTTCCGTACCCGAAAGGGTGTCTTTTTTAACAACTTGCTGGGCTTCAATATTATAAAAACCAAATAGTGATAATATCGAAAATATTTTAATCAAATTTTTCATTTAAACTTGTTTTCGCAAATTTATACAAATTAAAAAACTATACCAAACAGGTTATTTAGAATCAATACAAATTAAACGTAAATGATATTTTCCCTTTTCGATATACCGTTAAATTCCTGTTAAAAATATTATTTTTGCCGAATTGATTGAATGTTCAATAATTTACTAACATAAGATAATTTAAATGATTAGTTGGAGAAAGCATTATAAAAAAACGTTGATCGCGATAGGCTTATTGCTATCAACCAGTGCTTCATTTTACGGGCAAGACGGCGATCCTAAAAACGGAGAGAAACTTTTCAAAGCGAATTGTACTGCATGTCACGCGCTGGACAAACAAGTTGTTGGACCACCATTAAAGGGGGTTGTAGAACGAGTAAAGACAGAAGGTGGTGTAGACAAAGATTGGCTTCACAAGTGGATCAAAGACAACAAAGCTCTGAGAGCTTCTGGGGATAAATACGCCAATGAGATTTTTGAAAAGTTTAATAAGACTGAAATGCAGGTCTTTCCAAATCTTACAGATAAGGATATTGACGACATTTTAGCTTTCACTACTAATCCTCCGGCTCCGGAGCCGCCAAAGGCAGATGACAAAGCAACTGCTACAGCGGGAGCAACTGCAGCACCTGCAGACAAAACTACTACAAACGTTGTTATCATTTCACTTTTAGCGATCGCAGGTTTACTGGTTTGGATCTTGGTAAAACTAAGACAATTGGTAAAACTGGGGCAATCTGAAGATTTAGCTGGACTTAACGAAACAAGAGTTCGTTCTTTCAGTGAAATGTATGAGAAGTTCCACTACATTGGTAAAGGTTTATTAGCAATCCTTGCTATTTTAGCTGCCTATGGAGTATGGAACTGGTTGATGTGGATTGGGGTTTACAAAGGGTACAAACCTGAGCAGCCTATCTACTTCTCTCACAAAATTCACGCTGGAGAGCAAAAAATTGACTGTCAGCTATGTCACTCTAGTGCTAAATACGGAAAAGTATCTGAAATCCCTTCCATGAACGTTTGTATGAACTGTCACAGAACAATTTCAGAATACAACGCAGATCACTACATGGAACCAGGAAAAGACAAAGCATTCTATGACGGGGAAATCCAGAAGATCTACGCTGCAACAGGTTGGGATCCTGCAAAACAACAGTACACAGGAAAGACACAACCGGTTGAATGGACAAGAATCCACAACATGCCAGATTTCGTTTACTTCAACCACTCTCAGCACGTAATTGCTGGAGAACAAGCAATCATCAATTCTTTCAACAAAAAGAATCCTAACAACAAAATTGATGTTGTATGTAAAGCTTGTCACGGTAAAATTGATACAATGAATGTTGTTCAAATGGCTAACGACTTTACTATGGGATGGTGTATCGAGTGCCACAGAACGACTGAAGTTGATATGAACAACGGTTATAATAAAGAGTACTTCAAAAATCTACATGACAAGTTGAAAAAACAATATCCTCAAGATGGAGGTAAGATCACTGTAGATGCAATTGGAGGTCTTGAGTGTGGTAAATGTCATTATTAATAACTAAAAAATTAGAAGTATAAATGGCTTCAAACAAAATACAATTCAGAAGTATTCATGAACTTAAAGATCCAGCTTTGAATAATAAGCTGGCTCAGAAAGAGTTTCAGGAAGAAATTCCGGTAGAAGATTTCCTTGGAGATGCTGAGAAAAACGGATCAAGTACTTCAAGAAGAGATTTCCTGAAATTATTAGGATTCTCTACAGCAGCAGTTACATTAGCTGCCTGCGAAGCTCCGGTAATCAAAACGATTCCTTATGTGGTAAAACCGCATGATATTATTCCGGGAGTCCCTAATTATTACGCTTCAACATATTTTGACGGTTTCGACTTTGCTAGTGTTTTAGTAAAAACCCGTGAAGGTAGACCGATCAAAATTGAACCAAACCCGGCTGGTGGTGATTTAGGTAAAACTAACGCAAGAGCTCAGGCAAGTGTACTTTCTCTTTATGATAATGATAAAGTAAAGCAGCCTAAACTAGACGGTAAAGATGAAACTTTCGATAAAGTAGACAGTTTCGTTATTAAAGGTTTAGAAGAAGCTAAAGCGTCTGGCAAAAAGATTGTGGTTTTATCACACTCTTTTGCTTCACCAACTTTCAAAAAGTTATTCGCTGAATTTAAAGCTAAATATCCTACAGCTGAATTAGTAACTTATGATGCTTTCCCTTACTCTGCAGGATTAGATGCAGCTCAGGAAGTATTCGGACAAAGAGCATTACCTGTTTATGACCTTAAAGGTTCTGAATTGGTAGTTTCTTTCCAGGCTGATTTCTTAGGAGACTATAATGCTTCAAGCTTAGAAACTTCTTATGCAGCAGCTAGAAAACCGGGAGCAAGCATGTTGAGACACATCCAAGTGGAATCTAACATGTCATTGACTGGTGCTAACGCTGACTCAAGATACAGATTAAAGCCAAGTGCTGTAAACAAAACATTAGTTGAAGTTTATAATGCAATCGTAGGTGGTGGTACTTCTGATAAGACTGCAACTGAAATTGCTAACGAATTGAAAGCAAAAGGAAGCAAAGCAGTTGTTTTTGCTGACGGTTCTAAAGGAGCACAGGTTTTAGCACACTTAATTAACCAAAAATTAGGTTCAGTAGCTTTCACTGGTAAAGCAAACTTACTGAAAGAATTTAACGGTGCAAGATACCAGGAATTCCTAGGATGGGTAAACGGTGGACAAGTTGGTGTACTAGTTACAAACAACGTAGACCCTATCTACTCTCATCCAAAAGGAGAAGATTTCAAAAAATCTTTATCAAAAGTTCCTTACGTAGTTGCTGTAGCAGATAAGAAAAATGAAATGTACAAAGCAGCGAAAGCTGTAATTCCAGTAGCAAACTGGCTAGAGTCTTGGGGAGACATCGAACCACAGACAGGAGTATATTCATTGATGCAGCCTACCATCCAGAAAATCTACAAATCAAGACAGATTGAAGAGTCTCTATTGGTTTGGAAGAATGGTAAAAACAATGCAGCAAACAACTACTACGATTATTTAAAAGCAAACTCTGCTTCACTTTTAGGTAGTACTTCTTTCAATAAAGCATTGTATAACGGTATCAACGCTTCCACAAACTCTACAACTCTATCTTATGCAGGCGGAAACGCTGCACAAGCTGTTGCTGAGCTAGGAAACTTCAAAGCTTCTGAATTAGAATTAGTATTATACACTAAGACTTCAATGGGAGATGGTACTCAATCGAACAACCCTTGGTTGCAAGAATTACCTGATCCAATTACAAGAATGTCTTGGGATAACTACCTGACAATTTCTCCAAAAGATGCAGAGAAATTTGCAATTGACAACGATCTTAACGCAAGAATGCAGTTAGATGGTTCTATTGTAAACCTTACTGTAAACGGAGTAAAAATAGAAAATGTTCCTGTATTTGTACAGCCAGGTCAAGCAGAAGGATCAGTAGGTCTTGCGCTTGGTTATGGTAAGAAAAACTCAGGAGCAACTGCAGATACAGGAGTAAACGCTTATCCTTTATTTGATGGTTCTAACCTTGTTCTTTCAGGTGTTAAAATCGAAAAGACAGGAGAAGATCACGAATTTGCAGGTATCCAGCTTCAAAATACATTAATGGGTCGTTATGAAATCGCTAAGGAAGTTCCTTTAGCAGAATTCATTAACGTTGCTTTTGATGATGAGCACAAGGGATGGAATAAGCCTTTGGAATACCACACGATCAGTGGAGCACTTCCAGCGAGAAAAATTGATCTTTGGGATGCTTTCGATGATACAGATGGACCTCACTTCAACTTATCTATCGACTTGAACTCTTGTACTGGTTGTGGAGCATGTATTATTGCTTGTCAGGCAGAGAACAACGTTCCTGTAGTAGGAAAAGAAGAGGTAAGAATGTCAAGAGATATGTACTGGTTAAGAATTGACCGTTACTATTCTTCAAGACAAAAAGTAGAAGTATACGAAGGATTGAAAGAAGGAATGGCTGTACCTGAGTTGTATGGTACTGCATTTGGAGACGGAGGTGCGTTAAACCACCCTGCAGATAATCCGGATGTAATCTTCCAACCTGTAATGTGTCAGCACTGTAACCACGCTCCATGTGAAACTGTATGTCCGGTAGCGGCTACTTCACACGGTAAGCAAGGTCAAAACCATATGGCTTACAACAGATGTATCGGTACAAGATATTGTGCAAACAACTGTCCGTACAAAGTAAGACGTTTCAACTGGTTTACTTATAACCTAAATGACAAGTTCGATTTCAACATGAACAACGATTTAGGAAGAATGGTACTTAACCCGGATGTAGTTGTAAGAACTAGAGGGGTAATGGAGAAATGTTCAATGTGTATCCAAATGACTCAGAATACTATTCTTGAGGCTAAGAAAGAGGGAAGAAAAGTGAAGGATGGAGAATTCCAGACTGCTTGTTCTAAAGCTTGTTCTACCGGAGCAATGACATTTGGAGACATGAATGATAAAGATTCTGCAATTAGAGAGCAATATGCATCTAACAGAAGATATTATTTACTTGAGGAGATCGGAACAAAACCAAACGTGTTCTATCACACTAAAGTAAGAAACAGAGTAGAAAAATAAAGTTTAAATAATAAATAGGTAAAAAATGTCAGGACATTACGAAGCTCCAATAAGGGAACCTCTAATTATTGGTCACAAAACTTATCACGATATTACAGAAGATATCGCACGACCTATCGAAGAAAGAGCAGGTAAATTATGGTGGATCTCACTATATGCTGCACTAGTTCTATTCCTCTATGGATTCGGCTGTATTGCGTACACTATCGGGACAGGTATTGGAGCATGGGGGCTTAACAGAACTATTAACTGGGGTTGGGATATCACCAACTTTGTATGGTGGGTAGGTATCGGTCACGCCGGGACCCTAATCTCAGCAGTATTATTATTATTTAGACAGAGATGGAGAATGTCTGTAAACAGATCTGCAGAGGCGATGACGATCTTTGCAGTTGTACAGGCAGCAATCTTCCCTGTAATTCACATGGGTAGAGTTTGGGTTGGATACTGGGTATTCCCTTTACCAAACCAATTCGGTTCTCTTTGGGGGAACTTCAACTCTCCTCTACTTTGGGACGTATTTGCGATCTCTACGTATTTCTCAGTATCAACTGTATTCTGGTTTATGGGATTAATCCCTGACTTTGCAATGATCAGAGATAGAGCTAAAACCCCTTGGACTAAGAAAATTTATACATTCCTTGCATTCGGTTGGGGTGGTAAAGCAAAACACTGGCAAAGATTCGAAGAACTTTCTTTGGTTCTTGCAGGTTTGGCAACTCCACTTGTATTCTCAGTACACACTACCGTATCTTTTGACTTCGCAACTTCAGTTATTAAAGGATGGCACTCAACAATCTACCCTCCTTACTTCGTAGCTGGTGCGATCTTCTCAGGATTTGCAATGGTACAGACACTATTGTTAATTGCAAGAAAAGTTTGTCACTTAGAAGAATATATTACCATGTATCATATCGAAATTATGAACATCGTAATCGTTCTTACAGGTGGTATGGTAACCGTAGCTTATGCTACAGAATATTTCATCGGATGGTACTCAGGATCTAGATTTGAAGATTTCACATATCTTTCTCCAGGTGCCGCTGTAGGACCTTACTGGTGGGCATTCTGGTCATTGATTATCTGTAACCTTGTGATTCCTGCTTCATTCTGGTTCAAAAGAGCAAGAACGAATATTATCTGGACATTCATTGTTGCATTAATCATCAACATCGGTATGTGGTTTGAGCGTTTTGATATCATCGTTATCAACCTTTCAAGAGACTACTTACCAGGATCATGGACAATGTTTAAGCCAACGATCATTGATGTGGGTGTATATTTGGGAACTATCGGATTCTTCTCTGTATTATTCTTATTATACGCAAGAACATTCCCTGTAATTGCACAGGCTGAATTAAAATCGATTTTGAAAATCTCAGGTGAAACTTATAAAGCAAAAGAAGGAGATGAGCACCACTAAAATTGTATACGGACTTTATGCTGACGACGACGATTTAATGAACGGCGTTAAGGCATTCAACGATAAAGGAATCGCTATAAACGAAGTATATACTCCGTTTCCGGTTCACGGACTAGACAAAGCTTTAGGGTTAAAGAAAACCAGAATTTCTGATGCTGCATTCTTATATGCTCTTTACGGTGTTACTATCGGTGCTACTGTAACTTGGTATGTGATGAATCATGACTGGCCTCAGAATATCGGTGGTAAACCAGCTTTTGACTGGGCACACAACATGCCGGCATTCGTAGTTCCAATGTTCGAATTAATGGTATTCTGCGCTGCTCACATGATGTCTTTAACTTTCTTGGTTAGAAACAAAATGTATCCGGGAGCTCCTGCTCAGAACCCAGATCCGAGAACTACTGATGATAAATTCATGATGGAATTTGTAACTGAAGATGTAGAATCTGTAAAACAGTTGCTTATTGAAACTGGAGTTGAAGAAATAACTGTTAAAGACGCTTAAAATGAAAAAGAATGTATTAAAAATTACAGCAGTTTTAGGTTTAACAACGGTTTTACTTAACTCTTGCGGACCAAAGGAGAATACTCCGCTGGTATATTTCCCGGACATGTATTTTCCGGTAGCTTATGATCCATTGATGAAAGCACAGGATGCTTATTCAGATCATGAAAATGAAATTCCTGCTTTTGTTAAAAATAGTGGCGCAACAGGCCTTGCTCCTGTTGAAGGATCAGTTTCTCAAAATAAAGATGGCGTTTTTGAAGAAAGCTTACTACCTAAGAATGTTGACGAGTACAACGCTGGGTATGACGCTTCTAAAAAACTTACAGTATCTCCTCTAAACCCGGCTAATGCAGCTAAGGATATTGAAAGAGGAAAAATATTGTTTGATCACACTTGTGCGGCATGTCACGGAACAGGAGGTGATGGACAAGGACCTATCGTACAAAGTGGGGCATTCTCTGGAGTACCTAACTATGCAGACAGAGAAATTACTGTAGGATCTGTTCATTATGTATTAACAAACGGTAGAAATGCAATGGGATCTTATGCGGGACAATTGAACGCAGGAGACAGATGGAGAGTAGCATTGTATGTGATGAGTGCTTTCAAAAAAGGAGCAGCAGCACCGGCAGCAGCTACAGCGGCGGCACCAGCAACAACTGAAACGACTACCGAAACTAAAAAATAAGAAAAGAAATGTATAGTTTTTCACCAAAATTAAAATCAACTTCTATAATACTTCTTGTTGTAGGTTTAGTTCTTTTCGGTATTGGTTTCTTTATGAACAAAGGAATTTCTACTGAGAAAATAGAACAAATGATGGAAGCTGTTCATGCTTCTGGTCATGATGCTCCTACACACTCAAGTGAAATGGTTGGACCACAGGATCACGCAGCTCATTTAGAGCATGCTGAACTTCAGGTTCACAACCAGCCATTAGCATCGCTACACTTTGTAGCTGTGTTTTTCTTTGGAGTAAGTTGCGCTGTACTGTTTTTCTACTGTATTCAGCACGCTGCTCACGCGGGATGGCCAATTATCATCACAAGAGTAATGGAGGCTATTGCTTCTTATATTCCTTATGGTGGTGCAATCCTGGTTATCCTGATGATCTTAAACATCACTCATAATGGTCATTTATTCCACTGGATGGATCCTGAATTGACAAACCCGGAATCGGCACATTTTGATGTGATTTTATTTGAAAAGAAAAGATTCTTAAATATTCCTTTCTATGCAATAAGAACTTTAATCTATGTGATTGGTGCTTCTTTCTTTGCCTGGAAATTAAAAGCTCAGTCTAAAAAAGTAGACGAGACAAAATCAAAAGTAGAATATCAATTCCTTTACAGATGGGCAGTAGGATATATTGTATTCTTCGGATTCGCTTCTGCAGCTTGGGCTTGGGACTGGTTGATGTCTATTGACCCTCACTGGTATTCTACAATGTATATCTGGTATTCAATGGTTAGCTGCCTTTCAAGTGGTATTGCTGTAATCATCTTATTAAGTGTTTATCTTAAGAAAAATGGTTTCTTACCACAGTTCAATGACAACCACTTACACGATTTAGGAGTTTTCCTTTTCGCTACAAGTATGCTTTGGACATATACATGGTTCGCTCAGTTCATGCTTTACTGGTATGCAAACGTTCCGGAAGAGGTTAACTACTTCTTCGGTAGATTCCAGCACTATGGTACTACATTTTTACCAATGCTGATTGTTAACTTCTTATTACCACTATTGGTATTAGTAAGCAGCAGCATTAAGAGAAACTACAAAGTAGTTACCACAATGGCAGTAGTAGTTATCTTAGGACACCTTTTAGATTACTTCAACATGGTAATGCCGGGAACGGTAGGACCATACTGGAACACTCCTGAAGTATTCTTGTTAATCCTGGGAGCAGTTCTATTCGTAGCTGGACTATTTATGTTTACTGTACTTTCAGCTTTATCTAAACTGAAATTGATTCCTACAGGAAACCCATTCTTACACGAATCTGAAATTTATGAGTATCCTTTCTAAGGACTTGTAACAAAATAAAATTATAAAAGACTGATTGTTAAACAATCAGTCTTTTTTTATGCAAAGGCGTAAATAAAAATTTTCAGGCAACCATTTTCTGCTTTTCTCGTCTTTATATAAAAGACTGTTTTATTATTAATACCGAAAACAACATACTGCTATGAAAAGAGTTTACCTTTTTTACCTCCTGTTCTGTCTAATCTCCGTATTCACAAATGCACAGGTCATTACTTTTGTTTCTGAAAAAAATAATAGTCCTCTTCCCCGAGTTTCCGTATTTGGCAAAGACGGAAGCATACTCGCCTACTCTGACATTGATGGCAAGATTGACAAACAGTCACTGTCGCCTTCTCAGGAAAAGTTTCAGCTGGTCTATAATAACTTTCCGGTTGCCACCCTATCCTATTCCGATTTTGATCAGTCGGTCATTAAAATCAATGACCAGGTAAAAGAAATTGAAACGGTTGTTATTAAAAATAATAAGCCCGCCAAATACATTTTCATCAAGGGAAATTTTAACACCTATGTAACGGTAAACAATAAACTGAATAGTTATGCAGACGGAGTTGTAACTTACATTTTTGATAATAAATCCAAAAAATTGAAAAGCACTAATGTAGAACAATACAGAGTTTTCAGACTGACAGAACCTAAAAATGAGAAAAAAGAGACTTCATCATGGGACTATGGCAATTCTCTTCAAATTCCAAAGCTTAAAAATGTAGGAAATCCGGAAGAATATAAAACAAAAAAAAATAACATTAAAGAATTAAAGGGGGACCGCAAAGATCAGATAGAAGTAACTGGCGGCCTACTTCAGGAAAAAGAATTTTCATTCTTTGGATATAGATTTTATGATCTAAGGACAATTTTAAATATCTCTTTTGAAAAAGGATCAGAAAAAACGCTGAAAGATTTCCTGGAATACAATGAGCTTGCTTTTGTAAAATTGAAACATAAAAGTGAACCAAATTACAATCAGTTAGCAGTATATACTAATTTCTACCCAACAGAACTTAGCTTCAGTAATGACAATGATATTGAGAAAGTAAAGTTTGATAAAGACAACAGCAATTACAAAACATCCTACTGGCAGGATTCATCATTTCCGAATATGCAGACTATTTTCAGCAGTTTTTTCAAGGGTAATTTAAAAGAACAAGTCAATAAAAAATAATGAAAACTCTGCTCAAGATAACTTTCCATATTGTAAATGTCACTATTGAATTCTAAAATTAAAAGAACAGCATCTATTTCCGGAAAAAAACAATAAATAAGCAAAAAACATAAAGTAAAAAATAAAATCCAGTATTAATAAAGGTTTTATTAAATTTGCAACAAACCAAATAAAAATGAAAAAGTTTTCTTTTCTACTTGTTTTCAGTCTGTTGCTTTTTACAGCATGTAAGAAAGATCATGTAGATGCTACGAATACTAAAACACTGCAGTCAAGTATCAATGATATGACCTCCAGTTTACCTACCATTAAACAAATTAAGTTTAATGAGGCTCTTTATATCCTTAAGACATTTGGAGTAGAAGCAGATGGTGATATAAACGAGCTAAAAGCTCTTGGAAAACTGATAAATGGAAAAAAAGTTCCTGAAATCATGTCTCTTGCAGACGAAGTTGCACAGAAAAACGGGATAGAATGGGCAAGTACTGCCCCACCATCACTAGGAGAAATGAATATTTTTGGGGATGATAAAGCTAAAGAAAGTGATCCTAATGATGTAAAAGCAGGATCATTAAGCCTTATTACTAGACCTACAGGAGATGACGGTTCTGGAGCCCCTACCGCCATTCAAATCGTACCAAGACTTGTAGATGCTGCAGGAAACCCGGTCTCTTTCACAGGAGCAGGTTTGGAAGCAACACTTGAAGTATTCAGTAATGGAGTAAGACTTGCTACAGCTAAGAACCTGATGCAGGATAATAACTTTAAAGGATTCAACCTGAAGTTCTCCTCTATTCCGGCAGCAAAAGTTGTAGATAACAAAATCGACATCACGGTTTCTGTAAAAACAACTGCGAAAACTTTCAAAATGTCAAAAATCGGTCTTGATGTAAATGCAGCTGCCCTGAAAGTTCCTGCAATTCCTAAAACCGATACAACCGCTGTACCTGAACAACCAAGCGCAGTTATTGATCCAAACAATCCAACTGCAACTTCTGGAACAACTACAGATCCTGCTACAGCTACTCCTTCAGCACCAGCTGCTCCAAAACAGCCAGCCGCTGATCCTAAAAATACGGTAAGCAAATTCTTGAACAGTGTAAGTTCTCAGAATTTAAAAGCAGCTTACGAAACAGCAAGCAATCCAAGCTGGGGAAGCTATGAGTCTTTCTCAAACCCTAATTCAGGTTTTGGAGCTGTGAAAAATGTAAGCGTGAAAAATATTACTACAAGTGGCACTACAGCAAACAGTGCAAGCGTAAATGCTACCTACGATGTAACCGATAAAAGCGGTAAGACAACTTCATTAAAAGTAACTTTCGGGCTTAAAAATGTAAACGGAGACTGGAAAATTTCCAGCTATAAAATCAATTAATAAATGGCTTCAGCAGAACTGATCAAAAATTTAGAAGAAACAATTGAAAATATCCCTGATTTTCCGATTCCGGGAATACAGTTTAAGGATATTTCACCCATCTTTTTAGATCCAAAACTTTACGAAGATGTGATTGCAGATCTTGCAGCCTTCAGTAAAGGAAAAGTAGATGCAGTCTGCGGAATTGAAAGCCGTGGTTATTTGTTTGGAATCGCTATTGCCGTAGCATTGGAAGTTCCGTTCATTTTAATCAGAAAAGCCGGAAAACTTCCACCTCCTGTCATTTCAGAAAAATATGATCTGGAATACGGAAGTGCGGTAATTGAAACTCGCGAGGGACAAATAAAACCGGGACAAAGAGTTTTGATTCATGACGATCTTTTGGCAACAGGCGGAACGACAGAGGCAGCGGCAAAGTTGGTTGAAAAACAAGGAGCAACCGTTTCCCAGTTCAGTTTCCTTATCGGCTTAAAAGGCTTGAATGGTGATGAAAAGCTGAAAAAATTTGGTGCAGAAGTGTATCATATTTTAGGATATTAAAATTCAAAACATATATGCTTCGACAGGCTCAGCATGACAACGCTAATAATTTACCGTAATATTAGAAGTGTCATTCTCAGCCTGTCGAAGCATCTTTTTTTAATAAATTCATCATTCATGATTAACAATTCACAAAATTTCATCAACAATACTCACAAAGTATTTTGTAAATCATTCAGAAACAATTAAATTTGCATTTCAATTTTTAAAAACTTATGGCAAAATTGGGAAAGAGTGCTCAGAACGAGCAAGAAGGTAAAGAAACGGTTGAGTTCTTTAAAGACCTTGATAGAGAAGCTTTAAACACTGAAAGATTTGTTGAAAAATATTCAAAGCCTCTAGGTTTTGTATTTGGGGCACTAATTTTAGCTGTTTTAGGATTCTTCGCTTACAAGCAATTTATAGTTGCTCCAAAGAACGCTGAAGCTGTGAAAAGTTTCCTTTCTGCTCAAAAAAGTCTTACTGAAGGTAAAGATAAAGATGCTTTGGGGGGAAAATCTGCAGCTAACCCAGGTTTTGTAGGTACATATAACGAATATTCTTCTACTAAAATTGGAAAACTTTCATCTTATAATGCCGGTTTATTAAAGTTCAAAGAAGGAAAATTCCAGGAAGCTTATGATCTTTTAGACCAATTTTCATCTGATAACAAAACTTTAGTAGCAATGAAATACGGAGCTATGGCAGATGCAAAATCAGGACTTAACAAAAATGATGAGGCTTTAGCTTTATTAGACAAAGCAGCTACTGCTTCTGATGATCCTTATACAACATATTACTTCACAAGAAAAGCAGGTATCGTTGCTCTAGGATTAAAGAAAAATGCAGAAGCTAAAAAATACTTCGCTACAATTGACGAGAAATATCAGGACTATGACAACGGAATGTCTGATTCTTATATTGAAATGACTAAATATTACTAAAAAATGGCAACAGTTAATCTTTCCGATTACAAGCCACTTCATATAACTAATGTCGAAGATTTTTCTATCGGCATTGTTTTTTCTGAGTGGAATGATTTTGTAACGTACAATCTTCGTGATGCAGCTTTGGAAATTCTTGAAAAAGAAGGGGTAAAACCTGAAAACATTAAACTTTTCCCTGTTCCCGGAGCTTTTGAACTCAACTATGCAAGCATGCAGCTTTGCAAAGAAAGAAAATATGATGCAGTAATTTCTATCGGATGTGTGATCCGCGGGGAAACGCCTCATTTTGACTATGTATGTTCTGCAGTAGCACAGGGAATCAAAGACTGTAACATTATGACTGACACCCCTACTATTTTCTGCGTATTAACAGATGATACAAAAGAGCAATCTATCGCAAGAAGTGGTGGTGACCTTGGAAATAAAGGTGTAGAAGCAGCCGTTACCGCTTTAAGAATGATTGATTTCAAAAAGAAATTATCTGATAAAAAAGGAAATATCGGTTTTGGACATTCTTAACCGCAGATTACCTTAACAATAAAAAAGGACTATTTTTTTAATAGTCCTTTTTTATTAGGTCTTATAAACCATAAATCTTACCAATAAAAAGGATGTTTTTGTTTTTTTACATCAAAAGTTCTGTACAAAAACTATCTTTGTGAAAACTAATAAAGACAGTAAATACATGTTTTTAAGAAAAATAAAACCGTTCCTATATTTAGGAGTTTTCTATCTTATTATTTCATTGATAATAAGAACAGTATTCTTTCTCCACCCTATTACCACAGCTAACTTTGGATTTTTCGAAGTTGTAAAAGTTCTGTTAATAGGTCTGGTGAATGATATTTTCGTTTTTATATTGGCCAGTTCTATTCTCGCACTTTACTTTCTCTTTCTGTCCAATTCAAAATATAAAAAACCTTATGGGCCTATTATTTTAGGAGCATTGGTTCTATTCTTTCTTTATATCTGGCTTGTTCCGAACAACATTTTCAAGCAATATGGAGGTTCTATCATGGAGATAGCACTTGTTTTTGTAGGAATAAAGACACTTTTCTTCGGATTGATGCTTTTCCTTCCTACTCAAAGAACTAAGATTCGTAATACCTTATATTTCATTACATTATTATTATACGTTCTTCTGATTATTTTCAACGGAGTAAGTGAATACTTCTTTTACAATGAATTTGGGGTTCGTTATAACTTTATTGCAGTAGATTATCTGATCTATACCAATGAAGTCATTGGAAATATCATGGAAAGTTATCCTGTAGTTCCATTATTTTCAGGAATAATGATCGTTACGCTTACCATCACATGGTTCATTTATAAAAAAACCAAAGATGAACTGCTGGAACTTCCTGATTTTAAACAAAAAATGGTTCTTCTGGGTAGTTTTATGGTACTTTGCGCTCTTAGTGCCCTTGCCATACCATCATTGATGCAAATCAGATCAGACAATGTTTTTGCAGATGAAATTGAAGCCAACGGACTTCCTAAGTTCTACTGGGCCTTTACTCATAATGAGCTGGATTACTTCCAGTTTTACTCACAGATCAATCAACAGCAGGCTGAAAAGAATTTTCTAAGCCAGTATCCACAGCAGACATTGTCAAGAAATATTGTTGCTGAGCAACCTGAAATGAAGAAAAATGTTGTATTGATTTCTATTGAAAGCCTTTCCGCAGATTTCATGGAACATTATGGTAATACACAAAAAATTACTCCTTTCCTGGACAGTCTTGCAGAGAAGTCATTGATGTTTACCAATCTTTATGCTACCGGAAACAGAACGGTACGCGGTCTTGAAGCCTTAACTCTTTGTATTCCTCCTACAGCTGGAGAAAGCATCATCAAAAGGGATGACAATAAAAACAAGTTTACAACCGGAAGCGTTTTCAAATCCAAAGGATATGATGTTAAGTTTTTATATGGCGGATACAGCTATTTTGATAATATGCAGGACTTCTTTGGCGGAAATGGCTACGGTATTGTAGACCGAAATAATTTTAAACCTGAAGAAATTACTTTTGCCAATGTTTGGGGTGTTTCTGATGAAGATATGGCTAAAAAAGCAATTCAGGTAATGAATGCTGAAGCTAAATCAGGGAAACCATTTTTCAATCACTGGATGACGGTTTCTAATCATAGACCATTTACTTATCCTGATGGAAGAATAGATATTCCGGGAACAGCGAAATCCCGTGAAGGCGGTGTAAAATATACAGACTACTCTCTTAAACTGTTCTTTGATATGGCTAAGAAACAAGACTGGTATAAAAACACAGTTTTTGTCATCATTGCAGACCACTGTGCATCCAGCGCCGGAAAAACGGAACTTCCGATGGATAAATACAGAATTCCTGCGATGATCTTTTCAGAAGGATTTGTTCAGCCTCAGAAATTTGATGCATTAATGTCTCAGATAGATGTTATGCCAACTCTTTTAGGATTATTAAATTTCAGCTATCAGTCTAAATTTTTGGGTCAGGATGTCTTCAGACAGGAATTCCAGCCAAAAGCTTATGTAGCAACCTATCAGGATCTTGGGTTTATAAAAGATGGACATTTAACCATTATTTCTCCGGTAAAAAAGGTAAAACAATATTCTTTGGAACTGGAAAAAAGTGATCTGGCTCCAGCTTTTAAGTTGTATTATAACGAAAAATTATTAAAAAATCCAGATCAGAAGCTGGTAGATGATGCTGTATCAGCATATCAGTCTACCTCATACTGGTTAAAAACGAAACAACTCAACAGATAAATATCTAAATATTTTTCGCTTATAGTTTGATTTAAAATATTTAAATTAACCAATAAATTTATTAGTATGAAATGGACAGACGACAGAGGCGGAAACGTTGATGACCGCCGTGGTTCCGGAGGTGGAAGTGGTGGTATGATCGTAGGAGGAGGACTTGGAACTTTAATTATAGCAGCCATTGTATTCTTTTTGGGAGGTGATCCATCCGGTATTTTGAATTCCGGTAGTATGCAGTCTTCTGGAAATCCTGGAGAACAAAGAGAGCTTACAGCCGGTGAAAAACAGATTGGAGAAATGGTCAAAATGATGGATGCATGGAATAGCCAGACCTGGAATCAGATTTTCACAGAAAATGGAATGACCTATACTGATCCCGGTATTGTTCTTTTTGAAAATACAACTTCTTCAGCATGTGGTACAGCTCAGTCTGCCATGGGACCATTCTATTGTCCTGCCGATCAGAAAGTCTATATGGATATGAGTTTTTTCGGTGAGCTTCAGCAAAAATTCGGGGCTAAAGTAACAGAGTTTACGGTAGCTTATGTTCTTGCACACGAAGTAGGACATCATGTTCAAACTCTTTTGGGAACTACTCAGAAAGTAGATGCGTTAAGAAGAAGCGGAAGATATTCCGAAGAACAGATGAACAGAGTATCTGTTGCTACAGAATTACAGGCAGATTTCTATGCCGGAGTCTGGGCAAAAAGAACCAATGACAGCAAACATATTCTTGAACCCGGAGATATTGAATCTGCCATAGATGCTGCAGAGGCAGTTGGCGATGATAATATTCAGAAAAGAGGCCAGGGATATGTAAATCAGGAAAGTTTTACTCATGGATCATCTGCACAACGTAAAGAATGGTTTATGAAAGGTTACAACACCGGAGATATCAGACAGGGAGATACTTTCAATCAACTTTTGAAATAATTCTAAACCACTAAAAATTAAAAAGTTAAAAACCATAATATTTTTAAATAGTATACAAAATAAAATGCGGTCTCAGTGTGAGACCGCATTTTTATTTATTGCAATTCTATAGGATTAGAATTTTTCTTGGCTTCTTCTTTCACTCTTTCTTCCATTCTTTTCCTCATATCGGCAGGATTCTGATTTCCACCGCCGCCTCCAGGGCCTCTTCCTCCTCCTCCAGCTCTCACAGTAGTTGAAAAACCACCTTGTCCACCACTTTGGTTCATGAATGACATTGGGTCTGTTTTGAATTTTTGCTGTTGCTTTAAATAATCTGCTCTTTTCACTTTTAATGTATTTCCAAACTGATTCAAAGTTGGAAGCTCAGCAATCTTATAGTTTTTCATTAAATCAAAAGAATAATCTCCTTTATCGTCTTCCACTTTTACAATTAGCCCCGGAAGTCCTCCGAATTTATATGGGCCATCCTGATAAGGAAGATCTGTTGTAAACCAGGCAGTCCATTTTCTTCCACCAAAATCAGTTTCAGCTTTCTGAACTTTGTATTCACCTATTTTTCTTGTTTCTGATTCAATTTTCCAGTTCAGAGGTCTGTCTTCTTCATATGAGTAGATATCCCGGCCAATTCTGTCTTTAAAATACGTCTTTTGGTTTGTTTTATCTTTTTCAACGGAATAGTTGATATTAGTTCTCAATCCTTCCATCTGGTCTCTGTTGATACTTCCTCTTCCTCCTCCACCCTGAAATGCCTTTTGCATGATAGAGTCTCTTTTGATCCTGTTTTCCGAGTAAAATACAGATTTCTCAGGGGAAATATCCAGATAAGCATTTTCTGTCTTGATGTCCGTTTTATTTTCCGCATCCGGCTTCATAGTCACCTGATACACAAACCTATTTGTCTGTGCAGAAACATTCTGTATGAAGAGTGCCAATGCGATAATACCTAATTTTTTCATTTATATTTTTATTTATTTTAATTCAATTGGATTCTGAGCTGTATTCGTAAAAGAAGGAATTTCAACAGATGAACCTTGTGACATCCCTTGATTGTCACCGCCCATTCCATCTCTGTGCATTCCGCCACCACCGTGGCCTCCACCTCTCATTCCTCCACCATTCATTCCGCCTCCCATGCCACCACTATGTCTTCCTCCTCCCATATTCATATTTCCTCCTCCGCTATTTCCGGCCATAGCTTTTCTGTTTTTACCAAATTCCAGCTCCAGTGCTGCTTTATCACCATGAAAATTAACTCTGGTACTTTGTTTGGCATCGGAACTTATTTGTTCTTCAAAAGCATTTTGAATGATCAGTTTTTTTACAAGATCAAATTTATAGTCTCCTTTATCATCCTCCAGCTTCACAATCAACCCCGGCAATCCTGAGAATTTGTAGGGACCATCAGAAACAGGGACATCTTTTGTAAACCACGCTGTCCAGACTCTTCCTCCAAACTCTGTAACTGCTTTCTGGGCAGAATATCCATTTTGTTTCTCAACAACATTGGTCATTTCCCATTGTACAGGTCTGTCTTCCTGATAATAAATTTGTTTTCCAGCCGCTCTTTCATAATAGTATACTTTCTGATCCGGAATACTTTTAGAAATAAAATATTCAAAGAAAGTAGGTTCAAAATGTTTCTTTCCTTCCAGCTTTGAAAAATCTTTTTCTTCTTTTTTATCATTTTCTTTCGCTTCTGATCTTAGAGAACTAAAAAGAGAGTCTCTTTTCAATTTATTTTCGCTGATAAATAAGGAGCGGTCTCCTTTAATATCCAGAAAGGTTCTTTCGCTTTTCATACTCACCAGATTAATGGAATCCGGGTTTACCAGTGTTTCATAAACATATCTGGTGGTCTGTCCATAAGACACTGCGGTGAAAAACAACACAAAAAAAGCAGTTATTTTTTGTTTCATTACCAATTTTATTTATAGATATGAAATACGTTTCAAGGTTAAAATAAGAAATGAAATCTTCACATAAGCATAACAAATTTATCTAATTTTAACAGAAATAACCCCTTTCAATCTTGCTATTAATATCAGAATCATTAAAATAGATATCTTCGATTTGAGATTGCGGAAATTAGTTCGTATTTTTGCATCATTAAATCATTCTAAATAAATACAATGATAAAAGTATCAGACTATGCAAAGGAGAAAGCCATCCAGTTAATGACGGAAGATGGTTTTAACCCTGCTGAAGATTATATAAGAGTAGGGGTGAAAAGCGGCGGATGCTCTGGTTTAGAGTATGTTTTAAAGTTTGATAACCAAAAAACAGACACAGATCAGATTTTTGAGGATAATAACATCAAAATTATTATAGATAAAAAATCCATCCTTTATTTGGCAGGAACAACTCTTGAGTATTCAGGAGGATTGAACGGAAAAGGGTTTGTTTTTAACAACCCGAATGCATCCAGAACATGTGGATGTGGAGAATCATTTAGTCTTTAGAGAAAAGACCTTAGAGCTTAGATTACAGACCTCAGAACCTTTCTGAATTTTGAAATCTAAAATCTGAAATCTAAAAAAAAAAAATGAGTAAATATACAGAAGACGATTTAAGAGTCGATCTAGAAAATAAAAAATATGAATTCGGTTGGGAAACGAAGATTGATTATGAAGATTTCCCGATCGGTTTAAATGAGGATATCATCCGTGCGATCTCTGCTAAAAAAGAAGAACCGGAATGGATGACCGAATGGCGATTGGAATCTTTCAAAATCTGGTTGAAAATGGTAGAGCCTAGCTGGGCAAACATCAAGTATGAAAAACCAGATTTCCAAGCAATCCGTTACTATGCTGCTCCTAAAGTAAAGCCAGAACTGGCAAGTCTTGACGAGGTAGATCCTGAATTATTGAAAACGTTTGCAAAGTTGGGGATCAATATCGAAGAGCAGAAAAGACTTTCGGGAGTTGCCGTAGATATCGTAATGGACTCAATTTCTGTGAAAACTACTTTCCAGGATACATTAGCAGAGAAAGGAATTATTTTCTGTTCAATTTCTGAGGCCATTAAAAACCACCCTGATTTAGTAAGAAAATATCTTGGAAAAGTAGTTCCGAGAGGAGATAATTTCTATGCAGCATTAAATTCCGCAGTATTTTCTGACGGAAGTTTCTGCTATATTCCTAAAGGTGTAAAATGCCCAATGGAGCTTTCCACTTATTTCCGTATCAATCAGGCAGGAACAGGACAGTTTGAAAGAACACTTCTTGTAGCTGATGAAGGAAGTTATGTCTCTTATCTTGAAGGCTGTACAGCACCATCAAGAGATGAAAACCAGCTTCACGCTGCGGTAGTGGAACTAATTGCTTTGGACGGAGCTGAGATCAAATATTCAACAGTTCAGAACTGGTATCCTGGTAATGAAGAAGGTAAAGGAGGTGTATTCAACTTTGTAACGAAGAGAGGACTTTGCGAAAGAAATGCAAAAATCTCATGGACACAGGTAGAAACAGGTTCGGCAGTAACATGGAAATATCCTTCTTGTATTCTGAAAGGAGACAATTCTATCGGAGAGTTCTACTCTATTGCGGTAACCAACAACCACCAGTATGCAGATACAGGAACGAAAATGATCCACATTGGAAAGAATACCAAATCCACAATTATTTCAAAAGGTATTTCTGCAGGAAAATCTCAAAACTCATACAGAGGATTGGTGAAAGTAATGCCTTCAGCAAAAGGAGCAAGAAACTTCTCTCAATGTGACTCTTTATTGATGGGTAATGAATGTGGAGCTCACACTTTCCCTTATATTGAAATCAAAGATCCTACTGCACAGTTAGAGCACGAGGCAACGACTTCAAAAATTGGAGAAGATCAGATTTTCTACTGTAATCAGAGAGGTATTGATACGGAAAGAGCAATTGCTTTGATCGTGAACGGTTTCAGTAAAGAAGTTTTAAATAAACTTCCAATGGAATTTGCCATTGAAGCTCAGAAATTACTTGAAATTTCATTAGAAGGTTCAGTAGGATAGAAAAATATGATAGCTACAGAAAGATTAATTTTAAGAAAACCTACAAAAGAAGACTTTGGAAGATTCTTTGAAATTAATCATGATCCTCAAACCAATATTCACAATCCAGGCGGACCAATGAATTTTGAAAAAGCAGAAAGCACATTTGCAAGAATGCTTGATCATTGGGAAAAATATAGTTTTGGAGGCTGGGTGATTGTTGAAAAGAATGATCCAGAAAATATAATAGGTTTTGGAGGACTGAGCTATAAACTCTACGGAGAGGAAGAAAAATTGAATTTAGGCTATCGTTTTGCTTCCCAGGCATGGGGGAAAGGATACGCCACAGAATTCACAAAGAAGGCTATAGATGTTGGATTAAATCAAGACAATAAAGAAGAAATATTCGCAATTGTCCGTCCCAGCAATATAGCTTCTGTTAAAGTCTTGGAAAAGGCAGGTATGATACAAATCGGGACGCTGAATGATGTCCCAGGTCAACCTGAAAGTTTAGTATATAGAATTCAAAAATAATTTGTTTAAGCAAATAAAATGTTAGAAATTAAAAACCTTCACGCCAAAATTGAAGATGGCGCAGAAATATTAAAAGGTATTAATCTTGAAATAAAGCCAGGCGAAGTTCACGCTATCATGGGGCCGAACGGAGCTGGGAAATCTACCCTTTCTTCTGTAATCGCCGGAAAAGAAGATTACGAAGTGACTGGTGGAGAGATCCTTTTCCAAGGAGAAGATATCAGTGAAGATGCTCCTGAAGATAGAGCTCACAAAGGAATTTTCCTTTCTTTCCAGTATCCAGTGGAAATTCCGGGAGTTTCTGTAACGAACTTTATCAAAGCTGCTTTGAACGAAACAAGAAAAGCAAACGGATTGGAAGAAATGCCTGCAAAAGAAATGCTTGCATTAATCCGCGAGAAATCGGAAAAACTAGGGATCAAAAAAGATTTTCTTTCAAGATCATTGAACGAGGGATTCTCCGGAGGTGAAAAGAAAAGAAACGAGATCTTCCAGATGATGATGCTTAATCCTAAATTGGCTATTCTTGATGAGACCGATTCAGGATTGGATATCGATGCTTTAAGAATCGTTGCAGATGGGGTAAACCACTTTAAAAATGAAGGAAATGCAGTTCTTTTGATTACGCACTATCAGAGATTGCTTAACTATATTCAGCCTGACTTCGTTCATGTTTTAGCGGATGGAAAAATCATCAAAACAGGTGATAAATCTTTAGCATTAGAACTTGAAGAAAAAGGTTACGACTGGCTTCTTAACTAAGAAGAAAATATATTATTTCAGAGATTAAAATTTTCGCAGTCATTTATAAGATGTAGCAAAAAGAATCTCTAGTATTAAAAATTGGGTTCCCTATTCCTAGGAATAACAATATTTTAGTTAATAAAAAAAGAAAAAATGGTGCAAACCACAGATATACCAGTAATGGCATTAAAAGAACAAATTATAGAGAACCATAATGAATTTTTGGAGAGTCTTCGTCACAGATTTCTGGATGACAGTAGAAAAGCAGCTCTTCAAAGATTTGCAAACCTTGGTTTTCCGACAAAAAAAGACGAAGAATATAAATATACCAATCTAAAGGAAATCACGGAAAAAAGCTACAACTTCTTCCCGAAAGAGAGCCACAATATCACTAAAGAGCAGTTTGATGAACTGCACCTTGGAGAAGAAAATTTTGATTGGATTGTTTTTGTAAATGGTAAGCTTCATAAAGAACTTTCAAAAGTTTCTATTGAAAATGTAGAGTTCCTTTCATTCAACTATGCGCTGAATGATGAGAAGCACAAAGAGGTTTTTGAAAAGTATTTCAATACTATTGCTTCTAAAGAACAGGCTTTTACAAACTTAAACCTCGCTTACTGCAAATACGGTTTCTTTTTGAAGGTTCCTAAAAATGTAGTGATTGAAAAACCAATCCACATTTTTTATATTTCTCAAAATCAGGAGGAAAATACATTCTACAATACTAGAAACCTCTTGATCGTAGAAGAAGGAGCTAAAGTAGAAGTAATTGAAAGCCACCATAATTTTGACAGCACCTATGTATTGACAAACTCTGTAACGGAGATCTTTACATATCCTAATGCAAAAGCTGACTGGCATAAACTTCAAAATGATAACAACACAACATATCTTATCGACAACACATTCGCGAGACAGGAGAAAGACAGCTTAACCACTGTGAATACATTCTCTTTCGGAGGCAAACTGGTAAGAAACAACCTTGATTTTATTCATAATGGATCAAACATCAATTCATTCATGAATGGAATCACAATCATCGGAAAAGATCAGCTGGTAGACCACCATACGGCAGTTCACCATAACTTCCCGAACTGTGAAAGTTATCAGAACTACAAAGGAATTTTCGATGGTAATGCCCACGGAGTCTTCAACGGAAAAGTTTTTGTAGACAAAATTGCTCAGAAAACAAACGCTTATCAGCAGAATAATAACGTATTGCTAAGTGAAGGTGCAAGTATTGATACAAAACCTCAGTTAGAAATCTTTGCTGATGATGTAAAATGTTCTCACGGTTGTACCGTAGGTCAGCTGAATGAAGATGCTTTATTCTACCTGAGAGCGAGAGGAATTTCTAAAAAAGAAGCACAGGCATTACTTTTATATGCTTTTGCTAATGATGCAATGCAAAACATTGATATAGAGCCTCTAAAAGAAAAAATCTCAAAGCTATTGGCGGAGAAATTAGGAGTTGATATAGAATTCTAAGACTTATATATATTGATAAACAAAAGCACTTCTTTTTGAAGTGCTTTTTTATTTCTTACGTGTTATCTCGTCTATTTCTTTAACCAGCCTTGGTTATCCTTATTATCTGAGCGTTTCTTCCCATTATCGAAATTATAGGCTAAACCAACGCCTAATGTCTGCTTCAGCTGTGTTTTCCAGATCTGGTTATGATCATACAGCAGATCCAGAGTAATATTGGATGAAATATATTTATTAATTTTCATATTTAAGACTGCTCCATAAGCCAATACCAACCTATCCGGATGATCCAGATAATTTGAAAATACAGACGCTGTATTGGTCAGGTTAATATTCTCCATGATTTTGATTTTATAGATAGCTGTCCCAAGGAAACCGAACTGGAAAAGTGATGAATCACCATCATTTTTGAGCCCGTAAGTTCCTGCTGTTTGAAGATCCTTATCCAAAACAAAAGTCCATCTCGCGTTAGCCGGACGTAAAGTTACCGTCAAATTATCGTTAGGACGGTAGGTAACCCCTGCCCCAACATTCAGGTATCCCGGAGCCATGAAATTGGAGATCTTTTTAGCATCAGGATTGTTCCCGTCTTCATATCCCGGTGCAAACTGAGTCTGAAGGCCTGCTCCTGCTGATAAATACCAGCTTTCGGCAAATTTTCTGCCATAGTTTGTAGAAAGATTGATAACATCCTGAGTTTTTCTCACACCCGTTCCCTGGGTATTATTCTGTCCGTAGCCCAGAATAATAATATTTTCCCAAAGATCTTTCCCTTTTTCATAAGTCAGGTTATAATTGACACCGGCAAGCCATCCTACGTTGTTAGCTCCACCTCCTACCCAGTTTGAAAAAGCGGCCTGGTTAAGCATTAATGTATTTTGTCCCTGAATAGACCAGGCTTTAACGGTGTCTGTTACCGGAGCATCTGTTTTAGTTTCTTGCGCCAAAGCCATCGCTCCAAAAGAAATGGAACTGATCAATAAAAGTTTCTTCATAATAATGATTTATTACAAATGTATAAATAATAATTTACGCCGGAAGAAAATTCACTTTAAAATGAATTTAACATAATTGATTTTAGCCTCATAACACTATGAAAACAAGCAATTTAAAGATAACCTATATCCATTACGAACTTAAAATTACTTAAAATAACAGTATTTTAAAAACAAAAAACACCTCATTTCTGACGTGTTTTTCTATTAGCATTAATGTAGTTATATTATTTTTTAATCCACCATTGACTGTCTTTACGGTCAGAGCGTTTCACCCCATTATCAATGGTATAAGCGAATCCGATTCCAAGGGTTTGTTTCAGCTGTGTTTTTTCGATTTGATTGTGATCATACAACAGGTCAACTGTTACATTGGATGAAATATATTTGTTTACTTTCAGGTTCAACAGAGCTCCATAAGCAAGAACCAATCTGTCCGGACGGTCAAGGTAATTTGAGAAGACCGAAGCGGTATTCGTCAAGTAAATATCTTCCATTATTTTCAGCTTGTAAATTGCCGTTCCCAGGAAACCGAACTGTAATAGAGAAGAATCACCATCACTTTTCAAACCATAGCTTCCAGCCACCTGAAGATCCTTGTCCAGTACAAAGGTCCACCTGGCGTTGATAGGACGCAAAGTTACCGTCAGATCATCATTCGGTCTATATGTGATCCCCATCCCGACGTTCAGATAACCTGGGGCCATAAAATTTGAGATCTTTTTAGCTTCAGGATTATTTCCGTCTTCATATCCTGCTGCAAACTGAGATTGTAATCCCGCTCCCGAAGAGAAATACCAGCTTTTTGAAAATTTTCGCCCATAGTTGGTAGAAACATTGATAACATCCTGAGTTTTTCTTATTCCTAATCCTTTGGTATCATTTTGTCCATAACCCAGAATAATGATATTTTCCCAAAGATCTTTGTCTTTTTCATATGTAAGGTTGTAATTGACACCGGCAAGCCATCCTACGTTGTTAGCTCCACCTCCTACCCAGTTTGAAAAGGCTGCCTGGTTAATCATTAATGTGTTTTTTCCTATCACTGACCAGCATTTTACTGTGTCTACCACAACAGAATCTTTCTTTAAATCTTCTTGTGCACTTGCATAAATCCCCATAAAAAAGGAAAGAATCAATAAAAACTTCTTCATTATTCAAATAATTTTCAATGCAAAAATATTAATATAATTTTTTTTAAAGGTAAATTCAGCTTTAAAGAATCCTAATTCATTAAAGTTTCATTGTCTAACAATAAGATATCTCTATAAAATCAATGCCAAAATAATAAGTTTGAAAATAAATTTGACACCTTTTGTCTTAAAATCAAATGGATAGGAATTAATTCATCGCCAAATTTTCCGAAATTTATCATTGGCTTTTGATTTGACGTAAAATCCTCATGTTTAAAAATGCAATTTCCAAAAGAGCGATTATATACCCTTTGCTGATGCTTTCTGCAATGTGGCTCGGATATTTTTTACAAATGCAGGGATTTTTTCAAAGCTGTTTTGGAGCGATTATACCGCTTTTGCCTGAAGGACTGCTGGGGATAGTTACCTCCCCTCTTTTGCATGGAAATATTGATCATATTATAGGAAACTCTATTCCAATAGCTGCACTTATGTTTTTGCTCTATCAGTTTTACCCTTTAGTGGCGAATAAGGTTTTTATTATCGGCTGGCTGGCAACAGGACTTTTAGTATGGCTTCTTCCACCTATTGATATTCTCTCCGGTGAATATATGTACACTTGTACCATCGGAGCCAGCGGTGTAGTCTATGTTCTTGCTTTTTTCCTTTTCTTCAGCGGGGTATTTAAATGGAATACAAAACTTCTTACCATCTCAATGCTAGTTGTGCTGTATTATGGAAGTTTAGTGTGGGGAATGCTTCCTGAAGAACTGTTCTACAATATGCAGGAACCCAGTAAAATTTCATGGCAGGCCCATCTTTCCGGGGCCGTAGTGGGTAGTATCATTGCATTTGCTTTTAAAAATGTTGGAGAAAAAAAGAAAAAATTCATTTGGGAATTCCCTAATTATTATAGTGAAAAGGATGATAAGCTGTGGCAGGAATACAAGGAAAATCATCCGGAAGACTTTATGGAACTTCCCTATAAAAAAAGAGATGATATCTGGGATCATTTGGATGAATTAAGGAAGAGATAAAAACTTATTTCACTACATTTGAAAAAAAACACACATGATCTCCGAAGAATACTTTTATGCAATCGCCCTCCGCGAATGCAGCCAGATAGGCGATATTCATTTTCATAAACTTGTTCATACTTTTGGAAGTGCTCAGGAAGCATGGAAAAGAGCAAAGAAAGAGTACAAAAAACTGGAAGGAATTGGACAAAAAACAGTTTCAGATATTGGAAATAAGTCTCATTTGGAATTCGCAGAAGAAGAATTAAATTTTTGCGAAAAGAATAATATCCGAATCAGACTAAAGCATCTTAGTGAAACTCCTTTACTGCTTAATGAATGTAATGATGCACCCGCTATTCTTTATCAGAAAGGAAAGATTGATGATACACAGTCAAAAGTAAGTATCGTAGGAACCCGAAATATGACGGGCTATGGCCAAAAATTTATTGAAGACTTCTTTGAAGCAACTCAATCTTCAAAATATACATCAGTGAGCGGACTCGCTTTGGGTGTTGACAAAGAGGTTCATGAACAGTCTATTCTTCATCAAAAACCTACTGTAGCAGTTCTTGCACATGGTTTCCAATATTTATATCCATCAAAAAACAGAAAACTTTCAGAGAAAATTTTGGAGGAAGGAGGGGCATTAATCACAGAGTTCACTTCTTCCCAAAAACCAGACCGTGAAAACTTCATCCAGAGAAATAGAATTGTAGCAGGAATGTCTCCCGCAACCATTGTGGTGGAAACCGGTTTTGGAGGAGGATCTGTAAGCACTGCCTCTTTCGCCAATGATTATAACCGTGATGTCTTTGCCCTTCCTGGAAAAATTACAGACACCTGCAGTCAGGGATGTAATCAGCTGATTTTCCATAATAAAGCGACAGCCATTTCTACCATAAAAAATCTTATAAACATGTTGGGATTTAATAATCCTAAAGAAAAAATTGAAGAGTTATTTCCTTATAGCGAGACCTCCATACAATTATCTGACAATCAGTATTTAACATATCAATCTATTAAAGACCAACCTCAGATTTCTCTGGATGATCTGGCGCAGAAAATTAATATTCCCACCCACAAAATCTTACCAATAATTTTGGAATTGGAACTTTTAGGGAAAGTAAAATCATTTTCCGGGAGGCAATTCATCGCGATTTAAGATTTAATGATTTCTTAATATTGCATTATTTCACACATAACATTTCATTTTTAATAAAATTTGAACATAAATTATCAATTTAATAATATTACGAAACATTATTATTTAATTTTTAACAAAGTTGAAATACAGTGTTGTGAATCTTGAAAAAAAAATTAAATTTGTTGACAATAATATTCAACCTTAATATATGGAACAATATAATATTGACCAGAAAATCCAAGAGTTTATTGCAAAAATTGAAGCAAAAAATCCTAACGAACCGGAATTTTTACAGGCTGTAAAAGAAGTTGCCGTAACCGTAATTCCATTCATTGCTACTAAAAAAGAATATACCGGAATGAAGCTGCTTGAAAGAATGGCTGAAGCTGAAAGAATTATTATTTTCAGAGTTCCATGGGTTGATGACAAAGGAGAAATTCAGGTTAACAGAGGTTTCAGAATTCAAATGAACTCTGCTATTGGACCATACAAAGGAGGAATTCGTTTCCACCCTACTGTAAACTTATCAGTTCTTAAGTTCTTAGCTTTCGAACAGGTATTCAAAAACTCTTTAACAACTCTTCCAATGGGAGGTGGTAAAGGAGGTTCAGATTTTGATCCACAAGGAAAATCTGATATGGAAGTAATGCGTTTCTGCCAGGCTTTCATGACAGAATTGTGCAAGCACATTGGTCCTGAAACAGACGTACCTGCCGGAGATATCGGTGTAGGAGCAAGAGAAATCGGATATTTATTCGGACAGTACAAGAAAATCAGAAATGAGTTTACTGGAGTTCTTACAGGAAAAGGTCTTGCTTATGGAGGTTCATTAATCCGTCCTGAAGCTACGGGATACGGTGTGGTATACTTCGCTGAGCAGATGCTTAAGACTATCGGACAGGATTTCCAGGGTAAAACAGTAACGGTATCAGGTTTCGGAAACGTAGCTTGGGGAGTTATCAAAAAAGCAACTGAACTAGGCGCTAAAGTAGTAACAATCTCTGGACCGGACGGATACATTTACGACAAAGATGGTATCAGCGGAGAAAAGATTGATTATTTATTAGAGCTTAGATCTTCAGGAAACAACAGAGCTGAAGATTATGCTAAAAAATATCCTTCTGCTGAATTCCATGCTGGAAAACGTCCTTGGGATGTGAAGTGTGATGTTGCATTCCCTTCTGCAACTCAAAACGAATTAGATTTAGATGATGCAAGAAAACTAGTTGAAAACGGATGTGTTTGTGTAACGGAAGCGGCTAACATGCCTTCTACACTAGACGCCATCAACTATTTCTTAGATAATAAAGTATTATTCTCTCCTGGTAAAGCTTCCAACGCTGGAGGTGTTGCTACATCAGGATTAGAAATGACTCAGAACTCTATCCGTCTTAACTGGACTTCTGAGGAAGTTGACGCAAGATTAAAGGAAATCATGATTGGTATCCACAAAGCTTGTAGAGACTACGGAAAAGACGAAGACGGTTATGTAAACTACGTAAAAGGTGCAAATATTGCCGGCTTCGTAAAGGTAGCAGAAGCAATGTTGGCTCAAGGAGTTGTGTAACAGAGAAAACAAAGGTTGGGAAAAATTCCCGACCTTTTTTGATATAGCCTGTTCCCGGGATAATGGGAAAAAAGTAAAAAGTGAAAGGAGAAAGCGCTGCTATATGCAGCGCTTTTTTTTATTTTTATATCATGAAAAACACTTTTAAAAATATTGATGAATATATTCTTCTGTTCCCAATAGAAGTACAGGAAAAACTGCTTGAACTGAGGCAAGCCATCCATTCACGGGTTCCTGATCTGGAAGAATATATTGGATATCAGATGCCTGCTTTCAGGTATAAAGGAAAGCCTTTGGTTTATTTTGCCGGGTATAAAAAACACATTGGTTTTTATCCCGGAGCTGAAGGGATCAGTCATTTTGAAACGGATTTTAAGGAAAGAAAATATACATTTTCCAAAGGAGCTGTACAGTTTCCGATTTCTGGCGATCTCCCGCTGGACTTAGTCAATAAGATCCTCCGGTTTAAAGCAGAGGAAATTGATCAAAAAAAATCCTGAAATACAAGATTTCAGGATTCCGACTAGTGTTTGCTAAAGTACTTTACTTTTTCTTCTTTTTGTCTTTCTTTTCCTCCTTAGGTGCATCTGCAGGTTTTGTAGCATCTGTAGGTGTTGTACTTACAGTTGGATCAGTTGCAGGAGCAGTTTCCATTGTAGTAGCAGGTGTTTTTTCCTGTTGAGTTTTTGAATCCGAAGGACTTGTAGTCTGTGTATTCGGTTGTTGGGTTTGAGTTGTCGATGGATTATTAGTAGAAGTATCGGCCGGCTTTTGTGGTGTTGATTGTGCTGATACTGCGATTACTCCGACTAATGTAAACGCTGCCGTTAAAAATAACTTTTTCATAATGTAATATTTAAATGATTGTTTAACTTAAACGAAGCTTCATTTATAAAATTATGCGTAAAAGGCTTATTTAACGTACTTTATGATTATTTAAGAGGATTTTACAAAAATATTTCAATTAATTGAGCCGGAAGAGTGATGCTGGAAGCTAGAGGTTTATTTCAGTTGAAAAACCTTAAACCCCTGCTTACAAAACTACTTCGCTATATTCTTCATCATTTTTTCCACAAATTCAAATGCAGCCGGGCAGATAACCGTATTTTTCAGCATTAAATTGTTAATCTGGTAAATTTTCTTCCTGTCTGTGTGTGGATATTCACGACATGCTTTTGGTCTTACTTCATAGATAGAACAGGTATTATCGTTGTTCAGGAAAAAGCATGGCAGATTCTGCAATACCTTATCATTATCTTCATCTACCCTTAAAAATTTAGCTTCAAAATCTGCAGACTTCATACGAAGATGTTTGGCAATACGTTCAATATCCTTTTCAGTATATAAAGGACCGGTTGTTTTACAACAATTCGCACATTGTAAACAGTCTATTTCATTAAAAACTTCATCATGGGTTTCCTGCACAATATAATCAAGGTTTTTGGGCGGTTTTTTCTTTAATCCGTCCAGAAATTTCTTATGTTCTTTCTGCTTTTGTATTGCTTGTTTTTTATAAAAATCTAAATTCATTTATTCATTATTTCTTACAAAATCCGGAAGACCTTCTTTCTTATATTCATTGATTTTATCGAGATCCAGGACCGTTGTAAGGTTTTCTTTGCTAGGATAATACATCGGAACAAATTTAGCTCCGTATACAATTTCTCTGGTGGTATAGGAGGACCGTTGAACTACAGTATTTGAAAATACTTCATCAAATGCCCGCACCTGTACAATAAGCTCAATGTCCGTATTTTTAAAATCGTCTTCGGAAAAGCCGTAAAACGGAGAGTTTTCATCAATTTTATGCACCACAGTCCAGTTGAGTGCTAATGTATTGATTTTGCTCATTTGGGTATCAAGTCTGTAAAAATTACTTTTAGCAACACCGTTTTCTATGACTTCAATAGCTGCCGAAAGGATGACGTCAGCATCTGTCAGCGCATTATTTTTATAAGGAGCAAGCCTGAACATCAATGCCGGAGAGTCCTGAAAAGGAGCAATAACTGCAATATCAGAAAACCTTAGGTATGCTCTTGGTCTTGAAAATCTTCCGTAAAAAAGACCTGTTGCTATGGCAAAGGTAAGCAATCCCAAAAAAGCTTCAAAAGTAGCCACAAGGCTGGCCAAAAATCCCACCGGAGCAATTCTTCCATATCCAACTGTTGTGAAGGTCTGGGAACTGAAGAAAAAGACGTCGATAAATTCGTTCAACGGATCACTTTTATCAATTCCGGTCAGGTGCTCTACACCAATCAGGTAATAGATCATTGCAAAAAGCAGGTTGATAAGAATATACGCTATGACTAAATAAGAGATAAAGCGAAATGAAGAAAGATTCAGCATGGTATGATACCAGCTTAGCCTGTTAAAAACATTCACTCCTCTTCTCTGAACATTCGGAAGACCGTCTTTATTGATAAATCTTCCGGATGCATTAGTCCCGAAGCCACTGTTCTCCGCATTTTTCTGACGGATCTTTTTTCTGAATCCTCTTGTCATTTTTATAGCATTTATTTTTGAACAGCTTAAATTACAACAGCAAATTGGGGAATTTGCTTATCTGCTTTCTTACCGTTTCTGGTGCAAAGATAAAATATTGTTTTGATGAATTTTATCAATTGATTCATTTGAGTTTTAATTTGATTTTGGAGTACATTTGAGGTATGAAAAAACTGGAGTCAAGAGAGGACATTGAACACCTTGTCAACTCATTTTATACAAAGGTGATTAAAGATGAAACTATAGGATTTTTCTTTAATGAAGTTGCTAAAGTAGATTGGGATAAACACCTTCCTAAAATGTATTCTTTCTGGGAATCCATCCTTTTCGGGCAGATGTCTTATAAAGGAAATCCAATGGGTGTTCATTTCCCGATTAATGAGATACAGGCTATGGAACAGAAACATTTTGACCGATGGCTTCAGCTTTGGCGTACTACTATTGAAGAAAACTTTGTAGGAGAAAATGCAGATATGGCGATCTACAAATCCGAAAACATTGCAAAGCTTATGGCTTTCAAGATGGAATTAGCGAGAAGACTTTAGTGAGTTACGGGATACAAGGTTCGAAATTTCGGGGATTTATTTATCCTAGCCTTTCCTTCTTATTAAGGGACAATTACTGTAAAGATATAAGCCGCCAGATTCACCAATAGAACAGTTCCGTACAGGACATTTGTTTTTCCACGGCTTAATGAAAGCATTACAATAAATACGGATAAAGAAAGCAGTATAATGTCCTTTTTGTCCAAGCCTAGAACCAATGGAATATCGTACATGATACATACCACGGAAACCGCTGGAATAGTCAAGCCGATACTTGCCAGTGCAGAGCCTAATGCAAGATTCAAACTGGATTGGATTTGATTGGCTCTTGCTGCTCTGATGGCGGCAACTCCTTCCGGAAGCAGCACCACGGCTGCGATAATCACTCCAACAAGGGATTTTGGAGCTCCAAGACTTTGTACCATCCCTTCTATCGTATCGGATAATCCTTTTGCCATAAGTACGACAATAACAAGACAAACCACCAGAAAAGCAAAACTGATCAGTGTTTTTGTGAGAGAAGGAATATAATGCTCTTCCGGATGTTCATCAGGAACAATGAAATAGCTTCTGTGGCGCACAGTCTGTACCATTAGGAAAACTCCGTAAATAACAAGACATGCGATGGATATAAAAATAAGCTGTGCTTCGTTATAGAAAGGTCCGTTGACACTTGAAGTAAAATTAGGAAGAACAAGGGTAAGTACCAGGATTGAAACAATACTTACCAGATAAGTAGTTGCTGAGGTTCTTGCGAAGAACTGCTCATGATATTTAACTCCGCCTACAAGAATACATATTCCCAGAATTCCGTTAAGAATAAGCATTACAGCGGCAAAAACCGTATCTCTGGCCAGCGTGATCGCCTGATCTCCGCCGGCCACCATCAGCGAGATGATAAGCGCAACTTCAATAATGGTGATGCAAAGGGCCAGAATAATAGTTCCGAAAGGCTCCCCTACTTTATGAGCCACTACTTCGGCATGGTGTACTGCTGACAATACACTTCCGATCAGTAAAACACCTGCAAGAATATCATAAAGAACTCCCGATCCCATCAGTCCGGAAAAGTAGTACCCTACCGCAAGGAGAGGAAAAACATAGGTATAATGTAAGAATTCTTTAGGTCTCATAAGTGACTACAAAATACAAAAAATCTATGGAATTTTCAATATCAAAAGAAAATATTAATAATATTTTAATGAGGCCAGAAGTTAAAGTCCTGATAATCTGTAAACATATGAAACAGAAGCCCAATTCCTATAATTCTGATATTTCCTTTAAAAAACAGCAGCAAAAAATACACCGCAATGGCATAATATGAATGTAAAAAATGAAAACCTATACTTCCCCGTGACGGATCAAAAATCGGATTGGCAAAAAGATGATCCAGATCTACCAGCATGGTAGCCAGGAGAATAAAATAAGCCTTCCTCCAGTTTTTACGATAAAAGATCAATGCGATAAACACCGGAAAAACGAGATGCAAAAAATAATGAGTAAAGGTTTTGAGCAATGCAATGTCTGATGGAGCCATTAATAGATAATTTTATTCGGGTTCTATGCTTACCACCGTAAAATTAAGGGTAATTCTCCGTTTTTTGCTTTTATTTTTATCCAATAATCCTGTGATTTATTTCCGTAGAGTATGTAATCTACATCTGAAATGATCCTTTTTTCAGTGTTACCAAGCATTTTCAAAGAAGAATACAGCAGAGCACTGTTTCTGATGAAAATATAATTTTCTTTTAACTGGGGTGATAATGATACTGGTTTTCGGGTTGATTTGATCGCGACACCGTTTTTATTTTGGCTGATTTGATTCGGTTGGAAAGGAATTACCGTGAATTGATTTTCGCTATTGATCCACTTTTTAGACTGGAAATATTCCCAGGTTTTTTCGGGATTATCACTTTTAATATCAATGGTATAATTCGGCTGGATAATTTTTTGAAAAGTTTTTTTTTCAACTTCATTGAAATTGTCGTCATATTCATAGCTGATAATGGTATCATTCACCTGCTCAAGATCTGCCGTTGTTTTAAAGTATGCTATCTGTGAGGAGTCTGCAATACTTTTATTGAAAAAACGGCTGAGATTTCTGATATTTTCTTTATCTAATTCCAGATCCAGAAAGTGATTTCCCGTCTGAAGTTTAGAGGTTATCGAATTAAAAAATTCAGCGTTTGAGTTATTTTTTATTTCAATTTCATTATCATTTAATTCAATAGAAAAGTTTTGAATTTTTTTTCCAGAAATGAAAGAAATGCTCCCCGCTGTATTATGAATAAGCTGATCTGCATCCAAAACAGGATTTGAAGAAGTCTTGAGAAGCTTTTTCTGAATGTCTTCAAAAGCCAGATCTGAAGTTCCAGCAACACAATAGTTTCCATTGATCATAATAAAAATCTGATCTTTCTGAAAACGGCCGTTTCCTTTATCTACAAAGTTTTTCTTCTTTAAAAAAGCAATGAATTTTTGAGAATCTTTCAGTTCTAAAACACTGTACCATTCTGAGAACTTAGTGTTTTTAATATGGAAGATCTGTAGAAAATCCGGAATTTGGATTCCTGAGTCTTTCAGCGAGCCTGAGCTTTTGCCTTTACTCTTATTTCCGGACCACTGTGAAGGGTTTGCTGCCAGGCTGAAGAGGTATTGTCCCGTTAGTTTCTTTATATCGATTAGAACCACTGCATCTGCGTTTTCAGGAATATATCTGAGATTCTTATTTTTATAAAAAACCACAAAGTATACTGCAATAGCGAGCAATAAAACTAACGGGACAATAATCTTCTTTTTATTCATCTATAAAATTTGTGGTTTCTCTTCTGTTTCTTTTGTTTTAAAAACCTGATCGAATACATCAAAGAAATACATTAAACTGTTTTCTGAAGAATCTTTAATATTATAATTCATTTCTGTCTGGATACTCTCTCCTTTCACTTCTGTCTTATAATACATTTCGCCTACATTTTTTCTGATGGCATCCAGTGCTTTTCTCTCTTTAGGACTTTTGAATTCTTTGTCTAAACCTGTTAAAAGTTTTTGGATATCCAATCTTCCTGATAATGGATACTTAGCTGAATCTTTCGCCCATTTTCTGGAAATATCAGACTGATTTACAGGTAAAATATTGTCCGCAGAGCTCATCAGATAAACAACACCATCTTTTACTGTGAAGAACAACTGATCTATATATCCACCGTTCTTTTCTTCTTTAAAGGTGTAAAGATTTCCTTTTTTAGAGAATCTCTTAGCCAATTTTTTATTGGTAGTCATTACATCAAAAATACGGTTCCAATAGCCTTCATTCTCCGTTGCAAAAGCAAAAGTGAAGTTAGGAACAGCAATATCTTTGGTTTTCTTTACTTCTTTTTCGTTGAAATCAGCATCATATTCATAATCTGTGTACTCTACTTTTTTAGATTTCAATTCATTCAAAACAAAAATTCCGTTTCCAGGTGCAATTTTAGTAATAGCTTCTTCATCCAAAACAATTTTCATGGTTTCCATGATCAGCTCCATTTCTTTTTTGTACTCATTTTCTCCGGAATTCTGAAGAAGATTGTACATCATGTCAAAACATTTGGCTCCATTAACGTTCATTGCATAGTAACCAACGCTTTTCTCATTGATCAATTCCAGCAGCTTTTTATTTTTCTTTCCTTTATAAATAGCAGAAATATTCTTTTGAATGTCAGCATTTTTATGCTGATAATTGTTAACGAGTCTTACTTTATCTTTATCAAAATACAGATTGTAAGAATAGTTGGAATTGTACATGTTTTTAAAGAACTGCCCATAGCTGTAGAACTTCGTCATCTTGCCATAGATTCCTTCATTCACAATTCTTCCATAGTCTGTATAAACAAAAACATCAGAATTGGTGTCTCTGAATGCCAGCATTTCTTTAGGAACTTCAATTTCCAGATTTGAGCTGAAGTATTGGTCAAAATGGGTTTCAGCATTTCTTTTCACGATCTTAAAGTTTTCTCTGCGGATAGAATCCTGCTCTTTTTTGTAAGCTATATCCTCTTCTTCATCATAAGCATCATTAGGCATTTCCTCTCCATTTTCAGAGTTTTCAGCACTTTCCTTCTCTGCAGGATATTTATGATGTTTCTGCAGGTATTTGATATCTTTCTGAATTCTTGCGATCTCGTTGTTGTTATCTTTGATGCTTTCCTTCAGATACTTAATATCGTCCTTAAGGTTTTTGATTTCTTCTTTGTAATCAAAAGGTTTTTCCGGCTCATCAGTATAAGCAGTATCTCCTTCTTCTGCGTAAACGGAGTCAACGGCAACGGCAGTACTGTCTGCAACCGCTTCTGTTGACCAAAGATCTTTGTAAGGTTTGGTATAGCTTATCATCCTAAGAACCGCACGGTTTCCGTTCCAGGCAACAAAAATATCGTCATTGATATCTACGTAAGAATAGTTCTTTTTATTAGAAACTTCCTGGCCTTTTTTCTTGACAGAATTAATGAATTCCTGAAACTTCTCCTTATTATCAATGATAAAATGAGTATTGTATGCCTTAATGGAGTCATTAAAGCTTGCATAATGGTATTGAACAGCGTCATATTTGATTCCGGTTTTGGAATAATCTGTCCATGAAAGGTTTTCTTTGGTTTCTTTGTTCTTTTTGCTCAATTCGTGCAACAAAGGATTCAGTTTATTCCAGTTGATTTTGTTATTAAGCTGTTTCCCGTTGACTTCCATATAAAATACAGCATCAGTAGGGATTTTCATACTATTTTGGGCAAAAACCAGTGTAAAACCAAAGAGTATAAAAAGAATTTTTTGTGTTTTTAATAAGATAGATTTCATGACTATAGTTTAGAAATTTATTGAAAAAGAATTGTATTTTGTGTTTGTTTCTTCTGAAGGATCAGATCCAGGATATCAGCTTCCAATTTGAGCGCTTTTTTATTGGGAGAAAGTACATAAGTATTGTTCGTTTGTGATTTCACCGTACTTTCGAATTGCATGATGGAAGTATATCTTGCATTGTTAAAAACTTCCTTATCCGCCTTGCTCATCTTATTGTAATCTTCTTTGAATGTATTGACCTTATTTCTTGTGAATGTCTTTTTTTCAAGATTTTGGCTGTAAACTAGTGTTGGAACCATTTTACCCAATATATTCTGAGCTTTAAGTTTTTCCAGGCCGGCATTAATGTTTTCAATCTTTTTGAAATTACAGCTCAGTTTGATGATATAATTATCAAAATCCATGGATGTTTTCACGTTGCTGATTCCGGGAGTTCCTTTAAAAATTTTTGCTGCTTCATTGATTTTATTTTCAATGTCAGTCTTTTTGGGAACCTTTTTCCCATTGATGGTTTCCATTTTGGAAATGGATGCCAGTCTTGTCTTGCTCTTACTGGCATTCAGAATAATTGTATATTCTCCTGTTCCATCAGCCTTTACATTCACTTTATCAAGGATATCGAAACAACTTGTCAGGAATAGCAAAGGAACACATAGAAGAAATAATCTGAGGAAATTTTTCATGATTGGGTTTAAAAGCACAAAATTACTCAATTCTGACCTTAAATCCTTATAATCTTTGACCTTTTGAGCATAAATAGCTGTTTTCCGGTACTTTTTCAGGACAGGAAACGACACTATTATTGATTGTATTCTTTTTTAAATACGTCCTTTCAGATAATCCTGACGAAGATCTTCGTCCAGCTTTTCAATAGCATACCGAAGACAGGTTCTGGGCATTTCTTTGTAATATTGATTCAGGTAGCTGATCAATTCTCCTTCATTTTTATTTCCCATTTCCCGTAACAGCCATCCGTTTGCTTTATGCATCAGATCGTGAGGGTGCTTCAGGTTTTTGGTTACGAATTCTTTGGTAAGATCAAATGATCCTTTTTTTATATAATGCATTGTCCCCACAACCGCTATTCTCTTATGCCACATTTCTTCAGATTCCGAAAGTTTTCTAAGAAGATTTTCTTTCTGATTTTCAAAAGAATATCTGCCCAAAATCTTATAACAGCTTGAATCTACAAGATCCCAATTATTGACATAAGGGAGATGATCAAGATAAAAAGCTACCACTTCTTCTTTTACGGCTTTATCTTTTGTTTTTTCAAACTTTGAAATCAGCATAAAAAGAGCCGTCAGCCTGTGTTCATGGTATTTTGAAGAAAGTAATATACTGAGATCCTCCAAACTTATCTTCAAATAATATTCTTTGGCAACAGAACGCTGATCCGGAACTTTTACTCCCAGAAACAAATCGCCTTCGCCGTATTCTCCTTTTCCGGTTTTGAAAAATCTCGGAAAGAATTCTGCCTTCTCAGGAATGGATAGAACAGCTAATGCTTCCTGTATTTCTTTAACAATGCTCATATTACAAGCGTTTTTAAACTTTCTCTTCTAAGGCAATATTCTCCTGTTCTTCCTCTTCTTTTGCAATCTTATTAGGGTTGGCCACCTTAGCAATGGTAAGTCCCTGAACAATAATTGAGAAGACTACTACACAGTACGTAATGCTTAAAATAATCTCACTGTATTCACTTTTAGGAATAGACATCGCCAGAGCAATAGAAACCCCACCTCTGATTCCTCCCCAAACCAGAACTTTTACTGTCTGCGGGCTGAAACTTCTTCTCAAAGAGGTAAACTTCGTAGGTCCCCAGATTGAAATAAATCTTGCGAACAACACTACAATAATTGCCAGTAATCCAGGAATCATGAAATGCTTCAAATCTTTAATCATCAAAAGTTCAAATCCGATGAACAGGAATAATACAGCATTCAGAATTTCATCAATCAGTTCCCAGAATTTGATCAGATAATCCTGAGTAACCGATTTCATTTTGAAACTTCTGTTAAAGTTCCCCATAAATAATCCTGCAGCCACCATTGTCAACGGTCCTGAGATATGCATTTGTCTTGCAATAAGATAACCACCCATCACTACAGAAAGCGTTACTAATACAGAAATAATATAATCATCCACTTCACGCATCAATCTTGAAGTAACCCAGCCAAGGAGAACTCCAAGTAAAAGACCGCCTCCAGCTTCTTTAAGCAAAAGCAATCCGATAGTTTCAACACTAAGATCCACTTCTTTTCCAACCGCCAGCTGTAAAATCACTGTAAAAACAACAACCGCCATACCGTCATTGAAAAGAGACTCTCCGGCTACTTTTGTTTCAAGTGATTTTGATACATTTGCCTGTTTCAGTACACTCAGAACCGCTACCGGATCGGTAGGTGAAATCAGAGCACCAAAAACAAGACAGTAGATAAAAGGAAGCTTAACACCCACATATGGAAGCAGATAAAACATCCCAAATCCTACCACGAAAGTAGAAATCACAACGCCTACCGTGGAAAATATTACTACAGGTCTGAACTGTTCTTTCAGATCATTAATATTAATATGAATTCCTCCTGCAAAGAGTAGAAAATTAAGCATTGCTCCCATCAACACCTCTGTAAAGTCGATACCGTTCATTAGGTTATGAAGATGTCCGAAAGTTCTCGGAAGTACTGTTTCTCCGAACATTACCAGAAAAATAGACACCACAATGGCGATCACCATAATTCCGATAGTACTTGGAAGTTTTAAAAACCTGTAATTGAGATATGCAAATATTGATGCTAATACGATTAATGCTGAAAATGAATAATATAATTCCACTAAGTGTTTCTTATTTTGTGATTAATTGGTTAATTCCAAATAGAGTATTTTAATATAGAGCTGCTGCCCCTCTTTTTCCCAAACATCAAACATGCCATCCTTAGCAGGTTTTGAGCTTCTTGTATAATCCTGTCCTATATTCAGAATGTTCAGCAGAATGTATTCATCACCTACAGAATTAACGATATAGGCCGTTTTTTCAGACTTTCCGTCTCCTGAAATTTTTATTCCTTCAGTAAGCGAACGAAACTGATTCAGGTGATGCATAAAATTGCTGCCGTCCTTCACAGAATCATATGCTCTGAGAAGGATCAGCAGAATATCCAGATTCGTAGGATCTTTGTAATACAGAGCTTTTCCCTGTCTGATACAGTCAGCAAAATTGTTTTGCTTAAAGGCTTCGGCGAGGCTTTTGAAGCTATCGTCTGACGTACTTACCTTATCTTTCATGAAGTTTCTTCCATAGTAAAGATATTGTGACTCTATACTGTCCAAAGACTTCGGATATCCTTTATATTTAAAAATAAGCTTCTCATAATTGTAAGGAGAATCAGAATTTTTGAGACTTTTCTCAACATCTTTTAAATCAAGTTTTGATTTCTGGCTGAAACCAAAAACTGAAAATATGATGAATAAAAGGAAAAAGTGATACTTCATTAATTGTTGCTTTCTTCTTCCTCGTCGTTATCGAAATATTCAAAAAGGAAATCGTTATATGGAAATCTGGAGATATGGATTTTCATTACCTCATCGTAAATCATTTTCTTCATTTCCGGAAAGTTTTCCTTCGTTAAAGCAGAAATGAAAACCGTTGGATATTTTGATTTCCCCATCCATGTTTTCTTCCACTCTTCCAGAGAGATGTTTTTACGGGTTGAAGGGGTAAGATCGTCTTCATCCTTTTTTTCATAGCTGAAATCATCAATCTTATTGAAGATCATAATCATTGGTTTCTGATGGGCATTGATTTCCATCAAAATATGGTTTACAGATTCTATGTGATCTTCAAAACTCTCATGCGAAATATCCACTACATGAATCAAAAGATCAGCTTCACGAACCTCATCCAGAGTAGACTTGAATGATTCTACCAGCTGAGTAGGTAATTTTCTGATAAATCCTACCGTATCCGTAAGCAGGAACGGTAAGTTTCCGATCACCACTTTTCTTACGGTGGTATCCAGAGTGGCAAATAGTTTATTTTCTGCAAAAACCTCAGATTTTGAAATAGAGTTCATCAAAGTAGATTTTCCAACGTTGGTATATCCTACCAAAGCTGCACGAACTACTTTTCCGCGGTTATTACGCTGAGTCGCCATCTGCTTGTCAATCGTCTTCAGTTTTTCTTTCAGCAATGTAATTCTGTCACGGATAATACGACGGTCAGTTTCAATCTCCGTTTCTCCGGGACCTCTCATTCCAATTCCCCCTTTCTGACGCTCAAGGTGAGTCCACATTCTCGTCAATCGTGGCAAAAGATATTGATATTGTGCTAGTTCCACCTGGGTTCTTGCATAAGAAGTCTGAGCTCTTTGGGCAAAAATATCAAGAATAAGATTGGTACGGTCCAAAATCTTAACCTCCATCTCTCTTTCCAGATTTTTAAGCTGTGAAGGAGAAAGTTCATCATCGAAAATTACAGTTCCGATCTCGTTTTCTTTTACATATTCTTTTATCTCAATTGCTTTTCCACTTCCGATAAAGGTTTTGGAATCCGGCTGAGTCAGTTTTTGGGTAAAACGCTTTTGTACGGTTGCTCCGGCTGTGAAAGCTAAAAACTCAAGTTCATCTAAATATTCTGTCAGTTTTTCTTCGTCTTGATTTTGAGTAATAACACCCACTAAGACCGCTTTCTCATAGTTATGTTCTTTCTTTTCTAACATTAAGTTCTGTCTATGTTTATGATTTTTACAAGTTAATATTTTTCAGAAAAAAAACAAAATCAATTTTTATTTAATAACATATTTTAATATAAATTTAAGTTTACTGATGAAGGGTTTATAAAAAATCAATAACTTTATGTAATAAATTTCTGATTTTTAAATATTTAAGTTAAAAACTAATCTCCGGAATATCATGATTACCCATATTAGATGTATGATTATTGATGATGATGAACTGGACAGACTGGTTCTTCAGCATTATATCAAACAATATCAAAACATTGAAATTGTCGCCTCTTTTGATTCTGCTGAAAAAGCAGTACCCTACCTTGACGTTCCTGCTGATCTCCTGATTATTGAGACTAATTTGCGGGGTATGAGCGGACTTGAATTCCGGAGGCTGGCCCATAAGATACCTGCCTGTATTTTTGTAAGCTCCCATCCCGAGCTGGCTGCCGGAGCTTTTGAGATCAGTACTTTAGATTTTATCACCAAACCTCTTACCTCAGAACGCTTTCATTATTCTATGGAAAAGCTTTTTGATTTTTTTGAAGTGAAAGAAAAATGTGAATGCTATGATGCTATGGTAGGAGAAAACTGCATCAAAATAAAAGAAGGAGGACATATTTTTCAGATTAATATGAAAGATATTCTGTATCTGGAAGCCCTGAAAGATTATACCAGAATTATCACTCTTGAAAAAAATCACTGTATTCTAAATTCTCTGGGAAATCTTCTGCAAAAAAAAATCTTTGATTCTTTTGTCAGAATACATAGAAGCTATGCTGTTCCACGTCACCTTATCCGTGGAAAAAGCTGTCATGAAATAGAGCTTGCACATCACATCAAACTTCCTATCGGCAGAACTTACAAGGATAATCTTTCTTTTTTTAATCCTTAAAAAGCCCGAAAAACATTCAACAATAATTCACAAAATGCCATTGGTCGATTATTTCTGCCGTTGGTCTATTTTCCTGTCATTTGATTGAGATAGGTGGTAATTTAGTCTTCCCAAATTCCCCCAGAAAAACACATCTATTAATCACCAAAACTGTTATCCATGGAAAGAATATCTATTTATTGTATTATTCTGTCTGTCTTTTCCGTCCCCATACTGCACGCACAATCTGCAGTTTTGGCAACCGGATTGGATGCTTCAGCAGCTAATGGTTTTGTTTCTTACAGTGTAGGCCAGATGACCTACCTCGAAAAAGGAACAGGACAGGTTCTCGAAGGCGTTCAACAGCCTTATGAAATTACCACTCTTACTTCCCTTGAAACTTCTTCTGAATTAACAGGCATTCTGCTCTACCCTAATCCTTTCAGAGATTATTTGTATTTAGATTTTACCTCAAATAATTTTAAAGGATCAGAGTATCAGTTATTTGATGCCCAAGGTAAGCTGGTAAAAAAAGATAAGATTTCACAATCAAAATCTGAGCTTAATTTCTCTTCACTTCCTTCTGCTATGTATATCATCAGGATCACTCAAAATGGAGAAAATATTAAAACATTTAAAATCATCAAAAAATAAAATGCCATGAAAAAAATATTATTACTGTTTTGGATCCTGACTGGTTTCTTTATGGGACTTTCTCAGGCTCCGGAAAAAATGAGCTACCAGGCTGTTATGAGAAATGGTTCCGGACAACTCTTAGTAAATCAAGCTGTAGCCGTGAGAGTAAGCATATTACAGGGATCTCCTGCCGGCGCCGCAGTCTATTCAGAAAGACTCACCGGAAATACCAATGCCAACGGGCTTATCAGCCTTGAAATAGGAACAGGAACTGTACTTACAGGAACATTTGCTACCATCGACTGGCCCGCAGGAAGCTATTATTTAAAAACAGAAACTGATCCTGCCGGAGGAACCAGCTATACTATAGTAGGAACCAGCCAGCTGCTAAGTGTTCCTTATGCTATGTATGCCAAATCTGCAGGTGGTGGAGGCGGAAGCTTTGCAATTCCCTATACTAATACAGTCAATAATGCCTCAACCTTATTTTCATTAACCAATGATGGTGATGGAACTTCAGTGGAAGGAATCAATAATACAACAACATCAAGTATCGCTGCTGTAAGAGGAATTGCAAGCAATACTGCTCCAGGAGGGTTTTCTTCAGCAGTGCGCGGTATCAATAACGGAACCGGCGGACTGGGAATCGGAGTCTGGGGAAGCCAGGCCGGAAGCGGATGGGGAGTATATGGTGTTACCCCAAATGGATTGGGTGTATATGGTAATTCCAGTGCTAACGGAACCGGAGTTTATGCTAACAGTAATACAGGAACCGGTCTTACTGCTACCAGTAATAACGGAATTCCTGCCAGTATTTCAATCTTCAATAACGCGAATAATAATGTTGCTCTTAATGCATCCAGTGTAGGGAATGGTACAGTTATAAATGTTACAACCTCAGGAAACGGAGCCGGAGTAAGAAGTTCTACCGGAGCCGGATTTGCCCTGCATGGAATAACTTCTGCACAAACTTCCGCTGGTGTTTTAGGTGATAACAACGGAGCTGGTGAAGCTGTAGTGGGTAGAACAACCAGTGATATTGCCGGAGCTGTTGTAGGCCGTAATGATGGAGGTGGATATGGAGTAAGAGGATTTGTGGCTACCAATACATCCGGAACCGGAATAGGTGTTTACGGACAGGTAGGTTTAAATAACAGTACTGGTCGTGCGGGACGATTTGAAAACTTTAACCAAACAAATACTACGGGAAATACCTTTGAGGTAGAAACCAATGGAAATGGAAATATCCCTGATGATACACAGGGGAATGCCGCCTCTTTTATTGTTGACAATACCAATAGCGTTGGAGCAGCAGTAAGAGGAGAAGTAAATACTATTTTCGGGAATTTTGGTGCAGCCGCTATTTATGGAATTTCTTCTGGTACAGGAGGACGTGCCGGTTTATTCTATGCATCAAATCCTGCTGGAAACGGAGCTTCATTGATCGCTCTTACCGATGGTAACGGAAATGCTATCACGGCCAATGCAGGAAAAGACGGAAACGGAATTGAAACCAATATTGACGGCGCAGGAAATGCACTTTATGCATGGGTCCCTACTTTTGCAACGGGACGGGCAGGAAGATTTAATATTTTTAATGATGCCAACACCAGTGATGTTATTACTGTAACTACTGTTGGAAATGGTATTGCAGGAAATTTTAAAGTAGATAAAGTGACCGGGACTTCAGCAGCGGTGAGAGGTGAGGTTAACTCTCAGTTTGCCAATTTCGGTACCGCAGGTATTTATGGAATATCCTCAGGAACAGGCGGATTTGCTGGTTTATTCCATGCCAGTAATCCTGCAGGAAACGGTCCTGCACTGATTGCTATTGCAGATGGAAATGGAAATGGTATTACAGCAAATGCCTCTAATAGTGGAGACGGAGTTGAAACAACTGTAGATGGAACAGGAAACGCCATTTTTGCATGGGTTCCTAATTTCAGTAATGGACGAGCTGCAAGATTTGTGAATTTTAATACTTCCAATACCAATCCGGCGCTTACCGTAGAAACTCACAGTGCAGGATCTCTGGCTCTGTTTAAATCAGGAAACCCGGGAACAGTAAATGTTGCCCGTATTGATAATACCGGAAAAGGATTTTTCAATGGTGGTACCCAAAACAGTGGTGCTGACGTTGCGGAAGCTTTTGATGTAAACGGAAATATTTCTGAATATGAGCCTGGTGATATTCTGGTTATATCAACAAAAGCAGACAGAACGGTTGAAAAATCTTCAACTCCTTATTCTACTCTTGTTGCCGGAGTGTATGCTACTAAACCAGGTGTACTTCTTACAGAAGAACATATCGACATTGATATTTCCAATAAAGCTCCAATGGGCGTCATTGGTGTTATTCCAACCAAAGTATGTCTTGAGAATGGAAAAATAAAAAGAGGAGATCTTCTGGTAACTTCATCTAAAGCTGGTGTTGCAATGAAAGCCAATATCAAAAAGGTGAAAATTGGACAGGTAATCGGAAAAGCACTTCAGGATTATGACCAAAAAGAGACTGGAAAAATTCAAGTATTAGTCAACATAAAATAAACCGTCATGAAAATAGTATATATTATCCCGTTATTATTTCTAAGCACTATTATCTATGCTCAGGAAAATAAAAAGGCAGCTCCGATAGATGAAGATCAGACTCTTGTTGTAAAACAGGCACAGGAACAACAGGCAAAATTAATGCAGGATGCCAAGGAAAACAATGAAAAGAAAACTGTCAACTCAGGTCTTGTTTCGGATCATGGACTTGAAGTAAAAAAACAGGATTCCAAACCCAAAGCAGCTGCAGACAATTCAGGAAAGCTTCTCCCTAATACAGCAAGTCTTGAAGACATAAAAAAAACGATCCCTAACAGACAGGCATATCACAATACTATAAATTCTAGGAACACAAAAACGACAGTTACCGGGCTGCCTAACACAGCAACCTTGGAAGAAATAAAAAAAACAATTCCCAAAAACTAATGACTCTCAAAAGCTAATAACCGCAAAAAGCTGATAACCAAACTAGATTTTTCAAACAAAGAAGTCCGCTGTAATGCGGACTTTTTATATTGTAATAAGGTATTATTAATCCCAATCAGCAGCTACAAATTTCATTGTATTTCCATGATCATCGGATAAGGTAAGAAAATGTCCTTCAATGGAATACTTAGTCATTGTCTCAATTTTTTTCTGAAAAGATGTTTCAAGATTCATATCCTGACAGGCTTTCATAGTACTTACTCCGTTTGAAATTTTCGCTTTCCCTCCTTTTTTAAATTCGGAAACAAAAGACATTTGGTTACATCCCATATAGGCGTTTCCCTGAATTTTATTGTCAACCATACTGGCTGTCAGATTCATTTCAGCTTTATTAGCAATCAATTGTTCTTTTGAAAAGCCATCAAAGGAAACCAGCATCCATTGCCTTTGGAGGGCAGGATTTTTATCCGGCACAGAGGAACAATTTAAAACAAGTCCTAAAAATAAAACTGCAAAAATTGATAAGAGTATCTTTTTCATGCGGACTATCATCCCATTTTCATACCAATCCGGGACAGAATCTCGTAAAAATTAGTAAATTAGCGACACAAAAATTATTTTATAAAATGAAAAGACTATTTCTACTATTCACTTTCTTACTGGGCTTTGCTCAGATGAGGGCGGATGAGGGGATGTGGCTGCTAATGCTCATCAAAAGACTTAACGGTGTTGATATGCAAAAAGAGGGTCTACACCTTACGCCTGAAGAAATTTATTCTGTAAACAATTCAAGCTTAAAAGATGCTATCGTAAGTTTCGGTGGTTTCTGTACAGGTGAGATTGTTTCTGATAAAGGACTTATATTTACAAACCACCACTGTGGTTACGGTGCTGTTGCTGCGGCTTCTACACCAGAAAAAGATTATTTGAAGAACGGTTTCTGGGCAATGAAACAGAAAGACGAATTCAATGCAAAGGATCTTTATGTAAGATTTTTAGTGAGAATGGATGATGCTACGCAGAGAATCACTTCTAAACTAAACAACAATATGACCGGAGCAGAGAGAAAAGCTGTTATTGATGCTGAAACAAAAGCAATCCAGACAGAAAACTCTGAGAACGGAAAATATACTGTAGTGGTAAGAGATTTCTTCAACGGAAATGAATTCTATTATTTCGTATATCAGGATTATAAAGACATCAGATTAGTAGGTGCTCCCCCTTCATCATTAGGAAAATTCGGAGGAGATACAGATAACTGGGAATGGCCAAGACATACAGCGGACTTCACTGTTTTCAGAGTATATGCTGATGCTGCAGGAAATCCTGCTGAATATTCTCCAAGCAACACTCCTTTGAAGCCTAAGCATTTCCTTCCGGTTTCTCTTAAAGGAATCAAGCCTGGTGATTTCTCAATGATCTTAGGTTACCCTGGAAGAACAAACCGTTATCTTACTTCTTACGGAATTCAGCAAATGGTAAACAAAGATTACCCGGCTTGGGTTGAGGCTTCTAAACTTGCCATGGATGTAATGAAAAAGTATATGGATAAGGATAAAGCAACTCAGCTTAACTATGCTTCTCAATATGCTTCAGTAGCCAACTACTGGAAAAACAGACAAGGAACTATTGACGCAGTAGAGAAAAACGGAACAATCACTGACAAACAAAAAACGGAGGATATCTTCAGAAAATGGTCTGTGATGCCTGGAAATCAAGATTATGATGGTATTTTAGAAGATATTGAAATGTATTACAAGCAGGTCTCTGAAAGAAATGTTGAAAGAAACTATGCTTCTCAGTTCTCAAGAAATGCGAAATATATTTCTCTTGCTATGCAGGTAGGTTCTGTATTGAAGACTTATGCTGCTCAGGATATGCAGGGAAGACTGGCAATGAAGGCTAAAACTGAAGCTGCTATCAAAGCTGCTTATGAAAACTTCAATCCATCTTTAGAAGGAGAAATGCTTGCCTCTATGGCCGGCCTATATCAGGCAAGAGTTAAAAATCCTGAGGTTGCTTCTGCCACTATTTTAGGATTGGATGCTAAAACAGTTTCTAATTTAGCTTATTCTTCAATCTTTGCTAACAAAACTTCTGCAACAAACTTCCTATTGAACCCGGATGCTTTGAAACTGGATGCTGATCCGCTTTGGAAAGTAGCTAACGGCATCGTTGCTGATCAAAAAATAAGCACTGAGAGATTTGTTAAAGTAGATGATAATTTTGCTAAAAAGAACCGTATGTTCTTAGCTGGATTAATGAAGGCTATGCCTGAGAAAAAATTCTACCCGGATGCTAACTCTACCATGAGATTAACTTACGGTACTGTAGATAAATTACCTATCAGAAATGACAGAAACTATTTCGGTATTACTGATAACTATTATACTGACATGACTGGTCTTGTTGGAAAATACAAGAAAGGTGATGAAGAGTTTGATCTTCCTCAAAGAGTGATCGACCTTTACAACCTTAAAGATTTCGGACAGTATGCTGATGCAGCAGGTTATATGCCTGTAAACTTCCTTTCTAACAATGATATTACAGGGGGTAACTCTGGTTCTCCGGTAATTGATGGAGACGGAAACCTTATCGGTATTGCTTTCGACGGTAACAGTGAAGCATTAAGCGGTGATATCGTATTCGAGCAGGAATGGCAGAAAACAATCAACGTAGACGTACGTTTCGTTCTTTGGACAATCGATAAGTTTGCTGGCGCAAGAAGATTAGTTGACGAATTGAAGCTTGTAAGAGGAGAAAACACTCCAGCTGATACAAAAACTAAAAACTCAGGTACTACAACAACGCCTAAGAAAAGCAATAAAAAATAATCTTATTTGATTTATTTTTTGAAACCGTGAAATTTAATTTCACGGTTTTTTTATTTTTAACTATTAAAATCTTTCATCATGAATCCTCAAATAATCAAATTTTCAGCTATTATTCAACAAAACGGAGAGATGAACGCTGCATTTGTAGAATTTCCTTTTTCTACGGAAGAACTGTTTCATAAAAAAGGACAGGTAAAAATTAAAGCCGTGTTTGATGATAAAGTTGAATACCGTGGAAGCCTTGCCAAAATGAAATCAAACTGTCATATTTTAGGACTTACACAGGAAGTCAGGAAACAGCTTGGGAAAACTTTCGGAGATGAGGTTTCCGTTTCCCTTACTGAAGATAAAGAAGAGAGAGTGGTTGAGATTGCTGAAGATATTGTTTCTGTTTTTAATGAAAAGCCTGAAGCAAAGACTTTGTTTGACAAGATGAGCTATACCCACAAAAAGGAATATATCCGCTGGATTAAAGAAGCCAAGAAACCGGAAACTAGAGAAAACAGAAAAATAAAAATGATCCAGATGATTCTGGATGGAAAAAAGGGAATATAGTGTGTTCTACTTTCACGCTCAAAATCTATATTTAAAAAAAATTGAACTAAGAAAATATTTTTTGTCAGGATCTCAAAAAGTAGTCGACTATAGTTGCAGATATCATTTATAACTATAAAAAATTTACTTTTATGAACAAGTTTATTTTCAGAACATCAGTTTTAGCGGCAGCTGCTCTAGCTGCATTTACTCTTTCCTCATGCAGTGATTCTAATGACGACATGATGATGGATATGTCTTTTCAAAGAAGCATTACCTTTGAAAATGTAGTAACCCCAAAAGATTTTGTAGAAAGCGGAAGTTTTCAGGGAACAGGAACTCCTCCTATTATTCTGCCGGGACAATCTGTTTCTGTTAAATTCAGTGCAGGAAAAACACAGGCACTAATGTTTGCTACGATGTATGGAGCTTCAAAAGACTGGTTTTTTGCTTCCCAACAGCCGGGTATCAAATTATTTGACGCCAATGGAAATGCCATTACCGGAGATGTTTCATCAAGTGTACGATTATGGGACAACGGAACGAAAGATGACACTACAGGACAAGCCGAAAGCAAGCCTATTATACAGGTTCCTAATGTAAATGCATCCCAGCTTATGAAACTCAATCTGGCTTACAATGATGTAAGTTCGGAATTCACCCTCACCATTACGAATACATCTGGCGGAACGGCCAACGAAACTCCTTTTTCTCCAGGAGTATGGGCGGTTTCCAACTACAATGGTTCTCAACTGTTGAACAGCGCTCCGTTTTTTACACCTAATGCTTTATCAAATCCTGAAATTACAGATATTGCTCAAATGGGAAATATCAGCAAGATGATGACTAAACTGAATGCCAACACAGGAATTATGACCGGACTCTCCCCTGCATTAGTTGTTGTTTATCGTGGTGATAAAAATCCAATTTACGAACTGGGCAAATCAGACAGCGGAATGGGACTGAAAGACATTGCACAGTTTGGAAATGTAGCCAAGCTTCAAAACAGTCTTAAATCTCTATCCGGCGTAAAAGGTGTATACGTGGCTGGAAATGCTCCGGTAACACCCGGAAGTAAAGTAACAACAAGCTTTAATGCTGAACCAGGTGATAAAATTGCTTATGCAACTATGTTTGGATTTTCCAATGACTGGTTCTATGCCAATGAACAAAATATTGATGCCAATACCAAAGGAGACATGAGTTCAAAAACCTCATTATTTGATTCCGGGACGGGTATTGACCAATATCCGGGTGCCGGAAATCATCAGGCATTATTTGGTGGAACTCCACAAAGTGAAAATAAGATTATTTCCAAAGTAGGAACCCAATATCCTGTTCCTGAAGTCCAGAATGTGATTAAAGTAACCGTGAATTAATCTTCAGATAAATAAAAGGTCAGACAGTAATGTTTGACCTTTTTAATTTCAATATAATATCCTGAAAAATAAAATCATATAAACATGATTATGTTTCCAGCCCACCTTCCAAATATTGCTCCTCCATTAGTAACGGTTGTAAAACCTTCATAATGGCTTACTTTTACCCCAGATCACTGTTTATTTCTTTAAAATAACCCGTTTTTTTCTGTTATAGATTACATCTCCCTGCCAAGCCCTGTTTTATTTTGAAATGTAAGGACTCTCAACGAATTTACAAATCCACAGGATTTCAGATCTACCACAGCAAAATCTTTAGACAATACAATAATGGTATCCATTTATTTTTCTTTGGTTTTCGGTAAATTAAAAACTGAGCAATATTTTTTCATTACCCTGGTACAAATATCATCCTGCATTGCGACAAAACTTGATGCTTTTATCTGTTAAAAAATTAAAAAGCCCAAACAGAATCTGTTTGGGCTTTGTTTAGTGGTCAACTACTATTCAATCGGAATTCCAAGGTATCTTAAATAGGAATCCAATATTTTTTTATCAAATACCGGTTCCTTAATACCTGAACCTTCCAGATACTGAATCACGTTGGAGCAATCCCATATGTAAGTATTCTGGTAAAGTTCTACAGTGGATAAGCCTTCATGCATATTATCTCTGAAAAGACTTGTCAATGGATATAAACGGTTTTTACTGTCATCTTCCCATTGTTTTCTCCATTCTTTATAAGGAAGATCTTCGAGTGTAAAAGGATAATATTTTTTCAGAAGTCCAAAGAAATCCTCCAAAGTAAGATTGGTTTCCGGGCGGGCTATCAAATTAAATTTTTTACCTATTGCTTCTTTATTTTTTGTGATATGAGCCATCGCTTTGGTCATATAATCTACCGTAATAAGACCTTCTCTAAGCTCAGTGAGTGCCGGATAAGATTTGAATTCTATGCAGTTTTTCACCAATCCGGACCACCATTGGTAAGAAGCACTCGCTCCTGTTTCGCTATGGCACATTGCATACCCAAGACGGTAAGTAATCAATGGCAGGCCTTCTTTTGCCGCTAAATCAGCAACTGCCTCCATTACCCATTTGCTTCTTACATAGCCAATGTCTTTGCTTACAGACAATAAATTCTGCTCAATATCATCAGACTCCAGCATCACTGTTTTTCCCGTAAACACATGTCCCCAGCTGTATACAGAAATGGTGGATAACAAAGCGAGACATTTGGTCCTTTCTGCCCCCGCCAATTTGATGATTTCTCTTAACCCTTCTACATTGGGAGCTTTCATGTAAGAATAAGGTTCAATGAAGTTGACAGAACTTCCGGAATGGTAAATCAGATCGGTCTGTTTTGCCAGTTTTGTGAATATTTCTTCTGACAGTCCCAAAGCCGGCAATGCCAGATCTCCGATTACCGGAATAATTCTCGATTTCTGTTCTCCTTTTTGAGGAATGTGATATTGTTTAAAACACCTCTCTATCTTTTCCATCGCATGAAATTGATCCTGAGCTCTTACAAGGCAGTAAATATCAGCATTTGTAGTGTCCAGAAGCTCCTGCAAAAGATGAATTCCCACAAATCCGGTAACTCCTGTTAAAAATATTGTGGCGGGGTTTTCTATTTGTCTAGGATCAAATCCACCTGCAAAAACAGTTCCGGGAGCAAGATAAACATCCTTCTGCAAGGCAACATAAGGTTCTACATCTTCCATTGGAACAGCCTCTCTTGTTGATCTGGATCTGGCTATAAGCACTTCCGAGAGCTCCTGCAATACCGGAAACTGATAAATATCCCGCAAATACACTTTTAGATCAAGCTTTCTTTCCAATGCCACGGCAACCGTTGCTACCAACAGAGAATTCCCCCCGATATCAAAGAAATTATCTGTAATATTAATAACAGGACGTTCCAGAGCTGAAGACCAAACATCTACAACAATCCGTTCTGTTTCATTGGTTGGCGGCTCAAATGAAATAAGCTCTTTCGCTTCCTTATCTGCCAGATCTTTTAAAGCCTGAGCATCTGTTTTGCCATTTGCCGTCAAAGGAATTTTATCTATAAAAATAATCTGGGCAGGAATCATATAACCCGGAAGTTCTTCTTTCAATGCATTTCTAACTGATGAAATATCTTTCTCCGCTTCAGATCTTGAAACAATAAAAGCAATCAGATATTTACTATTTCCTCCTGTATCTCTGCTGATGACCACCGCCTCTTTGATATTTTTCTGCTGAAGCAACGTACGTTCTATTTCTCCCAATTCAACCCGGAATCCACGAATTTTCACCTGATTATCTATTCTTCCAAGGAATTCAATATCACCATCTGGCTTCCATTTGGCAAGATCACCGGTACGATACAGTTTTTCTGTTTCCCGGAATGGATTATCAATAAATTTAGAATCTGTAAGTTCCTCATTATTAAGATATCCATCCGCTAAAATATTTCCTCCGATGCATAATTCTCCCACAGCTCCTAACGGCAGCAACTCCATATTCTCACCTAAAATATAGGCTTTTGCGTTGGCAATAGGTTTCCCTATTGAAGAGACATATTCTCCATTGATATCTTTCACTTTTTTAAATGTTGCAAATACAGTACATTCCGTTGGGCCATAATAGTCTATTAGCTCGTAACTTAATTCTGTAGTGAGCACAGGCTTCAGTTTTTCACCTCCGGTAAAGAGATATTTCAATTTCAGATCATTATAATTTCTGGTATTGTTAACAACCTGCGGACCTAAAACAGAGGGAACAAAACCGTGTGTAATCTGATTTCTCCTATAATAATCCACCAATGCATGAGCATCTGTTCTGTCTTCATGATCTGCAATAAATATAGTTGCTCCGGAAATAAGCGCCGACCAGGTTTCCCATACGGATATATCAAATGCCAATCCTGCTACCAGGGTCAGTTTTGAGCTGTAATCCACGTGAAAATGATGATTATGCCAGGTTACCAAGTGCTGAATAGCCTGATGGCTTACCATTACCCCTTTCGGTTTTCCGGTAGAGCCTGAAGTATAAATTGTATATGCCAGACTATTCTGATGGATTTTAATTTCCGGGTCATCTGAAGATAAATGATTAAGGTTTTCCATGCTGCTCAGATCAAACACTTTTGTCTTTTCAGTTTCGGATAAAAGGGGGGCAAGATTTTGATTGGTAATGATAATATCAGCTGCAGTATCTGAAAGAATAAATTCTACTCTTTTAGCAGGATAAGCAGGGTCTATAGGAACATATGCTGCTCCTGTTTTGATCACGCCAAGAACAGCAGCAACCCATTCTAAAGAACGGTCCAGCCAGACAGGAACATACTTACCTTCTTTTATTCCCTGGCTCAATAATAGATTGGCAATCTGATTACTTCTCTGATCTAAATCACGGTACGTGATCTCCTGATTCTGATAAACAACAGCTGTTTTATCGGGATGAAGGAGTGTCTGTTTTCGGAAAAGAGACTCTAATGTTTCTTCATGGTGATAGTCCCAGCCCGTTTTATTGAATCCGTTTAAAAGTTTTTCTCTGTCTTCAGATGACAGTAATATGGCTGCACCTAATGATAAGGTTTCTAATGAGGGAATTGTGTTTGGCATATTAATAATGTAATTTGGTTAAAAACTTTATAATCAACAGCTTCAGTCTTCTGTAAAATTGATTTTAAGCTATAAAAAAGCAGAAACAAAAGGGTATACGAGATAGCCACAGTTTATTTACTAAGTGTGTTTATAATACTTTTCAAAAAGCGAATGATACAGAGCTTGAAGCGATCTACTTAATAAGCAGAACGTAAACAACGCTTAAACGTTATTTATTGCAATCGAAAAATGAAAGAATATGTTTGACCTATTCTTCAAAGATGATCGCTATTCCGTGTTTGAAAATTTTATTTTCATAATGTAATATTTTTATTGATTTAGCAATCAAACTTAACATAATAAATTAACCTATGTGTTACATAATTACTATCATTTACCACATTCTGAAATTGATATTTTAGAATTAATAAAATATTGAATTTTAATTTATTACAACATTAAACCCCCTTTATTACTCTGTCTAACAGTCAAATTACGGAATATTATTTAAATTTGTAAGAAAGAAAAAACGCATCATTTTAATATGAATCACAAACAGAAGAGAACGCATGGATTTATGCATATTCCATGTCATGAACTGGATATTTTTATACTTTCTGACGGGTATTTTGGTATTGGTTACCACCAGCCGATTTTAGCTCCCGGTATTCCTCAAAATATGGTAAAAAATGAACTCCGAAATCTTTATTTATCAGACTCTTATTATGAAGCTCCTATCAATGTAATGCTTGTCAAAAAAGCTGACCGCATCATTTTAATAGACACTGGAGAGGGGTTTTATGATGAAGAAAATGCAGGACAACTATTACACAGTCTTACTTCAGCAGGGTTTACACCGGAGTCTATAACGGATATTCTAATTACACATGCCCACAGAGATCATATTGGAGGTATTCTTTCGAAAAATGATGAGCTTGTGTTTCCGAATGCGAATTATTATATTTCACGTCAGGAATTCGAATTCTGGATGGCTGATGAGCCGGATTTTCAAAAAAGCAAAAATCCTGAGGGAGGAAAGCCAAGCATTCCATTGGTTAGAAAAATTCTTTCTGTCATTGGCAGCAGACTTACAAAATTTGAAATGGGAGATCTTGTGTTCTCCTGTATTCAGACGCAGGCTGCTCCTGGTCACACTCCTGGACATATTATTTATACGGTGAATGATGGAGATATATCCATTACCAATGTAGTAGATGTTTTCCATTCTCCCCTTCTCATTGCAAAACCGGATTGGGGAACGCAATGGGATATTGATTTTGAAACAGGAGTAGAAACCCGTAAGAAGATTCTGGAAAATTGTTATCAGAACAGAACACTGATCTGTTCCGCCCATCTTCCATGGCCAGGTATTGGGTATATTAATAAGGTGGATGATCAGTTTCAATGGGTTCCTAAAGTTTACAACCATCCTTTTTTGATCAAGCTTAAGATGGATGCTGAAATAGATGCCCTATAACATTATTTCAGCAGTAGAAGTCTGAATCTGTTATCCACTCCAGAATTCCCGGTCCAGACTTCTGTATTGTATTGCTTCGGAAATATGGTGAGACATAATATTTTCTGATTCATCAAGATCAGCAATTGTTCTGGCTACTTTCAGGATTCTGTCATAAGCTCTCGCCGAAAGATTAAGTTTTTCCATCGCCAGTTTGATGAGCCCGAAAGAGGTTTCATCCAATTCACAAAATGCTTCAATTTCTTTAGGCCCTATTTGGGCATTACTGCTAATATTGAGGCTTTGGTATCTTTTATTCTGAATATCTCTGGCTTTCAATACCCGATTTCTGATATCCTTACTTTTCTCTCCTTTTCTTTTTTCAGAAAGCTGTTCAAATTCCACTTTTTGTACTTCAATGTGAATATCAATCCTGTCCAAAAGCGGTCCTGAAAGCTTATTCATGTACCGCTGCATTTCATAAACAGAGGAGGTATTGTTAGGATCATCGGGAAAGAATCCGCTTGGGCTGGGATTCATAGAAGCTACTAACATAAAACTTGCGGGGTAATTTACTGTAAATCTGGCTCTTGAAATAGTCACTTCCCGGTCTTCCAGAGGCTGTCTCATTACTTCCAGCACTGTTCTTTTAAACTCAGGCATTTCATCAAGAAACAGTACTCCGTTATGAGCAAGGGAAATCTCACCAGGCTGCGGATAACTTCCGCCACCCACCAGGGCAACATCAGAAATTGTATGATGGGGAGATCTGAAGGGACGAACTGTCATCAATGAAGCTTCAGTTCCTATTTTTCCGGCCACGGAATGAATTTTTGTTGTTTCTAAAGCTTCTTTCAGAGTCAATGGAGGTAAAATACTGGGAACTCTTTTAGCCAGCATGGTCTTTCCACTTCCGGGAGGGCCTATGAGGATGATATTATGTCCCCCCGCTGCAGCCACTTCCATTGCTCTTTTGGCCGTTTCCTGACCTTTAACTTCAGAGAAATCGAAAGGGAAATCATTAATCTTCTCATGAAATTCTTTCCGGGTATCCAGCGTAATCCTGTTAAGAGGTTTTCCTTCATTAAAAAAATCAATTACTTCTCTTATATTTTCTACTCCGTATACTTCGAGATCACTTACAATGGCTGCTTCTCTGGCATTCTGTATAGGAAGAATAATTCCTTTAAAACCTTCTTCCCTGCCCTGAATAGCAATAGGTAAAACTCCTTTGATAGGCTGGAGGCTTCCATCGAGAGAAAGCTCGCCCATAATAATATAATTTTCAATTTCCTCTGCCAAAATCTGATCTGAAGCTGCTAAAATACCAATCGCAATACTCAGATCATAGGCAGAACCTTCTTTTCTGAGATCAGCTGGAGCCATATTGATGGTGATTTTCTTTCCGGGAATTTTATATCCTACATTTTTCAGTGCTGCAGAGATTCTATAGCTGCTTTCTTTAATTGCGTTATCAGGCAGACCCACCAGATGGTATCCTACTCCGCCGGTATCTACATTCACTTCAATTGTTATTGTCTGTGCAGCCACTCCATGAATGGCACTTCCATAAATTTTGATCAGCATAGTGTGTTTTTGAAGTAAAAATAATCAACATACTATTTTGAAAATCTGACGTTTACATGAATGATATTCTAGTTGACCGGATATATTGAAAAAGATATTAATAAAAATAGGAATTGAAAATATATCTGTCACAAGCAAGATTTTTATACAAGGACGAAGTATGACTAATCTCATAGGATTTGAGTAAAAAAGAATACCGTTTTCATGAAACTGGGAGAAGTGAAAACAATTAACCGGAAAAGAGCTTTACTGGCCAATCAGGTTTCTTACATAAGTGATTACTTCAATTTCAAAAAGGATATAAAATACTTTATACAAATCACTATAAACTTCGACAATATCTCTATAAAGAAACATTAAATCCTTTCGATCTTGATTCTTTAAAAGGGAGTCATATTAAGATTTTCCATGGAGGGCTTACAACAAAAAAGACCCCGTTAGTAGTAAATTAAAAAAATCGGTACAAAAAAATTTGTACCGACCCAACCATTATTAAAAACTAACGAAAGAGATTATTTCATCTGAGTTGCGGATAAAACACCAAATGTGAGTCAGGAAGCCGGATGCCTGAAAGAGAGGGCTCCTTTTGGGGGTAATTATGACCGTCATTAGATTAACAAGGATGAAACTTTATCTATTGAGCGTAAAGTAAAAATACTTTAGTTCTTCTTCAATACAAGGAACATCCCTCTTCTGACATCCGTTCTTCCTTCCCACAATCAATATTTTAGCACATTCAGACTATGTAATCCTATTTTTTTATAAATCTATTTTTATATTCTTTTCCATCTGCGCTTTTAGAAACAATGATATAGTTTCCTGGCACAAGATGACTTACATCAATCGCCTGATTATATTGATGGTCATTTTTCTTCAGAACAAGCTTTCCAGACATGTCTATAATGGTAACTTCCTTATAGATTTTATCTGATTCTTTTCCGATATAAAGATGCTGAGTTGTAGGATTAGGATAGATTTTCAGATTATTATCTTTAATCTTGGTCTCTCCTGTTCCCAGATTGCTGCAGAAATCCCAATTTCCGAAATTCACTTCCACAAAAGCAAACGGATCCAGCATCTGACATTGATCCGGGCAGTATTCTGTACACGCATAAAACCCATATTTTCCGGAACTTGTCGCAACATAAGTATCTCCTATCACTCCAGGGATGATGCAAGGATCTCCCAATACCGGAGGATTACTGCTTGGCACACATCTGAACCAGGTATGTTTGCCATATACAACAGGAAATATATTATCAAACTGTACAGAAGCTCCGTTGCAGACATTCACTGTTCCTGCATTTTCCTGATATGTTCCGGGCGTATAAGTAGTCATCATAGCCGGCAGACCATAGACAAATCCATCTGCAAATACTGCAGGACTTTCCGCGATACAGTCTCCATCTGTCACTTTAACTTTAAAATAATTCAGCTGGTCATTACCGCTAATGGTTAACTGCTGTGATGTGGCTCCCGGAATGGCTACCCAAGGGTTGTTATTGGGTGTCTGCCAGGTCCATTCCTGTTTGTACCATTGATAGCTTCCATATGTCTGTGTGGTAGAAATTATTTCATCTTCCACATCACAGAACAAGATTGTTCCCGGATATTTCTGTCCAAGTCTCGGACTGGTAATTGTAGGGGTACACTGTGCTTTTATATCCAGAATGCTGAATAATAAAAACATTAAAAAAATTAGTTTTGTTTTCATATATAGATTATTAAGTGTGATTTTGGTCTTAAAAAATCCTCTACATTAATCCAACAGCACTCTGATTCCGAATTTCATGTTAAAATGAAACGGTTTCTCTTTATAAATGGTGTTTGGAGCATTTTCTTCCTTGAAATGGTATCCTATTCCCGGTTCTGCATAAATTCCAACCTTGTCTATGACCTTCAGCTGAAATCCTACTGCGGTGTTAACAGAAAACTGTAACGGTTTATGATCAAGACGTTCCTTTGAACTTTCCTTTATTTCATCATTCACGACGTAGGTTGTTGTAACACTTCCCGACACAGGCTTTTCCAGAAGTGCCCCACCTGTAATATATCCTGTAAACCGGCCTTTCTGAATGATATTATAATTAACCTGAACAGGAATTCCTATATAATGAACCGTCTGATCTCCTTTAATATAATTGTTCTCGGTTCCGGAATGCAGTTCAGAAGCCAGTTTGGTATAGTTCAGTCCCGTTCCTATCCCCCATTTTTTTCCTAAATTATAGTAAAGAGACAGCCCAAATGTTACCGGCACTTTATGCCTGATTCTAGCTTCTACCGGCTGGCTCTGATTCGCAAGCAATATGGCCGTAAGGGGATCATCATGATGCTCGGATGTAGTAAATACCTGCTCAACATTCATTGCTTTTCCAGTGATGGAAGCATACCCCGGAAACTGCTGTTCTGCAGAGTTGGAAGCAACATTTCCTGTGAGCATACTCAGCATCCACGACTTTTTGTCTCTGGATTTTGGTGTATTTCGTTTTGTATTTTCAGCATAGATTTCTTTTAGCTTCTCCTCTTTAAACAGAACCTCATCAGAAGTCTGCTCTTTTGCAGATTCTTTTACTGTATCATCAACAGAAGGGACTTTCTGAGCAATTCTGCTTTCCTGTTGAAAAGATTCTGATGCTGTGGGAAACTTGAAAATATCCTGGATTTTTTGATGATTTTCTGCTTGATTTTCCGCTCTGCTCTCAGCATATCTCTGTGCTGTAATTTTCTCCGAAGAATCTATATTTAATATGTTATCCGCTAAAAAAGCTTCCGTTTTGGACTTTACTTCCTTGCTTGAGCCCTGTTCATTTTCTATAGATTTTAAAGAATTTTTCTCATCCTCTGTTTTCACATCTGCCGGTTTCTGAGACAGGGTCCTACCTGTATCATTCTGTGGCAGTATTTTCGTCAGCAAAAAGAGCAATGCAATGGCAGCAGCAATACCTCCGAGACGATAAAATAAGGATTTTTGTCCCCCACTGGCCCCCTTCTCTTTCTTATCTGCTCCGCCTTCATGAATTTCAGGAATAAACCCGGGAATGCTGTTGTTTTCTTCCCCGGCGAATAGTTCATCTTTGATGTCATCCCACAATCCTTCCGGAACGTCCTCTTCATGGTCATCCATTCTGCTTCGCAGGTTATTTAGCCATTCATTATTCATATTGTGCTTTTTTTGACATTTTAAATTCTTTTATTTTCTGAACAAGCAGTCCTTTTGCACGGTGAAACTGAGATGCAGAAGAATTTTCTGCAATTCCCAGCAGTCCGGCAATCTCCTTATGGCTTTTTTTCTCAAATACATACAGATTAAAAACAGTTCTGTACCCTTCAGGAAGAGATCTTATCATCATCATAATATTATCACGAGGAATCTCTTCAAAGTCCGGTTCTTCTTCATTAGGAATATCCGGAAGATCATCTACTTCCACTGCAGATTTAAAATCTCCTTTCTGTTTAATATGTTTTAAAGATTCATTGACAGTAATACGGGTCATCCAGGCTTTTAAAGAACCACTTCCCCTGTATTCAAAAGATTCTATCGAGCGGAACATTTTGATAAAACTGTTTTGCAGTACATCATGAACATCTTCTTTCTCAGCCACATAACGGGAGCAGACATAGGCCAGATTTCCGGAATAAGCTCCAAAAAGCTCTTTCCAGGCAGCTTCCTCCTTCTTCAGAAGGTGCTTTACCAAAATCTGTTCTTTACTTTCTTCCATATAATGCCGCCGTACCCAGTGGGATGTTATAAACTGTCAAGCAAAAATAGATTGCATCTTAGTAATAAAGCGCAATCCATTGATGATAATATCTATTAATTAATTTTTTATACAGAATGGAAAATTATAATCAATCACCTCATAAGGGGCAACCAATGTACCATCTACTGTAATTTTTTCTGCCGTTATAGCGTACCTCAGCGTCTGATCCAATCCTACATAATATCCTTTTTGCTTTGCTACAAACTCTACGACTGTCTTTTTATTCACTCCATCTACAGGGATCTGAAGTTCCATAACTTTTGGAGCCAAAGTAAGTTCTATTACATTATTTGCAGTATTAATTACCGCGGCATACTTAAGGTCATATTTCACTTTTCCCATTGATTTCAATGCGGTTTCTGCTTTTGCAGGGTTTTTCACCACAGTCTTTACAATTTCTTCTATTGGAAATTCAGCAAACGAGATCGTATCTTTTTTTACTTTAAACTCTTTTACTCCTTCTCTTTTGCTATTTCCCTGTACAATAACCAGCTTACCTTTATAGTTTCCTTTTAAGTCTTCCATTTTTACAGGAGGTATGTCCGGACCATCATTATTATTACATGAGGATAGGGTAAATCCTACTAAAACCATTAAAACTGTTATAAAAAATCGGGGTACTGTCAATCTTTTCATTGCATTATTTTTTTCGTTAAACATTAATTATTTTCGAGTACTCATCTATATAAATCTCACTTTTCAAAAATCTTGCATCTATTTTTGAAAAAAAAGATAAAATTTTTCATAAACCACTGATTTAATGAATATAAAATTTCATCACTGCTCTGCAAATTTCGGACCTGATGTTAAAATTAAACTGTATTTACCTTCAGAAATAACCAAAAAGGAAGCTATATAATGTAGCTTCCTTTATTATTTATCACTTTTACATTTTATTCTACTCCACCGCCAAGCGATCTGTACAGGTCTACTTCTGCATTTAACCTTTCAAGGGTTACATTAATGGCTTCCAGATCATTCTGAAGCTTACTGTTCTGAGCTGTAATTACTTCAAGATAGGTTGCCATTCCACTTTTATAGAGCTTCAGGGCATCATTGATTCCTTTATCAAGAATAGCGGTTCTCTGCTCCAAAAGCTGCAGTCTTTCTGAAGAACCTTTAGACTTGGCCATGGCATCGGATACTTCTCCAACAGCAGTCATTACAGATTGTTTAAAATTGATGGCTGCTTTTTCCTGTTCAATCAATGCCGTCTCATAAGCTGTTTTCAGTTGTTTTTTCTGAAAAACGGGAGCTGCAAGATTCGCTGCGATTGCCTTGGTAATAGATACTGGGATATCAAACCATGAACTGAATTTATTAGAATTCACTCCTATCTGCGGGCTCAGACTTATACTTGGGTACATCGCTGCTTTTGCCAGCCCGGTTTTAGAATTTAAACTGATTACGTTAAATTCTGCCACTTTCAGATCCGGTCTGCGGCTCAGCAGTTGTGCAGGCAGTCCTTCTGAAAGTCTATTTTCAGGAATCATTGTTTTCAGATTTCCTTCTCTTTCTATTTTGTCCGGATATTCTCCACAAAGTATACTCAAGGCATTTTCCTGGATAGAAATATTCTGCTTCGCCAAAGGGATCAACAGTTCTGCTGTTTTCTTTTGCGCTTCTGACTGCTGAACGGCCAAAGAATTTATCTGCCCTGCTTTAAACTGCAGATTCATCATTTTGAGCGTATTATCACTTAGCTCAATGTTTTGTTCTGCTATTTTCAGCTGTTCATCAAGACTTATAAGGTTATAATAAGCTTGAGCCACCTGAACTACAATCCTGCTTTTGATTGCATTTAAGTTTTCTTTCTGACCAAAATATTCTGCAGCGGCAGATTCTTTCTGCATTTTAGCTTTTCCCCAGATGTCTACTTCCCATGAAAGTCTCAGCGCTGCACTAAAATCATCAATGTATTTTGTCCCTACAAACTGTTCATTAAGAGAACCGTTAAGGGTATTTTTGGAAGCCCAGCTTCTGTTAGCTCCTGCGCTGAAATCCAGTGTTGGCATAAGAGACAGTTTGGCCTGCTTATAAATAAGGTCCAACTGTTCCATATTTTTCAGAGCAACGTTCACTTCATTATTTCTGGAAAGGGCTTTATCTATTAATCCTATCAGCTTCGGATCTTTGAAAAAGGTTTTCCACGGAAGCACTACAGTATCTCCTGTTACCTGCACAGATTCTTTGTATGTTTCGGGAACATGAAGGTCTGTTCTTGTATATTTTTTCCCTACGGCACAAGACATCAGAAGGGATGCCATTGCGCCTGAAATAAGGAAATTATTTATATTAAATATTTTCATTTGTCAATTGATTTTCTATCGTATTATACCTCTTCTTGCCAGAGAACTTCTCATCCAGATACTGAAAGAACATATACAGTACAGGAATCACAAAAACTCCTAAAACTACTCCACTCAGCATTCCCATTGCTGCACTTGTACTGATTGATTTGTTTCCTGAAGCCATTCCTCCTGTAGAAATCATCAGCGGAACCATTCCTACAATAAAAGCTAATGAAGTCATGATAATAGGACGTAATCTCGCCTTTGCTCCTTCCAGTGCCGAATCCAGAATCGAAAGACCTGCTTTTCGCCTTTGTATGGCAAATTCTACAATAAGAATTGCATTTTTGGCCAGAAGACCGATAAGCATGATTAATCCCACCTGTACATAGATATTATTATCCAGTCCGATCGCTTTTATTCCTAAGAATGCTCCTACAATTCCTGTTGGGATGGAAAGCATTACTGCCAGAGGAAGAATATAACTTTCATATTGAGCAGCCAGCAGCAGATATACGAAAAGTAAACACAATCCAAAGATGGCAATCGTCTGATTCCCTGCTGATTTCTCTTCTAAACTCAATCCTGTCCATTCGTAGCTGTAATCAGATGGTAATTTGCTTAAGGTTTGTTCCAGCTTACCCATCAATTCCCCGTTACTTACTCCTGGTTTTGGAGACACGTTGATATTTAATGAGTTATAAAGATTGTAACGCTGAACGGATTCCGGACCGTAGACTTTTTTCAAAGTAATCAATGTATTCACCGGAACCATATCCCCTTTTTCATTCTTTACGAAAATATCGTTGAAGGCTTGTTCATCCATTCTGAAAACTCCGTCTGCTTTAATATTCACCCTGTAGAATTTCCCGAATCTTGAGAAATTCTGAGACTGATCTCCTGAGAAATAGGTCTGAACAGCTCCTAACAAATTTGAAATGCTTACTCCAAGCTGTTTTGCTTTATCTTCATTCACTTCAAGCTCCATCTGAGGATAATCTGCCCTGAACATGGTGTAGGCAAATGCCACTTCCGGAACCTTCATCAGCTGACCGATCAGTTCATCCGCTTTAGCTTTAAGAACCTGAGGGTCTCTTCCCATACGGTCCTGAAGTACAATTTCGGCATCATTTGTCATTCCATATCCTTCTACCGGAGGCATTCTAAAGGTCATTACACTTCCTTCTTTGATCACTCCCAATTTTGCAGTCGCCATATCTACCACTTCCTGGATATCCTGAACTTCACCTCTTTCTTTTTTAGGTTTCAGCTTAACAAATCCCATCGCATAAGCCGGTCCTGCACTGTTACTAAGAAGGTTGTAGCCTGTGATGGAAGTATTTTCCTGCACTGCGTCTACACCTTTTAAGATGTCATTGATCTTATTGGAAACTTCTGTAGTTTTAGTCAATGCTGTTCCCGGAGGCATGCTTAAGGTGTACATAAAGAATCCGTCATCTTCCATCGGTACAAAACTCTTAGGTGTGCTTGACATCAGCCATCCTGCAACACCGATAACGGCTACTATTAATCCTCCTGCAATCCATTTTCGTGCTATTAAGAAACGTACTCCTTTTGCATAACGGTTGGTCATATTATTAAATCCAGCATTGAATGCTACCGCAAATCTTTGCCCGAATCCTTTTGGCTTTTTGCCTTCTCCTGAGTGGTTGTTTTTCAAAAAGACAGCACATAAAGCAGGGGTTAAAGTCAATGCGTTAACCGCTGAAATGATGATCGCTATTGCTAATGTATAGGCAAACTGCTTATAGAATAATCCTGCTGAACCGGACATAAATCCGATGGGAATAAATACCGCCGACATCACTAATGTAATAGAAATCACCGCTCCTGTGATCTCACTCATCGCCTTGTGAGTAGCTTCTCTTCCTGAAAGGTCTGTTCCTTCCATATTACTGTGGACGGCTTCTACCACTACAATGGCATCATCCACTACAATCCCAATGGCCAGTACAAGAGCAAAAAGTGTCAAGACATTAATTGTAAATCCTAAAACCAGAAGGAAGAAGAATGTACCGATAATTGCTACCGGAACCGCCACTGCCGGAATAATCGTAGATCTGAAATCCTGCAAGAAAATAAATACAACGATAAACACAAGGATAAATGCTTCTATTAAAGTAGATTTTACCTGTCCTGTAGCCTCGTCCAATCTTTCTTTGGTACTCATTACCTTCGTATATTTAATACCCGGAGGGAATGATTTTGATAATTGGTCAAGAGCTTTATTTACTCCTATTTCAATCTGATTTGCATTGGATCCCGTGGTTTGCATGATCGCAACAGTAACCGCATTTTTCCCATTGGAAAGGTTATCTCCTGTATTTGAAATAGCTCCGAACTCTACACGGGCGACATCTTTTAATCTGATGACCTGACTTCCGGTATTTTTAACGATAATATTTTCATATTGTTCCGGCTTGTTCTTTTTTCCCTTATATCTGATTACATATTCTAAAGCAGCATCAGATTCTTCTCCCAATTTACCCGGAGCAGACTCCAAACTGTGGTCTGCGATTGCTCTGGAAACATCTGCCGGTTCAAGTCCGTAAGATGACATTTTCTGAGGGTTAAGCCATATTCTCATGGAATAATCCTTCAATCCGAAGACCATTGCCTGTCCTACTCCTTTTACCCTTTTAACCTGCGGAATGAGGTTGATATTCGCATAGTTCTGAAGAAAGGTTTCATCATACTGTTTATTATCTTCAGTATATATATTGAAAATCAACACCATACTGTTCTGCTGCTTGGATGTAGTCAGTCCCATTCTAACAACTTCCTGCGGAAGTATCGGAGTGGCCTGTTGTACTCTGTTTTGCACGTTTACCGCTGCCTGATCGGCATTTACCCCCTGCTTGAATATAATGGAGATGGAGAATGTACCATCATTACTCGCTGTGGATTTCATGTATTCCATGTCTTCCACTCCATTAATTTGTTCTTCCAGCGGAGTTACCACGGAACGGATCACGGTTTCACTATTTCCTCCAGGATATGATCCTGAAACGGTAATCGTAGGCGGAGAAATATCCGGGAATCTGGTCACCGCCAGCTGGTTTAATCCTATAATCCCTAAAATAACGATGATAAGGGATATTACCGTCGCCAGTACCGGACGGTCTATTATCTTTTTTAACATTTTTGAATTTTCTAAGAATGGTTATACAACTACTTCAAATGAACTGTTGTCGCCACAACCTGTGCTCCGTCTGTAAGAGCATCAATTCTGTTGATGGCAATCTTATCTCCTGCATTCACTCCTTCTTTGATAAAATAATCCTGAGACGTACTTCCTGAAACCGTAATCTGAGTCATTTTCACTTTATCTTTACCATTCAGTTTATAGACAAAGAACCTGTCCTGAATATCTTTTACGGATGTTTTCGGAAGCTTGACCACTCCACTCAAAGCATTGTGAATCATTACTCTAGCTGTTCCTCCGGCTCTTAATAATTTATCAGGATTTTGAAAAACGGCTTTCATCTGAATACTTCCTGTATTTCTGTCGAAGTTTCCGCTGGCATTTTCAAGTTTTCCTTTAAGAGAATAGGTGGAGCCGTCTGCAAGGATAAGCTCTACATTTTCTACAGTATTTCCTGATGCAGAGGCTTTGCTGTGTGAAATAAAATCAGCTTCATTCATTGAAAAATATACATTCACGCTGTTTATGCTTGAAAGTGTTGTCAAAGGAGAGGCGTCTGATGGACTGATAAGGTTTCCTACTCTATTCGGAATTCTGCCTATGTATCCGCTAACCGGGGCTTTGATATACGTAAAATTGGCATTGATCTTTGATGATCCTAATGATGACTGTGCCTGTGCAACCTGTGCTGATGCTGCTTTATAACTTGCCTGTGCGGTTTTCAGCTGCATATCAGAAACTACTTTTCCTTCTACAAGAGGTTTCAGTTTTTCAACTTCAAGTCTTGCTGTTTCCTGTGCTGCCATGGCCGATTTCAGAGCAGCTTCATTGGTGTTTACCTGCTCGTTGTACACGGATGGATTTATTCTGAAAAGGGTCTGTCCTTTGCTCACATACTGCCCTTCTTTGATATATACAGCTTCCAGATAACCTGTCACCTGCGCTTTAATATCTACATTGTCCTGCCCTTCTATGCTTCCCGGATATCCTGTAGACACATCTGCATCTCCGGACTTCACCTGGATAAAATCTGTAGGCAATGCCTGCTGCATCTGCTGGGCATTTTCCTGGCCGTTCCCGGAACCGCATGAATAAAGTATCGCTGCAGCTGTAAGTGAAAGTACCAAATATCCTTTTCTGTAATTCATAACATTGGTTTTTAAATTTTACAGGAGCAAAATAACTTCATCTTATAGTGATATTCATTCAGAAGTTGGGTGAAGTGTCGTTAATCGCAGGTGAAACGTATGATAGCAAAAATGAAAGGAAAACAGTTATTTTCCCTATAAAAACGACAAAATAAGAGTTTATCCGGGGGAAATAAGAGTGAAATCACCAGAAACAAATTAATGGATGCTACAAATGAAACGAAAAAAAAAGATTACTTATGTAAAAGCAATCTTATCTGTATTTTTATGAAATTAATAATCCATCCAGGATTTGAAAATAGAAGCTTTTTCCCGGCTTACAATGACTTCCATATCGGGCTGTTTCCTCAGTTCCAGCTTTAATTTTCCATTAAAATGATTAAAAATCTGCTTTACGGAATTGATATGAATGATAAATTGTCTGTTGGCCCGGAAAAAGAATTTGGGATCCAACTGTTTTTCAAGTTCTTCCAACGTTTGCGGAACATTCTCAACCACTCCGGTATTCAGCATCGCTTTGCTCATTCCCAATTCAGTATAAAAGTATAAGATGTCTTCTGCCAGAACGGTTTTATATCCATCTCTGTGGGCAATCAGAAAGCGCTTTCTGTAATCTTTCGGCTGGATATAATTCAGCAGTCCTTCGATGGCCGTTCCTACTACCGGAACAGCTTCCATAAAAGTTTCGTAGCGCTTTAAAGCAGCATCCAACTCTTCTTCTTCAATAGGCTTCAGAAGGTAATCTACACTGTTGTATTTGAATGCCTGTACTGCATATTCATCATAGGCCGTGGTAAATATGACTGCACTTTTAATTTCATGTTTATTAAATATTTCAAAGCTGAGTCCGTCTGCAAGACGTACATCCATCAGGATAACATCCGGAACGACATTATTTTCCAGCCAATGCACTGTTGAGGTTATCGAATCTTCCACAGACAGGATTTCGATATGGGGTCTTAACTTCAACAGCAGTCTTTTTAATCTATCAGCATTGGGTCTTTCGTCTTCAACTATTAAAACTTTGTTAATCTTCATATCAATGGGAGTTTTACAATAAATTTATCTTCAGTTTTTTCGATAACAGGTTTAGGATATCCTAAAATTTCGTATCGCGCAATTATATTGGTAAGTCCTACTCCTGAGGAATCCGGCTTATTGATCAAAGGCAAAAATGTATTAGAAACGACTAATTCTCCTTCAGCGTTTGTATAAACATGGATTTCCAGAGGGTTTATTTTAGAGGTTTGATTATGCTTAATAGCGTTTTCAACCAGTAATTGTAAAGACAGCGGCAGGGTAAATCTGGATCTGTATTCGTCATGAATATTTATTTTGAATATAACGCCTTCGCCAATTCTTTTTTCAATCAGAAATATGTAGGATTCTAAAAATTTAAGTTCCTCTTCTACTGCAATAATATCTTTTTTGGAATTGACTAACAGGTATCTGTATACTCTTGCAAATTTCTCGGAATAATCATAGCCCAACTGCTGATCTTCCAGGATGAGTTCTGACAATACACTTAAGTTATTGAAAATAAAATGGGGATCTATCTGCAGCTTAAGCGCCTGAAGTTCTGCTGCCATCGCAGCCTGCTTATGTTTGGAAGCCCTCAGTTTATGCTGGGCCGCTTCTACTGCTGTTTTTTTCCAGTTTTCAAGTAAATAATCCACGGTATTAAATGCACTGATAATCAATGATATTACAATATTGGTTGCGATCCATTGGCCGAGAAGCGTATATTCTTTTCGGGAATCCATTTCAGGCAATGTCACTGAAGTACAGTCTACAATGGCATTAATAATAATCACAATCATGACACTACCTACAATCTGCAGCAAACACTGAATGAGCAGTCGTTTTATGGTTCTGTCTCTCCAGGGAAGCAGTTTATTGAGCGTCCTGTCTATAAATATACTTACCTCGGAAATAATGATAGAAAAAAAGACAATCCAGGTAGCATCTTCCAGAATCATCTTTAGCGGAGCGTCCAAATATCCTTTCCAAACGGGGTCAAAGGGATCAATAAGGTAGGAAAAAACACAGAAAGTGACTACTGCTACGGCCCAGATTACGAGCCTTCTTTTCATGGTGGAAAGAATCTTCTTATTCCGTACTATATTTTTCCTGATGGTAGAAATCCTATTCATATCTGGGACTTTATGAATGTAAATATAGAAATAGATTTTATATGGGTATCCTCTATTTTAGACGAGACCGCCAAAACGGTACCTGAAACGTAAAATAGCAGCGTTAAAATGGATGTGACGGTTCATCACCTGAAAAAGACATTTCATCATCATTTTATGCAATGTCACCCTATTTTTATGACCGGGCAACTGCTGTGTATCATAGTTTTGCAGTATTAAATCCGGTACAATGAAAACAATAATTGTCTGCACAGATTTTTCCCAGGAAGCTGAAAATGCCACTCATTACGCAGCATCTATGGCTAAAGAGAATAAATACAGTATCATACTTTTTAATCTGCAAACCGTTTCTATTCATGCTTTGAACGCACAGGTTTCGGCAGATTTTTTCTATACTCAAACGCTTAAAAACCAGAACAAACTGGAAGATAAAGCGAGTGAACTAAAGACTCTTTACGCTATAGATACCGGACATCATCTGGCTTCCGGCAATTTCATGGAAGAACTTGAAAACTGCATACAGCTTCACGAATGCGATTTTATTGTGATGGGCATGGCCGAAAAAACTCTTGAGCAAAAGCTTTTAGGAAATAGTGTAACAAGAGCTATTCATAAAATAAAGAAACCCATATTAATTGTTCCTGCCCATATAGAATATACAGGAATCAGGAAGATTCTTTTTGCCTACGATACGCACAAAAGCATGACCTGGTCTGCAATGAACGATATTTATTATTTCATTAATGAATTTAATGCAGAGGTTGAGGTATTCAATGTAAGTGAAAGCTTAGAAGATTTTGCTGAAGTCATTCATGATACTGATCTGAATTCCGGATATGATCTGGATGATATTAAATACAGTTTTAAAATGATTCAATCCATCGAAGTCATCAGGGCAATTGAAGAGGAAATAAGACTGACGAGCCCGGATCTTCTAACCATGGTCCCATATAAATATAATCTTGTGGAATCTCTTTTCCACCGCAGTAAAACAGCCATTATGGCGTACAAAAATAAGGTACCATTGCTATCGATACCACTAAATATAGATTAAGGTCAATAAAAATCTGTTCACATTTGAGTTATCCTTTTTGCCTTTAAAGGCTAAATTTTACACTTAATCTTGTTTGACAGGACCGGAAATTTCTTCCCGGTCCTGATTTTTATACTCATCTTCGGAATCAAACAACAATTACCATTTTAACAACCATAATTAATATTTTTTTTAAAAACCAAAATAAATCGACAATTTAAATTCATAGGAGTATAAAAAAGCCGTAAATTTAGTAAAGGATAAAAAACAGTGTTTTCCCTCTTTTTTATAGTTATGTCGTTAGCTAATTTTGTTCCATAAAATTAAAAACCATAAAAATGAAAACTTCCTTTTTTGCTAAGATTTTAAGTTTGCTCTGTGCAGCATTTATTCTAACCCTCTGTATGCTAAGCTGCACCCGCTGCTCTGAACCACCTAAAGAACCCGTTAGTGACAGTTATAAAAAGAAACTGATCAGCTACCGTGAAGGCCGGGTCCTTTTTGATGAATACACCAGGACCAATCATGAAATTCTCATGAAGTACAGAAACGGTGAACCTGACTCCCGATGGTACTGGTTTTCGCTGGAAGACATGGAAGGATATATTAAATATGTAAAAGAAAATGCCAAAAAACAAAAATTAAAAAACCCGGGAATCAGGATTTATATGGGAAAATACCCGATGAATCATCCTAAAAACAGAATGGCAAAACCTGAATATGCAGGTTATCAGACTATATTTTTAGTTCCTACTGCTCAAAAAAGAGAAAGAACCAATGCATTGTCCAGATCAGCCACCACCGAGGAAAATACAGATGTTCCTTCTATAGAATCTATGAACATGACCAATCTGGCACCTCCGCCAAAAACTCTGTCAGGAACAATGCCTTAAAAACACAAAATTATGAACTGGAATATTGAAACAGGGAAACAGATATCGATGATCCTATCTATCATAGTAATGCTTTTAATGGTCATAAAATATAGAAAAACCAGAAAAGAGAACTTATTTTTTATTATTGGATATCTGTTGTTTTCCCTGATTGATATTTTCTGTTATTTCTACTACGACCTGACAAACCTGCCTACGGACATATTTTATGTAATTGGGTTTTTAATGATCGTATTCTTTTTATATTTATTTTATTATCATCAATTATTATATGTTCCGCTGCTCAAAAAGATACAGACTATCATCCTGATTCTTTTTGTCCTCAATATTGCTGTAATGTTTTACACGGAAGATGATCTGCTTCATCATTTTTCTTTTAATATGCTGTATGTAGATATTCTTCTGTTATTATTTTCAATTATTTTGTTCCTGTACCAAACCTTTAATTCTGATAAAATACTTGAAATTAAAAACTATTTACCTTTCTGGATATCAGTGGCTTTACTGATCTTTTTTATTGGAAGTATTCCGATACTCTTTTTCAGAACTACTGTTTCGGAGACTATATATTTCTTCATTTTATTTATGCTGAATCTGATCAGTAACGGTATACTTATATTAGGCTTAATTTGGAACAAACAAGAAAAAATCAGATAAATCCTTTTCAGATATGGAAGAGAATAATTTGGTCATCATCTTTACGATTACTTTATTCATCGTTGTTTTAACAATGATCTTCATTTATGCTGTTTTCATCAAGAAAAAGACAACATTGCTGATAGAGCAAAAAGAAAAAGATTTGCGGTTTGAAAAAGAGCTGGCCACTTCACAGGTAGAAATGAAGGAACAGACCCTGAATTATATCGGACAGGAATTACACGATGATCTGGGACAAAAACTTTCCGTAGTCCGGCTGCGACAAAACCAACTGATTACCAAATTAAAAAACAATGAAAAAGAGGACCTGATTGAGCTCAATGAACTATTGGGCGAATGTATACAGGATATAAGAAACCTATCTAAAACATTAATTACTGAACAGATTATTCATTTCGGATTGGCAGAATCAATAGAAAGAGAAGTTCAGCGGATCAAAAAACTGAAATTATTAAAAATAGAGTTCATTACCCAGAAACAGGATATTGATATTTCCCCAAAACATGGTCTGATTCTTTTCAGAATTGTCCAGGAAAGTATCAACAATATCCTGAAACATTCCAAAGCCAAAAATGTTTCCATACAAATTGAAGATGACTGTGAAAAATTACATATCAGCATTTCCGATAACGGAAGAGGCTTTGATACCAACAGCATTCAGGACGGTTCAGGATTAAAAAACATGGAACTGAGAGCAAAACTGATTCATGCCGAACTGTCTATACACTCAGAATTGAATAAAGGAACACAAACTTTGATAACCTATCACAAAAATTTATTATGAAAACTATCCCTATAGCGATCGTTGATGATCATACCTTAATCTCCAAAGCTTTGGAAAATATGATCACAGAAAACACTCAATATCGGGTAATTATGAATCATCCCAACGGAGAAGAATTTATTGCAGGTGTGGAAAAAGCTTCTGAATTACCCGCCGTAGTACTGATGGATGTTAATATGCCTTATAAAAACGGTATAGAAACTACAGAATGGCTTACCGAGCATTATCCCGACATTAAAGTCATTGCCCTGACAATGGATGATGATGAAAAAGTTCTGATTAGAATGCTGAAAGCAGGTGCTAAAGGATATTTATTGAAAGACATGCAGCCTTCTATTCTATTCCAGGCCATAGACACCGTATTTGAAAAAGGTAGTTTTTATACTGATTTTGTGGCCCAGAAATTATTGAAAGTAAAAACAGAGGAAATGAAAAATGCCTCCTTGCTTTCTGAATTGAAAGACAGAGAAAAAGAATTTATAAAATGGGCATGCAGTGAACTTACTTATAAGGAAATTGCTGACAAAATGTGCCTGAGTCCTAAAACAATAGACGGCTACCGAGATTCTGTTTTTGTAAAACTGGATATAAAAAACAGAGCAGGTCTGGTTCTTTTTGCTTTGAAACATGATCTGTGCTGACTTCATTTTTAATCTTATTTCTTATCTTATAAAATAAACATCTTTACATTCTATTTACATATCCGGCAGCTTTTCAAGCTGCCGGATTTTTATTCCATAACACACTCATATACAATTAAAAAGGTGTTTTCCCTTTTCTAAAATACGGTTTTCTCCTCTGTTTTCGTCCTTCGGAATGATGGAAATTTGTCATAGAAAAAAACACAGAAAGGCAGCACCTGAAAAGCCGAAACAGAGTAGGGAATATTTTTAAAACTAATACAATGAAAAAAGCACTTATCGTAGGTATTAATGATTATGCACCCATCGGTTACGGAGGTCCGGACCTTAATGGCTGTGTAAATGATGCGAGAGATATGGCAAATACATTGGTTATTTGTGGTTTTAGTCCGGCAAAGATTAAAATTCTGACCAATCAAAATGCAACAAGAGCGAATATATTGAACTATCTGAAATCCATGATCAGCACAAGTGTAAAAGGTGATTCTCTGGTTTTTTATTATTCAGGACACGGAACGAGAGTGGCCAATATAGGATCAGATCTGGAACTGGATGGTTTGGATGAAGCAATTTGCCCACATGATTATGCCAATAACGGAGTCATCCGAGATGATGATTTTAAAACCGTTCTCAGCAAACTGAAAGCCGGGGTTAATATGGAAATCATCTTCGACTGCTGTTATTCCGGAACAGGAACCAGAAAAATGGACCTGGGACTGGAAGCAGATTTTCTCAACGAAACCGCCCGTTATATCCCGCCAATGCTCGAAGATGAATTTTATCTGACGTACGCCAGTGAAATGGAATCTTCTAAAAATTCAAAAAAATCAACGGTTCTTACTAAAGCTCTTATCCCTGTTACCGGAATGAATCATACGTTATGGGCCGCAGCGAAAGACAATCAGGTATCTATGGAAGGTAGTATCAGCGGACAAATACGAGGGTATTTCACCTATCACTTCTGTAAAATATTACGTGCCACCAATGGAAACATCGTCCGAAAAACACTTGATAAACAGGTTGCCATCGCATTAGCAGCTATGGGAGCAGCTCAAATCAACCAAACAGAAAGCATCACTGCAGAATTTTCACAAAAAATATTCACTTAATCATAAACCATTACCGGCGGAATCCGAAAAGCCTTCAAAAGAGTAGGAACACACTAGATTAAAAATAATAATCATGTCTAAAATTGAAAACAACAACCCAATGACCGCTGAAGAGTTTCTAAGACTTAGAACTGTTAAAGCAAAATCAACTGAAAAACCGTCAGCAATTGAAAAATTATTCAGCCAGGCCCCTGCTATGGAAACCATTAACGGAAGAACTTTCCCGAAAGGAATGAAAACAATAGGAATGCCTATGGATGAAAAAACAGCAGAAAACCGATCTCTGGAAACCGATCATTTCTACCCTACCCATGCTGATTTTGAATACAATCCAAAACTGGAACCTAAAAAAGACCGTAAACCAAAATTCATTGAAAGAGATTCTTTCCTGACTCCGGAAAATGCAAGAACTATTTTTGGAGCAGATCAAAGAAAAGTATATAACTCTACAGCCTATCCGTGGAGATGTGTCGGCAGAGTAGAAAGTTCTTTAGGTTCAGGAAGCGGTGTAATGATAGGGCCAAGACACCTTCTTACCTGTTCTCATATTGTAGACTGGCAGCCTAATAATACAACAGGATGGCTGAAGTTCACACCCATGTATTATAACGGAAGCGCTCCTTACGGAACTGCTTGGGGAACATTAACTTATTATAAGTACAAAGTAGCTGGGCCTACCATAGACTCTACTGAGATTCAATACGATTATGTAGTAATTGTATTAGACAGACCTATCGGAAACAGCACAGGCTGGTTAGGCTCAAAATCCTACTCAGATTCGTGGGATGGAGGAGCTTACTGGACTCACGCAGGATATCCGGGAGATCTTACAGGAACACAAAGACCAACGTACCAAACAGGTATCGCACTGGATGGAGATTTCTGGAGTGCTGATGACAACCAAAGCATGAGCCATAAAGCAGATATATGGCCTGGACAAAGCGGAGGTCCTTTTTGGGGATATTGGGACGGTTCTCCGTATGCTGTGGCTACTCAAAGCGCGCATAATCCAAGCGATAATTTTGCAAGTGGCGGCTCAGATTTAGTAAATCTGGTCATCAGAGCAAGAAATGAACATCCTTAATTTATTTTTTTAGTTTAAATAGAATCCCGTCTTTTAAGGCGGGATTTTTATGCTATCTAAATTTAGTTCTGTTATAATTGTCATTTTTAAGTAATCTTTCTGTGTATTCTCAATATTTTAATACATTTGTTATTAAACATATTTCAGATGAATTTCGAGCAGATCAATTTACACCTTGACGCTTACAAAGAACACAACCAGATTCTGGATGCAGCAAAATATCTGATCCATTCTTTTGACCTGGAACATGAAAATTTTGCAGGCTTCGGATTCAGGGAAGAACTCTCTCCTACTTCTATGCTTCTTACAGCAGAAGGAAATTTGGGAGGACCTCAGACCGTAATGATCCCACGGAATTTATTTGATTTTGACCTTAACCTTGTTCTGAATATGGTTGCCCACGAAATGCTTCATGTAAGGCAGAAAGCCCCCGGACAAGTCATTGAAGACAAAAATGAAAGAGAATTCCAGGCCTATTATGAGATGCTTTTTCACAAGGTGTTTCCACAAATACCGGAGGTTTCAGATTTTCATAAAAAATTCTTCGGAGGAAAGGCGTTGGAATATTACAAAAGAATGGGTGAAGGCTCAGTGTTGCAGCAAAAATATGCAGAACAGAAAACAGAAGTAGAACATTTAATCAACGAATTACCATGACAGTAAAACCAGACATTACCTGGGCAGATTTTGAAAAAATAGATATCAGATGTGGAACCATTATTTCAGTAAATGATTTTGAGAAAGCAAGAAACCCGTCTTACCAGCTGGAGATAGATTTCGGAGATTTAGGAATCAGAAAATCAGCTGCACAAATTACTTCTCTTTATGAAAAAGAAGAACTGATAGGAAAACAGATTTTAGCCGTTGTCAATTTCCCTAAAAAGCAGATTGCCAATTTCTTCAGTGAATGTCTTGTGTTAGGATTATATGGTGAAGACAAAAAAGATGTCACTCTTTTAGCCCCTTCATTACCTACAAAAAACGGAATGCAGGTAGGATAGATACCCAACAAAAACACATATGATACAGAACATACCCTTAGAAAGAGTTTTATTCCTTGATATTGAGACCGTTCCACAGGCTGGATCATGGGACGAATTATCCGAAACAGAACAACACCTGTGGGATAAAAAAACAAAATTCCAGAGAAAAGAAGATATCACAGCGGAAGAATTTTACGACAGAGCCGGTATTATGGCTGAGTTTGGAAAAATCATCTGCATTACTATCGGAATGGTTGAAAAGAATGATACGCTTAAAATAAAAAGCTTTTCCGGACATGATGAAAAGAAATTACTTCAGGAATTCGGAGAAATTTTCAACAGCCCAAGGCTTCACAATATTATTCTCTGCGCTCACAACGGAAAAGAATTTGATTTTCCCTGGATTGCCAGACGATACCTTATCAATGGGATGCAGCCCCCGACTCCCTTTCAGATGTTTGGGAAAAAACCCTGGGAGGTTCCTCACATAGATACAATGGAACTTTGGAAATTCGGGGATTATAAGAGTTTTGTATCTCTGGAATTACTGGCTCATGTCTTTGGAATTCCTACTCCGAAAGATGATATTGACGGCTCAATGGTTTCATCAATTTACTACATAGAAAAAGACTTGCAGAGAATTGTAGACTATTGTGAAAAAGATGTCTTAACTTTGGCAAATATTTTCCGGCGCATGCGTCAGGAAGATTTGTTGAAAAGGAATATCAATCTAGATTAAAAAATGAAATTTACAGACGATCAAATTGCTGACATTGGTGAGGAAATCATTGGTGTGCTGAAAACCGTATATGACCCCGAAATTCCGGTAGATATTTACGAATTAGGGCTGATTTATGATGTCCAGATCTCCGATGATGCTGACGTAAAAATTATAATGACACTTACTACTCCCAATTGTCCTGTTGCAGAAACACTTCCTCAGGAAGTAAAAGATAAAGTAGCTGAAGTAGAGAACGTAAAAAGTGTAGATTTAGAGCTTACTTTCGAACCGAGCTGGAATAAGGATATGATGAGTGAAGAGGCCAAGTTTGAACTGGGAATGCTGTAAAATCATTCAGAAAAATGATAAAGAAAATTGCAGCAATAGCCCTTGCTTTCCTTGGAATATATATGCTTTATTTAGGAGCGCAGATGAAAGCACAGCCTCCTTTTATTACAGGATTAGGATTTATCATTATTTCTCTTTTTCACTTGAGTAAAAAATAAGTACAACGTAATGTGTACACATAAAAAAGGATGTCTTATCGGACATCCTTTCTTGTTTTCTATAATTATACTTCTTTTGCTATTTCCTTTCCTTCTCTCCTGCTCCACTCACTCCAAGAACCTACATAGAGATCCGGCACCGGGAACCCTGCATAATCCAGTGCTAAAATAGTATGACAGGCAGTCACTCCCGATCCGCAGTGAATAATCAGATGTTCAGGTTTATTTTCTAATAACTGCTTGTATTTTTCTTTTAAAACTTCCGGATTCAGAAACTTTCCGTTTTCATCAAGATTTTCAGAAAAAGGAATATTGATCGCACCAGGAATATGCCCGGCAACCAGATCAATCGGCTCTGATTCTCCTTTATAACGATAAGCATCTCTTACATCAACAACAGTAGAAGAATTATTTTTCAATTCATTTTCAACAACTTCAAGGCTCGAAACCGGAAGACTCCAGTGATCTTTTTTGATTAAAGAAGCCTTATCAAATGCCTCTTCTCCAGAAGAAAACTCTAATCCTTCTTTTTCCGCCGCCTGCATTCCGCCATCAAGAACCTGAACTTTTTCAAATCCGAAAGATCTTAACATCCACCAGGCACGTGCCGCTGCATTCGAAGCATTTTTATCATCATACACAATGATATGAGCACCTTCTGATATTCCAAGATCTGAAAGTGTTTTGCCAAATTTTTCTACAGAAGGAAGCGGATGTCTGCCTCCAAAAGCAGCATTCTCTCCTATCTCAGCCAGATCTTTATCCAGATCAATGAATCTGGCTCCTTTAATATGTTTTTCAAGGTAATTCTGCTTTATCTCTTTTCCAGTTCTTGCATCAAGAATGACAAGATTTTCTGCTGGAATATTTTTGAATTCGGATGATGAGATTATTGGAGACATTTTGTTGATTTTGGAGTTAAAATTTAATTATGTTTTAGCTAAAGCCATTTGTATTTCAATATAGTAAAGCGGGTTTTAGCCCGCTCCTATTGTTTTTTCCCACAGATTCTGCTGATTGTGCAGACCTCTTTTCTATTTATGAGATTGATTCTTTTTAAAAATGAAAAATATCCTTCGCCTTGTTATAAGAGCTTTCAAAATTCAGAAGATTCAGTTTATGATCTACTTTTTCTACACTCATAAAATTGATCACCTGCTCTGTAGGCATATTTCCTACAAGATCATCTTTAGCCATTGGACATCCTCCGATTCCTTTGATGGCACTGTCAAATCTTCTGCAGCCTTTATCATAAGCTGCTTTTAATTTTGAATAGGAATCCTCATAACGGTTATGAAAATGCCCGCCGAAGTTGATTTCAGGATATTTTGAAGGTATTTTTTCAAACAAAAGAGCAATCGTTTCGGGAGTTGCCACTCCGGTAGTATCTGACAATAAGATATCTTTCACTCCAATATCTGAAAATCGTTGTGCCCAATGATCAACATCTTCCCACTTCCACATTTCACCGTATGGATTTCCAAAAGCCATGGAGAAATAGATATTCAGCTGTTTCCCTTCACTTTTTACCAGATCAAGCATTTTAATAATTTCATCAAAAGCTTCTTCCTGGCTTTTATTGGTATTTCTGTGCTGAAAAGTTTCGGAAATAGAAAACGGAAAGCCAAGAATATCAACAGACTGGTGTTTCAATGCTTTTTCAGCACCTCTGTAATTGCCGATAATTGCGGAAACTTTCGTTTTGGAGCGTGATTTGTCAATATTTTTGGCTACCTCATCAGAATCAGCCATCTGTGGAATTGCTTTTGGAGAAACAAAACTCAGACAATCCAATACATCAAAGCCAACATCCATCAAGGAGTTGATATAATCTATTTTTTTATCGGTAGGGATAAATTCTCCCCATCCCTGCATGGCATCTCTAGGACATTCGGTAAGAAACATTGTTACTTTTTGATTTTCTCAAATATAATAAAACTAAACTACTTAGTATACTGTACATACAAAGCTAACACTATTTTGATTTTCAAAGTTTTATATCTGATTTATAATTTCAATAATTGATATTAAGTCGCAAATAACGTATTCTGAGCATCAAATTTGCTAACTTTGTTAAAATTTATGATATCTGATGAGTACAATAGAATTCAACCCATTGTGGAAAGAGAAATTACTGAACCGTTTTCTTAGCTATGTAAAAATATATTCAACCAGTGATGCAGAAAGCGAAACAACACCTTCTACTCCTCGCCAGTGGGATATTGCCAATTACATTACGGAAGAGTTGAAAACCATCGGCCTGGAAAATGTTTCAATTGATGAGCACGGTTATATTATGGGATATGTTCCTTCTAACCTTGAAAATGATGACAGACCTACGATCGGATTTATTTCACACTATGATACTTCACCGGACTTCAGTGGAGAAAATGTAAAACCTCAGGTTTGGGAAAATTATGATGGAAATGATCTTCTTTTGAACCACGTTACAGGATTCACATTATCCCCTTCAAGATTTGAAAGTTTAAAAAAATATATCGGACAAACGTTAATTACCACTGACGGGAATACTCTTCTTGGTGCTGATGATAAAGCAGGTTGTGCAGAGATTGTAACTGCTGCTGAGTATCTTATTGCTCATCCGGAAATCAAACACGGAAGAATTGCTATAGGATTTACTCCTGATGAAGAGATCGGAAGAGGAGCGCATAAATTTGATGTAGCTAAATTTGGTGCAGAGTGGGCCTATACAATGGACGGCGGGGAAGTTGGAGAACTGGAGTATGAAAACTTCAACGCTGCCGGAGCTGTAGTAAAAATCCACGGATTGAGTGTACACCCAGGTTATGCTTACGGAAAAATGATCAATGCAGCTCTTTTAGCAGCTGAGTTTGCCCAAATGCTTCCGGCTAACGAAACTCCGGCAACGACAAAAGGTTTTGATGGGTTTTATCATCTAATGGATATTACAGCTGATATCTCTGAAGCTAAACTTCAATACATTATCCGTGATCATGATGCAGATAAATTTGAAGCCAGAAAAAAATTCATGGAGGGAAAAGTAGCTGAGTTCAATCAAAAGCACGGTGAAGGAACTGCTGAAGTGGAAATCAAAGAGCAGTACAGAAACATGAAGCAGCAATTTGAAGGTAAAATGCATATTGTAGATCTTGCAGCAAAAGCAATGACTGAAGCTGGTATTGAGCCTAAAATCAAAGCAATCAGAGGGGGTACAGATGGCGCTCAGCTTTCTTATATGGGACTTCCATGCCCTAATATTTTTGCAGGAGGAATCAACTTCCATGGGCCATACGAATACGTAGCTTTGGAAAGTATGGAGAAAGCAACTGAAGTAATCATTAATATTGTAAAAGCTTAATAAATCATGAAAAAGGTCTTAGCATCAGCATTCATTTTCACTTTTATTTTCGGCAGTGCCCAGATTTCTGAATTTCAAAGGGCAGATTCACGCTATGAAAGAAAGAAAACGGCTCTGTATAACAAATATCCTAAGCCTAATGATTTAAGAACGAAGAAAGAATGGCTTTTGACAGAAGATAAAATAGCAGCTTACAAAGAAGCTTTAGATAAGGCCTCTCTTGAAGATCAGAAAATGATCGCTGCAGATCCTCCGGCAAAAGCAAAAGTTACTAAAGAAGCTGAATACGATAAGGGTAGGGCAGCCTTTCAAAAATTATTATATGAAGCTGTTGATCTTGATTTTTTAAACTTTTCTTCGGAGACTTACAAAGCAACAATAACTTTTGTTGTTGACTCTAAGGGGAACGCCCTAGATCCTAATGTAAAAGGAAATAATGAGGATGTAAATGCATTTATTGAAGCCGCTTTTTACCGGATTAAAAATAAAGGCAAGTGGAAACCAGCAGAAGACAAAGGGAAGCCAGTCTCTTCAAATGTTTCTGTTCCTTTAACACTATCCTTTAAAAAATAATATACAGAACCCGCTACTATGATGGCGGGTTTTCTTTTTTGTATTTTTCAAAATATCATTGAAAACCATTATGTTATTGATACTAATTTAACACTATTCTTTTGTAAGCTTTAAATAATTCACCTAATTTAGAGAAATCTTAAAATCACTGTATATGAAAATGAAATCTAACCACTTCAAAATCAACAGAAAATTTTACTTTCCCTTTCTTTTATCTATTTTCTGTTTGTTTCTTATAACGTCTTGTTCTCAGGATGATCCCGCGGATGATCCTGTTGAAAAACCTGCAGAGTCTGTACATATGAAGACTTTGGGAAATCTGACCTTACAGAAGAATGTTATTATTCTGAATGATGAATCGGTAAATGCAATTTCCACTCATAATGACGGAGAAATTACATTTGGCCGAACGACTCCGCAAACAGACAGCATTTCGGTAGGAACCGTTATTGTAGGAACTAAGATTGAAGGTGATCAGGTGAGTACCATCCTTTCAAAAGTAAGTTCTGTTTCTAAATTGAATAACCAGTTTAAAGTACAAACTTCCAGTGCAAAACTTGAAGAATTTATCTATAGTGGAACACTGAGTGGAGTTTATGATCCATCAGGTAAAGCTCCAGTTAATATTGATGGAAGAATGGTAAATTACGTACCTGTAGAAGGTATGGTTTCAGAAGAAATCAATCGTAAAATACTTTCTATTGAAGCCAAAAACATTCAAAATCAAAAAATAGTTGCCTTCAACCGTTTTAATTTTGATAAAACTTTTTCCTTTCCTTTATCTTCGGCAGGAACTTCCAGCGTGAATGTAAAAGGTGGGTTCACTCCAAAAATTGATTACAATATTACATTCTCATGGGGACATTTAGCTGATTTTTATGTCAATCTTATCATGGATGATATCCAGCTTAAAAGCTCTGCAAGTATTGTAGGAAGCCTGGGTTACACAGCAAGCACTACAGATTACCTGAATATTCCTATTGTTCCTATTGTTTTGGGGCCTACAGGGTTGATTTTAAGCCCTACTCTTTCTGCCGGGCCATTTCTGGGAGTACAGGCTACAGGAAAAGTACAGGGACAGCTTTTGGATCTTGAAGGAAATGCCAACTTTTTGGTAAGCAAAACTCCAGCGATTAATATCAATCTTCAAAAGAAATCAGATCCTGCCATCACAGGAGCAGAGGGAAACTTATCTGCTGAAGCAGGCTTAGAGGCAAAAGGAGCTGTAGGACTGATGTTTATTTCTATTCCTATTGCTAATTCCGGATTGAGAGGAAGAGCTTCTGCCCTTTCTTCTTTAGGGTTAACATTCATTCCTGAAAGAAAAGGCGTGATCTCTGTAAAAGGCAAAATTCAGGCTGATATGTTTTATGGTTTTGGAATATCTCCTCTCAGATATGAAGGGACCATTCCTCTTTTCAAAAAAGAATATATGCTGTATCAAAAGGATTTCAGTTTCTAAAACAAAACTTTATATCTATCATAAGAAAGCCGCTCTTGTAGTGGCTTTCTTCGTATAATGTATCTGCATGCAATTCATTTACAATCCATTAAGACAATTTTATTATATTTACAAGGATGTACAATTTTAAACAATAACATTTAACACCAAATTAATCATGAAAACAATGAAAAAACTTTTGAGAAAGGACTTATCTGTAATTCTGGGCAGTGGAATAGACGGATGCCATATGGGAGGCAACTCTTATAATTGTCAGGACGACTGCCAGTGTGCCTGGGGATATGCATGTGAAATGTATGAAGACGGAAATCCGGGACAATGCATCGCTGTAGGAGGTGGTGGAAACCCTGGCGGAGGTGGCGGAGGATGCAATCCTCCTTCTATTTGTGAAGAACAACCGTATTAGTAATAGCAAACCGGGAGTATCACTACTCCCGGTTTTTTATTTTTCACCCTAAAACAGGTACTTGTCAAAGTATCTTTGCCGTTCATCAAATAAAATTTCATTCCCTCTTTCATAGTTGTTGTTTTGTATCAGATTTTTAACAATAATTAATTTATGAAGCAGCAATTTTTCGCCCTAAGTACATTGTTATTATGTATTTTTTGCAGTATAGAAACGAAAGCACAACAGGCTCCGGCTTTTCACATTGGGGTCAAGGGAGGGGCAAACTTTACAAAAACCTCAACGGAATCTTCTTTGGAAGGGAAATATGGACTCGGCTATCAGGCAGGAGTAATGACAAGAGTGGATCTCGGAAAGTTATATGTACAAGGAGAAGCTCTGTTCAACAAAAGAAAGACATCATACACATCCCAAGACGGAAGTTCTTCAAAACTTTCATGGAACGCTATTGATATTCCTGTGGTGGTAGGATATAAACTGATTAAAGCAGATGATTTTAATGTAAGAGTATTTGCCGGAGGTGTTTACAGCTACGCCTTTAACAATAAAGTTTCTGCTTCTCAGGCTTTTCAGGAGGGATTTAAAAATTTTGACAAATCCAATATTGGCATTACGGGAGGTGTTGGTGTAGATTATAAAAACTTCACGGCAGATCTTAGGTATGAAACTGGTCTTTCAAGCATCAGTAAAGAATTTAAGTCCAAACCCCACAGTTTTTCCCTCGGAATAGGTTATTTCCTGTTCTAAAAAACTTAAATTATCTTTACCTATTAGAAACTGTTTTCCCTGCAGTTTCTAATTTTTTATCAACCTATTTCCATTTCCATGACGAAATCTTTTGTTTTCAAAGAATACATATTTACTTTTATTTTCTGGCTTGCTCTTGCTATCGTATTATGGTGTAACCTCCAGATCACTACAGATAAATACCTTGCTATGATTCAAGCTGTTATAATTGCAGCTTCTTCTTTTACATTCACCCATTCTTTAACCAATAAGTTTCTTCCGAAAGCCCTGCGGGAAAAAAAGATGAAACAGTTTTTGATGCAGGTAGTAATTGTTATTCTCATATTGGGACTGATCTTCGCTGTTATTTTTACTTATCTTGAAGTCACTCCAAAAAATCATCTTCCACTGAGTTTTTCGGATCAGCTGCCTATTTTATGGCAAGGCTTCTACATGTCTTTACCAGCCTCATTTCTTATCACCGGAGTAGCGTGTGGTATAAAATTTTATAAGGAACATGGAAGGATAGAGCGTGATCACATTCTTCTCCAGCAGGCGCATCTGGAAAACCAGCTTAAACTTTTACAGGATCAGATCAATCCTCATGTTGTATTCAATATCCTGAACCATATTCATATTCTGATGAAAACGGACACACAGCTTGCAGACTTTTTACTGATGAAGTTTTCGGATATTCTAAGATATCAGCTGTATCATTGCAACCAGCCCCTGGTACCTTTGGATAAAGAGATTGAGTATCTTCAGAATCTTGTTGAGGTAGAAAAACTGAGGTGGGGAAATGAACTGGATGTAAGGGCTTCCTGGGAAATTGATAACAGGAAAGCTTTTATTGCTCCGTTACTGCTGGTCCCTTTTATTGAAAATGCCTTTAAGTATGTCTGCAGGCTCCCCGGGCATAAAGGGTATGTAAAAATCTCCTGTAAAGAAAAAGACAATAATCTTTATTTTTATGTTGAAAATTCCTATTCTGATATGGCAACCTATAAAAAGAAAGACGGAGCGGGCGGAATTGGTCTTCAAAATGTAAAAAAACGTTTAAAGCTGCAATATCCTGAATTTCATGATCTAAAAATTGAATCAGATCATCATACCTTCAAAATAACTTTAATTTTAACTTTATCTGACCATCATGAGCTCTAATATTCCTAAAATGAAATGCCTGATTATAGATGATGAACCTCTGGCAAGATTCCATCTTAAGGAACTGGCCGGTCAAATTGATTTTTTATCTGTTGAAGGAACGTGTGCTACAGCACTGGAAGCAGATACCAAAGTAAAAGAGAGCGAAATAGATCTTCTTTTCCTTGATATCAATATGCCTTATCTTACCGGTCTGGAATTTCTGGAACAGCTGGAAAATCCACCTTTGTGCATTCTTACCACAGCTTATTCTGAATATGCCCTGGAGGGATTTCGTTTGCAGGTAGTGGATTATCTTTTAAAACCCATTGCTTTTAACCGTTTTTATCAGGCAGTAAATAAGGCACAGCAACAGTTTATCATCAGTGAGAAATTGAAAAAGAATACTTCTCTGGACGACCCTTTCTTGTATGTAAGACAGTCCGATTCTTTTATTAAGGTTTCGTGGGTAGATATTTTATACATTGAAAGTATGCAGAATTACACCAGGCTTCATTTTAAGGACAGATCTCTGACTATTCATCAGACGATGAAAGCCATTGAGGAATCTCTTCCTTCAGATCATTTTTTCAGGATTCACAAGTCTTACCTCATCAATATCACCCATATTGATATGATCTCGGGAGGGCGTCTTTTCATTAATAAAATTGAGCTTCCGATTTCCCGTACCCGAAAAGAAGAATTGCTTAATCAGGTGGTGTATAAGAAATTAATAAGTAAGTAGCTGGGAGAAAGAAGCAGGAAGCTGGGAGTTATAAAGTACAATGAATAATTAACTCATTATATTCAATATTTTACGTTCTCAGCCTCCAGCTTATTTTTTTCTTATGGCAGATTCCAGCGTAATGATACTGCAGCGTAGAATGTACTTGCAAATCTTGGATCCGCTATTTTTTTATCTCTGAAAATACTTTTGATCTTACGGTCATTTTCGTTGAAGCTTCTCAGTATTGCCGTTCCACCTGTGAGACGTAACGTAAGCCTGTCATTGATTTTCAATTCTGGCCTGAGTCCCGCAGTAATCTGCTGGTAGCCAAGCAGCATAGATTTTCCGCCTACATTTCTCTCTACCGTCATCCCATTGAGATCTACAACGGCTTTTAAAGCAAATTTGTCTGAAAACAGATAACCGGCTTCCATCCCCTGTGGGAAATTGATGTTGAATTTAATTTTTCCGTTCGTCTTCCAGTCAAAATAAATCCATGGTAAAATCATAGGAACTCCAAAAGCAGTGGTAAGGACAGGTCCTCCACCTAACGAAAGATTAGGATTAAAATGTCTGATAAATAAAAGTCCTCCCTGCCCCAGTACATCATCAAAACTTACTCTTTCAAGGTCTGTATACACTCCCACAGATGCAGTCATCATCATACTCCACTTTTTGCCTAAAGGTCTCAGATGCTGTATCCCGACCTGCGCGTTCAGCATCTGATCCGGAAATAACTGGGTTTCGTAATTTTTGTGTGTCATCTTTGCGTAAGATCCGCTCAACAGCATAGACCACGACCTTACTTTCCCGTCAGTATCTTTTTTTACGGATAACGGAATACTCAGGTTAAGATCTATTCTTTTAAAATCACTTTTGGAATTCGTCTTTGTACTGTCTTCAGGGCGAATATAGTTTGAGCCCGGAATATATTCTGTTTTCAGTTCTGCAGAGATTCCGGATTGTGCACTTACCCAATATCCTAATGGCAATAAACAGCATAAAACCGTCGAAAGGGTTCTTTTCATATTTTAAATTTTATGCAAAGAGAACCCTTTGGCTATTTTTTTCAAAAATTACTTGATTAAGTGCCCGGATTGTATGACAACAGGATCAAATAAGAGGATGAGTTTCCGGATTAGAACTGGTATTTAAACTTTCTTTTTTTTGAGTTTTAAAAATACGATACCCGAACCATACGGCAATCAACGCCATTGCAGACCGTGTTACCACCATTGGAATTATAGAATCTGCTTCTAAAAACCCCAGTAATGCCGACATTAAAAATGTAACCATCAACTGCATAAAACCCAATAAAGCCGCTGCTGTTCCTCTTCCTTCTTTAAACGGAGACAGCGCATGGGCGGATGTAATAGGAAACAAGATACCAATAGCCAGTAATGAAAGATAAAGCATTGCAATTTCCAAGGCTACAGAAACATTTTCAGCAGCAATCAGAATATGAAGGGAACATACAACCAGTAATACAATGGTAGCCATAAATAAAAGTGCTGAATTGCTTATCCTTTTGATCAGTTTAGGCGTGATATAAGCTGCCGTTATTAATGCCAGGGAGTTAAAAGCAAATATAAAACTGAACACGCTGCTTGAGAAACCATGGATTTCCATGAATAAAAACGGGGCATTCGAGATGTAGATAATAAGGGAAGCAAACGCAATACTTCCTACCATCGTACTGTTGATAAAATCTCTGTTGGAAATAATCATTTTCAACTGATCTTTTAATCCTTTTTCATTCATCAGTTCCTCATCCGGAAGATTGATTCTGTTATTGGTTTCCGGTACATATTTGTATACCATGAAAAGCGTTATCAGCCCCATAATGCATAAAAAGGCAAAAGAACTGTTCCAGCCCCAGAATTTAAGAAAAACACTTCCCAATAATGGAGCTACAATGGGAGCGATGCCACTGATCTGAGACTGCTGGGAAAAGATTGTTACCGATTTCTGTTTATCGTAGAGATCAATAATGATTGCCCTACCGATAACAATTCCGGCACTTCCTCCGAACGCCTGCAAGAAACGCATTGCCCATAAAACATAAATATCTGAGGTAAAATAGATGGCTGTAGCACCTATAATAAAAAGTAAAAGCCCGCAATACAGCATAGGTTTTCTTCCTTTTTTGTCTGATAAAGGGCCCCATAATAATTGCCCGAAAGCAAATCCGGCAAAGAACACCGAAATGGATATCTGGATATGGCCGATATCGGTATTAAAGATTTTAGCCATACTTGGGAAAGCGGGAAGATAAAGATCTATACTTAGCGACTCCAATGTGTTGAGCAGTGCTAAAATAAACACTACAATATTCAAATTCTTCTTCATAAATACATAAGCCTTCACAGGCGGTTTTTCAGCTGCAAAGTTGCTGTAAAAAGCATCATATTTCAATAAAAGAACTGAAGGAAGTATAGGACAAACTGAAGATTTAAATACAACAATAAATGAAAACTGTTACTTTAGCCCCATCATTACGGTAAATATTGAGGATTATTTTTTTTCATTATTCTTAAAACTGTCGGGATTTTGGCTGGTCTGTTTCTTAAAAAACCTTGAAAAATATGAAGCATCATTAAAACCTAGTTTAAAAGCAATTTCCTTTACCGTGAGAGCTCCAAAGCTAAGCTCTCTTTTGGCTTCCAGGATAAGACGCTGGGAAATCATTTTTTTTACTGTTGTTCCTCTCAAAAGGCGCACAATATCATTAAGATGATGGGTACTTATCTTTAATTGATCTGCGTAGAAAACTGTTTCTTTATGCACTATATAATGCTTCTCAATAAGCCCCACCAGTTCCTGAATGCGTTGGCGGTCATTCAATAAAGGTTCCTGAGGGTTGATTTGCTCTCCGATGATGATACAAAATGCTTTCAGATATGCCTTTAAGAGCTCCGTTCTTGATGATGTTTTATATTCCTGCTCAATCAGTGATATAATTGTACTGCAGGTTTTTTCATTTTTCGGATTTAAAAAAAAGGGGAGTTCTCCTCCTGTGAGTACCGATTCTATATCACATGCTTCGTTGAAAATTTCCCTGCTTATTGCCATTGCATATCCTTCCTCTCCTTCCAGTTTCATATTGAATGCCTGTCCTGGTGCAATAATACAGATTTGATTGTTCTCAAGTTTGTAGCTTTCAAAGTCCAGCTCTAAACGGCTGTTTTCATACACCTCTCTGAACCAGATAATTTCAAAAAAATTATGCCGGTGAACATCATGAAAATTTTCAGGGCCTGCCGCACTCAGAGTACTCATCTGAAATTTTTCAGAAGTCAGATGATGAACCGGGATTTCTTTTTCTGGTGTAATCATTACTGTATGATAAAGTAATTAACTATAAACAAAAACCACAGCAAAAAAAGTGCTGCGGTTCTCTTACAATATTTAAAATTAAATATAATTTTTCGGTTTTATTGATTTAAAAAAGCATCCCAACCCTGAGCAGTAAGTGCTACCAGCTGGTTAGATCCTCTTGCTACCATAAAGTTTCCTTCTTCTTTTTCTACAGCATGCCCTATAATGGTAAAGTCCGGGTGATTTTTAATTTTATCAAAATCGTTTGCTGAAATGGTGAACAAAAGTTCATAATCTTCACCACCACTTAAAGCAGTCATTACCGGATTCAAATTCATTTCATCTGCGGTAGAGATCGTAAGATTGTCTAACGGAATTTTTTCCTCGTACAATCTGAACCCTACGTTTGACTGATCTGAAAGATGAAGAATTTCAGAAGCCAGACCATCTGAAATATCGATCATAGAGGTCGGCTTTATATCCAGTTCTTCTAAAATCGTTTTAACGTCTGTTCGTGCTTCAGGTTTCAGCTGTCTTTCCAGGATATAGTCGTAGCCTTCCATTTCCGGCTGCATATTCGGGTCTGCAAGGTACACCGCATGTTCTCTTTCCAGAATCTGTAATCCCATGTATGCTCCACCTAAATCTCCGGTTACCACAAGAAGATCATTCGGTTTTGCTCCGCTTCTTTTTACGATATTTTCTTCATTTTCAATCCCTACAGCGGTAATACTCATTACCAGCCCTGAATTGGAACTTGTAGTATCTCCTCCGATCAGATCAACCTTGTATCTTCCACAAGCAGCCTGAATTCCGGAATAGATTTCTTCTAAAGCTTCCACCGGAAAACGGTTGGAAACCGCAAGGGATACCAATATCTGCGTAGGAGTTGCATTCATAGCTGCAATATCACTAAGGTTTACTACTACAGCTTTATATCCTAAGTGCTTCAACGGCACATACCCCAGATTGAAGTGCACTCCTTCCGCCAGTACATCTGTTGTAAGAACAACTTTTTTATTATCAGGATTGATCACTGCCGCATCATCTCCTACTCCAAGTTCCGAAGATTCATTGGATAGCGGAAAATGTTCTGTCAAATGCTTAATAAGACCGAATTCTCCTAATTTTGAAATGGGCGTCAGCTCCTGTGATTTATCTTCAAACATGATTTTTTGTATTAATGTCTAATGTAAAATGCATTAATGATTTTAAAATCATCATCACATTCAACCTAAAACTTTGAATTATTTAATAAATTCTGCCGGGTCAATATTGCTTGGATGGAAAGGAAGTTTTTTAAAGTCTTCTTTCGACAGTACAACAGTTTCCGGGCTCTTATACTTATTCATTGCTTCCACTACATCATCCGGCGGAGTGGTCATTTTTCTAAGCATCATATCAATCCATACTCCTGTAGCTTCTGAAGTGGCACAGTGCACTCCATCAGGTGTATAGAATTTGTGCAGGAAACGGTAAATGGAAGAATCTTCCGAGCATCCGTCTATTTCCACACTTACGATTACGGTTTGATCTGCATAGATCTCTTTAAAGAAAGAATATCTTTCGTGCAGAATTACAGGACCAATTCCCCATCTGCTTAGCTGGGTTACTCCCATTTTCTCTTTAGTCATAAAAGCCATTCTGGCTTGCGCACAATACTGTACATATGATGAATTGGCTAAGTGCTTATTAGCATCAAGATCGCTCCATCGCACTTCAAATTTATGGTAGAAAATCATTTGAAAATCGTTTTTGGGTATTATAAAATAATAATCTTCAAAAATACTCAAATAAGATGGTTTATAAAAATTGTACTTTTGAAAAAATAATCTTCCGCATAGGATTACATATACATGAAACAGATCATTATTATCGGAGGCGGTGCTGCAGGCTTTTTCTGCGCATCCAATCTTGACGAAAAGAAATATACAATTACGATTTTAGAACAGAACTCGGATGTCCTTCAGAAAGTTAAAATTTCCGGAGGCGGACGTTGTAATGTCACCCACGCATGCTTTGACCCCAGAGAACTTGTTCAGTTTTATCCTCGTGGAAACAAGGAGCTGTTAAGTGTTTTCAGCAAATTTCAGCCTGGGGATACAATGGAATGGTTTGATCAGCGTAATGTTCCGCTGAAAATTGAAAATGACAACAGAACTTTTCCTGAAAGCAACTCTTCTCAGACTATCATTAATGCTTTTCTGAATGAAACCCAAAAGAAAAATGTATCTGTAAAAACAAAATGTACGGTAAAAGAGATTGAAAAGCAGGATGAAAAATATATTGTAAAAACCAATTCAGGGGATTTTGAGGCAGATTATATTGTTTATACTACCGGAAGCTCTCCAAAATCTTTAAAAATGGTTGAAAATCTGGGCCATAAGATTGTAGACCTTGTCCCTTCCCTTTTTACTTTTAATATTAAAGATGAATTGCTGAAAGATCTTCCGGGAACAAGCTTTGAAAACGCAGGAATTTCAATTCCGAAGCTGAAAACCGAGGAGAGCGGGCCGCTGCTTATTACCCACTGGGGACTTTCCGGACCTGCTGTTTTAAAAATTTCCGCATGGGAGGCCATAAGTCTGGCAAAACTCAAATATAACTTTGAAATTGAAGTTAATTTTATTTCGATAGAAATGGATGAGGCGGAAGAAATTTTTAATAATTTCAAACAAAGCAATCCTAAAAAAAACATCGGCCAGTCAAAGATCTTCGATATTACTAACAGATTCTGGCAGAAAATTTTAGAGATTTCAAAGGTTGACCTTAATAAACAGGTTGCGAATATTTCCGGAAAAGAAATGCAAAAAGTTCTGGAAAATCTTTGTCAAAAAAAGTTTCAGGTGACTGGAAAATCAACTTTTAAAGATGAATTCGTAACGGCCGGAGGTGTTGATTTAAAAGAAATTAACTTTAAAAACATGTCTTCAAAACTACTTCCTAATTTCTATATTGCCGGTGAAGTTTTAAATATAGACGCTGTGACTGGCGGTTTCAATTTTCAGGCATGCTGGAGTGAAGGATGGCTTATCGCACAGGATCTCAATGCCTTATAAAAAAGTATTATTTTTACTAAAAACTATAAACATGAAAAAAAATTTCGGTTTCTTTCTTTTATTCTGGTTCTTTTTAGGATATAGCCAGGAAAAAACGATTGTTTCTGACTGGACTTCATTTACACAAGCTGTCAATATAGAGAATAAACAAAACTGGAACTTCCGCGTCACTGCAAAAATCAGGAAAGACAATCAGGATAATGGTTCCAATTGCGGACTATGGTGCAGAATAGACAATAAAGATCAGTCTGTCGGCTTTTTTGAAAATCAATATTACGGAATCAAAGTAACCAATGAATGGAAAACGTATGAAATAAAAGGCATCATCAACTCCTCTGCGCAGACCATGAATATCGGCGCGTTTGCACAAAACAACGGAGATTTTTATTTTGACGATTTTAAGCTGGAAATCAATGACGGAAAATCTAAAAAATGGATTGAAATCCCTTTGGAAAACTCAGGTTTTGAGAAAGATATTACAGCATCTAACGGTTGGTTTGAAGGAATCCGTTCTCAGAAAGTAACGCACGTAAAATACTTTACGATTGGAACTTCAGATTATAAGTCATTTAATGGTAATAAGTCATTGCTGATCAAAGGACGTGACATTATCGGCACAATGCCAGATGGAAAATTTATGGAAGTTAATGGTATCAAACTATATTACGAAGTTTATGGAGAAGGAGAACCTGTACTTATGCTTCACGGTAATGGCCAATCCATCAGCGCCTTTATGAACCAGAAAGATACGTTTGCAAAAAAATACAAAGTTATAATCGTAGATTGCCGTGAACGAGGAAAATCTACTTACGACAAGACGAAGGAACTTACTTTTGATATTCAGACAGAGGATCTTAAGCAGTTTTTAGAGAAACTCAACATTAAAAAAACAAAGATTCTGGGCTGGAGTGACGGCGGAATTCTTGCCCTGTCTATGGCCATGAAGTACCCTCAGATGGTGGATAAAATTGCCTGCTCAGGAGCCAATATTTTTCCGGAGGGAACCAAAGATGATGAGTTAAAATCTATGAAAGAAATGCTTGTTAACCTTACAAAAGAAAATAAAGACCATAAAAATGATGTCATGATAGATCTTTTAAATCTGGACTTGAAATATCCGAACTGGAAGTATGAAGATCTGAATAAAATTCAATGCCCATCATTAATCATTGCCGGTGATAAAGACCTTATAAAAACAGAACATACGGTAAAAATAGCTGAATCTATTCCGCGAGGGCAGCTGGCTATTATTCCGAATGCAAGCCATTATGTTCCTGAAGAAAAACCGGAATTGTTCAATGAACTAGTCATCGATTTCTTTGAAAATAAATAACCAGAATACAAAGTAAAGCATGAAAAAGATATCAGTATTCATTTTATGTCTTGGGTTTGGGCTCGCCTTTGCCCAGACACAGGAAACCAAAACACAACCTGCAGAAAATCATTCCAGAGATAAATATATGCCTGAACAAAGTAAACAGGCAGAATATCCCGGCGGGCTTTCAGCATTTATGCGGGAGGTAACTCAAAAAATTGATTCTAACCGAATAAAAGGACCAAAAGGTAAATCCCGTTCCAATGCAAAGTTCTCCGTCAATGCCAAAGGTGATATAGAAACGATTCAGGTAACCGGAGGCAATGAATCCCTTAATAATGAAGTGGAAAGAGTGATGAAATCTATGACAACCAAATGGAAACCAGGAAAATACAAAGGAAACCCTGTACTCATTTGGTTTAATCTTCCTTTCACTGTCAATTTTGAATAATCAGGATGCTCTCGGCTAAAAGAAATATTTCATCTTTCTTTAAAATCCTTCTCATTATAGGATTTGGGTATTTCTTTTGGCTGATGCTGAAGATCACTTTGGAATATATTCCTTTTAATCCTGAAATCAGTTTTCTGATGATTAAACAGACTGAAGTGGCGGAAAGACCGGAATATCTTACGTTTTTCTATACTCATGTTTATACGAGTATCTTTGTACTTCTTTCTGGATTTCTGGCTATTCTCAGAAAAGATTTTACAATTAAAAACTTCCATCGGAATATAGGAAAAGTATATATTTTTCTCATTCTGATCTTCGCTGCGCCTTCAGGAATTTATATGGGAATCTTTGCCAATGGAGGTCTTTTCTCAAAGGTTTCATTTGTTATTTTAGGCTTTTTATGGTGGTTTTCAACATATAAAGCGTATCAGCTGGCAAGACAGAAGAAGTTTAAGGAACACAAGCAATGGATGTGGCGAAGTTTTGCTTTTACATTATCTGCTATTACCCTGAGAATGTGGAAAGTTATTATTGTATATTTATTTCATCCCAATCCTATGGATGTGTATCAGATCATCGCATGGCTGGGCTGGATTCCCAACATCCTTATTATTGAATATTTAATCACAAAAAAACATATATGAAATTTGTAAATTACACTCTTATTTCTTTACTGGCAGTTTCTTTGGCAAGCTGCAAAAAAGAGGGGAAGACCAATGAATCAGGGAAAGATTCCCTGACCGCAAAAAAGGATTCTGTTGTTGTTCCTGAGGTTCACAAAGAATATTACGGAATTTATACCGGTGAGTTTGCCGGAATGGAAAAAGTAGTTGACGAGACAGATGGTTCGGAATATGATGTTAACAATTATAAAAGAATTTCTTTAAAGATCAACAGAATCACCAGGGACAGCGTTTACGGACAAAGTATCGTTAATGGCAATCAGCGCCCGTTCAGGGGAGTTTTCAATGAAGCATCAGCATCTTTTGTACTGGATGAACCAGGAAATGACAAAACAGATGGAAGATTTGAAGTAAAATTGAAAGGTGACAGCTTAACCGGAAAATGGAATGCCTTTGATAAAACAACAGTTAAAGCTCCTTCAAAAACCCTTAAACTGACTAAAAAAGAGTTTGTTTATAACCCCAATTTTATGCTGGATAAAGATTCTGATCTGGTAGACTGGTCCAATCCTAAAGAGTTTACAGAAAAGTACAAAGATGAAGAAACCGGAAAGACAGAAAGCTATAAAACGTCTAAAAACCGTATTGCTTCAGAAGCGATATTCAAACTGAATGCATCTAAACAGAAGCTGACGGAAAAAGATCTTAAAAACTTAAGAAAGCTGGATCTTGAGATCATCAAAAACTCTGTATTTGCAAGACATGGCTATTCTTTCAAAAAAGAAACATACAGAAATTTCTTTGAGCAAACAGACTGGTATATTCCGGTTTCAAGCAATGTAGACAATGATCTTTCACCTATGGAAAAGGAAAATGTGGCTTTACTGAATCGCTTTACCAAATATGCAGAGGATAAATATGACAGTTTTGGGAGATAAGTGTCAGGTTGCAGGAATTAGGGATTAGGGGTTGAGGTTAAGCCATCATTGTTTGTCATCTTTATGATAAGATAGAGCAACAAACAGCCTGCGGCGTAGCATAGATTATCAATCCAGGAGAAAGAATTTCCGATAACAATATACATCAGGCTTCCAGGACGGAAGCCTAATTTTTCTGCAATATGGAAAAACTGTCCAAATTCTATCAGAAATGAAAAAATCAGAATTCCAAGAATGAGTTTCTGATCATTTACTTTTACAAAACTTTTCACAAAGGTATAAAGAAGCATCACCACAATAACATCTCCGAGATACGCTCTTACGAAGAAAATACCACTTAATTTGGTGGCAATCAATACTTCTACCAGAAAAATAAATACGGTCAAAAGAAGATACTTCAGGCTGAATTGGAATTTCATTTCAAAATGGATTAGGCATAAAAAATCGGTGTTCTTTGAACACCGGTTTATCTTTAGGAAAACAAATATATTATTTCTTTACTTTAATTGTACATCCGATAGCTACTGTTTTTGTCATTTTTACAGGATCTCCTTTTATCAGAGCATTTACGGCATCCTGAGCATAATATTCGGATACATCATTCGGGTTATCATAATTATTGTCGATAGCACCAATATATTTCACGATATTCTTTCCGTTTTCTTTCTTCAGTACAAAAACATGAGGTGTCTTTGTAGCTCCGTACTGCGGATAAATTTTCTGTCCCTCATCTATCAGATACGGAAAAGTAAATCCTTTCTGCTTTGCTCTTTCAATCATCTGCTGGTAACCGTCTTCAGGCTGTACATTAGGATCATTCGGGTTAATGGCTATTACCGGATATCCCTGATCTTTATATTTTTTATCCAGCTCAATAATTCTGTCTTCATATTTCTTGGCGTATGGGCAATGATTGCAGGTAAATACAACAATAAATCCTTTTGCACTCTTAAAATCGCTTAAAGAAACCATTTTGCCGTCAATATTTTTAAGCTTAAAATCCGCCGCTTCATCTCCTACTTCATAGCCTTTTGCAGAAATATTCTCTTTCTGAGTTTTGTTTTTATCATGATCTGTTGTTGTAAAGCTCAGTAATCCAAGCCCAACGATCAGTGCAGTTACTAAAATTTTCAGGTTTTTCATAATAGATTATTTATTGTAGATTTTCTTTGATTGTTTTTTCAAGATCTTCTTTGCTCATTTCACCATCATTGAAATGAAATTTCATCCCGTTTTTATAGAACAGCGTTACGGGAATATTCCCATCCCAGTCTTTTTCAAACTTGGGAATCCAGGTATTCATTCTTTTAATATCATCCAGTAAGAGGACCTCAGCAGTAAGATTTTTATTTTTAATGAATTTTAATACTCTTTCTTTATCTGCCAGCCTGTCCAGTGAAACCAAAATCATTTTAAATTTCTGATTATCTGTAAACTCAGCATTCACTTCCATAAAGTGAGGAAGCTCCTTTACACATGGCCCACAGGTTGTAGACCAGAAGTTGACAACCAGCAACTTATCTTTTTCCTGTTGAATTCTCTTCTCCAGATCTTCATATTTTATCACAGAAACTTCAGTCTGCTGGGCTTTACAAACCATACCAAACAGAAGTATAGTGAATATTTTTATTAAGTCTCTCATATTAAAAACATAAGCTATTACAATTCAACAATATACAAAAATGAAATTTACCTATCTCATAAATTGACAAATGAACAACTTATTTTCATCAGCAAAACATTAAATATTTTTACAGCCTTAAACTTAAAACCATGAAAAAAACTTATTTGCTTCTGCCAATTTTCTTTTAGGCATCATGCTCAAGCAGCAACGATAATATTAATTCATCTAATAACAATGGAAACAACAATGATAACAATCCGGTTCTGGTAACGAAAATAACGATGGACGGAGATGTTTTAACGTTTTCTTATAACGGTTCAAAAATTGCTCAGATCAAAAATCTTACTGGAGGAAGTGTAACTACATTTACCTATTCTGGTGATCTTATCTCACAATCTGTAGTCAATGGTTCAAATACCTCTCTTACTACTAAATATACTTACGACGGAAATGGCAGATATCAAAAAAACAACTAGCGGGACTGATTTCGGTGGACTATGGAGTTCCGAATCTAACTATACTTAGCAAGCGAATAACAATGTAAAAATAGTATATACTGCATCTACTTCAGCATCAATAAGAACTGAAACAAGAAATGCTGTGCTGAATGCTGATGGCTCGATGAGCAGCTGGAACGGCACTCTTTCAAGAACTCAAAATAATACTACTGAAACAGCAACTTCTACCTTAAAGACCGTGGTATATGATACAAAAAATGCTCCTTTGAAAAACATTACCGGATACCTAAAAATCATTGACAATGAAGATGAAAGCGGATCTGCACATAACACGCTAAGCTACAATCATATCATCAGTTACAATAATGGAACCGGAACTGAATGGACAATATTTAAATCTATTTTTGAATATAATACCAGTGGTTATCCTACAAAAGAAACCCGAAGCTATTATGATAAAACAGGAACCACAGCTACAGGTTCCACAGACATTAATACTTACGAATACAATCATTTATAATACAAGAGAGCCTCTAAGGCTCTTTTTTTTTTGCAGATATGTTAATTTTTTCACAACTAATAGAATTATATAAATCATTTTTATATATTTGAATTCAATCAAACTAAAAATACCATGAAAAATTCAAACACTCAAAAGAGAAAGCTTGTAAAAAGCGAATTGAAAGAAATTAACGGAGGGGCACTTCCTCCAAGATGTCTTCGCGGGTTCTGTATGCAGCCTGATTCAGGAGAGATGGTACCAGGCCTTGTAGGAAAAGACGGATTCTGCTGCTAATCAAAAAATTTCAAGAAAAATCAAATCAAAACTAAAATTACCATGAAAAAATCAAACATTCAAAAAAGAAAATTGACAAAAAGTGAATTGAAAGATATTAAAGGAAGCGGAAGATTATGCTTTGATGGGTTCTGTCGTATGGGAGAATTTGAAGAATGGCAGCTTGGTGCTGGTGACAAAAATGGATTTTGCTGCTAATCAATTAAAACTTTAATAATCAAATTACTATGAAAAAATCAAATATTCAGAAAAGAAAGCTTAGCAAAAGCGAATTGAAAGAAATTAACGGAGGCAACGGACCTATTGTATGCCCGGAAGGACTTTGTGATAGAGGTGACGGCGAGTTTGTAATCGGACCTGTAGGAAGAGACGGATATTGCTGTTAATATCAAAAAAGCTTTGTTAGATATAAAGATTGAGGGCAACCCCCTCAATCTTTTTTTGAACTTATAATTGATAGCCAAAAAAAATATAACAATTTGAATAGCAATATTTTGAATCAATAAAAATAAAGTGTAAATTAGCTTTTACCAAATTCAAATTATTATGAAAAATTTAAAAAATCAAAAAAGAAAGCTTAGTAAAAATGAGCTTAAAGAAATCAGCGGTGGATTGAGACCTATCTGCCCAAGAGTCATAAGCTGTACAGATCCGCACACCGGAGAAGAACGCTCAGGAGTGCCTGGCATGCAGGACGGATTTTGCTGTTAACCAAGTTGAGAATACTTAAACAGGACGAAAATGAAAAATTCAATCCTTACAACAAGAAGACTCACCAAAACTGAGCTTAAAGAAATCAACGGAAGCGCTGCCGCATGCGCAGAAGGTTTATGCAAACTAAGAGGAGTAAGCCATTTCCTTATTATTGGACCGAGAGGTAAAGACGGCTATTGCTGCTAATTAAAACTTTAACACAATAAAAAATGATTGGATTACCCTCCAATCATTTTTTTTATCGAATTAAGCTTCATTAAAGCTTCAATAGGCGTCAGCGTATTGATATCTATTTTTGTCAGCTCCTCGCGGATGTTTTCCAGAACAGGATCATCCAGCTGGAAGAAGGAGAGCTGCATATTTTCCTCAGTCACTCTCTTGATACTTTCTGAAGTGCCTCCGCTTCCTTGCGTTCTGCTCGCTTCAAGTGTTTTAAGAATTTCGTTTGCTCTGTTGACCACTTTAGCAGGCATTCCGGCCAGTTTTGCCACATGGATACCAAAACTGTGCTCGCTTCCACCCGGAATCAGTTTTCTCAGGAAAATGATATTTCCCTTATTTTCCTGAATAGAAACGTGAAAATTTTTCACCCTTTCAAAATTGACTGTCATTTCATTCAGTTCATGATAATGCGTTGCAAACAAAGTCTTAGCTTGCGTTGGATGCTGATGAAGATATTCTGCAATCGCCCATGCAATAGAAACTCCGTCATAAGTGGAAGTTCCACGACCGATTTCATCCAGCAAAATCAGGCTTCGCTCTGAAATATTATTCAGAATATTGGCGGCCTCGTTCATTTCTACCATGAAAGTAGATTCGCCTGCAGAGATATTGTCTGTAGCCCCCACCCTTGTGAAGATCTTATCCAACATTCCGATTTCAGCATGTTTTGCAGGCACAAAACTTCCTATCTGAGCCAAAAGACAAACAATAGCCGTCTGGCGCAGAATTGCCGATTTACCGGCCATGTTCGGCCCCGTTACCATAATGATCTGTTGGGAGTCTTTATCCAGGAAGATATCATTCGGAATATACTTTTCACCCAGTGGAAGTGCATTCTCAATGATCGGATGTCTGGCTTCCTTTAAATCGACAGCATACCCGTCATTTAAAATGGGTTTTGTATAACTCTCAGAAACCGCCAGTTCAGATAGTCCGGCTGCCACATCAAGCTGAGCAATGATATTGGAGTTCCCTTGGATCTGATCAATATAAACCATTGTTTCCGCACATAAATTTCTGTATAGCGAAGTTTCCAGAACGCCTATTTTTTCTTCGGCACCCAGGATCTGGCTTTCATATTCCTTTAATTCTTCGGTAATATATCTTTCAGCATTCACTAAGGTTTGTTTTCTCAACCAATCATCCGGAACTTTATCTTTATGAGTATTTCGAACTTCAATATAGTATCCGAAAACGTTATTAAAATCAATTTTAAGACTGGTAATACCTGTTCTTTCAATTTCTCTCTGGCACATTTCATCCAGAAAACCGCGTCCTTTGCTCTGAAGGTTTCTCAGTCTGTCCAATTCTTCAGAAACACCTTCTTTAATAATATTTCCTTTGGCAATGCTTACCGGAAGTTCTTCATTAAGATGATTCTGCAGGAACTTAATCAATTCTTCAAGATCAAACAAAGGTTCAAGCCAAGCCAGTACATCCGCATGAGGATGCAATAATGCTTTGATTTTATGGATATTGATTAAACTTTGGCGAAGATATCCCAGTTCTTTAGGCGAAATTTTCTCTGCAGCCAGTTTTCCCATTAATCGGTCAAGATCAGAAATCGACTTCAGAAGCTGGCAGATCTCATATTTAAGATGGTCATTTACATTTAAGAAATCAATCAGGGAAAGTCTTCTCATAATCTCATCCACTGATTTTAAAGGAAGAATGATTCTTCTTCTCAATAATCTTCCCCCCATTGGTGTAGAGGTTTTATCAATGATATCTAACAGTGATTTCCCTTGTGGATTACTTGGATAAACAATTTCCAGGTTTCTCAGGGTAAAATTATCCATCATCAGATAATCTTCCTGTGGAATGATCTGCAGTTTTGTAATATGAGCCAGCAGATTATGGTGAGTATCTTCTACCAGATACGCAAAAATAGCTCCTGCTGCAGTAATAGCCAACGGAAGGTTTTCTACGCCAAATCCTTTTAAAGAATTGGTTTTAAAATGATTCGTTAACTTCTCGTAGGCAAAATTATACTGGAAAGCCCAGTCTTCCAGTTTAAAGGCACTCTTATTCTTAATCTGCTCCGGAATCTGTACACTTCTCTGATAAATAATCTCACTGGGATCAAAAGTATTGACAATATGGAGCAGCTTTTCCAGGTTTCCTTCACTTACCAGAAATTCTCCTGTAGAAATATCTACCAAAGCAATTCCATATTTCTCTTTTTCTTTGTGTAAAGAAAGCAGGAAATTATTCTTTTTTGAATTTAAGACCTGATCATTGAAGGTAACTCCCGGTGTAACCAATTCGGTGACCCCTCTTTTTACAATTCCTTTCACCATTTTAGGGTCTTCCAGCTGATCACAAATTGCCACTCTCATTCCCGCTCTTACCAGTTTCGGAAGATAAGAATCTATTGAATGATGCGGAAACCCTGCCAGTTCCACACTTCCTTCCCCATTGTTTCTTTTGGTAAGAACAATACCAAGGATCTGGGATGTTTTCACGGCATCCTGCCCAAAAGTTTCATAAAAGTCCCCTACCCTGAAAAGCAAAAGTGCATCCGGGTATTTACCCTTGATGGTATTGTACTGTGTCATTAATGGGGTTTCCTTCTTCGATTTAGCCATAGTAAAAAATGAGCCCCAAATTTAGAAAAATAAATTCAGGGTAAGAGAATTGTTTGGGGATTAATCTTCTATACTTTTCTTTATCAGTAATTAATTGTATTTTCACCATCAAATCACATCATTCATGGAATTTCCTGTTTTAGAGACTGAAAGGCTTATTTTACGTCAGCTTACTTTCAATGATACCCAAGACCTGTTCGAGTATTTTTCTCTGGATGAAGTCATGGAATATTATGATTTGGAAACCTTCAAAACAGAAGAAGACTCCCGGCGTATTATTCAGCACTTTAACAGTGAATTTGAAAAAGGAAAAGGATTCCGATGGGCGCTGGAACTTAAATCCAGTGGTAAAGTCATTGGAACCTGTGGCTACCACAACTGGTACAGAGAACACTTTAGAGCAGAGATTGGCTATGAGCTCAACCCAATATTCTGGCAGCAATCCTATATGAAAGAAGCCATTCTCCCCATTCTGACTTATGGATTTGAAACCATGAGACTTCACCGTGTAGATGCGTTCATTGACCCATCCAATATTTCTTCTGAAAAACTGTTGTCTTCATTAAATTTCAGCAAAGAAGGAACTTTGAAAGATTATTTTTTTGAAAAGGGAAAATTCGTAGATGCCACAATCTTCGGATTGATTAATAAATAAGCACGAAGATGGGAGATGGAAGTTTCTATTGGTCGTTTAAGTAATGGTTATCCTTTAAATTAAAATGAAATCCAGCAATACTAAGCTGTAAAGGGGCTTCCTTCTCTCTTTCCCTTTTATCTTTCTGCTTTCAGATGTTTTTCCAATGCTTCTGAGCTTTTCTTGTAAGCCCATTTCTGTTTGTAATTCACCCATTTAGCTTTAAAAAGTTTACGCATGAGTTTATCTGTATATCTCATAATAAAAACGTGATACAGCATATTGGCAAATACATTCGGTTTATTGGGAAGCGCTCTCAGTGAAAGAGAAAAACCCGGTTCCAGATACCTGTTGAAGTGCCAGAAAGCTCCCGGAATAAAAAGAGCATCACCATGCTCCATAAAAATTTCATATCCTTTGGCATATTGTAAGGCCGGAAACTTTTCATAATCAGGGTTTTCATAATCCAGCTCATAAACTGTATGAACAGATAAAGGAACTTTATATAAAAATGGAGACTGTTTCTGATCAAACAAAAGAATTCTTTTCTTTCCTTCGAAATGGATATGCATAAAATCACCCAAATCCACATCATAATGCATTAAAACATGGGCTTCACTTCCCCCGAAGAATAACGTTGGAAGTCTTTTAAAAAACTTTATTCCAAGGTCCGGATATGTGAAATTTTTCAGCAGTTCAGGAAGCCTGTCTGTAATGATATAGAAAAAGATACGCAGATCTGAAGGTTTACTTTTTATGGTATCAATATATTCCTTCATTTTCATTTGGGCTACCGGAGCATCGGAGCTTTTGGCAGCATCCGCAGGCTTATTGTCATACAGCGGAACTTCCTGATCTCCCGCTTTTTCCCGGATGTAAGCCAGGTTCCATTTGTCAAAGGCATCCCATCGACTGGCAAAATTCTTGATTAAAAGAGGTTTTTGCTTTTTAAAATAATTCTTCTGAAAATCTTCTTTACTGATATCATTTACAGTATCTACGTTTTCGAGGATCATGTACTTTGTATTTAATGCGAAATAAAAATAGTGTTTTTTTGAAACCTGAGAAAATTAAGATCAAAAGGGCTGGAAGTTGGAAGAGGGATGCTGGAAGTTAAGATTTGTCTGTAAACGTCTATACATCATTCCATAAAAAGATTTTTATGAAAACCTTAGACCACTTCTTCGGCTGCAATAACTTCCAGTTTCCAGCTTCAGCCTTCCTTACTTTATTAGCAGAGCTCAGATGAAAAATTTATATTTGTGGTAATAAGTGAATTTATGAGAGTCTATAATACCAAACATTTCCTGAAAATTCTTTTCAGTTTGCACAAAAGTGATACACTGAAAATTCTTTTTCCAAGTATGCTTCTTATAGGACTGTACTCATGGGGAATTCAGTATCTGGAAGTTGAATATCTGCATCTTACCTCAAAATCCGGAATCAGTAACGTGGGAATGATTCACTCTCTTTTGGGGTTCGTGCTTTCGCTTTTATTGGTTTTTAGGACCAATACGGCCTATGACAGATGGTGGGAGGGCCGAAAGCTTTGGGGAAAATTGGTAAATGACACCAGAAATTTTGCTATAAAAATTAATACTATTCTTGGAGACAACCGCCAGGATGCCGAGCAGATAGCAAGATATTTAAAGTATTTTCCTCACTTTTTAGCCAAACATCTTTCAAAGGAATCTACAAGGCTTGCTTTGGATGGGGATTATTCTGAAATTGAAAATTCTTTAAAAAATCACGGCCCCAGTGAAATGGTTATCCTTCTCACTCATAAATTGAACCAGCTAAAAAAAGAAGGAAAAATCTCAGAAATTGAAATGCTGTATCTAGATACCCAACTTTCAGGATTTCTGGATGTATGCGGAGGCTGTGAAAGAATCAAAAATACTCCGATTCCTTATTCTTATTCTTCTTTCATCAAGAAATTTATTATCCTGTATGTTTTTGCCCTGCCTATTGCTTATGTGATCACCATTGGTCTTTTCATGATTCCGCTTACGGTTTTTGTATACTATGTTTTAATGAGTCTTGAGCTTATTGCAGAAGAAATTGAAGATCCTTTCAACAATGACGAAAATGATATTCCTATGGAAACATTAGCGCAGAATATTGAAAAAAATGTGCATCAGATTATGATCAGAAAATAAAAAATCAAGCTTTTAAAGCTTGATTTCTTTGAGTTCTCCGTCCTGTTTTATCTCTACAAATTTACTCTCTCTGTTGGCAGCAGAATATCCGTAGAAAAACGTGCTGTATATAGGAGTAGAATATAAATAGGCTCCATATCCGTTATAAGCATTTGAAGTCCCGGTCTGTTGCTGGTAACTTGCCGTCGCCGTAAAATTTACGATCGTTTCAAGATAATATTTCCCAGGTTTAAGTTTTTCGAATTTAAATCTGCCGTGATCATCTGTTAAAGCCTCTACTCTGTATTTAAAAGCTTCTTCAGACATATATACCGTTGTTTTTTTATTTTCATATTTCTTTCTCATGTCATAAAATTCCTCAAAATAAGGAGTTACAGGAAAAAGCATGACAACAGTTCCTTTGGGTGCATAATGTTTTTCTCCAAGCAAAGGTTTGATACCCCAATTGTTTTTTTGTTTTGTGGAAGCAACGCCTTCAATCGTGGAATTTCCGAATCCCAGCATGTCTCTGGCTAATTTTTTATCGAAAAATGCTTGAGGATAATACGTATTTTGTGCTTCCAGATACATAAATCCCCACATCAACATGAATAATGTGAATAATTTTTTCATAGTATATTTTTGAGTCAAATATAAGTATTTTACTATTTTTGAAATAAAAATAGCTATGAAGTACATGTTTCTATTGTTTTTTTCCACTTCTGTCATGATTACGGCACAGAAACCTTGTGGATATAAAAACGGATTGCAGGAAGGTTCCTGCAAAGAATTCTATGACAACGGACAGGTAAAAAATACAGTAGAATGGGAAAAAGGAAAGCTGGACGGAGATGCTGTTTTTTATTATGATAACGGAAAAGTACAGTCTAAAGGAGAATACAAGAAAGGATTCAAAGTAAAAGAATGGTCTTATTTTGATAAGAATGGAGTACTTACTTCCAAAGAGGCTTTCAGAAACGGAGAAAAGAATATTTATGATAACAGTCTTACAGCTACTTTTTATTCTCCAGCCGGAAAAATAACTGAAATTTCGAATTATAAATTCAATAAATTACAGGGTGAAAGCAAAACCTTCCATGAAGATGGAAAATCAGTGAAAGACATCGGCCAGTATGACAACGGCCTTGCTACCGGAAAATGGAAAGTGTTTTATCCATCAGGAAAGTTACAGCGCGAAACTGAGCTTGCCAACGATAAGAGAAACGGCAACAGAGTTCATTACCGTGAAGACGGAAGCATAGAAAAAACAGAGGTCTATAAAGACGGAAAATTAATCTCAACAAAATAATACAATTGGTACATAAACTAAAACTGGAAGAACTTAACAGAATAGATGTAGAAACATTTAAGAAGGTTGAAAAAATTCCGTTGGTCATCATTTTAGATAATATAAGAAGTATGCATAATGTAGGTGCAGCCTTCAGAACAGCAGATGCTTTTTTAATTGAAAAAATCGTTCTTTGCGGAATTACACCGCAGCCACCTCACCGTGAGATTCATAAAGCGGCATTGGGAGCAACGGAAAGTGTAGACTGGTCTCATGAATCAGAAACCAATACAGCGATTTCTGATCTGAAAAGCAAAGGATACGAAATCATCGGAATTGAGCAGACTACCGGCAGCCAGCTTATCACTGAATTTACGATTGACAGATCGAAAAAATATGCCTTGATTTTAGGAAATGAAGTAGAAGGAATCAGTGATGAAGTACTTCCAAATGTTGATGTATTTTTAGAAATTCCGCAGCTTGGAACTAAGCATTCTCTTAATGTAAGTGTGTGCGCCGGAATTGTGATGTGGGAATTTGCGAAAGCATTAAAATAAAAAAACTGCATATGTCGTTAGTAGACAGTGCAGTTTGAAATAAATCTAATAAAAAGTAAAAATGAAAGGCGACAAAGGTACTTTATTTTTCTTTACAAACAAATTTTGATGGCTTTTTTTTTGTTTCAGCTTAAAAAAAATCGGGTTTTCAGAAAAAGTTTCATTTAATTTTTTATAAATTAGCACAATGTTTATCAAGGACTATATCTCAAAAGACTTTCCATGTTTTAGCCTGTCTGACTCCATAGAGTCAGCCAGAAATATGTTGGAGGATTTTGGATATTCCCATGTTTTTATCAAAAAATCCCACCATTTCTACGGAGCTCTTGCAATGGACTTTCTGTATGAAGAAGATGGGGGAACTTTGAAGGATCTTGAACACCAGATTGAACGGTTCGCTATTCTGGAGGACAGCAATATTATGGACAGTATCCGTCTGTTTTATACCTTCAGCAGCAATGTGATCCCGGTGATTAATAAAAATGAAAAGTATCTTGGGTATATTACCTGTGAAGATGTTTTTCAGGACCTTTCCCGTTATCCTTTATTTTCAGAAACAGGAGCTATTCTTACTGTAGAAACTCCTGCCAGAAAATATTCTATGACGGAAATTACCAATATCGTAGAGAGCAACAACTCGAAGTTTTATGGGGGGTTTATAAGCTTTATGTCTGAAGAAGTGGTCCAAATCACAATAAAGATCAGCAATGAAAACCTGGCCTCGATAGACTCTACATTTGACCGGTACGACTACAGAATTGTTGAAAAATATTATTCTGATGAGAAATCCGATCTGTTTAAAGACCGATTTGGGTTTTTACAAAAATTCATAGAAATATAACATGAAGGCAGCCATATATTCTCAGAAAAAAGATCTTGATACTTTTTTATATTTAAGCAAGTTTATCTCTGAACTTGAAGCCAGAGATGTAAAATCTGTTCTGTATGATGAAATGGCTGAAGCACTTCAGTTCTCAAAAATTTTTGAAACTTTCAACTGTAAGCAGGATCTTCTCGATAAGGAAGTTGATCTGTTTTTCACTTTCGGTGGAGACGGAACCATTGTAAATTCTTTAACATTCATTGAAGATCTTGAGATTCCTGTTGTAGGAGTGAATACCGGAAGACTTGGTTTTTTGGCCTTTTTCACTAAAGAAGAAGCTTTTAAAGAACTTGATTCCATTTTAAAAGGAAATGTAAAGACGAGCCGCCGTTCGGTCATTGAAGTCGTTTCTCCGAAACTTGAAGGATCTTTTCCTTATGCACTGAACGACGTTACCGTTTCCAGAAAAGAAACTACATCCATGATTACGGTAGATTCCTACATCAATGATGAGTTTTTGAATGTATTCTGGGGTGATGGTGTTATTATTTCCACTCCCACCGGTTCTACCGCCTACTCTTTGAGCTGCGGAGGGCCCATCATTTCTCCAAACAACGAAAATTTTGTCATCACTCCAATTGCTCCTCACAATCTGAATGTGAGACCCTTAGTAGTAAATGACAAAGTAGAAATAAAATTCAGGGTAGAAAGCCGTGTACCTCAATACTCTCTTTCCTTAGACTCCCGACTGATACACATAGAAACGGATAAGGAAATTATCATCAAAAAGGCAGCATTCCAGCTTCTTCTGGTACAACCCAACAGTTTAAGTTTCTATGAAACGATCCGCCAGAAGCTACTTTGGGGAAGAGATAAAAGAAATTAGTCATTTCTTAAAAATGATTACCTTTACACGAAATTAAAACACCTAATAAATTTATAATAAAAAGTAAAACATGAGCAGAATTTTTCCGGCAGGAGTTGCCACAGGTCAGTTAGTTACTGATATCTTTCAGTATGCTAAAGAAAACAAATTTGCATTACCTGCAGTAAACGTAATTGGATCAAGCAACATCAATGCTGTGATGGAAACTGCAGCGAAATTGAACTCTCCTGTAATTATTCAGTTTTCAAATGGTGGAGCTGCTTTTAACGCAGGGAAAGGATTAAGCAATGACGGACAAAAGGCTGCCATCTTAGGATCTATCGCTGGAGCAAAACATATTCACACTCTTGCAGAAGCTTACGGAGCAACCGTAATTTTACACACAGACCACTGTGCAAAAAAATTACTTCCTTGGATCGACGGATTGATGGATGCTAACGAAGAATTCTTCAAGCAGACAGGGAAATCTCTTTACTCTTCTCACATGTTAGACCTTTCTGAAGAGTCTTTAGAAGAAAACCTTGAGATTTCAGCTCAGTATTTCGAAAGAATGGCTAAGCTTCAGATGACTCTTGAAGTAGAAATCGGAGTAACAGGAGGTGAGGAAGACGGTGTTGACAACTCAGACGTTGATAACTCTAAATTATATACTCAGCCTGAAGATATAGCTTACACTTATGAAAAGCTAAAAGCTATTTCTGACAACTTTACCATTGCTGCTGCTTTCGGTAACGTACATGGAGTTTACAAGCCAGGAAACGTAGTTCTTACTCCGAAAATCCTTGACAATTCTCAGAAATATGTTCAGGAGAAATTCGGAACAGCTGCTAAACCTGTTAACTTTGTATTCCACGGAGGTTCTGGATCTACTTTAGAAGAAATCAGAGAAGCTATCGACTACGGAGTTATCAAAATGAATATCGACACTGACCTTCAGTTTGCTTATACAGAAGGCGTTAGAGATTACATGGTAAACAATATTGATTATTTAAGAACTCAAATCGGAAACCCTGAAGGAGAAGAAAAGCCTAACAAAAAATTCTATGATCCAAGAGTTTGGGTAAGAAAAGGTGAAGATACATTCTCTACAAGATTAGTGAAAGCATTTGAAGATTTAAATAACGTAGATACTTTAAAATAAGAACTGTACATTTGTATCAATGTAAAAAGTATTCATAGGAATGCATTTACATTGGTACATTTTACATTTATACATTAATACACGCAAAAATGGCATTCGACTGGTTTAAAAGAAAAGCAAAAAACATAACCACTTCTACTGATGAAAAAAAGGACGTTCCCAAGGGCCTATGGCATCAGACTCCATCCGGAAAAGTTGTGGAACATGATGAACTAAAGAGAAATAACTATGTTTCTCCTGAAGACGGATTTCATGTAAGAATAGGAAGTGCGGAATTTTTTGACATCCTTTTTGATGGTGGTAAATTTACCGAACTGGATGCCAATGTTGAAAGTATTGATATCTTAAACTTCAAAGATACAAAGCCTTATAAAGACCGTCTGAAAGAAGTAAAAGCTAAGACCAAGCTTACTGATTCTATCAGAAATGCTGTAGGAACTGTAAAAGGAACTGAAATGGTAGTTTCTTGTATGGATTTTGCTTTTATTGGTGGATCTTTAGGTTCTGTAATGGGAGAAAAGATCAGAAGAGCAGTAGACTACTGTATTGCTAATAAACTTCCGTATATGATTATCTGTCAGTCCGGAGGAGCAAGAATGCAGGAAGCAACCTACTCTTTGATGCAGCTGGCAAAAGTTCAGGCTAAATTAGCTCAGCTTTCTGAAGCAGGACTTTTATACATCGCTTATCTTTGTGACCCTACATTTGGAGGAATCACAGCTTCTTTTGCAATGACCGCTGATATCATCATGGCAGAACCGGGAGCATTGATCGGTTTCGCAGGACCAAGAGTAATCCGTGAAACAATCGGTAGAGATTTACCGGAAGGATTCCAGACATCAGAATTCTTACAGGAAAAAGGATTTGTAGATTTTATCGTAAAAAGAACTGAAATTCAAGACACTGTGGCTAAAACAGTTAATTTATTAGCTGTAAAAGCATAGTATCTGTAACAAAAACAATACAATCTCTCTCTAATTAGGGAGAGATTTTTATTTATGAGGACTTTTAAGATATTTTTCAATACCATCAGAAGTATGAGTTTTAAAAAGATTATACGTCTTTTATCACTTATCCTTCCCCATCCTCTTTTTGCCCTGTTGAGCTTTCATGCTACCGTAAAAGCATTTACCATAGCACAGAAAAAATTCCCACAAACAGCCTCCAATAATGGAATTGGAAACGCTTTCAGACACGCTCTCTGGTGCTCCTTCATTATGATGTACTGCTGTAAGATCTCTTCTCCTAAAAAAGCGCTTGATTTCTGCAAAAGAATAACAGATATGCATGAAGAACTATTCCCGAATGAGCCTTTGGAAACAAAAATGGATCTCCATAATAACAAAATCGGAATGGATTATTTTATGGAACTTCTGCCAGGCATTCACCGCCAGTTTTTTGAAAAAAGCTTTTTTGTAGAGTCATTAGTCAAAAAAATGGATGATGCTAAAGTTCTTAAAAACCTGGATGACAATTTTGAGGGATATCTTGTATATTTAGAAGAGTAGATCTATTTTTATTCAGCCACAAAGTTTTATTTGAATATTTAAGTGTTTAATTCTTTTATGACTTTTGTAGTTTAAAGTATTTTTGATAAGTTTAAACAATTAAATCAATCAGATGGTTCTCAGCAGAATTTGGTCGGCTTTTATTATCATTGCCATTGCCATTGCCAGTATAAAATACGTTTCGTCAGGTCATTACAAAACCATTTTCAATGATATGGTAGTAGGAAAAGGAGGTGATACGGTGAAGATTGCATCACAGCCAATGAACAGCCTCTCCCCCGTTGTAAGAGACAGTCTGATGAAAAAGAATGATTTTGCAGACAGCAGAATTCACTATAAAACAGATTCTTTAAAGCAAAATGTAAATGTTTATCGTGTTCAGGAAGCTGATGGAGTCATCGGAACGTCTGAAACGGCGGTAAAGATCTGCCTTGGTCTTATCGGGATCATGACCTTATTCATGGGATTCATGAGTATTGCTGAAAAAGCAGGAGGTATCAATCTTTTAAGCCGTCTGATTCAACCATTTTTCTCTAAGTTATTTCCCGAAATTCCTAAAAACCATCCCGCATTTGGGCATATGCTGATGAATTTCAGTGCCAATCTTCTGGGACTGGATAATGCAGCGACTCCTTTTGGGTTAAAAGCCATGGAAAGCCTCCAGACTTTAAATCCTAATAAAGATACAGCCAGTAATTCACAGATTATGTTCCTGTGTCTCCACGCCGGAGGAATGACCTTGATTCCCGTATCCATTATTGCTATCAGAGCATCTATGGGATCAAAGACACCTACTGATATCTTTCTGCCATGCATGATTGCTACTTTTGCGGCTACTTTGGCAGCAATGATTATCGTTTCTCTCTATCAGAAGATCAATCTACTTCGCCCTGTAGTTATTGCTTATGTAGGAGGAATTTCAGCAATTATCGCTTTATTAGTAGTATACCTTGTACAGCTGAGTAAAGATCAATTGGATGACTTTAGTAAAATCCTAAGCAATGGTTTAATCCTGTTCATATTCCTTGCTATTGTGCTTGGAGCCGTTTATAAGAAAATCAACGTTTTTGACGCCTTTATTGAAGGAGCAAAAGAAGGATTCACGACCTGTGTTAAGATTATTCCTTATCTGGTTGGGATGCTGATTGCTATTTCATTATTAAGAACTTCCGGTGTTTTTGATGTGATTATTGACGGAATGAAATGGGTAGCCAACATAGCCAATATGGATCCTAGATTCGTGGACGGACTTCCAACAGCTTTAATTAAACCTTTATCAGGATCAGGAGCCAGAGGAATGATGGTAGATACAATGGCAACATTCGGAGCTGACAGTTTCCAGGGGAAATTAGCCGCGGTACTTCAGGGCAGCTCAGACACCACGTTTTACGTGATCGCGGTCTATTTTGGCGCCGTAGCCGTTAAGAATACAAGATACACAGTAATTGCCATGCTCCTGGCCGATCTGGTGGGTGTTATAACTGCAATTGCATTGGCCTATCTGTTCTTTGCTTAATTTACCAACTTTAAACCCTAAACTTTAAACTATCATATGATCACAGATAAAGAATTTACCCTAAGGCTCATCCGCCAATTGACTCAAGCATTAGAAAAACTGATTCTGGACAAACCTGAAGAAAGTTTAATGCAGAAAGAACTGGATTTTGATACGCTGATGAGAGACATTTTCAAAATGAGTTTCACAGAAATTTCTTCTAAAACCAAGGAAGAAATGATTGCTATTGTGAATGAAAGACAGGAAAGAGATCACAAAGATTATTATGAAATGCTGGGAAACCTTTTCTACTTCAACAGCAGACATGATCATAACAAAGATTTTCAGGATAAAGCAAAGACATTCTACGAACTGTATCTGCAGACCAGTGGTATTTTTGCACTTCCCATTATCAACAGAATAAATGAATTAAAAAAAGCACTTGAATAAAGTGCTTTTGTATTTTAGAATGTAATTTTATAAGTTCCAGTGGAAGAAGTGCTGGCTTTCTCTGCCTTTACATATTTCTTCACCCAGGCTACTGATGTAGATGATACACAAGGATCTGAAACACCTCCTAATCTTCTTGCAGACACCACATTTCCCGCTTTATCTACAGTATAGGCAATGGTAATTGATCCGCTTGCCGTACAGCTGTGAGATGGCTGAGCGCCTCCTCTTCCCATTGTTCCAGGAATATATCCAACCAGTTTTCTGTCGATTCCTACTTTACTGTCTCCATTTCCGTCACCTCCTAAAGGATCTCCTGCATTCCCTATACCTTCTCCTGTTCCCTGGCTGCCGGCTTTTGTTCCTCTTCCTTTGATCAGGTTTCCAATAGCGGCATTTCCTTTTCCATCTCCATTTCCTGTTTTTGAATTCGCTGTGGTGGCTCCAGATTTCTTAGTATTTTTAGAAGTGCTGGTACTTGTTGCTTCTTTTTTTACAGCTTTTTTTGATTCCTCTTTCTTAGGAACTGTTGCTTTTGAATTATTTCCTGTGATAACCTTCTCCTTTGTCTCTACTTTCTTTGGTTCAGGTGCTGGTTCTGGTTTTACAATGGTTTTTGTTTCCGGAACAGGTGTTTCTGCGGGTTCAGGTGTCACTTCTTCTGTTGCTGCTGCAAGACTTCCCGGCTGTTCAGCAGGTTCTTCAATCCCTTTTCCGTTTCTGTTATCTCCGAAGTTGACCAGCATGGTAGTAACCACTTCTGGGTCTTTGTCCAGCTCTGGTTTTAATTTATACAAAAAAACAAAAAGCAGAATAGCAGCCCAGATAAGGACAGAAAGCAGAGCGCTCTTTATCCTATCTTTGTTTTCTTCGTTTCTGTTTGCTGTATAGCTTCTCATCTTAAAAAGTAATTCTTTCCGGAAACCCGGATTTGTTATTTATCTTTAACAGTTGCAATTGCAATGTTAAATTTATGTTTTTCAGCAATTTCCATTACAAAAACAACATCTTTATGCAATGTGTTTTCGTCTGCTCTGATTGTGAATGATTGATTGGTCTGACCAGCCAATTTATCTACAATAGTCTTCTCCAGTTCCCCTTTATTGACAGGATTATCATCTACAAAGAATGAACCGTCCGGCTTGATGCTTACCGTCACAGGATTTGGTATATTATCATCAACAGCTCCGGCTTTCGGCAGATTCACATCAATCGCACTTTGATTGGCTGCAGAAGATGTGATCATAAAGAAAATCAGCATCAACAGGATAACGTCTGTCATCGCTGCTAAACTAAATTCCGGGTTTGCTTTATTTCTTCTCTGAATTTTCATCTTAAGAAAGATTTATAAAGGTTTGTTGATAAGGTCTAAAAATTCTCCTGACATATTCTGAGCCTTCAGTACAAATTTATCAATCCTTGTCAAAAGGATATTGTAACAGAAATTAGCAGGAATTGCTACTGCTAAACCTACAGCGGTTTGTCCCAAAGCGGTATAAATACCTTCTGAAAGTGTTTTCGGAGAGAAAGATCCTGTAGCGTGGGATAAATTAAAGAAAGCAATAATCATCCCGATTACCGTACCCAAAAGTCCCAACATTGGCGCAATACTCGGTACTACAGCCAAAAGGTTAAGGTTTTTCTCCATATTGGCAACCTCTACCTGGGCCTGTGCTTCCATAGCACTTACAATATCAGAAACAGGACGTCCTAATCTTGAAATTCCTTTTTCTAAAATTCTTCCTTCCGGAGAGTTTTGTGTTTTACAATAATCTGTCGCAGCCTCTATTTTTCCTGCTTTGATAAAGTCTTCAATATTGTTCATGAAGTTGGAATCCGTTTTTGAAGTCAGTCTTTTGATAAAGAAGAATCTTTCAAAAAACAGGTACAGAGAAAATATTCCCAACAGCAATACCGTGACCATCACTATTTTAGCGAACGCTCCTCCATGGAACATAATTTTCCAGAATGAGAACTCTAAGTTGTCTGCAGCAACTGCAGGTGTGGCGATTTGTGCAAATAAAATCTGAGAAAGTTCCGTTAACAGCATTAAATGTGAATTTTATTAAATTTTCAACGACAAATGTAGTAGAATATTATGAATTGAACTCTTAAAAATTGCTTAAAAACAACTTAAAATTTGTTACAATTCTATCAATAGCAAATTTCTCTCCAAAAATAATTTTGAAAAGAAACTCGGTATTAAAAAAGATAGAAACTTTTGTTAGTCTTCGTCTACCTCAATATCATCCTGCCTGAATTCGCATTTTAATCTAAAAGGAATTGGTGTATCTGATCCGGTATAGAAATCATCAATGGTACCTTTCCAGATGACCTGAAGCTCTCCTTCTTCATTTTTATCAAAAAGAAGCTCATTGTCATAGATATAGGCATCTTCGTCATCGAAAAGATCTACTTCTGTGTAGGTTTCTTCATCAGAGTCATTGATTGTGATAGTTTTTCCTTCTATTTCCGCTGATTCGATAGGAAAATCAAAAACTTCAAGTGAAAGCTGCGGAAAGTTGTACTGTAATGAATCATCGTCTACGTGATCCAAACTGTCATCCGTAATAACTTCAACCTCTAAAAAATGTTGTTGGTTGCTGTAAACTGCCTTACAATAAGTATTTCTGATATTGTATTTTAGCGTCTCCTCCGGATGGTAAATTTTTAAAATCCCTTTCATTTTTTCTTAAAAAAGAACTGTAATAATATGATTGTTAAACGTTTTAGACAAAGATAAAAAATTGATTCAAAGTTGAAAGGATTTTGAAAATAATTTTTTAAAATCAACTCATACCATAAGTCTGAATATCCCAATAATACTTACTTTTGTTTTCATAAAGATTCTGAAAATGAAAAACATTATATTGAAGAGTATTCTAGGAATGGGATTGATAATCGGTCTTGCTTCATGCAAAAAATCGGATTCTCCCCTTACGAAAGTGACGCCCAGCAACCTGGATTCTATTGCTTCCAACTATTATGAGCAGTATCTTAAGCTCTACCCCTTAGATGCTACTTCTCAGGGAGATACAAGGTATAACGACCAGCTTCCGATCAATATAGATAAAGATTTTATCTCAGGAGAAATCGCTTTCTACAATTCTGTGCAGAAGCAGCTGGAGCATGTAGATTACAAAACTCTTTCTGATGAGGATAAAGTGGTGTATGATGTACTGGATTATACTTTAAAAGATAAAATCGAGGCCTATGCCTATCATCCGGAATATATTCCTTTTACCCAATTCGGGGGCCTTCCACTTACTTTTCCGCTGTATGGAAGCGGACAGGGCAGCCAGCCTTTCAAAACCGAAAAAGATTACAGCGACTGGCTGAAAAGAATGGAAAAATTCCCGGAATGGATGAATGCAGCAGCAGATAACTTCCGTGAAGGAATCAATAATAAAGTTGTACTTCCTAAAAAACTGGTGATTAAAATGATTCCTCAGATGAAAGCAGAGGAAATCACAACATCTGATATGGAAAAAAATATTTTCTACGGCCCGATCAGAAATTTCCCGAAAAGCTTCACTCAGGATCAAAAAGACAAATTCTCAGCACTTTACAAGGATGCTATTACCCAAAAAATTATTCCAGCATATGCTAAAATGGGAGCTTTTCTTGAAAAAGACTATCTTCCAAAAGCAAGAGATACAGACGGATACAACAGCCTTCCTAATGGAAATGAAATCTACAGCTATTATGTAAAAAGCTGGACAACTACCAAGAAATCACCTGATGAGATCAATAAAATCGGGCAGCAGCAGGTGGCTATGCTTCGTGCAGAAATGGAAAAAGTAAAACAGCAGGTTGGTTTTACCGGAAGTCTGGAAGAGTTCATCACTTTTGTAAAAACGGATCCAAAAGCAATGCCTTATAAAACCTCAAAGGAAGTTTTAAATGCCTTCAATGGTATTCTGACGAAGATTACTCCGAAACTGAAAACGATGTTTAACGTAACTCCAAAAACAAAGTTTGAAATCCGACAGACAGAGAAATTCAGAGAGGCAAGCGCCAGTGCAGAATACATCCCGGGAACTCCCGATGGAAAAAGAGCGGGTATATTTTATGTTCCGCTTCCCGATCCTACCAAGTTCAATGTTACTTCAGGAATGGAGTCTCTTTTCCTTCATGAAGCCATTCCAGGGCATCATTACCAGGTTTCTTTACAACAGGAGAATACTAAACTTCCTAAATTCATGAGATTCGGATGGTTTGGAGCTTATGGAGAAGGCTGGGCACATTATTGTGAAACTTTAGGCCCTGAATTCGGTTTGTATACAGATCCTTATCAGAAAATGGGATACCTGAGCGATCAGATGCTGAGAGCTGTAAGATTGGTAGTAGACACAGGACTTCACACCGGAAAAATGTCAAGAGAAGAAGCCATTAAATATTTCTTAAGCAATATTTCTTACGATGAGGGATCTGCCACAGCTGAAGTAGAAAGATATATGGCAATGCCCGGACAGGCTTTAGGCTACAAAATAGGTTCTTTAAGAATCCGTGAACTGAGAGAAAAGTATCAGAAAGAACTTGGAAACAAATTCAATCTGGCAAGTTTCCATGATGAAGTATTAAGCCAGGGATGTCTTCCTTTGGATGTTCTGAACAGAAAAATGGAGCTTTGGGCTCAAAAACAAAAATAGTTTCTTATGAAACTATTTTTGTTTTTCGCAGTTATTTTATTGACTGCCTTAAGCTGTCAAAAGGATCAAAATTTTGAAAAAATTACTGTTGATCAAAACTTACCCACCCAAGATACAATTCGGCAGCTTTCCAAATATCCAGAGCTGAAGCTGTATAACAGTGAAATTATTGAAAGTAAAACAAGAACAGCCTACATTGTTCAGAAAGCATTTTATTATGATGGCCTTCTTAAAGGATCATTTCTGTTTGAAGATTATAAATGTAAAGCCCAATATCAGAATGACACTTTAAATATCTTGCTAAACAATGATAATGGATATTTTGGAAATGGCGTTTTAGTAAAAGTCTTCAATAATCAGTTTTATATAAAAGATATTGATCCTAAAACCTTAAAAGGTGAAAAAAAATTCATAAAATCTAAAGTTTCAGAACAAAAACTGATTCTAAACACCAACAGATTCAACAAAAATGACAGTATTTATGGATTCATAGATTATAAATGCAAGATTGACAGCTTGGTTTATAAACACTTCAGAGGATATTTTAAAACTACAATACAATAAATTGATATGATCACAGAAAGCCTTAGATCTCTCTATAATAGAGATTTGAACAAATTAAAAACAGAGATAGAAGCCTATCAAAATGAAGAAAATCTATGGAAAATTGATAAAAACATAGCCAATTCTGCAGGTAACCTGGTTCTTCATTTGGTTGGAAACCTCAACCATTTTATAGGAACGCATCTTGGAAACACAGGATACGTAAGACAACGTGACCTGGAGTTTTACTTAAAAGATGTTCCAAGATCCGAACTTATTGAAAAAATAGAGGCAACTATAACAATGATAGAGTCTACTCTTTCTAAATTATCTGAAGAAGATCTGAAAAAAGAATACCCTCTGGTTGTTTTTGAAAATAAAATGACTACAGATTACTTTCTGATTCACCTGATTGCTCACCTGGATTACCATTTGGGACAGATCAATTACCACAGAAGGTTGTTGGATTATTAATTACCTTTTTATCACACCATGTCAAGGTTTTGAATCTTGACATAGTGTAAAATTCAAAAATTCTTAATCTTTCTAAATTTAACTAAAGGACACAAAGACCCTGTCTACAAACATTTTATATTACTTGAAATAACTCTATTGAAATTTCCTCTTATTTTCAGAAGGAAATTTATTGCGTCTCAATGAGAAAATTATTTCTCAAACATCATTTTCGTAATAAAGTCCTTCTCTCCTTTCCCTCTTGCCGGAGAATATTCTCTTCCATAGAAAATGATCTGAAGGTGAAGTTTATTCCATACTTCTTCTGGAAATAAGCTCTTTGCATCACGCTCGGTTTCCACCACATTTTTCCCTGAAGTAAGCTTCCACTGTGTCATCAGACGATGGATATGGGTATCCACAGGGAAAGCAGGAAACCCAAATCCCTGACTCATTACTACCGATGCAGTTTTGTGCCCTACTCCCGGAAGCGCCTCCAATTCCTCATAAGTCTGAGGAACAATACCGTTGTGTCTTTCTAACAGAAGTTCAGCCATTCTTTTCAGGTTTTTGGCCTTTGTATTGGACAGTCCTATTTCTTTGATCAGTTCTTTGATTTCAAATTCTTCCAGCTTAGCCATTCTTTGTGGCGTTCCTGCTACCGCAAAAAGGTCAGGGGTAACCTGGTTTACTTTTTTATCTGTGGTCTGTGCAGAAAGTGCTACTGCAACCATCAATGTATACGGATCAGTGTGATCTAACGGAATAGGCGTTGTAGGATATAATTTATCCAGTTCTATCTGAACGAGCTCAGCTCTTTGTTTTTTTGTCATGTAACGCTTAAATTTGAACAAAATTAAATCATTATGCTGAAAGTTGGAGATAAATTACCTGAATTTGAAGAACTCAATCAAGATGGAGAAACAGTAACCTCATCAAAATTAATTGGAAAAAAACTAGTGGTTTTCTTTTATCCACAAGCGAATACGCCAACCTGCACTGTGGAAGCCTGCAACCTGAGCGATAACTATGCTAAGCTTAAAAAAGCAGGATTTCAATTATTGGGAATAAGTGGTGATTCTGTAAAAAAGCAGAAGAATTTCCACAGCAAATTTGCTTTTCCTTATGATCTTATTGCAGACGAAAACCGTAATATTATTGAAAAATTCGGGGTATGGCAGGAGAAAAAAACATTTGGAAAAACCTATATGGGAATTGTAAGAACCACTTTTATTTTTGATGAAAATGGCGTTTGTACAAGAGTAATTGAAAAAGTGACTTCTAAGACTGCCGCTGAACAGATTCTGGAAGGATAATTTTCTCTTTAAAACAAATATTTCCACCAATAGCACAGGAATATAAAAGTGTTATTGGTGGATTTTTTTAGAATTTATATTATTCTGTTTCGTAATAATTCAATTCTTCGGTTTCTCCGGGAAGAGTTACATGTTTTTTAAACCTTAATCCCAACTTTTCGATCAGCTTTTGAGAAGAAACGTTATCTTTTGAAATGATAGCAGATATTTTTGATAATCCAAACTCATCCATACCAATAGATTTGACTTTCTGAGCAGCCTCAAAAGCATATCCTTTACCTTCAAATTCTTCCAGTAGAGAATACCCGATATCCACAATATCAAGACCTTCTCTTTCGAAGATTCCTACTGCTCCTACTTTTTCGTTTCTGTCTTTAGTTAATAAAAGATAGTTTCCGAATCCCAGCCTTTCAATCTGTGGAGCAAATCTGTTCAGGATATAGTTTTCGGCATCTTCAATACTATTAACATTACGATTGCCGATATGTTGGATAAATTTTGGTCTGTTATAAAGTTCAAAGACAAAATCTCTGTCATCACGAGACATCGGACGAAGTATTAATCGTTCAGTCTCATAGGTATTATCTGCGTTTGGGTGTTTTTTTAGGCTCATCTTTCTTTGGTTCTTCTTTTTTTTCGATTTTTAAAAGTCTCGGGTTATTAGCACATTTTTTATTGTAAAGCTCAATATAGGTTCCATTGTCCTTTACATTGCTTACAGCGCCTGTTGATTTGTTTACAGTCACTGTATAATGCGTTTTCTGATAAGGACACTCCTTTGAGGTCAGTTTTCCAAGGTCCAGATAATAATTCGATTTGTCTTCATGATAGTTACCCGCAAGGTCTTTGAATTCCTCATCTACCATATATCCTTCCGCAGCCAGCATTACAGCAGCTTCCTGAGCATTATCAACCTTGTCTATGAACTTCTTAAGTCCCTCAACATCGGTAACATAATTTACTTTACCTCCTTCTGAATAAGCAATATAATAAAAGCTGTCTTCACTGGGAAAAAGATTAAACCCTGAGAACTGAGGGGTATAATTCACCTTACCCGAAATCTTTATTTCTTCACCTTTTCCATAGCTGTTGTATACCAATATCCATGAGTCTACCTTATTGCTTGGGTTCACCTGCTGTAAAATATTTGGAATGCTTGAAAATTTTTTCTTCTCCTGAGAATATCCTATGACTCCCAAAAGTAAAAATGTAAGAATTATAAATTGGGTTGCAGCTTTAATCATAATTTAAGAATCAGCAGAAAATATACCAAATATTACATAAACTTATCTCCTTTCTTGAAGTTTTTTAAGTCAAGGACATAATCCTTTATAAGCTGGTCATTATCGCGCGGGCAGATAAGAAGTGCTTTATCGGTATCTACAACAATGTAGTTTTCAAGACCGTCAATGATTACCGCCTTGTTATTATTTCTCAGACGGATTATGTTTCCTTTTGAATTATAGGAAAGCAAATGCTTTAATTTCACAGCATTTCCGTCTTTGTCTTTTTCTGTATTTTCGTAAACAGAAGTCCATGTTCCCAGATCACTCCATCCTAAATCCGATGGAATCACATATACATTCTTTGCTTTTTCTAAAATTCCGTTATCAATTGAAATTTTCTGAACTTTTGGATAAATGGTTTCAATACAGCTGTTTTCCTTTTCTGAATTGTATTCACAAGCCATAAAATGCTGCATCATCTCCGGAAGATAAAGGTCAAAAGCGTGGTGAATACTTTTTACGTTCCATATAAAAATACCCGCATTCCAAAGGAAATCACCGCTCTCTAAGAAGCTTTGGGCAATTTCAAGGATCGGTTTTTCTGTGAATGTTTTGACTTTAAAATAATCTGAACCCTTCTTTTCTACAAACTGAATGTAGCCGTAACCTGTATCAGGCCTTGTTGGGGTAATCCCTAATGTTACCAGATAATCATGTTTAGAAGCCACCTCAAATGCCAGCTCCACTTTTTCCAAAAATACATCTTCTTTAAGGATCAGGTGATCCGCAGGAAGCACAATCATTGTTGCATCCGGATTGATCTCAGCAATCTTGTTGGCCATATACAGGTTACATGCAGCTGTATTCTTCATAAGCGGTTCACCCACAATATTTTCTTCAGGAATCTCCGGAAGCTGCTGATGGGAAAGAGCCACATACTCTTTATTCGTAATCACGAATATTTGTTCTTTAGGAATTGCCTTGCTGATTCTGTCATAGGTCTGCTGAATCATAGTACGCCCGGTACCTAAAATATCCTGAAACTGTTTTGGAAATTTCTGCGTGCTCATCGGCCAGAATCGGCTCCCGATTCCTCCCGCCATTATAACGCAGTATCTATCTGATTTTAACATTATTAGCTACATTTTTCTACCCTGGCTAATGGCTTGAAAGAATACTTCCTTCCAGTAGCCAGGTTCTTACAAAGATAGTTTTTTTTAACTAGACCTTCTAATAAATACTTTTCGTTGCGGTATATAAAAAACTCACCCTTCTGAAGTTCCTCAATAAAATGAAGAGTATCATCTTGTTTCTCAGTATGAAAATACCTTACCAGATCAGGGCTGGCCATGAAGTTCGCTTTGGGTGATTTTGAAAATTTTATAATGATAGGTTTCAGCTCTTCATCATAAATTTCAAGACTTTCCAGGAGCATATTTCTGAAAGTTTCTTTCCATTCGTTACCGTGAGGAGAGATTTTTCGTCCATATTTTTCAAACGCAATCAGGTGCGCGAGCTCATGAGTCAGCACAAAGAAAAAAAGCTGCGGGGTAAGCGTAGAGTTTACCGTTATTTCATGGGAATTGTCCGGAAGTCTTCTGTAATCTCCCAGTTTTGAATTCCTGTTTCTTGTAACTTTTATATGTATATAGTAATCTGAAAACCAGATTCTTAAATATTTAAGAGTATTGTTTTGAGGTAAATATTTTTCTAATGATTGGATAGACATTTTACAAACTTAATGGAATTCCCGCATAGAAATTCAATAGTTTAAGACTAAAAAGATAATTATATTTTGCCTGCGCTACTGATCCCTGTGCATTTGCATAATTATTTCTCGCCACATTTACGTCATAGATTGTTGTTCTTCCGGCAGCATAGCTTTTATCCGCAAAATCAAGAGCCAGTTTCGAGCTTTTTTCTGCTTCTACTGCAGCAAGATATGTTTCATAGTTGGCATCAGCATCAAACTGAGCCTTCTGTACATTTTGTCTTACCGTTTGTTTCTGCTGTTCAAGGGAAATTTTGCTAACACTTTCATTTAACTTAGACTGCTCAACCTGTAGTTTTGTTTTCCCTTTATTGAAGATAGGAATATTAAGTGACAATCCTACATTTTGTCCAAACTGATCTTTATATTGCTCAAAAAAAGTTCCCTGCACAACACCAGGAGGAACATTAAATGATTTATTGTAGAACGTATTAAGACCGGCACTAGCCGTTAATGTAGGCCAGAATGCTGTTTTACTTACTTCAGTTTGTGCTTCGGCAGATCTTATCCTGCTTTCGGCTGCTTTTATCTGGGGTTGTCCATCATAAGCTTTTGTAAGAACCTCGTCAGCAGTTACCAGCTGTGAATCCAATGCTTCAGGAATTTCTACATTTTCCACATCAAAATCCTTATAATCTGAAAGCTGTAAAAGCTGAGCGATTGCAAAAAGAGCTCTTCCTACATTAACCTCTGCTGTTTTAAGATTCTGCTTTTCTCTCGCCAAAGCTGCTTCTGCTTCCGCTAAAACGGTCTGAGCGGTAGTTCCAACCTGTGTGGTTATCCTTGCTCTGTCATACTGCTTTTTAGCATTTTCTACAGCGCTTTGAGAAATCTTAACAATTTCTTTGTTCAATAAAGCTGTTAAATATTGTTGTGCAATTTGTACCGAGATATCATTTTTGATTGCTTCAATATCATACTGGCTAGCTTCTACATCAAACTGGATTTTTCTTACATTCTTCTCTAATCTCCCATTATTATAGACCAAAACATCGGCACCTACACCAATACTGTTATTGAATCTATCGTTTCTATAGCTTCCTGCTCCCAATGATCCTTGTCCAAAACTCACCCCATTCGTAATACTCCCTGATACAGAAGGTAAATAATCTCTTTTAGCTGCTTTAAGGTTGTATTCCTGGTTTTGCTTGGTATATTGATTTTGGATAACCTGAAGATTATGCTCCACTGCATAGCTTACACATTCTTTTAAGGACCATTTCTTCTGAGCACTTAAACCCAGACAGCTTAGTCCAAAAACGATAATCCAAACTTTTTTCATATTATGTAGATGTTTATTTGTTTTTAATGGTCATATAGAATCGCGTCATCTTCATTCAGTATCTGTACCTACAAATCACAGCGATTTTATATTAAGATTTTTCCCTATTAGACGAAGTAAATATAAAAAAGTTACAGATTGAAAAAAATAGTTTCATTTTAATAAAACTTTTGAGAATTTTGTATCATGACAAATGAACAATATCAGGAAGCTATTGACTGGCTTTTCGTACAGATGCCCAACTATCAGATAGATGGACAGAAGGCTTATAAACCTGGACTTGACAATATCATCAAGCTTTGTGCTTTCTTTGGAAATCCCCAGGATAAAATAAAGTGTATCCACATTGGCGGAACCAATGGAAAAGGTTCTTCAAGCAATATGCTGGCATCGGTTCTTCAGGAGGCTGGTTATAAAACTGGATTATACAACTCCCCGCATTTGATAGACTTTACGGAGCGTATTAAGGTTAACGGAAAAAACTGTAATAAGGAATTTGTCTTTGATTTTATTCAGAAATTAAGAAAACTTCCTGAAGATATCCGGCCTTCATTTTTTGAGTTTACTACCATAATGGCCTTTGAATATTTCTATCAGCAGCAGGTGGATTTTGCCATTATTGAAGTTGGATTGGGAGGAAGACTGGATTCAACAAACATTATTAAACCTCTGATTTCTGCGATTACAAATGTTCAACTGGATCATCAGAATATTTTGGGAGATACCATTGAAGAAATTGCAGCAGAGAAAGCAGGAATTATTAAAAGCAAAATCCCAGTTATCTCCGGTGATGAAAATGAAGTAGTCAAAAACATCATCAGAGAGCAAGCAATAAAAGAAAATGCTCCATTTATAGATGCAACTTTTATTGAGACAGCCCTTACCTCTGATCTGAAAGGAAATTATCAAAAGAAGAATATCAGAGTGGTATTGGCTGCGGTAGAAGAATTAAGAAAACTGGGGGTACATATTTCTGAAAAAGATCTTGAAACCGGGCTACTCCATGTTCATCAGAATACCGGATTCATTGGCCGATGGTTTGAATTTTCAAAAAATCCGCTTACGATTTGTGATACGGGACACAATCAGGCAGGTTTGGAGTATGTTTTTTCACAATTAAATTCAATTGGCCGCCACAAGCATGTCATTTTGGGGTTTGTGAATGACAAAAAAATAGATGATGTGATGAATTTACTTCCTGAAAATTCTGAGTTTTATTTTGCAAAACCATCTGTCAACAGGGGAAGACACCCGGAAGACTATGAAAATCTACTTCAGGAGGCGAAAATTTTTTATAAAATTTTTGATTCTGTACAGGAAGCGTATCTTGCTGCAAAAGAACGATGTACAAACGAGGAAATGATTTTCATCGGCGGAAGCAACTTTGTAGTGGGAGATTTTTTAGAAAAAAATTTGGAGATTAAAGAATAAGTCGTATATTTGCACCACTCTAAACAAGAGAACAAGTCTAGAGGGTTCTTAGCTCAGTTGGTTCAGAGCATCTGGTTTACACCCAGAGGGTCGGGGGTTCGAATCCCTCAGGACCCACAGAAAAGGAAACGAAACCTTTCAAAAAAATTCGGGTTCTTAGCTCAGTTGGTTCAGAGCATCTGGTTTACACCCAGAGGGTCGGGGGTTCGAATCCCTCAGGACCCACAGAAATCTCTCAAGAAATTGGGAGATTTTTTTGTTTTATTCCTAGGCTATTTAAGAGTTCCCTTACCACTTTTCCTTATATTTATTTACCTTTGTCTGCATTTGAATCTGCTTGACGTGAAGGAACTCCATATCATATCATTCAACTATCCCTACCCTCCTTCTTATGGTGGAATTATTGACGTGTATTATAAGATCAAGGCCTTATCTGATCTGGGAATAAGAATCCACCTTCATTGTTTTGTAGACAAAATTCCTGTAAAGATTGATCCGGAAGTTGAGGAAAGTACAGAAAATGTGTTTTTTTATGAAAAGAAAAAAAATCTCCTTCTTTATTTCTCAAAAATTCCTTTCGCTGCTGTAATAAGAGATTCTGATCTGCTTCTTAAAAATCTGGAAAGCATTCAGGCTCCAATATTGTTTGAAGGCCTGCAGACAACATCCATCATCAGGTTTCTGAAATACAGCAGACACAAACTATATCTCCGCCATCACAACAACGAAACAGAGTATTACAAAGGTCTTTCATTATCAGAAAAAAATATTTTCAAAAAGATTGTTTACAGAATTGAATCTTTAAAATATAAAGGATATCAGAAAAAGCTTTTAAAGAAGTTTGAAACTGTGTTCTGCCTGTCTGAAAAGGAATATAATGAAGTGGAGGCTTATTCGGGAAATGCCCGGTTGGTCCATATTTTCCATGGCAATCCATCAGTAAGGCAACTGGATAGAAAAGGGAATTACTTTCTTTTTCATGGAGATCTCACCACAGCTGATAACAAAAAGGCACTTATTGAAACTCTTGATTTATTCAAAACTCTTCCACAGTATAAACTTGTTGTTGCCTCCGATCGTGCCAGTGAAGACATTAAAAGGAAAATATCTGCAGTTGAAAATATCACCCTCGTTCCTATTCGTACTACAGAAAATCTTCATCATCTTCTGGAAAATGCTCATGCAAATATTCTGATTTCTTATCAGAATTCAGGAACAAAGGTGAAGCTTTTCAACACCCTTTACAACAGTCGTTTTGTGATTATTAATGGAAGTATTACAGATGATCCTGCTTTGAAGGATTTATGCCTTTATGGAGCTGATATGGCCGAAATTCGCCAACAGATTATTGCCTCTGCTGAAAAAGACTATAATGATACTGAAAAAAGAAAGCAAATCTTAGAAAACACACACTCGGATCATGCTAAAGCCGAAGAGATTGTAAAGATTATTTTTAAAAATTAACCCTATCTATCACTTTCTGGATATTAAATTCCTCAAGACAAGCCCAGTCTCCTCTGTAACATTCTTTATCTCCAAAAACAGAACACGGCCTGCAGGTAAGATCTTTTACCTGAACAACATCTTCTTCACTCTGTCCGAATCCTAAAAACCCGGCATATGGATGGGTAGCTCCCCAAATAGAAACACATCTCGTTCCTACAAGACTGGCAAGATGCATATTCGCAGAATCCATGGAAATCATCAGTTCCAGCCCGGCAATATGATTGAGTTCTTCAGTAAGGTTTAATTTTCCGGAAAGATTTTTGGTATTAGGAATCTCACTTTCCCATCTTTCAAGGGTCTCTGTTTCTTTTTTACCTCCACCAAAGAAATATACAGTATGTTTCTGAGCCAGAATTCTGACCAGTTCATAGGATTTTTCCAGAGGAAGCATTTTTCCTTTGTGTTGGGCAAAAGGGGCAAAACCAATCCCTGATTGATGCTCCGAAGTTGGTCTGAGTTGATGTGAAAGCTCAACTTTGAATCCCATTTTCCGGAATACATCAGCATAGCGCTCCACTGTTTTTTTCAGCTGTACTTTCTCGAGATTCCAAACATCCGTAAGGTGCTCTTTTTCCTCTTTACCCTTATCTATTTTGAAAACTTTAAGCCCCTTTCTTCTATATATCCGGTCTAAAACCTTGGTCCGGATCACATCGTGAAGATTGGCAATACAATCCGGATTAAACTCCCTGATCAGTTCATTGCTCAGTCTCCTCAGTCCAAAGAGACCTTTATAATCATCCAGATCAATGCCTTTAAAGGTCACATTAGGGACTCCTGCAAACAGGGCTTCAAAATTTTTTCTGGACACCATAATAATTTCCACACCGGGGTTCTGCTCCAGAAATTCTCTGAAAACAGGCACAGTCATCGCAACATCTCCGAATGCGGAAAAACGATATGCTAAAATTTTTGTCACGGCTATGATTTCAGTTGATAGGCAACTGCATAAAACTTGATCTGCTTGGTCATTGCCATCAATCCGTTAGCTCTGGATGGCGAAAGAAATTCCTGTAACCCTATTTCAGCAATAAAATCAAAATCAGAATCCAGAATTTCCTGAGTGGAATGCCCGCTATAAATACTTACTAAAAGAGAAACAATTCCTTTGGGTAAAATACCGTCAGAATCTGCATTAAAGAAAAGTTTCCCATCTTTAAATTCAGCATCAATCCAAACTTTACTCTGGCAGCCTTTTATCAGATTTTCTTCTGTTTTTCTTTCTTCCGGCAGGCCTTTCAGTTCTTTTCCAAGATCAATGATGTACTCGTACTTTTGCTCCCAATCGTCAAGAAAAGCAAATTCGTCAATTATTTCCTGCTGTTTTTCTTTAATGGTCATTTTTAATCAAATTTCTTTTGCAAAGATAACCAATTTTGTAAAAGTTATTAGTGGGATGCTTTTTCAAAAAGCTCAAGGATTTTTGTTTCTTCGTTCTCCCAGCAAAATACATCTGCAGCTTTGTTAAGTTCGCTCTGATAATACAGTCTTCCTCTTTCAAGAACCAAATTAATGGCTTTTTCAATCGTTTCAGGCTGATGATCTGTAATGATTTCGCCTACATTAAACTGATTTTTTATACGCTGCATTTCCGGAAAATTAATCATAACAAGCGGCACTCTGGACTGGATATAATCACAAACCTTATTGGGGAGTGAGTAATAATAGCTTACTCCGTTGTTTTCTTCAAGACTGAACCCTGCATCGGCAGTTTTGGTTATTTCCCTGAGATTTTCCGGTTTCAGTTTACCCAGGAAAAATACTTTATCCTGAAGTTTCTCCTGAATGACAAGATCTTCATATTCTTTTTTCTTTGGTCCGTCACCGGCGATTTTCAGAACAGCATCTTTAATGTGATGCATTGCCACAATCATTTTTTCTATTCCTCTGGATTGATTAATCGCTCCCTGATACAAAATAATCTTAGGATGATTCTGTGGAATTTCGGGGGCAGAAAGAATTTTTCTCGGAATATTTCTGACAACTACCGGGTTCACATTATATTTTTCATGAAACCATTCTGCATAGCTTTCGCTTTCTGTCATCATCAGTTTCATATGAGGAACCAGCTTTCTTTCAAGCACTCGCCAGAATTTCTGGGAAAACCTCTTTTGAACCGATGGCATTTCCGTAAAAATTTCATGACTGTCAAAGACCAATGGAATGTTCATTTTTTTGGCAATGAGATAATTTGGCAGAAGTGCATCAATGTCATTGGCATGAAGGATAGTATCTTTGTCCGCTTTTTTCTTAAGTTCATGGTATAATTTCCAATTGAACTCAAAGTAAGCTGTCTTTAGGCTTTTTGATCTCAATCCTATTCTAGAAAAAGGATAAGGCCGTTCCATTGCCTCATTTCCTTCCCAATTGTTTCCAATCAGTTCAATGGGATATCCGTTGTCAAAAAGGGTTTTGCATACCTTTTCTATTCGCTGATCGGTATACAAACTGCTAAAGGCAGATACTAGTATTTTTTTCTTCATTAGTTTTTCCTGTCTAGTATTAAATAATAGATCTGAATGAAACAAATGAGCCCGTTTGGAATGATAACCGGCCAAAGCATTCCATTGAAGATACCATAAATGACAAAACAAATACAGCCGATCATGTTGACTACTCTGATTTTTCTTACATCTTTCAGTATGAAACTCAATACAATAAAAAGAGAAGCAGAATAGCCGATGTAGGTTGTAATTTCAGTATTCATGGGGAAAATTTAAGGATAACAAACTTAATCATTTTCAATAAGATAATAAAATTTTTTCTGCCATAAAGTCATTAATTGATTTTTGGTAAAATATTTGTAATTTAGATAATGAATAAAAGGTAATGTTGCCTTTGTTCTAATGAGATATATTATGGATTATAAGTTTTCACAAGGTTTGAGCCAGGTGTTCAAACAAAGCAAAAGCGAAGCTAAAAGGCTGAAAAGTGAATTTCTTAATACAGAACATCTACTTTTAGGTATTATAAAAACGGAAAACTCTGCAAAAGAAATCCTTCAAAACCTTAATGCGGATTTAACACAAATCAGAAGAAAAATTGAAACTTTAAATACAGCAAGTCTTAATCCCATTTCTGAAGAGGTTACCAATATTTCTTTCACTAAGATGGCAGATCATGCCATTAAACGTGCAGAGTTAGAATGCCGTCAATATAAAAGCAATGAAATTAATACCGTTCACCTGCTTTTAGGTATTCTTTATAAATATGAGGATCCTACTTCAAATATTCTGGGAGCTTATGACATCGACTATGAAGGAGTTTCAAGAGAATACCAGACTATGCTTAAAAATTCAGGGCAGTCACCACAGATGAGTGCTTACGATGATGATGATGAGAGAGAAGAATTTGAGCAAATGAGAAAGCCTACAGGAAATCTAGGTTCTGCAAAAAGTAAAACACCTACATTGGATAACTTTGGTAGAGACCTTACTTCTTTGGCTAGAGATGGAAAACTGGACCCAGTAATCGGGCGTGAAAAAGAAATTGAGAGAGTTTCTCAGATCTTATCCCGCAGAAAGAAAAACAACCCTCTTCTTATTGGAGAGCCAGGGGTTGGTAAATCTGCTATTGCTGAAGGTTTAGCATTAAGAATTCAACAGAAAAAAGTGTCAAGAGTTCTTTACGGGAAACGTGTGATCACTTTAGACCTGGCAAGTTTAGTTGCCGGAACTAAATACCGTGGTCAGTTTGAAGAAAGAATGAAGGCCATCATGACGGAACTGGAAAAAAACAGAGATGTCATCCTATTTATTGATGAGCTTCATACTATTGTAGGAGCGGGAAGTTCTACAGGAAGTTTAGATGCATCCAATATGTTCAAACCTGCTTTGGCAAGAGGCGAAATTCAATGCATCGGGGCTACAACTCTGGATGAATACCGTCAGTATATTGAAAAAGACGGTGCTTTAGAAAGAAGATTCCAGAAAGTAATGGTGGAACCTACTTCTATTGATGAAACCATTCAGATTCTGAACCAGATCAAAGATAAGTATGAAGAGCACCACAATGTAATTTATACTCCTGAAGCCATCACGGCGTGTGTGAATCTGACATCGAGATATATTACAGACCGTTTCTTACCGGACAAAGCTATTGATGCAATGGACGAGGCGGGATCACGAGTTTATATCAAAAACATGAAAGTTCCTACCGAAATCATTGATTTTGAAAAGAAAATCGAAGATATCAAAGAACTGAAGCAGAAAGCTGTAAAAGCTCAGGACTATCTTGAGGCAAGAAAGCTGAAAGATGAAGAAGAACGTCTTCAGATGGAACTGAATGCAGCCCAGGAAAAATGGGATAAAGATGTAAAAGAGAAAAAAGAAACCGTAACGGAAGAAAATGTAGCGGAAGTGGTTTCTATGATGAGCGGTGTTCCTGTAACGAAAGTTGGCAAAAATGAGCTTGACAAACTTGCGCAGATGGATGAAAAACTGAACGGAAAAGTAATCGGTCAGGAAGATGCAGTGAAAAAAGTTGTGAAAGCAATTCAAAGAAACAGAGCAGGTCTTAAAGATCCGAACCGTCCTATCGGTACATTTATTTTCCTTGGAACAACTGGGGTTGGTAAAACCGAGCTGGCTAAAGTAATGGCAAGAGAGCTATTTGAATCTGACGAATCTTTGATCAGAATTGACATGAGTGAATACATGGAGAAATTCGCCGTTTCAAGATTAGTGGGTGCGCCTCCGGGATACGTAGGATACGAAGAAGGTGGTCAGCTGACTGAAGCAGTAAGAAGAAAACCTTATGCCGTGGTTCTTTTGGATGAGATTGAAAAAGCTCACCCGGATGTATTCAATATTCTGTTACAGATCCTTGATGAAGGTCATGTTACAGACAGCTTAGGCAGAAAAATCGATTTCAGAAATACGATTATTATCCTTACTTCCAATATCGGAACCAGAGATCTTAAAGACTTTGGAGATGGTGTAGGATTCGGAACTTCAGCTAAAAAGACAAGCTCAGATACAAGAGCGAGAAGCACCATTGAAAGTGCTCTTAAGAAAGCATTTGCTCCTGAATTCTTAAACAGAATAGATGACATTGTGATCTTCAACTCTCTCGTTCAGGATGATATCAAGAAAATTATTGATATTGAATTGAACAAATTGTATGGCAGAATTGAAAAATTAGGATATAAAGTTGACTTGACTGAAGATGCTAAAAATTTCATTTCTGAAAAAGGATGGGATAAAGATTTCGGTGCAAGACCATTGAAACGAGCAATCCAGAAATATATTGAAGACTTATTGGCAGAAATGCTGGTAAACAAACAATTGAATGAAGGAGAAACCGTGGTTCTTGACCTTAATGATGCTAAAGACGGACTGATTGGAAAAACGCAGAAAGCTAAAAAATCAGCTGCTGAAAAGTCTTCTCAATCATAATTGAATAAATAATTTAATTTTAATAGAAAAGCCCCGGGAAATTTCCCGGGGCTTTTGTTATTATACGTTTTGCCTAAAGCTAATTCCTGATTATTCAAGACAAGCCTGCTTAATCTCTAAAATCTGCGAAAGATTATTCAATTATAAACGATACAAAATCAAATTAAAGCCCCACTACGAAACCGATATTCGGGATCAGACCGCTTGAAAACACACTTGAATTTTCCTTCCAAAGCACATTATACATTAATCCAAGCTGCATAAAAGAGTTATTTCCGATTCTCTGCATATATCCACCTCCAAGGTATAAAGCATTTTCTTCTGTATTGTATTTATAATCATAATATTTATCCTTATAATCTACAAAATAATGTTGATAGTTTGCTCCCACATAAAATGATCTGGCAAAATAGTAATTCACAAATGGTCCTACTCCAAACATCGTAGATTTATAATAATTGGACGTCTGCCAGGATACACTTCCCACGACTCCCGCTTCGAGATCATCCGTAAGTCTGTAGCCTACTCTTGGTGAAGCAGACAGATTAAAAGCACTGTTGCTCCCAAATCCGAGTCCGATTCCTCCTCCAAACGTCCATTTGCTGCTTTCTTCTGCCTGGGTACCCACTGAAACCTGGGAAAAAGCTGATACTGAGCTTATCAGCATCATAGAAATAATAAACTTTTTCATATGTAGATATATTTTGTTTTTTGATGGTATTGTATCCTTACATCACCCGCTATTAGTGCCTTATGATGGGGTTTACAATTAATATCGTTTTTATCAATGTTTAAAATTATGGTTTTTTTACGAATTTATTTAGTTGTATTTTTGCCGCATCAAACTAAGAACTCCCGTTAAGAGTTTCGTAAAATTGAAATACAATGAAAATAGTAGTAGGCCTCTCCGGAGGTGTAGATTCTAGTGTTGCAGCGTATTTGCTGCAACAGCAAGGCCATGAAGTGGTGGCTTTGTTTATGAGAAACTGGAACGATGCTTCCGTAACCCTGGAAGATGAATGTCCCTGGATTGAGGACAGTAATGATGCCCTTATGGTGGCACAGAAGCTTGGAATTCCTTTCCAGGTGATAGATATGAGTGAACTTTACAAGGAACGTATTGTTGACTATATGTTTGCAGAATATGAAAAAGGAAGAACTCCCAACCCGGATGTATTGTGTAACAGAGAAGTAAAGTTCGATGTTTTCATGAAGACTGCAATGTCATTGGGAGCAGATAAGGTGGCAACAGGACATTATGCAAGGGTAAATTCTACTTTTGACGAAAACGGAAAAGAAATTTTCCATCTTCTTGCCGGAAAAGACAACAATAAAGACCAGTCTTATTTCCTTTGCCAGCTGAGCCAGGATCAACTTTCAAAAGCGCTATTCCCTATCGGAGAACTTACAAAGCCTCAGGTAAGAGAAATCGCAAAAGAAATCGGATTGGTAACTGCAGATAAAAAAGATTCCCAGGGATTGTGTTTTATCGGAAAAGTGAGCCTGCCACAATTTTTACAGCAGCAATTAAAACCTAATGAAGGGGAAATCGTAGAAATTTTCAAAGATTCACCTTTATTTTCGGAAGAAAAACCGGAATTCGCCTCTAAAGAAGAAGAACTTGAGTTTTTATCCAGAAAAATCAACTATAAAAAATCTGACGGAAAAGTAATCGGGAAACATCAGGGAGCCCAGTTTTTTACGATCGGACAAAGTAAAGGTCTTGGAATAGGAGGACACAAAGAAAGCTGTTTTATTGTCTCCAGAGAGATGGAAAACAATATCATTTTCGTGGGAGAAGGAAGTCACTTCCCGGGACTTCACAAAAAAGCACTGAAAATTGATAATGCTGAACTGCATTGGGTACGTGAAGATATGAAACTTCAGAACGGTGAATCCATGGAAGTAATGTCAAGATTCAGATACAGACAGTCTTTGCAGAAAGCAACATTGTATCAGTTTGAAAATGCATTATATATTGAGTTCAATGAGCTTCAGTCTGCTATTGCAGAAGGACAGTTTGCTTCATGGTATATTGATGAGGAACTTATAGGAAGCGGTGTGATTGCGTAAGGGATATGAGATTTGGGTTTTGAAATCTGAGGATTGAGAATATGGTGGGATTGTTTTTGAAGAAATAATTTTAAATTTTTCTGTAACGTTTTTGAAGTTGTCATACTTACTGAGTAAATAACAATAAAAAAACAACTATGAAAACAACTGCAAGAAACCGCTATGCTTATGTAAACAACATCCTGATCGCTATTGTATCCGCAATTTTCGGTTATAATTTCTATCAGTCAATTGTTCATCCGGAAAACTCGAATATTGCTATCAGCCTTATTTTAGTGATTATCACTTCCGTTATGGTTAGAAAATATGGTTACTAGCCCATAAAAGAAAAAAAGTGAGAGATTTGATCTCAACACCTTATTATAAAGCCCGGAACAGTTTTGTTTCGGGTTTGTTTTTATGAAACAATTACTTCATTTTTCTGTTGATATGGCTCATGATAAGAAACACTGCCACAATACATTCCAGGATTAAAATCATAACCAGAAATCCAACGGGTTTTCCCAACATTATTCCTCTTATCAGTTTTATCATTCCCAGTAAAAAAATGAAGCCTATGAAATAAAATGCAGTTTTCGAAATGGCTTCTCCCATGGAGTTTAAAATAAAAACCGAAACATAGAATCCGAGAACCAGAATGAGATAAAATTTCAGAAAATCCGGACCTTTTAGAATAATTGGATTCAAAGTCTGACATACTGTTATAAGCCATATAAAGCTTACTACAGCCGAAGCTGAATGAATGATTAGTTTTTTCATATAGATTATTTTTATCCACCACATCCCCCGCAACCGCCGCAGCCTCCGCCACAGCCACCTCCTCCACTGCAGCTTGATCCTCCGCAGCTTCCTCCTCCTCCTCCATCACTGCTTTGCTTATCTTTCCTATTGGGATCGGAGACTTCATTATCTCCCATAAATGAGGTTATTATTCCCAAAATAAAAATAATGGCAAAAACCACTGCTGTGACCAGTAATCCAGTGAAATTTGTTCCTTCTGTACAGGAGAACAACATCAGTAAAATAAAAACCGGAGCAAAGAAGCCCATTTTTTTCATCCATAGTCTTACTTTAGATTTTTTCCTCATCCCTTTCCAGATGTCTTCAGGCGCTTCCTGCTGAAATATGTTCCTGTAACCTGACATTGTGTCTGCAAACCAATTCTCATGCTTCACTCTTTCTGCATTTCCTCCTTTAGAAGGGTGATGGTGAAGCGGTCTTTTTAAAATATTCGGGCAGAATTCTTCCCAATAATTCTGGGTATAGATCAGGTGCAGATGCCATACTTTATCCACTATTTCACTGGGAGAAGCTCCATTGGGAAGAATACAGCAGAGATAAACAAACTTTTTATATTCTTCAATCGCTTTTTTTGCAAAATCAAGGCTCCAGCTTTCTTCTTTTGCCAGTTTTTTTGAAAAAGGGAAATCAACACCCGGAACATCCAGAGAAAATCCCTGTATTCGGTTCCAAAGGGATTCATCTTTTAATAACATTCTTGTTTCCATTGTTTTAAATTTTGTTTCCTATTCAAATATCAATGGATTTTAAAATATAAAAATCCCTCAAAAGTCTTTTTTGGTTTGATAAAAATCTTAAATTAGTCTTATAAAACTAAGATTAATCTGACTCTAAAAAATAAACAGATGAAAAAGGAAGATATACTGCATCTTGAAAAACTGATGAATTTCTTAAGCCACCACTTTTTGAAGAAAAACCATTGGGAAGACGTTACCAAAACCGAATGGTCCTACATCAGTGCAGAACTGAATGAGCTTATTATCAATGACCATTCAGAGAAAGAGATAAAAAAAGAACCTGATCTTCTGGGGACCAATTACCTGTATGAACACCTGATTATCAATAAACTGAAAAAATTCAGGCAGAATGAAAATGCTGTTCTGAGCAGACCGAACCTTGCAAAACTGAGCCTCATTGTTAAAGTTCTGGGTTACTCCAATTATATAGATTTCATTAATTCCACTACAGATTCATTCAATTTTAATGACCTGAAGATTGATCTCAATAATGTAAATCTGAATACAGCTCTTTTAGACCGCCTGGTAGGCTGCTGGTATTCTTATAACAGAAACCTTCCTGATAATCCTTTAATGGCAAAGGAAGACCGTATATGGCGCTCTGCGATGGAAATTTATAAGTCGGAGACAACCGGAGAATATTTTATTGAAAGAAGCGGCGGTGACCACCATAAATATTTTGGTAAGGTTACAGCGTATTCAGATTATGTTTTTATCATCATGAACAGCAATACTTTTATCCGCCAGCGGCATTTTATTTCAAGAATAAAAGACATTAAAGAAAAGCTTAAGAATCCGGACTATAAACTCCACGAAATCCATTTTATAAGTACCTGCATCAGTTTCAATCAGGAGCCGATTGCTTTGTTTGAAATCTTCAGGAAAGCAGAAAGAAAAAACTTTATTTCAGACTCCATCAGCTTTCCAATTGACAGTGATGAAATTCCAGAATCTATCCTTAAACAGCTTGAAGACACTGAATCTAACAGGATTGATTACAGATAGTTATTGAATTAAAAAGCTGAAAATCTCTAATGCCTGGGAATGGCTGATTATTTTTTTAAATTGCCGTAACGCATTTTGAATTGTCATACTTACTGTTCCGGTGTTTACTTTTTCTCCTATGCCTAGAATACATTTAACTATTAAAAATCAATAGATTACAATAATAATTCTCTAAATTGATAGTTCATAAATATGAATCTTCAATTGTCTTACTATGGAATATTATGAATTGTATGAAGTTTTAAAAAATAATTTTGATTCCGGAAAAGACAGGGTTGAACTCAAAGAACTGAATGTAACCATTGAATCTTTTCCTTTTGAATCAAAGGTTTCTGATCTGCTTTATGGTTCGGAACATCAACATTGCAGCAAACATCAGAAATCACTGGAAATCAACGAAAAAGGGTATCATTTTTACGGCCAGCCAGCCGTAGACATCAAGGATTTTGATATTGAATGTAATAAAAAGTTTGTATATTATATCCTGAAAAGAGCAGATATAGAGACTGCCAAAGGATGTATTTTTCTCTTCCATGGCCTGAATGAAAAGAAATGGGACAAATATCTGCCATGGGCGTATGAACTTACCCAGAGAACACAAAAAGCCATTATTCTGTTTCCTATTGCCTTTCATATGGATCGTGCAGAGCCAATCTGGAGTGACCGCCATCACATGATGGAGGTAGTTCGTTTCAGGAAGAAAAAATATCCTGAAAATATGAATTTCTCCTATGTAAATGCTGCGATAAGCTCAAGATTGGAAGCTCACCCTCAAAGAATTTTCTGGTCCGGCCTGCAGACTTATTCTGATATTACTGAAGTAGTGAAAGACATTAAAAACAATAAAGTAAAAGGAATTTCCCCTGAAGCAGACCTGGATTTATTTGGATATTCCATAGGTGCTTTTCTTTCAATGATTATTAAAATGGCAGATCCTAACCATCATTTTACCCGGTCTAAAGTTTTCTGTTTTTGTGGAGGAATGACTATTGACCGGATGTTTCCGATATCCAAATACATAATGGATACCCAGGCAACTATTAAAATGCAGTCTGTCTTCACAGAGCTTTTGAGTTCAGATTTTAAATCAGATACCCGTTTGAAACATTATCAGAATGATGACCTGCATCCACAGGAAAGCTGGTTCAAAAAAATGCTCCGTTACAATTATTTTCAAAAGGAAAGGGAAGAAAGAATTCATGAAATTCAGTCTCAGATAAAAGCTTATGTATTGGAAAAAGATAGTGTTGCCCCTCCAATGGAAGCCTTAAATACCTTACAAGGAGGCTACAGGAATATCAATGTAGATATAGAAATCAAAGATTTCCCGTATGAATATTCCCATATGGTTCCGTTTCCTCTTGCTCACAAGAATAAAAAAGAAGTTACGGAAGCTTTTCACCAGTTTGTACAGTCTGCCAGTGACTTTTACAACTCCTGATTATTTCTGTTTTTCAGGTATAAAATAGTGAAAGGAATAATTTAAAAATCAATAATATAAGATCCATGGTGTTTGCTTTATAGTATTATGAGGAAGTCAATTTATGATCAAGTTTCTTCTTTATCAACTGACCAGCCAGTCTTTGAAGTCTTTAACACGGTCTCTGCTCACCGTAATTTCTTCTTCAGGCTGAAACTCCATATCCACTTTATAGTAAGGTGAAGTATGGATATTTTTAATGTAATCTGAACTTACAATGAACTGTCTGTTTACTCTGAAAAACTTTTTCTCATCCAGAACGTCTTCCAGTTCATCAAGCGTAAAATCTGACGGATATGTACGGTCTTCTGTCTGAAGATAAACGATTTTGTTCTCACTGAAAAAACAGCTTATTTCCTGAGTCTGGATAATTTTCAGGTTGTACCCTATTTTTACCAGAATTCTGGAAAGCGTAGATTTTTCTTTTCTGATCAACTGTTTGATATCCTGAGAGCCATTGGTGTTGTTGGCAGGAATAAAGGATTTAAACTTCTCCACTGCCCCTTCCAGATCTTCATCAAGAATGGGTTTTAAAAGATAATCGATGCTGTTCAGCTTAAATGCTTTCAGTGTATACTGATCAAAAGCCGTGGTATAGATGATGAACCCTTTTGTCGGAATTTTTTCAAAGATGTCGAAAGACAATCCGTCACCTAAAACAATATCAGAAAATATCAGTTGCGGATGTTCATTTTCAGAGAACCAGGCTACTCCTTCTTCTACTGATTCTATTTTCGCAACGATCTCAATTTCAGGGAAATTATTCAACATACGTTCTAACTTCCTTGAAGCAGGTTTTTCATCTTCTATAATGACAGTTTTGATCATTGAGCTTTAATTTTGGTTTTCAGATTTTAGGAAATAAAGGTAAATAAAAGCGGGCATATTTTAATATTTTACCGACTTTTCTCCTTCTGAAGCTCTTTTTCAATCATATTTCTTTCCCACTCGGAATCAAAAAGAAACAGTTTTACGGCCTTGATAAGGATAATAAATCCCCAGATCCCAAGGATGGTATACCTGTCAAATAATCGAAAATTAATCATCTTTTCGCCAAAAATATCATCAGGAATGATAAGAACAGCAAAAATGGCAAATATAAAAATGCTTTTATAGAATTTTCTGATGTTCTTTGTTCTTTCGGTTGCAGTTTCGTAATCCATGATCGTGTAAGTTTTTAATTATGATGATTATTAGAATGATTTTATTTTACTTTTTTCCTCTTTCTCCATCAGCTCTTTTATCTTTTTTTCTTCCCAGCTTTTTCCAATTCCGAATACGTTTATTGCATGAAACGTAATTCCTATTCCCCAGCCCAGCATTGGCCATAAAAACCATAAGTATCCCGGAGCTGTTATAAGGTTCAGGATTGCCAGAAATGGAATAACAATACAGTAAGAAGTAAGATTTCCGTAAAACTCTTTTAATTCTTTTACTCTTCTGGATGCCTTTCTGTAAGCGATCGTTTCTTTATTTGGTAAAATTTCCATAATGTTTTGTTTTTAAAAGGTTAATTTGTTTTTTCTTGAGTCAAAGGTAGGTCAGGAAGAGGGCTCAAATCAATTTTATATTACCGAATCGTAGATTATGATGTCCGAATCGTAAAAACGTGTAATTAATAGATAAACGGGATCAGTTTCTTTGTACTTTTTCTGTATTCAAGATATTCATCACCGAACCGTTCTACCAAAGCCTGTTCTTCAATCTTAATCCTGTAGGCAAAAGCTAAAAACGGAGGTACAAAAGCAAAGATTAATGACAGCCAGTTATTTAAATACAAACCAAGGCCAAGAGAGGTCAGCAGAGAAAAGGCATAAGAAGGATGTCTCAGGTATTTATAAAACCCCTCTTTTTTGATTTTATGATCCTGTCTGATGGTAACATCTACCGTAAAATATTTCCCCAGAGATCTGATAATCATATATCTGAAGAGAATCCCGATAACAATAAGGAGTTCCCCCAGATAAAAAATCCAGGTTTCATCAACAATCGTGAAATGGGTATTATAAGATATGAATATCGAACTCATTATAGAAAAAGGAATGGCTAGCCATAAAATATTCAGAGTAGATTTATCCTTGTTTTTTTGATCTTCTTTACCTGATTTCAATATATTTTTGTAAAGGAATTCTGTAAGAAACCAGGCGACCATTGAAATGTAGAACAGAATTGATAAAGTATTCATGTTTAATGAGTTTTAAAGTTAAAAGTGTTTTTAGCTAAAAATAAAAAGGTATTTCCTTAATGATCTTTTTGCTTATCCATAAGTTCTTTTATCTTCTTATCTTCCCATTTTCTGATAAAATTAACCCCGGGCAAAAAAACCGTAACAGCGTGTGCTGCAAGCCCTATCCCCCAGAAAGTGGCGGTAAAAAAATTTTTAAACTGAAAATAACTTTCACCGGGTTTCAGGTTCATACAGTTATACACAACAATCATAGCATTCACTGCGATATAAGCGAATAAATGTCCGTAAAATCCCCGTAACCTTTCTACCTGTCTTCTGGCACGTTGATATTCAATATCATTTTCGTCAAATCTTTCCATCGCTTTATTTTTTTTGTTTGTTCATAATTTCACGAATCTTCTTTTCCTGCCATGATTCTCCTACTCCAAACACCTGAAAAGCATGGGAAGCAACCCCAATTCCCCATCCCAGTACAGGAAACCAAAACCAGTGGTTTCTGCTGCTTGTAAAAAGATTAATGAAGATTAAAAAGGCGCTTACGGTACAATAAGAAATAAGGTTCATATAAAAGCTTTTAATCTCTTTTACTCTCTTTTGTGCGCGATTGTAAGCTACAGAATCATCTTCAGGTTTTGCATTGGAAATATGCGGCTTAGTCAAAAGCATCGGAAGTTTTACTTTAAAATGATCTTCTGACTTTTCTATGAAGACATTTCGATCGGTAAGCAGAGAATAGCGCTGTACAATATTAGCAAGACCAATCCCAGAGCTTTCTTTGATCTGTTCTCTTACCTGAAGATTATTTTCAATACAGAGGATATTTCCGGCTGAAAAAATTCTTATCACCAAAGGTTTTGATGACGTAGCAAAATTATGCTTGATGCAGTTCTCCAACAGCAGCTGCAGAGCCAATGGAACAACATATTTCTGATAGTCTTCCTCGGCAACATCAAAAGTAAAATCTACACTGTCTTCAAACCTTGTTTTCAAAAGATCGCAATAGGTTTTTGCAAATTCTATCTCATCTTCCACCGTTACAAGCTCTTTATCTTTCTGTTCAAGTACGTAACGGTAAATCTTTGACATTGAAGCTGTAAACTTCTGGGCCTGTTGTGGATTTTCATCAATCAGTGAGCTTAAAACATTCAGAGAATTGAAAAGGAAGTGAGGGTCCAGCTGGTTCTTTAAGCTCTCAAACTGAGCATTTGCCGATTTGGCGATAAGCTTCTGCTCTACTACTTCTTTTCTGGAAGTCTTCTTCAGCTCTTCCATAAAACTCTTAGCATGAAGGAAAGCTGAAATAAGAAGAGCAATATTGATCATAAACCAATTGGTGACTCCATATTTTGATGAAAAAAACTCTTCTGTAGTTGCCGTTTTTTGGATAACCACATAGTTCATATAATTGCAGAAATAGACCAGAATAAAGTTGCCGATAATGATAGAAATAATACTTAAAACAGCTCTCGTTCGGGTAGCTTCCGACCACGGAAATTTCCTGTTGAGAAATTCATTGATAAATCCGTTTCCAAATCCCAATACAAAAGAATACATTGTTGAAAGAAGCAGTGTGATCAAAAAGGTCTGCAAAGTCTTTTCATCATTAAAAAACAAAAAGAAAAACAATGTGGTTCCTAATGATGTCCAGAGTAATATTGTAAAGTATTTCCGTTTCATGATCTGTTTTCTTGACTCAAAATTAGTTTTTATTAAAGGTATCAAAAATTAATTCTTACCGAAGGGCTGATTTTCTTCTCTGAACGGTATAAAAAAACCTTCACGAATGAAGGTTGATTGATATGTAAAGCAGAGAATGTACTATTTCGCTTTTTCTGCCGGAAGACTTAGAAAATAATCGGCTTCTCCTCTTCCCCAGTTAGGATCTAAACCAGTCTTAGGTTTATAGGTTTTAAATTTTGCCTGTGCATCTTTGAACATTTCCAATCCTTTGGTTTTGCTTCCGCCGTACTGTTCAGGAGTAAAGTAAATGTCTTCTGCCTTAATCAGGGCAATTCTTGGATTCGCGGGTTCCAATTTTTCTGCAATATTAAGTTCTTCAGCAGCTCTGGCACCGTCCGTCATATAACGCTGTGCCGGATTTACCATCATTCTCAGGGAATAAGACATTTTTCTTAACAGATGAATTTCTGCATTATCTGCTCCGGCAAGATTCTGCGCCATTGACAGCTGCTTCTCGGCCTGATCTGCAATAGCATCCAATTCCTGCATTTTTCCGTCTCTCATCAATGTTCTTCCTTTTTGGATATAAGAAAATGCCGAATAATATGCCGGAAGCCATTTTGTGCTTTCCTTACTTCCTATTCTCTGAAAATCATTGGCCAGAGTCTGAAAATCTTCCGCTGTTTTACAGACTTCTATTCTTCCGATTTTTTCAGCCATTATTTTGTCATAATCTGCCTGTGCAAAAGCTGTTAAGCTCACAAAAGCTAAAGCAAAGCTTAAAAGGTATTTTTTCATAATATCAAATTTTAAAAGTTAGTTATGTTTGTTTGCCCTAAGGTATGTTTTTTATAAATTATTATTGATGGCATCGTCTGTTTTGTCTACTCCAAAACTTATAAACGCTCCTATAAAAACAAAAGTATTGACTGGTGGAACGATTGCAGAACTTCTGGAACCATCCGCTGAGAAATTATAGCCATATACATTTTTTGATCCTAAAATATTGCTGACACTCAATACAAATACCGGAAAAGCTTTCGCATCTTTTTTACCAATATTCGGAAGATAGTTAACACTGAAATTCAATGCGTTGTAATCTTTTAACCGTCCTTCATTCCGGATAAAATTTACAGCTTTTCCATCTTTAAATGTAGAGGCAATATCATAATAAGGTCGTCCTTTTGCATACGTATAAGATAAGTTTACCCCAAGTTTCCATTCCGGAATAAATCTTTTTGCTACTGCAGAAAGGGTGTGTTCAGCGGCAAAACTTGGCTGCAGGCTGACCGGATAATTAAGAAAATCTCTTTTGGAATCCAGGTATGAGTAGCTGATCCAATAATCAATATTTTCAAACGTTTTTTTATTGTCTCTCCAGAAAAACTCCACTCCTTTTGCATATCCGTATCCACTGTTGCTTAATGCGGTTTGAGTCTGCTGATTCTGTTCCTTATCCGGTGTAACATTAAATGTTTTAATCAATTGGTCATATTTTTTGTAAAATGCTTCAAAACGCAACGTCCTTCCTTCCGATGCTCTCTGAACCTGAAAAATATAATGCTGAGACTGCTGGAAACCAAGATCTGCAGGACCATTGATGTATTTACTTTCCGGATTCTGATAAAAAAGACCGTAAGCTAAGGAAGTTGTCCAGTCTTTTGCCAGACGGTAAGCAATGGCAAAACGCGGAGCAATATTATTCTTTCCTAAAAAAGAAGAATGTTCTGCCCTTACTCCTATTTTCGCTGACAGTGCATTACTGAACCCCAAATCTGTTTCAAGAAAAGCGGAAGAAATCAAATCTTTATAATGCTTCTGCACTGCTTCAAAATTCAGGTTTTCATCAGTATTATTCAACTCAAACCCTCCTCTTACAGCACTGATTCTGTTGATCTTTCTTTCAAGAACCGCTTTGAAATTCAAATAATTTCCATCCGTGAGAAGTTGACTTCTATTGGATTCAACATCATTGGTTTCTGTAGAAAAATGAAGATCAGATCTGTTGTAAGAGTAAGATCCGCCTACATTCAGAAGGTATTTTCCAAATTTCTGTTTAAAAGAAAGATTATGAAAAGTATTTTTACCGTTAAGTTTTACCAGACTGAAATCATATTTAGGCTCAAGACTTTCTGACCTGACTCCCATTTTATTGGAGTTGAACATCCCATAATATTTGAAAAAGCCACCTGATTTTGTTTTAAATCTGAAATTCAGATCTCCATTAAGACCCTGTGGTGCTTCAACAAAATCTGTATTAAAATTAAAGACTTTCTGCATCAGACTTAAAATAGAATATCCTGCTGTAGCACCGTAAGAATAGTTTTTATTATCTCCCAACTTTTGAAATCCGGCACTAAGGAAAATAGGCGAAACACCTAAACTGTAAGAACTCTCATCCGGAAGATCAACACTTTCCAGCATCAAAGCACCTGAAAGAGCCTGACCGTATAACGCAGAATATCCACCGCTTGAAAATATATTTCCTTTGAAAAGGGAGGTATTGAACTGATCTCTTCCTGCAATTCCTGGTACAGAATTAGAAAAATAATTGTTGATAAGACTTCCGTCCATAAAAATTTTAGACTCTGTTCCTGTACCTCCTCTGATAAAAAGGCCTTCAGTTCCACCTACTTTTTGTACTCCCGGAAGATAGGTCAATGCTGAAGAAATCTGTCCGTCCGCACCAGCTGTAGTATAAATATCTATGGGAGTAAGTAATGCTGTTGCTCGTTTCTTATCACTCGCTTCAATGGATCCTGCAGAAACTACTACTGCATCAATTTCACTGATCTGTTCTTTAAGATCAATATTCAAGGAGAGATCCTGGTTTTCAATAGAGACCGCCCTTTCTACATCTTCATATTTCGGGTGGGTAAAAATGATTTTGTGAGCTCCTTTTTCTGAAGTTTCAAATGTAAAATTACCCTGAGCGTCTGTAGTTGTACCGTCATAGGTATCTTTCAGAGTAACGTTTACTTCGCCTACGCCTTTATTTTTAAAGGATACTTTTCCCGATATTTTTACCTGGGAATATCCCATGATGGAAGCGAGAAGGAGAATCAGGAACAGTATGTTTTGTCCTTGTGTTTTCATTTTTATTGTTTTCTGGGTCAAAAATAGTACAAGAAATGCCCTTCTGTAAAAAATTTATTACCGAAAGGCATTCTTTTGCTACCGAATGGGAAATTAGTGAATCGGAATACAAAAATCAACGATCATTTTTCCTTCCGGATGCTCTTTAAAATTAGAGTGATAGATTTCGTAAGGAAAGGTTCTTCTGGTAGTGTAATTGTTCTCATTCATCCATAAAAATAAAGAAACCCAGCATTGCTCGAAGTCATCCAAAGTAACTTCACCACTTCCTACAATATATTTTCCGGCATCTATGGTTTCAGCAAATACTTCGCCCTCCTGCTGTATCAGTATTTCATCCAGGAGCATGCAGGCATGGATTCTTACTTTATCAAGAGGCGTTATTTTGCAGCTGTCATGATAAACGGAAATCATTTTGACACTTTCCCGCGGAAAAAGGTTTTTCCTGATAGCCCAGTCTATTAATATGTTGAAAGAAGATTCAACATTGGCAATTCCAAGGCTCATCACAGATGCCAGATTCATTTCCGGCATTTCCTTTACTTCGATTTTTAAATTCATATTGGTCCAATTTAACAGGTTTTCGATATTGCAAATGTATTGGCTGAAAACCGTATCAATTTGTCCGTTCTTGCTATGTGTTTGTAAAATCTTGTGAAATTTTTCTGGAGCTGATCTGCGGAATTCTGTAGGAGGCAGACCGTAATGTTTTTTGAATGTTTTGCAGAAAGTTGAGTGGTTTGAAAATCCAAGATTCCAATAGATATCTTTGATCTCCATGTTTTTATGCATCGCCAGATGAAGAGCGCTTTTTTCTATTTTCTTCCTGATAATATAGCTCTGAAGGGTCTCACCGGTAACGAGCTTAAATATTCTGTGGAAATGAAAAGGTGAATAAGCGCTTACCTCTGAAACTTTCTCCAGAGACAAATCCGAATCAATATGATGATCAATATATTGAATTGTTTTTACAATCCGTTTTTTATACTCTTCCAATTCAAAGTTGTTAGTTTACAAAGATATTTTTCCAGGACGGAATTCTGTTGTCATTTATTGCTATTATATGGGATCCGGCTTTTTTTACTATAAAATATTATCTTCAAAATGTTTAAAAAGAGGGATTGTATTTTTAATTTCCGGATCTGAAGAGGCAATATAACTATGGTAGTTTTCATGAATAAAAATTTTTTTTATAAAGAACTTTTCTTCATCAATAATACATTCGTCATGTATCACTTCAAAAGAATCTAAAGAAAGCATCATACCCGCTCCATGTGCTTTTATGACAGCTTCTTTTCTTGTCCAACAGGTAAAAAATGCTTTTGCTCTGTCTTCTGAATCATAAATTTCCCGAATCTCATTAGAAGTCATCTGAGATGTAAAGTCAAAATAACTTACTTCAGGATCATTAAATTCCAGATCTATTCCCAAAGGATATTCTGCAATTGCACAGGCAACAAGATCTTTGGAATGCGATATATTAAAATGAAGGTTTTGTCCTATCAAATAAGGTTTTTTGTTGGGGAGAATACCTGTTTCCACATCCGTGATGTTATAAAAAGTTCTTAATCCGTACTGTAGAAGCACTTTTCCCAATAAAGAAAGCTGTGCATCCTGCCACCTTCTATATTTCAGAATATCTCTTTTACTATCTTCAGAAAAAAGAGGCACATACCGGTCAATGAGAGACTGGTGTTTTTCTTCGCTAATGAATGTATATAGAATGATCATTTTCTATTTCTTCTTTTGATACTGGGAATAATTACTTTCACGTTAAAAATAAGCTTTTTTTCATCCCTTTTTAAAGCAATTAACCTTGTTGGTCAAAGTTGCAGAATCTGAGGCTGAAACGTAAGGGATTTCGGCCATACTGTGCTGTGTCTTTTGAAAAAAAGACTGGAATCATAAAGCGCTTTGGAAAATCTTTTATAATTTTAGGGTAAAATCACTATAAATCATTTAAAAAATGAAAGTACAAACATTAGCATTATTGGCGGGATTTACATTTTTTGCAGTTTCATGCGGAACAACAAAAACGTACTCCGTAAATGCCAAAAGCGGAACACAGACAGGAGGAACGGCCAAGTTTACTCAAAATGGAAATGAGGTAACAATGAAGCTGGATATCACCAATCTTACTCCTGGAATCCATGCAGTACACATTCATGAAAAAGGAGACTGCTCTGCAGCAGACGGAACTTCTACCGGAAGCCACTGGAATCCTTCCAAGAATGATCATGGTAAATGGGGTGCTGAACATTTCCATATGGGAGATATAGGAAACCTGATTGCTGATGAGAGCGGAACTGCAACATTGACTTTCAAGACAGACAAATGGTGTCTGGGCTGTACAGATGAGTCTAAAAACATCATCGGAAAAGGTCTTATTGTACATGCAGCAGCAGATGATTTCCATACCCAGCCTACCGGAAATGCAGGAGGAAGAGTGGGATGTGTAGAAATTAAGTAATCCTGTTACTCAATAAAAAAACCGCTAATTTTCATTAGCGGTTTTTTTATGTTTAGGATTTAGCTCCCATATCTGATACAATATTCATTGCTTCCTGCAGGTAAAGATCTTTTTTCAGATTTTTGATCCACATTTCAGATTTCTTCTTGAAAGCTTCGTCTTTTTTCTCTCTTTCAATTTCACTTGGATACATGATGAACTGAAGTCCGTTCTCAAATTTAGTCAAAGCCTTGAACTTTTCAATCTGAGACTTCCTGTTCTTCATCAATTCATTAAACTTAGTGATATTCAAAGTGATGTTTTCTTCTTTGTCCAGTTTTTCTCTCCACTGAGCAGACTCTAATAACAACTGATAATTGCTGTTTTTAGCCATTCTGTCTGCACTTGCTTTTTCCAGCGCCTGAATGTTGAAATAGTTCAGTTTCTGGAATTTTGTAGGTGGAATCTTATCCCATGCCAGAGCATAGTCATCATATCGCTCTCCTACTTCGGCATAGGTAAAGAAGTCTTTCATCTGGATATCAGAAACGATTCCTTTTCTCTGTGTAGATTCTCCGGTAATTCTGTAGAACTTCTGGATAGTAAGTTTTAAAGATCCGAAATCATCTTCTGTGTTCAGGAATCTGTTCAGATCAACAAAAGTCTGAACGGTTCCTTTTCCGAAAGACTGCGGAGATCCGATAATCATTGCTCTTCCATAATCCTGCATCACTCCTGCAAGGATTTCTGAAGCCGAAGCTGAAAGCTCGTTTTGCATGATCACCAATGGACCTGTCCAGATAGGAGTTTCATTTTTATTTTTAAGAGTCTGAATTTTGCCATTTCCATCTTTCACCTGAACGTAAGGGCCTGCTTCCATGAAAAGCCCCATAATATCTCCTACTTCAGTTAAAGAACCACCTCCATTATTTCTAAGGTCAAGAATGATTCCCTGAATATTTTGTTCTTTCAGCTTAATGATCTCATTTTTAATATCATCAGAAGCATTTCTTCCTTTTGCATTTTCAAAATCAGCATTAAAGCTTGGAAGGTTGATGAAACCATATTTCTTTCCAGTTGGAGTGTTCACTACGATACTTCTTGCGAAAGTGTCTTCAATAGCTACTTCCTCACGGATCATTGTTACGTCCTTGATAGTACCGTCTTTTTTCTGAACAGTCAGTGTTACCGGAGTTCCTTTCTCACCTCTGATCAGTCTTACCGCTTCATCAGAAAGCATTCCTACCACATTTACAGCATCTTCTTTCGGTTTGGACCTTACTTTCAGGATTTTATCACCTTCTGAAAGCTGTTTAGATTTCCATGCCGGTGCACCAATGGTAAGAGCACCCAGATAAAGATTTCCTTTTTTCTCCTGGATCAATGCTCCGATACCGATTACTTTTCCAGTAAACTGAGTATCAAAATCTTCTTTATCTTTTGGGGAATAATAGTTGGTATGCGGATCAAATACTTCTGTATAAGCATTCATATATACGGTAAACCAATCCATTTTCTTTCTCTTTTTGAATCGGGTAAAGGTATCTTTTACAAGATCTTTTACTTCATCAGTCGCTTTTTTGATCTTTTCGTCCTGAGTAAGAGGCTTAAACTTGATCGTATCTTTCAACTTGTACTTCTGAACAGAGTCTTTCTTTTCTTTCTGAGCTTCTTCTTTGCTGTTCATTGACTCTACTTCCTGTAGGATATTGTATTTGATGAATTTTTTCCACTCGTTATACTGTTCCTGCTTGTTGGCAGGTACCTTTTTGAGTTTAGGCTCAAGGGTAAGCGTTTCATCTTCCTGAAGATTGATTGGCTTACTGAAAATATCCTGTGTTATTTTATCGATCTCATCCACTCTCTGGTATAGTCTGTCAATCGTAAGCTTATAGAATGTAAGATCACCCTGGCTGATATAGTCATCAAGCTTTGTTTCATGCTTGTTGAATTCATCCATATCAGATTGCAGAAAATATCTTTTCGCTGGATCTACCAATTCGAAATAATGCTTATAAACGTCCTTCGAATAGGCATCATTGATAGATTTGGGGCTATAATGCAGATAAGAAAGTGTGTTTTTTACGCTCACCATTATCGTCTGCATCTTTTCATCGTCATTCTTTGGCGAGTTGAAACAAAACATTAGACTGGTTAATGGAATAAGGAGTAAAAATTTATTCAGTTTGAAATTTTTCCACATAAACTGTCTTTATTTATTAATTTTTTTAAAATAAGTATAATAATTAGTAGCAGTAAGTTTGGTACTGTTACAAATGATCAAATTTAATACCTTATTTGCAATTATCAGATAGTTTTGAACATTTTTATTAAATAGATTTACAAATAATAATAACAGTGTTAGCCATTTCCTATTATCAGGCAGTTTAACTCCAGAAATGAAGTAATTATCATTTTATTTTCAGGGAAGAGATCCAACTTTTATTTCTTACTGAAAATTAAAACAGATACCACAAAAATGAATTTCAAGGCATAAAGGCACAAAATATGCTGATATTTAATCAAATAACTTTAAAATGTAAAGTCATGAGAAGTTTATTATGGTTAATTGCAGTCATCTGCATCGTTGTTTGGCTTTTAGGAATGTTAGGAATAGTTCCGGGTATCAGCACGGGTTATTTGATTCACATTCTACTGGTCATTGCCATTGTTGTTATTCTTTATAACATCATTACAGGCAGAAAACCTCTTGATTAGTTTATTATTTTGTACAACCACTTAAATTAAACAACCATCAGGCTTAACAGGTGCTTTTCAGCTGAACAGGATCAGATTCTGTTTGGAAAAGCATCTGTAAAGTACTGAGGGTATTAATGAAACAGAAATCGATATTTTGATAAACTAAAATTAAATCAATGTATTAATTTTCCTTAATTCCTGATTTATTTTCCAACCTTAAATTCTCCTTTTCCTTTCCCGCAGCCCATTTTATAATAAAAACAGGGCAATCTCTACTCTGAATCCGAAACAATTAATAATAAAAACAGCTGTTTTATTACGTCTTATTTTTGCCTACATTTGATGTGTTGAAAATCTATTTGTTCAATTCTAAAATGAACAAATTCACTCTATTTGAATAAAAAATATTAAAGATAATTTATGGAAAGACCGCTTATTCTGGTTACTAATGATGATGGAATTACAGCTCCTGGTATCAGAAATCTTATCAGTTTTATGAATGAAATCGGAGAAGTAGTTGTTGTAGCACCCAACTCTCCTCAAAGTGGAAAAGGCCACGCTATTACCATTAATTCTACCCTAAGCTACGAAGAAGTTACTCTGGATGGCCCGCAGACTGATTTCTCATGCAGCGGAACTCCTGTAGACTGTGTAAAAATGGCTCTTGATAAAATTCTGAAAAGAAGACCTGATATTGTGGTTTCAGGAATCAATCATGGAGCAAATTCTTCTATTAATGTGATCTATTCGGGAACGATGTCTGCCGCTGTAGAAGCGGGTGTTGAAGGAATTCCAGCTATTGGGTTCTCATTACTGGATTTCAGTTGGGAAGCTGATTTTACCCAAGCTAAAGAATTTATTCAGAATATCGTAAGAAGAACCCTGGAAAACCCAATGCCAAAAGGTGTTGTACTGAATGTGAATATTCCTAAGCTTCCTGCTGAAGAAATAAAAGGAGTAAAAGTATGTAAACAGGCTCACGCAAAGTGGGAAGAAAGCTTTGATGAAAGAATAAACCCACACGGTAAAAAATATTACTGGCTAACTGGTTATTTTAACAATATGGATGATTCTGAAGATGCTGATGAAACAGCTTTGGCTAACGGGTATATTTCCATTGTTCCGGTAAAGTTTGACCTTACGGCATACGAATACATGAAAACATTAGAAGAGGTAATGACTTTTGAAAATGTAAAAGAAGAAAAATAAATCCCAGAAATTAAAAGTAAAAAAAGCGTGAAATTTGATTTTCACGCTTTTTTATGTATTAAAACAATACTTTATCTTCTTTTCTAAGTTCTTCGAGATAAGCCTTTTTTTCATCCCTATAGAAAAGGTTCATGGTTTCAAAAGGAATTAACTTCAAGTCTTTATTGACAATATGCACACAGGACTTTTTTACTGCCCGCACATCAAAATCATGGGCATCCATAAAGTTCATAATAATAATTCTAAACAGGTTATCATAATCAAGATCCGGGGCACAAACTTCCGGAAGACAGCATAGTAACTGATTTACTTTGGGCTGCACTTTATCTACAGAAATACCGGTACTGAATATATCCAGCAGTTGCATATGCAGCCCCTTATCCTGTTCGTAAACGATGGTATTTCTTGATTCATTATTCAGAAGATCTGCAGGATTTATATACCTGGTCAAAGGAATTGTTTCGTCCTGAAGTTTTAAAATATATCCCATAGCCAGGGAATCCGGATTACATGGAACCGGAATAATATCATCAGAGTTTAATAAAGGAAACTGATTGATTATTTCCTGCCTTACCTCAGTTAAAGTAATCTTTTCATGAGCAGAATCTTCCCGGTTTCTTCCTGCAATTTCAACAGGCTGGAAAGTGATTCCCCTCACACATTTTTGTTTCAAGGCAAATTCTATAATTTTTCCAATTTCATCAATATTTTTTCCTTTTTGAAGGACAATAACTAATGTAGTGGAAAGATTAAGCTCATTAAGTTTTTCCAACGCTTTCATTCTTACAGCAGTAAGATCCTTTCCTCTAAAGTCTTCTAATACTTCCGGTTTAAATGAATCAAACTGCAGGTATATTTCAAACTCAGGAGCGTAGGTCGCCAGCTGTTCAGCAAATCCCGGATCATTGGCAATTCTGACGCCATTGGTATTCAGCATGAGATGTTTAATTGGTTTTGACTTTGCAATATCCATAATTTTGAAAAACTCCGGATGAATCGTAGGTTCTCCCCCACTGATCTGGACTACGTCCGGCTCACCTTCATTTTTTACAATAACATCAAACATAGCTTCAATTTCTTCCAGACTTCTATGACTTCCATAATGCGGAGATGACATAGCGTAACAAGTTGGACAAGTCAAATTACATCGATCCGTAACTTCTACGATAGAAAGACAACTATGCTGTTCATGATCTACACAAAGTCCACAATCATAAGGGCATCCATATTCTACATCGGTTCCGAAGTGAAGCGGCATTTCTGATGCTTTGTTATAGTTTCTTATGTTTTTATAATAAGGTACATCGGAAGCTATTTTTGTTTTAAAAAAACCATGATCAGGACATCTTTTGGTCATAAAAACAGCTTCATCCTCAATAATGATCTTAGCACCGACTCTTTTAAGACATTCCGGGCAAAGACTGATTGTATAATCGTAATAAGTATAATTTCTTACTGGCATAGTTAATTTTTAAAATGCTTATCCGCAGATATATCCGCTTATTAGCCCACAGATCAATAAACAAATAACAAAAGTCTGTATAAACTGTTTTTTGCTGAACTTCCTGTTATCCTTGCTTTCATAAATCAGTTTTGTAATAAATGTAACAATAATAGACAAAAACGCAGCTCCCAAAATCATTGCCCCAACAATAAAGATTACCAGGCCGGTCAGATCACCAACTTCCAAAAGTGTTAATAGGTTCATCTTGAATATTTTAAAGTGGTTTGACTGTTTTTAATAGTATAAATGTAGTAAATAATAATACAAATACATACAAGTTGAATAGTTCCCAGATTTCCAGCAATTTCAATTCTTGGTTTAATGAAGTCTAATAAGAATCTGAATGTAAAATAACTCAGCATAAAGATCTGAAAGAGAAAACCAGACGTGTATTTTTTCTTTCTCTGTATATATTTAAGAACGACCCAAAGACTAACAAGAAAGACTATTTCATATAGGGCTACAGGATGTCTTAAATATTGATCACCTAGATGCATTCCAAAAGCAGAATCCGTTGGAATGCCATAAGTTTCCTCATAAACTCCTGTAAGAAAGCAGCCAATCCTACCAATGATCATAGCCAGCATTAAGGGAAAAACCACCAGATCTCCTGTACTTTCTTTATGATTGACTACTTTTTTAGCCAGTTCGACACCTAATAATCCAAAAGCCAGGCCTCCGACAATTGTATTACTTGACCAGAGCTTCTGAAAACTAAAACTGTCAAACATTGTATAAGGATTTTCCAGATTTCCTATACATTTGGAGCCTAGTAATGCTCCTGCCGTTGCTCCGATCAAAACTGAAGCAGAAATATTGAATGATAGCTTCTCAGCTGATTTTCTCTTAAGGTAAAAATAATACCTCATACCCAAAAATATTCCTACAGCCTCAAAAAGAGGATGTGCAAGGATTGCTTTGCCGAAAATATGAAAAGTTACAGGAAAATCCATTATTTCAAAAATACACTATTTCATATTATTCACTACCTTTATTCTGACAAATAATTACAAAATGCGTATAGAAAATGACATAAAACTGGGGTTTAAGGATGTAATGTTCCGCCCCAAACGTTCTACTTTAAAATCCAGATCAGAAGTTGATTTACAGAGGGAATTTACTTTTAAACATACTAAGAAAAAATGGACAGGCGTTCCTGTAATTGCCGCCAATATGGATACTGTAGGAACTTTTGAAATGGCTGTAGAGTTGGCAAAAGAAAAGATTATTACAGCTATTCATAAACATTACACTCCTGAACAATGGGATGAGTTTCTGCAGAGCCAGCCTGAAAGTATTCATCAATATATTGCTTTAAGCACAGGAACAGGAAAAGCTGATGAAGAAAAAATAAGACTGATCCTTGAAAAGCATCCAAAAATAGAGTTTCTATGCATTGATGTAGCCAATGGTTATTCTGAGCATTTCGTTGGGTTTGTGAAGAAAGCAAGGGCTAATTTTCCAGATAAAATCATCATCGCCGGAAATGTCGTTACAGGAGAAATGGTAGAAGAGCTTCTTCTTGTAGGTGCAGACATCATAAAGGTAGGTATTGGCCCCGGGTCTGTTTGCACTACCAGAGTAAAGACAGGAGTAGGTTATCCTCAGCTTTCTGCTATTATTGAATGTGCTGACGCTGCCCATGGTCTGGGAGGTCATATTATTGCTGACGGAGGATGTAAAGTTCCCGGCGATGTTGCAAAGGCTTTTGGAGGCGGTGCAGATTTCGTAATGCTGGGCGGGATGTTTGCCGGTCATGATGAAAGTGGAGGAGAAATGATTGAGGAAAATGGTAAAAAATACCGCCTTTTCTATGGGATGAGTTCCAAAACTGCAATGGATAAGCATTCCGGAGGTGTAGCAGAATATCGTGCTTCGGAAGGAAAAACCGTAAAAGCAGCTTACAAAGGTCCTGTGGCAGACACCGTAAAAGATATTTTGGGAGGTGTAAGATCTACCTGTACCTATGTAGGAGCTTCAAAGCTTAAAGAGCTTTCCAAGAGAACCACTTTTATCCGGGTTCAGGAACAGGAAAACCAGGTTTTTAAAGACTAAAATAAAAACATAATAAAAGGCTTTAGAATTATTATCTAAAGCCTTTATTTATTCTTTTGTTCTGATATATTTCTTATTAAAGTATTTTTGGAGCTGATCATTTACATAGGTTTCCTTTTCTTTTACTGAAGCCATTTCGTCTATATATAAAATTCTCGGAACCTCTTTTATTTTATCTACTACAACGGAGTCTTGAGAAGAATTTCTAATGACATTTATTCTTTTGTCCATTTCTCTCTCATATTCCTTAAGATCTGTGTCCAGAAGCTCCATGACTATATTTTCACCATTAAAATCAATATTAAAATAATAATATTTTTCCGGGAAAATTTTAAGTTCAGGAAGAAAAATAATGAGGAGAGAGACCCACCAGAACTTTTTAATTTTTTCAAATCTAAAATATAATAACAGTGAAAAAGTCACGAGAAAATAAAATAGTATGCTTTCAAACTGTCTTGCAATAGAGGTGAGAATATAGCTCGTAAATAACAAAGGAATCAGGGAGACAGACCAAAATAAAACGGCTTTTTTAAATGTTATCTGAATGGTAATCTTTTTAAGTTCTTCTTCAAAAACCTTTATAAATAATGGAATTACTGCAATAACTTTTAATCCTACATAGGCCGTATCAGCACCAAAAAGAGCAATTCTTTTCAGCCATTTTACAATTCCTCTTTCCACCTCTCCCATTCTGTTGAAATTTCCTGGTGCGAGAAAACATGCAAGCAAAAAAACGGTTCCTAACAGGACCAAAAACAAGCTTTCTTTATTGCGTTTCTGATAATAAGATACTAACAGAAGGCCTTCAAGAATCAATGCCAGAATTTCATTAGATCCCATCAGAATTATGATAAACAAAACCGAAAGGTAAAACCACATTTTCCGTTTTGTATCCTGATATTTTTTGAAAAGATACAGTAAGATACCGGATAAAATAACAGGAACGAAATAGACATTGGAACCTGTAATCCAGAAGTAATGCTCTGGTAAGCTTACAAGAAGTACGGTATAAAAGAAAAACAGAAGAAATCCTTTTTTGAGGGATTCTTTCAGAGAATAGTTGAAATATTCTTTAAAGTTTAATGCTGAAACTCCAATAAAGGAGAGCATTAAGAAGACAGGATATATTTTCGGGAGAATATTATTTTTGTCATAAAAGACAGGATTAAACATATTAATTGAATATCCGAAATACCTTCCGCCCCAGTTTGTATAGGTATCTATAAAGCTTTGCAGCAACCCTGATTTTCTGGTCGTATAGGACCAGAAATAATCATCGGTCTGATATACATTAAAAAAACTGATGTATGCCAGACCGATGCCTATTAAAACCGACAAGAATAATACTATATTCTGTACTTTTTTCATTTTTTAAGTTAACATTCCACCGTCAACGTTTAACGTTTGTCCGGTAATGTAAGCTGACATTTCGCTGCCCAGGAATACACATGCATTCGCGATATCTGCAGGCTGTCCTCCTCTCTTCATTGGAATTTCTTCTCTCCATCCCTGAACTGTTTTCTCATCCAGAACGGCAGTCATTTCCGTTTCAATGAAACCTGGAGCGATAGCGTTACATCTGATATTTCTTGATCCCAATTCCAGTGCCACAGATTTTGTAAACCCGATAACCCCAGCTTTAGAAGCTGCATAGTTGGCTTGTCCGGCATTTCCTTTCACACCTACTACAGAAGTCATATTGATGATAGATCCAGATCTGGCCTTCATCATCGGCTTGATTACCGCTTTGGTAAGGTTAAAAACTGAATCTAAGTTTACTTTGATTACTTTATCCCAATCTTCTTTGGACATTCTCAATAATAAGTTATCTTTTGTAATCCCTGCATTGTTTATCAAAATATCAATCTGCCCGAACTCTGCCATTACATCTTCCACCAATTTCTGAGCAGCATCATAATCTGATGCGTCAGACTGATATCCCTTAATTTGGGTTACAGAACTTAAAGCTGCTTCTAATTCTTTTGCTTTGTCTACAGAGCCCGCGTAGGTAAATGCTACTTTTGCTCCCTGCTGAGCAAACATTTCAGCGATACCTTTACCGATTCCTCTTGTAGCTCCGGTAATTAGTGCTACTTTTCCTTCTAATATTTTCATATCTATTGACAATTATTTTCTTTTAACTCATTCAGCTTGTGACAGCTGACTCTTATAGTTTCTACAATTCCTATCCGGAATTAAACGGTTTGCAAAGATATTATAAATTGTTATTCAACCCATTTAAATTGTTAAAATACTGGATTTTTTTAATGATTATCTGGATTTTATTAAAGCTGAACAGAATTATTTTTAAATCTTGTGAAATAAATAAAGTCTGTCTTTTTGCTTCTATCCAGCTTCAGTACTTCTTTCTGCCAGAAATATTTATCATAAATAATTTCTTTCAAAGGTTCATTCTGGAAGTTTAAAACTCCGAATTTTCCTTCTTTTTTTACTACAATTTCGTTTTCAGCATTCCCGAATGTGATGATATCTTCGTAAATAAAGGGAACAATTTCTGTTCCTTTTCCATCCAGAATGCCATATAAATTGCCTGTATTTTTACATACCAAAGGTTTTGAATACTGATTAAGCGGATTAAAATATTCAACGTCTTCATTTCTGATCTGACTGATGTTCTTCAACTCTGCCTTTGAGCCATCCTTCACAGAAAAACTATAGTAACGATCCTGTTTTCCAATAATAAGATTGTCCGGATAAAAACCTAAAATCTGTACTCCTTCTCCAACAATATTTTTAAGATCCTTATCCAGGAATTTTTCTTCATTTCCTTTTTTAAGGTAGATAAAATCTTTCCCGGAAATGGTAAAATCTTTGATAAAATCATACTCCTGAGGAAGAATGATATTCCCCTCCAGATCAACAATTCCGGATTTTTTTACTTTATCATTATAAACACTGAAGAAATTATTCAATAAAGGATTTACATATTTAAAATTCTGGGGATACAGCTTCTGGTCTTTCTTATCGAACACAGTTGCTTTACCATTTTTTATAAGGTAGATATACTCCTTTCTTCCAAAGTATTCCGGTGTGATATCATTAAATATTTCTTCTGCAATTGTATTTTCTTCTGCATCTATCAAACCATATTTTCCTGTACTTTTATTTTTAGTAATCAGATAAGGATATGCATTGATATCTACCACCTTTTTAGAAAATTTATGCAGGGTTTGCCCATTGTTTCCAATGATTTCACTCTCATTTTCTTCATTAATGATCAGTGCTTTGCCATCTTCGAAGTTGTAATCTTCTTTAAATTCGCGGCTGCTGAGCTGTTTTCCGTTAAGGTCATACAGAAACCATTTTTTACCTTTTAAAACAAAAAATCTGTTCTTTCCCGAAAAACGGATCTTTTCAGCATAAGGAATAATTTCATTCCCATTATAGTCATAGACGGCTTCTTTATTCTGCTTTGAAGAAATAATACGGTCTTTGCTCCACCAGGGTGTATTGAATTCCTGATCATCCAAAGCAATGAATTCCTTCCCTTTTTCATCAATAATGGCTGATTTTCTCCTATTTCCGTCTTCAGAATAAAGAATAAATCTGTTTTTAAAAATATGTAAAATTCTTCCTCTGTAAGGTGATTCAAAGGTAACGGTTCCTAAAGAGTCTACTATTCCCTGCTTTTTAGACCCGGAATCGTAAACTGTTCCGTATCCCTCTGAATAGGAATTTACTTCCTTTCCTGTTTTTTTTGACAGGATCACTTTCATATATTGGTTGGTCTGTGCTGTACAAACTACAGAACACAATACAAAGACTAATTTTTTCAAGAAAAATTAAATAGAATTGTTGACAATAAGAACGATCTCTCCTTTTAATGTTTTACTCTTGGAAAATTCAATTAATTCATTGATTGTTCCTCGTTTAGTTTCTTCAAATTTTTTAGAGATCTCACGGCTCAGACTTACTTTGGTTTCTTCTCCAAAAAATTCTTTGATCTGCTCCAGAGTCGTGTTGATTTTATGGGGACTTTCGTAAAGAACGATGGTCTTTTTTTCTTCAGCAAGCTGTTTAAGCTTTGTCTGTCTTCCTTTTTTCTGTGGTAAAAAACCTGCGAATAAAAATTCATTATTGGGCAGTCCTGAAACTACAAGTGCAGGAATAAGAGCAGTTGCTCCGGGAAGGCAGATCATATCAATATTATTATCTGCTCCAGCCTTTGCCAGTAAATATCCAGGATCAGAAATACCGGGTGTTCCTGCATCGGTAATAATAGCGATATTCTGACCGTTTTTAAGGTCTGTAATTACTTTCTCAGTTGCCTGGTGTTCATTGTGTAAATGATAAGATTTTAAAGGCTTTGAGATCTCAAAATGTTTTAAAAGTATTCCGGAAGTTCTGGTGTCTTCACATAAAATATAATCAACTTCTTTAAGGACATTTACTGCCCTGAAAGTCATATCTTCCAGATTCCCAACAGGTGTGGGAACAAAATATAAGATTCCGCTCAAAATTATAAGAATTTATTTTCCACCAATATCCAAAGTCTCTGAGCATATTCATCCACTTTATTCCATTTTCTTTCGTAATACAGATCACTAAGATATTCTTTGGCTTCTTCCAGTGTTTTGAACTGGTTCAGCTGAAATACTGTATCATTCAGATCGGTCTGACTTCCTTCAAAGAGCATTTTTGAAAAAGCAATCCTGTCATTCAAATCCAGCTTAAATTCCGGTTTCTGCTTGTCTGCTTCCATAAAATTAGTAGGAATATTAGACTTCAGAATACTTCCGGTAACTTCTTTCTCAAGTACGGGCTCCTTTTCGTTAGGAAATTCTCTTTCCAAAGGATCGTCATCAAAAAGTGACTGAACGGCCTTCAATCCCTTGATATTGGATAATTTTATTTTTTTCTCCTGATGATATTCTTCTAAGTTTTCAAAACTTTCATCAGAAGGATGTTTTTCTGTTTCTTCGGCAGCAGGTTTATCGAATTCTACGATTTTCCTTCTGTCATAGACTTCAGCAAGGATGCTTTCCTCCTTCGTCTCTTCTACCGAATGATCATTTTTTATCTCATTCAGAATATTTTCTACATTGGACGTTTCTGTGGCCAGTTCTCCCTGTTCAATAGAAATATTTGAAGCAACAAACTGTTCTTCATTTTCTTCAATCAGTATTTCATCTTCCAGAGTTTCTGTATCAAAAATACTTGGAATAATTTCTGTCACAGGAACTTTAGCATCATTTACCCCGGCAAAATCGGTTTCTTTTTTTGATTCCGGCTCAGTATTTTCCTCCTCCTGGTCATCTATTTCATTCAGCTGGTTGTTGAAAGTGGCTTCTTCCTCCGTCACTTCATTGTGAAACAGGTCTTCATTAAGATCTTCATCAGAATCCGGTGTAGAATCAGCAAGAATTTTTTCTTCATCTACAAAGCTCAGAACAGCTCTCTCCTCTTCTGAAATTTCATTTTCATCAATTTCGTTCAATTGATTATTGAAAACCGCTTCTTCTTCCAGGGTTTCATGATCAGAGGTTTGTTCCTGAATGCTTTCCGGTGTTTTTTCTTCGTAACTCTCTTCTGCAAAGCTTACAATATTTTCATGGAATTCATTTTCAACAATTTCATTCAGCTGGTTATTGAAAACGGCTTCCTCTTCTTCAGATCCGGTTGAGAAAATTTCATTCTCATCAATTTCGTTCAGCTCATTATTAAAGATAGCTTCCTCTTCTGTCACCTCATTTCCCTTATCATAATGTTCTGTTTCTCCGGATGCAAAAGAGACATACTGATTGTCCGCGTGCTGTCCCGGAGGATCTGTAACGAAATATTCAATATTCTTTTCCAGCAGTTTCAAAAAAGAAATCCTGTTAGCAAGCTCATCTACAAGATCTTGCTTGGAAAGTAATTCGTCTACGTTGTTTATTTTGTCCAGATTATCAATGATATTCATGGATTCAAAAAAAATCTTTTCCTTTAAATCTTGGATATTCTGCATAATAAGATTCTTATTAAAATTGCTTACTTTTGATGTTAAAAATATACGGCTAATTTAACAAATGTTTTTAGAAAATACAATTAATCATTCCAAACAAAGTGGTTGGATGGAAGTGATTTGTGGCTCTATGTTTTCCGGTAAAACCGAGGAACTGATCCGCAGATTGCGAAGAGCGGAAATGGCAGGACAGAATGTGGAAATTTTTAAACCAAAAATGGATGTACGGTATTCTGAAGAGGATGTAGTATCTCATAATCAGAATAAAATCCGTAGTACAGCAGTAGAAAATCCTAATGAAATTCTTCTGTTGGCTTCCAATTGTGATGTAGTAGCCATTGATGAAGCTCAGTTTTTTGATGAAAGTATTGTTGATGTTGCCAACCAGCTTGCCAATAGCGGGATCAGAGTGGTAATTGCAGGATTGGATATGGATTTTTTGGGCCGTCCGTTCGGGCCAATGCCCAATTTGATGGCCACTGCTGAGTATGTCACAAAAGTGCATGCTATTTGTAAGAGAACTGGTAATCTCGCCAACTATTCTATGAGAACTTCTCAGGGAGATAATCTGGTAGAATTGGGAGAGACTGAAAGCTATGAGGCAGTAAGCCGCCGTGTATTTATTGACGAAGTACTTTTAAAAAGAAAATAAGGGATTGAATACCCCATTAATATATTCACTCAGTAAAAATAAAAACGGAAAAGCAATAGGATAAAATCTGGAAAAAGAAATCAGTATAAATAATCGGTTTCTTACTTTCTTGCTGTTTCGTTCAAAAAAATAAAGCAGAAAGGGCACCAATGAACTATACAGTACAACACATTGCAGAGATCACCAATGCACAAATCATTGGAGACGAAAATTTAATGATTAAAAATATAGCATATGACAGCAGAATTATTTATTCTACTAAAAACACTGCTTTTATCGCGATCAATACCCATAAAAATTCCGGTGAAAAATTTATAGAGTCTGCCATAGACAGGGGTATTAATGTCATTATTTCCGAACATCATTTTCCGGAATTTGAAAATATAACCTGGATTATTGTTGAAAATTCTGTAGAGTTTCTTCAAAAACTGGCAAAGTATCATTTCGAAAATTCTCATTTACAATCTATCGGAATCACGGGAAGTAATGGTAAGACTATTTTAAAAGAATGGTTATATCAATGTCTCTGGAATGAATTTCCTACTGTAAAAAGTCCTAAAAGTTTTAATTCTCAGATTGGTCTTCCGCTATCTCTTCTTCAGATTAACAGCTCTCATCAGCTCGGTATCTTTGAAGTGGGAATTTCAAAACCGCATGAGATGGAAAAGCTTGAAAACATGTTCCATCCTCAAATCGGATTGCTTACCCACATTGGAACAGCTCATGCTGCCAATTTTTCTTCCGAAGATGAGCTTATTGATGAAAAGATCAGACTTTTTAAAAATTCTGAAGTCATCATTTATAATGGTGACAATTCTTTGGTCGAAAAAAAAATTAAACAATCCTATTCAGATAAAAAATTAATTTCTTACGGCTTTAAAAAAGAGAACCAGATTTTCATCAAAAGCAATATTTCCAAAGATGACGACATTATTGTTGATTATTTTGGTGAAGAAATTACTTTTCCTGCACATCAGAGAGACGAAGCAACATTAACCAATGCTATGGCGCTTATCACAGTCCTTAAGGAACTGAATGTCGAAAATAAAAAGATCGTTGAAAAAATCAACCTTTTAAAAGCCGTTGAAATGAGGCTTGAAGCGATTGAAGGAATTAAGGGCAATATCGTCATCAATGATTCTTTTAATCTTGACCTTGATTCTTTGAAGACTGCCCTGCAGTTTTTGAATGAATATAACAAATCTAAAAAATCGCTGGTCTTAACAGACATCGTTGGGGTGAGTACCAATGTAAAAGAATTATATGAAGAAGTTTCTGAGCTGGTCAATGAACAGCATTTTGATTCTGTATTCTTAATTGGTGATGATATATCAAAATTTAGTGAATTATTTAAATCTAAAACATATACTTTCATTGACACTAAAGAGTTAATTGAAAGTAAGCATCTTACTGAAATAGAAAACCAGATTATCTTGTTAAAAGGAGCAAGAAAATTTGAGATCGAAAGACTTAAAGACATTCTTGAACTCAGAAAACATGATACAGTATTGGAGGTAAACCTTAATGCCATTCTTCATAATATTAACTATCATAAATCGCTGCTTGAGCCGGGAACCAAAATGATGGCAATGGTAAAAGCCAATGCATATGGATTGGGAAGTTATGAAGTATCAGAATTTCTTCAGCACCATCACATAGATTATCTGGGTGTGGCCTATGTTGATGAAGGAGTTGAACTTCGTAAAAAAGGAATCACAACTCCAATTATTGTCATGAATCCTGAACAGCATAGCTATCAGACTATTATAGAGTATAATCTGGAGCCAGAAATCTATAGCTTCAGAGTATTGGAATTATTCTATGAGGCCGTTCAGAAATCAGGTTATGATAAAAAATATCCGATTCATATCAAGCTGGAAACCGGAATGCACCGTCTTGGTTTTAAAGATTTTGAACTGGATCATTTAAGCGAAACTTTAAGCCAGAAAAACCTGAAGGTTCAGAGCATGTTCAGCCATTTGTCATCTTCTGACATGCCTGAAGAAAAAGAATTTACTTTGAATCAGCTCGAAGTTTTTGAAAGGAACTCCAGCTACCTGATACAAAAATTAGAATATTCTCCTATACGCCATATCCTGAATTCATCCGGAATAACAAGCTATACCAATTATCAGTTTGATATGGTAAGAATCGGTATCGGAATGCTTGGAGAATCTCCTGATAATGAAATTCAGAAGCAGCTGCAGTCTGTTGTAAGTTTTAAAACTGTAATTTCACAGATATCAATGGTTGAAAACGGTGAATCTGTAGGCTACAGCAGAAAATACAAAGCTGACCATCTAACCAGAATTGCGACAATACCTGTAGGATATGCAGATGGTATTCCGAGACTGATAGGAAATCAGGTAGGAAATGTAGGGGTCAGCAAGACACTGGCACCAATTGTGGGAAATATCTGTATGGACATGATGATGATTAATGTAGATAATATCCCGAATGTTAAAGAAGGCGATACCGTAACAGTTTTCAACGCCAAACCAAGTTTAAAAGAATTCGCAGGCTACTGCAAAACGATAACCTATGAAGTATTAACCTCCATTTCACCTCGGGTGAAACGGATTTATATAAAAGATTAACTATGAGAAAACTCCTGATACTGCTTTTCATATTCCAACTGTTATTGATCCATTCTCAGGTAAAAAAAGATTTGGTGATTCCTAAGAACCCAAAGATCGGACTCTCACTAGCGGGTGGCGGAGCCAAGGGGTTTTCACATGTAGGTGTTCTTAAAGTTTTAGATTCATTGGGAGTGAAGGTGGACTATGTTTCCGGAACAAGTATGGGAGCCATCGTAGGTGGTTTATATGCCGCAGGCTACTCCGGAAAAGAAATAGAAAAAATTGTCATGGATACAGATTTCTATTCTTTAATTATGGATCCGAAGTCCAGGCAGGAATCCAGCTTTTTTAACAAATCTGTAGATAAATACCTTTTATCCATTCCGCTAAAAAACGGAAAAATAACACTTCCCTCTTCTATCAGTACCGGCCAGAGAAATGTTTATCTTCTGAAAGAACTTTTTAAAAACGTTTCCAATATCGAGGACTTTTCCAAAATGCCAATTCCATTCCTGTGTGTTGCAACCAATCTGGAAAGCGGCAATATGCAGATATTTGAAAAAGGAGATCTGGTACAATCAATTATGGCAAGTTCTGCATTTCCTTCTTTAATGGATCCCATTAAAATTGGTGACAGTATTTATATTGACGGAGCCATGACCGTGAACTATCCTTCAAAGCCTTTAAAAGACAGAGGAATTGATATTGTCATTGGTGTGGACCTTAATCAGGATCTTTCAAAAAGAGAGGATTTAAACAATATTATATCCATTCTGAACCAGGTAATTGATTTCGGAATAAAGAAAGATACAAGAAAACAATATAAATATACAGACATTAATATCAAACCCAATCTGAAGGGTATGTCAGCTACAAGCTATGATGATAAGAAGAAAATTCTGGACAGCGGGTATGTAGAAGGCCTCAAATATTCCCAGGTACTGGATCAACTACCCAAACGTCCTTTTGACCGTCTCAGACAGCGTGTAAACCCTATATATTCCAATGTATACAAGATAGACAGCATTTCTATTGAAGGAAGTAAAATATATGGTAAAAACTACACACTGGGAAAAATGGGACTTCGCCTCCCCTCTTTACAGACTTATGGAAGCATCAATAAAATGGTAGATAAATTGGTGGCCACAAATAACTATCGTTTTATCAATTATGATATCGTTCAGGAAAATGATGCCAACTATTTAAAACTTTATGTCACTGAAGATGACACCCGCCATTTTCTAAAATTCGGTCTTCATTATGATGAAGTTTTCAAAACAGGACTTCTTTTGAATTATTCTGCAAAGAGACTTTTATTTAAAAATTCTAATCTATCCCTGGATGTTGTCGTAGGAGACAGATTAAGATATTACCTGAACTATTTTATTGATAACGGATATATTCCGGGATTTGGTATTTACTCGTCCGGAATGAGCTTTGATATAAAAAATGTTGATAATTATGTTGTAGACCGATGGGAATGGTTGAGAAATGAAGCTTATATACAATCTATATGGAAGGATAAATTCGCTATCGGAGGTGGTATCAGCCATGATTACTTCAAAGCAGAAAACAGCAATGGAGATAACAGGCGTTACAGCCGTTTTCTGAACCCTTACATCTTCATAAAAACCGATACGCAGGACGATAAGGAGTTTCCTACCAAAGGAATTTATTTTGCTGCAGAAGGAAAGGTAGTAGATCTTTTAAAGTCTGAGGTTGACAAAAGGATAATTCAGATCAAAGCAGATCTTAAAGTCAACATTCCTCTGGGCAAACAATTCACTTACCGCCTTAATGTGTTTGGAGGTGTTACTATTGGTGAAAATCTTCCTGCCTATTATCAATACAGATTAGGGGGAATTTTTGAACAAAATCTAATGAATTTTAAAAGCTTTGGAGGATTTTATTTCGCCCAGCTTTATACTAACAATGTGATATTGGCATCCAACGATGTCCAGTTTAAATTTAACAAAAACTATTTTATCAGTGGAAACTTTACCTTTGCAAACCTATCAAACGATATCAAGTTTGAAGATGCAGTTAAAGTAAATTATAGCTCGCTGGGAATTACGGCCGGTTACAAATCTCCTTTCGGGCAGATAAAAGTAAACTTCAGCCACTCACTCAAAAATAACCAAAAAGGTATATTCAGTGTTATTTTAGGACACTGGTTTTAAAAAAAATGATACAGTTCTTTTACGAAAACTTACCAGAATCAGTAAGTACAGATTACAAAAAATGGCTGGAAGATCTTATTCTTTCAGAAGGAAAAAAGCTAGGAGAAATCAATTATATTTTCTGTGATGATGAATATCTTCTTAAGATCAATCAGGATTATTTACAGCATGATTATTATACGGATATCATCACTTTTGATTATGTAAAAGGCAAGACAATAAGCGCTGAGATTTTCGTATCTTTGCAGCGCATTTCTGATAACGCCTCTACCCTTTCTCGAGATTATGAAGAAGAATTAAGAAGAGTTTTAGCCCATGGTATTTTACATCTTGCAGGCTATAAAGATAAGACAGAAGAGGAAGAAAATGAGATGCGGAGAATGGAAGATTTGTACTTGGCCAAATACAGGGATTTAAAGTTTTAAAATTGAACAATCACTTAAAGTTCCATACCTAAAGTACTCTGTTCTAGCAATAATATTAGTTTATCTAGAGTGCATTCTCCAAAAATGTTTCACGTGAAACATTGGTTATAAAGATAAGGTTTAAAGCTTAAAACAAGCGAGATAAAAATGATTTCAGAAATATATGATGTGATAGTAGTAGGTGCAGGACACGCAGGTTGTGAAGCAGCTGCGGCAGCAGCCAACCTCGGTTCAAAAACACTACTCGTTACAATGAATATGCAAACCATCGGACAGATGAGTTGCAACCCGGCAATGGGCGGAATCGCAAAAGGACAGATCGTAAGAGAGATTGATGCAATGGGAGGATATTCCGGAATTGTAGCAGACAAATCTGCTATCCAATTCAAAATGCTGAATCTTTCAAAAGGTCCTGCGATGTGGTCTCCGAGAACCCAAAATGATAGAATGCTTTTTGCCGAAGAATGGCGCTTAGCATTAGAGAATACTCCCAATCTTGATTTCTTTCAGGATATGGTGAAGCAACTGATTGTTGAAAACAATAAAGTAACAGGAGTGGTTACTTCTTTAGGAATTGAGATCAAAGCAAAATCTGTAGTTCTTACTAACGGAACTTTTCTTAACGGATTAATTCACGTTGGAGATAAACAATTAGGCGGAGGAAGAATGGGTGAACCAAGAGCATTTGGAATTACAGAGCAATTGGTCACTTTAGGATTCGAAGCAGGAAGAATGAAAACCGGTACTCCACCAAGAGTAGATGGAAGAAGTTTGGATTATTCAAAAATGGAAGAACAAAAAGGAGATGAAAATCCTCAAAAATTCAGCTATCTTGATACTCCGAAATTAACAAAACAATTAAGCTGTCATATCGTATATACGAACGAAACGGTACACGATATTTTGAGAGAAGGTTTTGATAGAAGCCCAATGTTCAATGGTACTATTCAAAGTTTAGGTCCGAGATATTGTCCAAGTATTGAAGATAAGATCAACCGTTTCGCAGAAAGAAACAGACACCAGCTTTTCGTAGAACCTGAAGGATGGAAAACTGTAGAGATCTATGTAAACGGATTCAGCTCTTCTCTTCCGGAAGATGTACAGATCAAAGCAATGAAACAAATTCCTGGATTTGAAAACGTAAAAATCTTCCGACCAGGTTACGCAATTGAATATGACTACTTCCCTCCTACCCAATTGAAACACACCCTGGAAACAAAATTAATTGATAATTTATATTTTGCAGGACAAATTAACGGAACAACAGGATATGAAGAAGCGGCAGGCCAAGGTTTAATTGCTGGTATTAACGCTCATAATAAAGTTCATGAAAAAGGAGATTTCATTCTAAACAGAGACGAAGCCTACATCGGAGTTTTAATAGATGATCTCATCACCAAAGGAACTGAAGAACCTTACAGAATGTTTACTTCACGTGCGGAATACAGACTTCTTTTAAGACAGGATAATGCAGATATCAGATTAACTGAAAAAGCTTACCAATTAGGATTGGCAAAAGAAGACAGGTTAAGAAAAATGGAAACAAAAGTATCTGAAAGTCAATCACTTGAAGAGTTTCTTCGTGAAACTTCTTTAAAACCGGGTATTATCAATCCAGTTCTTGAATCTATAGAGAGCAATCCGGTAGATCAGGCATACAGAGCGGCACAAATTCTTACCAGACCTCATATGACCTTAGGAAAACTGGATGAAATTGATTTCATTAAAGAAGTTTCAAGTCAATACAACGATGAAGTAAGAGAACAGGCAGAGATCAATATTAAGTATAAAGGATATATTGAGAAAGAAAAAGAAAATGTAGCCAAACTGAACCGTCTGGAAAACATTAAAATTCCTGAGGATTTTGATTATACAAAGCTAAGCAGCCTTTCCGCAGAAGCAAAACAGAAGATGTCTAACGTACGTCCGAAGACTATTGCACAAGCAGGAAGAATAAGTGGCGTTTCTCCAGCCGATATAAACGTTTTACTAGTCTATTTAGGACGTTAAAAAGATATGTTTCACGTGAAACATTAAAAAATAAAACAAAAATTAAGGTATTTATGAGCATATCAAGCTCAAAATATCTTAATTTTTTTTACAATATAAAAGATAACGATTTCAATGAAAATAAAAGATCATTTTCTTTCACAGGAAATTTTTGAAATTAAAGAGACAGAAACCAAAGGGGTCTTCAAGACCACTCCTATTCCATCCAATATTTCCAGATATTATGAAAGTGAAGATTATATTTCTCATCATCAGGATTCCGGAAGTCTGAAAGAAAAGCTATACAAATTTCTTCAGTCTTTCAATCTTCAATACAAAAAAAATGTATTGGTAGACAGAATAAAAAAAGGATCAAAAGTTCTTGATTATGGATGCGGTGCCGGAGAGTTTGTTAAATTTATAGAAAATGATTTTGAGACTTTTGGTTTTGAACCTGATGCAGATGCGAGAAAAGCAGCACAAGGAAAAATTACAAAAGCTTCCATATTGGATAATATCAATACAATTGAAGAAAACAGCTTAGATGCTATTACATTATGGCATGTGTTTGAACATATAGAGAATCAGGATGAAATGCTTAATGCTTTTCACGGGAAATTAAAAGAAAAAGGAATTCTTATCATCGCTGTTCCCAACCCTACTTCATATGATGCAAAACATTATAAAGAATATTGGGCAGCTTATGATGTACCGAGGCACATTTATCATTTTTCAAAAAATGGAATGGAAAATCTGATTTCAAAAAAACCAGACTGGAAAATGAGAAAAATTAAACCTTTAGTATTAGATTCTTATTACATTTCCATGTTAAGCGAAAAATACAAAAAATCACCCCTATTTTGGATAAAAGCTGTGGTGTATGGAACGATTTCGAACATAAAGGCATTATTTTCAAACGAATTTTCAAGTTTGATATACATTATCGAAAAAAGATAGAAAATTGATTTTTGACCCATTTCTGAAGGTCAATTTTCAGCATTTTCAGCTTTAAAAACAAAAACTCAGGATTTTTTCTCCTGAGTTTTATTTTTATCTGATGAAGAAGATTTTCAAAATTTACTCAATCTTATAAAAATTTAACATCCTTGTTTTATTTTTCAGAACTAATCTCCCCTACTCCATTTTTAAAAACAGTATAAAAAGGGAATAAGTATTTTTCTTATTCATTACCTAAAGTTTTCCTTGAACATTTAAATCTGTTTTCAATATCTACCTCAAAACTGGTATAAAAACAAAAAAAATTGATTAAGATGGTAAATTCCTTCATAAAAGCCACTAATTTACCGTAAAAATAGAAAAAGGTATAAATACTCAGAAAAAAATAGTTTTTTAATTTTAGAAGTGATTATAGAGGTCAATTTTCAGGGATTTTTTCAAAAATTCTAAATTTTACATTATTGGTAAATATTTTTCTCATTAAATTCAAAAGTGTAAAATCTATTGTAAGCAAAATAATTTCATTATAAATCAAAAAAAAAATAATAGATGGAATTTATAACTCCCCTACTCCCTCCTATCAATATCAAAAAAATTGAAAAAGATTTTTAAAATATAATTTTCGAAGAAATAATGAAAACTGAAAATTACAATAAGAAGAAATTTAAAAATTAATAATTGATAATGCTTATAAATGTAAAGCGATAGAAAAAAAAATTATTAATCCAGAAATAGAAAATAGGTCAATTCTAAAAATTTTAATAAAAGTGCTTTATAAAAAATTGATTGCTTCTTTTTTATAGTATTAAATGAGTAATTTCTAATCATCAGCTATAATATCAAATGAAAAGACTATATAATTCAGTATTATAAAATAGTTTAATTATTGATATACAATCACATACAATACTATCACAATTATGTGAAATAAATAAAATATAAAAATTCACTCAAAAATTATGCTTAATGATATAAAATCTGTGTAAAAGTCAAAAAATTAGATATTAAGTATCATATAAAATCAAATTCCAAAAGAATTCGGGAGTTCCTAAATTAAATCTTAAAGATATAATTCAAAAAATTTACAGCGTCTCATCTCGATCAAGAAATAATCATCAGAAATTACTCTCATATCTTTTAGAAATTTCATTTCTCTCCATATCATTTTATGATCTTTTTTATTAAAATACGCGAACCAATTAAAGAAAAAAACTAGCTTGATCTCTTATTTTATTGCAAAAAAATATAGTCATTTAGCACAAAAATTAAAGCATACAATAAGAATTAAACCTCTCAAATTTTTCAATTTTTAAATAGAAAACCTGAGCAAAAACTTTCCGAAAAGCCTAAGTAACTGAAAAAGAATTAATGCAAAATCAATATAACCACAGGTTATATCTAAAACCCGTTCAAAACTTCGATTAATAAAGGATTTCCTTACAATTTCAGAAATAAAAAAAGCCTGCTAATATAATTAGCAGGCTTCGAAATATTTATTCTTTTGTATTAATTATTGATTGCAGCTACACCTGGTAATTCAAGTCCTTCAAGGCTTTCAAGCATTGCTCCACCACCGGTAGAAACATAACTTACCTGATCAGCATATCCGAATTGCTTAACGAACGCAACACTGTCTCCTCCTCCAACTAAAGAAAAAGCTCCTAATCTTGTTGCTTCAGCAATACTCTCACCCAATGCAACAGTTCCACCAGCAAAATTTGACATTTCAAAAACTCCAATCGGTCCATTCCAAAGAATAGTTCTTGAATTTAATAAGACATCATTAAATTGATCTCTGGATTTGTGGCCAGCATCAAGTCCCATCCATCCTTCAGGGATTGCGTAGATGTCAGCTTCTTTTCTTTCCACATCATTACTAAAACTTTCAGCGATAATAGCATCAGATGGAAGATAAACTTTTACTTTATGTTCTTTAGCTTTCCCTAAAATCTCAAGTGCTAAAGGAAGTTTGTCTTCTTCTACCAAAGAATTACCAATTTTCCCTCCAAGAGCCTTAATAAATGTAAACGCCATTCCTCCACCAATAATCAGATTATCTACTGCAGGAAGAATATTTTCTATAATGGTAATTTTAGTTGAAACTTTAGATCCTCCAAGGATAGCCGTAACTGGTCTCTCACCGCTTTTCAATACCTTATCGATTGCCTGAAGCTCATTAGCCATCAATAAACCGAAATATTTAGTTGATGGGAAATATTGAGCAATCACCGCTGTAGAAGCATGAGCTCTATGTGCAGTTCCGAATGCATCATTTACATAAGCATCTCCTAATTTAGAAAGTTTCTCAGCAAAACCTGCATCTCCTTTTTCCTCTTCATTATGAAAACGTACATTTTCCAGTAATAAGATCTCCCCCGGTTTCAATTCAGCAGCAGCTTGCTCTGCTTTTTCCCCAATGCATTCATCAACAAACTTAACCTCCTGCCCAAGAACAGCAGAAACTTCGCCAAGAATATGTTTAAGAGAAAATTCATCTTTAACCTCTCCCTTAGGTCTTCCAAGGTGTGTTATTAAAATGACCGAACCACCATCATTAAGGATCTTCTCCACTGTTGGTTTCACAGCAACAATTCTTGTATTGTCTGTCACCTTCAGCTGATCGTCCTGAGGAACATTGAAGTCCACTCTTACCAGAGCTTTCTTGTCTTTAAAATTGAAATCATTGATTGTTTTCATAAGTAGATTTATTTTTTTCTGAGTCAAATGAAACTCCTGTGTCCAGATCCCGGTTTGCTTTTCCGTAAATCCTGCAAAGACAATTTCATAAATCTCATTGAATTTTCGTTTCACAAATGTAAGGTTTTAAACTTTTTCAACAGATTGATTAAAATAAAAGTTTTCAAAAACTTTCCCCGAACCCAATCACCCATTAATCAACAATTTTTTCTCTTTAAAAAAAAGAAATAATGTAGTTGTTGTTGAGTGTTGTTAGTTTCGGGGATAAGTTTTAGACTAAAAGTTGGTAACACTCAACTTTTATTCAATTCATATTTAACTCACAATATAAATCCTTGTAAACCCGCTATTTCACATACTTATTAACAAATGTTGGTAACTTTGGGAAGAATCAATTATTAGTTATTTTATTATGGAGAAATCTGGGGATAGCTTGAGAAAAGATCTGGAAAGTTGTGGTAAAATTTTGCGGAAAGATTTTCCATTACGAAATAAATTGGTCTTTAAAAATAGAAAGTTGATAAAAGTTTTCCACAGTTATTAACATACCTCTTAACAATTAACTCAGGGTTTACTAACACGAATTGTTATTATTCTTACCTTTGTATGGAAATAGAATCTAATAAAGCTTAATAAGAGTATTATGAAAAGAAAAATTGCTATTGCAGCGGACCATGCAGGCTATGAATATAAGGAGATTGTTAAGAACTATCTTTCAGAACAATTTGAAGTTCAGGATTTTGGGACGTTTTCCACAAACAGTGTGGATTATCCGGACTTTGTACACCCTGCTGCAACCTCTGTGGAAAATGGAGAAAATGAGCTAGGAATTCTGATCTGTGGAAGCGGAAACGGAGTTCAGATCACTGCGAACAAACATCAGAAAATAAGATGCGCACTTTGCTGGATGCCGGAGATTGCAACACTGGCAAGACAGCATAATGATGCCAATATGATTTCAATGCCTGCAAGATTTATATCAAAGGAACTGGCGATTGAGATTGTAGACAGATTTCTTTCAACAGACTTCGAAGGTGGAAGACACCAGAACAGAGTTGATAAAATTGCAGTTTGCTAAAATATACTAAGGCTTGTAAATCATATTACAAGCCTTATTTATTTTTTATTTGTACATTTGCAGTGTCCAATAGAAATTACACTCTATTATTCTCCAAAGCCTTTCTTATATTTGAAACATATTTAATAGAAGGTTTTTCTCTTTTCTTCTCGAGAATTGTATTAAATTTATACAAAACTAAAGCTCCCGTTCTAAGTAAACTGAAAGATAATTTCTAATGATGTACGGAAAGATTCCAATGATGAAATTGAATGACCTTATATAAAGGAACGAATAAGGAAGATTTAGAAAAAGGTCTTACTTGAGATAAGACGAAAACAATTAAAAGAAATTTAAAATGCCAAAAAAAAGAAAATATATAAGTCATAAAAATGATTTAAAAATGATGGAGATCGGAAGACTGATTCTCCGTTTTATGAATGCGAATTCATCTAAAATTTATAATTACAAGCAGATTGCTGACGGAATAGATTACAAAAATCCAAGACAAAGGGAACTTGTAATCCAGGCTCTGCATAAACTTCAGGGCTCTGAAAAAATCAAAGAAGTAGAAAAAGGAAAATATATAGTGAACCTGAAAATAGCAGGAACGCTTACCGGAATTATTGACTTCAATCAAAGTGGAAATGCTTACGTAAGTGTGGAAGGTTTGGAAGATGATGTCTTCGTTCATGCGAAAAATGTGAAGGATGCCCTGCAGGGAGATAAGGTCCTAATTATAACTTATCATTATAAAGGAAAGAAACTTGAAGGCTCTGTTCTGGAAGTTTTGGAGCGTAACAGAACTGAATTTGTAGGAACATTTCAGAAGGTGGCTCATAAAGAATTTGGGTTTGTTGTTTGTGATAAAAAATCAATCAATACAGATATCTTTATTCCGAAGGGAAAATTCAACAATGCTGAAGATGGAGATAAAGTTATCGTAAAAATGACAGAATGGAGACCGGGAGATAAAAATCCTGAAGGAGAAATTATCCAGGTGCTGGGTGCTCCGGGAGAACATGAAACGGAAATCCACTCTATCCTTGCAGAATATGGTCTGCCTTATGAGTTTCCATCAGAAGTAGAAGCAGATGCAGATAAAATAGACAGAAGTATTACGGATGAAGAAGCTGCAAAACGTTGGGATATGCGTAATATCTGTACATTTACGATTGACCCGAAAGATGCGAAAGATTTTGATGATGCTTTATCCATTAGAAAGCTGGAAAACGGAAACTGGGAAATCGGTGTTCACATTGCTGACGTATCTCATTATGTAGTTCCCGGAACTATTCTTGATGATGAAGCGTATAAGAGAGCTACTTCGGTATATCTTGTTGACAGAGTTGTTCCGATGCTTCCGGAAGTTTTAAGTAATGATGTTTGTTCCCTTCGTCCTCACGAAGATAAGTATACTTTTTCTGCAGTTTTTGAACTGAATGACGAGGCTGAAATTCAGAAACAGTGGTTTGGAAGAACAGTGATTCATTCAGACAGAAGGTTTACGTATGAAGAGGCTCAGGAACGTATAGAAAGCGGACAAGGAGATCTGGCAGAAGAGATTAATACTCTTGACAGGCTGGCAAAGATTATGCGTCATGAACGTATAAGAAGAGGAGCTATTACTTTTGACAGAAGTGAAGTAAGATTCAATCTGGATGAAAATAATGAACCGATTGGAGTTTACTTTAAAATTAGTAAGGATTCCAATCACCTGATCGAAGAATTCATGCTTTTGGCCAATAAAAAAGTATCTGAATATGTATCTCTGAGTAGAAAGGGTGAAATCACCAACAATACATTTATTTACAGGGTTCACGATGATCCGGATCCGGCAAAACTGGAATCTTTAAGAGATTTTGTGGCTACTTTCGGATATAAAATGAATCTTGCCAACACCAAAAAGGTTGCAGAATCTTTGAATAAACTTCTTCATGATGTAAAAGGAAAAGGCGAAGAGAATATGATTGAAACCCTTGCGATGAGAAGTATGAGCAAAGCGGTATATTCTACAGAACCAATTGGCCACTATGGTCTTGGTTTCGAGTATTACAGCCACTTTACCTCTCCTATCCGTCGTTACCCGGATTTACTTGCACACCGTCTTCTTCAGCATTATTTGGATGGGGGGAAATCTCCAAACAGAGGAGAGCTTGAAGACAAAGCAAAACACTGCAGCGCTATGGAAAGACTGGCAGCAGATGCGGAAAGAGACTCTATCAAGTTTATGCAGGTGAAATTCATGGAAAAACACTTGGGAGAAACTTTCAGAGGAGTGATTTCCGGAGTGGCAGAATTCGGTTTCTGGGTTGAAATTCCTGAAAATGGTGCTGAAGGTCTTATCAAACTTAGAGATCTTGTGGATGATTCATATATGTATGATGCAAAAACCCATGCGGTATACGGAATAAGACACGGAAACAAGTATCAGTTGGGAGATGAAGTTCAGATCAAAGTGGTAAAAGCAAATCTTATTCAGAAGCAGCTTGACTTTCAGATTGTGAAGTAAGAAACATGTCTTAAAATAAGACTGTAGATAATTTATAGAAAGGTTGAAATGTTAATGAACATTCAGCCTTTTATTTTTTTAAGCAAAAGCTTTTGAATATACTCTCCTCTCCTATTTTCTTAAAAATTTTACATTAAACTCTCCTTAAAATCCACTTGATATATCACAACTTTATTGAATAATTAAATCATAAAGTATAACTTTGTATAAAACGAAATGAATTTATTTTCATTTTAAAATACCACTTAATGCTAGAACTTGTACTATCTGCCATCATATTAGGATTTATGCTGAGCCTGGTTTTTATAGGACCTATCTTCTTCCTTTTAATTGAAACCAGCTTTTCCAGAGGCCCAAAGCATGCATTGTCACTAGATCTTGGTGTGATTACAGCAGATTTATTATGCATTGTAGCGGCTTATTATGCCAGTACGGATATTGTTTCGTTAATTGATAAACATCCCGGATTTTACAGAATCACCTCTATTCTTATTTTCATTTATGGAATTGTGATGCTGGTTACCAAAACCAAAATGCATTTGCCCGGCGAAGAAAAGATCATTGGCCAAAATTATATTAAAACATTTTTCAATGGCTTTTTCTTTAATCTTCTCAATGTTGGAGTCATCCTTTTCTGGCTGGTAACGGTAATTTCCGTAAGGAATCAATATCCGGACACCAGCAGTTTTATTTTATACATAGGGATAGTACTGGCCACTTACCTTTCAATAGATCTTGCCAAGATATTTCTTGCCAAGCAGTTTCATGATAAATTAACACAAAAACTGGCCAACCAAATCAGAAGAGTTGTTGGCTGTATTCTTATTATTTTCAGTTTCTTCATCTTTCTGCAAAGTTTCAAAAAGTTCAATCAGTTTGAAAGACAGCTGGAGGAAGCAGAAAAGAAAGAAGTAAAATATCAAAAAACAAAATGAAAAAAATGATCTTTCCAAAGTCTCTTAAAAAAGGAGACAAAATAGCTGTTATTTCCCCTGCTGGAGCGGTAGATGCCACCCAATTGGAAAAGGGAATAGAAATGATTAAAAGTAGAGGTTTTGAACCCGTTCTCGGAGAACATCTCTTCACTAAATTTTCAAACGGATACAATTATGCCGGAACAGAACAGGAAAGAATAAAAGATATCAATTGGGCTTTAAACGATACAGAAATCAGAGCGGTATGGGCTTCCAGAGGAGGTTATGGATGCCAGCACCTGGTTCAGCATCTGAAAATGAAAGGTTTTACAGAAAATCCGAAATGGTATATCGGGTATTCTGATAACACGGTTATACAAAGCTATCTGTTGAAAAAAGGTTTTGTGTCCATTCATGGGCAAACCATTAAGACATCAAGTTTTGGAGTTACCGATGGCAGCTATGATCTGATCTTCGATATTTTAAAAGGAAAAATGCCAAAATATAACCTTGAATCAAATCAATTCAATAAAGAAGGGAATATTGAAGGAGAATTGGTTGGAGGTAATCTAGCCCTTATTTATGCCCTTTTAGGAACTAAGTATTCTTTCTACTTTAAAGACAAGATCTTGTTTATCGAAGATATCGGAGAAAACTTCTATGCACTGGACCGCATGATTATGAGTCTGGAGCTGGCAGGAGTCTTCAGTAAGATCAAAGGACTTATCGTTGGCGGGATGACCAATATGGGAGACGAAAAAGAAAATAAAAGCTATGAAGAAAGCTTTGATGAATTTGCTTATAAACTTATCTCTGACAGAATTTCAAAATATAAATTCCCGGTAGTATTTGCTTTCCCGAATGGACATATTAAAGATAACCGACCACTTTTAATCGGTGGTAATGTTAAAATGAAGGTTGGAACTAAAGTAAAGCTCGAATTTTAAAAAGACAACTACTCTCCTATCTTCAAACTCTTAAATACAAAATATGGCTGATCATAACGATTTTGGAAAAATAGCAGAAGATATGGCAGCCCATTATCTTCAGAAAAAAGGCTGCAAAATTCTTGCGAGAAACTTCCGTTTTCAAAAAGCGGAGATAGACATTATTGCTGAAAAAGATCATCTGATTATCATTGTGGAAGTGAAAGCAAGATCTACTGATGCATTTATGCTCCCCCAGGAAGCTGTAACCAAAACAAAAATAAAATCAATTGTTTCTGCAGCCAATCATTATCTAGAAGAGTTTAATAAAGATAACGAAGTCAGATTTGATATTATCTCCGTTCTTCCTGATGAAAATAAAACCTTAATTATTGACCATATTACAAATGCTTTTGAAGCATTTGATGCCAACTAGTTATATCTTTTCTATCTTTGAATATAGAATAATTATTAATCTAAAAACTTACTATATGCCTTTTGTAAGAATTAGCTTACCTAAAACGCTGAGACAAGAAGTAAAAGATCAAATTTCTATCTCTGTTCACCAGAGTTTGATCAATGAATTTAATATCCCTGCTGATGATTATTTTCATGTTATTGAAGAATTAGATTCACACCAGATTAAATTTCCCAAAAGTTATCTTGAGATCCCACATACAGAAGAAATAGTCTATATACAGATTATTGCAGGCAAAGGAAGAACCTTTGAAAAGAAAAAAAGGCTTTATGCTTCTATCGCTGAAAAAATAGCAGAATCAACCACAATTACAAAAAATAATATCATTATTGTATTAACTGAAAATAACGGACAGGAAGATTGGTCATTTGGAAATGGAGGGATACAGGGAGCAAAACATATTATTTAAGAATATAAAAAAATTATGAAGACAATATTAATCACCGGAGCTACTTCCGGTATAGGTAAGGCCACTGCAGAGCTTCTTGCAAAACAGGGAAACAGAATCATTATCTGCGGAAGAAGAAGCGAAGTATTGGAAACGGTAAAATCAGAGCTATCTCAATATACCGAAGTATTTAGTTTATTGTTTGATGTGAGGGACCTCAAAGAAGTAGAAACATCCATTAATTCACTTCCTGAAAACTGGAAAGAGATTGATGTTCTGATCAATAATGCTGGAAATGCTCATGGATTAGATCCTCTTTCAGCTGGCAAGACTGATGACTGGGATTCTATGATTGACGGAAATGTAAAAGGACTACTCTATGTTTCTAAAATGATCATTCCAAATATGAAAACTAAAAATTTAGGTCATATAGTAAACATCAGTTCTGTGGCGGCAAGGCAGACTTATGCAAATGGAGTAGTGTACTGTGCAACGAAGAAAGCAGTAGACGTTATTTCAGAAGGAATGAGACTGGAACTTACCGAATTTGGAATCAAAGTAACCAATATTCAGCCGGGAGCTGTAGAAACCGATTTCTCTTTGGTAAGATTCAAAGGAGACAGCGAGAAAGCTTCAACGGTGTATGCAGGCTATGATGCCCTGAAAGCAGAAGATATTGCTGATGCCATTGCTTATTGTGTAAATGCTCCGAAACACGTTACCATTTCAGATATGACAATCTACCCGAGTGCTCAGGCAGAACCGAGAACTATTTATAGAAAATAGTCAAAATAATGGATTAAATTTGCAGAATATTAAAGCAATGTTGCGAAAGCAAGATCGCTGTTTAGCTTAAAACAAGAAAATGAAAATTCTATATCTGGAAACATCATCCAAAAACTGTTCGGTAGCAGTATCAGACAATGAAAAGCTACTGTGCGTGTGTGAAGAAGTTTCCGAAAATTATAAACAGTCTGAAAGCCTTCATACCTATGTAGAATGGGCGTTGGAAGGTGCGGGTATTGCTCTTAAAGATATTGAAGCTGTTGCTTTAGGGAAAGGTCCCGGATCTTATACAGGGTTAAGGATTGGCGCAGCTTCTGCAAAAGGATTCTGCTATGGTCTTAGAGTTCCCCTGATTGCCGTGAATTCTCTTGAAAGCATGATAGAGCCTTTTTTAGGCGATAACTATGACTTTATAATACCTTTGATTGATGCAAGAAGAATGGAGGTGTATACGGCCGCTTATGACGGTAATACGGGAAAAGAACTATCTGAGACAGAAGCTAAAATTTTGGATGAGACTTCTTTTGAAGAATTCAGAGATAAAAAAGTGTTGTTTATAGGAGATGGGGCTAAGAAGGCAAAAGAGATACTGAATCTTCCTGATGCCGTTTTTAACGAGGATGTTTATCCTTCTGCACAATATCTTATCAGAAAGACATTGGAAAAAATAGAAAATAAAGAATTTGAAGATATGGCTTATTTTGAGCCTTTCTATCTCAAAGATTTCCATGGGGTAAAGAAAAAGAAATCGTAAGATTGTACCAGACAATAAACATTTATATAAAAATAAAAAAGCGAAGAGCAGATCTTCGCTTTTTATTTTATTGAGGTCTTGGCGGTACCTTTGACGCTGGTTTGGTTTCTGTTGATTTTTTATTTTTTTGCTGCTGCTGGTTAGGATTTGCCTGCTGTGGAGTAGGGTCCAGAGTTTGCGTACTTATATTTTCCAGCTTCTGTATTTTTCCATTATTCATTTGCGGAACTCCGGTGTTCTGGGTATTAGGTTGTACAGGTGTTCCTGAGGGTTGTTGCGGGACAGCATTTCCTTTATTATCCGTTGCCTGGAAGCTGAGGTCGCTTTTCAGATAAATCAGCATTTCTTTAGCTCTTATCCCTTCAGGAGTTTTAGAATAATTCAGTGCAATCTGTTCAAGCTGCAGAATCATTACTTCCTTTCCGCTGGATTTCCCTGCGTTGAATGCGTTGAGCAGGTACAATTTAGGGACCAGCGCATCCTTAGGAAATTTTTGAAGAGTCTGATCTATCACATCCTTACTTTCCGCAAATTTTTCCGATTCAAATAAGGCATATGCTTTTTTATATTCATTTTCAACCTCTTCCGTTGATTTTACGAACGATTTGTTTTTAGGATTTCTGGCAAATTCAGCATAAGAAGTGTAAGGATAATCCGCCAATAGAATTTGTTTCGCTTTTTCGGATGCCTGTGGATTTTTCTCATAATTCATGGCAAAAATCTCATACAATGCCTGCAGCATTACCTTTTCTTCCGGTTTTACATCTACAAGATCATACAGTGTTTTTGTAGCTAGGGGAGTGTTGGTAAAGTAGTTCTGATACATGATTCCCAGACCTAATGAAGCGGTATCTCTGTCCTTTTTCAATTGGGATAATTTACCCTGATCTGTTGGAATCTGCTCAATATAGTAAGAGGGCTCAAAACGTCTAGGATTGGGTGCTGAAGTTACCCCCAGCGCTTCATTCTTCATATCTTCAATAGAAGCCATTTTCTTGGAAAAACGCCAGTTATCAGCAAGAGCACGATCTCCCCAGACTTGTTTAAACGTGGATGTTCCTTTGCTTACAGTTCCGGTATTTCCGAAGTAAAATCCTTTAGTAGTCACCCCGAAATCCTCAAAAGCATTGGAGCTGTTAGCAAAAATAGAATTAGCGCTATAGTCTCCGGTATCAAATCCTTTGCTCCTTTCTGCACGTCTTCTTTCCTGTTCCTCTTTTTCTTCTTTAATCTTTAATTTTGCTATATATTTTGTAAAATAGTCTGTTTTCTGGCCTTCATCCATCTTTGCCAGTGAAAGAATACTGTCATTCTTTTTGATCAGATAATAATTCTTTGAAATTTTTTTGATGTAGGCAGACTGGTCTTTTAAAAGGATTTTTGAGGGCTCATACGTCATTACTGCAAGCGCAGAATCATAATAGCTTCCGGCTCCAATGTAATCATTCTTGTCAAGATAGCTTTTACCTATTTCGTAATAAGCCAATCCACGGATCTGAGGGTCAGAAACCTTTTCAAACAGGGACTTTCTGAAGAATTGCTGGGCTTCATCTTTTTTTCCTGCTTTGTTGGCCATTAAACCTAAAGCATAATAAAATTCGTTTTTTCTGGAACCGTAAGTCCCTTTTTTACTGATTCCTTCCAGATAGTTTTTGGCTCCGGCATAGTCACCTTTACCATTAAAAGTTTTAGCAATAGCAATCTGAGATTTTACTTCAAATTCAAAATCATTGGCATATTTATATGCTGCGGTATAGCTTTCTCTTGCTTTATCATTCTGGTTCAGATTTTCTAAAACCTGGCCTCTCAGATAAGCAATTCTACTCTTTAGTTTTCTGTTGCTGTTCAGTTCAAAGGCTTCATCAAGCTCTTTGGCTGCCTCTTCCTTTTTACCTGCATCCAGCAGAGATTCAGAGTAATAGATGCTCAGCAGTTTTGCATAGCTTTTATTAATGTCTTCTCCTTTCAGTTTTGCAAAAGTTTCATGAGCTCTGTGATAATCTTTGATTTGATCATAGGCAAGCCCCTGATAAATTCTTGCCAGTGCAATTCTCTTATCGTCTTTCATGTGAGTGAACACATAATTAAGAGCATCCAGTGCTTCCAGAGATTTACCTCTATAAATTCTCGCTTGGGCAAGAATCATATAAGCATCAAAAATCTGCTTGTTTTTCTCTTCACCGTTTCTGGTCACAGAATATTTATTAATTGCTTTTAAAGCTTTTGCTTCTGCAATTTCAAGTGTAGTAGCTCCTTTACCTTGTTCTCCGTCAGGTCTTGCAGGGGCATTTCCCTGAGGACCACCAGGAATATTCGGTACTCCGGAATTTCCTCTTCCTGAAGGTTTGTTAGCTACTTCAGCCATTTTCATGGAATTTTCAGCAAAAGCCTCTGATTGTCCAAGATCACTTCCCAAAGGCTGTTCTTCATAGGTAAGAATAGGAATATAAGGAGCATAAAAATTATCTTTATGTCCCTTATCTCTGGTTGTAAACTCACTGTTTAATGCATCTTTCGCATTAAAAAGAGTATTGTAATATGTGGAAAATCCTTTCAATAGTTTTGATCGCTGCTCCGGCTTTTTTGTTTTGGTAGCACAGGAAGCAACAAGGCATATCACTAAAAGGAATAATATATTCTTTTTCATTATTCAATTATAACTTGCTAATCTGCTTTTTATTATCAGCAGTTTGATGATTTTGTAAAAATAATAAAATTTTATAATGAATAATATTTATATTTCTTGTGGAAATATTTTATTTCTTCTTTAACTGATATTCGAAATTTCAATAATTTCTTAAATCAGAGAGGTTTCTTTCAATATTTTGTAAACAAGATGGGTAGGGAGTCCCATGATGGTATAAAAACTTCCTGTAAGGCTTGTGATCTTTGCCATTCCCAGCCATTCCTGAATACCATAGCTGCCCGCTTTATCGAAAGGCTTATAGTTTTGAACATAATAGCTTATTTCTTCATCAGAGAGCTTATCAAGAGTAACATCGGCAACATCGGTTTCAGTAATGGATTTATCCGTCGTTTTGATAGTAATTCCTGTGTAAACCTGATGGGTTCTTCCAGAAAGGCTTTTAAGCATCTTAAAGGCTTCAGCTTCATCTTTAGGCTTTCCAAGAATCTGATTATCAATAGCTACTACAGTATCAGCGGTCAGCAGAACTTCATCTGCCTCCAGATGTCTGAAAGCATCTGCTTTTAAATCAGACAGGTAAGCTGCAGCTTTTTCTATTTTTATATGTTCAGGAAGAATTTCTTCACAGTCTATTTTTACGACTTCAAATTCAAAACCAAGGCTTGAAAGAAGTTCTTTTCTTCTTGGCGATTGAGATGCTAAAAGTAATTTCATACCGTAATTATACAGATTGAGTGTTATCATCATGCCAGTTTCCCTGGACCTTCATCACCTGTTCAATCACATCGCGTACTGCTCCGGCTCCTCCTTTTTTCGGAGAAATATAATCGGAGATTCCTTTTACTTCAGGAACTGCATTTTCAGGACATGCCGCAATAGCAGAACTTTCCATAATATGAATATCCGGAAGATCATCACCCATAGTCAGGATTTCTTCATTTTTAAGATTGTGTTTCCTCTTAAAATCTTCAAAATCCTCTATTTTGTTGTGGGATTTCGAATAGTAATCCTGGATACCCAGGTAATTGATTCTGTGTTTTACCATTTCGTCATTTCCGCCGGTAATCACTCCAATCAAATAATTATTTTTTAATGCTTTCACTACTGCATATCCGTCCAGAACATTCATTACTCTGCACATATTTCCTCCGGGAAGCAGATAAACACTTCCGTCTGTGAAAACTCCGTCAACATCAAATACAAATGCCTTAATATCTTTTAATTTCTCTTTATAGCTCATACATTTTCTGAATAGAATGATTCATTGTTTTATAAATTTCAAGACTTTCGTCTTTTAATAACTGTTCATGCAGCTGTAAAATTCTTACATCATTTCTCACTGCAGGTCCGGTCTGTGCCTGTTTAGGTTCAATTTCATAAATTTTCTGAACCGTTTCATCAATCAGCGGTAAGAAATAATCAAACGGAATATCCTGAGAATCCGAAATTTCTTTAGCCCTTGAAAAAAGATGATTTACAAAATTACAGGCGAAAACAGCTGTTAAATGAATATATTTTCTTTTTTCGTGGCTGCTTTCCATTACTTTCTCAGAAATCTGTGAAGCGAGGTCAAGCAATATTTTCTGATCTCCTTCATTTTCTGCCTCTACGAAAAATGGTATTTTTTCATACTCCAGTTCTTTGGATTTTGAAAAAGTCTGTAAAGGGTAGAAGCTGGCTTTTCTGTACTCACCAGTTAAGGCTTCTTTTGGAAGCGATCCTGATGTATGGGCAACCAAACAGTCTTTTTTGGCAATGATCTTTGAAACTTCTTCTACAGAATTATCACTTACACAGATGATATAAAGATCTGCCTCCTCCAGATGGTCTGTGGAATAAGGAATGTTTAATTCTTCTGAAATCTTACTTAATTCTTTTTCGTTCCTGCCAAAAATCTGGGCCAGGGGAATGCTTTTCAAAGTGAAAGCTTTTGCGATATGATAGGCAACATTTCCGGAACCGATGATTACAATTTGCATATAACAAATATAAGATTTTAAGCTGAGCCGGAAAAGGAAGATGTCCTCAGAAATCCTGTACTTCAATATGGGCACGTTTATTGCGTAAGTGTCTCATATTATTTTAAATATTTAAATTGAAAATTGAAGATTTAATTTAACTTTCAGTTATTTTTGTAATCCAAAACAATGTAAGGCATCTCATGAAGATTAAGGACGCGGAAATTATTTCGTTGATGCAGAATCCACGGACCCAGGATAAAGGTGTCCGGGCCTTGATGGATGCCTATCAAAGCAGATTGTACTGGCACATAAGAAGAATTATTGTGGACGGAGATCTTGCACAGGATACTTTGCAGGAAACTTTTATTAAAGCTTATCAAAATTTTCATCAGTTCAAAAATGATAGCCAGCTGTACACTTGGTTGTACAGAATTGCAACCAATGAAGCATTACAGCAGGTGAATAAAATGAAGAAGATGCAGAAAACTGATGAAGATCCGGAGTATCACATGCAGAATCTTGTGGCTGACAATACAGAAGGAGATGCCGAAGAAATACAGATTTTGCTGCAGAACGCCATACAAAGCCTGCCCGAAAAGCAGAAACTGGTATTTATGATGCGGTATTATGATGATTTGCCCTACGAAGAAATATCAAAAATTGTAGATATGTCAGTAGGAACTTTGAAAACGAATTATCATTATGCTAAACAGAAAATAGAAGATTATATTAAAGAAAATTACGAAAGATAATTTTTTGATCCCAACAAAGATGAAAGAGTTCGACATAGAAAAATTAGAGCGTAAAAACATTTACACAGTTCCTGATAATATGTTTGAAAATATTCAGGAGAACGTTATGAATGATATAAAGACAAGTAAAAAAGCACCTGTCTTTAAACTGAACTGGATGTATGCAGCAGCGGCATCACTGGCTTTGATCTTTGGAGCAACTTATGTTTTCAATTCGGATAATGATTCTACTCAAAAAGGATTGAATTCTGAAACAGCGTATGCTGCCAATACCAAAGAACCCAAAACAGAAGGTGAACTCGCTTACGAAACTTTAAAATCTGATTTAACTTCTGTTGAAAATAATAATCAAACAGTTGAAAATCAAAAGAGTAATGATACTTATGCTTATAAAAGTGTAAACGAAACTGAAAAAACAATTGAGACACCAAAACAGGTGAAAACTGTAAAGAAAAAAGAAGAAACACGAATGAATGAATATCTGGACTCGTTTTCTAATTCTGAAATTGCAGAGTTAGCAAGTAATTCGACTCAGGACGTTTATTTGGATATTTATAATTAAAAGAAAATGAAAAAGATATTATTGACGTTTTTGATTATTTATGGCTTTGGATTAAATGCCCAAAGAACTGATTACGACTGGAAGAAGATGGACCCTAAGCAACGAAAGGAAGTCATCAATAATCTTTCTCCGGAAGAGAGAAAAGAGCTCCTGAAGAAATTCAGGAACAATATGATCATGGATAATCTGAATGTTGATCCAAGTGATAAAGCTGAATTTACACAGCTATACAATGAATACCTGGAAAGCCAGAAGCAGATAAAGAGTCAGTTTGATCCGGGATTTGACCCTGAAGCTTTAACGGATGAAGAAGCAAAAGCTAAATTGCAGCAAAGCTTTGAAGTAGGACAAAAACTGTTGGATAACAGAAAAAAATATGCAGAGAAAATGCAGATGGTAATTCCCTGCCAGAAAGTTCTGAAGCTGTTTCAATCCGAGAAAATGATGAAGGATAAAATGGATGAAAGAAAACCTCACGGAAATCAAGATGCTTCGGGACCTAAACAAAACCCATAATAGTTTATTTTTTTAATGTTGGACGGCTCTTACAGAATTCTCTGTGAGAGCCGTTTAATTATTTATCAAAATTTTTAATTTTGCTGAAAAACAAATATGAAAAAAAGACTGTTATTTTTCCTGTTCCCTATCTTTATTTCTGCTCAAAAATATCAATTTATAGAGCTCAGAAAGAGTATAAAAGATAAAAATCATACTGCCGAATCTCTTACATTACTTGACAGAAGAGAGGATAAATTCATTGGAATTGTATCTCATAGAAAAGATCCCTATGAAGTAAAATTTGAAAAGGATGATCTGGAAAAATTATTTTCAGACTGGTTTATAGAATATAATAAAGAGCGTGGAAGTAATCAATATTTCTTTATGCTGGAGCATTTAAAAGTTGAAGATATACTAACAGAAAGATCAATTAAGGGGCATTTGGAGATGCGGATAGCAACTTTTCTTAAAAAAAATAATCAATATTATTTTCTTAAAAAAAATAGAATTTCAAAAGATTATCAACAGAAAGATCACGCTTATATTACAAGAGCAATAGCTGCCAGTATATCAGCAGAATTTTCTAATATAATAAAGGATTCTTACGATATAAAAGAGTTGAATATTCCAATTTTTGAGACAGATATGGAAAATTATGAAAAGGTAATATCTGAAAAATTGCCAATTTTTAGTTCAGAGTCTTTTACAGATGGTGTTTATAAAGATTATGAGTCATTTGCGATGCAAAAGCCGGATAAGGAGCTTATGGTAAGAAAGAATAAAGACGGGGTAATTAAAGGAGTGAAAAGAGTTGATGATTATGATAATTTAAGCAGAGAAGTTTTTGCCGTTGTTGATAACGGAATTGTCTATAAAAAAACACCCACAAGTCTCATTGAAATTGAAAAAGACAATAATGGTTTCTTTATAATGGCATCCGAAGAGGAGTTATTTCCACAGAATAATACAATGACCATTGCAGGAGCAGCGTCTTTTGGTATAATAGGCGGTATAATAGGTGCTGTAATAGATGTTGCTTCTTCAAAAGCCCGCAAACAAAATGCAAAGTATTATAGAGTTGGAATTGATGCACTCACAGGGGAGTATATTTTACCAGAAAATTTTGGTAGATCAAAGTAAAAATAATTCCGTTTTTGGATTTTGAATACGATTTTTCCATTCAAATTTTCATTGATAAAATAAGTGGGCGAAAGAGTTTTAATTTAATATTTTTAAGTTGAATGATAAGTTAATTTACGCTTCTAAATTATGTGTGATAAATTCACTTTCATTTTCTTATCTTTGCAAACTACAAGATTCTTAAATGAAAAACATACGAAATTTTTGCATAATCGCTCATATCGACCACGGTAAAAGTACCCTGGCAGACCGTCTATTGGAGTATACAAATACCGTTACCCAAAGAGAATTACAGTCTCAGACGCTTGATGATATGGATTTGGAGAAAGAACGTGGGATTACAATCAAGTCACACGCCATCCAGATGGATTATGAGTATAAAGGAGAAAAATATATTTTAAACCTTATTGATACACCGGGACACGTTGACTTTTCTTATGAAGTATCCCGTTCTATTGCTGCCTGTGAAGGAGCGCTTCTTATTGTAGATGCTGCACAGAGTATTCAGGCACAAACCATCAGCAACCTGTATCTGGCATTGGAAAATGATTTGACGATCATTCCGATTCTAAATAAAATTGACCTTCCGTCTGCAAACCCTGAAGAAGTAACCGATGAGATTATGAATCTTATCGGATGTGAATATGAAGATGTACTGAGAGTTTCAGGAAAAACGGGAGAGGGTGTTCTTCATCTTTTGGAGCAGATCGTAGAAAGAATTCCTGCTCCGGTAGGAAATCCAGACGGACCGCTTCAGGCCCTGATTTTTGACTCTGTATACAACCCGTTCAGAGGAATTGAAGCCTATTTCAAAGTTGTGAACGGAAGTATTACTAAAAATGAAAAGATTAAGTTCTTCGCAACCGGAAAAGAATATGGAGCTGATGAAGTAGGGACATTGAAATTGAAGCAGGTTCCGAAGAAAACTATTCAGTGTGGAGATGTAGGATATCTGGTTTCCGGGATCAAAGATGCCCGTGAGGTAAAAGTAGGAGATACAATCACTTCTTTTGAAAAACCAGCTGAAGGTCCTATCGATGGATTCGAAGAAGTAAAGCCAATGGTATTTGCTGGTATTTATCCAATTGATTCTGAGGATTTTGAAGAGCTTAGGTTCTCCCTTGAAAAATTAAGACTGAACGATGCTTCTTTGGTTTTCGAGCCGGAAAGTTCTGCCGCTCTTGGTTTTGGTTTCCGTTGCGGATTCTTAGGAATGCTTCACATGGAAATCGTTCAGGAACGTCTTGACAGAGAGTTTAATATGAACGTAATTACAACAGTACCGAACGTTTCATATTTTGGATATACTAAAAAAGAACCTGAAGTTCCGATTCTGATCAATAACCCATCTGAAATGATGGACCCTTCAACGATGGATAGAGTAGAAGAACCTTTCATCAAGGCTTCTATCATTACAAAATCCGATTTCGTAGGAGCAGTAATGACTTTATGTATCGAAAAGAGAGGAGAAATTGTTAACCAAAGTTATTTAACATCAGAAAGAGTTGAATTGATTTTCAATATGCCGCTTGCTGAAGTTGTATTTGACTTCTATGACAGATTAAAATCAATCTCTAAGGGATATGCTTCATTCGATTATCACCCGATCGGATTCAGAGCTTCCAAGCTTGTAAAAATGGATATCCTGATCAATGGTGATATGGTAGATGCATTGTCTTCTTTGATTCACGATTCTAACGCTTATTACATTGGTAAAAGAATGTGTGAGAAACTTCGTGAGCTGATTCCGAGACAGCAGTTTGATATTGCTGTTCAGGCTGCATTAGGTACGAAAGTAATCGCCAGAGAAACTATTAAAGCCTTAAGAAAAGACGTTACCGCAAAATGTTACGGTGGAGATATTTCCAGAAAGCGTAAGCTATTGGAAAAGCAGAAAGAAGGTAAAAAGAAAATGAAGCAGATTGGTAGAGTAGAAGTACCACAATCAGCGTTCATGGCTGTATTAAAACTGAATGATTAATTCCTTATAAAATAAAAACCGCTTCGGATGAAGCGGTTTTTTATTAATTTATTTCTTACGGGTGTATTTTATTTCCATGGTTTTGTACTCTTTCCCTGTTTTGGAATCAGGACCGTACATTTCCAGTTTTTGAGTATTATCATCTACAAATGTGAAAACTTCTCTGAAATCACAATCCTTTCCTGGTCTCGAAGGATCAGTCATTTTTCCTTTAAACTCAACCGATTTCGTGGAAGCATTCCAATCTCCTTCACTATGCATGATTCCGGATCCCATATTGTCTATCCATGTACTGACAAACTTTTTCTTTGAGTTGTCATATCCTACAATGCTCATCCCTTCAAATGGCATTCCCATAAAGCCTCCTTTGTGATTGGTGATCTGATAACGTCCGCCATACATCATTTTATTAGTAGCCTCGGATTTACTCACCGTAGGTTTTGCTCCGTTTTCCATCCACATTGTAGTTTCTCCTGTCCAGGTTCCATCAGATTTTGCCAGCATTTTGTGCATTTCTCCGGGAGTAGAGTACTCTATCCAGGCTTTCATAGCCGTTGCAGAATCTACAGGCTTCCATTCAGAGTTTGCAGCAGTAGAATCTGTTTTATCAGTACCATTGGCAGCAGTTGTTTTTCCCTTCTCACAAGCTATTAATAAAAAAGCAGCAGAAAGAATTGTTAATAAATTTTTCATAATAATTTAGTTTTAAGATGGTTAGAATGATAACTTAAAGATAGGAACTTTTATTATAAACGAAATTATTTTTTATTTTGAGCATAAATTGTAATTTTGTGTATTCGTAACGCAAATTAATTATGGAGTCTCCAAAAAAATTACAGGATATAAAAGTGGCTGTAGATGCCGTCATTTTCGGATATTTTGATAAAAAAGATCTTCAGATCCTTCTGATTAAAAGAAATATTGAACCTTTTAAAGGAGGCTGGGCTCTTCCGGGGGGACTTGTTCTCGATGATGAAAGCGTGGATGATGCGGTAAAACGGGAACTCTATGAAGAAGCAGGCATAAAACCCGATTTTCTGGAACAGCTCTACACATTTGGTAATCTGGGTCGGGATCCGAGAAACAGGGTAGTTTCTGTGGCTTATCTGGGACTTGTGAACCCATCTTATCATGAACTGTTTGCAGACTCTGATGCTGAAGATGCACAATGGTTCAGCATTAATAAACTTCCCTCAGTGGCTTTTGACCACAAAACAATTATAGAGACAGCCTTAAAAAGACTTCGCACAAAAATTCAATATCAGCCAATCGGTTTCAATCTTCTCAATGAAGAATTCCCCTTCTCAGACCTTGAAAATCTCTATAAAACGATTGTGGGACAGGAAATCGACAGAAGAAATTTCCGCAAGAAAATCATGAGTTACGGGTTGCTTAACGAAACCAATAATGTTAAAAAAGAAGGCAGCGGCAGACCCGGTAAGCTTTTTACATTCAATAAAGAAAAATATAAAGAGCTTGAAGAGCAAGGTTTTTATTTTGAAATTAAATAGATTTTTAAACACAAACTTCACAAATGTTTTGTACAAATATTCACTAATATTTTGAAGTTACAGTATAAAATATCAATTGAAAACATTCAATAGAAACGGGTTTTAGCCCGTTTTTTATGAGCAATTCCATCGGCTTTAGCCTAAATATCTTAAAGACTTGTGTCATTTGTGTTTATGAAAAACTAAATTTTTATCGTTGAAAATCAGTTAATTAAATTAGTTAGTGTAAAATTAACGCAAATAAATTTGGTGCAAAGACTGATATTATTTTAAATTTGTGTCAAAATAACGCAATCATGAAATACACCATACAAAATATTAAAGAACGTTTTCAAAAGAAAGAAAAGATAAAATTTCTCTTTTTCTGGGGGCACACAGCAAAGGATATTGTAACCAAATCATGCTTCAGCCAATGGTTTTCCGGAAAATTTGAAGAAAACGGGATCATATATAAAACGGCAGAACATTATATGATGGCCGGAAAAGCAAGATTATTTAACGATTCTGAAACGGAAGAGGAAATTTTAAAGACAGCAACTCCTAATCAGGCAAAAGCTTTAGGGAGAAAAGTAAAAAACTTTGATCCGAAAATTTGGGATGAATATAAATATGAAATTGTAACCCAGGGAAATCTTTTAAAATTCTCTCAAAATCAGAAATTTAAAGACTTTCTTTTATCAACTGGAGATAAAACTCTGGTGGAAGCAAGTCCCTATGACAGAATCTGGGGCATTGGTATGCTGGAAACGGACAGTAGGGCAGAAAATCCTTTACTCTGGAACGGAGAAAATCTTTTAGGATTTGCTTTGATGGAAGTAAGAGATAAATTGAGAAACTAAAACACAACACCAACACAAAATAAGAATCATGGAAAAAATAGAATTACACCCAGAGGTATTTCTGATTGAAGATTTTCTGACTGAAACAGAATGTGATCACTATATAAATCTTTCTCAGGAAAAAATTTTTGAAGAAGCAAAGATCAATGTATTCGGACGTCAGCAGATGAATAAAGGGATCAGAAATAACGACCGGCTGATGATCTTTGATGAAAGAATTGCTGAGGAACTTTTTAAAAAAGCCGCTGCATTTCTACCTCAGGAACATGATGGACATCAGCTTCTTAACTTTAATGAAATGCTCAGGGTTTATAAATATGCTCCCGGACAGCAGTTCAAAATGCACAGGGATGGAAGTTATATCAGGAATGAAAAAGAGAAAAGTTTTTACACCTTTATGATCTATCTGAATGATGATTTCGGAGGGGGAGAAACAGAATTTGAAAACTTATTCACCGTAGCTCCCAAGAAAGGAACAGCACTTATTTTTTATCATCCTTTAAGACATGAAGGTAAAACCCTTATCAGCGGATTAAAGTATGTGCTGAGAACAGATGTAATGTACTCAAAGGAATAAAATCATTCGTAAAAAGAGATAGCATTACTATATCTTGTTTAATTAGCGTAATATTAACACAAATAAAAATATTTGATCATGGAAGATGAATTAAAACCAAGATTTATCGAATCATTACAAAGAAATAATGATCAGATCAGAGAAGACCGTGCAAGGATCATTGGAGCAGATTCCGAATTGATCTACAGACGCAGAGTTGAAGATATCGAATTAAGAATCAAAAGACTCGAGCGAGAACAGGAAGGGCTTATTGATATCAGTCCTTTAGACAGGAACAGTCTGACTTTTGCGGATTTCAATCCCGAATCATTCGTTCAGAAAGACATGGAATTATCATTAACAATCAGAAATCTGAATATTCAGCTTGAAGTTACCCAAAAGAGATTTGAATATTTATTTGGAAAAACATTGTAATCATGGGAAGTACAAGATACGATTTAGACGCTCGTTATGACAGAGCAAGAAAAGCAGGTTACGGAACAAAATCCGCAGGAGAAATTTTTACCCAGAATGCCAAAAGAATGGCTCATGAATCGATGAATCCTCACGGAATTTCCTTCAGAGAATCCAGAGACTCAGAAGTTCATCCAAACTCAGTTCCGATTATTCTTGGGTTGGATGTTACCGGAAGTATGGGACATATTCCTCACGAATTGATCAGAGATGGATTGCCTAAACTGATGGGAGGAATTATTCAGGGAGGCGTTCCCGATCCGGCCTTATTGTTTCTTGGAATCGGAGATCATGAATGTGATGGCTATCCGCTTCAGGTAGGACAGTTTGAGTCAGGAGATCAAGAACTGGATATGTGGCTCACCCGTACCTATATTGAGTCCGGAGGAGGTGGAAATGCCGGAGAAAGCTATCTTTTAGCTTGGTATTTTGCTGCTTTCCATACCAGAACAGATGCCTTTGAAAAAAGAAAACAAAAAGGATTATTGTTTACGGTAGGAGATGAACCCTGTTTAAAAACACTTCCTGCTTCAGCGATCAGAGAAATTATGGGAAAAGGACAGCAAACCTATACTCATATTGAATTGCTGGAAGAAGTAAAGAGGAAATACGAAGTATACCATATCAGTGTTTTACATTCAGATCAGGCGCTGAGAGCAGACAGGGGATGGAGAGAACTATTGGGACAAAACTGTATTTCCATAGAAGATCACAGAGAAATTCCGAATGTTATTAAAGGAATCATCTGCGATAAATTTAAAAATCAAACCTTTGGAACAACAGAGACAGAAGGTTTAGATCAATTTCAAATGCTTTAGAACAAGGTAATTGTCATTAAAGAAAACTCTAAGAGCACAAATAAAGAAGGCAAAGGCTTTCAAAAAATAAAAGGACATGAAAAAGGCGCAAATAGTAATAGGACTTGGTTTTGGTGATGAGGGAAAAGGGATCACTACAGATTTTCTGGCTTCTCAAAATCCGGAGGCGGTGGTAATCCGGTTTTCAGGAGGTCAGCAGGCTGCCCATACGGTGATGATTGATGATAAAAAGCATGTACATTCAAGTTTTGCAAGTGGATCTCTTCGCGGATTACCTTCTTATTTCACTGAGCATTGTACCATTCATCCTGTTTTTCTGCTCAATGAGAGAGAAGAATTAAAAACAAAGAACGGAAATATTGAGCTGCATATTCATCCATTGGCAAAGGTTACGACTCCTTTTGACGTATGGCAGAACAGAACCAATGTAAGAAATCTGGAACACGGAACCTGTGGAAAAGGAATAGGAGCCACCATGAAAAGACATGAAAGTCCCTATAAACTGTTTGCTATAGACTTAATTTCGCCCAGAGAAATGCTGATGGAAAAACTGAAAGGTGTTGCCTATTATTACGGCTTTACAGATGAAAAAGAGATCAGTGAACTTTTACGCCCTTTTTTAGAAGCTGTTGACAGCATTGATTGGAAAATAAATGATTATGCCTGGCTTGCTTCATTCAATCACCTTATTTTTGAAGGAAGTCAGGGTATTTTACTCGATATGGACCATGGTGTTTTTCCCAATGTGACCTATGCTCATACCACGTCAAAAAATGCATACGAAATCTGTAAGCTATTAAAAATTGAAGACATTGAAATGTATTATGTGACCAGAAGCTACGCCACCCGCCACGGAAACGGCTGGATGAGCAATGAAAAAGATATGAACCTGAGAAATAATGAAGAAGAAACCTGTACATTTAATGAATATCAGAAGGAACTGAGAACCGGGGAAATAGATTATAAATTGCTGAATTATGCCTTAAAGCTGGATGGAGCTTATGTATTTCCGGTTAAAAAGAACCTTGTCATCACTTGTATGGATCAGATTGATGAACAATTTGAAATAGAAAATCTGGATATAGAATTTGATGCAGTCTATGGATCCTATTCTCCGTATTCAAAAGATTTTAAACAGATTTTTTAATTTAAAAAGAATAAATCAGGAATAGCATTAAAGCATTAATTTTATTTAAAAATAGAAAAACGATCATGAAAACAACAACACTATACAGACCGGTAGGAGAAAAAGAAATGATCTTGATTATAGAAAGTGGATTTAAAAAATTCCCTCCAAGGTTGGAATGGCAGCCCATTTTTTATCCCGTTCTTGATGAAAATTATGCTTCAGAGATTGCTGAAAAATGGAATACCAGAGACGAAGCCGGAAACTATCTTGGTTTTGTAACTCAGTTTGACGTACAGAAAGAAGTGGCAGATCAATATCCTGCACAGAATGTAGGAGCAAAAAACCACAACGAACTGTGGGTGCCATCAGAAGAATTGGATGGTTTTAATAAAGCAATTATAGGAAACATCAAAGTAACCAAAGTATTTATAGGAGATGACTTTGAGAAAACCGCGAATAGTGAGTTGAAAAAACTGATTTCCAACATTAAAAAAACAACGTAAGATGAAAATTGAATTAATAAAAGGAGATATTACAAAAATTCAAGCTGATGCTATTGTCAATGCTGCCAACTCATCCTTACTTGGCGGAGGCGGTGTGGATGGAGCTATTCACAGAGCAGGAGGATCACAGATATTGGAAGAATGTAAAGCGATCAGAAACAGACAAGGCAAATGTAACACTGGAGAATCTGTAGTAACGAGTGCAGGAAATCTCCCTGCAAAATATGTTATTCATACTGTAGGCCCGGTTTGGAATGGAAATGAGGAAAAAGAATCAAAACTTCTGGCAAACTGTTATTATAATTCGTTGAAATTAGCAGAAAGTCTTGGTGTGAAAACCATTGCTTTTCCCAATATTAGTACAGGCGTATATAGGTTTCCAAAAGAGCTGGCAGGAAAAATTGCAATAGATGGGGTCAAAAAATTTCATTCAGAAATCATTGAGAAAGTTATTTTTGTCTGTTTTGGTGATGAAAATGAAATGATTTATAAAAATCTTTTACAGCAGTGAAAAAAAATAATTTCAGATTTGTAGATCATTCTGAAGATCCTAATGTGGGATTGGCAAATGAGGAAATTGCTCTTCTTCAGAAAGAATTGAATCTGCAGTTTCCTGAAACCTATATTTTTTACCTTCAGAATGCAGGAAGAAGGTCAAATGTTTTTCCAGTGGAGCATGATATTGTAAAGCTGAAAAAATATCAAGAACAATTAAAAGAAGCTCTTAACGAAAGAAATTTATTGAATGCTGAAAGTCTTTTTTGTTTCCAATATAATATAGAATATGAACCTCTGATTGGAGAGGATTCTGAAACCTTTTATTTTTTCAATTTATCTGAGCCAAAATCTCCTGATCTATATGTTTTTGGAGACTTCATTATAAATTATGACTGGCGGGGATATGCAAAAGAGCTTACAAATAAAGAAAATTTTGTAGATTTTATCAATGAGAGAACGAAAAAGAAATTTGGACCAAAATTACTTAAAAAAATAGGAAATATCCTTTTAGGAATTCTGTTGGCGCCTTTTATTGTAACTGTGTTGATTATTGTTGCACTCCAAGTTTTAATAGAAAAAATTAAAGACCAATGAAAAAACTAACCATATTAAGCGGCGCAGGAATCAGTGCCGAAAGCGGAATAAAAACCTTCAGAGACGGAGACGGTCTTTGGGAAAATCATAATGTAACAGATGTGGCAAGTCCGGAAGGATGGAGAAAAGACAGAGCTTTGGTTCTGGAATTTTATAACCAGAGAAGACGCCAGCTTCATGAAGTACAGCCCAACGAAGCTCATCAATTACTGGCGGATCTGGAAAAGCATTTTGAGGTTCAGATTATTACCCAGAATATTGATGATCTTCATGAAAGAGCAGGATCTACCAATATCCTCCACATTCATGGAGAATTGTTTAAATCATGCTCTTGCAACAATAAAAGTCTGATTTATGACCAAAAAGAAGATATCAATATTGGAGATAAAGCAGAAGATGGAGCGCAATTAAGACCTTTTATCGTGTGGTTTGGAGAAGATGTTCCTTTGTATCAGAATGCGCGGGAAATTGTCAAAGAATCAGATATTTTACTGGTAATAGGTACCTCTTTGCAGGTATATCCTGCCGCCGGACTGATTCATGATATCAAAGATGATTGTCTCTTAATTGTTATCAATCCTAATGAAACAGGATTTGGATACGGCCAGAGAGCAGTAGTGATGAAAGAAACTGCAACCCAGGGAATGAAGCTGTTGTTTGATAAACTGATCAATCTTGCCTGATGGAAAATAAAGTAAAAGCAGGAATCATGGGTGTCTGCATCGGAGATGCTCTGGGTGTTCCTGTAGAATTTAAAAGAAGGGAAGACCTGAAAAGAAATCCGGTAACAAAAATGCTGGAATATATGTCCTGGAATCAACCCAAAGGAACCTGGAGTGACGACAGTTCTCTTACGCTTTGCCTTACTGATGAACTTACCAAAGGGTATGATCTGGAAAAGATCGGACAAAGCTTTGTAAAATGGAATAAGTATGGTCATTGGACTGCCCATGGAAAGCTCTTTGATATTGGAGGAACAACAAGACATGCTTTGGCAAGATTAATCAAAGGTGAAAGTGCCAGATTTTCAGGAAATATTTTTGAAGAAGATAACGGGAATGGCTCTCTGATGAGAATTCTTCCCCTTGCTTTTTATCTTGAGGATGAAAATGACATTCAGAAACTCTATCTTACAGTAAAAGAAGTGTCGGCAATTACTCATGGTCATTTCCGTTCAGTTTTTGCGTGTTTCATCTATATTATTTTTGCTATTCAATTGTTGAAGGGCAAGAGCAAAAAAGAATCCTACATTCAAACACAAAAAGATGCATTGAAGTATGCTGAAAAACAGGATTTTAATCCAAATGAAATTGAACTTTTTGGTAGAATTTTAAAAAATGATATTTCCGGATATCCTGAAGATGAAATTAAAAGTGGCGGATATGTTCTCCACAGTCTGGAAGCTTCCCTATGGTGTTTTCTAAACTCAGAAAGCTATGCGGAAGCAGTTTTAAAAGCAGTTAATCTGGGAGAAGATACCGATACAACAGGAGCCATTACCGGAGGAATTGCCGGAATTTATTACGGATTTGAAAACATTCCGGAGGACTGGATTGCTGAGCTGGTGAGGAGGGATGATATTGAAAAATTGTGTGAAAAATTACACAATAAATTAATGAATTAAAACACCAACAATGAACGAAATAGAAAAGAAAAAAATAAGTAAGTTTTTAAGCCTGATCTTGCGCCATCAGCCGGAAAGCATAGGACTTAAACTGGATGAAAACGGCTGGGCAGAAGTAGAAGAACTGAGAGGGAAGTCAGCTAAAAAGAGAATATATTTTACTCCCGAAGAATTGAATGAGGTAGTAGAAACCAATAATAAAAAGCGTTTTGCTTTTAACGAAGATAAAACCATGATCAGGGCCAGTCAAGGTCATTCTATTGATATAGATCTTGCTCTGGAAGCATTACAGCCTCCTGAATTCCTGTACCACGGAACAGCTGAAGCCAATATTTCTTCCATTTTAGAAAAAGGAATTGAAAAGAGAACACGCCAGCATGTACACTTAAGTGCTGATAAAGAGACGGCTGCAAAGGTCGGGATGAGACATGGCAAACCTGTGATTCTTACCATCAGAACCGGAACGATGCATAAAGATGGACTATCTTTCTATCAGTCTGCAAATGGGGTTTGGCTCACAGATTTTGTAGATGCAAAATATATTTCAAAATAAAAATGAGCAGAACATTAGTAGTAGGTGATATTCACGGAGGGTTTAAAGCGTTACAGCAGGTTCTTGAACGGGCTGAAGTCACGCAAAGTGATCAACTGATTTTTCTCGGAGATTATGTAGACGGATGGAGCGAATCCTTCCAAATTATACAGTTTTTAATTGAACTTTCCGAAAAACAGGAATGCATTTTCATCAAAGGAAATCATGATGCATGGTGTGAAGATTGGCTGGCATTGGGCCAAAATCCTGATATATGGCTTTTCAATGGCGGAAAAAGTACCGTGGAAAGCTATGCGGATTATCTCCCAGAAGAGCGGGATATTCATCTGGAATTCTTTCAAAGAATGAAGAATTATCACATTGACGACCAGAACCGCCTGTTTATTCATGCGGGATATGCTTCCATGCACGGCCCGGAAAAAGAAGTTTATTCCAGTAATTACCGATGGGACAGAACCCTTTGGGAAACGGCTGTAGCAATGGATAAAAAACTGGAAAAGAATTCAGAGTTGTATCCCAAAAGACTGCTTTTATACAAAGAAATATTTATCGGACATACTCCCACTCTTGATATTGGAATTACAACGCCGGCCAACAAAGCTAATGTCTGGAATATGGACACCGGAGCAGCTTACACCGGAGCTTTATCAATGATGGACATCAATTCCAAAGAATTCTGGCAAAGCGATCCGCTTCCTTCTCTCTATCCGGACGAAAAAGGAAGAAACTGATGAAGTATATTCAAATAAGATTATTGATCAGCAACATAAACCTCACGGATTTTAAAGCCTGTGAGGTTTCTATTTTAAAAAACAATTTCACCGCTTCCTCTATTCTTCCATTCATAAAAGATGATTAATTTTAAAGTCTGAAAATATGACTTCAATGAAACTGAAATATCTTTTATTCACCCTGAGTTCTGCCTTATTTTTTGCTCAAAAATCATTTCAGACACCTTTTGAAAAAGGAAATGGCAACCAGACCGTTACCTATGATGAAATGAATAGCTATTACCAAAACCTGGCTAAGAATTTTAATACCATTCAGTACCTTAAAAAGGGAGAAGATGATAATGGAAAACCTATTTATGTGGTGGTCTATAATCCTTTTGCTGAAAAAGACCTTGAAAAATTAAGAAAAGATAAAGCCATTCTCTTTGTCAACAACGGTATTCACCCGGGAGAACCGGACGGAATAGATGCAACTATGATGCTGATGAGAGATCTTGCCACCCAAAAGATCAAAACTCCACAGAATTTTATCATTGCTGCTATTTCTGCATATAATGTCAGTGGAATGCTGAACAGAGGTTCCCATTCCAGGGCCAACCAGAATGGGCCGGAACAATATGGTTTCAGAGGAAATGCAAGGAATTATGACCTGAACAGAGACTTTATTAAGGCAGATTCTAAAAATGCAAGAAGCTTTCAGGAAATCTATCAATGGCTAAAACCGGATGTTTTTATTGATAACCATGTCAGCAATGGTGCTGATTATCAATATACATTCACCTATATTTCTACCTTTAAAGAACGTCTTGGAAACATACTGGGAGCTTATTTCTATAATGATTATCAGGCTAAAAACCTTGAAGACATGAAGAAACTGGGCTATGAAAGTACACCTTATGTGAACATCCACGGAGATGTTCCCGAAGTAGGATTTGCTTCATTTGAAGATTCTCCGAGATATTCCACAGGATATGCTTCCCTCTTCAATTCTTTAGGAACGGTTCCGGAAACCCATATGCTGAAACCTTATGACAAAAGGGTAGATGCTACTTACAAATACATGCTGGTTAATCTGCAGAATTTAGACAAAGATTATCATACCATAAAACAGCTTCGTATTGAAAACTTAAAACAATATCAGGCTGGAAAACAATACGGCATCCGTTGGAAAATAGACTCTACGAAGTTCTCCTCAATGGATTTTAAAGGATATGAAGGAAAATACAAACCCAGTGAAGTTTCCGGAAAGCCAAGGTTGTATTATGACAGAAACAAACCTTTTACAAAAAATATAAAGCTCTTTACTACCGCTGTCCCAACAGGATATATTACGATTCCTCAATATTATGTGATTCCCCAGTCACAGTATCGTGTAATCGAAGAGTTCAGAAGAAATAACATCCAGATGAAACCGATTCAGAAAGACAGTACTTTGGCCGTTGAATCTTATAGAATCAAAGACTTCAAAACCGTTAAAAACCCCTATGAAGGTCATTACCTGCATTTTGAAACTACTGTAGACACTTCCCGTAAGAATATGATGTTTCCCGCTGGAGATTATTTGATTTCTACCAATCAGCCTGGTGTAAAATATGTCATAGAAACACTTGAACCTGAGGCATTAGACTCATTTTTTAACTGGAATTTCTTCGATGGAATTTTAGCTCAGAAAGAATATTATTCCGCCTATATTTTTGAAGATACTGCTGCTGAACTGCTGAAAAAAGATAAAAAACTGAAAGAAACCTTTGAAGCAGCGAAAGCATCCGATAAAAAACTGTCTGAAGACGGAGATGCACAATTGGATTGGATTTACAGGCATTCCCCTTATTTTGAAGAAAAGACTTTCAGACAATATCCTGTTTATAGGGTGTTGTAGATTTTTTTCATAAAAAGTCTGATAATTTTTGTTTTTTTTCATAACAATTTGTTAATCAATGTATTTGTTTTTTATTAAATTAGCATCAAAAACAAACACCATGAAACAAATTTATCAATTCGTAACATTGCTGTGCTTTATACCGATAGGTCTATTAGCACAATATTCTCAAAGTTTTGATTCAGCAACAATGCCTGCCGATTGGACGATCATTAATGGAGGAGATCCCGGAACCTGGGAAACCTTTAGTTCTTATGACTCTTCATTCAATGCTCCTCATTCAGGAACCCATTTCCTGGGATTGGAATATGGCAGTACTGCCCATGATGATTATGTGATCAGCCCTGCTATAGTGGTCACTGCAGGAGTATCAGATAAGCTTACTTTCTGGGCAAGAAACAGAGGGACCGGGCTTGCTGAGACGGTGGATATAAAAGTATCAACAACAACTCCCACCATCGCAGGTCTTACCAATACGCTCGCTGCTGCAGTAAAACCTCCTACTTCATGGAATCAGTATACTTACGACCTGACGCCTTATGTAGGACAAACAATTTATATTGCTTTCTATTCTACTACAGAAGATATCTGGTTTATTGGGATAGATGATTTCCAGATTTCAGCAAACAGTCTATCGGTTTCTGATGCAAAAGCAGATAACAGCCGTGCATCCATCTATCCAAATCCGGCAAAAGATATCTTATACATCAAAAATAAAACGAAGATATCTGAAATCAATATTTATGATCTTAACGGAAAACTGGTGAAAAAAGAAACAATGAACGCAGAAAACGGAAGTGTAAATGTAAGTGATCTGGCATCAGGAAATTATATAGTGAAGGTCAAAGATAAAGAGACTGAAAAAGGCTATAAAATGATTAAGAAATAGTATTTTTTATAATAGCATTAAAAAAGACGTTTCATTTGAAACGTCTTTTTGTTTATCTAGGTAAGCCTCTTTTTAAAGCGATTTCTGCCCTTTCAATAGCAAGCTTTTCTTTCCAGTCCATGTATTTACTTTTAAACTGAGACTTCATGACATCGTCAAATTTACGCTGTACAGTAAGATTCCATAGAGAATGTGCTTTTACAGCCCATGATTTGTCCCATGCTCTTAATGAAATAGAGAAACTTCCATCCAGGTATTTCATCCAGTGCCACCATCCTGTAGGCATGAATAAAGTATCTCCATGTTCCAGGAAACATTCAATTCCTTCTACGCCATCCAATGCAGGGAACTTTGTAAGGTCTGGATTTTCGATATCATAGTCTTCCAGTGCATAGGTTGCATAGGGTATCTGATAAAGTCTTTCTCTCCATTTGTAATCGAAAAGAAGAATATGTTTTCTTCCGTTGAAGTGAGTATGGAAAATATGCGCCATATCAATATCAAAATGAAGGAATGTTTCAGATCCTTTTCCGCCGAAGAACATATTAGGATATTTATCAAGAAACCCTCCCATCAGTTCTTTGGGCGAAATATAATCTTCCAAAAGATTCGGGGCGTATTTTATAGGGTCAAAAAGGAATATTCTGAGATCGGTTGGCTCGCGCTGAATGAGATCTATATAATCTCCAAATTTCATTTTTGCAGCAGAAGCATTGATGGGAGCTGAAGGATCTGCTTTTGAGCTGTCATATAAAGGAACCTCTACATCTCCTACAACCTCCTTCATGTATTCCATCGTCCATTTTTGGTAAGCAGGCCACTTTTTTGCCATATTTTTGATGACAACGGGCCTTCTTGGCTTCAGATATTTTTCGTGAAATTCCTCTTTGGAAATGTCATCTACAATATCTATAGGCTTTAAAATAATTCCCATTTTAGTAAATTTATATGACAAAATTATTAAATAAATGTTAACGATCCTCCTCTTTAATTTTTTTTTAATCTATGATTCAAATCAGATTTTACTATTTGGAACAGTTAAAAATATTATTTTTTTTATTAATTGATTAAATCTCTGTTTTTGTTGTAAAAAAAGAATCAAAATGACTTTATATTACATCAATGATCTAAAAATTAACCAACGCTTGAATAGGATTTTATTATTGATTAATATGAAATATTTATTTAATGGATTGTTTTTTTTAACAAATTGTAAAATTGTAAATTTTAAAACAGATATTGTGAGGAAATAAAAATAAAGCTTTGATATAATTTATCTATTAAGGGTGCTGTTAAAACATAAAAAAATAGAATTTACTTTGTTAATTATAGTTAATTTTTTGAAAGAAATTACAATTAGTTTTTTAAGACTTGTAAAAAACAAAATTATAACTATGTTTGTAGTGATAAAGAATTTAACTTTTACTCATAAAAGCTATCTTTATAAAAAGTGTAACAAAAAACTACAATGATTAACTAATTGAGCAAATAATAGGTATGAAAAAAAATATTACTTTATTTCTGATGCTTTTCTTTACTGTGCTTACTTTTGCACAGAAGACCGTTTCGGGAAAGATTACTGATGATGACGGGGTAGCAATACCAAGCGCCAGTGTTACCATAGAAGAACCAGGTAAAGACGCTATTCTGGCATATGGAATTACCAATTCTAAAGGAGAATATAAAGTAACTTTTACTTCTGCTGAGCCCAATGTGGATCTTAAAGTGAAAGCATTTAACCAAAAACCCCTTACAAAGCAAATCAGTAACTCTGATCAAACCCTGAGTTTCAAAATGCAATCTGAAGCTACAGAAATTAAGGAAGTACAGCTAAAAACAAAAATGATTACAGCCAGGGGCGATACCATTTCTTATGATCTTAAAGCTTTCAACAGCAAAAACGACAGAACCCTGGCAGATGTAATGAAAAAGATTCCGGGGATTGAAGTCAATAATGACGGAACAATCCTTTATCAGGGAAATGCCATCAATAAATTCTATGTCAACGGGAAAGACCTGATGGAAGGAGGTTATGGAACGATTAACAACTCCCTTCCAAAAGACGCTGTACAGAAAGTAGAAGTTCTTGAAAATCACCAGCCGGTAAAAATACTTCAGGACAAAGTGCCCTCTGATCAGGCAGCGATTAATATCAAACTGAAAAACTCTGTTACCATGACAGGTAGAGGAGAAGTAGGAACAGGCTTCGGAGATCCATGGCTTTGGAATGTAAAACTGACTCCAATGTTTTTCGGACAGAAAAGCCAATGGGTAGTCAACTATAAAACCAATAATATGGGTGAGCAGGTGGAAAATGAGGGGAATATTCTTGCTTTCGGTAACAGGTTCGAAGGGAAAAGAATCAATGCTTCTCAAAATGACTGGCTAAATGTAGAAAACGCAAGCACGCCTAATCTTCCGGTGAAAAGATATCTGATGAATAATGTTCATTACTTATCTGCCAACTATCTTACCAATATTGATAAGAAAAAGGAATGGGAGCTTAAAGCTAATGCCAACTATACCAATAATGCTGTAGATAGAGAATCTTATAGCCAAACAGATTATTTTGCTACCTCTAATCAGCCAGCTTCAAGAGTTACTCAGAATATTTTCAATAATTTCTATACTAATAAAGCAAAAGGAGAATTAATTTTTACTAAAAACGCAAAAAAAGGATTCTTTAAAAATACAACAAGCTTTTCTCAGTATTGGAATGCAGACAGAGGAATTGTAGACCGAACAGATGCCAGTAACAGCAGACATGGAGAGGAAGCAATAGAGTCTCCAACCACTTCATTTCAAAACTCTTTGAGTACTATTATTCCATGGAAAGAGAAAATGGTTAATGTTCAGTCTTATATTAATTATCAGACAGATAAGCAGACATTGGAAGTCTCACCTGCTTCTTATTTACAGATCCCAGGATTCACAGCAACAGCACCTACGGATATTGTAAGACAGAATATGAGGCTTAAAACATTCGAAGCCAATCATTCTGCCAATTTAGGGTTTTCAGCTAAAGGATGGACTTTTACCCCAGAAGTTGGGTTTAATTTTAAAACTACTGACCTGACTACAGACCTTTCAAACCTTCAGAATAGCAATTTTTTAAGACCAAATGAAGCTTATAATAATGATTTGAAATACACAACAGCTACACCATATGGAAGCTTAGGAGTAAATTATAAAAATGAATCATGGATGATATATGCTAATCTTCCAGTAAACTCAAACAATATTAAAGCTGAAGATCCATTAAGACTTGTCTCAAAATCAGTAAATAAAGTAACGTTTGAACCTAATATTTTTGCTCAATATTCATTTGCTTCATTCTGGAAAGCTTCATTAACCGGAAATATCAGCAATAATTTTGGGGAAGTCAATACAGCATATTCAGGATTTTTAATGACTTCACCTAATGGCATTAACGCAATGGATGCCTCCAACCCAATTCCTCAAAACAATACAAAATCTGGAGGAACACGAATAGAATATAGAAATCCTCTGAACAATTTGTTCTTTAATCTTAATTACAGATTATCGGATGTTAAAAGAAACCTTATTTCTTCTCCGGTAAGAAATGAAGCAGGATATACAACAGTGAAATATCTTGAACAGGATAATCACACAAAAAATAATGGATTTAGTGGAGAAGTAGGAAAGTATTTCCCGAAATTTAAAACAAATGCTTCATTAAGCTATAGTAACAATACTTCAACATCAGATGCTTATCAGAATGACAAATCTTACGAAAGCAAAAATAATTCTCAATCTGTAGGATTTAAATTCAATAATACCTATTTCAGCTGGATGAGTGTTGATTATAATTTTACGATTTCCAAAACAAAACAATACAATACAAGTGCAACACCTGAATTGAATAATGAAAACTCAAGAAATGGATTTAACCATAATTTAGGAGTGTTTTTTTATCCATTGGAAAATCATACTATTGGATTTAACTGGGATCAGGTAAACAGTAGTGCCGGAACTCAGAAATATAATAATGGATTCTACGATTTGTCTTATCAGTTCAGTTGGGCAAAGAAGAAAATTGATTTTGAATTGAAATGGATGAATATTGCAAACAAAAAAGTTTTTGAAACATATGATATTAATGCACAAAATATTTCTTACACAAGAATTCAACTCCGCCCTAGTCAAGTGATGTTTACTGTAAAATTCAACTTTAAATAAAATAAAAACCAATCCATTCGGATTGGTTTTTTGTTGAGATATATTTAGGTATTAAAACTAAAAACTTTGCTGGTCAGCTGAAGGCCCATAGCTTCCCGGCAAAGGAATGTTGTTCAGTCTGTAATACACACCCAGTTGTGCTCTGTGATGCGTAATCTGGTTTAATGCATGTCGGATGGCTCCGTATTTACTCCAGCTTGCCAGTTCATGGCCGTCATTTTTAATGGTCCAGCTTGGGCTCAGATCCTCTTCCGAACTGTTTTCTAATGCTGTTTTTGCTGATTGGTAATCGTCTTCCAGTTTTTTCATGAGATCATCTCTTGTAGAAAGAATGGTAGGTTTGTAATCTCCTTTGGCAAAATCCAGTTCAGAAGTTTTCAAAATGGTGTTCGGCCATTCAAAAACTTCTACAAGATGGGTGGCAAGAGGCATCATTTTCATGCTTTTTTCATGGGGAGCGAAGTCATTTTTTCCTTCAGGGAACAGTTCAATAAATTTTTTTGTGGTTTGGAATTCTCCCTCCAGTTCGGATTTTAATTGAGATAAAGTGTCCATAATATTTTGTTTTTTAGAAACTTAAAGGTAAGCGTTTTAAAAATGAAACTGTTTTAAGAGAATCATAATTTTTTAATTACCGTGTAATCCGGAGGAGATAAATCTTTTCCTGAAAATAAAATTTCAAAAAAACTGTAACAAAAGAAGACATGTGATTACTAATTATATAAAACTTGATATAATGAAAAAGTTATTCTCCGTATTTCTCATTGCTCTTTTTGCGTTTGCGGGAGCTCAGGAATCAAAGGAAACTGCTAACCGTTTCTTTTATGAACTGACTTTTAAACCGAAAAAAGATTCAGCGAAGCTTGAGAAAGTAATTATGGCTCTTGATATAGTTAAAGACAGATCTGTTTATAGAGATTTTACGGCTATTGGACAAGATTCTATTCTGAAAGTTCAATTTGAAGCAATGCAAAAGGCAGGAGTCTATAAAGATCTATCTAAATCTTTCAAAATGCCAAAGTTTTCTGCAAAAATAGTGAAGACATATCCAGATATGAAAATCCAATATATTGAGAGAATTGCAAGCGGATTTTCTCCTATGAGCATTGGATATAACGAAACATTAAAATTAGACTGGAAAATTTCTAACGAAAAAGCAAAAATTGGAACTTATAATGCTCAGAAGGCAACAACTGAATTTGCAGGAAATAAATGGACGGCTTGGTTCAGTTCAGAGCTTCCTTTTCAGGATGGACCGTATAAATTTTCAGGACTTCCGGGCTTAATCGTAAAGATTGAAGACGAAGGCAAAAATTATTCCTGGGTACTTCAGGGAAATAAAAAAGTTCCAAACTGGGAAGAATTGACATACATGGAAAAGCTTTCTAATATTGGTTTAAAAGTGACTGAAATGCCGAGAGAAAAGTTTGAAAAAACGTTCAATGATTTCAAAAAAGATCCTTTTGCTTCTGTAAGGCCTATGATGACCCAAGAAATGATGTCTAAATCAATTCCTGGAATGGATGGAACAATTGGAGACATGATGAAGAAGCAAGAAAAGATGTATAAAGATTTCTTCAATGCCAATGACAATCCAATAGAAAAAGAGCAAGCTTCTGATAAGAAGAAAAAATAAGCATTCATATCAACTAAATTATATTTTGAATCAACCCAGATACAGCAATGTATTTGGGTTGATTTCTTTTATTCCAAAACGTTATTTAGATTAAATTTAAATAACGTATATTTGCAGGACTAAAAATTAGGCTTTGAAAGAGAAAGGATTACATAAATTAAGTGGATTCCCTAAAAACAAAATGGGGAAGATATTGGGGTATGATAATGACCATCTGAAAATGCCCAATAAAATCATTGAAATGGGGCTTCTTCCGGAAACCACTTTCAGAATTTTGTATCAGGCTCCGTTCAGCGGGCCAATGTATGTGGAGTTTGGAGCAGAAAAAAGCCGGATTGCTCTTCGTGAGGAAGAAGGAGATTACATCATTGTTGAAGAATTGAATTAATGCAGGAAAACAAGAAAAAACAGATACTTTTAGTCGGAAATCCTAATGTAGGAAAGTCAACGGTTTTTAATACGCTTTGCAACAAAAAGCAGAAGACCGGAAACTATGCCGGCGTTACCGTTGCAAGTCATTCGGGGAACTATGCTTATAAAAATGAAGAAGTTGAGGTGATAGACCTTCCAGGTTCTTACAGCGTTTACCCGAGTTCAGAAGATGAAGCTATTTTTTCCAAATACCTTATTGATGAGCAGAAAAACTATGCAGGAGTTGTTTATATTCTTGAAGCACTAAGTTTAAAAAGAGGACTGCTTCTGTTTCAACAGATCCAGGACCTTGGAATTCCAATGATTCTGATTGTCAATCAGATTGATCAGGCAGAAAGAAGAGGAATCACAATAGATATTCAGAAATTTTCCGAAGCATTAGGCATTAAAATTATTCAGACCAATGCCAAAGAGCAGATCGGGATTGAGGAAGTAAGAGAAGCTGTTTACAATAATGAATTTGTAAAAACAGATCAGGTTTCTTTTGAAACACCGAACGAACACAGAGACTTTATTCAGAAACTGGCAGCACATAAAGGTTTCGATAATGAATACAAAGCCTGGATGAGCCTTTCACTGGGAACAGACCTTGGCAGAATAAGCTCAGTAATGGAACAGCTAAATGAATCTGATTCTAAAAGCTTGGTTCCAAAAAGATTACAGGTTCAGGAAACTGTAAGAAGATATCAGAATGTAGACAGAATACTGGAAGATGTAATTTCTAAAAAAGTCCAATTCAAAGAATTATTAACTGAAAAACTGGATAAAGTTTTAGTACATAAATTCTGGGGCTATGTAGTTTTTTTAGCGATCTTACTGGTTATTTTCCAAAGCGTTTTCTTCCTTGCAGAATATCCGATGAACTGGATCGAAAGTACATTCTCATGGCTTGCAGCATTCACCAGCGAACACCTTCCTGAAGGACCTATTAATTCACTTATTTCAAACGGAATCGTCCCGGGAATAGGAGGAATTGTCGTTTTTGCACCACAGATCGGAATCCTATTGTACTTCCTTTATCTATTGGAAGATTCAGGATATATGGCTAGAGTAGTATTCCTAATGGACAGATTGCTTCGTCCGTTTGGGCTAAACGGGAAAAGTATTGTTCCGCTGGTATCAGGAACCGCTTGTGCTATTCCTGCGGTAATTTCCACAAGAAATATTGAAAACGTAAAAGAAAGATTGCTTACCATCTTGGTAACACCTTTTATGACATGTTCTGCAAGACTTCCGGTTTATAGTATTATTATCGGACTGATTATCTCAGAAGGAACTTTTTTAGGAATAAAATATAAAGCGCTGGTTTTGATGGGAATGTATCTCCTGGGCTTCTTAGTCGCTTTATTCTCCGCAGCAATCCTTAAAAGATTTATTAAAAGTAAAGGAAAAACATATCTGGTAATGGACCTTCCAGCCTATAAAAAACCACTTTTTGGCTACGACTTTAAAATGGTTTTAGGAAAAGTATGGGACTTTATTACCGGAGCTGGAAAAATAATTTTCATTGTAAGTGTCATTATCTGGTTCCTGAGCTATTTCGGGCCAAGCCAGAAAGCAGATGAATTTGTAGCAACAGATGTTCACCTTGATCATTCTTACCTTGCCAAAATGGGTAAAGGAATAGAACCTGCTATCGCTCCGTTAGGGTACGATTGGAAAATGGGAGTAGGAATTCTTACAAGTTTCGTAGCAAGAGAAGTATTTGTGGGAACAATGTCTACACTTTACAGCCTGGAAGATGATGCTCCGGAGGTAAAGGTAATTGATAAAATGAGAAGAGATGTAAAACCAAACGGAGAAAAAGTCTTCAGTTTTGCAACCGGAATCTCGGTTCTTCTTTTCTATGCATTTGCAATGCAGTGTGTTTCTACACTTGCAGTAGTCTACAGAGAAACCAAAAGCTGGAAATGGACCGGCTTTCAGGTGGTCATGATGACAGGTTTGGCATATTTTGTGTCGATGATAGTATATCAGATTTTAAAGTAATGGAATCATCATTAATCATTCAATACGTACTTATTACATTAATTGTAGCATTTGCCTGTTACTCTTTATTTAAAGTGCTTAAAAAGAATTTCGCACCTAAGAAATTCAGCTCCAAAAGAACCAACTGCGATAAAGATTGTGGCTGTTCTTAATATTAGGTTCATCAGATAATTGAAAAAAATGTAGTAAATTCATTTTTCTAATGTAAATTATTAATTTGAATTTATTTAAAGCAGGATTATTAATCCTATTTTCTTTATTTGCCGCTCAGGTAAAAGCACAGTCAGATACCGCAAATACCAAGTCTTATGCAGACCAGGTGATGATTCGTGTCAATCTTGATACCAATATCGAGAGTTATGTTTTCTCGGAAGGAGAAGGTAAAAATGCCAATGAGACAATTCTTTCAATCAATAATAAAACCAAAACATCCTTTTCAGTCGATTATAGAATTATAAGTGCGACGGTATCATTTTCGCCCAGATTTTTAGAGGGAAATAATGATGATGAAATGAAAGGAAAAAGCTCTTATACCGATTTAAGCTTCAGATTTTTTCCGGGAAGATTTATCCAGAATGTTTATTATAAAAATGTAAGAGGTTTTTATGTAGAAAACATGAAAGATCTGTCCCCTGAATGGCAGGAAGGAAGAGATCCATACATTCAGTTTCCGGATTTAAGGGTTCAAACCTTTGGTGGGTCTACCTCCTATATTCTCAATAAAAATTTTTCAGCAAGAAGTATCTATACACAAGGAGAATGGCAGAAGAAAAGCAGTGGAAGCTGGGTGCCATTTCTTGATTATGACCTTACCATTTTCAGAAATACAATTGACGGGGTAAAAAGCAAAGAGACTCAATATAATATCGGCGGAAATATAGGGTATTTCTATAATTGGGTCATTGGAAAGAATGTCAATATTTCACCTTATCTGGCGCTCGGAGTTGGAGGGAAGTTTTCCAGTTACAGGGATATTCAGAACGAAGGAACGAAAGAAAATGCCCAGTATGCAACTATAAGAATGCAGGGAGGCCTTCATGTAGGGTACAATACAGACCGGTTTTTGTTCGGAGGTAAAATGAATTTTAAGACCTATGCCTATGATGAGAAAAATAACCAGACAGTAGAAAATAATAATCTCTATGGACTGTTATATATAGGGTATCGTTTTGCACCACCGAAAGTTGTAAAAAATACCTACGATAAAATCCAAAAAAAGATTCCGGTTTTATAAGTTGAAAGGTCTTTTAAGTATCTTTGCGTTGGAAAATTTAGAAAGAACAAAATAAAAGTAAAAACATCATGTCATTAATAAAATCTATTTCCGGAATTCGCGGAACCATTGGTGGAAGGGTAAATGATAACTTAACACCGCTGGATGTAGTAAAATTCGCATCCGCATTCGGAACCTGGCTTCAAAATAATAAAAACAAAAAAGATCTTACCCTTGTCATCGGAAGAGACGCCAGAATTTCTGGTCAGATGGTTTCTTCTTTAGTTACTGCTACCTTGCAGGGATTGGGGATTAATGTGGTAGATCTTGGCCTTTCTACAACGCCAACAGTTGAAATAATGGTTCCTGAGCTGAATGCAGACGGAGGAATCATCCTTACCGCTTCCCACAACCCAAAACAGTGGAATGCCCTTAAATTATTGAACGAAAAAGGTGAATTCATCACTGGGGAAAACGGTGCTGAGGTATTGGCTTTAGCAGAAAGTGAAGACTTCAATTATGCAGAAGTAGATGATCTTGGAAAATATGAAACAAGAGACGATGCTTTTGATATCCATATTCAGCAGATCCTGGATTTACCAATGGTAGATGTAGAAGCGATCAAAGCTAAAAACTTTAAAGTAGCTCTGGATGCGGTAAACTCTACAGGAGGTATTGCCATTCCTATGCTTTTGGATAAATTAGGCTGTGAAACCATCAAATTGTACTGTGAGCCTACAGGACATTTCCCACACAATCCTGAACCTTTGAAAGAACATTTGGGAGACATCTGTGAATTGATGAAGAAAGAAAATGCAGACGTAGGAGTTGTAGTAGATCCGGATGTAGACAGATTGGCCCTGATTGATGAAAAGGGCGAAATGTTCGGTGAAGAATATACCTTGGTTGCAGTTGCTGATTATCTGTTGAAACACAAAAAAGGGGCAGCTATTTCCAATCTTTCTTCTAGCCGTGCTTTGAGAGATGTGGCACGTTCGCATGACTCAGAATACTTTGCCAGTGCTGTGGGAGAAGTAAACGTAGTGACTTTAATGAAAGAAAAAAATGCCGTCATAGGTGGAGAAGGAAACGGAGGAATTATCTATCCTGATTTACATTACGGAAGAGACTCTTTGGTGGGAGTTGCCCTATTCTTAACGCATTTAGCCAAAGAAAATAAAACTGTTTCTGAACTGAGAGCAGGATACCCAAGCTATTTCATGGGTAAAAAGAAGATAGAACTGACTCCGGAGATTGATGTAGATGCTATTTTAAGCAAAATGGAGCAGGAATATCAGAATGAAGAAGTTTCTACAGTAGATGGTGTTAAAATAGACTTTGAAAACAATTGGGTTCATCTTAGAAAATCTAATACAGAGCCAATTATCAGAATTTATACTGAAGCTCAATCTCAGGAAGAAGCTGATCAGTTAGGAGATGATATCATTGCTAAAATTAAGAGTTTAATCTAAAAAAATACAAGAAGAACGGACAATGAGTCCGTTCTTTTTTATATCAGACATGTTTGAGCATATCAAAAAAAAGTTTCCCTTCCCTAAAGAAAAATGGAGAAAATTCCTGGGCAGCTTTGAACGCATGGAAGTTCCTGCCAAAACCTTACTTTTAAAAGAAGATGAGGTTTCCTGTAATGCCTATTATATTGAAAAGGGAATGGTGAGAGCATGGTATAATAATGACGGAAAAGACGTAACATTCCAGTTTTTTCTTGAAAATACAATGTTTTCTTCCCTTGAAAGCTTTAAAAAAGGCTTACCAAGCATGGTGTCATTTGAGACCATAGAGCCCTGTATTTTATACAGAATCAACAAACCTGATGTAGAAGCTTTCCTGGAAGAAGTCTATGAAAATCCAGAGCTCAGAAATCTCTTTATGGATGCTCTTTTTGAAAGAGTATTCGATTATATGAAACATTTCTTTTCCTTCATTAAAGATACGCCTCAGCAGAGATACCTGAACCTGGTTAAACAAAAGCCGGAGATTATCAAAAGAGTTCCCCAGCATTATATTGCCTCCTATCTTGGTATTACTACGGTACATCTCAGCAGAATTAAAAGTAAAATACTGAAAGAAGGACCTTAATAACTCCCAGCCTCCTCCCTTCCAGCTCCCTTTCCCAAACTGATAACAAATGTTATCGCTTCGCAGCCTTCTTCCCTCCTAATTTTGTATAAAAAATTAAAAGAATGAAAGCAGCAGTAGTATTTGAAAAAGGAAGCATCCCTCAATACATGGATTTCCCAGAGCCTGAAGTACAGGAAAATGAAATTTTGGTTTCAGTAAAAGCAGCCTCCATTAAAAATCTTGACAAAGCCAGAGCAGGTGGAAATCACTATTCAACAGAAAACCAGGAGCATCAGCCAACAATTATTGGAACAGATGGAGCAGGATATCTTGAAAACGGAAATAAAGTCTATTTTTTCAGCAAAAAAGGAACTGTATCCGAAAAAGCCGCAGTAGATAAAAAAATGATCATTCTGATTCCTGAAGAGCTGGATTTTTCTTTAGCAGCCGCATTGCCAAACGCTGTTATGGGATCAGCGATGGCTTTGAAATTCAAGGCCGGACTGCAGCCGGGAAATACTGTCCTGATTAATGGAGCAACAGGAATTACAGGCAGAATCGCTGTTCAGATTGCCAAACTATATGGAGCTGGAAGGGTCATCGTTACCGGTAGAAATGAAGAATCTTTGCAGTCTTTACTTGAGTTGGGTGCTGATGAGGTGATTTCACTCAAGCTGGATGATCATGATTTTAAACAAAAAATAAAAGAAATTCACAACCAGACGCCTATAGATATTATTTTGGATTATATCTGGGGCCATTCTGTAGAAATGATATTGTCCGCCTTTAAAGGAGACGGAACTTTTTCCCATAAAACAAAACTGGTAACAATAGGAGGAATGAGCGGAGATACTATTCAGCTTTCTTCACAGATTCTCAGAGGGACTGATATTCAGATTTCCGGATCAGGGTTGGGAAGCTGGACGAAAGAAGAATCTGCACTTCTTTTTTCAGAAATCATTCCGGAAATGTATCAGGCAGCTGTAGAAGGAAAAATTAAAATGGAAACAGAAGACGTTGATATTAAAAATATCGAAGCCTCCTGGAATGCTGAGATACAAAGCGGAAAACGTCTCGTCATAAGAATTTAACCCCAATTTCCATTTTTTTATCCACAATCCTTTTATCGGTTTTCTTTTTTTACTATTTTTATAATAGAAATTTATGAAATGGAAAATTCAAAAAAAAGTTGCAACTTTGCATAAATATTTGAATATCAGTTTCAGATGTATTATTAACTAACCGTTTGCCGAGGTTTGTAAGCAAATTCAGACATCAGGCCGACAAAGAGGACACTATTGGAAGAGTATTTTGGAAATGAACTTGTAAAAAAGTTCGAGGAAATGATGGAAAACAATGACGAATTCTACTTTGATACAGAAGAGTTAGAAGACATTATTGTTTATTATTTGGAGCTTGGTGATTTTAATTACGCTGATATGGCGGTTAATTATGGTCTAAAGCTTCATCCCAATTCGTTGGATATTAAGATCAAAAGACTTGAGATCCTTCTGGAGTGGGAAGAGTATAATATGGCGAAGGAACTTATCAACGAGTTAAAAGGTGCTTCTATGGAGAACACTGACTTTTTGGTTTGTTACGCCAAATATTATTCGAGCTTAGGAAATCCCAGAAAATCCATTGAAATTTGTAAAAAAGCTTTGACATTAGAGGAAGAAGAAAACTTTCTCCACAACTTTATTGCGGATGAATATGTGAATCTCGGAGATCCTTTTAACGCACTTAAACATTACAGAAAAGCACTGAAAGAAGATCCAACGGATGAATATTCGCTGGAAAACTGTATGGTGTGTTTCAGTGACCTGAATAAGAGCGAGGAGGCTATAGCCTTTCTTAATGAATATTTAGATGAATTCCCTTATTCTGAAACCGCTTGGTTTGAATACGGACAATTCTATTTCAACAGGAAAAATTATGATGAAGCCATAAGAGGCTACGATTATTTGTTGGCAATCAATTCAAACTCCGTAGGAGTGTATGCCAATAAATCAGCTTGTTATGAGGCGATGGGACAATACCAGAAAGCTATCGACACTTATGAAGAAATGCTGGAGCTGGAATACACAAAAGCATTTACTTTTTATAAGATCGGATTGTGCAATAAGGCGCTAAAACAGCCTATTCTAGCTTTAAACGCATTCCAGAAATCATTGAGAGAAGACCCTCAGTTTTATCTTGCAATGATGGAGCAGTCTTACCTTTATGAAGAAATGGGCGGAATGTCTGAAGCTTTGCATTATGCTAAAGAAGCTACCCAGCTGAATGAAAACAATCTTGATTATCAAAAAAGATTAGCGTTTTTATTCATCGATTCAGGAAAGTTTGAAGAAAGCCTTTCCTGTCTTAAAAAGCTGGTGGATGCGGAACCTACAAGGTTCTACAACTGGTATGCCTACTCAGAAGTTTTGATGTTGGTAGGAGAGTACGAAGATGCGGTAACTGTTTTGAATAGTGCCATAAAAAAGCATCACAGAGCTGAGCTGTTTTATCAGTTGAGTAATTGTTTTTTCAATCTGAAAGATCAGGATAAAGGAACAGAATCACTTCAGAAAGCATTAGACCTTGATCCGTCTTTAGTTAAGGATATGCAGAAAAAATATCCTTTTATTAAAGATGAAGTGAAAAAAGTTAAGGCTACTAAAGTGAGGAAAAAGAACTAGACTAATCTAAAAATAATAGAAAACCTGCAGAAATGCAGGTTTTTTTTATTGATAGTTGTATTCATAAATGAATTTGTCAGGAGCACTTGTAAGAGGGTTTCCATTAATATCAAGTAGCTGTCTGTCTTCTACAGACGGATAACCTGCGGTATTAAATGTGGTGGTATATTTATGAGAAGTCGTTCCGCTTCCGGTTCCCCCTCCGGCTGTAGTATTAGTGAATACTCCTTTATAAGTGCTTAAGCTGTTCTTTATATTCGAAAATAACATGCTTACTCCATCGCTGCTTTCATTTCCATTGAATATAATTTTATCAAAGCCCTTTACATTTTTAAAAGGATAGTTTTTATCTGTGTAAGTGTAGGTCTCCGTTTCTGTATAATTAACGGTATTTCCATTTATGGTTCCGGTGCCTGAGCCTACATTGCTTACCATATTTCCATTGCTGTATGTGAATACACTGTTAATGGTAGAAGAACCGGCAGCTCCCGAATTCGTTTGTCTTTTTACACTAATTTCTGTAGTGCTTGTATAAGTGTAGGTGAATGTAACCGTGTTCTGTACTGTCCCGGTAGTAGAATATTCCTTCGTAACCGCTGTTGCCATACGCCCGTTGGAATAGCTGTATTCAACTGCGCTTTCAAGAACGTTATTTTCGTAATGTTTAATACCGGTAACATAATCATCAGTATAAGTGAATTCAATTCTTTGCCCATGATTAATGTTGTTCATCATGCTGATGATTTTAGTTCCGTTGTAATTGATTTTCATTACAATACCATCCATAGTCATCCTTGTAGGAAGAATTACACTTTGATTGGAAGGGTCGCTGTTGTCAAAAGGAGTATCATCAGATGAAGAACACGAAAGTGTTAATAAGGCTATTGAGCCACAAAGTAGAATTTTTTTCATAGTTATAAGTTAAATCGGTCAAATATAATTTAAATTATAATATGATTTTACTTTTTTGAATTTGTTCTTAAAAATAGTAGCCCGGCAATAATGATTCCTGCTCCTATAAATTGTAAATAAGTCAGTTTTTCACCATCTAAAATTCCCCATATAATAGCAACAATAGGCATTACTAAAGTAACTGTAGATGCAAAAAGAGGGGTGGAAACTTTCAGCAAGCGATAATTCATCATCATCGCCAGTCCGGTTCCGAAAACCGATAAAAGACTCACAAACATAAGGCCCAGCAGATTATCTTTCGAAAAACTGAATTCCGAAAAGAATCCGGTGCCTGTCAATGCAATAATAGAAGGAAATAACAAAACAAATGAGAACACAAAAGCTGATAAAACAGTGGAAGAAACCTCCATAAGCTTTGATTTGACAGTCGTTGTACTCAGGGCATAACATAAAGTAGCTAATAATAACAGCAGGATTGGGATCATTTTCAGTTCCCCGCCATCACCGCCGCCAAATGCAAGAATGCAGACTCCTGTGAAGCTTATTAATGTTCCTATAATTTGTTTTTTTGTCGTCTCGAACTTCCATACCAATCCTCCTACAATAATCACAAAAATAGGCATCATAGAGTTGATGATTCCCGCAATACTGCTGCTGACTTCAGTTTCTGCGATCGGAAAAAGGAACATCGGAATAAAATTTCCTGTAAAAGCAGCCAAAATTAACCACTTCAGATGTTTTTTGGGGAAAAGCTTATAATTTGAAATGGCAATTGGAAGCAAAATAATCCCGGCAATAAGAACTCTTAAAGAACCTACCTGAAAAGGATTAAAATGCTCGAGAGATTTTTTAATCAAAATAAAGGATGATCCCCAGATAATACTCAGGATAATCAGAAGAACCCATTTTTCTTTATCCGCGTTCATTATTTTCGTGTAAGATTTTTAGAAATTCTTTTTTAGAAATCATTTTAGCACCCAGGCTTTCAAGATGCTCTGTATGAGATTGACAATCAATTAATTCAATGTTGTTTTTGTTGCTCTCTACAAAATGGATAAATCCTGCCTTGGAAGCATTGCTCACTTTAGCAAACATACTTTCTCCACAAAATACGCTGCCAATCTGTAATCCGTAAAAACCACCCACAAGCTCTTCATCCTGCCACACTTCAATACTTTTGGCAAGGCCATATTCATGAAGCTGGATAAAAGAATGCATCAGCTCATCAGAAAGCCATGTCCCGGACTGGCCTTTTCGGTTCGCGTTTTGACAGTTCCTGATTACTTCCCTGAAATTTTTGTTTTCCGAAAAAGTAAAAACATTCCTGTTTAATATTTTTCTCATTGATTTTGAAACCTTTATTTCTTCAGGTAGCAGTACAAACCTTGGATCCGGACACCACCATAAGATTTCTTCTCCGGGATTGTACCAAGGGAAGATACCAAGTTGATAAGCAAACCAGATACGCTCTACAGACAAATCACCACCAAAAGCAACCACTCCTTCATGACCATCATACAGTTCAGGGTCAGGAAATGAAATCTCGTTTTCGTCTAATCGAACCATGCTTAGAAAAAAAATCCCACTTCAAAAAGCAGGATTTATATTTGATCTTGTATTCTTTAATTAAAAAGGTAAATCATCATCATCGTCTCCTGCAAACGGATTTTCGTTTGAAACTGGAGCTGCAGATTGCTGAGACATTGCCTGAGTTGGTTCTGAAGCATTCTCAGAAACCTTCTCTACTCTCCACCCTGTAATAGAGTTGAAGTATTTAGTTTCACCTTGAGGAGAAACCCATTCTCTACCTCTGATGTTGATTCCTACCTTTACGTTTTCTCCTTCTTTAAGGTTATCTAATAAACTGATTTTATCAGATAAAAATTCTATGTTTATCGGCTGTGGATACTGTTCTTGAGTTAAAATAACCATTTCTCTTTTTTGAAACCCGCTCGCAAATGTTTGAGCATCAAAAAGTTTCTTTACCGTTCCTTGTAATTCCATATCGTATATATTAACGATGTAAAAGTAAGAAAATGAAATGTAATAAAAGGTGCCGTGAAAAAAAAATGTAGAAATTTTAATTTTTTTTCTTGAAAAGTTTGGTAGTAAAGGAAATTGCCCTATATTTGCACTCACAAAAACGAAGCAAGCTCTTTAAAACTTACAATATAAAAAAACCAGCGGATGTGGTGTAATTGGTAGCCACGCCAGACTTAGGATCTGGTGCCGTGAGGCGTGGGGGTTCGAGTCCCTTCATCCGCACTATGCGAAAATAGCTCAGCTGGTAGAGCACAACCTTGCCAAGGTTGGGGTCGCGGGTTCGAATCCCGTTTTTCGCTCCACACCATGCCCTGGTGGTGGAACTGGTAGACACGCAGGACTTAAAATCCTGTGTCCGCAAGGACGTACGGGTTCAAGTCCCGTCTGGGGTACAAGACCCTCTGTAATATCTTACGGAGGGTTTTTTGTTTTAATAGAGAGCGTTCTTTAAATAAAAATCTTATATTTGTAAGAAATATAGCCCGAATTTGTAAAAACAGATCGGTAAATCAGCGGATGTGGTGTAATTGGTAGCCACGCCAGACTTAGGATCTGGTGCCGTGAGGCGTGGGGGTTCGAGTCCCTTCATCCGCACTATGCGAAAAGGCTCTTAAGAGTCATTCAAAAGGTTGGAACCTCGGTTCGGATCTTTTTTTTTGCCCACACCATGCCCTGGTGGTGGAACTGGTAGACACGCAGGACTTAAAATCCTGTGTCCGCAAGGACGTACGGGTTCAAGTCCCGTCTGGGGTACAAGTCCCTCTGTAATCTGATTACGGAGGGATTTTTGTTTATTACCTTTATAACATATGATTGTTTCCAGTTTTCTTTTCCAGTCTTTCCAGCCTTTCAAAAATACAGGTGAAGATATTCTTGTCTGCTGTGGAAACATATCCTACAATCTTATAATATTCTTTAATGCTTTCGTTTGTTGATTGATTTTCAGTTATATATTTCAACGTTTCATTTGTATAAACCAGTAATTTATTAATAGGGTCTGTATTCAGATCGGATTTATTCAGAAATACAATATCTCCGTATTGATATTGCGGTAATAGATGTTTTTCTGTAGTAAATTCATAGATTAAATCAACGGATGCTAATATTTTTTTGCAATATTGGCAGGTCGGAATTTTCCGTTGTTACTTGCGTTTTCTTCTCATTCTGATTGGTGAATTCCGGAAAAAGCATAAGCTGATCAGTGCCTGAAACACTTCCCAATTGGCTTGCCTGTAGGGTTTCTGTCAGAAATTTATCAAGATTAAGGTTAAAATGATTCGCTACTTTCAGTATTGTTTCGATTTTTGGTTCTGCACGTCCTTCTTCATAAGAGCTTATTACTCCTCTGTTTAAATCAAACAAATCTGCAAAAGCCTTTTGGCTCAGTCCTTTAACCTGTCGTATCTTCTTAATATTACTTCCAAAGAAGCTCATTTTGTCTAAAATTTTTTGCAAATATAGAGAATGTGAGATAAATGATTGATAAAAAAATTTGCAATTTTGTCCAAACGAACGGTATGCAGACATTTGATATCACAATATTTTAAAGGATGAAATAGCGATTCTACAATCTGTTTTAAGAATATAAACGGGCAAAAAATGAGTTCCGTATTATATCAATTTTTGGTCTGGTTATGGAACCGTTTCTTTTCGCATTACAGATTTCAGACAATACAATATACTCTGTACCCATAATATTGTGTAGTTCTGTATCTGTATCCGGACTTAAAGACTCCATAATTTTGTTAAGTAAGAAAGAGTATTTATGGAAACGATAGTTCAACGTCAGGAGCAGATTCAGTACACCGAAGCTTATATTTCGGACATGCCGGAACTGAAAGAGATTTTCCTCCAAATGAAAGGAGTAAAGAAAGTAGACCCGAATTTCGGACTTCCTTTTATATTGGCGAAAAAGAGAAATGAGACCATTGCATTTGCCAGTCTTATTGTGAATGAAAAGAATGAAATCTCTTTTAAAATATATGATAAATACAGAATGCCAGAAGCAGAAAAGAGAACTTTTTTTTCCCGTGCTGAAAGATGTTTTAAAAAAAATAATGCCCCTAACTTCAGGAATTCAGGACAATTGAAAAGCAGTATAAGAAGAATGATCAGCTGGCTGAATCTTGAATAAAACCATGATAAAATTGTACATTTACTTAAAACCGTAATGCAATGCCGAAAGACGTTCTGTACCTTAAAATAGCCAACTCTGTTACGGAGCAGATCAAAAGTGAAACCCTGCAGTTTGGAGACAGACTGCCTTCATTGAGAAGTGCCCAGAAGTTATACAACGTTAGTCTGAATACTATAAAACAGGCCTATATGGAACTGGAAAGCCGTTCTCTGGTAGAATCACGTCCTAAATACGGATATTATGTAAGCCAGACCTCTCAGCGAAAACTGGCGCTGCCCTCCGTGGCTCAGATGAAGGTTTCAGAAGGAAAAAATACGCCACAGGATTTGATTGACAAAGTATTCGGGAGTATCGGAGGTACAGATGTTACACAGTTTGCTCTTGGGATTCCGGGGAAAAGTCTTCTTCCGGTGGCAAAGATGAAGAAATGTATGATTGATGTAATGAAGAGGAAAAGCGACAGCGGAACCAATTACGAACCCGTACAGGGAAGCGAAGTTTTGCGTCGGGAAATTGCCAAATGGTCAATGGTAATGGAAGGGAAAATTACAGAAGATGATCTGGTCATTACTTCCGGAGCAATGAATGCCGTTTATAATTGCTTAATGGCTGTAACTCAGCCAGGAGATTCAGTGGCGGTGGAAAGTCCTGTATATTTCGGAATTCTTCAGGCGATTCAGTTATTAGGGCTGAAGGCTGTAGAAATTCCAACCCATCCCATTACGGGAGTGGACTTGGATGCTTTAAAAAAAGTGCTTCCTAAGCTATCAGCGTGTTGCTTTGTGGTGAACTATAATAATCCACTGGGATTTCAAATGCCTGATGAGAACAAAAAAGAACTGGTGAAAATGCTTACCGAACATAATGTTCCTTTAGTGGAAGATGACGTTTATGGAAACATTTATTTCGGGGCAGGAAGGCCGAAACCGTGTAAATTTTATGATGAAGCAGGAATTGTGATGTGGGTAGGCTCGGTTTCTAAAACATTGGCTCCGGGCTTTAGAGTAGGATGGGTTGCGCCCGGAAAATTTAAAGAAAAAATCATTCGCCAAAAGTTGGTTCAGACGGTAAGCGGGCCTTCTTTGTTTTCAGATGTGATTGCGGATTTCCTTGCCCACGGACGTTATGATCACCATCTTCGAATGTTCAGGAAAAAGCTCTACGCCAATTATCTTCAGATTCAGAAATCGGTGATTGATTATTTTCCGGATAATACAAAAATATCAGAACCCAAAGGAGGTTTTATGCTCTGGCTGGAACTGGATAAGAGAATCTGCACAGAAGATCTTTATGATATCGCAGTAAGCCAGAAAGTAAACTTTGCCCCGGGAAGAATGTTTTCACAATATAACCAGTATCAGAACTGTATGCGTCTGAATTATGCATTAGAATGGACAGACAGAGTAGAAAGTGACCTGGAGATGCTGGGAAAAATGATAAAAAACAGAATTTAATAAACCCTATAGTGATGAATATCAGTAATGAAGTAAAAATTGTAGCCTATGAACCTCAGTATAAAGAAGCTTTCAAAGCTTTAAATGAAGAGTGGATCAAAACGTTTTTTGTGATGGAAGCCAGTGATTATAAGCTGCTGGATAACCCGGAAGAACATATTTTAAATAAAGGGGGACATATTGTTTTTGCGCTATTAAATAATGAAGCCGTAGGAACCTGTGCATTGGTGAAAGCGAAAGATGAGCCTTTTACTTTTGAGCTGTCAAAGATGGCGGTAAGTCCTAAAGCTCAGGGCAAAAAAATAGGATATTTATTGGGAACATCATTAGTGGAGCTGGCAAAAAACCTGAATGCTGAAAAGATAGTTCTGGAAACAAATTCTGTGCTGGTTCCTGCAATAAAACTTTATGAAAAGCTGGGTTTTAAGCATGTACCTATTGTGGATGCAGGATATGACCGTGTAGATGTGCAGATGGAGCTGAATCTGAGTGTGTAACAAAAAAATATTAGAACTCGGATAGGAATATCCTTGTTCTAATATCAAAATTTAAATCTAATTGCTTTACTGTTTTATTTCTTGATGAAAGCCTTAGTCAGTGACTTTTTGCTTCCGTTAATTTTAATAAAGTACACTCCAGCAGGAAGATTTCCGAGATTGATTTTTTCATCATAATATCCTCTTGAAGACTGTAGTTGTGAAGTTGAAACAAGCACTCCTTTACTGTCGATGATTTCTGCTTTAATTTCTTTATCTTCAGATGAATACTGAATACCGATGAATGTTGACACTGGATTTGGATATATTTTAAAATAATCAGCGGTTACCTTCATCTCTTTTGCTGCCAATATTTCTTTTGAACATACAGGAATTCTGTTAACTCCATCTATTCCCCATGAAGCCTGTACCGGAATACAAAGCCAGTTCAGTACAGTAGGAAAGTGGTCTGTTTCCCTTGTTGTCGAGGTGTAGTCATAAACTTTAAAATTGGTAACTGTATTGGCATTATAACTCGGAGAACCTGTTACAGCCATATTATTAGTACTTGGACTTGAATCCGTCAACGTATTTCCTGAAGTTCCATTACATTTCCAATTGGCTAATAATTGAGAATAATAAGGGTGTGAAGACGTAATATCCTGATTAGCCCAATTCACAATGACATCGTTAGGAAGAGCAGATTTCCAGACTCTCACATCTTTATAGGAAGCTGCAAGATTGATTCCATAAGTATTTGTTCCATCCTGATTTAAGGTTAAAGGAAGTCCGGAATCAATATTTCCGATGGTGCTCATTTTAGCAAAAGTTACCGGAACGCCATCTTCATATAGAGTTACAAGGCCATCCCTGTCGAAGCTGGCAGCAATATGTTTCCACTTATTGGTCTCTACTTTTCCACCCACAAGATCTATTCTGTTGGTTCCGTCACCAATATTCATTTTGAAAGTCTGCCCGGAATATCCTGAGAAAACAAATCCCTTATTTTTCCCATTAGCCCAATTTTTATTACTGATCATTACCGGGTCACTGGAATAAGAGGCATTAGGTTTTACCCAAAATTCAATGGTAAAATCTTGATTGGCTCCAAAATTAAATGGAGTCTGGTTCGCTGGTTTTGCATAAGTTCCGGCAGGAAAATTCAACTGATTAAATGTCTTATTGGATTCCAGCACCGTTTTGCTGATCTGATGTGGAGTAAATCCAGGATTGGAATACACAGTAAAGATATTTCTTTCAGAAAGATTTCCGCCTCCATGCGAACTGTCTATGGCCCCGTGGTCTGTAGTCAATACTACCAGCCAGTCTTCATTGTTATAAGAGGGTCTGTTTTTCATGGCAGCCACAATTTCTCCTATATAAGTATCCGTTGTTTTAATAGAAGATACGTATTGTGGAACTGTTGATGAAAATCCATAAGAATGTCCCGCATGGTCTACATCATCAAAATCTACAAAGAGAATATCTGGATTGTCATTCTGTAACGCGTTTATGGCTGCATTTTTTACAGCAAGATCTGTTGCCAGATTGGTCTTAACATCTGCATTCTGTACGATTTTATCATTGATTGGTGCCCAGTGGGCTAGAGAAATGGTTCTCAAATTCGGATTGTAAGTTTCCGCTCTTGTTATGAAATCGGGGTAATTAACATAATTCGGACTGGTGAAATTATTGTCCTGAACATTGTGTTTAGTGTGCCATACACCGGTAAGCATGGTGCTCCATCCGTTTCCACTCCAGGTAGTGGCAGCGCAAAGCCCGTCAACAGAATAAATTGACTGACTGATAAGGGTTTGGATGTTTGGAGTAGGCGTAGACATCATTACGTCTGCACGACATCCGTCAATTCCGATAAAAAGCACTTTTTTTGTCTGAGCTCCAAGAAAGCAACTCATTACAACAGCCATTGAGAATAGTTTTGTTTTCATAGGGAAAAAGAGTTTTTTGAAAATAAAAAAGTTTACAAATAGTAATTTATTTTTAACTATTGTAAAATTAGTTTACTATTTGTAAACATATGTGAACTGAAAATTAATTAATTGATAATTAAAAAGTTCTGAAAAAGAAGGATGAAATGTTTAACCACAAAAGTCACAAAAGATGTTGGAGTCTTGTTTGATTTAAGCTACAGACTTTACGAATATAAAGTTCATAATAGGCTTAGAAAATCTCCGATTTTGATAAATCTTCAACCAATCGTATGATATTCTCCTCCTCCGGAGGGGTGTCAAATCAGAGATTTGACGGGGTGGTAAAAAACACAAACATTTCCAATGGATTACTATGAAAACGTTTGTGTCAAGAAGTACTAAAAAATAGTTTGAAAAAGAGGTATTTAAAGAAGATCTTCAGCCTCAGAAATAGTATTAAGAATATAATCAGGTGCTGCTTTTTCCAGTTCTTTTCTGTTTTGAGCTCCCGAAAGTACAGCTACTGTAAGTCCGCAACCTGCATTTTTACCCTCTTCAATATCAATAACAGAATCACCCGCCTTTAAAACCCTATTGGCTTCAGTGATATTGAATTTCTTCATGGCAAGATGAATCATTTCTGGGCTTGGGCGGCTTTCTGACACGTCATCAGCAGTAATTAAAGCATCAAAGTGAATACTTTCCTTCCAGTTAAGTTTATTCAAAAGCTGATGAGCGATTTCAGAAGTATATCCGGTATTTAAAACGATCTTTTTGTTCTGAGACTTCATGCTGAGCAGGAAATCTTCCGTTCCGTTGATGGGTTTTACCTCAAGATTTTTATAGGATTCTTTAAGCTGATCAGAGAAATTCTCAAAAATAGCAGGAGCATCTTCTTCATTCCCATTGATTTCTTTTAAAAGACTTGTAATGGCTTCTAGTTTTTCCATTCCGGCACAGCTGGATAATACTTTTTCCAGACTTACCACATAGCCGTAATCATTTACAGCATTGGTAAGTGTTTTGTAGACTACATTATCTTCATCAATTGTTGTTCCGGCCATATCCAGAACTAATAATTCTATATTTTTCATTTGAATTTTATGCGTAAATTTTTTCAATATTAAATTTGGAAAAGCCACCGCTTCCCGTCATTCCTTTCCCTCCGATACCTGTTATAATGTGAATGTTGGCAGATGGGCTGTGCTCAAAAACATCTTTGGTTTTGCATTGGGAATAAATTCCGAACCATCTTCTCTGAATTTCATACGTAGGAAGATCAATGATTTTTTTAGCCTCCAGAATCATAAATTCATCAATCTCCATATTAAGATCATATCCAAGATCATCAGCATTTTTAGCATCAGCATACTCATGAGAATCTCCTATAATTACAGATCCGTCAAGAGCCTGCTTGAACAAAATATGAACTCCGTATTTCTTTTCAAACGAGTTGGGATCTTCTAAAGCCTTGATTATCTGAAAAGAAGGGCATTCGCTGAATGATTCATATCTTCTCACAGAAAGCCCTGTAAGAATATTCCCCTGAAGCGAATAGATTCCCTGGGGCTTGGTTTGAAGCATCTGCAGTTTGCTGACTTCCAGATCACTGTCATTGAATACTTTAGGGTATAAAGTCTTAAACTCATGTCCGCCGCAGATGATGATTTTTGAAGCATTAAACTTCGTTCCATCTGCTGTTACAGTTGTACATTTCTGATCATCTTCATAGGTTTCAAGAACTGTTGTATTATAGAAAATCTGCAAGCCCATTTTTTCCTGAAGCAACTTATGAAGCTTTACAATCATATCTGCAGAATCTACAGAAAGTTCCTGCGGAAAAAAGAGACCTCCTTTACAATAATCTGAACGAAGGCCGTCATATTTCTTGATGCAGTCGTTTTTGGATAATAAAACAGATTCATAATCATTATTTCTGTTGATTTCATAAAGCTCTTCAATCAGTTGAAGCTCTTCATCATTTGAAGCAATATATATGGAACCATTTTGTCTGATGGTAAGGTCTGCCTGAGTGTGAAGTTCATTATATATTGCAAGGCTTTCTCTTCCGAAATTTTGCCATTTAAGATCCATTCCGGAAGGCACTACCTGCCCGAAATTCCTTACTGTAGCTCCTTGAGGAACAGAATTTCTTTCCAGTAAAGCTACCTTAAGATTTTTCTTCAGCGCATGATAAGCATGGAATGTTCCTAAAATTCCACCTCCTACAACGATTAAATCAAATTTTGTTGTCATTGTACTATAATTTATAAAATTTTCGACGTATCGAAATTGATGAATTGATTAGAGTTTGATTTTGGCTTTGATTTGTTCCTGAAAGCCAGAAAAGTAATCACCGAAAGAACAAAAACCGCAACGGTGATGATATAATTTAAGTTGATATAAAAATGTAACCATGAAGTCTGTGCCGAACCAAAGTTTTTATACAGCAGGATCAGCACACTTCCCAGATATCCGAAGGAATCTACAATATAGATCAGAAAGCCTACATTTCCTTTGATTTCAAAGGCCGCGATCATCCGGTCAAAATAAATTCCGTTAAAAGGAATATAGCAGATATACATTCCGAAGCCAGAAATGGTCATCCATAAAAAAGGAGACAGAGAACCCTGCTGAAACAGATAAGTAGAAAGGCCTACCGTAAGAATACCCACAAAAAGAATATAATGATAATAGGCAAATGCTTTTTTATTGTTTTTGACTTTTACCATAAAGCTTAAAACCACAAGAACCATTACAGCAATAGGAATTTCCGTTAAAGTGAAAATGGAACTGTCAAAAGTAAAATTCAGTCCATCCCAGATTTCACGATTGAAATTATCTCTGAAATCCCTTAAAACCGTTAAGCTGATATATAAAAAGATAATACACAGGATGGGAACAAAAAACTGCTGGATCAGAGCTTTTCTTTCCGAACCATTCAACGGTTGTCTCTTGTTTTTAAGCAAAATATCTTCTTCTGAAGGCTTGGGAATCCTTTCGAGAAGTAGCCCGGAAAAAATCAGAGGGATAATGAAAACAAGTCCGGCTGAAAACGGCATCCAGAATTCTGAAATGGAGAAATTATCCATTAAAAATTTTCCTACAGATTTTGTAAATCCTGAAGAAACCACAAAGCTTGAACATAAAAAAAGTCCGATGATTTCTGTGGTTTTGCGTCCTTCGATATAAGAGAAAACAATTCCCCAGATCATTCCCAATGGAATACCATTGATAAACATAAATAGAATATTGTAAGGAGCGGGAACAGCTGCGAATCCTAGCAATGCAAGCTCGGCAATAGCAATGAAAACAAACAGATAGGAGAGTCTTTTCTGAGGCTTCAGTTCCGAAATAAATTTGATTCCGATGAATTTTGAGATAAAATAACCTACAGCCTGAGCAATAATAATCAGGATCTTATAATCTACCCCAAAATAGGAAAGTCCTTCGAAAGAAGCTACAGTAAAAGGTTTTCTGAAACCGTACATGCAGAAGTAAACACCGAAAGCGGCAAAAGCAGCCCTCAGTGTTACTAGTGTTTTTTTATTAATGGTTCTGGCCATGGTAATGGTTTAGAAGTTTAGTTTTATTCCGAGATTAAATCGTACTCCATAATATTCTACCTGTTCAGGACGGTCTTCGTTTTTACCGAAGTGATAGATCAGAGGTTTGTTCAGAATATTGTTCACATCTGCATACAAGGTCAGGTATTTTGTAAACTGGTAAGAACCTCCGAAGTCAAGATTGCTGTATTTACCATAATAAGAATCATTGATATCCTCTTCAGCATATTCTACAGCATATTTTCCTTTGTAGTTGTAAGCCAGCCTTGCATTGAATCCCTTTTTCTCAAAGAAAAGCTGTGCGTTGTATAATTCTTTTGCCTGATAGGGCAGTGCTACCGTTCTTCCGCTTGGCTTTTCCATTTCTGAAGTCATGAATGTAGCATTCAATTGCACTCCGAAGTACTGTAAAAATCCTGGAAGGAAATCAAATCTTTTGTTAATTCCAAGTTCAATACCTCCTAACCATGCTGCTTTTCCATTATTAGGTGCTGTAAACTGAACTCCGTTGATTCCATTATAATTTCCGATAAATGAGTCCTGGAAAATAGGATCTGTAATAGATTTATAGAAAACGCCGCCACTCAGAATCCCTACATTTGAGAAATAATATTCTCCCATCAAATCAAAATTCAAAGAATACGTAGGATTAAGATTTGGGTTTCCGCCTTTAAACTCGTTGTCTGCTTCAATATAAGTTCCTCCGGGAGTCAGATCTCCAAAATTTGGTCTTGAGAAAGTTCTTGTGGCAGCAAAACGAAGGTTGGTTTTATCGTTTAATGTATATTTCAAATGAATCATAGGAAGGACGGCCAGGTAGTTTTTTGTGTTTTCTACTGGTGTCAGGACGTTATCATTTACGCTATAACCCTTCACTTTGGTATTGGTATTGGATAATCTGATTCCCCCTAAAATGGTGATCTTATCATTCAGTTTGTAGGTTGCCATACCATAGGCATCCGCATGTTTTTCAAACACATCAAAGTTTCTTCCTAATGCTTTATTATATTCCAATGCTTCGGAATCTGCAGTATTGATCTTTAAATTTCCCTGATTCTGATACCAGAACTGATTCATTCCTGTGGTAGAAAGTACCGGACCAAAAGTATTGCCGATGTGGGCATTCATTTCACTTAAATATTTCGGTCCATTGGGTTGGGTCGTGATATATTGGGAAAAATCAGACAGAAGTGGTGCTGTTCCGTTGCTCCAGTTGTAGAAAATATCGGAGAATTTTGCATTACGCTCCTTATCACGGTATTTAAAACCATATTTTAAGGTCAGCTTATCAGAAGCATTGATCTCATGGTTGAAAGCTGCTACGATTTTATCCTTCTCCTCTACAAAAACCTTATAAAATTCAAGATCGGTAAATCTCATCTGTGAAGCATCCATCTTAAAATTAGGGTCACTGTAGAAACCAAATAAAGCATCCGGATTTTTATAATCTAATTTCCCTCCATCAGCTTTCCAGTAAGCTCTAGGACCATTTCCATGATTTGAAATATAATCAGGATTGATGCCGACACCAGATTGAGTGTACTTGATGACATAATAAGAATTGTTCTGTTTATCAGGGATATTTCCATACTTGAATTTGTTGTCGTAGTAAGATAAATCCCAGTCGATTTTTCCTTTATTTAATTGATGAACTGCGCCCAAAGAAACAGAAGTAAGTTCTGTAATCAGTAAATTATGGATATTCTGAAGTTCCACTCTTGCTGTATTGTTGGCACTGCTGAATTTATCAAAGCGGATTCTGTGTTTATAGTGGGTTTCATCATCCGATAAGGTGCCATACATTCCTTTTAAATAGAAGGTTGTTTTTGGCGAGAGTACATATTCAAAAGCAGTATTGATTCCCGTTGTTTTTCTTACTCCGTTATAATCACGAAGTTCCAGTCTGAAAACCCCTTCGTCACCACTTCTTCTTGCCTCAAAGTTATCTGTAGACCAGTTCCTTATGAAATGCGCAAAGTTGAATAAATACCCGAATTTTTTATCCTTCGTTCTTCCTCCATATAAAAATCCCAGGTTATAAACTCCTTTATCAGCTTTAGCATTATACCCGCTTCCGATAGTTGCTTTGAATTCTGTTTTCATAGGCGGAGTTTTGGTGATAAAATTGACACCACCGCCTATTCCGTCAGCTTCGATATCTGGGGTAAATGACTTGTTTACATGTATATATGAGATCAGTTCTGTAGGAAAGAAATCGAATGCTGTTGCTCTGGAAGTTGTTTCTTCCTCTGCAGTGGGAAGCCTGTTACCATTAATGGTTGTTGATGCCCAGAATGGCGGAAGTCCTCTCAGGGAAACAAATCTTCCTTCTCCCTGGTCTCTTTCGATGGAAACACCCTGTACACGCTGTACTGTCTCTGCGGCATTTCTGTCCGGAAGTTTTCCAATTCCGTCAGAAGCAATGACATTGGTAATGTTGATGGCATTTTTCTGAAGATTTAAAGCTCTTGCTTCCGTATTTTTCAACGTTCCGGTCACTATTACTTCATCAATGTTTTTTCGGGGCTGGGAAAGCTTAATGATTCCCAAGTTAACCGTTTGTTCCGGTTTCAGATCAACAGTAATATCTGTAGATTCATAGCCAATATAGCTGATTTGTAATGTGTATTGACCTTCTTTGATATCATTGATGGTAAACTTTCCTTCAATATCAGTCGTTGTATTTTTAGATAAGCCTTTTATTTTGACTGTTGCCCCGGGGAGAGGCTGGCTGTCGTCAAGAACAGTTCCTATAATTAACTGTTTTTGCGCTGAAACAAAGACCATGAAACAGACAAAAACAAGGGTAAGTAATTTCTCTAATTTTGTTTTCATTTTTACATATATTAAATTTTTTATGCAAATCACGCTAATAATTTTAATATATATAAATATTTTGTGTTAAGTATTGTTTAACAAATAAGTCTTATTTGTTACGCTTATTTTACTTTTAAACTCATGAGTGACAACATTTGAAAATAGTTTGAAATAAGGTTTAAATTCACTATTTCAATACTTTTCGCAAATATTTACTGTAAATAAAAAGAATAGAAATCTTCCTAGAACAACCCAGTTTTGGTTAATATTTCGTTCATCTTGGAAGAAAACAGAAAAATAAAAGTTGCATATTTGTAAACTTTTGTATGTGCTGGAAAATTAAAAATTGAAGAATGATGTAAAAATTGTAATATGATTTAAACGCAAAGTTTAATAATTATAACGCCAAATTATAAGTGTGCAAAGGTTACGATGTTGGCGTTGATGAAGCGTGATTATTATGCATACGCTTAGAAAGAATCAATGAAATTGATTCCATTCTTTGCTCCCTTAAAAATATAAGATTTAATAGTAAAGACTTTGCGCTGAAAAAGTATTTAAGCAGTATAAAAATAAAGAACAAGCATCACACAGCTTTCATCGCTGATGCTTACCGGAACGTGAGGAAACTTACCGTTGAAATAAAGAGAATCACCTTCTTTTAAAATAATTTCTTCATTATCAATTACATATTTTACTTCTCCTTTCAGAATATATTTAAATTCCCAGGCATCTGTAATGACCTTTTCTCTTTTAGAATTCGGTTCGAGAGTTAACAAAACGGCTTCAAATCCTAAAGAATGAAGACTCTTGCTGAAGATATGCATGTATTTGAATCCCTCGGCTTCTACTTCCTTTTCGATAATTTGCTGGTTCTCCTTCGGAACATAGATGAATTTGGCATTGGATTTTTTCTCAACCCCTTCAAAAAAATAACTGGCATCAATCTCAAGAGACTGAATCAGATCCAACAGAACAGGAAGTGAAGGAATGGTTCTACCGTTTTCAATTCTGGAAACAAGACCGTTACTCACATTCGCTTTGAAAGCCAGTTCATTGATGGTTAAATTATTCTTTTTTCTAATATCCTTTAATCTCTTGCCGATACCTATTAAAAAGTCGTTCATACTGTGTGAAATTTAACCTGAATTATTTTTTCGTCATTCTACTAAAAGCAAAGGTAATATTATTCTATAGAGTTTGGATAAGAGAAGGAATCAATTCATTGAAAATTATTATTGAAAAGGTATGCTGAATTTGTCTTCTGCTTTCTTTCCCTTTTTGCCCATCCCAATAAAATTTCCCTATTTTTGTGAAACTCCTTATTTCATTTATGAAAAAAATCATTCTTATCGAAGACGAAACCAGTGTGGTATCTTTTATTAAAAAGGGACTTCAGGAAAATGGGTATGAAATTTCTGTTGCTTTCGACGGGCGTACAGGAGTGCAGCTGGTGCAGGCTAACGATTTTGATCTGGTAATTTTAGACATTATGCTTCCGGAAATGAATGGTCTGGACGTATGTAAAGAAATAAGAAAAACCAATCAAAGTGTTCCGATTTTATTTCTGACTGCTTTGGGAACTTCTGAGAATATCGTTCTTGGGCTGGAAAGCGGTGGTGATGATTATCTGGTGAAACCTTTTAAATTTATTGAACTGGTGGCCCGTGTGAAGTCTCTGCTAAGAAGAAGCAATAACAACGGGCCACAGGAAATTGCTGAACCGGAGCCGGATAATGAACATGTATTTCAGTTTTCGGATCTGATGGTGAATGATTATAGCAAGAAAGTGACTCGTGCCGGAGAAGATATTTCTCTTACTTCCACAGAATATAAACTACTCCTGTATTTCCTGAATAACCCGGAAAAAGTAATTTCAAGAGCTGAAATTCTGGATGCGGTCTGGGGTGTAAACTATGAGCTGGGAACCAATGTGGTGGATGTGTATGTCAACTATTTAAGAAAAAAACTGGATAACCAGGACGATAATAAATTGATTCATACCGTGATAGGAATGGGGTATGTGTTGAAAAAAACATAATGAATGTTTAATAAAGTCATTACAAATCAGACCAAAACGATGGTGCTTTTGATGTTGGTTTTTACCGCCATCATCCTGCTGTTCAGTGGTTTGGTCTATTTTTCTATTGTTAATTTCTCACATCAAAGATTTTATGAACTGCTGAAGATCAGAACGGCAACCATTGTTCAGATCGAAAAAAGCAAAGATCATCTCGACCTTCCGGAAAATTATATTCTCAACAGCCTGAATGATGAGGAACTTCCGATGGAAAAAGATTATGTTTTTGCCGTTCCTGCCGATTCCAATTTCAAAAAAATATCTCAGGAAGTTCATATCCCCGATTATTTCTTTAAAAATATCATTAGAGAAGGAGAGTCTAATTATAATGATGAAGAATTCTATTATATAGGACAAAGCTTCAGATATGACGATAAAGATTATATCGCCATTGCTTCTGCCAAAAACCACTATGTCATTTATTATCTGGGCTTTTTAAAAAGGACGCTGCTTACCTGTATTGTACTTTCTTTGTTCTTCAGTATGATATTTTCTTTTTATCTGTCTAAAACCTTATTCAGACCTATCTTAAAAATTACAGGAAAAGTAAAGGAAATCAGTTCTGAAAATCTTCACCTAAGACTGGAGTCTCAGCCTGATAATAAAGAACTGAATGAGTTGGTAGATACATTCAATGATATGCTCAATCGTATTGAAACTTCTTTTGAAACCCAGAATCACCTGATCGGAAATGTTTCCCACGAATTGAGAACTCCTCTTACATCCATTATGGGAGAAGCCGATGTTGCGCTTTCCATCAGCAGAACAGCCGATGAATACAAAGAAACCCTTGGTATCATTCTGGATGAAGCCGAAAAGCTGGATAAAAAAATCAAAGCTCTGCTCATGATTGCCCAAACCGGATTCGATGGAAAGATCCAGAAAATGGACAAGGTAAGAATTGACCAGCTTCTCTGGGATGTTATTGAAACACTGAGAAGAATTGATTCCCGAAATAATATCTATCTTGATATCAGCATGCTTCCTGATAATCCGAAAAAACTAAAAGTACAGGGGAACGAACAGCTATTACATCTTGCTGTGGCTAATATCATCAGTAACGGCTGTAAATACTCTAACTTTCAGCAGGTTAAAGTTTCTTTGGGAGCCACCAATACAGACGTTTATATCATTGTAAAAGATAACGGTATCGGAATTCCTGAAGTAGAAATGAATAAAATCTACGATCCATTCTTCAGAGCCTCCAATACAAACAACTATGAAGGCTATGGAATTGGGCTTCCGCTGGCAAGAAATATCGTAAGAATGCATCACGGTGAACTGATCGTAAGTTCGCATGAAAATCAGGGGACAACGGTACAGATGCGTTTTCCGAATTTTTATAGTATGCAGAAAGTAGAATAGTCAGATCCCTTTTATTCAGTCTGAAAAACAATCCGGTAACAAGCAATATTCATGAGCAGTTTCGTTATTTACGATTTCGCTTTTTTGTTATATTAACTCCCTTTAACAATTTTCTAATCTCATTTTAATCTCTTTAATCACATTTTAATTCCGTTCCAAAGATCCTCTAATATGGTCGTTCTAGTTTTGTATCATCAAAAAAGATAAACACAATACAAAATAATAAAGAACATGGCTAAAACAATTTTAATTGCGACAGATTACTCTCTTGAGTCATTGAATATATTGAAGAAAGTACTTAAGGAGAAAGATGCATCAGAAGATCAGAACCAATATAATATCCTTCTGACTTCCGGATATGACTCCGGAGATTCTATCAGAGACCTTTTATTCACTACCAAAACATCGGTTTTTAATAAAATAAGACCGGAAGAGTTCTGTGATGCCTATGGAATTATCAGTAATAAATATCCCCATTTGGTAAATAAAATCATTTGTGATGTTTTTACAGGAAGTTTCCAGAGAACATTCAACCAGTATGTAAAGGCGGAAAATATTGAGGAGGCTTATTATTCTCCTTCCATCAAAAGCAAAGGAAAGGGTAAGTTTGATCTGATTCCTTATATCAAAAAATGCAAAGAGCTGCAATCCCATGAAATTGCCGTTGAAGTAAGAGAAAGACTTCCGGAAAGAGGAAGATTGGCAGAGATCTTTGTAGAGGTCTAAAAATAAAACACTATTTAAAAAATAAAAAATGTTAAGAAATTATAGTAACAGCAGGACACTGGGAGATAATATCAGGTTGGGGACGCTGACTGCCTTTACGGCGGGTACTATAAATATTGCTTCCCTATTAATATTTCTTTCTTTTACCTCGAACGTAACGGGACACTACGCTATTTTAGCAGCAGAAATAAGTAAAGGAAACTGGACGCAGGTGGCCGTCGTAGGCGGATGGATCTTTTTATTCTTCTTCGGAAGCTTTCTGTCCAACTTTATTGTCATCAATTTTAACAAAAAAAGTAAATATTTTGCCCATTCTATGCCCATTGCACTGGAAATTATATGTCTCCTTTTTGTAGGAATATACGGGCAGTTTTACTATCAGAAAACATTAGAAGAAACAGAATATTTGGTAGCATTAATGCTTTTTGCCACTGGACTGCAAAACGGTCTTACGGCAAGTATCTCCAACTTCTCTGTGAAAACCACACACCTTACCGGAACAACCACCGACCTGGGAATTCTGGTATCTATGTTTACGCAGAAAAAATACAGAAGAAACGGAGAACTGATTGGCAGAGCGAAACTATTGATGAGTATTATGCTTGCCTATATCATGGGAGCTGTATTCTCAGGATTGACTTATTACTATCTGGAATTCAGAGTTTTCTATGTAATCAGTCTATGTCTTCTGTTTGTCATTGGGTATGATGCCTATAAAATTCATATTCGCCACTTCAATACGAAGTACAGATATAACAGGATTTACAGAAAGCCCAATATATTTGCCTACCTGTATGAGAAAATCCATGGAATTCCTAAAAGAGAGAAGAAAAGAAAGCTTGTCTTTGAAGATTAAAATATAAAACACACTATTAATTTTTTGTATAAACTAGCTGTAAATGCCCTTATTTTATCATAGAATAGGGGCGTTTTTCTGAAAAATTATCTTATGATCTGTCTTTCTGTTGTTTTTACCATGCTTTTCATGCTTATAGAAATGAAAATTCCCGGCTCAGACAAATAAACACGCTAAAGCCCTTCATTACAAACATTAAAAAAATTGGTTGGGGATAAATAGGCAAAAATGTTGATAATTAAATATTAAATCACGGTTTTGGTATTTTAATTCCCGTTTTCATTGACTATTTTTGTAAGTTGATTTACGTTTTTATGTCAGATATTATTCAGCTTTTACCGGATCATGTAGCGAACCAAATTGCAGCGGGAGAGGTGGTGCAGCGGCCTGCATCCATCGTGAAAGAACTTTTGGAAAACGCTATAGATGCAGATGCAACGAAGATTGAACTGATTGTCAGAGATGCCGGGAAAAACCTTATTCAGGTGGTAGATGACGGAAAAGGAATGTCCGAAACAGATGCGCGAATGGCATTTGAAAGACATGCTACCTCCAAAATCAAAGGAACAGAAGATATCTTTAAGATTGCCACAAAAGGCTTCCGCGGTGAAGCCCTTGCCTCTATTGCAGCAGTTTCTCAGGTAGAACTCAGAACGAAACAGCAAGACACATCTATCGGAACCAACATTTATATCGAAGGTGGGGTTTTCCAGTTTCAGGATCCGATTCAGACAGCTGACGGATCAAATTTTTTAGTAAAAAATCTTTTCTATAACGTTCCTGCAAGAAGGAAGTTTTTGAAAAATAACAATATTGAATTCAGACACGTAATTGATGAATTTCAGCGTGTTGCACTGGCTCATGAAAATCTGGAGTTTTCCCTTTTTCATGATGATGAAGCTGTTTTCAGACTGAGAAAAGGAAGTCAGATGCAGCGTATTGTAGATGTTTTCGGAAGAAAACTTCAGCCGCTTTTGATTCCTATTAAAGAAGATATTATCTGGTGTAAGCTGCATGGGTTTGTTGCCAAGCCTGAAGGAGCCAAGAAAGCAAGAGGAGAGCAGTTTCTTTTTGTGAACGGAAGATATTTCAGAAGTCCATACTTCAATAAAGCAGTACAGGAGGCCTTTGAAGGATTACTTCAGCCCGGATATGTACCTTCATTTTTCCTTTTTCTGGAGCTTGATCCGGAGAAAATTGACGTGAATATCCACCCGCAGAAAACCGAGGTAAAATTTGAAGATGAACACCTTATTTTTGCTTTGCTCCGCTCAACCATCAAAAGATCTTTAGGAATTTATAATGTCTCTCCAAGCCTTGATTTCGACAGAGACCCGGAACTGGATGAAATGATGAATAAACCGATACCAAGTAAAGGAAACGGTGGCGGAAGCGGTTTTGTAAAAATGCCTGAAATAATTGTAGACAAGGATTATAACCCTTTCCTGGAAGAGAAAAATGTAGTGCATCCGGAAGAAATTCAGAACCTTACGGAAATGTACCATCAGAATATTACCGCAGAGCCTTCAAAGATCAATTTATTTGAAGATGAAGATTTTGACGAAGATCTGATGAGACTTCCAAACGGCTACTGGCTTTTCAATAAAGGAGATGTGACACTGATGCTGGATCTTGGAAGAATGCACAGGCTTTTGGTTTCTGAAGGGAATAAATCTATCAGAAAATCAAACACAAACAGCCATGCCCTTCTATTTTCTCTGGAGTATCATATGAATGAGATTGAAAAGACAAAATACAATTCGATAAAAAAATATCTTCCGGAATTAGGGTTTGACATGAAAATTGCTCATGAAAGTGTGCTTCGAATAGATTCACTTCCTGAAGGACTGAAAGAAACCCAGGCGATGAAATTCCTGGAAAACCTTTTTGAAATCCTGGAATACAAGACAGAAGAAGAATTTTTACAATATTACCATAATCAATGGAGCAAAATGCAGTCGAAGTCAAGATTTGATTTTATTTATAAAAAAGATGCGGAACAGCTTATCAAAGACTTTACAGCATTAGGTTTCCCGGAATTTTTACCGGATGGGAAAAGATGCTATTATGAAGTTCCGTTTAACGACTTTAAAAACAAATTTTAAAAAATTATGTTTAACAATATACCACCAATTACAAGGAACATCATTATAATCAATGTTATAGTATTTATTGCTACTTACTTCATGGGAGATCAAATGATTGGTTATCTCGCTGGCTTTTATCCATTTTCGCCCTATTTCCATTCATGGCAGGTTGTTACCCATATGTTTATGCATGGAAGTATTATGCATATTTTATTTAATATGATGACCCTCTTTAGCTTTGGGCCAATTCTGGAACAGACATTAGGAGATAAAAAATATTTGATTTTATATTTTGTAAGTGGTTTAGGAGCCTTTTTCCTTTTCAATGCATGGAATTTTGTAGAAGCCCAAAGTATTTCCCGTGAATTGCAGGAATTAGGATTCAATGTGAATGCATATCTATCAGGAGCAAACGTTAATTTGTCCGGAAATGCAGATTCCATTCTTAAGCAAAAAGAGTTACTGGAAAGCTTAAAAGGTATCATGTATACTCCGATGGTAGGTGCTTCCGGAGCTATTTTCGGAGTGGTAGCTGCCTTTGCAACATTATATCCTGATGCAAAAATAGGAATCATGTTTATTCCTGTTCCTATTAAAGTAAAATACCTTTTACCGATCATTGTGGTGATTTCAGTATATCTTGGTGTTTCCGGAAATGGAGGAGGCATTGCTCACCTGGCTCACGTAGGTGGGGCTTTAGTAGGGTGGCTGCTGGCACTAAATTGGAAAAAACATTTGTACAGATTCAATTAAAATAATTTTGTGAAGGTTTTAAGACTCATACTATTTGTTCTGCATTTTGGGATTCTATTTTTGCTGTTAGGTACATTATTGAATGCATATGTTCCACCGAAGGTGTTTCCATGGTTTAACCTTCTTTCTTTAGGTTTTCCTGTTCTTATTATTTCATATATCATCCTGACCATATTCTGGGTTTTCAGCTGGAAAAAGAGAGCTTTTGTATTCATGTTTCTGGGGTTGGCTTTTATCAATCCTGTAAAACGATGGGTAAATTATTCTTCTCCTAAAAATGGAAATTCAGAAATAAAAATAGTCTCCTTCAATACCAGGGCTGGTGGAAGAGGAAATGCTGAAATTGGGCCCTATCTGAAATCTCAGAATGCGGATGTTATTCTTTTACAAGAGGATTCAGGTAGAGAATATCAATTTGAAGGGTATCAAAAAGCAAATCCTGAGGTAGGTGTTACTGTATTAACTCGGCATAAAATTATTGGATATAAAATAATAGATCCGCACGATGAAAGTGTAAGGATTCCGGGGTTGCAGGTTGATATTGAAATAAGAGGCAGGGTTTACCGGTTTATTGATGTTTATCTTCATCCATTCCATTTTGACAAAGACATGGTGAGACTTAACAGAAATACCGATGATAATGAACAAAAGGTTAAAGGGGTTGTTAAAAGGCTGATTCCCACCTTTAAAAAGCATCAGGAACAGGTTGCTTTGATTCGTGAAGTAATTGAAAATTCACCCTATCCCGTTATCCTTGCCGGAGACTTCAATTCCGTACCTAATTCCTACGAATATTACCATTTATCGGATGGGCTTGAAGATGCATTTTTAACGGCAGGAAAGGGAAGTGCAACCAGTTTTCACGATTATAAATTTCCAATCAGAATCGACTATGTTTTTTCTTCAAAATCATTAAAGGCAATATCTTATGAAGTTGACCGTTCTGTAAGTATTTCAGATCATTATCCTGTCACAGTAAAGTTTTCTACGGAGAACAAATAATCATAAAAATAGTTAAAATTATCTGCTTGGTAGGATTTTTGTTTAAAGAAAACCGTACCAAGACCGTTTTTTCATGAAGTCGAATCAGATATTACTATTTATACATATCGTTATTGCCGTTTTGCTGTTATGCACCTTAGGGAATGCATGGATTCCGCCCAATCTTTTGGGCAATCTTAATCTTCTCTCGCTTGGTTTCCCCTATCTTATACTGGCACATGTACTTCTTACACTGGTATGGATCTTTAAAAAACAAAAAATAGCTATCGCTTTTGCATTAGGTACACTTATTTTCTATAATCCAATCAGACGATGGATCAACTTTTCTCCCAAAACAGAGAATGTGAAAACAATACGGGATATTAAAGTATTGACATTTAACGTAAAATATGGAGAATACGGTTGGGATAAAGTAAAAAATTATATCAAAGAACAGGATGCAGATATTATTCTTGTGCAGGAAAAAGATACCAACCGCGCCATAAAACGAGACCTTATAAAATATCCTTCTGTTATTCTGAAAACAAAACATAAAATTCTAAGACAGGCCGAGTTGATTGATGAAAAGGCACGTGGAAATTCATTCTACGCTGATATTGATATCAATGGAAAAGTCATCAGAATAGTGAATGTTTATCTTGAACCTTTCAGACTTCATAAATCTATGTTTACGAAACTTGACGGGCTAGGTTTTGGAAATGTTTCGGCATTACTTTCTCATATGACGCCTACATTTCTGGCCCACGAAGATCAGGTGAAAAGAATCAGAAAGATGGTAGATTTATCACCTTACCCGGTTATTTTAGCCGGAGATTTTAATTCTGTTCCCAATTCTTATGAATATTACAACCTGGGAAAAGATCTTCAGGATGCCTTTTTAGTGGCAGGAAAGGGAAGTGCAAGCAGTTTTCATGACTATAAAGTACCTTTGAGAATTGATTATATCTTCAGTTCAAAATCCATTATTCCTCTAAGCTATAAAGTAGACCAGTCTGTGAAATTATCGGATCACTATCCTGTAATTGCAGAATTTCTGCTAAATTAGCTCCATGAAAAATATACTGCCTGCAATTTTTATTTTCATAATTTTTCTCACTGCGTGTTCCAAGAAAGAATCTCCGGGATTCGCTGCTGAACAGGAAGTTAAAAGGAACTATGATACTGTTGCTGTTGATTCCTTTTCTACCGGTGCTGTTTCAGTAGATATTGCCCGAAAGATAAGAATGTCTTCCCCTCAATATCTGGACTCTGTAAAACAGGCTAAAAAGCTTCAGGAAGAAGAGAACAAGTTAAAGGCAGAACTTGAAAAAGAAAATAAGGCAAAACAGGAAGAGGAAAAGAAAAAGACTGAAGCAGAAAAGAAACAGAAACCTGCAGAAACATCGACCGCTCAAGAGACTAAAACTCAATAAAGCCAATATCATTAAAAATATATAATATGAAAAAACAAATCCTTACAGCAATAGTGATCTCAGTATTCACTGTAGCATGCACAAAATCAACAACGAAAACAGAACAAGTAGAAAATGCTGACGGATCAGTTACTACAACTACTACCACCGTTACTGAAACCCCAAACACTGTTGATACAGCAAAGATCAACAATGCGAAAGAAGATGTGAAGGCGAAGGTAGATGCAGCAGGAAATAAGATTGACGATGCTGCTCAAAAAGCTAAAGATAAAATTGATGCCACTGCAGACAAGACAAAACAGGATCTTAATAAAGCAGGGCAGGATATCAAAGCTGAAGCAAACAAAGTAGGAAAAGACGCAAAAGAAGCCGCCAAAACAGGAGCTTCAAAAGTGGAGGAAGCCGCTAAAAAAGTGAAAGAAGACTTAAGTAAATAAAATAGAAAGCCGTAATTCAACTGAATTACGGCTTTTTTATTTTTAGCTTTAAATAGAGTTTTTTAAACGCTAAGTTTTTTTATTAATAACAATCTTTATTTATTCATTTCCAGCAAAGGTTCAATATATTCTCTGTCGTTGCTCAATCTGGGCACTTTATTTTGCCCGCCAAGTTTTCCTTTAGCTTCCAGCCAGTGATAGAAAAGGTTGCTTTTAGCAATGTGTACGATAGGTCTTTTAAGGGTCATATTGTTGTATCTCTTTGCTTCATAATCAGAGTTGATAGTCTTTAAATGCTTGTCAAAAGCATCAATAAAGTTGTCCAGATTATCTGGATGCTGACTGAATTCAAAAATCCATTCATGGGCACCTCCTTCGTTTCCTTTCATAAAGACCGGAGCTCCTGTGAAATCTGTGATCTGTGCTCCCGTAGCTTCACAAGCCTTTGAAAGGGCAGATTCCACATTGGTGATCATCAGTTCCTCTCCAAAAGCATTGATGTAATGTTTTGTTCTTCCTGTTATTTTAATTCTGAATGGATTGGTTGATGTAAAGACAACAGTGTCTCCAATAAGATATCTCCACAGACCGCCGTTGGTTGTAATAACCATGGCATAATTTTTCCCCACTTCCACATCTTCCAGACTTACCACTTTCGGATTTGAAAAATGGAACTGATCCATGGGAATGAATTCGTAAAATATACCATAATCAAGCATCAGAAGCATCTCATCACTATCTGACCTGTCCTGTATCCCGAAGAAGCCTTCAGAAGCATTGTAAATTTCGTAGTAATTGATGTTTTTTCCGATGATCTGCTTGAATTGCTCCCTGTAGGGCTTGAAACTGATTCCACCGTGAAAAAACACCTCCAAATTCGGCCATAGCTCTGAAATATTTTCGATATTGGTTTCCTTTAATACTTTTTGAAGAAGAACCATCATCCAGCTTGGTACTCCAAGGATACTTCCTACATCTTCATTTTTTACCTCAGAGGTGATCGCCTTCAGTTTGCTTTCCCATTCTCCCATCAAAGATACTTTCTTGCTTGGGGTTGTAGTAATTTCTACCCAAAACGGAAGGTTGTCAATTAAAATAGCGGATAAATCCCCAAATTTTGTGTTGAAATCAGCATACAGTTCGGAACTTCCGCCTAAACGTAAATTTTTATAATTAAAAAGCTGATTTTCGGGATGGTTATTAGCATAAATGGAAACCATGTCCTTTCCGGCCTTCATGTGACAGTATTCAAGGCTTTCGGCAGAAATAGGGATAAATTTGCTCTTGGCATTGGTGGTTCCCGATGATTTGGCAAAATGTTTTATGAGCCCCGGCCAGCTTATATCTTTTTGTCCCTGTCTTGCTTTTTCAATATAAGGCTCCATTTCTTCGTATGTAACAATCGGGACCTTGTTTTTAAAATCCTGATAACTGGATATTGAATTGAATCCGTATAATTTACCATATTCCGTATCCTCTGCATGAAACAGTTGAGAAAAGAGTATACCTTTCTGGGTTTCAATGGGGTGGTCCATGAAATTCTGTATCTGATCTATCCGTTGGCGGATGAACCAGTTGACTACGGTATTGAAAAGTGCTTTGGTTGCCATTCCAACAAATATAATGATATTTGAATTTTCTGAAAATTTTTTACCTAATTAAATAAAAAAACCGTTACAAAATTTGTAACGGTTTGATATTTAGATTATTGTTTCTTAGCAATATTCGTCATAAGCAGCCTGAAGGTTTGCTGCGATAGCTCCTGCAGGGTTCCCTTCGATGTGGTGTCTTTCCAGCATGTGAACCAATTCACCATCTTTGAAAAGTGCTACACATGGAGAACTTGGAGGGAATGGAGCAAGGTGTTTTCTTGCCTCTACTACAGCCTCGGTATCAAATCCTGCAAATACAGTTGTTAAATGGTCAGGTTTTTTATCTCCAGTTAAAGAGTATACAACTCCTGGTCTTGCAGCACCTGCAGCACAACCACATACGGAGTTAATTACCAGTAATGTAGTTCCAGACTGCTTCAATGCATCTTCTACCTGGGCTGGAGTTGTCAAGTCCTGGAAACCTTTATCTGTAAGCTCTGCCTTCATAGGCATTACTAAATCTGTTGGGTACATATATTTTGTTTTTATCTGCACAAAGTTAAGCATTTCTTCGCTTTTGTTCAATATATAAAAACTATCAATCGATTAGTCATTTAAAATTAATCAAATATTAATATTGTAATAATATTCAAAAAAAAGTGAATTAAGACTAGGAATAATGGAAAATTATTGTTAATTTTGAAATGATTCTGAAAAACAAACGACCATGAAAAAAACATTTAAGGCTTTCCCTCAAGCAATCAACCACTTAAATACTCTATGAAATATGGTAGTATCTTAATTCTTTTTACAGTTAGAATCAAAACTGATTAACAAACTTTAATATCCAAAGAAAGTGAAGCCCGGAACTGAAAAGTTCCGGGCTTCTTTAATCAAATCGATATGCAAAGGTTGTATATCCTAATATAAATAGGTGATAGAAAAAATAAGTTGAGGGGTTATGGATTGGCCATCAACGGTTGGTTTCCAACTAAGACAGCAGTTTTTTAGTCATCTCAGAAATACTTTTTCCATCTGATTTTCCGGCTAATACTTTCGATGCGGCTCCCATTACCTTCCCTAAATCTTTGATAGATTCAGCTCCGGTTTCAGAAATAATATTTTTAATTTCTGTTTCAAGTTCTTCAGCAGAAAGCTGTTTAGGTAAAAACTTTTCAATTACTTTCATTTGAGCTTCTTCTACTTCTGCAAGATCCTGTCTCCCTTGAGCAGAAAACTGTTCGAAAGAATCTTTACGCTGCTTGATCATTCTCTGCAGAATAGCAATTTCCTGCTCTGCAGAAACTTCAGCACCTCTTGCTTCTGTTTGTAAAAGAAGAATCTGAGATTTTACGGCACGAAGAGAGTCCAGAGCTACTCTGTCTTTTTCTCTCATGGCTGTTTTTATAGCTTCGCTTATTATATTTTCTAAACTCATGTTATCAAATTTAACAATGTATCAATGTAACAGTTTACCAATAAAATTATAGTAATTGTTACATTGATACATCTCTACATTGTTATAATATTTAGTCTACGTCTTTATTTAAAAATCTGTTTTCTCTGATCTGCATAGAGCCGTTGTTGTCAGACAGGTACGTGTTGATGTTCTGATCTGAAGCATTGGTCCCATCGATCGAAATATTTTTTCTTTTGAAAGCAGGAATAGATTCAAATTCGCTAGTGCTGTCAAAGCTCTGGTAGCGGGAATTGAATTCTTTCAATTTATTTCTTCTTTCAATCACTCTGTCCTGGTCGATCGTTTTATTTACAAAAGTGAATTCTGATTCTTCCGTTTTCGGAGTTTCAATTTCTGTTTTGTTTTCAAAAGCAGTTCTTATTTCAGCTTTCGGTTCTTCTTGTTTCTGGTAGAAGGTTTCAATCTTCTGAGCAGGTTCAGCTACAGCAGCATTGCTAGGGTTGTTAAATTCTGCTTTTGGCTGTCCAAAATCGGTATTTGGCTCATTTCTGATAGGCTCGTTTACAAAGAAGCTGAATTCAACAGGTTTTTCTTCTGAAAAAGAGTTGTTGAAGGTACTTCCTGCCTGTGGCTCATCTTTTTTATTTTCGAAATCAAATGAGAAAGATTGGATTTCCAGGTCATTTGGATCTTCACTCTCTTCGTCAATAGTAAATAGGCTGTATTCCTGCTCACTTTCTTCTTCGTTTCTCCAGCCCTGTTCAGGAGTATTTACTATATCTTCTTCTTTATCAGAGAATTTTATTTCGGGTTTCACCTGTTCTTCTTCAATGATCATTTTTTTTTCAATAGATGTAACCTTGAACTGTGTGCCGTGGTCTTCATCATCTAATCTGAAATGATTGGCTCTGCTGGAATCGTAGGTTGCATCAGGTGCAGATTCTCTTTCTTCTCTTGTTTTGAAAGGAGAGTTTTTCGGAGCATCAAAGCTGTCGTTAAGACTGATTCTGATTTTCTCTGTAGGTCCTGCAAATTTCTTGTTGTCGTTAGAGAATCCAGTTGCAATAACAAGAACGCTTACGGCATCTCCTAATTCTTCATCAGCTCCCACCCCGAAGATAATATCTGCTGTGTTTCCAGCTTCTTTCTGAATATGGTCCATGATGATACCAATCTCATCCATGGTAACTTCTTCAGCACCACTTCTGATCAATAACAGAACGTTTTTGGCACCTGTAATCTTATTATCATTCAATAACGGAGAATCAAGGGCTTTTCTTACAGCTTCTTCAGCTTTATTTTCACCTGAAGCAGTTCCTGTAGACATCAATGCGGTACCTGAATTCTGAAGTACAGATTTAGCATCTCTAAAGTCAATATTTACATCAAAGTAACCTGTAATAACTTCTGCCATACCTTTGGCTGCATTGGCTAAAACTTCATCGGCTTTTGAGAATCCTTGCTTGAATCCAAGGTTTCCGAACTGCTGTCTTAGTTTATCATTGTTGATCACAATTAATGAATCAACATTATTTTTTAGTTTATCGAGACCGTTTTCAGCCTGATCTAGTCTTCTTTTACCTTCAAAACTGAAAGGAACGGTAACAATACCTACGGTAAGAATTCCCATGTCTTTTGCTACTTTTGCAATGACAGGAGCAGCTCCGGTACCGGTACCACCACCCATTCCGGCAGTGATAAACACCATTTTGGTGTTTTGTCCCATAGCAGCTTTAATATCTTCAATACTTTCGATTGCAGATTTCTCTCCAACCTCAGGGTCTGCACCAGCTCCAAGACCTTCTGTGATTGTGGTTCCTAATTGAACTTTATTAGCAACCGGGTTATTATCAAGAGTCTGAGCATCTGTATTACAAATCACGAAATCTACTCCGTGAATTCCTTTCTCGTACATGTGCTTCAGAGCGTTGTTTCCACCGCCCCCTACACCGATTACTTTTATGATGGATGAATTTCCTTTTGGCAAATCAAATGAAAATCCTTGTGTACCTATATTTTCCATAACTATACTTTTAATAATTGATAACTGATAGATGATAATTGATGAATGATATTCGTTTTAAGTTAATAAATATTAAGCTATTTCAGGTATCATTACTCATTATTCTTTTATCATTTATATTTATTCTACTTCTTCAAAGAATTTTTTTACTTTTTCCATAAGCGACTGGCCGAAGGTCAATTTCGCTTTTCTGTTCTCCTGTCTTTCATTTTCAAAAGACTGCTGCTCCTGAACGGGTGCTGCCTGCTGAACCGGTTGAGCCGTTTCTGACTGTGCTGAAGCGGTTTCCAGCTTTGGCTGCTCTGCAACAACTTCTATGATTTCGTCAGCATTCTGCTTTTTGTCTCTGATCTTTAAACTCTCCATCAGTAACCCGATAGACGTAGCAAATTCAGGGCCTTTCAGGTACTGATTTTTATCGTTGGCAATATATTCATTCGCAAAACCGATTCTGCTGTCAAAACCAGTGGTATAATTAGCCAACTGACGAAGATGTTTTAAGTTTGAACCACCACCCGTAAGAACGATTCCGGCAATAAGCTTTTTCTTTTGTTCAAAAGCACCATAGGCTTTCAGCTCTGTATTAACCATTTCCAAAACTTCTTCTACTCTTGCATTGATGATCTGTGCTAAAGTTTTTAAAGAAATTTCTTTGTCCGGTCTGCCATGAAGTCCGGGAATGGTTACAAAAGTACTGTCTTTTTCTAATTCGGGAACAGCCGAACCAAACTTTACTTTCAGTTGCTCTGCATGTTTCTCTATGATGGAACAACCTTCTTTGATATCTTCGGTAATAATTCCACCTCCGTATGGAATAACACAGGTATGACGGATGATATTATCTTTAAAGATAGCAATATCAGTTGTACCACCACCAATGTCAACAATCGCGACACCGGCTTCTTTTTCTTCTTTTGTAAGGACTGCTTCTGAAGATGCCAATGGCTCTAGAGTAAGCGCTTCCATTTCTAATCCGGCTTCACGGACGCATCTTGCAATATTTCTGATGCTGCCCATTTGCCCTACTACAACGTGGAAGTTTGCTTCTAAACGCTTTCCATGCATCCCGACGGGTTCCTGAATTTCCCCCTCGGAATCTACTTTATATTCTTGAGGAAGTACGTGGATAATTTCTTCTCCAGGAAGCATGACCAGCTTTTTCACCTGATCTTTTAGTGCTTCAATGTCATCATCTGTAATAAATTTATCAGGATGTTCACGCATAATATAATCAGAGTGCTGCAGAGAACGAATGTGTTTTCCTGCAATACCTACCGTAACTTTGCGGATAGGAACACCGGCACTGGATTGTGCTTCGGATACTGCAGCCTTGATTGAATTAATAGTCTGTGAAATATTATTCACAATACCTTTATGAACACCAAGACTTTTAGCTTTTCCTACACCGAGAACTTCTATTTTCCCGTGTGCATTCCTTCTTCCGACAATCGCGACTATCTTTGTTGTCCCGATGTCCAGACCTACTGAATACTCTTGATTTTCCATTTTTATATCGATTTGATTTTTTCTACTTTTTTCCTTTTTTTTCTCTAAGGATGATCTCCTATTTGTGTATTAAATGCCGTGAAAGGCCTATTCTATTTTTACTTTTGCTTTTGGCTTGGACAAGGCCTTAGCAGTTGATTTTTTCTCTGTTTTTTTTGTTTCTTTTGTATGTGCTTTCGTTTTTGTATTCTCTTTCGGCTTTGCCGGAGCGGAACTTACTTTTTTTACTTCTGCAGTCTTTGGCTTAGGCTCTGTCTTTTTCGTTGCTGCTGCAGGAGTAGGAGCCTTTGCCAGTTCTAGTTTTCCCGCTTTTAAAATGCTGTCATTTTCTTTAAAATAAGGGTTTAAAGTGGTAACAATCTGGTTCTGGTATTTTACAGAAACCATGCTGTACTTCTGTGGATCCTGATAGACAAGATATTTTTCCACGAAGGTTTTAAATCCTCTTACTTTAAAATCAATATTATCCAGATCTCCAATCTCTACCCGGTAATTCCCTTCACTTGTCAGAAGATTGTAGCTTTCTTTACTTTTTGAAATCCCAATAAAATATTTTTTACTAAAATCATCTTTATCTATCTTTCCTACCAGCTCTGCCAGTTTTTCATATTCATCCGGCTGTACATTTCCGGTTACCAGCATACATGGATGAGAATATGTTCTTGAAATTGGAAATTCAACCCCTTTTTCATCCACATAAAAGTCTTTTCCATCTTTATTGAGTCTGAAAACAGGAACTCTCTGCTTAATATCCAGATTCAGTTTTCCGTTCAGATTCAGGTAGACATTAGCACTGTCAACTGCCGGAAGAGAATTGATTCTTTTTTCTAAAGAAGGAATATTAAGATCACCTACTTTTCCTGAAGGGTTTTCTTTTTTTACAATCTCCCGGATGTCTTTTTCATCAACAAAATAAACCGGAGTTTTTTCACTCATTTTTACAGAAATCTTATTGTCTGTAATCTGTTGGTGGCTGAATCTCCTCAATGAGAAACTCAGTAACAATCCAAGGATGATTACAGTGACAGCAATTTTTAATATTCTGTATTTATTTTTCATACATTTTTTGTATTCATGTATTTATGTAAAGTGTATTCATGAATACGTAAATACTTTATTACTTTTTACAATTTATTTATCCATTCACAAATAGGATCGTACAGGGTGTCAATATTTCCTGCGCCTACTGTAAGAAGGATATCAAAATCTTTTTCTTTTATTTTTTCAAAAGCATCGGATAATGTCGATACCTCTTTTTTATCTAATGTTACTTTGTCCAGCAGCCAGCTTGAGGTAACTCCTTCAAAGTTCTCCTGAAGTTCTCTTGCAGGGTAAATATCAAGCAGAATAAGTTCATCTGCTTTGCTTAAACTTTCTGCAAACCCATCTGCGAAATCTCTTGTTCTGCTGAAAAGGTGAGGCTGGAAGACTACCACTAGTTTTTTATCAGGGTAAAATGTTCTGATTGAGCTCATTACAGCATTGATTTCTGTAGGGTGGTGGGCATAATCATCAATGTAAATTTTACCGTTTTGATAAATATGTTTGGTATATCTTCTTTTAATTCCTTTAAAGTTGGCAATTGCTTTTTTCAGCGTATCAAAATCTGCGCCTAAATTATGCAGAATGGCCAGTGCTACAGTAGCATTCTCCACATTGTGGATTCCCGGAATTTCCCAGATAAAATCCTTTATTGTTTCAGTAGGAGTATGGAAGTCAAAATAAATTTTATCATGATCCATTCGCAGGTTGTCTGAATAATAATCTGCAGGCTCATTAACAGCATAGGTTTGATGGCCTCTGCCAATTTCTACTCCTTTTCTTACAAATAGCTGTTGATCATTAGGAACCAAAGCGGCAAACTGTCTGAATCCTTCTTCAATATGGCTTTTGTCTCCATAAATGTCCAGGTGGTCTGCATCTGTAGAAGTTACTACTGCCCAATCCGGAGAAAGGTTCAGGAAGCTTCTGTCATATTCATCTGCCTCTACCACAGAATAAGTAGAACCGTTGTACAGGAAGTTGGATTTAAAGTTTTCAGAAATTCCTCCCAAAAAGCATGAGAAAGGTAGATCTGCTTCTTTGCATAAATGGGCTACAAGGGTAGACGTGGTAGTTTTTCCATGAGTCCCTGCAATAGCGATACAATTGGTGTTTTCCGTAATCAGTCCTAAAACTTTAGCTCTTTTTAAAACTTCAAACTGATTTTTACTGAAGTAATCTAATATTCCAAGCGTTTTGATGGCTGGTGTATAAATAACCAATGTATCCTCTTTCTGAAGAGATGAGATCCTTTCATCAATAAGGTCTTCAAAAACAATATCAATTCCTTCATTCATCAGGTTCTGAGTCAATTTTGTATTGGTTTTGTCATAACCCAATACTTTTTTTCCGGATGCATTGAAATAGCGTGCTAAAGCACTCATTCCGATACCTCCGATACCGACGAGGTAAAAAGTCTGATATGTTTGTAAAATGTTCATTTTTTTGTTTTGTATTGCTGTATTTATGTACAATGTATTCATGAGTATTCTTGTCATTAATACATTTTACAATGATACTTTTTACAGTTTATTAAATATTTCGTCTACAATCTCTTTTGCGGCGTTTGGCTTGGCAAAATATTTCAGATTGTCGGACATTTCTTTTCTTACACTTTCATTTTCGCAGATTTCTGATAATGTATCCCAGAATTTTTCCTGCATTTCAGAGTCCTTTACCATTCTTGCTGCATTTTTTTCAACCAGATTCATGGCATTTTTCGTTTGGTGGTCTTCCGCTGCAAAAGGGAAAGGAACCAAAAGCACTGGTTTTTGTGCTACAGCCAGCTCTGAAATAGCAATAGCACCGGCTCTGGAAACAATGATATCGGCTGCAGAGTAAGCCAGCTCCATATCTTTGATGAATTCAAGGATCTGAATGTTTCTGGTATCTGTATCTTTTGTTTCTGCTAAAATATCTTTATAATCAAGCTTTCCTGTCTGCCAGATCAGCTGATAATCTTTATCTACAATTTGTTTTAAATGAGATTTCCATGCATTATTCAATGTTCTGGAGCCTAAAGAGCCACCTACAGACAGAATCGTAAGTTTATCTTTATTCAATCCCATTTTTTCTTTTGCCTGGGCTGTATCCTGCATTCCTGAAACAATGTTCTCACGAATCGGATTCCCTAGAAATTTTATTTTCTCTGCCGGAAAACCTTCTACTTTTGGATAAGCTGTAAAAACGGCTTTGGCTTTCTTGCTTAAAATTTTATTGGTTACCCCTGCATGAGCATTCTGTTCCTGTATGAAAATCGGAATTCCCATTTTGCTTGCTTCATAAAGAGCGGGTCCGCTGGCAAATCCTCCAGTTCCTACTGCAAAATCGGGGGCGAAGTTTTTAATAATCCTTTTAGATTTTGATAAACTTTTCAGAATCTTGAAAGGCAGTCCCAGATTGGATAAGAGATTTCCTCTGTCAATTCCTGCAATGTCAATTCCCTCAATTTTATATCCTGCCTGTGGAACTTTTTCCATTTCCATTTTCCCGTTAGCACCAATGAACAAAAATTCTGCATCAGGAAATCTTTTTCTGATCTCATCAGCAATAGCGATGGCTGGGAAGATGTGTCCTCCGGTTCCTCCGCCAGATAATAATATTTTTAATTTTTTGTCCATTTTAAGCGATATCGTTTATTTCTGCTACACTTTGTTTTTTGCCCATTCCTTCTTCATCATAAATCTGAATCCTTGAGCTTATATTTAAAATAATACCTAATTGCAAGTAGGTTACCAGCATTGAGGTTCCTCCGTAACTTATCAGGGGCAGTGGCTGTCCTGTTACCGGGATCAGATTTACTGCAACGGCTATGTTTACCGAAAGCTGAATAAAAATCATTACCCCGAGACTGAGTACGAGCAGCGATCCGAAAAATGCCGGCATCTTACTGGCAATCATTACAATCCTTATCATCATGATCAGATATAAACTGATCAGAAAAGCTGCTCCTATTACTCCATATTCTTCTACAATAACCGCAAAAATAAAGTCGGAGGCAGATTGTGGAAGCATTTGTTTCAAAGCGCTTTTTCCTGGTCCCATTCCGGTAATTCCGCCATGTACGATGGCTGCTTTGGCCTGCATCACCTGATAGTTCTTTGCTTTTATACTTTCATCATCTACATCAGCTGATTTTGCTTTGCTTGAGGTAAATGTTTCTACACGGCTCATCCATGTATGTACACGGTTTCCGCCGATCATGTTAGTATTCAGAGCTATCAGTAAGAACAAGACAATGGCTACAAATGAGGCAGAAATAAATCCTGCAATGTATTTCCAGTGAAGCTGCCCTATGACAAGAACCACTACGGAAACCATTAAAATCATTAATGCCGTGGAACCGTTATCTTTTGCTACCAATACGAAAACAAGCAGGATAGGTCCAAAAATATACATGATATTCTCTATCGGAAGTCTTTCTCTTGTTATTTTTTTGGTTAAATATCTGCACAGATAGATGATTAGCATTAAAAAGGCAAATGATGAAGGCTGGAAGGAAATTGGTGTTCCCGGGATTTTCAGCCATCTGGAAGCACTGGCTCCATCAATGGTCTGTCCGGTAAACATGGTAACAATCAGCAAAACAATCATAAGGCCGAGCAGGATACTGCTGAGCTTTCCGATGTATTCATATTTTATGGTTCCTACCAGTCTCATAATTGCTAATCCCAAGACTACAAAGAACATGTGCTTGATAACGTGACCAGTTGTAGTCCCGTTATTAACAATGTATTCGAGATTTGAACTTGCAGAGTATACAGGGAAAATAGAGAAAATGGAGATCACAAGGATGACCATCCAAAGTACTTTATCACCCTTTAGAAATTCAAATCTGTTTTCTGTGTTCTGTTCGTCCATATTTTTTGTATTGATGTATGATGTACAAAGTAAAATGTACTTTTTACATCCGACATTTTACATTTTTACTTTAATACCTGCTCTTTAAACTGGCGTCCTCTGTCTTCATAGCTTTTGAACAAGTCAAAGCTTGCGCAGCATGGAGATAATAAGACGGTATCGCCTTTTTTAGCCAGTGATTTTGAAATTCTTACTGCCTCTTCCATACTTGAAGTATCATAAATGACCTCTTTTTTATCTTTAAAGAAATCTATGATCTTCTTATTATCTACTCCAAGGCAAACAATTGCCTTCACTTTTCTTTTGACTAAATCTTCAATTTCGGTATAGTCATTTCCTTTATCTAATCCACCAACAATCCACACGGTTGGTGTTTTCATACTTTCTAAAGCATAATAAGTGGCATTCACATTGGTTGCCTTACTGTCGTTGATGTATTTTACACTATCAATTTCAGTAACTAATTCCAATCTGTGTTCTACAGCCTGGAATGTCATCAATGAATGTCTGATGCTTTCATTATTGATTTTTAATATCTTACCTGCAATAGATGCTGCTAAACTATTTGCTACATTGTGATTTCCCAATAGAGACAATTCATCAACTTTCATTGAGAACTCGTCTTTCATTTTTACTACAATCTCATCTTCATTCACAAAACCTCCTTCGGGCAACTTCTCTTTTGTTGAGAATGGAATCATTTTAGCCTTTATTTCAAGCTTTTCAAGAAGATTTTTGCTCATTTCATCATCCTTGTTATAGATGAAAAAATTATCATTTTCCTGATTTTCAGTGATTCTGAATTTTGCCAAAGCATATTCTTCATAGTTGTAGTTGTACTGATCCAGATGATCCTGAGACAGATTCAACAGTAAAGAGATATAAGGTCTGAAATTCTGAATATCATCCAGCTGGAAAGAGCTTACCTCCAGTACGTAATATTCATGGTTTTCATCTGCAACCTGCTTAGCAAAACTGTATCCGATATTTCCTCCCAAACCTACATTCAATCCGTCATTTTTCAGGATATAATAGATCAGGGAAGTAGTGGTTGTTTTTCCGTTGCTTCCGGTTATGGCAATGATCTTTGCATCTGTAAATTCAGAAGCAAATTCAATTTCAGAGGAAAGTCTGATTCCTTTTTCATGAATTTTATTGATGATGTCCGCCTTTTTCGGAATTCCCGGGCTTTTTACGATCCAGTCAGCATTTAAAATCCTTTCTTCATCGTGGTTTCCTTCTTCAAATTCAATTTCATTATCGGTAAGAAACTGCTTATAGTTATCCTTAATGGCTCCTTTATCTGAAAGAAATACTTCCAGACCTTTCTTTTTAGCCAAATAAGCAGCTCCGCATCCGCTTTCTCCACCTCCTAAAACAACTATTTTCATATTATAAAAGCTTTATGCTATAGGCTTTAAGCGTATTGCTTATTGCTTACAGCTTTTAATTTTTATCTCATTTTTAATGTGATCAGACATACAATCGCCAATATTACCCCGATGATAATCATTCTGTTCACGATTTTACTTTCATGGAACCCTTCTTTCTGATAATGGTGGTGTAATGGTGACATTTTGAATAGTCTATTGTTTTGGGCATATTCCAACCCGTATTTTCTTTTTCTGTATTTGAAAACAACTACCTGAAGCATTACAGAGAGGTTTTCAATTAAGAAGATTCCACATAATACAGGAATCAATAATTCTTTTCTTAAAATAATGGCTAAAACGGCAATTACTCCTCCCAGCATTAAACTTCCGGTATCTCCCATGAAAACCTGTGCAGGATAGGTGTTATACCAGAAGAATCCGATCACCGCACCTACCATTGCTACGGCAAAAATGGTGGTTTCACCCATATTGGGAAGGAACATGATATTGAGATAATCTGCAAAGATGATGTTCCCGGAAAGGTAAGCAAAGAGAGCCAGCGATAGTAGTATAATGGCACTTGTCCCTGCTGCCAAACCATCAATTCCATCTGTAATATTGGCGCCGTTTGAAACAGCTGTTACAATGAAGATGACAATAGGAATAAAGACAATCCATGCCCACTCATGGGCATCTTTATCATTCATCCAAAACAAAATTCCACTATAATCGAACTCATTGTTTTTTGCAAAAGGAACGGTAGAAACAGTAATTTTTTCCGTAGGCATGAAGTTTTGCTCTACATTGTTTCTGTTTACCACCTTAGCATCAGCATATTTTCTTTTAACGGTAATGTCCGGGTGGAAATACATTGTAATTCCGACAATTAACCCTAAACCAACCTGGCCTACAATTTTGAATTTACCACTTAAACCGTCTTTGTTTTTTTTGATTTTCTTTAAATAATCATCCAGGAAACCAATAGCGCCCATCCAGAACATTGAAACCAGCAACAGAACAATATACACATTGGTAATTCTTGTAAACAGCAATACCGGAATAATGGTTGCCAAAATGATAATAAGTCCTCCCATAGTAGGAGTTCCTTCTTTTTGTTTTTGACCATCCAATCCTAGATCACGCACCAATTCTCCCATTTGTTTTGTTCTCAGGTAATTGATTACTCTTTTTCCGTAGACAAGAGCAATAATCAGAGAGAATAGTACAGCCATTCCGGCACGGAAGGAAATGTATTTCAACAATCCTAATCCCGGAACATGAATTCCATGGTTGGTTAGATATTCGTATAGATAGTATAGCATGTTTCTGTTTTTTATTATTTAAAAATTTAATTTATTTAAAGATTTAAAGATTGGGTTTCTCAATATTTTCACTTAAATATTTGATGAAGTTTGAAATGTTTGAAGAAATTTCCTTGGAAAGAATTATAATTTCTTCAGCTTTATTTTCGTCACCTAATTTTAATCTTTTACTTACAATCAGCATGCTTCTTACTTCAGCGGAGCTGCCTTTTGCAATTTTTAAATATCTTATAAATTGTCTGTTATTATTATACTCTGAGCCTTCCGCAATATTGTTGCTAATTGAAAAGCTCGCTCTTTTTATTTGGTTATTAAATTCAAATTCTTTTTCAAAACTTTGACTTCGAAGAAATTGATAAACTTTTTCAATCAGATCTAAACTTTTGATGTATACAGGAAAATTTTCAAAATTCTTTGTCATTATCAAATTTTTAAATCTTTCAATGAATTCAATCTTTCAATCTATTTGGACATTAATTTCCAAAGCTCATTAATTACTTCTTTGTCATCAAAATGATGTTTCACACCATTGATCTCCTGATAAGTTTCGTGGCCTTTTCCGGCAACCAAAACAATATCTTTAGGTTCTGCAAATTTTATCGCCATCTTTATGGCTTCTCGTCTGTCCGGAATTGAAGTGTACTTGCTGAAGTTTTGAGGTTCAACACCTGCTTCAATTTCTTTGATGATCTGCGCGGGATCTTCTGTTCTCGGATTATCTGAAGTGATGATTGCCAGTGTTGATTTTTTAGAGGCAATATTTCCCATTTCAGGTCTTTTGGAGTGATCTCTGTCTCCTCCGCAGCCAAATACGGTGATTAATCTTTCGTTTTTGGTTCTGATATCATTGATGCTGTCCAGAATGTTTTCCAATGCATCCGGAGTGTGTGCATAATCTACAATAAAGAAAATTCCGCCATCGGATTTGAAGGTTTCAAATCTTCCGGAAACTCTTTTTAGTTTGCTGACCGCCTGAAGAATTTCATCCTGCTCAAAACCAAGTTCAGCAGCAATTCCGAATACAAGCAATAAGTTGTATACATTGAATTTCCCGGTCAGTGTCGTCCAGAATTCTTTTCCGTTGAAGTTCAACAGCATTCCATTGAAATCTACTTCCAATAATTTTCCGTGATAGTCTGCCATGGTTTTCAAAGCATAAGACTTCTTTGCGGCCTTAGTATTCTGAAGCATAACATTCCCGTTTTTGTCATCTACATTAGTGATGGCAATGGCTGTATCTTCTAATTGGTCGAAGAATCTTTTCTTCGTTTTTAAATATTCTTCAAACGTTTTATGATAATCTAAATGATCGTGAGTAAGGTTGGTGAAGCCCGCTATTTTGAAGTGTAATCCTTCAATTCTGTTTTGGGCAATTCCGTGTGAGCTTACTTCCATGAAGGCAAATTCACATCCTTTTTCTACCGCTTCCGCTAAAATTCTGTTGATGGTAATTACATCAGGAGTGGTATGGGTAGCTGGAATAATTTCTTCCCCTATTCTGATCTCAACAGTGGAAAGCAAAGCAGATTCATATCCCAGGTTTTTGAAAACATCAAAAAGAAGGGTAGAAACAGATGTTTTTCCATTAGTTCCGGTAACTCCTATCAGTTTCAATTTCTGAGAAGGATTTCCGTAGAAATTGGAAGCAAGGTGACCTAAGGCTTTAGATGAATCTTTTACCTGAACATAGGTTACATTTTCCATCAATGTTTCGGGAAATTCTTCGCAAACGATTGCGGCAGCTCCTTTTTCAATAGCAGATGCAATGAATGAATGACCATCCACTACGGTTCCCCTCATAGCAATGTAAAGAGAGTTTTCTGTAACCTTTCTGCTGTCGATCACCAATTCAGTAACCTCACGGTTGTTATCACCGTGGATTTCCAGTACTGGGATTCTGTTTACTAATTCTGTTATAATCATCTTTATCAATAAGGCTTTGCCCTATTTTGTTTTAAATGGTCCTTGCGGGACTTTGTTTTTAATTTTGCAGAGACAAATAAATTCTCTGGTTCTTACTAATCGCTGTACCTTCCAGAGGGAATTGTTCTTTAATTCTTCCTACTCCTTTATAGTCGACACGGTATCCTAAGTTTTCCAATTGCGGGATTACGTTTTTACCGATTAATCCTACCACATTTGGCATTTGTTTATCATTTACTGCTACTTTTACATTTGGTTCAACCATTTTGCTCAGGTTTACCTTTTTGTCTACAAGCATTTCTTTTTCAATATTCTGAGGAGTTTTCAGGAATGTTTTTCCTGCTATTTCCTTGAATACCGGTGCTGAAACGGGTCCTCCATAAAATCCTATTGATGTATTGGGTTCACTTATCATTACATAGCAGGTGTATTTTGGTGCGTCTGCCGGATAAAATCCAGCAAATGATGCTCTGTATTTCATAGGGCCAGGCAGCCAGTATTCAAATCTTGCGGTTCCTGTTTTTCCTGCCATTTTAAGGTTAGGAGTAAAAATGCTTCGTCCTGTTCCTTTTTCTACCGCTTTTGTTAAAGCACTGGTCATCATTTTAATCGCTTTCTCAGAAGCCATCTTGTTGACCATTACTTCAGGTTTGGCGCTGTACATCACTTTTCCATCTTTCATGATTTTATCGATGAATAATGGCTTAAGCATTTTACCTCCGTTAGCAACTCCGTTGTAGAATGTTGTTAATTGTAAAAGGTTAACATTGGAAGAGTATCCGTAAGAAATAGAAGCCAGCGTTGCAGCATTCCATCTTTTATTTTGTGGAGTTACGATCTTTGGTTTTGTGATTCCTGGAAGTTCGATATCCATTTTGTCGAACAGTTTCCAGCGCTTCAGGTGATCAAGAAATATCTGGGGCTTTTCTGCATAATATTTTGTGATCAGTTTTGCAGTTCCCACATTACTGGATTTAGCTAAAACATCACTGATATCGTAGGTTCCTCCGCCGTGTCCGTCTGAAATTCTTTGTTTTGCATAAGTCCAGACGCCATTTCCGACGTTTACGGTTGTATTTTCATCAATGAAACCGTCATCCATTGCTGCTAAAAGAGAAATGGTTTTAAAAGTTGATCCCGGCTCAATATTATCTTTCAGAGCATAGTTGTAAGAGTCTTCGTAATCTCCTGAATCTGTTCTTCTTAAGTTGACAAGAGCACGTACCTTTCCGGTTTCAACCTCCATGACAATTACGGTACCATGTTTTGCTTCAAAATGGATCAGCTGCTTCTCCAGTGCGGAGTGTGCAATATCTTGAATTCTAAGATCTAAGGTTGTATATACATCTTCTCCATCTACCGGTTCCTGAACTTTCCAGAAGTCAATAGGCTTCCATTGAGATGAATTGATTCTTTGTTCAAGTCTTTTTCCATCTGTTCCTGTTAAATATTTAGAGAAAGCACCTTCAAGCCCCGATCTAAGCTCTCCGTTATCCATACCGATGGTACCTGCGCCGATTTCTGAAGTGGCTAATTCTCTTTTATAGTTTCTGTCAACGATAAATCCTCCTTTATTTTTACCTTTTTTGAAGATAGGGAACTTTCGGATTCTGTCATATTGATCGAAATCCAGTCCTTTTGCCAAAGTATAGTACTGGTTTTTCTTTTTCTTCTGTTCATCAAACTTCTGTCTGAATTCCCCTCGGGATTTTCCAAACATTTTGCTCAGAGAATCCGTAAGCGCTCCGATGTTATTGGAGTACACTGTATCCTTCATTGTTTTGAAATCAAGATAGATGTCATACCGCATTACTGTGGTTGCGAGAATAGAGCCATCAGACGCAAAAAGATTACCGCGGGCAGCCTTTAAAGTAGCTTCACGATAGTTTTTATTAATGTAATCGTCTTTAATTTCCTGAACATTGGTATTCTGAAGAATAACAATTCTTGCCAAGAACATTACAAACACGCACAAAGCTACCACTGCAAAGAGGTAGCCCCATCGTAACGTTTTCTTACGTTTATTATCGTATTCATTTTGCTTTTGCATCTGTACTGTCCAGTTTTATTAGCAATTTGTGAGGATGGTTTTCCAGGGTCATCAATGAATCCCGGGCAACCTCTTTCCCCAGCTCTGATTCCATTTTTACTTTGATCAGCTTACTCTGGGCGTAAGCGTTTCTTGATTTGTATTCTTCTGTTTCCTCTTTTAAGGCGTTTACAATTTTAATTTTTTTATTGACGAGATGGTTGGTATAAATCATGGCCATCATCAGTATAAACAACAGGAGAAAATACTTGTAATGTATTTTGATCTCATCACGGTTCAGAAAGTTTCCTTTTATAATATCTATAAAAGTGAGTCTTTTCTGGGGGCGATTTGTTGTTCTTTTTGCCACTTTATAATGTCAGTTTGTTTCGCAGTGAATTCAATTTGTTCGTCGTGGTGAATATTATGATATTAAAAATTGACCATTGACGATACATTATTCATTTTATACCTTTATTCCTGTTCTCATTTTGGCACTTCTTGCTCTTGAATTTTCTTCGATCTCCTGATCATCAGGAATGATCGCTTTACTCTTTATCAATTCAAATGCCTTTTTATAATTTCCGTAGATATCTCTTGCCGGTTCTCCTTCGAACATTCCATTTTTCAGGAATCTTTTTACCAAACGGTCCTCTAAAGAGTGGTAAGAAATAACAACCAGTCTTCCTTCCGGCTTCAACACATTGTAAGCCTGTACCAGCATTTCTTTTAATACTTCAAGTTCCTGGTTCACTTCAATTCTTATTGCCTGAAAAAGCTGGGCATAAAATTTATTAACCTTATGAGGCGGAATGTAGCTGAAAAGCTTTTTCAAATCCTCAGTGGTATCTATGCTTTTTGTTTTTCTGTGATGAACAATTTCTCTCGCCAGCTTTCTTGCCTCTCTTAATTCTCCATAGTGATAGAAAAGGTCTGCAAGTTCACTTTCTTCATATTCATTGATCACTCTTTTGGCATCAAGGTTCTGCATTACGTTCATCCTCATGTCCAAAGGAGCATTGCTTCTTGTAGAGAAGCCTCTGTCTGCTTCATCAAACTGGTGTGAAGAAACTCCCAGGTCGGCCAAAACACCATCTACCTGAGGAACTCCGTACATTAGCAATGAGTTTTCCAGAAATCTGAAATTCTGATTAACTAATGTAAATCTAGGATCATCAATTGTATTTTTAAGTGCATCCAGATCCTGGTCAAAACTGAACAATCTCCCTTTATCAGAAAGTCTGCTCAAAATCTCCCTGGAGTGGCCTCCGCCTCCAAAGGTGCAGTCCACATATATTCCGTCAGGATTCGTCACCAAATCATCAACACTCTGCTTCAACAAAACGGGGTTATGATACATGCTTAATTGTGTTTTTTATTTAATAATATTCAATTAATAACCTACAGTTATTCTTCCTCGAAAGAGCCCATCACATCTTCGGCAAGGCTTGCAAAATCAGTTTCGTTGGTTGAGATTACCTTTTCGTAGGCTTCTTTATCCCAAATTTCGAAGAGCTCTCCCGCGCTGGTAATCACAATATCTTTCTGAAGATTTGCAAAATTCGTCAGGTCTTTGGAGATCTGTAACCTTCCTGCATTATCCAATTCTACTGTCTTTACTCCTGCCGTAAACATTCGTATGAAATCAGCATTCTTTTTTATGAATCTGTTCAGTTTATTAATTTTGCCCATCAGTTTGTCCCATGCATTCATAGGATAAACTTCCAGGCAGGGTTGGAACACAGATCTCTTGACTACAAACGCCTTATCGTCGAAGTTTTCCATCTGTTTAATTAAAGATGAAGGAACTTTTAAGCGGCCTTTATCGTCAATTTTACACTCATATGTCCCAATGAAATTTTTCATTTGGGACAAATTTATATAATAATTTCCAAAATTTCCCACTTTTTCCCACTTTTTGACTCAATGTTAATAAGTTTTATTAGAGATTGAATTTCAATAATGTAAAATACTGATATGAAGACAGTTGCAAAAAGTGTTATTTAGGCCATAGTAAGGCGCTTTTGAAAAAAAAAGTTAAAAAGGAGAATATTATATTATTTTTATCTTAAATTAGGATAATCAAAATTTTTTTGAGGTTTAATTTGTATTTTTGCAAGGCTTTATTAAGGCGTTTTATGATATTTAGTACAAAAAAAGAAAAGAAATATTCCTATGTAGAAGCGGGAGAAGGACATCCATTAGTGCTGTTGCACGGGTTAATGGGTGGTTTGAGTAATTTCGATAAAATGGTAGATTTTTTTTCGGAAAGAGGCTTCAAAGTATATGTCCCTCAGCTGCCGATCTATGATCTGCCGGTACTCAATACGAATCTTACCACTATCGCAAAATATATTATCAAGTTTATAGAAAGTCATATTTCAGGCCCGGTTACCATTATGGGAAACTCAATGGGAGGACATGTGGGGCTTATCTTGACTTTAGCAAGACCTGATTTGGTAAAAAATCTTGTGCTTACAGGAAGTTCCGGATTATATGAAAGAACTTTTGGGGACAGTTTTCCAAGGAAAAATGACCGATCTTATATCAGAAAGAAAACGGAAGAAGTTTTCTATGATCCAAAGATTGCGACAGAGGATCTTGTAGATGAAGTTTTCGGGGTGGTAAATGACAGAATGAAGGGAATAAAAACCGTAATGCTGGCAAGAAGTGCCATCAAACACAATATGCTGAACGACCTTCCGAAGATTGTAACACCTACGTGTCTGATCTGGGGAAAACAGGATAATGTAACTCCTCCGGAAGTGGCAGAGGACATGCACAAATTTATTCCTAATTCGGATTTATTCTGGATAGATCATTGCGGCCATGCAGCCATGATGGAAAAACCGGATGAATTCAATGAAATCCTGTATAACTGGATAAAAGATAAAGTTTAATAAATAACATCATAAAATGACCATTAAGAGCTTTTCTTAATGGTTTATTTTTCTAAAATACATTCAAAAATGATTATCAAGACAGCAGAGTTTGTAAAGAGCAGTGGAAAATGGCAGGAATGCCCTGAACCCAATATTCCTGAATATGCTTTTATCGGAAGATCAAACGTAGGAAAGTCATCATTGATCAACGCAATGATGAATCATAAAGACCTGGCTAAGACATCACAGACTCCAGGAAAAACCCAGCTGATCAATCATTTTTTAGTGAATGAAAACTGGTACCTTACCGATTTACCAGGCTATGGTTATGCAAAGGTTTCAAAAGTTCAGCGAAAGGATTTTGAAAAGCTGATCACGAACTATATTCTGAACAGAAGAAATCTTGTCAATCTTTTTGTATTGGTAGATATAAGACACACTCCACAGAAAATTGACCTTGAATTTATCCAATGGTGTGGAGAAAGTGGAATTCCTTTTTCAATTGTATTTACCAAGGCTGATAAACTAAAGCCCAATGTTGCTGTTAAAAATGTTGAGGATTATAAAGCTGAGCTTCATAAAACATGGGAAGACCTTCCTGAGCTGTATGTTACCTCAGCAGAAAAGAAAGAGGGTGGAGACAACATTCTTAATTTTATCCAAAAGACCAATGAATTTTTAACTCATAATAATATAAGTTTCGATGAGTAATATTGTCTGGAAAATCAAAACGTTTGATGAGTTCACTGTTCCTGAATTGTATTCGGTATTGAAAGCTCGTATTGATGTTTTCGTTATTGAACAGAACTGTCCTTATCCTGATCTGGATAATTATGACCAGAAAGCGGTTCATATCTGGGCTGAAGAAGACGGGCAGGTGCTGGCTTACTGTCGTATATTTGATCAGGGAATAAAGTACGATGAGACTTCTTTCGGAAGAGTTCTGACTACGGAACAGGCAAGAGGAAAAAGCCTTGGGAAACAGCTGATACAATATGCTGTAGAAACAATTGAAAACCGTTTTCATACTTCTGAAATCAAAATATCCGCACAGGATTATCTGTTAAGATTTTACAGCGGGTTTGGATTTGTAGATACGGGGAATAAATATCTTGAGGATGATATTCCGCATACGGAAATGATAAGAAAATAAATAAAAGCGAAGAATAAATTTCTTCGCTTTTTTGATAGTTAAATATATATTGGATGTGCTTTTATTTTCCTGAAATCGTTTTTAAGATAATGGGTTCGAGATTGGAAGGAAGGTCAGCGGATTTGATTTGGTACTTTTTGATTTTCATTTCCTTAAACCAATTTTCCCAATATTCTTTGATTACTGCTTCTTCAAAAGGATTTCCCTTTTCGGGATTGATTCCTAAAACGATGACCTCGAGATTATTAAGATTTTCATTTGCTTTTACAAATCCATAGCCGTTTTTTTCAATGGCATCTTTGAAGCTTGAGGTAGTTAGATTGTTAGCTTTTACAAGTTTAGTTGTTAGATAAGACGTTTTGTGTGAGTTTTCCTTGTTTTCGTCAAACTTGGTGTTTTCATGATACATATATCCATCCGTCAAAATGAACAGAATATTTCTGTGATCATCTTTTATGCAATAATCTTTTACTTTGTTTTTGAAAAATTCCCAGATATCGGAACCTACATATTTTCCATCTTTTATAGCTGACTGATAAATATTTAAAGGCAATTCAGAGTATTTTTTGTCTACAGAATCAAAATAACTCCTGGGAATATCTTTATTGAAGGAAACTTTCAATTCTTTTGTAAGCTCATTCATTTTTGGGTCTGAAGGTTCCGGGTTAAAGAATACCTGCATCTGATCATCATAAGTGATGATTCTTTTTGATTTAATATGGTTTAAAAATCCTTTTTCAATGGCTTTGATATATTCTGTATCCCGCTGAAAATATTGCATGGTAGGATTTGGATTTGTGTTAGGATCAATTCTGTCTGATAAATCAATCAGAATGCTGATATTGATGTTGTTTGAATCAACAGTAGGACCTTTCTTTTCTGTGTTTGTTCCATCGTTTTTGCCTTTACAACAAGAAACCAAAGAAATGATCATTAACAAGTAGAATATTTTTTTCATGATAGGTAATTATAAAGATGATAAATACACTAAATTTTGATTGTCGGAATTAGCTCCTACGGTTTCCAGATTAATATTGTAAGTTGCAATACAGTCATCAATCATCGTTTGTTTCTCTGTTCTTGACACGGCTATCTTTTCACCAATAAAAGTGATCCAGCCCTGAACATATTCTGAAGCATACAATTTGTAATCTTTGGTCGGAATAATGACCCCGTCAATAATATTTTGAAGCTCTTCGATTCTTCCCCGGGTTTTGATAACCGTTTCTTTTATTGTTCCGATACTGGCTAGGATTTCTTCAATGTCTTTTTTCAAAATATTGATTTTGTCCTGAAAGAATTCAACCCTCTTCTGTCTGATTTCCTGTTCATTTTTAATCTTATCTTTTTCACGGTGTTCTTTCATTACAAAGTCGAAAACCAGTCCCCAAATAATGTACACAATGAATCCTGCGAAAATAATTCCCCAAAATTGAATTTTGGTAAAAGCTATTTTAACATCAAATGGAGGAGATTCAAAAGTTTTATTTAATTCATATAATTTTGACTCAATTTCATAGGCTAGAATAGAATCAAAAATAAATGTTACAATAAATAATAACCCAAGCTTTACGTAGTTTGCGGTCGTTTTATTTTCCCAAAACATATGAATCAAATAGCCTAATCCAAGAAACACAAACGGAATCAGAGTAACAAAAGCTCCTTCAATAACTCCTTCGTTCCATGCCTTGCTGAAAGCCTGTGCATCCAAAACACTTTGAATAACAGTACTTTTTGCATCAAAACTTTTGAAAAAAGCTGAATAAGAAGTTGAGATATAAAATGTTCCTAAATATAAAGTGATGGGAAGCAAGAGAAAAAGCCCGATCCAGAATTTTGCAGAAGCTCCTCTTGTCGCTTTTATATTGTGCTTTTCCGGGTTTCTGGGTAAATCAAGGATTTCAGACTTCAAATTTTCAATTGTATGCAGATAATTTTCAATTTCTATATTTTTGTTTTTTAGCTGCTCTTCTTTTGTTTCCTGTGATACTGTCAGCGCCTTAATTTCAGTTTCTCTGTTTTTTTGTTCGTTGACGTAGGATTCTTTCAGATTTTTCTGTTTTTCGACCATTTCCTTTTCTTCGTTCTGAAATTTGGAATAAACGGCATCCAGGCATATGGATAGGGTAGAATGGTTTCCGTTGGTTCGCGAACTGTCTCTATATCCCGATTCATGATAGGTTCTTTTTCTGGTTTCTTCCAGAGATTCATCATCCGAGGTGTCATTATTTGAAGGAAGCGGTTCCGGTTTCGGTTCTATCGGAACGGATTTGAGTTTGAATAAATTTTTTATACTGGCGGTGTCCATGATGTGGTTAGTTTTTTAATTCATATAAAATTTCACTTTTGTTCTTTCCGATTCTTACGGCTTCAATGAGGTAGTCTACAATTGCCGTTACATTTTCTTCCAAAAAACCAAACATCAGAACGTATTTTTGCATTGCAGAATATTCGTTTGGTGAAACAATTCCGTCTGCCCAGATCATAATTGTGAGGTCATATAAATAATCTATTTTTTCTTCAATAGATTGAGGAACTAATGATTTTAAATTGATTGGGTTTAAAAGGATTTCATCCAGATTTTTTGAAGGAATTCCCCTTTCTTCTGCACATTTATAAAGCATTTTGAGTTCTAATGCGCTGAAATCATCATCACAGATGGCCATTTGATATAACCTTAAAAAATGGGCTTTGAGATTTTCCGTTATATGATTGTTTTCCATGATGGTTATTCTTCTTGGTTTTTTTTAGGATTAATAATTCTGTCTCTTGAAACAGTTCTTTGATGAATGGGTAATGAGGGCTCTGTAGTTTCTTCGGTAATTTCTTCTTCCTTTTTTTGTTCTTTTCTTTCTATGAAATTGATCAATAAGAACAGAACTCCCGTTATGGTATCAATAGGAATCCAAATACTTTTTCGATACATATAAATGGGAAAAACGGGGTTGAAAAGAATAAGAATGATCAGAAATAGTATACTGAAATAGTGTTGTTTAAAGCTTAAAGTATTGTATAAAACTAGTAAAGCTCCAATGGAAATAAGAATTCTGAGGAAAGTATAATATTCTATAGGAAGTCTGAAAATACCGATGAAACAACATAACGCACAGAAGGAGAGAAATGGTTTCATTTTTTTGATTATTTTATATCTTTATAATGAACATATCCTGTTGTTCTACTTGATTTTACCTGTACCTTGTACCACGAACCATCTCTTGAAAGTTCAATCAATTTGGCCTTTTTAGAGACTGTTGCTATTATTTTAGATTTTAAGGATGGTTTCTCGTAAATATTTGTTGCTTCTATTCCTGCCATATACCTGTTGCTGGAATTAATATTGAAATTAACTTCGTCAATAAATACTTTTGGTGGTTTACTTGATTTTGTTTTGGTGGATTTATAAGTATCAGAAGGTTTGTATTTTCCAGACTTACTTTTTTTACTGGAACTACCTGATGATGAGTTTTTTCCGGAAGAACCTCTTCCACAAACGCCGCACGTCCCACCACCACTGCAGTGCCCGCATCTTGAGCAATTTGAGCAAGCTGTACAATACGCGGAACCTGTACATCTTCCGCCATGTCCTGCATTGTCATTGGCTTTTAAGCAAGAATTTAAGATAAATATACTGAAGGTAAGTATGATGAACGGGATTAGTTTTTTCATATCTTGAATATTAATAGTTAATTGATTTTGTCTTCAGATGAAATTTTCATTCATAGAGATTTCTCTCATCGCCTGTATTTTTAGATGATCATTGGCATTTTTGTACTGTCGGAGAGAACTTGATAATGCAAGTGTAAATATTTCAGTTTCTTTATAATTTATACGCAGTGAATAGCTTTTATTTTGGATTACTAATTCAAGACTTCCTCCTCTTGCGTTGTGTGAAATCAATTTATAGAAAGGAATTTGGAAGCTTTTCCCTCCGGCATTGAAAACCATTCTTGAGTTGGTAAGATAGAGAGTTCCGGGATGAGTCTCCCTTATATTTTCTTTTACGGGACGGTATCTTCCGCCGCCAATTCTGGCATTTACTCCTTTCATAACTCTGAAAGAAACACCGGTACTTGTGCGTGAATATCCTGCATGAACCAGCTTGTTTTCAATAAGAGTTGCATTAACATTTAAATAGCATTGTTCATCTCTTGCTAACGTTATGGAAGGATTGTAAATAACTGGAAAAATACCATGGTCAAGATTCCATAATAACTTGGAATGCTGTAAACTTTTAATTTTTCGGTCAGAAAGAAATACTTTAATGCTCTGATGGTCAATTTTCAGATTTCTTGTTACCTGTTTCAACTCTGTTTCTTTTATTGGAGAAAGACGATTATCTGATATCTTTTCTTCAAGTATTCTGTTAAATAATGAAAAAGCAATTTTATTTTTGATCTCTTCAGCTTTATCTAATGGAAATTGAAGAAAGATAGCAATGTTTGTGATTTGTTTACTTTCTAAATCAGTCAATACACAATCTTCATAACATTTCTGAACCAGATTTTTTACCGTTTTTTCTGAGATCCTATTTTTTTCTAATAGTACTTGCTGATCAGATAAGTTGAAATACACTTTAATTTCGTTCAGTTTAAGGATTTTGTTTTGGGTGAGATTAAAATCTGAAATAGCAGTACAAAGTGTATTATAATAAATTTTTCTCCCAAGCCTTAATTTTTGTTTTTCAGTTAATGCTTTTTTGTGGTTTAATACATTTTGTTGATAGACGGGTAAAATAGTATGAAGATCAGAATAGTCTATGGTTTGTAAGATTTTATGAGTTCCATCAAGATTGATCATTCTTATTTTATTAATAATAAAATTACCTGTTGGCGGGATTAAAAATATACCCAATATCAGCATTACAATTGATGCCTCAAAACTCTGTTCTATTAATAGGCCCAACGAAATAAGAAGAAATGAAACACCCAAAATCCACAGTAAAGCTTTCAGAATAATTATAAAAGTTTTCATGGCTATTAGTTTTATGAATAGTTTTCCAGCGTCAGATGAAGCTGATTTCTATAATTATAGATTTCATCCAGGGTAGTCAATAAAATCTTTTCTCCTGCTTCTTTTCCGTTGTGAAAAGTCTCCAGATATTTATTTGCAGTATTAAAGTGTAGCCTGCAAAGTGGTTTTCTGTTGTTATCATCCAACAAAACTCCGAAATAGGAAAGCGTATCTCTGTAAGCAATTCTGGAAGACGGAATTTTCTCTCTCAGAATGGCTTTTACAATTTGAAATCCTTCCAACTCTTCTTCAGTTGTTACAATTTTGGAATCGTTATTCTCATCGATGGGTTGTGATGTTTTCACATCGTCTTCTCTTTTTTCTATTTGTTCATTGATGCTTAATGCAGATTTTAACCGGAAGCTGATGGATTCATTAATAGAAGTCGTTAAAGCCTTTTTAGCATATTCTTTGAAAGAAACCATTCTATTGGCTGTTAAAGGCTTTTCAAAGAAACGGTTCACCAGAAGTTTCACCAGTTCGTCAGACGGGTTTTCAATCTCTTTTTCAAATTCTTTTCTAATGGCTTTGATATATTTTAATGCTTCTGCAGAATCAAGAATACTTTCCAGATTATAATCTTTCTTGGTAAAGCTTTCCAGAATTTTAATGGAGCTGTCTTTTAAATCTTCAATATTAATGGTGAAGAAGGGCTTTTCATCCATAATATTAGGCTTTTCCAAATCCGTGTAAAAATTGTATACAATTCCATTGGTCAAAACTCCGAATCTTGTTTTAGAAACATGATAGTATCTGTGAAGCTGCGAATTATGGGCATCTGCACTTTCCTTCCAATGTTTGCATTCGATAATGAAGATAGGCTCATCATTATTTTTGATAACATAATCTACTTTTTCACCTTTTTTCGTGCCAATGTCACAAACGTGTTCAGGGACAACTTCTGTGGGGTTGAAAATATCATAACCCAGAATTTGTATGAAAGGCATTACAAAAGCATTTTTTGTAGCTTCTTCTGTTCCGATTTGGTCTTTAAGGTCTACTACTTTCTGATGCAGTTGCTCAAGTTTAATTTTAAGATCCATAGTTTTTAATTTTTTAAAGTTTCATCAACGATTTCTGCCGTTGGAGCATTTGATTTTACGGAAGCTATGCCATTTTCCATTCCGGATTTTGAACTGTACATTTGACTGTTTCCGATAATTTCACCGTTTCTTGCTTTTAACACGAAATAATCTTTTCCGTTTTTTGCTACTCTTCTGTCATATCTTGAAAGGTCCTGAGAATTAACTTTTACGGATTCAATTCCTTTCTGGCAGGAGGCTTTCTGAACATATCCTTCGCTGGTTAAAATAATTTCTCCGTTTCCGGCCTTCAGATTAAACTGATACTCGTTGTTGATTCTTTGTGTGATGATAAATTTTCCCATGATTATTATTTTTATTAATTAAAATCCAGTGATTATTAATAAAAGTAATCACTGGAAATAAAAGTTTAGTTAAGCGTACTGAATTAATTCCCAAGTAACAGCTTTCCCATCATAAGGAGGCATTCTATTCCCTTTTGAAATTGGAGCTGTTGTAGAAGGATTTCCAACAACTTTCCAAACTCCAGATTCAGGACAGTTCTCTCCTGTCTTTGCTTTTGTTCCTAATGGTTTTCTTTCCATTGTAAAATTTTTTATTGGTTTAACATTCCAAAAATATGAGCATTAAAATTCTGTCCGTTACGGGTTTCCGTAAAATGGGCAAAAAATAAAAAACCTTTCAAAAAATTTGAAAGGTTCTAAGTGAAATGAATTGTTTTTATATAATCCCGATATCCTTGCAGAAGGCTACCAGCTGCTCATTGCTGTTTATTTGCAGATCTTCTTTCAGGCTGTTTAATCTTTTTTCCACACTGCTGAGACTGGCGGGTTTAATATTTCTCTCTTCGAGATGTATAGGAATATTTTTTTGTAAAACTCCTTTGGAAAGCAGAGAAACAAGTGTAATATCAAACGTAGAAAATTCATAGCTATTAAACTTTTTCATATCCTGTTTCAGATCAAAAGATAAATATTCTTCACCAATGTATACTGAGGTAATTGATTTTTTCAGGTCTTTTGAATCGTTTCTAGCTTTACGAACGTAACCGTTAATTTGATAATCTGAAAAAAGATTTTCTATAATTCCCGTTTTATGTTCTGCTGAAAATACGATGATTTTCAAATTGGGCTGTATCTCTTTTGCTTTTCTGATGAGGTCTTTTCCGTCTTTAAGATTCTGTTCATGATGATCTTCCTCATAATAAAGATCCGTAATCAACAAGTCATAAGGATGTTCTTCCCGTAAAGCTTTCTGTATTTTTCCTATGGCATCGTCACAATAGTATACATAATCTACGTTGGGAATATTCAGATCCTCAAGGGTTTTCTGAACGGAAATATTGATGCTTTCATGGTCTTCGGCAATTAAAACTTTTTTGAACATGGTTATACGGTTTAATTTTAAAAAATAGGTTAAGACCTCAAAAGTATAGTCATTTATTATTTCATCATTACGTGATCCCGTAAAAAGGGCGAAAAAAATCTTTTCAACAGATAGGATCAGATGAGGCCAATATCTTTACAGATTACGATCATTTCAATATTGTTTTTTGCGCCAAGACTGTCCCGAAGTTCATTCAATCTCTTTTCAATAGATCTGATGCCGTATGGTGTCATTCGATGGTCTTTCAGATAGGTGCTTATTTCACTTTGTTTGAGTCCTTTGGCAAGCAGCTCAAGTAATTTCATGTCATAGATATCAAACTCAGAAGAAATATGGCGCATGGTATTCAAAACTTCCTGTGGAATTACGGTCTCTCCATTAAAGATTTTCCGTATTGTGTTTTTCAGGTCCTGCCCGTCACGCCTTGCCTTGCTTACAAATCCGTCAACTTGATATATCTTGTACAGATCATCAATTATTTTGGCTTTCTTTTCTACAGAAAACACAACTATTTTTAACCCAGGCTGAACCTTTTTTACCTCAGAAATTAGCTCCTGCCCGGAACGAAGTTGCTGAGGAATATGATCTTTTTCAAACGACAGATCAGCAATAAGAAGATCGTAAGGACTTTTCTTTTCCAAAGCTGTTCTGATTCTGCTTAAAGCTTCATCACAATACATTACATAATCAAAATCAGGGATATTTAATTCTTTTATCATATTCAGGATTCCCTGGTTCATTATTTCCTGGTCTTCAACGATTAAAACTTTTTTGAACATGACTATATGATTAGGAAACAGGGAATGAAAGATTTACCTTCAGCCCTTTTTCAATTTTTGTGTCAAAAGTAATGGTTCCGTTAATAGCTTCTATGCGGGATGCCGTATTACGCAGACCATTTTTATAAATAAGGTCTCCGGAAATTCCTATTCCATTGTCTTTGTATTGAACTTCAACAAGATTGTTTATTTTTTCAAACCTCACGGCCACATGACTGGCATGGCTGTGTTTTTTCATATTCACCATCAGTTCGCGAATCATTTGGTAAACTTCCTCTTTAGCTGTAGGAGAAATAGGTTCCCAAATCTCAGGGCTATTTCCTGCTGTAAAGGTTTTTACTGTTTCACTATTAAAGGAAGCAATAAGTTCTGAAATTACTTTGCTGAACTCTTTTTCTTCTCCAACTTTATCATAGGAAATATCCCTTGATTTTTCATACACAAATTCCAGTTCGTCAAGTGCTTTATCCCGGTCAAAGTCTTCCTGGTTTTCAATCTTTGTCATCACCTGATAAATCCCATTGGCAACGACGTCATGAACTTTTTTAGACATTTTGAGCTGGGTGTTTTTTATTTCAATTTCTTTTTCTTGTTGAAGGCCTTTTTGTCTTTTTTTATACCACATTATAATGAGTGTTAGCAAAACTAAAACGACCACTAAAATACCTATTGCAATATACTGCGTCAGTATATGATTTTTATTCTGGGCATTTTGTTTTTTTATTTGCTCAGTGTCAAACTTTATAAGGGCAAATTGATTTTTAGAGTTGTTTCTTTCTGTTTGTAGACTATCTGCTAGTGTAGTATATCTATTGAAGAATTTTTTATAGCTGTGTGGATCTAATTCAATAATTTTCTGTAGAGCCTCTAGCTGATCATCAGGACTCTTTATTTTTTTTGATATTTCATACATTTTGTTTGCATGAAATAATGCTTTTTCAGAATTTTTGTTCATGAAATAGTTACTTAGATGAGAATGACTGGAATTTTGCCCCCAAAGATCATTTTCATTTTCTCGTATTTTCAATGCTTTTAAAAGTTCTGGTTCCGGATTATAAGATGGATCTGATAACCACTCTGATGTTGTAAGATTAGTTAATGCAGTGGGATAGATTTGGTTATTTTGTGTTTTAGAACGACTTATTATATTTTTATAAATTTTAATAGCCTGAGTATATTGTTTATTTTCTTTGTAAATACGGCTGAGATTATTTAATGCAATTAACTTTGATGATTCATCAACTGCAAATTTTAATGCTAATTTGCTAAATTTAATTGAACTTTTATAATCTTTTAAATTATCACTTGAAATTCCAAGATTGATATAGTTGGAATAAATATCAGAAAACTGGTCCTTGTCGTTTTCATCAAAAATTTTGATAGCTTGTGTAGAAAGCGATTGCCCATTATAGTAATCTCCTTTATTGGTAGATATTATTGCCATTTGAATAAGACATTTTCCTTCTTTGATCTTATTTTCACTTTTAAGAAAAAGTTCTTTAGCCTTGTCAAAATATACATATGCACTGTCTTCATTTTTTTTCTCTAGAAAAGCATATGCTTTTTCATAAAATTCATTAGTCTCGTTTTGTGAATTTCCTTTTTTGCAGGAATATAGAAAACTTAGTATGGTTAGTAAAAAAAAAAGTTTTTTCATGGAAAAAGTTTACTGCAAATTAATAAAAAAAGACAGATTGTGTAAATCTGTCCTTTTTTATTTCTTAAGTAAAATAATAAAAACAGGAGAAACTTAATTTTTCCCCTGTTTCAGATTATTTTTTAGGTGGTACTTGTATTGTATCTCCTCCCGTATCGCTTCCCCCTGTCTCTCCTGTACCTGTAGATTCTCCTTGAGATTGCGTAGTTACAGTTGTTGGGTTATCATTATTTGCTGTTGTTGCATTGGCAGTATTGTTTGAGAATGCTAAACCGAATAGCATTAATATAATTTCTAACATGGTTCAAAAAATTTATTGTTAAAGCATTCGTATTCTTCCCTGCGAAGCAGATCGCAGACAGTGTTATACGTTTAAAAAAATTGAAGCGCTTCTAAATTTTTTGGGAAGTGAACCTTCAAAAACGGAGGAGAAACATCTGCTTCCCAACCCGGAGTTTTCCTCCGTTTTATCTGGTTATTTTTGAAATCAGGTTTTTGATTTTCTGTTTATTTTTTTTGTCCCTGATTTCTTTTACAAATATCCGACAGTACGTTGTCTTATGTAAGACAGCGAGTGGACAGATAAAGCCATGTAAAATGCTGTGTATTACGGAAAACCGCAATTGTATTGTCTGAAATGTGTCTAATTTGGACAGCAAATTAATCCATTATCGAAATTGTATGTTTGAGAAAAGAAAATTGCTCATAAAAGCAGCATATGAAACCGCAAAAAAAGAACTTAAACTTGAAACAGATGTTTATAGTACTGTATTTGATTTTTTAAGCCAGAAACTAGAGGAAAAGTTTGGTTCATCTAAGGATGGAAGAACTTTTGTACGATACTATAAAAGATTGGTAAAGAAAAATGAAGACTATCCTATTGATGCAATTACTTTAGACCAATTAAGTTGGTATGTGGGCCATGATAATTTTAAAGATTTTTCTGAAAATTATACAATTAGAAAAGATCATGGAGAGACTCAGATAGAAATGAGAATTGGAAATGATGAAGATTCTCTGTCTGAAAGGCTTTCTAAAATAATTATAAACATTACGAATGCACCTGTTTTCAACATTCCACAAATGGCAAAAAATGGGATGGGAATAGGTGCTCTCATTCTGATTTTATTTGCAGGTTTTTCTTATGGAGGAAATGGAGTCAAAGAAAATCAATGTATGTACTGGGATGGGGATGAATATAAGCTAACATCCTGTGATGATAAAAACCCCAAGCATCAGCTATTGCCAGCTGATACTGTTAAATTAAAATATTTTAAAAAAATTACCAGACCAGATACTTTAACGGTAGAAAATGGATTGGGTAGTTCTTGGTATACAAAATATGATAATGTGGTAGAGTTTTTTACAATGGATGGAATAAATCCAGATAATGGCAAAAGTTTGAAAAATGCAACGAGCCATATGATTACAAAATATGCAGGGAAAAATTCAGAATCTTTTTTGATTAAAGAATAGCCTTCCTTCACAATTATTTAAAATTCAATTAAAACAACTCCTTACTTATTCCATTAATTTCGTCTTATTTTAAGATGAATAAAAGAATATTCTCCTGTTTAATTTTTATATCTGCATTTCTATCGGCACAGAAACCTGTACAGATTGCATTTCTTTCTGATGTGCATTTTCAGGATCTATACGGAAGTTTTTCGGATCATGATTTCAAAGGAATTATGAACCCTAAAACAGGAAAACCCACGATCCTGAGGACCATGGACTCCCAATTGCATTCCACAAGAATTTTCAATGAGAACTATTTTGCTTTTCTCAAAGCTTTAGATGATATTGCATCAAAAGGAATTAAAATCGTAGCCATGCCCGGTGATTTTTCTGATGATGGACAGGCTTATAACCTTCGCGGATTGCATAGAATTTTAGAGCAGTATCACCAGAAATACGGGATTAATTTTTATCTGACAACCGGAAACCATGATCCTGTTGGACCGTTTCAAAATGATGGTGGAAAAGATGATTTCCTCGGACAAAAAGGAAATCCGTTAGGAATTTACAGCAAAGAAAACACAGGAAAATCAACGGACAAAGTGATCACAAAAGATATCGCAGAATCAGGATATCTTGAAATATTGAATGAATTAAAAGATTTTGGGTTCTATCCTAAAAAAGAAGATTTGTTCTGGAGTACACCCTTTGATCATGATTCATTTAAAAATTACACTTTCAAAAAAGCATTGCAGTCTGCAGATTATCGCCAAAGAATGTATGAAGTCACTAAAGGATTTTCTGTTCCGGATTTGAGTTATGTTGTTGAACCTATGAAAGATGTGTGGGTGATTGCCATAGACGGGAATACCTACATCCCCAAAAACATCAATGAAGATCCCCTGAATACTTCTAATTATAAAGGTGCAAGTATTGGCTATAATAATGTACTCACCAACAAACAGCATTTAATCCAATGGGTAAAGAGATTGGCTGTTGAAGCAAAGAAAAACAATAAAATACTGATTGCATTTACCCATTATCCCATGATTGATTTCAATGATGGAGCTACGGACGAAATTAAAAGCTTATTAGGAGAAAAAAAATGGCAGCTGGAGCGTGTTCCGCAGGAAGAAGTGGCAAAAGTATTTGCTGAAGCAGGGCTGCAGATTCATTTTGCAGGGCATATGCATATTAATGATACAGGAATCAGAAAATTTGGTGAGAATGTTTTAGTAAACGTTCAGGTTCCCTCTCTGGCTGCTTATCTGCCTGCCTATAAAATTCTGACCATCCAATCTCCCGATAGGATGGAGGTACAAACCGAAGTTGTAAATGAAGTTCCCCGTTTCGATGAATTGTTTCCTCTGTACAGAAAAGAATATGAAGCTTTACAGCAGAATACTACCAAAATACTTTGGAAAAAAGACATTTTAAAGTCAAAATCGTATCATGATTTTATGCTTTTCCATCTAAAAGAACTGGTTCGGTTGAGAATGATTCCTGATGACTGGCCGAAAGATTTTATTCAAAAAGGAAGCAAACTTAATGGTGAAGATCTATTGTTACTCATCCAAAATAATGGTCAGCTGAAAGAGAAGGGAATCAAATCTGAAACCTTTAAAAAGTGGTCTTTTGATGATTTGTTGCTGGATCTGTATAAGTTTCAGGCTGCAGATGAGCTTGCGAAAAGGGATATTCCCACAGAAAGACTGGAACAGTATAAAATATTAGAGAAACTATATCAAGAGAATCAGTCAAAGAATTCATTTGTGATGCAATTAAAATCAGTTTTTAAAATCCTTTCACTGCTTTCTGACGGAGATCCTGCAAATCATTTTGAAATCGATTTAAAAAGAAAGGAAATAAGAAAGCTGTAAGTTAAGATGTTTCCTAAATATTCAGTTTTATCTCATATGACATTTGTGTCTATTTGTGAAAAATATTAGTGTCATTCGTGTTTAAATAAAAGAAAAGGCCGCCAATCTGACGGCCTCCTCAATTATAAATCTAATAGCAAAAACAGGACTATTTTCCTGTTAAAGGATTTTTTCTTTCATAGGTATTGTTGTCAAAACTCACCTTATAATTGGATTTGAATAATTTGCTGGGATAGTAATAATCTGTTGTAATGATCTGTGCACCGCTTTGTTTTGCTTTTTCAAATCTTGAATAATCCTCACTTCGTGCTTCCATAGTGTCTGCATCTGCTCTGGTACGGATGATATATCCTTTTTTAACTAAATCTTTAATCGCAATGTTGTCTTTTTGGGGTTCATTCATAAATAAAACAGCAGATTCAGGAGTTCCCGGAGTAGAATTGGTAAAAATCATTCTTCCTTTCAATGAGGGATGATCCTTAGCGTAAAGATCTCTGTTTTCTCCGTTATTATCCAGTACAAAAAGGAATTTTCCCTTTACGTCTTTTACTTTTGGCCAATTTTTGTTTAAAACAGCCTCGTTCAGTGTTTTATAGGAGCCTCGGATATCATCCGGAGTGATAATCCTATCTTTTCCAAGGTGTTTTTTCAATTCATTATCCAGATCGTCAAAAAGTTGTGCAGTATAATGTTCCGGTTCTGTCCCAAATTGATTGGCTTTTCCATCTTTAGGCTCAAGCGTTATAAAAACCGGATCGTGATCAGGATGTTTGTCAGACCATTTTTTTAAATCCTTAAGACATTCTTCCAATGTATAATACCACGTCTGATAATCAATATCTGTAATATGAATCATCTTGTAACCAGGCTTTTTCATTTTGCCTTCAGGATCAAAAGGTTCGGTGGTCTTTACCAGATCCAGAATTTTCGGATGGGCATATTTTCCTCCTTTGCTGTCTGCATAGACATCGATTTCCAGATTTCTAAGTCCAAGATCTAGTTGTTGGGGAATAGGAATGTGCTCATACTGAATCCTAGGTAAAACATTAAGGGTATCTTTTTGGGATAAATAACTGTACACCTCAGGAAGAATGGCTTTTTTATACGAATTATGAGATCCAATAACCTGAATTTCATTAATCTTTAAATCATTGAGAGGATGAGATTGTGCCCAAAACAGGTTGAATGAAGATAAACAGTAACCCAGTAAAACAGCCTTTTTCATTTCGATACATTTTACATGCGAAATTAATCACTCTTTACAGGTAATAGTTTATATATTATGTTAAGTAATTTTTAAAAATCTGTGAATATGGGAGGAATTGAGGTGTATAAATACTTGATAACTAATTGATTTATATTCTCCCAATTTGAGATATTTATATTTTGTTGACTTTAAGATAATATTATGTTAAAATAGATTTGTGGTAGATCCTTTTACTTTGTATGCCGAAATAAAAACTAACAGTTGCCTGAAACGAAAACCACTGTTGCGGGAACAACAGCGGCTTTTTGATAAGCAATGTAACGTCTTGCAATTACTTTACTTATTGATATGTACCACAAAATTAATTTTTTTAAGTTTAAAAAGCTAATCCCAATTGCATTAATTTTTTTGGTGGCCCACCAAGCTGATGCTAAAGGATTTACTTCAAACTATCCTGTGTTTTCGCAGGTCAACGAAACCATTTCCGGAAATGTAACGGATCAGAATGGTTCTGCAATAGAAGGCGCCAAAGTCACTGTTGTAGAAACCGGTGATATTGTTTCTACCGATGCATCTGGAAACTTCTCAGTTTCAGCCAGCATAGGACAGACCTTATCTATTTCTTATGACGGATATGGAACACAGATTGTGAAAATCTCCAGTACTTCGGTTTCTGTAAAATTAGAATCTAAAAAAGAATCAACGTCTATTGAAGAGGTAACTCTGGTAGGGTATGGTTCTCAGAAAAAATCTGATTTAACGGGGGCGGTAAGCCAGCTGAAGGCGGAGAATTTCAAAGAGGGGATGAACATTTCCGTGGATAACCTGATGCAGGGAAAAATCGCCGGTGTCCGTATCGTTCAGTCGAGTGGAGAACCTGGAGCTGGAGTGAATGTATCCATCAGGGGTATTGGTTCCATCCGAAGCGGAAGCACACCTTTATTTGTTGTAGACGGCATTCCTTTGAATAATGATCCAGTGAGTGCACAAAGCCCGAATGTGGGGCTGGGAAATACAACAGCAAAGAATCCTCTCAACTTTTTGAATACAAGTGACATTGAATCCATCACGGTTTTAAAAGATGCTTCTGCTGCTGCAATCTATGGAGCGAGAGGTTCAAACGGGGTGGTTTTGGTAACAACAAAAAGAGGGAAGAAGGGAGAGCCGATGTTTACGTATGATACGTATTTAGGTTTTTCTTCAGTGATCAAAAAATTAGATTTAATGACTGCGGATGAGTACAGAGCTGCAGGAATAGATAAATCTTATGACCATGGCGGAAATACAGATTGGCAGGACGAAATCTACAGGAATGCAGTTTCATCCAATCATTCTGTTTCATTCTCAAAAGCTACAGAAACAGGGAATTATTTTGCATCCCTTTCTCATATGGACCAGGATGGTATTGTACTGAACAGCAGCTTTAAAAGAACAACTGCCCGTTTGAATGCAGAAGAGTCTTTCTTTGATAACAAAAGACTAAAGGTTAAACTAAACCTTACCGCAAGTGATATCAGAGAAACAGGAGTTCCAAATGGTGGAAATGCAGGGTCTGATGGCCAGCTTATTATCCATGCTTTAATGGCAAACCCCACGCGTTCTGTATATGATCAAAATGGAAATTATACCAATTTCAATATGAACGCTCATTACAATCCACTCTATTTATTGAGCGTTTATGAAGATAAGATGAATACTTTCAGAGTGTTAGGGAATACAGAAGCAACACTGAGAATTTTACCGGGATTGAATTATAAATTTAATTTAGGTATTGACAGAAGCTTATCCGAAAGAAATACCACAATGTTCCCTAACATTACAGACAGAAGCCCAAAAGGAATTTATTCTCAGGCCAATCTTGACTCTTATAATGTTCTTCTGGAGCATTATTTAACGTATGATTTTAGTTTTAAAAACCATAATTTCAGTGTGTTAGGAGGGTTCTCTTATCAGAAATTTAAGGCTACAGCTACTTATCTTGGTGTAAGAAACTTTGTGAATCAGGGAGCGGGAATTGCACCAGAAATTAACCCGGGATATTCCGGAGATGTGTTTATTCCACAACCGGGAACTTCTCAGGAAAATGAACTGCAGTCTTATTTTGGAAGGGTAAACTATAATTTTGATAAAAAATATTTCTTAACAGCTTCGTTAAGAGCAGATGGTTCCACTCGTTTTGGAGATAATAATAAATATGGATATTTCCCATCAATTGCCGCAGGATGGACCATTTCAAATGAAAATTTCCTGAAAGAGGTTTCGTTTATCAATGAATTGAAACTAAGAGGTAGCTGGGGAGAAACCGGAAATCAGGAAGTTCTCAATAAAATTACAAAAGCAAGTTATCTGTTATCACAAAATGCAGGGTATTATTTATATGATAATTTAAACCTGATCAATGGGGTTCAGGTGGTAAGAACACCCAATCCTAATCTGAAATGGGAAGTTGTGGCACAAACCAATATCGGACTGGATTTCAGCTTATTCAGAAACAAATTGTATGGTTCATTGGAGTACTACAACAAAACAACTAAAAACCCAATATTATTTATTCCTTCCACACCATTAAGTCCCACAGATTTCGTTTGGCTGAATGCAGATGGAAAAATCGTTAATAAAGGTTTTGAATTCTCTTTAGGCTCAGAAATTATTAAAAACGAAAACTTCACATGGAATCTTGACATCAATGGTGCTACGGTAAATAATGTGGTGAAAGATCTTCCGGTTTCAGGGATTAATTCCGGTGAAGTTTCAGGACCCGGACTTTCAGGAGTTACAGCAAATATCTACAGAAACGGGTATGAAGCAGGATCTTTCTATATGTACAATTACTTAGGAATTGATGCCAACGGAAAATACATATATGAAGATCTGAACGGAGATGGAAAGATTGATCCGAATGACAGAAAGATTTTTGAGGGAGCTATTCCTAATTTTACTTTCGGAATCAATTCTTACATGAAATACAAGAAGTTTGATTTTGCCTTCTCTTTCATTGGGCAAACAGGAGGGTATCTGGTGAATAATACTGCTCTGGATTTGAATATCAACAATTTAGCTTCAGACCGAAATGTGTTGAAGAAATATTATGATTCAGGAGCAAGCTTTACCAATCAGCCGCAATTATCTTCTTTATATCTTGAAAAATCAGACTTCATCCGTTTAAGCAATGTAAGATTGGGATATACTTTTGACATGAATCAATTGAAATTTTTGAAGAGTATCAATTTGTATGTAAGCGCACAGAATCTGTTTACAATTACCAGCTATTCAGGTTACGATCCACTTGTTGACACCAACAAGCAAGTGCAGGGAAATCAGTCTTTGGGAATTGATTACACGACATATCCGTCTGCAAAAACTTTCATTTTGGGAGCTACTATTAAGTTTTAATTTAAGTTAAAAGAAAACATGAAATCTAAATTTTTAAATCTAAATAAAATCGTTTTGTCCATCGCAGTGATCTCTTTAGTGGGATGTACCAATCTGGATGAAAAAGTGATTGATGAGGTAATGGGAACTGAAAATGCAGACCCTGAAGCGTCTCTTGCTGCTGCTTACGGACAGCTTGGTGACGGAACTTTTGTAGATCATGGAAGTGTATTCGCTCTACAGGAATATTCTACCGATGAAGCCATTCTGCCAACAAGAGGAAGTGACTGGGGAGATGGCGGTAAGTGGAGAGCCATGCATGAATTTACCTGGGATGCAAACAATGATGTTGTAAAAAATACCTGGAATCAGCTGAACTCAGGAATTACGAAATCTATATTTGCTATAGGAAGTATCAGCAAAAGCAATATCAATAATAAAACTTTATTTCTGGCGGAGGCAAAAGGGTTATTGGCATTTTACACATATACAACAATAGATTTGTACGGACAGGCTCCGTATAGAGATCCGGATAATTTAAACGCTCCTATTCAGATCAGAAAGGCGGAATCTACAATTGATGCATTAATCAGTGAAGTAGAGGGTCTTATTCCCAACTTAGCCGATATTAAAACCCAGAATACCCATGCAGGAAGATTTACAAAACAGGCTGCGTATGCATTACTGGCTGATATGTATCTTAACAGAGCTGTTTTAAAGAATAAAACAGCAGGTACTTTCAACTTTAAGGAACAGGCTTTAAGTGGGGGAGGGAATGATATGGATATGGTGATCAAGTACTCCGATATGCTGATTAATGGCGGATTTTTTAGTTTAGAATCAAACTACTTCCACAATTTTGATATCAACAATGATACAAGTAAGGAAATGATCTTTACCATTGTTCAGAAAAAGAATTCAAACAGAAATGCAGACAATGACCTGGCGTATATGTCTATGGAAAGAATCCAGAAGCCATCACCGGATAACAGAGGAACCAATGCATCTTGCATTACTCCGGAATTCTATTATTCATGGAACGGCAATCATGATGATCCGCGTTTCCAGAGAACCTATCAGTATGATGACGGGACATGGTTCAGAAATGATGGAACCGATGTAAGTGTGCCGTCAACAAGCAAAGTGGAAGGTACAGGAAAACCGTGGTTTCACTTCAACCGTGGATTACAGGTTGGCCAGCAATATGGACCTAAAATTCTGGCTAACGGTAACTTTGACCTAACTGCGGACGGAAGAATCAAAGTATATAAATTGTTCACAGAGAAAAACACGACGCTTGCTGCAGATTTTACTCCGGAGCTCAATTTTGACAATCCTTCAGAAGCGGTATTCACACAGGCTCAGATCAACAGAGGAGTAAGAAATTTCAAGTTTGAATTTGATCCTGGTTACGGAAACAACGGAACCAGCGGAATGGATGTCCCATTATACAGATTAGGAACTATCTATATGATGAGAGCAGAAGCTTTCTTTAGAAATGGTAATATATCAGCAGCTTTGTCAGATGTCAATAAATTAAGAACAACAAGAACAAATGATGCTTTAAAGAATAATGCTCCCGGAGCAGCACTTACTTCTCTGGATGCTAATACTCTTTTTAAAGAATCAGGATATGAGTTGTATTGGGAAATGTACAGAAGGAAGGCGATGATCAGGTTTGGTAAATTTGATTTGCCGGGAACTGCAAAAGCAGCTACTCAGCCTTACAGAAGAATTTTCCCGATTCCTCAGGCAACCCTTGATGCCTCAAAAGATTTCACCCAGAATCCCGGATATTAGTTTTTTCATATAAACAATTATTTTTGCGTAAACAAGAAGCGAAGAGATCTCCTCTTCGCTTCTGTTATTTTGTATTGAATTTGTCAGAATCCGGCCTAAATTCTTATAGAATGATATAAGATATCAATAGGAACGGACTTTAGTCCGTTTAACTCAATATACATTATCAATCTGGCTTTAGCCAAAACTTTTTTACTCTGCATTCAGCATTCCCAATTCCCCGAAATGTTTTTTAAACTTCTGAATTTTAGGGCCAACTACAGCGCTGCAATAAGGCTGTGTCGGGTTTTCATTGTAATATCCCTGATGATATTGTTCTGCCGGCCAGAATTTATCGAATTGAGTTAGCTCTGTTACATAAGTTCCAGCCCATCGTCCTGATTCCTGAGATATTTTGATAGCTTCTTCAGCCTTTTCTTTTTCGGCATCGTCTTTATAATAAATAACAGAACGGTATTGAGTTCCTATATCATTTCCTTGTCTGTTTAATTGAGTAGGGTCGTGAAGAAAGAAAAACACATCCATCAGCTGTTCGTAAGAAATAACAGCAGGATCATAAGTGATCTGTACCACTTCTGCATGTCCTGTTTCTCCAGTACAAACCTCCTGATAAGTCGGATTATCCTTATGCCCTCCAGAATATCCTGAAATAGCAGACTGTACTCCTTTCAGCATATTGAAACAGCTTTCTACACACCAGAAGCATCCGCCACCGAAAGTAATCTGTTCTAAATTATTGTTATCCATTTTGGTAATTATATTGTTTTATGATCTTTTCCAGACCTGGAAAAAGCTGATCAAAAATATGAAAAACTTTTTCATTTGAACATGATTTTACGTCGTAAACTCAAATTACAATGATAGATGTGACAAATGATTTTAAACACAATAAACACAAATGTTTTCACAAATGAGCACAAGAAAAATAACGCCCAATCATTTGTGGCAATCTATATAATCTGTGGGCAAAAAAAAGCATCCTGAAAAAGGATGCTCTATATTATTTAAAAAGGGTTCAGTTATTTTTCCCAAACCAAAGCACTTGCGCCAAGAATAGCAGCATCAGCTTCGTCAAGCTCACTGAATACCAGTTTTACTTTATTTCTAAAGATGGGGAGAAGGTTTCTTTCCATATGAAGTTTGGCAGGCTTTAAAATAAAATCTCCAGCCTTGATCACCCCTCCAAATAGAAGAATTGCTTCAGGTGAAGAGAACATCACAAAATTGGCTATTGCTTCACCCAGCTTCTGGCCTGTATATCTGAAAACCTCAATAGCAATTGGGTCTTCTTTGATAGCACATTCGTATACTGTTTTAGAATTGATTTCGTCTTCAGGATACTGATTCAGCATAGATTCCGGGAACTCAGCTCTCATTTTTTTTGCTGTAATGGTAATACCTGTAGCAGAAGCATACGCCTCAAGGCTTCCTTCAGAACCTGTACTCCAGTGTTTTCTACCGCCTGGTTTTACAATCGTATGTCCCAATTCTCCTGCGAACCCATCATGTCCGTAGATTAGGCTTCCATTGGCAATGATTCCGCTTCCTACTCCTGTTCCCAGTGTAATCATGATGAAATCCTTCATTCCTCTGGCTGCTCCGAAAAGCATTTCTCCTAAGGCAGCAGCATTGGCATCGTTGGTTACTGTACAAGGAAGGCCGAATTTTGCTGTCATCAGCTCAGCGAATGGAATAACCCCTTTCCATGGAAGGTTGGGTGCTAATTCTATGGTTCCTTTATAGTAGTTTGCATTGGGAGCTCCTACTCCGATTCCGTCAAAGTGTGCTTCAGTACCATATTTTTCCATCATTGGACGAACACTTTCATATAACGCATCGATGAAATCCTCAACTTTGTCATATGCATCAGTTCTTAGGTTTCCTTTATCCAGAACTTCTCCACGGTGGTTTACGATTCCGAATTTAGTATTGGTTCCGCCGATGTCAATTCCAAGGGCAACTTGTTTTGATAAATCTATTAATGACATTTCTATTATTAAATTCTAGGGGCTAAAATTATAAAAAAGATTGTATTAATGGATTATTAACCGGATTTTATTTAATATGTTAAGCTGTTTTTAACGGTTTTTTCTTTTTTCTTCCCCACCAGATCATAAATCCGGTAACCGGAAGAGAGGCACATATAAGACTTACGATAAAGGCAATGATCTTGGTAGGAAGGCCTAAAATAGCCCCTACATGGATGTCATAATTGGCGCTTACAGCCTTTTCCCCAAAGTTTTTGTCCTTTGGATCATGAGTGTGAAGAAGCTCTCCCGAATTCTCATCAAAGATTAAGCTGCTGCTTTTATGGTAAGAATAAGAAAGATGTTTTACATACACCTCAAAGTTGGGGTGTTCATGGTCATCCATATGTGGGTGGCCTAAATCTATAGCAAAACCATAGGAATCAGGATATTTTGTCTGTACTGTATTAATGATTTTATCCAGTGTCCCTTCTGTTCTCAGCTCGATAGGAGCCTTCGTTTTGATATGGGAAAAGTCCGGGTACTTGGTTTCTCCACCGGAAAATATCACATAGATCATTGCCTGAACGACAAAAAACGCATAGAACAGTCCTGTAATTGAGAAGATTAAAGCAAAAATAGAAGCATAAAAACCTAATACATTATGAAGGTCATAGTTCTTACGCTTCCAGCTTTTAATATTTTTCCATTTGAAGGCAAAACGCTGTTTTCTTGCTGCTTTATTCTTTGGCCACCATAGAATGATCCCCGAGATCAGCATAATGATAAAAATAATAACCGGAATTCCCACTACATACGTTCCCCAATCCTGTTTTAAAAGGTAGCTCCAGTGGATCATTTTTACAATATTGAAGAAACCGTTTTTTTCATCATAAATTCTTAGTACTTTTCCGGTGTACGGGTTTACATAAGCTTGTTTATAGATAGGAAATTCATCAAAATAATTCCAGGCATCCGTATTATGTTCATACCAGAAGAACATATAGGACATCTTTTTGTCAATAGGAACATTGACCCAGTGAATGGGATATTTTTCCTTGACCTGTTCTGCCACGGCCTTTTCCATTACTCTGATAGGAAGCACCTGTTTCTGTTCTATATTTTGCTCATGGTGGTAGATGACATCTTTTCGGGTGATGTTTTCAACTTCATCCTTAAAAACGTATAATGCTCCAGTTATAGAGATAATAAGGATCAGAAAACCTATTCCCAATCCGAACCAAAGGTGCAGTTTGGCAGACCATTTTTTGATAAAGCCCGGTTTCTTTTTATGATGATGTGTTTTCTTCATATGCTCCTAAAAGTAAAGCAAAGATATGTTTTACTTTTTATTTAGTTTAATTAAAATTTATATTCAATCATAAAGGTTCCCCTCAATCCAAGAGCATTGGTAAAATCACTGTCTCTTGCTGTCCACCATGAAATGGCAGGTTGATACACTTTGTTGAAAAGGTTTTCAATCCCTAATGACACTCTCCAGTTGTTGTTAACCTCATAGCTTGATTTGAAATTAAAAACGGTATATTCTGGAACATATCCTTCTCCGTAAGCATACAATCCCGTTTTAGCATTAGGCTCGAATCTGTTTTGCTGGAAAGAGTGAAGCATATCAAGCCCAATAGATAGAGCGGGGATAGGTCTTGTCTGTACATAAGCCAGAACTTTAGGGGCGGAAATTCTGCTGTTGTTGATCTTGGTAGAATAATCACCATCATCTTTTACAGAGGTAATTCCTTCCATCCAGCTGTAGCTTCCACCAAACTGGATCCATTTTGTAGGGGTAAAGTGTAAGAATCCTTCCACTCCATATACAATTTCCGGCGATCTCTGAATCATTAATGCTCTGTCCGGGCTCTGTACGAATGATGCTCCCAGTTTAGATGTACTCAGATAAGAAGTTAATTCATAATTTAACCAACTTGAAAGTTGTCCTGTAGCTCCCAATTCGTAATTGTTAACGATAATTGGTTTCGTTTCCAGGCTATTGATCGTTTCAGAAGTTGAGGTTCTTAAAATTCTTCCTAATTCATTAATAGAGTAGGCTTGAGAGAAACTTCCAAAAAGGTTGATATAAGGTTCAATGTTATAACGTACTCCAATATTTCCTACTAAGGCATTATAGCTTAACTTTCCGCCTGCAACCGGGATACTTTTAGTAAATGTCCCATCACTTTTAAGGGTAGAAAGGGTATTGAAGTCATCTACATTTACTTTGATATTTTCGTAGCGAAGACCTCCTTTGATGGTAAATTTTTTGAAAAGATCAATTTTTGCCAATACAAAAGGTGCTATATTGGTCATGCTCATATTGGGAGTCCAGAAACGCCCATCTTCCAGTTTCTGTACGGTCTGATCGTTCAGGATGTCAGCTCCATAAATGATTTCTCCTTGTGAATTCGGGGAATTCCATAGCTGGGTATCCAAATTGATTCTTGCTCCTTTTTTCTGGGAAATAACGTTGGATTGGCCACCATTAAAGAAAGTGTCACTGTATCCGTAAACGGTTTTAAAATCCTGATAATAAAGATTGATATTTAAAGAAGTTCCTGCAAACAGGTTCTTATTGTCATAGCTCACTCTGATGTTGTGATTTTTCGGAGTTCCCTGAGGTGTTGTTTCCAATCCTTTTCCTATTCCTTCACCAATAGTGGGAGTGATGCCGTATTTTCCTGTTTTTAATCCCACATTCAGGTCTGATCTTGAAGAATAACCAATATAGGAGGCTTCAATTCTTTGATTTTCGTTGATGTCATAACCTACTTTCAGTAATCCGTTGTAGTTGTCCATCTTGGCAATACTGTAAGTGGGACTTATCAAAACGCCATCTCCATCTTTTGTATATCCTGTTCTTTCGTAGGCTAATGAAAGGGTGTAATCAAATTTGTTAATCTTTCCGGATAAAAGCTGGCTGGCTCTTACTCCTAAAGTTCCACCGTAAGGTTGTCCGGTAAGGCCAATCTGTGAAATCCCGGCGATCTTTTTATCTGATTTGTTTCTTTTTGTAATATAATTGATGATCCCTCCGTCTGCTCCGTTTCCATAGATGGAAGATGCTCCTTTAATCACTTCAATTCTTTCGATTGCTGAAGGGTCTATAGTCCTTAAATCTCTTGCTCCGTTACGAAGTGGGGTAGACTGCGGAATTCCATCAATCAAAACCAAAACCTGGCGTCCTCTTAAAGTCTGTCCCGAATTGGAAGTCTGCCCAGAGTTGGTTCCTAAACTGGGAACGGTATACTGCAGGATACTTGTAATATCTGAGTTAACAGTCAGCTGAGACTGAATCTGTTTTTCTCCTACCACCGTGATGGAGCTTGGTACTTCTTTTATGTTTTCCTTTTTTCTGGAGGCAGTCATCACAACCTCGTCTACATTTTTAGTTTGTAAACTATCTTTTACCTGAGCAAAAATGGCAGTAGTTCCTAAGCAGGCAGCTGATAAAAGCACTTTTTTCATTATATTTTCTTTCCTTTTTTCTTTCTTTTCCCCCACCAAACCATGAATCCGGTTACAGGGAGTGATGTACACGTGAGGCCAGCAATAAACCAGATGATTTTTCCAATGATTCCGAAGTAGGATCCGGTATGGATATCATAATTGGCGTTGGAATATTTCTCGGCAGTATTGAGTTTGTGATGAGGTTTGTTGGCCAGTAGTTTTCCGGAGTATTTGTCAAATGTCAGGATATTTCTTTCACTGTATCTTCCATCCAGTCCGTAAACTGTTACCGGAAGGTTTTTCAGTTCTTTTCCTTTTTTATTCTTTCCGTTTAGAGTAATTCTGAAGCTGGAGGATTTTGCATACAGTTTTTCAGTCTGTGCTGCAGCCAGATCAAAGACAGCCTCATTCTTTGCCATCAGAGAATCCGGAGATTTTTTTTCTTTTTCTTTTGGAAGTTCCCATGAGCCGGATAATGCAAACGTAAACGTATTTTTTACATAGGGATAAGCAAAATAGAGCCCTGTTACGCATAGAAGCAGAGCAATGAATGATGCATAAAATCCTAATATATTATGAAGATCATAATTTTTACGCTTCCAGTTTTTTACATTTTTCCAATTGAACCAAAAACGTCCTTTTCTGGCATTTCTATTTTTGGGCCACCATAAAATGATTCCTGTAACCAGCATAACGATGAAAAGAACAGTTGGGATTCCTACGGTGTACGGTCCCCATTCTGAATTGAGCAGAAGTCCCCAGTGGATATATTTCAAAATATTGAATACATCATATTTTTCATTGTAGACCGCAAGGATTTCTCCGGTATACTGATTCACATAGACTTGCTTGTTGATGAGCACCTGCTGGAAATAGTTCCATCCCTTTTTGCTTTTTTTATAGTACTCAAACTGATAGGATTTGGTTTTATCCAAAGGAATTTCTACAGCGCTTATTGGCTCCTTTTCATTAAGTTCCAGCGATACTTTTTCACGAAGCAGATTAATAGACAGTGGCTTTTTCCCAATATCTTCTTTCTTCAGATAAATGGCTTCTTTGCGCAGGCTATTCTGTATTTCATCCTTAAAAACATATAAAGTCCCTGAAAGAGAGACTATAAATACAATGAAACCAACAGATAAACCAAACCACAAATGCAGTTTTGCGGACCATTTTTTTGAAGGAGCTTTCTTTTTATGGTGATGCTTTTTTCTCATAGCAAAAAGTTAACCCCATGAGGGGCTAACCTTTGAATTTTTAAAATTTATATCCTATTGATAATCTCCAGTTACGCGGAGCATTGTAGATCCATGCATATTCGCCGGCATCTCCTCTGTAACCACTGTACAATTTTCTGTTAAGGACATTATTCAACATTAGATTGACATCGAATTTCTTAGCAACATAGGAAATCCCGAAGTTGGTATCAAAATAATCAGGAAGGCTCTGATCTTTTGTAGCACTTACCCCATACCAGGACTGTCTTCCGCCCTGATACTGATAGCCAGCTGAAATTCCGAAACCATTTAAAACACCATTTTGGAATCTATAGTTGATCCATGTATTCTGAACATTTTTTGCATTCCCCGGAGACTGGATACCAATTCTTGTAGGATCTGTGTCTTTAACGGTTTTTGCATCTGTATAAGCATAGTTGATGATAATGTTCAACCCTTTGATGATTTCTCCTTTGATATCAGTTTCGAAACCTCTTGCTCTTTGCTCACCAGTAGCAACCTGGAAAGGAGCCCCATTGTTTTCGTTTGAATTTCCTGCAACAAGAATATTTTGTCTTCTGATTTCGTATACAGCAAAAGTAGAGTTCCATTTTCCTCCGAACCAGTCTTTTTTCAACCCGAATTCAATATTCTGGCCTCTGAAAGGATCTGTAATCAATGTTTGATGAATTCCTGTTCCAGATTGTGGTACGAAGGTTTTGTCATAGATTCCGTAAGCAGAGAAGTTTTCATTAATAGAATAACTTATTCCCACTCTCGGTGTAAATTCTCCTGCTTCATCTGGTACAATAGGAGTACCAGGACTAAGGTTAGGATATGCTGAATAGGTTTTACCGCTTGTATATCTTCCTGCTAGGGTTAATCTTAGTTTATTATCAAACATTTCAATCTGATCCTGAGCATAATAAGACGTATATTTTACTCCCTGGTCGTTATAAAATGGAGCAGAAGTATTTAAAGTGTAAAAATCGGAAGAAGGAAGCTTAGAAGGATCTATTCCATAATTCACGTCATAAATATCAACAGGGAATGGCCCGCCCGCAAAGGAAGAAAAGTCAGCATTATATTTTCTGTCCCCATAATCGAAGCCAGCAATAATTTTATGCACAATATTTCCTGTATTAAGCTTTCCTCTTACATACGTCTGGAAAATGTGATTTTTTCCTTTTGCCTGCCAGTTGCTTAATGTTCTGTTTAAAACATTTTTATTGGCTGAGTCAAAAGTTCCCCACCATGAACCTCCGTCATAATTCAGATCCATATAAGCATATTGGGTACTCCAAACCCAGTCTTTGAAAAGCTTTTGATCTAAACTTAAGAATAAACTCTGATCTTTTACTTCGGTCTTCTTGAAGTTCGGATCATTAAAGTTGGTATGTACATCTAATGAAGCATATCCGTCGTTAGACATCAGATAAGCTCCCGGCTGATTGAATTTTAAATACTGATAGTTGTACTGAGCGGTAAATGTAGTGGTCTTTGTAGGTCTGAAAGTAATGGAAGGAGCAACAATCATTTTACTTGTTTTATCATTTTCCACCCATGATTTATTAGAGCTTCCCATTAAATTGATACGGTAATCTAAAACCCCGTCTTTTACAAGAACTCCGTCCAGATCTGCTTCTCCTCTGAAAAGATTATAGCTTCCCGTTGTGAAACGTACACTATTGGCAAACTTTCCGGTAGGCTTTTTAGTTACCACATTATAAAACCCGGCTGGATCTCCCATAGAACCCATAAATCCGGCAGGACCTTTTACGAATTCTATCCTGTCTATGATAGATGCATCAGGATTAATAGGCCCCCATGTAGAAGAAACATTCATACCGTTCATAAAAGTGGCAATACCGGCACCTCTCATGAAAACATTGGAATACACGTTATCCCAGTGTTCCACTTTTCTTGCACCACTTACGTTACGGACAATTCCTTCAGACATGTTCAGCGTAATCTGGTCAGCAAGAACCTGAGAACTTACGGACTGTACATTCTGAGGAAGCTCAAGAATCGGAGTCTGGATTCTTAACGAACCTGAAACTTCATTTAGTTTGTACTTTTGATAATACCTTCCACTAACAACTACTTCTTCAATATCGTTGGATTTGATGGTATCTTTTTTTTGGGCAGAAACCAGCATTGTTCCCAGTGCAGAAGCACAGATCAGTACATTTCTCATGAAAGTCAAATTTTCTGCAAATATATTATTTTTAACTGTTCTAAATAAATAATATGATTGATATTTATCATAAAATTATTATATACTGAATAACAAAAAACCGCTATGGTCAATGCCAGAGCGGTTTTTAGATGATATTATTAAATTTTCCTTAAGCTGGAATTTCTCCTTTGTATAAGAAAGAAATAATTTCTTTGTTTAATTTGTCGATCATTTCACTGAATAAGTGGAAAGATTCCTGTTTATAGATTACAAGTGGATCTTTCTGCTCATAAACAGCTCCTTGTGAAGATCTTCTTAAGTCGTCCATTTCACGAAGGTGAAGCTTCCAGTTTTCATCAATGATTGATAACGTGATATTCTTTTCAAAATCGTTCACCAAACTTTCACATTGAGTGTCATAAGCTTCTTTAAGGTCAGCTACGATAGTCATTGTTTTGTGCCCGTCTGTGAAAGGAACCTGGATCATTTTGAACATTGAACCTTGATTTTGGTATACATTCTCAATGATTGGGAATGATTTCTCTTTCAATAAATTCAATTTCATTCTGTAATCTTCCTGAGCTGCATTGAATAAAATATTCGTCAGATCCTGAACATTTTTATTATTAAAATCATTTTGAGAAACCGGAGATTCCATTGTAAATGTTTTAATAATTTCGTATTCAAAATCTTTATAGCTTCCTGAAGCCTTTCCTTTCGTAACGATAGAATTGGCAACATCGAAAATCATATTCGTAATGTCATATTTCAAGTGATCTCCAAACAGAGCATTCTTTCTTCTCTTGTAGATTACGTCACGTTGTTTGTTCATTACGTCATCATACTCAAGAAGTCTCTTTCTTGTTCCGAAGTTGTTTTCTTCTACTTTCTTCTGAGCTCTTTCAATAGACTTGCTGATCATAGAGTGCTGAATTACTTCACCTTCTTTATGACCCATTCTGTCCATCATTTTAGCAATTCTTTCAGAACCGAATAAACGCATTAAATTATCTTCAAGAGATACATAGAACTGAGAACTTCCAGGATCTCCCTGACGTCCTGCTCTACCTCTAAGCTGTCTGTCAACACGTCTTGAATCGTGTCTTTCAGTACCGATAATAGCTAAACCTCCAGCTTCTTTTACTTCTTTAGAAAGCTTAATATCCGTACCACGACCTGCCATGTTCGTTGCAATAGTTACAACTCCCGGCTGTCCTGCTCCTGCCACAATCTCAGCTTCTTTCTTGTGAAGCTTCGCGTTCAGTACCTGGTGAGGAATTTTTCTTAACTGAAGCGCTTTTGAAAGCAATTGGGAAATTTCAACAGAAGTAGTCCCTACAAGTACAGGTCTTTTTGCTTCTGTTAATTTTTCTACTTCTTCAATTACAGCATTATATTTTTCTCTGTTAGTTTTGAAAACTAAATCCTGTTTGTCATTTCTTAAAATTGGACGGTTTGTTGGGATAACCACTACATCTAGTTTGTAGATTTCCCAAAGTTCACCAGCCTCCGTTTCAGCTGTACCAGTCATCCCCGCAAGTTTGTTGTACATACGGAAATAGTTCTGAAGCGTGATAGTGGCAAAAGTTTGAGTAGCAGCCTCAATTTTTACGTTCTCTTTCGCTTCGATCGCCTGGTGAAGACCATCTGAATAACGACGACCCTCCATGATACGACCTGTCTGCTCGTCAACGATTTTTACTTCACCATCAATTACTACATACTCATCATCTTTTTCAAATAATGTATACGCTTTCAATAGCTGGCTCATCGTGTGAACACGCTCAGATTTTTCAGCAAAATCAGAGAAAAGTCTTTCTTTAGCTTCAAACTCTTCTTCTTTGGAAAGGTTTTTAGCTTCTACTTCAGCAATCTCAGTTCCGATATCCGGAAGTACGAAGAAGTTAGCATCAGAGTTTCCTTGAGACATGTACTCAACACCTTTGTCTGTAAGGTCTACCTGATTGTTTTTCTCCTCGATGACGAAATAAAGATCTTTATCTACGATCGGCATATCACGGTTGTTGTCCTGCATATACTGCGATTCAACTTTCTGAAGCAATGCTCTGTTTCCGCTTTCCGATAAGAATTTGATTAATTGTCTGTTTTTTGGAAGACCTCTGTATGCCTGAAGTAATTTGAATCCACCTTCTTTTGTATTTCCTGCAGCGATTAATTTTTTCGCTTCGTTGAAAATAGCAGAAACGGTTTTCTTTTGTACTTCAACAATTCTGTCAATAGAAGGTTTAAGAACATCAAATTCCTGTCTGTCTCCCTGAGGAACCGGACCAGAAATGATCAATGGTGTTCTTGCATCATCTACCAATACAGAGTCAACTTCATCCACAATAGCAAAGTTCAATTCTCTTTGTACCAATTCTGAAGGTGAAGTTACCATGTTATCTCTCAGATAATCGAAACCGAATTCATTGTTGGTTCCGTAAGTAATATCTGAGTTGTATGCTTTTCTTCTTCCGTCTGAATTCGGCTGGTGGTTATCGATACAGTCGATAGACATTCCGTGGAACTGATAAAGAGGACCCATCCATGCGGAGTCTCTTTTTGCAAGATAGTCATTCACGGTTACAACGTGTACTCCTCTTTCAGGAAGTGAATTTAAGTAAATAGGTAATGTTCCTACCAAAGTTTTACCTTCACCGGTTGCCATTTCGGCAATTTTACCACTGTGAAGAATAACTCCTCCGATAAACTGAACATCATAGTGGACCATATCCCAAACTACTGGAGTTCCGGCAGCATCCCATGAGTTTTTCCAAACAGCTGTGTCTCCCTGAATGCTCACGAAATCTTTTCCTGCAGCAGCCAGTTCTCTGTCCCAGTCAGTTGCTGTTACACGGATTTCTCCATTCTGTGCCCATCTTCTTGCCGTTTCTTTGATCAATGCAAAAGCTTCGGGAAGAACCTGAATCAGAACTTTTTCTTCAATTTCGTATGATTCTTTCTTTAGAGACTCAATTTTTGAAAAAAGAGCTTCTTTTTCGTCAACGTTGGTTGAATTTTTTATCTGCTCTTTTATCTGTTCTATTTGAGCTGTGATCTTGCTGGTTGCAGATTTTATATTCTCTTTAAACTCAGCCGTTTTTTGTCTTAACCCATCATCCGACAATTGTTGGATGTTAGGTTCTACAGCCTTGATTTTTGTTACAACTTTTTTTACTTCTTTTAGGTCCTGCGCTTTTTTGTCTCCCAAAAACCCTTTAAGAACTTTGTTTAAAAAACTCATAAATTTTTTGCTTTATGCTTAATGCAAGATGCTTTAAGCGTTTTAAATGACACGCTTATCGTGTAAATTAATATATAAAAAGGGCAAAAAAGCTCTAAGCACGCAGCCTAAAGCTTATCGCTTTATTAATATTCGTCCTCGTTCCAAAGGAAATCCTCGTCAGTAGGATAGTCACTCCATACTTCTTCGATAGATTCATAAATTTCTCCTTCGTCTTCGATTGCCTGAAGGTTTTCTACTACCTCCATAGGTGCACCAGTTCTGATTGCGTAGTCAATAAGCTCTGCTTTTGTCATTGGCCAGGGTGCGTCACTTAAATATGAAGCTAATTCTAATGTCCAGTACATAATTTTCTAATTTTTTGCAAAAGTATAAAAATAGGTTGTATAATAAACTTTTTTATACTTGATTTTCAATTCTTTTTATAATTTTTTCTTATAAATGGCTGTCACAAACTAACTGGCAGCTATGTCAGCAATTTACTTAATGTCGTTTTCTCAAAAACCATTCCACAAATTTTTTTATGCCATTTTGGAAGTCTGTGGCAGGTTTGTACCCTATTAAATCCTTTGCTTTGGTAATATCTGCATTCGTTTTTGTGACATCTCCCGGCTGCATTGGCAGAATTTTTTTTATGGCAGTTTTCCCCAGTGCATTTTCTATAGTAGAAACCATTTCTGATAAAGTGACTACCTGATTTTCTCCGAGATTAAGCACCTCATAAACCCCGGAATTGTTTTCCAGATAAAGGATAGACTTTGTAATTCCGTCAATAATGTCATCTATATAAGTATAATCTCTGGCTGTATTTCCGTCGCCATAGAAAGGGATTTCCTGATTTTCTGAAATAAGCTTTACAAACTTGTGTATCGCAAGGTCAGGTCTTTGTCTTGGTCCATATACTGTGAAGAACCTAAGCTGGATCATATCTATATGGTATAGATTGTAATAAACATGCCCTATGATTTCTCCACTTTTTTTAGTGGCCGCATAAGGTGATATAGGATTGTCTACATTATCTGTTTCTGCAAAAGGAACCTTTTCATTGTTCCCATAAACACTTGATGATGAAGCGCAAATAAATTTTTTAATATTGAAATCCTTACACAATTCCCAAAGATTCATAGTACCTCTTACATTGACTTCTTCATATTCTAAAGGACGCTCAATGGAAGGGCGCACACCAGCAAGTGCTGCCAGATGAATCACCATATCTATGTGATGGTTTTTAAAGATGTTTTCAAGACCTTTTTGGTCGCGTATATCCTGCCAATAGAGGGAATATTGGTCAGAATGAGTAAGTGAGATTAAATGACGGATATCAGTCTCTTTGTCTGAGTATTTAAAATCCGAAATTTTACCAATTGACTCTAAAGTATTTTTAATTTTTACCTGATAGTTATAGAAATCATCAAAATTGTCAATGTTTATGACAGAATGTCCATTTCTTAATAATCGTTCAATTAAATGAGATCCGATGAACCCACTACCGCCTGTTACAAGATAAACCATTTGTATTTTTTATTAGTACAAAAATATAAATTTTACTTTTTTGAAAAATATAATCATTAAATTTACTTAAAAAAGTAATATAAATATAATATGCAGTTTCAAGGGCAAATTTTAAAGATGACAAGCTATGATGCAAAGCCAATCCAATACTATCTCAATCTTTCAGGAGATCTGATCCATATGAATGAGTTGATTGGTAAAGAATTAAGCATAAAGCATACGGGATTTCAATGTGTAAATTGTGGGGAAAATAAACCGATTTACAGAATGGGATTCTGCAAAAGCTGTTTTTTTGAAAGCCCATATGCAAGTGATACCATTATCCGTCCGGAACTTTCTACAGCACATTTAGGTGTTGCAGAGCGTGATCTTGAGGTTGAAAAACAAATCCAGCTGCAGCCGCACACCGTGTATCTGGCGTATACAGGAGATGTAAAAGTAGGAGTAACCAGAAATACTCAGATTCCAACAAGATGGATTGATCAAGGAGCAACTTTTGCATTACCTATAGCAAGAACCGAGAACCGCTATGAAGCAGGAATGATAGAGGTGGCTTTAAAAGAGCATCTGGCAGATAAAACTAATTGGAGAAAGATGTTGCAGGATGATTTTGAAGGAGAAATAGACCTCGCGGACTTCAGACAAAAAATCAAAGAATATTTTCCTGAGGATTTTCAAAAATTCTACAGGGAAGGAGAAGAATTATGGATGTTCGATTACCCTTTTGAGAAACCGGAAAAAGTCTCTTCATTTACATTAGACAAAAAACCTGAATTTACGGGAAAACTTACAGGTATTAAAGGACAATACCTCGGATTTGAAGGAGGAAATTTTATCAATGTAAGAGGGCATGAAGGATATGTGATTGATTTTGAAGTAAGAAATTGATCGATGTAAAATAAAACCAAATCACAAAATATGAGAAAATGGGTTAAAAGACTATTGATAAGCTTCGGAATCCTGGCAGGAATTCTTCTTGCTGCGAATTTCGGACTGAATATATGGCTTAAAACCCAGCTTCCTGATTATATAAAAAAGAATACAGATTATAAGGTTTCCTACAAAACTCTTGATGTAGATTTAGGATCGGGAGACATCTTTGCTGCCGGAATTTCTGTCAATAGTAAAGATCCTCAAAACACAGACGTTATTGGACTGCAGGGAACTATTGATACCCTGAAAATAAGCCGTTTTGGGATTTATGATGCTATTTTTAATAAAAAAATCAGCTCTTCAGATCTCTTACTGGCTAAACCTAATTTAAATGTCATTCTGGCGAAACCTGTTGATCATAAAACAGGAAAAAAGAGAAGCCCGTTTTTGTTTGAAAATATCAGAATCAACGACGGGAACATTGCTGTATTCAAACATACCAAACAGAAATTTTTATCTGTACAGCAACTGGACTTGTTTGTAGAAAATTTACAGATGACAGAAGAATCAGTTGAAAATAAACTTCCAGTAGTTTTCGACCGTTACAACATTAGAGGAGAAAAATTCTTTTTTCGCCCAGATGGAATTTATGCTATTACTATTAGTAGCATCAATACAAGTGATGGGCAGATGTCAGTTGAAAATTTCAGACTGACCCCGCTTCTTTCTTTTGCTCAGTTTAAAAGATTTTATCCCCAAAAGACTCAATTATTTGAATGCATCATTCCCAAAATGGAATTCAAAGATGTGGTTTTGAATAAAAATAAGGTATCACTTACCAATGCAGATTTTCAAAATCCGGCTTTTATAATACATAAAACAGGAATAAAAACTAAAAAGGACGGAAAAAAATCAAATTTTGAGGTTGACTTAAAAAATATAAAACTGAATAATGCCGTAGTTCATGTCAACAAACCTGATGGCAATAAACTTTTGTCTGTCGGAAATCTTAACTTAAATATTAATCAGCTTAAGTTTGATAAGGAAAGTTCACAACAGATCATTCCTATCGGATATAAAGATTTTCTGCTTTCAGGAAGAGATATAGTATATTCTAATCATCAGAGTATTGCAATAAGAAGTCTTGCCCTGAAACCTACAAATGGTGAAATTCTGGACATGGTATTGACGCCAGGTTCTTCCCCAGCCGGAAAAACAACAGTTAATTTAAAAACAGATCATATTGCTTTTAATATTAATAAGCTGGAATTCGTTGATAAAAAACTTAATCTGGATATTAAAGATGTTCTTGTTGATAATATAAACGGAACGGTCAAAGCCGGGGAGAAGAAACAAAATAAAACTTCTGGGCCAGGGATCATACAGTCTGTTATTGTAAGGAAAATGTCTTTGAAAAATTCAAATATCATTTATGATAATGGAAAAGAGCCATTGACTTTTCATGATTTAAATGCTACAGTAAATAATATTGAATTATCACCCAAGCCCAATCAGCAGGGACTATCTTTTAAGGTTAAAGATTATTATCTCACCACCCGGAACTTTACTTACAAAACACAGTTCTACAATATGAACTTAGGGCTGCTGAAGCTTAACAAAAATAAAGTTCAGATCAATAATTTTTCGATGAAACCTCTTGTTTCGAGAACACAGTTTATCAAAATGATACCGGTTGAAAGGGATCTGTATGATATAAAAGCGGGACAAATAATAGCAGAAGGAAGTTGGGACCTGTTTTCTCATCATAAAATGGTCAATGCTTCCCATGTCACGATCCAGTCAGCAGACGCCAATATTTTCAGAAGCAAAATACCGAAAGACGATCCAAAAGTAAAAGCTTTGTATTCCAAAATGCTGCGTTCTATTAAAATTCCTATGACGATTAATAATCTCGATCTGAAAAACTCAGTATTAGTATATGAAGAAGATACTCCGGAAAGTATGGGACCCGGAAAACTGATCTTCAGTAATTTTAATATGAATATCAGAAACCTAAATTCTGCTAAAATAAAAGGAAAACCCACAAAAGTGGATATTAAAATCAATTGTTCCTTCATGAACCTCTCGCCACTTTCTGTAAACTGGAACTTCGATGTTGCTGATAATAACGATAGTTTTGCAATTTCCGGAAAAACCACCAATCTTCCGGCCAGTGGCATTAATCCGTTTATCAGACCCTACCTTCATGTGACGGCTACTGCAGGAACAATTCAGGAAATGCTCTTTAATTTTAAAGGAAACCCTGCCGGATTACATGGAACCTTTAATCTTAAACACAAAGATCTGAAAATTGCCGTACTCAATAAGAATAATCATGAGAAAAAAGGTTTCCTGACAGCTGTTGCCAATGTTTTTCTAAAATCAAATTCGGGTAGTTTCCCCGAGGCTGTTACCGTAGAAAATGTAGAGCGTGATCCTACAAAATCTTTCTTTAATCTATTCTGGAAAGGAATTGAGCAGGGATTAAAGAAAACCCTTATTGGTAAAAATGTAGAAAAGACAGAAAAAAAGGTAAAAGAAGCCGTTTCTTCTGTGAAAGAAATGAAACAGTCCGTAAAAGAAATAAAGCAGGAAATAAAAAATAAAAAAGAAACTCCTAAACCGGAAGCAGAAAAGAAAGGTTTTCTGAACAATATTTTCAAGAAAAAGGAAAAATCTGAAGAATAATTCCTTAAACCATTAAGATAGAGCCATTAATTGAAGGTTATATAAATAGATCTCTTTTTAATTAAAACGATCTTAATGGTTTAAAAAATTAATATAGGGTAGATTCCAGTTAAAAATTGAATTCGTCACTTTCCAGAATGGGAATATCTCTTAAAAACTTATCAAACTCTTCACCTGGATAATTGCTGTCGGCCCCGTAAGAGTCTATGATCATTCCACGGTTTCCGGCACCATCTTTTACTACATAAAGCACTGCATTGTCATCAGGATTACTGTCTCCTTCAAAACGATATGTTTTTAAAATCACCAATTCTGCAGGCTGATAAACTTTATCAGAATTTTCAAACTTCATTTCACATTTTTCGTTCATTCTGAATTCTCTGTGTATCCCTCTTTCAGAAAGCGTTTTCATGACTTCGCTTAAGGTTGTCATTGCATCAAAATTCCCTGAATTTTCCATAATAATATTTTTCTTGTTAAGTACAATAATTAAACCATTGCAATCTTTAAATATAAGAAAAATAGTGGATTGTAATTTCCCTAAAAATAAAGTTCAATGTTAACAAAATTTATAATTTAAAAAAATAAAATAGGTATACTTTTTGCAATGGTAAGAATATTAAATCAATGAAAATATGAAAAAAGAAGTTGGAGTTTTACTGGCAGGAGGAGTTGGTCTTTTGGCAGTATTAAGTTTAATCAGCATCAAAAAAATATTGACTAAAAAAGATAAAAAATATAGTGATTCCTATTCGGATTATCACAGACACTTTGACGACAAAAATCAAGAAGATGAAACTCACGGAGTGGAATTTTATGCACTGAAGTAGTAAAAAAATATATTTAATTATGTTAAAATCCAACGCTTTTGAAAGTGTTGGATTTTTTTGTGGAAAACTTTAATGTTAAAACTCATTATTTTATGCAAATTCCATTCTAATTTTACACAGAAATGCAAAACGAAAACTTCATAAAAGGTCAGGGCGCTCAGCGAAACGTTATCAATCGTTTCGACAGATATACCTATGAGCCTGAAGATGAAGATTTCGAACCAGTAAAGACTTCTTTCACTGAAGTTTTTCCCAAAACAATTGTTAATCAGGTAAAGAGCGAAGACCTTCCGATGGAATATTCCATGAATCCTTATCAGGGGTGTGAACATGGCTGCTCCTATTGTTTTGCAAGACCTACCCATGAGTATTGGGGATATAGTGCCGGAATTGATTTTGAAAGAAAGATCATGGTAAAGAAAAATGCTCCCGAATTACTGGAGAAATTTTTTCAAAAAAGAGGCTATAAAGCAGCCCCGATTCTGCTATCCGGAAATACAGACTGCTATCAGCCCGCCGAAAGACAATTTGAAATCACCCGAAAACTCCTGCAGGTTTGTCTTGATTACAGACATCCTGTCAATATTCTGACAAAAAATGCAATGGTGTTAAGAGATCTTGATATCTTAAAACCTATGGCGGAGCAGAATCTGGTTTCAGTTTCTTTAAGTATTCCTACCATCAATGAAGAACTGAGACGAAAGATGGAGCCCAGGACGAGTTCTGCAAAAAATAAATTAAAAGCTGTAGAAATTCTCTCCGAAAACAACATTCCCGTACATGTGATGGTTGCTCCCATCATTCCCGGACTCAACAGTGACGAACCTCTGAATATATTAAAAGCCATTTCCGATGCAGGTGCTTTGGGATTTGGATATACCCTGGTGAGATTAAATGATACAGTTGAACCCGTTTTTGTTAATTGGATAGAAAAACATTTTCCGGACAGAGCGCAGAAAGTCTTAAATCTCATCCGTTCTATGCGGGGCGGGAAGCTCGGAGATAAAAGATATTTTGAAAGACAAAGGGGAGAGGGCAACATCGCTGAAATGATTCACACAACTTTTAAGATCGGTAGAAAGAAATTTTTCGATGGTAAAGAATTTCCAAAGCTTTCGACGGCTAATTTTACCGGATCCCGCGATCAGCAATTGAGAATGTTTGATTGATCACGACATCTGGATTAACCCTACCTATTATATATAGTATAAAAAAGGAGCTGTTTCCAGCATTGTTGTTGTTAATAAACTTTCCACTGTTAATTGTTCAACGCTTATCATATATATAGTATATATGTAACATGGATTTTTATAAGGAGCTCCATCCTGCTATTCATTTTTACTCCTCGCGCCTTTGCTCTCCCGCCCTTCATGCCCTCAGCTCTCTAACCTCTGCTGCGGGGTAATCATTTCTATCAGGGCTAGGGTATAAGACAAATTATGAATGATAAGTTATGAATTCTGATCCAGGATTCGTGTTATGAGGATCAGATTACAAAATACCGGGTTCATAATATTCAATAGAAGGAACATTATCCCCAACTTATATAAAGCATGTTTGTTTTAAAACAGCATTAGCTATTATATATATGTATACCTTTCATTACCCATTCTCCACGCCTCTCCCGCATCCATCCCTCCATCCAAACATTTGTTTAAAATTTTTCTCACTGCGTTCCAGTTGATTAGGGCTTAATATTACATAAAGGTAAAATTTATGTTAAATAAAATTGTTTTGTGTTGTTATAAGTTGTTATCTTTGCCCCACTGAAAAACGAGAGTATAACAGTAGCGCAGAAGAGCTTTTAGCTAAGCATAAAACATTAAAATACTTCAAGAAGAGACGGGCAAAAAAACTTCAAAATTTTTCACAAAAAGAGTTGCGGGTTTAAAAAGAGTTTGTATCTTTGCAGTCCCAAATACAGGGAGCGCAGGAGTATAGAGATTGAGGTTTTGGAAGAGGATTAAGGTTACTTAAAAAACTTTAAAATTTTCTTCATAAACATTTGGTCAAATCAAAATAAAGTTTTACTTTTGCACTCGCAAATACGGAGCGCCACTGACAGAAGAGAGTGCTTCGTTACAAAGCGAAAGATATAAAGATCATTGACATACAATATAACAACCAAGTAAGGAAAAACTAAAGCGTTAAAAAACTTTGAGTGAGTCAGACAAACATACAATGGAGAGTTTGATCCTGGCTCAGGATGAACGCTAGCGGGAGGCCTAACACATGCAAGCCGAGCGGTATAGATCTTTCGGGATCTAGAGAGCGGCGTACGGGTGCGGAACACGTGTGCAACCTGCCTTTATCTGGGGGATAGCCTTTCGAAAGGGAGATTAATACCCCATAATATATCAGATGGCATCATTTGATATTGAAAACTCCGGTGGATAGAGATGGGCACGCGCAAGATTAGATAGTTGGTGAGGTAACGGCTCACCAAGTCTACGATCTTTAGGGGGCCTGAGAGGGTGATCCCCCACACTGGTACTGAGACACGGACCAGACTCCTACGGGAGGCAGCAGTGAGGAATATTGGACAATGGGTGAGAGCCTGATCCAGCCATCCCGCGTGAAGGACGACGGCCCTATGGGTTGTAAACTTCTTTTGTATAGGGATAAACCTACCCGTGAGGGTAGCTGAAGGTACTATACGAATAAGCACCGGCTAACTCCGTGCCAGCAGCCGCGGTAATACGGAGGGTGCAAGCGTTATCCGGATTTATTGGGTTTAAAGGGTCCGTAGGCGGATGTGTAAGTCAGTGGTGAAATCTCACAGCTTAACTGTGAAACTGCCATTGATACTGCATGTCTTGAGTGTTGTTGAAGTAGCTGGAATAAGTAGTGTAGCGGTGAAATGCATAGATATTACTTAGAACACCAATTGCGAAGGCAGGTTACTAAGCAACAACTGACGCTGATGGACGAAAGCGTGGGGAGCGAACAGGATTAGATACCCTGGTAGTCCACGCCGTAAACGATGCTAACTCGTTTTTGGGCTTTCGGGTTCAGAGACTAAGCGAAAGTGATAAGTTAGCCACCTGGGGAGTACGTTCGCAAGAATGAAACTCAAAGGAATTGACGGGGGCCCGCACAAGCGGTGGATTATGTGGTTTAATTCGATGATACGCGAGGAACCTTACCAAGGCTTAAATGGGAAATGACAGGTTTAGAAATAGACTTTTCTTCGGACATTTTTCAAGGTGCTGCATGGTTGTCGTCAGCTCGTGCCGTGAGGTGTTAGGTTAAGTCCTGCAACGAGCGCAACCCCTGTCACTAGTTGCCATCATTAAGTTGGGGACTCTAGTGAGACTGCCTACGCAAGTAGAGAGGAAGGTGGGGATGACGTCAAATCATCACGGCCCTTACGCCTTGGGCCACACACGTAATACAATGGCCGGTACAGAGGGCAGCTACACTGCGAAGTGATGCAAATCTCGAAAGCCGGTCTCAGTTCGGATTGGAGTCTGCAACTCGACTCTATGAAGCTGGAATCGCTAGTAATCGCGCATCAGCCATGGCGCGGTGAATACGTTCCCGGGCCTTGTACACACCGCCCGTCAAGCCATGGAAGTCTGGGGTACCTGAAGTCGGTGACCGAACAGGAGCTGCCTAGGGTAAAACAGGTAACTAGGGCTAAGTCGTAACAAGGTAGCCGTACCGGAAGGTGCGGCTGGAACATCTCATTTTAGAGCGTCTTTAGGGACGATAAACAAAATTAGTACGCAAGTACAAAGTACTTACTTAAAGTAAAGCTTTAGTTTTTTGTTTGGTTGGTTATATTAACAATACAAAACCCACTAGAAATTAGTAAAGGGAAAGAGATTGAGAAATGCAGAAGAGGAAAAGGGATTACTTATTACTCATGGATCATTACTCATACAAAGTCTCGTAGCTCAGCTGGTTAGAGCGCTACACTGATAATGTAGAGGTCGGCAGTTCGAGCCTGCCCGAGACTACTAATTAAAGCGGCTGGCAAATAGCTTATAGCTGAAGGCAATAAAGCCAACAGCAAGGAGCAAATCGCCAACAGCACCTAGAGGGGGAATTAGCTCAGCTGGCTAGAGCGCCTGCCTTGCACGCAGGAGGTCAAGGGTTCGACTCCCTTATTCTCCACAGTTTTGGAAGACTGATTTAAAAGTTACGGATGGAGCCAAAAACAACATCTGTTCATCAGTTGAACAAGAAGACATTAAGATCATTGACATTAACGGTAAAGACATCACAAAGAGAAAACCGAGCGCATAAAGCGCTTGAGTAACCAATAGGAAAGAAATCGTTAAGGGCGTATGGCGGATGCCTAGGCTTTCAGAGGCGAAGAAGGACGTGGTAAGCTGCGAAAAGCTGCGGGGATTGGCACACACGAATTGATCCGCAGATGTCCGAATGGGGCAACCCGTCTGGTTGAAGACCAGTCATCCCTTAGGGGAAGCAAACCCGGAGAACTGAAACATCTAAGTACCCGGAGGAAAAGAAATCGAAGAGATTCCGTAAGTAGTGGCGAGCGAAAGCGGATTAGCCCAAAAGCTGATATATGTTTAATAGAATGTTCTGGAAAGAACGGCCGTAGAGGGTGATAGCCCCGTATATGAAAGGCATATTTGAGTGATAAATGAGTAGGGCGGGACACGTGAAATCCTGTCTGAATATGGGGGGACCATCCTCCAAGGCTAAATACTCCTGAAAGACCGATAGTGAACAAGTACTGTGAAGGAAAGGTGAAAAGCACTTCGAATAGAAGGGTGAAATAGAACCTGAAACCGTACGCCTACAAGCGGTCGGAGCAGCATTAAGCTGTGACGGCGTGCCTTTTGCATAATGAGCCTACGAGTTAATTTTACTAGCGAGGTTAAGGTATTAAGTACCGGAGCCGGAGCGAAAGCGAGTCTGAATAGGGCGCATAGTTAGTAGGATTAGACGCGAAACCTTGTGATCTACCCATGGGCAGGTTGAAGCTCTGGTAACACAGAGTGGAGGACCGAACCGGTTGACGTTGAAAAGTCTTCGGATGACCTGTGGGTAGGGGTGAAAGGCCAATCAAACTGGGAGATAGCTCGTACTCTCCGAAATGCATTTAGGTGCAGCGTCGTATATAAGTTTATTAGAGGTAGAGCTACTGATTGGATGCGGGGGTTTCATCGCCTACCAATTCCTGACAAACTCCGAATGCTAATAAATGTTCTACGGCAGTGAGGGCATGGGTGCTAAGGTCCATGTCCGAGAGGGAAAGAACCCAGACCAACAGCTAAGGTCCCAAAATATATGTTAAGTTGAAACAACGCGGTTGGACTGCATTGACAGCTAGGATGTTGGCTTGGAAGCAGCCATTCATTTAAAGAGTGCGTAACAGCTCACTAGTCGAGCGGTCCGGCATGGATAATAATCGGGCATAAACATATTACCGAAGCTATGGATTTATATTTTAGATATATCTGGTAGGAGAGCATTCTATTTGCGCCGAAGCAGTATCGTGAGGTATTGTGGAGCGGATAGAAAAGAAAATGTAGGCATAAGTAACGATAAAGCAGGCGAGAAACCTGCTCACCGAAAGACCAAGGCTTCCTCAGCCATGCTAATCAGCTGAGGGTTAGTCGGGACCTAACGCGAACCCGAAAGGGTAGTAGATGGACAATGGGTTAATATTCCCATACTTGCTCACACTAAAAAGGGGACGGTTGGATGTAGCTGCTAAAGACTGACGGAATAGTCAAGGCCTAGCCTTCGGGCGAAGCTGCTGTAGTGTAATCTGATCCAAGAAAAGCCGAAGTGAAGCAACCCGTACCAAAACCGACACAGGTGGTCGAGGAGAGAATCCTAAGGTGCTCGAGTGAGTCGTGGCTAAGGAACTAGGCAAAATAGTCTCGTAACTTCGGAAGAAGAGACGCCATCAGCAATGGTGGCCGCAGTGAAGAGGCCCAGGCGACTGTTTATCAAAAACACAGGACTCTGCTAAATCGAAAGATGCTGTATAGGGTCTGACACCTGCCCGGTGCTGGAAGGTTAAGGAAGGTGCTTAGGGTTAAACCGAAGGCATTAACTGAAGCCCCAGTAAACGGCGGCCGTAACTATAACGGTCCTAAGGTAGCGAAATTCCTTGTCGGGTAAGTTCCGACCTGCACGAATGGTGTAACGATCTGGGCACTGTCTCAGCCACGAGCTCGGTGAAATTGTAGTATCGGTGAAGATGCCGATTACCCGCAATGGGACGAAAAGACCCTGTGAACCTTTACTATAACTTCGTATTGACTTTGAGTAAGTAATGTGTAGGATAGGTGGGAGGCTTTGAAGCTTGCACGCTAGTGTAGGTGGAGCCAACGTTGAAATACCACCCTTTACTTACTTGGAGCCTAACTTCTTTTAGAAGGACATTGCGTGGTGGGTAGTTTGACTGGGGTGGTCGCCTCCAAAAGAGTAACGGAGGCTTTCAAAGGTACCCTCAGCACGCTTGGTAACCGTGCGTAGAGTGTAATGGCATAAGGGTGCTTGACTGTGAGACCTACAAGTCGATCAGGTGCGAAAGCAGGACATAGTGATCCGGTGGTTCCGTATGGAAGGGCCATCGCTCATAGGATAAAAGGTACTCCGGGGATAACAGGCTAGTCTCCCCCAAGAGCTCACATCGACGGGGAGGTTCGGCACCTCGATGTCGGCTCGTCACATCCTGGGGCTGGAGAAGGTCCCAAGGGTTGGGCTGTTCGCCCATTAAAGTGGCACGCGAGCTGGGTTCAGAACGTCGTGAGACAGTTCGGTCTCTATCTATTGCGGGCGTTAGATGTTTGAGAGGGCTTGATTCTAGTACGAGAGGACCGAATTGAACAAACCTCTGGTGTATCAGTTGTACCGCCAGGTGCACCGCTGAGTAGCTACGTTTGGAAGAGATAAGCACTGAAAGCATATAAGTGCGAAACTCGCCTCAAGATGAGACATCTTTTAAGGGTCGTTGGAGATGACGACGTTGATAGGCTACAGGTGTAAAGACAGTAATGTCATAGCCGAGTAGTACTAATTACCCGTAGATTTATAGTCTATGGTTACTATATAAACCAGGTGCTTTATGTGCATTGAAGGTTTTGTCTTTGTGAAAGTTTTTATCGCTTAAAAACGCAATTGGCAACTAGCAGTTAGCGATTGGCAAAAAGCCAAAAGCAATGAGCAAAAAGCCAGATGCTATATACCTTCTTTAGGGTGGTTTTAGCGGTGGGGCTCACCTGTTCCCATTCCGAACACAGAAGTTAAGCCCACCAGCGCCGATGGTACTGCGAAAGCGGGAGAGTAGGCCGCCGCCAGTTTTTATTTTATTTTTAAAAATCCTTTATCTTATGATAAAGGATTTTTTTTTGTTGTATAACCCCACCTATCCGGCTAAGCCCAGTTCGACCCAACCCAGCCCAACTTACAGATAAATGATGAGCAATAAGTAATAGATAATAAGCAATCATCAATATGTAAATAGATCGCTATTATTGCCCGTTACTGATTATCCATTCTCATTAACCATTCTTCATCTTACTAGCTGATACCTCTTTGCTGTCACTATTACCGTTTATTATCCCCAACTTCTTACTCCGAATCTATATCTATACAATCCAGGAACCGTATTTTATCTTTTCTAAGAACTCATCAAATCATAAGTTTTGGCTAAAGCCCGTACCTATTGATCCTTTTTAAGCTTGTAAATCGGCTATTATATACAAGAACTTACATTGTGTAGAAAAGATTTATAATCTCTCAGAATCTATCTTATTTTAAGCCAAAAGAAACAAAAAAACCGCTTCTATAAAGAAACGGTTTCCATTTTATGACATTATGAATGTAAAGCTTACATATCACTGTTTATGTCCGGGCATTTGAAATCATCACTGCAGGTAGCGCAAACTATTACTCCACTGCAATAATACATACAGAAATCTGTTTCGGGAAGAGTAGCACCTCCAGAAATGTTTTTTAATTGGTCTTTTTGTAGTTTTTTTAAATTTTTCATATTGTTTTAATTAAAAATTTGTAGGTAAAGTAAAAATAGATAAAATATTTTAAATTAAAAAAGATATGGTATATAATTAAATAAATTTTAATAAAACTAGTGATTCTTGAATTTGTTAGAGATTCAATTTAATTTAAATATTTGATTATTAATGAAATAAATATTATTTTTAAGAAAGCGTTATCCGAAAAGCTTATAGAGTAGGAAATATCAAAAATCAAAAACTATGAAAAATTTAAAAAAACTTTCAAGAGATGACAAGAGAAGTATTGTTGCTGGAGTAGACTTCCCTGCATTTTGTTTTGAGGGTGGAGGGCCTGGAGAAGGAGGCTGCTCTGCGGGAGAGATTTGCTCGGGTGGGAAATGTGTACCCGATAGTGGAAATCCTGGAGGGGGAGGAAACCCTGGCGGTGGCGGCGATACTTATACCTGTATCTGTCCGTGGGGGACTTTTACACAAACAACTCCGTGTCCGGAATTTTATTGTATTACAGGATAGAATAAGTAGTTAATCTGCCTGCTGTTATCATGAATATTAAGTACAGATTAAGTAATATTTAAAATAAGTACTACTTTAAGAAATAGTTATTCGGAAAATGAGTAAATATGATATAGTAAAAACGGCTGCCTCTAGTTTGAGACAGCCGTTTCTTTTTATTTTTTAATCAATCCCAGTTCGATCAATCTTTCATGCAGGAATTCTCCGGCAGTTGTATCTTCGTATAGTTTTGGATTGTTTTCGTCTACACAATTCTCAAGTGCATTTAAGGACATTGCACTGATAGGATGCATAAAGAAAGGAATTGAATATCTTGAAGTACTCCACATTTCTCTTGGCGGATTTACCACTCTGTGGATGGTAGATTTCAATTTATTGTTGGTATGTCTTGAAAGCATATCTCCAACATTGATCATCAGTTCATCCGGTTCTGCAATAGCATCAATCCATTCTCCGTTGTGATTTTGAACCTGAAGACCTTTACCCTGTGCTCCCATTAAAAGAGTAATAAGGTTGATATCCCCATGAGCAGCTGCTCTTACAGCATCATCCGGTTCTTCAGTAATTGGCGGATAGTGAATAGGTCTTAAAATAGAATTTCCTTCTGCGATCTTGTCATCAAAATAAAATTCATTTAAACCAAGGTGTAATGCTAAAGCTCTTAGAACATACTGTCCTGTTTTCTCAAGCATCTGAAATGCCTCTTTACCTACTTCGTTGAATTTTGGAAGTTCATCAACAATTACATTGTCTGGATACTCAGTTTTGTATTTTGAATCATCAGACAAATATTGCCCAAAATGCCAAAATTCTTTTAAGTCTCCTTTTTTGAAACCTTTTGCAGTTTCTTTACCGAATCCTACATAACCTCTCTGGCCACCAATTCCTGGAATCTCATACTTCTGTTTCGTTTCCACTGGCTGTTCAAAAAAGTTTTTTACCTCTCCATACAAATCATCCACTAGGTTGTCATCAAGAAAGTGGCCTTTTAAGGCTACAAAACCAATTTCTTCATAAGCTTTTCCGATTTCATTTACAAATTTCTGTTTGCGTTCCGGGTTGTCCGAAAGGAAATCACGCAGGTCTACACTAGGTATTTTATCCATTTTTAGAAATTTACGAATAGCAAAATTACATTTTTTTTAAATTAAATGATTTTAAAATCATTATTTATAAGTTAAATTTGCTGTATGAAAAAATATTCTTCTAAGAGAAGTATCCAAATACTTGCACATCTTCTTCAACAGTACGGAATTGCTGATATCGTAATTTCTCCGGGGTCAAGAAATGCTCCTTTGGCCATTCATTTTTCGGAGATAGATAGTTTTAACTGTTACAGTATTGTAGACGAAAGAAGTGCTGCTTTTGTAGCAATGGGAATGGCGAAAAGCGAGAAAAAACCGGTTGCAATTACCTGCACAAGCGGATCTGCAGTTGTGAACTACTATCCCGCTGTTACTGAGGCTTTTTATCAGAATATTCCACTATTGGTACTTACTGCCGACAGACCCACCGATTTTGTTGATCTGTTCGATGGACAGACGATAAGACAGAAGGATGTTTTTCATCAGCATTCCTATGGTGACTTCCAGCTTTTGGAAGACAGTAAGGAACATGCAGAAGATATTAATTTCGATATCATTAAAAAAGCCATTGAACTTTGCTTTGAAAAGCAGGGGCCGGTGCATATTAATATTCCTTTGGAAGAGCCTTTGTATGAGCTTGTTTCGGAACTTCCTACTTTTCCTACTGTAGAAAAAACAATTAAGCATAAAGAATATGAAATCCCTTCAAATCTGGTTGCAGAATGGCATACTTCACAAAGAATTATGCTTTTGGTAGGAACAAGGGATTACAGCCCCGAATTGGAAAATCAATTGACACAATTGGTGAAAAACCATTCTGTTATTGTTTTAAGTGAAGCCAATTCAAACCTGCATCACGAGAAGTTTTTCAAACATATAGACCGTTATATTTTTAACTTTACCGAGGAAGACTATAAAACGTATGCTCCTGACCTGTTGATTACGGTGGGGCAGAATGTAGTTTCCAAAAAAGTAAAACAGTTCCTGAGAAGTGCCCGTCCAAAGCAGCACTGGCATCTGGATGAAGTATGGCAGCCGGATACTTATTTCTCACTGACAGAAAAAATTGAAGTTAAGCCTGAAGTTTTCTTCTCAAAATTGTTGAAATTTATCAATCTGGAACCTAGACCTTATTTTAACCTTTGGGACGTTTTAAGGGATAAAAAAGATGCTAAACACGAGCAGTTTTTAAATACGATTGATTTCTCAGATTTTTATTTCTTCAATAAAGCTTCACAGACGATTCCTGAAAATTATAATATTCATTTCAGTAACTCCTCTGGGATCAGATATGCACAGCTGTTTGATTTTGGAAAACGAAAAATGTACTGTAACAGAGGAACCAGCGGTATTGACGGGTCTACTTCTACTGCAATGGGATTTGCTATTAAAAATGAAAATCCTACTTTGCTGATCACAGGAGATTTAAGTTTCTTTTACGATATCAATGGACTTTGGAATCAATATATTCCGCCGTTTGTAAGAATTATGATCTTCAATAATGGTGAAGGAAATATCTTTAAAATCATTCCAGGGCCTGGAAATGCCAACCCGAATACATTAGACGAGTTTATTGCCACAAAACACCGTAAGAATGCTGAATCTCTTGCCAAGCACTTCGGGTTCTCCTATGTAAAAGTAGAGGATGAAATTACGCTTGACAGAGTTCTTGAGAACTTCTTTAAACCTGACGCAAAGCCAAAAATCCTGGAAGTAAATACTCACGGGAAGAATAGCGCAGATGTGCTGAAGTCGTACTTTGAATTTATGAAATAATCTTAAAGATCAAGATATTCTTCATTCCCCGGCAGATTGATAATTCTGTCGATAGGATAGATGAACATATCATCAAAATCATTCAATGCATTAATGATCTGGAAATGGGTGAATTGCTTTATATTTTGCAAAGTGATTTCCGCTTCTTTGATCTTTTTATGCTTTAAAAGATGCTGCCTTTGTACTCCGTTCAGCAAATAGGTAGCTGGAGTAAACCAGTCTTTCCCTTTTAAAAATAAAAGGTTGGAAAAAGAGGTGTCGGTGATATGATTATTTTTAACGATGATAATTTCTTCTGCTTTGGATTTCATCTTCATTTTATCCAACTCTTTACGGTCTTCAAACTTGAATGAGTAATCAAAACTGTTGTTTTCTACCAGCTTGAAATTCTGAATCTCAGGAATAGCGTAAGGAATCATCTGTGTCCTGATTCTTTTGTCGAGATCATAAGATATTCTTAGTTTGAAAAGACCATCCTCATCATGCTGCAGATTTTTATAGATCTTGGCCAGATCAATGGAGTCTTCTTTCCCGAAATGGGAGAATGTTTGGTTGACACGTTTCTGGTGTAGATCTAATAGAAAAATCTCCTGATCTTCTACTTTAATGCTTTCAATGAATTGGGACATAGATTTTATTTTTCATTTCCTGATATTCGTCTTCTAATTTACTCATGTGCGTTATACCGCCTCCGCTTTTGAAATAAAGTTGGTCTCCTTCTTTTTCTATAAAGCGTATCATTACACAGCTGTCTACATTCTTGCCGTCAAACCAACCGCAAACGCCCGTGTAATATCCTCTTTCATAACCTTCTGCATCCAGAATTATTTCCAGTGTTTTAGGCTTGGGAGCTCCTAAAATAGAGCCTGCAGGAAGAAGCTTCTGCATGATACTTCCTGTTTTTCCATCAAATTCAGTTTTTATTATACCTGAAATTTCAGAACTCATTGCATACAAATCCTTTTGCTGGGTTTTGATGAAATCAATATGCTGGAACTGATCCACTTTTACATCATCAGCCACCATACTCAGATCATTACGGAGCAGATCTACTACGGTGTAATGTTCTGCTTTTTCCTTTTTATCATTCTTCAGTATTTCTGCTGCATTTTCAATGGAAGCATCAATCGTACCTTTCATAGGATAAGTGAAAATTTTTCCGTCAATGATCTTTACAAAAGTTTCAGGAGAAAAAAATACAAAAAAATCTTTATAAAAAACTTTATACTTCGCATTTGAATGATAAAAAATTTCTTCCAAGGTTAAATTTGTCTCTATCTTTGTTTTTCTAGTATAGTTTACTAAATAAGAGTTTCCCAAACGAATATTTTTCTGAACTTTATCAAATCCGATTTTAAAGCTTTCCAACGTTTCAGGAAACGATTTCCAGACTACTTTTTTATCTAACGCATGTGCTTCTTTTTTGTTTGAAAACCCCTGAAAATCAATAATTAAACCTGCTTTTTCAATTTCATGTTCTTTGTATATTTCGACATTCTCCGAGAGAAAATCGATTACGAAAAAATAGGGAACCTTCTGAAGAGAAAGCTCGTCCATTTCCATAAATTTTTGATGATTCACTGAAAACATTCTGCAAAAATACTTATTGATGTTTACTTTTGCATAAATTTTTTATGATGCAGAACAAATACCCTCAGAAACCGGGACTAGATTTTATATTGAAGCAGGCTTTTTTTTATTGGAATAAAACACTGGTTTTTCAGTTGATGTTTTCCATCATCTTTTTTGGAATACTGCTTATCGCAGTTATGCTTTTCGGAGAGAAGTATGATGTTTTTTCTTATAACAAGGAATTGCAGGAAGCCTTTCTGCAAGGAACTCAGGTTTATTTGAAAAAAATGGAGGCAATAACGGCTACAGAAAATTATCAGATGTTTACACTGGCCATCTTGGGAACTACGGCATTTTTGTATCCATTGAATCTCGGAATGTTCCAAATCTTCAGGAAAATTGATCTTAAAGAGAATATTGTGATCGGGGATCTGTTTGCGGGGTACAATGGGCTCAACTTTTTTAAATATGTGGGGTATTTTATTTTCTGGTTCTTTATTTACCGATTTACAATTCCTACCATAGTACTGGCGGTGATTTGGGTTGCTGTGACTTTATTTGTAGCACCACTTATGTTTTTTACGAACAAAAGGATATTCGAGGCAATTTCTCTGAATTTTAAAGCTCTTAAAATGTATTTCGTGGAAATAATGGTCTGTGTAATCGTTGCTTTTTTATTTAAGTACTTAGGTTTTGCTCTGTTTTTGATAGGAGGACTTTTCACGTTCCCTTTTTGGAATGCAATGATTTATTCACTTTATAAAACCGTTTTTTCAGAGAAAAGTTAAAATTCATTCGTGTTTAATATGATTTTTTACTAAAATAAACTAAATTTGGTAAAATCATTAAATATTTAAACTATGTCTGAATTTAACGAATTTGATCAGCAAGGCTCTGTACCTAACAGAGATACGGGGTCTATTATTTCTCATGCCTTTGAAATGTATAAAGGTGTTTTCGGTTACGGAATCGTAGCAATGATTATTTATCTGGTTGGAGGGTCTGTTATTCAGATGCTTACCGGATTTGACTCTGCTTCCATTGTAGAAGATATGAAATCTTCCGGAGGTGACTTCAATTATTGGAGTGCTCCGGGACTTCCTTTGTATATGGGAGCTTCCAGTCTTTTCGGTCTCTTATTATCTCCTCTGTATGTAGGATTGATCTACATGGTGAATAAATATAATACCAAAAGTCCTATTGAGTTTTCTGATCTATTCATCGGGTACCGTCAGAATTTTGTGAATATATTGATTTACAGTCTTCTATCAGGAATTATTTCTTCAATTGCTCTTGCATTGTGTGTACTGCCTATTATTTTTGTATATCCTTTCCTTTTATTAGGGTATCCTATTCTGTTATTTGAAAATGCTTCAGCTACCGAGGCTTTAGGGAAATCTTTCAATATTGCTAAAGAAAATTATGGAATTTTCTTACTAACCGGATTCTTAGGATTCCTGATCTCTATTGCAGGGGTTATTCTTTGCGGAATTGGAGTGATCTTAACCGCTCCGTTTATTATGATTGTAATGTACTCTACTTATTGTGCTTTCTTAGGAAAACCAAGACAAATTGTGTACAGTAAATAAAATATAAAATACAAAATACATGATGAATAAGGACAAACAAATAAGCAGTGTTGCGATAAAGCAGATGTCGTTGCTGGCCATTATTGTGGTATTAGCGGGTCTGATCTGTTTTAATCTGGCATTGTTTATTCCTTCAGTTTTGGGGGCGATCACCATTTATGTTGTCTGCAGAAAATATAACTTTTATCTGCAAGAAGAAAAAAAATGGAAGCCTTCACTTGCAGCATTTGCATTAATGTTTGCAAGCCTTATTGTTCTTATTCTTCCGATCTATTTTATTGCTGATCTGATTATTGATAAGCTGGGAAATGCCCAGGCTTATATGGAAAAATTCAATGTTTTTCTGGATAAAATACATACCTATATTTTCGATAAAACAGGGTTTGATATTCTGAGCAAAGAAAATATGGCAAAACTGAAAGATTCTGTAGGAAAGATTTCAACATCAGCGCTCAGTGGTACGTTCAATACCCTTACTGTAGTGATGTCTATGTATTTTATTCTCTATTTTATGCTGGAAAAGCCAAGGCTCTTCGAAAAAATCCTTACTTCTTCTGCACCGCTTAAGAGAGCTAACATTTCTTTGATTGGCGATAAAATGAGAAAGCTGATTATGGCCAATGCTATCGGAATCCCGGTTGTAGCAGTAGGACAGGGAATTGTTGCACTTATTGGATATCTTATTTTCGGAGCACCGGGACCTGTATTGCTTTTTGCATTAACAGCCGCGGCTTCAGTAATCCCCGTTGTAGGAACTGCTATTGTGTATGTTCCGGTATGTATCTTCATGATTGCTGAAGGGAATACAGGCCAGGGAGTTGGCTTAGCAATATACTGTCTTGTTGTAGTAGGTCTTACTGATAATCTTCTTCGTTTTACCCTCTTAAAGAAACTCGAAAACATTCACCCATTGAATACAATATTTGGGATTATCATGGGAATGAATCTTTTTGGCTTTATGGGGCTTATTTTCGGTCCTATTCTGATCTCACTGACACTTCTTCTGGTTCAGATCTACAGAAATGAATTTTCGGATGAAGATACACCTCCGGATCTTGAACTTCCCAGACAGGATGATATTAAAGAAAAATTAATTTAATTATATAAAAAGTGGAAGGACTCAATCCCGAAATATTAAAAGAAATCTGTGTAATGAAAATGCCTTTCGGTAAGTACGAAGGAACGGTTCTGATTGACCTTCCGATCAGCTATCTGGAATGGTTCAACAAAAACGGAATGCCAAAGGGAAAACTGGGAATGCAGCTTTCAACAGTTTATGAGATCAAATTGAACGGTTTGATGGATCTTTTGACTCCCATCAGGGCAGCAGTAAGAAACGGATTGTAAAAATTAAAATATTTCAATCTCAATAAAAAGCTTCGGCGGCATCAAAGATGCCGCCGAAGCTTTTTTATAAACCAGTTTATTAAGCTTTCAAAGCTGCAATTTCATCTCTCAGCTTGGCTGCTTTTATAAAGTCAAGATTTTTTGCTGCAGTTTCCATTTCTTTCTGCTTCTGTGTAATCATTTTCTCTATATCCTCACTTGCATAGGTTGCTTTTGTTTCAGCAACTTTTTGAAGAATTTCTTTCTGGGTATATTTTTCATCAGGGAAGTCTTTGCTTCTTCCGACAAGATTTTCAGAAATCTTTTTATTTAATGCTTTTGGCTTCAGGCCGTGATCCTCATTGTACTGCATTTGTTTGGCACGGCGGTATTCGGTTTCATCCAAAGTAGCCTGCATAGATTTGGTGATTTTATCAGCATACATGATTGCTTTTCCGTTCACATTCCTGGCGGCACGTCCTACGGTTTGGATCATTGATCTTCTGCTTCTCAGCATTCCTTCTTTATCGGCATCCAAAATAGCAACCAAAGAAACCTCAGGTAAATCCAATCCTTCTCGTAATAAATTAACTCCGATAAGTACATCAAAAAGCCCTAGACGAAGGTCCTGCATAATCTGAATACGTTCAAGTGTTTCAACATCAGAGTGAATATATCTTGTTCTGATTCCGAATTTGGTAAAGTATTTCGTAAGCTCTTCCGCCATTTTCTTCGTTAAAGTGGTTACCAGTACTCTTTCATCAGCATCAGATCTTTTATGGATTTCTTCCATTAAATCATCAATCTGGTTTATGGTAGGTCTTACCTCAATAATCGGGTCAAGTAGTCCTGTTGGACGGATGATCTGCTCTATATAAGCTCCTCCGGTTCTCTCAAGCTCATAATCTGCAGGAGTTGCAGATACATAGATTACCTGATTCTGAATGGCTTCAAATTCTTCAAACTTTAAAGGTCTGTTGTCCATCGCAGCCGGAAGTCTGAAACCGTATTCCACCAATGCCTCTTTTCTGCTTCGGTCACCACCATACATGGCATGAACCTGTGGAACCGTTACGTGACTTTCATCAATAACCATCAAAAAGTCTTTAGGGAAATAATCAATCAGACAGAAAGGTCTTGTTCCCGGAAGACGGCCGTCCAGATATCTTGAATAGTTTTCAATTCCCGAACAATAGCCAAGCTCTTTAATCATTTCAAGATCCAGTTCAGTTCTTTCCTGAAGTCGTTTTGCTTCTAGTGGTTTTCCAATAGAGCTAAAGAAATCAACCTGTTTTACCATATCATCCTGAATGTCTTTAATGGCACCGTTTAAGGTCTCCTTTGAGGTTACAAAAAGATTGGCAGGATAAATTTGTATTTGATCAAAATTATCCTCCACATTCCCAGTAACAGGGTCAAAGCTTTGGATCTTTTCAATTTCATCCCCAAAAAACTGAATTCTGATGGCATTATCAGTATAAGCAGGGAAAACATCAATTACATCTCCTTTTACACGGAATGTTCCTCTCTGGAATTCATTTAATGTTCTGGCGTATAATGCATTAACTAATGAGTGGAGAAGAGCGGTTCTTGTCACTTTTTCACCGATAGCAATGGAAATTAAAGATTTATGAAATTCTGTAGGGTTTCCGATACCATAAATACAGGAAACAGATGCCACAATCAAAACATCTCTTCTTCCTGAAAGCAAGCTGGCTGTTGCAGAAAGACGTAGTTTTTCAACTTCTTCATTGATGCTCAGGTCTTTCTCAATATAAGTTCCTGTTGTGGCAATATAAGCCTCAGGCTGGTAGTAATCATAGTAACTGACAAAGTATTCTACGGCATTTTCCGGAAAAAACTCTTTAAACTCCATGAAGAGCTGTGCCGCAAGAGTTTTATTGTGTGCCAGAACTAAGGTTGGGCGCTGAACATTTTTTACAACATTAGCAACCGTAAAGGTTTTTCCGGAGCCGGTAACTCCGAGAAGAGTTTGATATTTCTCACCGATCTCTATACCTTCAGTAAGTTTTTCAATAGCTTGAGGCTGATCTCCGGTAGGTTTATATTCTGATTGAAGCTTAAAATCCATAGAAAAGAATGTATACAACAAAAATACGAAAGAAATTATTAGGCAGGATAATGTTTTGAAGATGAATATTTTGATAATAAAATTTTAACAGAATGGATGGTATTCAGAAAGTTTTATTCTTCTTTTTTTGGGGTACAATTTTTTATTTTTTTTAAGGAGACTATTTTAAGAGGTTTGTATGGCATTATTTTTCCATTCATTGTATAATCACCAATCATAATGTTATGAAAATCAATCAATTTTATGTCCCGGTACTGAGTCTTTTTCTTATTTTGTCATCGTGCAAAGAAAATCATGCAAATGCTCAGAAAACCGGAAATGACGGAAGTGTAGAGACAGAGAAGCCTAATTCTGACTATAAACCGGCATTTAAAGGGCAGACAAGAATCAAGGCAGTAAAAACTACAATGGCCTATAATGTAGAGATATTGAATAAAGATTTGGGAAGACCCTGGGGAATTATCAATTTACCTGACGGAAAATTTCTGATCACAGACAAGAAAGGTCACATGAACATTGTTTCAACGGATGGAAAACAAGTTTCAAAAATAGAAGGTTTTCCAAAAGTGGATTCAAAAGGTCAGGGTGGAATGCTTGATGTAGCCCTTGATCCTGATTTTACTACCAACAATATTATTTATTTCAGTTTTTCGGAACCGTTTGGAAAAGGAAATTTAACTTCCGTGGCGAAAGGTAAGCTGTCTGCAGATCTCAAAAATATCTCAGAAGTAAAAGTTATTTTCCGTGCAGAACCTTCTTATGATGGGGATAAACACTACGGAAGCCGTCTTGCTTTTGATAAAGATGGAAATTTATTTGTCAGCACAGGAGAAAGATCGGATAAGATAACCCGTGTATATGCTCAGAAAACGGATAATTATCTTGGGAAAATTCTAAAAATCACAAAAGACGGAAAATCGGCCCCTGGAAATCCCTTTATCGGAAAGCAGGGCTATAAACCTGAAATTTATGCTTATGGTGTACGTAATCCGCAGGGAATGGCTATTGATCCTAATGGCAATTTGTGGGATGTAGAGATGGGCCCGAGAGGCGGGGATGAGATCAATCTGATCCAACCTGGGAAAAATTACGGCTGGGGAGATGTAACCTATGGAATTGAATATTCAGGAGACAAAGTAGGAGAGGGAATCACCCAAAGAGAAGGAACTGAGCAGCCTGTTTATTACTGGGATCCCGTGATTTCACCAAGCGGAATTACTTTTTATACAGGGAATATCGAGGAATGGAAAGGAAACCTGATTATAGGATGTTTAAGCGGTGAGCATATTGACAGAATTGTAATGAAAGATAATAAAGTGGTAGGTGAAGAACGTCTTCTTGCAGATCAGAAAGAACGTTTCCGAGATGTATTAAACGGAATGGACGGAAATCTTTATGCAGTAACTGACAGCGGTAAGCTTTATAAAATTTCAAAAAAATAAAAAAAGCCTACAGAAACTTTCTGTAAGCTTTTGTATGGGAGCTGAGAGCTGGATGTTTTGAGGGTTTAATAAGAATTTCTCTCTATTGTAACTTCCATCTCTCTTCATCTAGCTTTCTGCCTTATTTTAAAACTTAAAGTTAAGTCTGGCAAAAGCCTGTCTTCCGGCAAATCCCATCTGTACGGGATCAAAAATACCTCCGGATTCTGTATTCCCGCTGCTCACCTGAGTGGTTTGCAGAGTTGGATATCTGTTGAATAAATTTTTACTGCCCAGGGTCAGGTTCAGGTTCTTGCAAAACTCGTAGCCGAAAGAAATATCGGTAGTTACTTTTGGGTTATATACCTGTTCTGTACCATCATAACCAATCAGTGTTGCTTTGTCAAACCTTACCAGCTGCAGATTCGCATTGAATTTGTTGATCTTATAATTGAGGTTTAAATTGACTTTTGTTTTTGGGGCAGAAGCGAGAATAAAAGCTTTTTCTCTTTCGCTCAGGTAAATATCTTCCTTCCCTGCAAGCTTTTCTGAAGTATTCACTTTGGTGATTTCCATATCATTATAGTTTCCGGCTAAGGTAGCAGTCAGTTTCCCGGAACCAAGGTTTTCAGTGTAGCTTAAAATAAGATCCACTCCTTTTGTTTTGGTATCTATAGCATTGGAGAAAAACTGTACCTGGTCAATATATGGATTCTCTGCCTGAACTTCTGCCGGCAAGTCTGCTTGTGCGAAATATCCGGTAAGAACGATTCTGTTTTTTACCTGAATATAATATCCATCCACTGTTGCTGTAAATTTTCCTGTGTTAAACGTAAATCCGGCACTTCCATTCACGGATGTTTCCTGTTTTAATTGAGGAATTCCAAGGCTGCCTGCAATTTTACTATCATTAGAAGCTAGCTGAATGGTAACCAATTGGCCACCCTGAAAGTTGGTAAACTGCTGGCTGTAGTATTTCTGAGCCAGAGAAGGAGCTCTGAACCCGGTAGAAACGGAACCACGGAAGGCAAACTGCGGGGTGATTGCATATCTTGTTGCGAATTTTCCATTTAAAGTGCTTCCGAAATCATTATAATTTTCAAATCTTCCGGCAATGCTTACCATCCAGTTTTTTGTAACGTCAAGTTCAGTGTCTACATATGCCGCAAAGTTATTTCTGCTTTTGCCAATGTCTGTAGAATATCCCGGAAATCCCTGAGAACCACCCGGCCTTACATTACCGCTTAAAGGGTTGGTGACCAGTAAGTTTTGGGGTGTGCTGGCAGTTACAGGGTTTCCATTTACATCATACATGGCATAAGAAGCTTCTTCCCCTTTGATGATGTCAAATTTTTCATACCTGAATTCCGATCCGAAAGCGATATTAAGTCCTTCCAGCACCTTGAACTGCTTCACCGCATTAAAACCGGTTGTATTCTGTAATAATGAATGCCCTCCGGCATTAAAGCTTGTAGGTGATTTGATACCAAGAGTGGCATTAATCGTATTGTCAATCTGATAGGTAAATCTGTTGTTGCCAAAAGCATTATAAAAATCTACATCCCATCCGGCAACCTTGAATTTCAGGCCGTTGTCAAACGTAAAATCTGTAATGCTTGTATTTTCAATCGGATTGAATCCTGTAGGATAAATTTCAGGAATATTTCCGTCTGCATCTGCTGATCTTGTCCATGCGTAGGCTTTGGTATTTCTATGTGAAAAGCCCTGACGGGAATAGAATTTCAGAGCATCAGATAAGGGAAGCTCAATATTTCCGAAAAAGTAAATGTTCTGAGCTTTTGCATCCCCGAAGCGCTGTCTTGGTGCCAGCGGATCATTGTAAATATCAGGATTTGCATTTCGTATCGCATAATCTTTGTTCATAAATTCTACCGTAAAGTTTCCAAAACCTCCTTTTGATCCTATTTTAGTTCCTAAATTTCCACTGAAATCAAAGGTTGTTCCGTCCACTTTGTGATCAGAAACCACATCGTTATTTCCGGGACTTTTGAAAAGATTCATTCCATAAAAAGCATTTCCTTCAAAACCTTTATCCCGGTCATTAAGAATGACATTGATTACTCCTGCGATAGCATCAGAACCATATTGAGCTGAGGCTCCGTCACGAAGGACCTCCACTCTTTTTATGGCGCCAATGGGAATGGTATTCATGTCGTATCCTGTGTTTCCTCTTCCTTTAGTTCCGAAAAGATTGATCAGTGAAGACTGGTGATATCTTTTTCCATTTAATAAAAGCAGGGTTTGATCAGGACCTAAACCTCTTAAAGTGGCAGGATCTACTGCATCAGCACCGTCAGACCCCGATTGTTTGTTGGAATTGAAAGAAGGTGCGGAAAACTGTAAAAGCTGGTTGATTTCTACTTGCCCTGTTGACTGGCTCACCTGTTTGATGTCGATAATATCAATAGGAACGGGCGTATTTACTACTGTTCTTTTTTTATTCCGGCTTCCGGTGATTGCTACTTCGTCTATTTTAGATTCTTTCAAGGTATCCTTTATTTGCTGGGCATAGGAAAGAGTGGAAACTCCAAGAAAAATAATGCTGATGTATTTTATTTTCATATTGATAATTTTGGATGGTGATTTAATCAAAATTATCAATATTTATTTTTAAATCAATATTAAAATTTAATATTTAGTATGAATATCTTAATTTGGTATTGATTTGTGCTAATTTCGGTAAAATAATAACTTATTATTTAAATTTAATGAAAAATTTTAATATTAAAAACTGGTAATAATTCTGTTAATTCCTTCTTCTAAAATTTCCTGTGATGTGGAAAAGCAAATTCTGATGTGTCCTTCTGCCCCTTTTCCGAACCATCTTTCTGATCCTGGAACAATGGCAACTTTTCCCTGTGTTAACACATGTTGGGCAAATTGATCGCTGGACATTCCGTTTTGAATCTTTGGAAACAGGACAAAAGTGGCCTCAGGCAGATTGGGGTTTACAATTTCTGAACAGCTTAATAATTCAAAAGCAAGATTCCTGTTACTCTGTAAATGTGCTAAAAAATTTTTATACCAAGGCTTTGCTTTCTCCAAAGCTACACTTCCGGCAATCTGTGACAACGTAGAAACTCCTTCTATTGTTGAATTGAAATTGGATTTCTCTGTAAACTCTTCAAGGATATCCTGATCATTACACAATACTGCCCCGATTCTCAGTCCTGCTATTCCAAATGATTTTGAAAACCCATAAACGGTAAAGCTTTTTCTCTTTGCTTTCTCAGAAACGGAAGAATAGGTATGAAAATCTTTGTTGTCATAAATAATATCACTCCAGATTTCATCGCTCATCACCCAAAGATCGTGAGCTGAGGCGATCTCTGCTATTTTTATTAATACTTCTTTAGAATATACTTTTCCCAGTGGATTGTGTGGATTGCAGATGCTTATAAGTTTGGTTTTGGGATTGATTAAAGAAACCAGTTTTTCAAAATCAATGTCTCCCGTTATCGTATTTACTGGGCAAAGCATCACTTTTCCGCCTGCTGTTTCTACTGATTTTTTGAAAAGAAAATCTACAGGATCCAGAATAATGGCTTCATCTCCCGGATTCAGAACATATGAGGCAATCAGGAACATCCCCTGAGCAGCACTGTTGACTGCCAGAATATTTTCAGGAGAAAAAGTTCCATGTTTCTCTTTATTGAAATGATCTGCAACACTTTTTTTGAATTCCGGAAGGCCAGAAAACGGTCCATAGCTTAGATAGCCGTCTTTAAGGTATTCAATGATTCCCTGTTCTATTTCATGGGCTGTCCTGAAGTCAGGATCTGCAGCAGTAAGAGGGATAATTCCTTCTTCCAGAGTTGCCCATCTTCCGTTATAGGCTTTTCTTTTCAGTGCTTCAAAATTGATATCGTTATTGCTGAACATATTTATTTATAAGATATGGGTAAAATATTTTCTGATTGTTGGCTGAGCGGGAGCAGGAACTGGTTGAGCAATGCTCTTCCATTGTTGATATGAACTTCAATTTCAGGTTTTCTGTCTGCTTCATACTTGCGGAAGGCTTCTGTTTCACTTTCTTCTTCAACTAAATATTTCGTTAATAAAAAAGAATCTTTTAATGCAGAGGTTACTCCCTGGCTCGTAAAAGGAATCAGCGGATGGGCTGCATCTCCTATGAATACAATATTATCCTTATAAAAGGGATTCAATTTTTCCAACTCATACACACGCCATAAATGTACGTTTTTATAGTCTGATTTCTGTATAATTGATGAGACTAAAGGATGCCAGTTTTGAAAAACTTCAAGCATGTATTTCCTTAGATTCTCTGCTGAACACTCATTGATCATGTATTTCTCATTATCAAACTGTGAATACCAAAGAATGGTATCAGCGGAAAGTTTAAGGATTCCAAATGTCAGGCCTCCTTCTTCATGATGAAATTTTATAAAATCATCTTCAATAGAATCTGCAATTTCCTTATCCTGAACGATGTTAACCACTTCACTTTCTCTTACCACTTTCATGGTTTCATCTTTAAAAATACAGCTTCTGATACGGCTTTTAGAACCATCGGAAATAACAGCAATGTCTGCGTCAATATCCGTTCCGTCCGAAAGCTTCAGTTTTCCATTCTGTCTGTCATCGGGAATTATGGTTTGTTCGTAGGTTATTTTTTCAGGAGAAATATTTTGAGCCAGCAGATCAATTAATGAATGTCTTAAAATTGCGAAAACATTGTTCAGCTCCTTTTCTGCCAGTATTTTCCCTGTATGAGAGTACTGTATATATTTTTTTAGAAAATTGCCATGACGAAGAAGAAGATCAGGATCAAGGATTTGATAAAGATAATCCATTCCTTCTTGTGGAATGAGAAATCCGTGACCTGTCAGATCTTTCTTTTTTCGCCTTTCATAAATGTGATAATCAATCTTATATTTTTCTAAGTAATTCGCCATGCTTAAGCCGGAAATACCGGCACCCACGACAGCAATTTTCTTCATTTTCGGAATAAAGTATTTTTCAGGTTGGTTTTTTGAGTATTTTTTATCTCCTTTAGATAATTACAAAATTAAAATTAAAAACCTTCACTATTTCAAAAAATGAATCAATTTGATTTTTGTTTTACAAAAGATAAAATGAAAAGCATAATAGATAATTGATAATAAATAAATATGATTGATTTATAGCTACTTATAAAACATATTTGTTGTAATGCCGGAATGGTATTAAGCTCATTAAGTGGAAAAGAACAGATGAAAATATAAAGAATAAGATAGTTTGTGTAATGCATAAAAAAAACCGGAAAAAATTCCGGTTTTATGATTAAGCTTTTTCAAGCTGAACAGTAAAGTGTCTTAAGATTTCCGGTTCCCAGGTGATCTTGTATCCTTTTGCTATTTCTTCACGTCTTTCATAAACGTTCTTGATAGCAGCAGCAATATAGTCCATATGGTTATTGGTATAAGTTCTTCTAGGAATTGCAAGACGTACCAATTCTAACTTCGGATAGCGGTTTTCTCTTGTAGCAGGATCTCTGTCGGCCAATAATGTCCCGATTTCTACGGTTCTGATTCCTGCTTCTTTATAAATTTCAAGCCCTAATGTCTGTGCCGGATACTCTTCACGGGAAACATTCGGAAGGAAGTTGAGGGAATCAATAAATACAGCGTGCCCTCCAATTGGTTTTTGAACAGGGATTCCATATTCAATCAGTTTATTACCCAGATATTCAACCTGAGATATTCTGCTTTCAAGGTAAGCAAATTCAGTTGCCTCATCAAGACCTACTGCCAATGCGGCCATATCTCTTCCGGCCATTCCTCCATAGGTAATAAATCCTTCATAAATGATGGTAAAGTTGGATGCTTTTCTGAACACATCTTCATTATTCAGAGCAATGAATCCGCCGATATTTACTAAGCCGTCTTTTTTAGAACTCATTGTCATCCCATCTCCATAAGAGAAAATTTCCTTACAGATTTCTTTGATGCTTCTGTTTTCCTGCCCTGCTTCTCTTTTTTTGATGAAGTAAGCATTCTCTGCAAATCTCGCTGAATCAAAGAAAACAGGGATTCCATATTGGTCAGAAAGTGCTTTTACAGCCTTCATGTTTTCTAATGATACAGGCTGTCCTCCTGAAGAGTTACATGTAATGGTAATTAAGCAGAAAGGGATGTTTTCTTTAGGGTGGCTTTTATAAACTTCTTCCAGTTTTTCAAGGTTGATATTACCTTTGAAAGGGTGAAGGTCATTAATGTCAAAAGCTTCATCGATTGTACAGTCGATGGCATGTGCCTTTCTGATCTCGATATGTCCTTTTGTTGTGTCAAAATGAGAGTTCCCAGGAACTACATCACCTTCTTTTACCAATACTGAAAAAAGAACATTTTCAGCAGCTCTTCCCTGGTGTGTTGGTAATAAATATTTGAATCCTGTAATTTTTTCAACAGTTTTCTGTAATTGCTCAAAAGAACGGGATCCTGCATAGCTTTCATCTCCGGTCATCAAAGCAGACCATTGTTTATCAGACATTGCTCCGGTTCCTGAATCGGTAAGCAGGTCAATATAAACATGTGAAGATCTTAAGTTGAAAAGGTTATAATTAGCTTCTTTAAGCCACTGCTCTCTTTCTTCTCTGGTGGATTGATAGATTTCTTCCACCATTTTAATGCGGAAAGGTTCCGCGTACGGTAAATTCATGAGTTAAATTATGTTTTAAATTGTTTGTAAAGAAAATGTGTTTGAAAATAATTTTCAAAATTCATCAATGTATAGATAAGACAGAACAAGTAATTATTCCGGAGCCTTAAATATATTTTCATCAGAATGGAATCCGGCTACACCGCCACTCACTGCAAACTTCATTGCAGAAGCCGCTGTCATTCCCACTACAGGTTTGATGTTTTTTTCTTCAGTAACAATTACCCAGCCCGAGATGGCGTACGAGTGGGGAAGATATACCGCAACGTAATTATGTTTGTCAACGTCCGACATTTCTTTTTGGGTTAAAAAACCAATTCTCCAGATCTCCGGATTTTCATTGGTTTTTACCCATACAGGATCGTTGAATTTTTTCTTATCGCCTACGAATGAAGACATTACGTCTTTTGTGGGAGTGTAGATATGTTTTACTCCCGGAGTTTTCTCCAGTAAGCTGTCCATCGTATCAAAAAAGAATCTTCCGACCACGAATTTATTTCCTAAATATCCTAAAATAGCGGTAAACAGAATAATGGACACGAATACAAGCCCTGGAATCTGCTTGGCCAGCGAAGGTACAAGATTGTCAATCGCACTTACAATATACCAGATAACAAAAATGGTAAGCCCGATAGGACCAATGATAACCAGTCCCTGGAAAAAGTTTTTCAGGAATAAATTGGCGATATTTTCAAAGCTAGGCTTCTTCAATGTGTATTCTTTACTGTTTCTATTTTAACCGTGAATAGTTTCTTTGTTTCCGTAGGATTTAATAATACTGGCTTCATATTCCAGCCATTCTTCCCAACGTTTGTTTACTTTCTCCGGATCTCCGAGTTGTCTTGCAAATCCAATGAATGTAGTATAATGATTAGCTTCAGAAATCATCAGTTCTTTGTAGAAAACTTTAAGTTCTTCGTCTTTGATGTTTTCGGTAAGAACCTTGAACCTTTCGCAGCTTCTGGCTTCAATCATAGCCGCAAAAAGCATTTTGTCTACGATGAGGTTTTCTCTTGTTCCCTGAACGATAAATTTCGCCAGTTCATTCACATAATCATCTTTTCTTGCTCTTCCAAAGGTATATCCTCTTTTCTTAATGATCTCATGAACCTGATTGAAATGATCCAGTTCTTCCTGTGCAATGGCAAGAAGTTCTGTCACAATTTCAGGATATTCCGGAAGCATTGTAATCAGGCCTATGGCATTGGTGGCTGCTTTTTGCTCGCACCAGGCATGATCTGTCAAAATTTCTCCGATGTTTCCTTCTGCAATATTTGCCCACCTTGGATCGGTAGGTAGTTTCAACTTAAACATGTTGTAAAATTTTTGTAAATTTAAACAAATTGAGATAAGAAATGTGACTTTATTTCAATTTGATCGTTAAAGTCTTAAGATGCGGTCTTTGTTCTTAAGAATTCCAGAATCTTCCAGCCTGAGGCATCTGCCTTTTTCAATCCTGCAGAAATAATGAAGGCTAAAATGATATTAATACCATAAATAATGATCATTAAAATCCACCATGGCACATTTTCTTTTAACGGGACAACCAGGAAATATACCAATGAAGAACTGATTCCCTGTGCAAAGTAGAAGAAAATAGCATTCTTTCCGATGTGGGTGATAAAATTTTCTTTTGTAATCTTTAATCGGTTATAAAGAACAAATAGTGTTACCAGAGAGAATAATGTCCAGATGACATAAGGGATTTCTGGCGGGAATTTGTTTTTATTGATTTTATAGAAAATTTCTCCTCCATAGTACCAGAACATCCATATAAGAGCGATTCCAACAAGCGCATATAGCATAGGAATTGCTTTGGCTGGAATCTTTTTCCCACGCATTCTGTGTCCAATTAAAAATACGGCAAGATAAAAAGCTACGTATCCCACCTGTCCTGTTGGATAATATTCCGGGAAGATGTTAAATAATAAGGTTAAACCCATGCAAAGCCCGATAAACCAATTGATATGTTTCGGGAAGAATCTTAAGATAAGAACACCAAAAACAGTTAGGATATAATAAACTTTAAGATACCAGAAGCTTCCCATCACCACAGGAAAAGTGTCAGCATTAGTGTATTGATGAAGATACCAGTTGCCCAGATTTTCCCATTGAGGAGTTGCTGAAATACTGGTTGTAGAATATTTGGAACCAAATGTGGAATAAAAGCTTTGCAGCCATTCCATAGAAAAGAAACTCAGTCCGAAAACTTTAAAGAAGTAATCTAAAAAGAACAGGAAAGTCACAAATATCATATAGGTGATCTGAAGTTTCAGTAGACGATACAATGTTTTTTCAATATTGGCTCCGGAAGTAATCCCGCTCAGGGCATAAAAAAGGGCAACGTCAAAAACGAGGGAGAAAACTCTTACTTCTGCAGGAATATAAAACTGTCCAGACCAGAAAGCGGTATGGATAAATATGATAGAAAGTGTTGCCAGTCCTTTGGCGAAATCAATATAGAGATCTCTGTTCATTATAGATTGCTTGGAAGTTCTTTTGTTATTTCTTCAAAAATACAAACAAATTGATTTTATAGAATATAAAAGTTGCTAAAAACAAAAAAGGGGCGGAACATAATGCCCGCCTCCTTTCTTAAATATGCTAAAAATGAATGTTCTTTTTTTATTGAAGATGTTTAAATTCTTCTGCAGAAATTTCTCCTGACTGAATTTTTCTCAGTTCATCTATATATTGACTCATGTATGCATCAATTTCAGGATTTACTGTGTTTTTAGCCATCTTGTAAGTTCCGTTTAATACTCCCTGATAATAATAGAAGAAGTTATAATCGAAATTGGAAGCGTTAAGATCATACTGTCCCAAAAGGAATCCTAAACGCACTGCTGATCTTCTCTGTGCAGGTGTTCCGTGATGTCCGGGATTGGTAGTCTGATAATCTCCGATACTTTGTGCAAACTCGTAAGCAGCTGCAATTTCCGGAAAGCTTGTTTTGTTGTAACCGTTTGGTCTTCTCAGATAATATCCTGCGAAACCGTCGGCTTCAAGTTCGTTGGGTCTGGCTGTGTTTTCGTTTACAGTAGGAAGTCCGAAGATATATTGCAGTTGGTGTCCATATTCATGAGCTAGGATCATTGCATTCACAATATCACCTCCTTTTGATTTTGCATCATAATAGATGGCATATCCATAATAGATCTTTCCGGTAGAATAGGAAATCGCATTATAAGTTGAATTGAAATTGGACGGATCATTCACAAATCGCAGAGTAGGATTGCTTCTTCCCCACATACTTGCAATTTTAGTCATCTGACCGTTCATAAAGTTGGTGTCTGTGGAATTTTGAAGTCCGGTCAGCAAAACTGAATTAGAGCTCCAGTTGTTATCTACATAAGAGCAGATTTTTTCAAGATCTCCTGGCTGATCAATTTTTGCATTAAGTTCTTCTTGCTGAGGTTGAACACTGTTGTCCATTTGGTCATCACTACATGCTGTCAATGAAGTTACAGCAATGGCGCCTGCTAGTAAGCAGAGATTAAAGTTTCTTTTCATATATAAATTCAATTTGGTAAAACGAAGGTATGAAATTATCTCTTAAGTGTGAGTACATTATTAAAAAAAATTATTCAAAACATAGTGAATAGGATTTTAATTAAAAAAACATTGCTTTGATTGTAAGCTAATTAGAAATTTATATGTATATTTGCACCTCGAAATAACTAAAAATTTATAAACAATGTTTGCAATTGTAGAAATAGCAGGGCTTCAATACAAAGTTGAGCAAGACCAGAAGTTGTTTGTAAACCGTTTAAAAGGAGATAAAGGAGGAAAAGTTTCTTTCGATAAAGTTCTTCTTACTGTAAACGGTGCAATCACTGTAGGCGCCCCAGCTGTAAACGGAATCACTGTGGAAGCAGAGATCCTTGACCACGTAAAAGCTGATAAAGTAATCGTTTTCAAAAAGAAAAGAAGAAAAGGTTACAAAGTGAAAAACGGTCACAGACAATCTTTAACTCAAATCGTAATCACTGGTATTACTGGTTTTGAAGGTGGAGCTAAAAAAGCTGCTGCTAAAAAAGAAACTGTGAAAGGTGAAGTTCTTTCAGACAACGCAACTGTTAACTTTGGTGAAGATCACGAATTGAACTATCACTTAAAGAAAAACAACTTGTCTCAGTCTAAAGAGAACAGAGAAACTTTAATTACTTTAGGTAAAGCAGTTAAAGTGGAATTAGAAAAGAATATTCTTACTCATGAAGAAGTAGATGCTGCTATCATTAAGAATATCGATCAATTTAAAGCACTTAATAAATAATCCAGTAATAAAATGGCACACAAGAAAGGAGTCGGTAGTTCCAAGAACGGTAGAGAGTCTCACTCTAAAAGATTAGGTGTGAAGATTTTCGGAGGACAAGCAGCTATTGCCGGAAATATTATTGTTAGACAAAGAGGTACTCAGCACCACCCAGGTGATAACGTGGGAATCGGTAAAGATCACACTTTGTTTGCATTAGTAGATGGTAAAGTAGTTTTCAGAAAGAAAGCAAACAACAGATCTTTCGTATCTGTAGAGCCAAACGCATAATTTTGTAAGCGTTTTATAAAAATTAAAGCCTCAGCATTTGCTGAGGCTTTTTTATTCTGTATAGTTCATTCTTTATAGTATTCATTTCTTTGTGAAATATTTTATATTTGTTAACTGTCCAATTTTGAAACAGTTGCGAATGCCGAAAAGCAGAGAGAGTAGGCAATCTATTAAAACAAAATATCTATGAAAAATGTAAGAAAATTAAGCAGAGAAAATTTAAAAAGTGTAATCGGAGGAGTAGCGGCAGTCTGCCCTTCTATGTTTCAGTCTTGTGATGAATGGTGCAGATGGTCTCCATGGCAGAAATCGCACTGTATGCTTTCTCAGCCTTGTACAGAATGTTTCGAATAATAAGAAATCGAACCTCTTCAAGATTCAGAACAGGCCAAACATGTAATGATGTTCGGCTTGTTTTAAGTTAAAAATACTAAATAATATCCTGAAATAGTGAAATATTTTTATATTTGTTTGTAATCAAATAAAAAATCATTGCGGAAGCCGAAAAGCAGAGAGAGTAGGCAACAAATAAAACTAAATATAATCATGAAAAATTTAAGAAAACTAACAAAGAAAAACCTTAAAGAAATCAACGGAGGAGCAGTTACAGTATGGTGTCCATCAAAACCAATTACTTCATGTGATACATGGTGCGGACTGACAAAGGAGCAGAAAATGCGTTGCCTTCTTGATGTAGAAGAGCCTTGTGAATGCTTTTAATCATCATCTCTGACTTTTTATAAAGCTGAAATAAAGGTTCGGCGGCTTCTTTGAAGCCGCCGAACCTTTATTATATTTTATTCTGTCTAGAATCCTACCTGGAATCCTGCCTTAACACCAAATTTTGAAATATCCGGTCTGTCAAGATAATTTCCTCTCCAGTTAAAATCTACTCTGAAGATTCTAAGGTTTCCGATTCCTATATTTTCAATCCCGAATCCATATTCATAATAAATATGTTCGCTAGGTGCTGAGTATCTAAAACCTTCTACGTTGATTGCCTTAGAAGCATCACTTAGCGTTCCGTAGGCTCCTCTGATGAATGCAACTTCTCTGAGTTTCAGTTTTTTAATTAAAGGAATATAAGAAAGGATTTTACCGTTAAAATGATGCTCCAGCTGAAGCGTGGTATAAGCATCAGTAACAAACTCATAATAGTTAAGCTGAGAGAATGTATTGGGAACCAAACCATAGGAAAGGTTTGCCGGAATGATATTCTGCAATGCTAACGGTACAGTATTAAAGTTCTTTCCTGCTTCGAAATTAACAACCAATTTCCCCATGCTTCCAATTAAAAACGGTTTATATAGCATGAATTGAAGCTTATCATAATTGAAGTCCGCATTAAATAATCCTTCAATACCTCTCGTGTATCTTAAAACAATGGTTGGTGCAAGGTTTCTGGCTTGGTAACGGTCAATTCCGGTTTGTGAGAACTTTGCTCCCGGTTTTGCAATTAAGCTGATGGTAACATGAGAATCATTAACTGTTTGTCTCAGCTGTCCATCCTTGTAATACATAAGGTTGAATTTCTCGGGAATAGCAGATTTAATGCTCTGCATCACTCCGTCTACTCTTATCTGGAAGTTTTTCCAGGGTTCAATAGCTGCAAAAACACTTGTTTTGTTTACAGAGCTTAAAGAAATATTTTCACCTCTTGCAAAAAAGGTACTGGTAGATGAAGATTGTGGGGTAACACCGTCACCGGATGTAAGCTGGCCCCCAAGCTGAACGATATCTCTGCTGGTTCCTGCCCCAATCATAAAGCGGTTAAGCTTATTGAACATATATCTTGCCTCCACTCCATATTTAAACTGTTGATCTTTGAAACCATAGGCTGTATAAAACTGAGCTCTCCAGGTATCATTCAATCCGAAATAGGTTCTTGCTCCTAATCTTATTCTGTCTCCTTCCACTTCATTCCTTCCATAAATAGAGAAGATAGGGCCAATATCTATTCCTTTAAAGGCATTGTAATACCTTGAACCAAGTGTTTCAAACAGTTTTACCATTCGGTTGAATTTTGGAGTCTGCTGAAGCTGATCAAGCATGTTGTAAACGCCCTGTTCTGCTTTAGATAAAGTGTCTGGTCTGGCTTTAGTCCAATAGGCATCGTCTTTATTGGTGAACTTGTCTTCATATTCCTCTTCCGTGCGTTTGAATACTTTTGGATCAAGAGGCTTATTAAACTGATATTCGGAATAATCTACCGATCTTTTGGCTATAATACTTTTAGCTCCTTTCTTTTTTGAAAAAGGGCTCATTTCAAATTCTGTAACCAGTTTTTTAGGAAGAAAAGTTGTTTCATCAGGATTGTCATACTCCACCTGAGTATAGACACTGTTGACGAAATTCACATTGATTTTCTGTGTTGATTTTAATGTTGCTCCTAAAACGGCATAGGTATCCGTATCTATATAAAGGTTTCCCTGAAAGGCAAGGATATCTTTTCTCTTAGGCTGATATCTGATCTGAAAGGCTTTCTCACCACGAATAGTAATGGTGTCCATAAGACTGTAGTCGTAGGTGCTGAATCCATCTGTTCCCACAGGGCTTTGGAATCCGATATCGAAATAATTAAGGGTGTTGTCGTAGATATTGATATCACGATACAGGTTTTTAGCCGAAACAGTAATTACCTGATTGTCCTGAAAACCTGAAGTTTTTTGAGCGACCAATGTTCTTTTACTGTCCTTGTCTGGTCTGTTTTTACCAAAATTTTCATACACGGCTTCATTTAAAAAAATAGGAAGCCCCAGTCTTCCACTCGCTGTAGAATCTGCATAATCGAAAATGAAATCCAGTTTATTGAAAATCTTTTTCTTCATGAAGGCACTGTCCAGATTGTTGAGGTCAAATTGGGTTTTTTCGTATTCTTTATACGAGTAGGTATCAAATTTTTCTAACCCATTATTTCTTTTTTGTGCCCATACTTTTTGCATGATGGCGTAAGCAGGGTTTTCTTTTTTATTCTTATATTTAGTCTTGCCACTTTGAAGGACAATCTCCTGGATATCACTTACTTTCGCCTGGGAAAGCTGTACGAAAATATTTTCAGCATTTTCAGGAGTAATATCAAGCGTTTCTGTAGTATAGCTTTTTCTGGAAAATTTTAACTGATGAATAATACTGTCTGACTGAACGATGAAGCTGCCTGAAGTTGTCGTCAGGGAAGGTGTTTTGCTATTGTTGATAAAAATATCAACCTTAGTGAGTTCTTTGTTGTTTTTTTCGTCAACCACCTTGCCGCTGGCCCGGTTTTGAGCACATACAGAACTGGAGAGCATCAGAAAAAAAAATAAAAGATAGTGTTTTTTGGAGTTATTGTTTAACATCATTCGTTTCTTCAGGCAATTAGCATAAACAAAAAGTATGCAGTTTATTAAAAAAATAGGTAAAAAAATAAAATATTTTTAGCGTACTCTATAAAACGGCAAATGTAGGGAAAATTATATATGTGATTATTAAAATTAAATGAGAAATTTTAATGCTTAAAGGATAATAATCAGGGTATTAATGGAGTATAAGGAGATACTATGTTAACGGGCTTCCCGTTGTTATTGTAGCATAAATTATAAATAAAAAAAAGACCTACATTTCTGTAAGTCTTTTTGCTCCTCCTGCTGGGCTCGAACCAGCGACCCTCTGATTAACAGTCAGATGCTCTAACCAACTGAGCTAAGGAGGAATGTCCTTTGTTTTAAGTGGTGCAAATATAATAGGAATATTAATATCAGTCAAGTTTTTCTCCCTTATTCAAAGAGACTTTTAACTAAATGTATTGAAATTCAATAAGAAATATTTTGATTATTTTTAATGCCATTCTAAATATCTTCAAATAAGTGCTGAAAATACCGCTCGGGGGATTCCAGGAAGTTTTTGGTTAATTGATAATGCTCTGTTTCTTTATAATGAACTTTTTGAATTTTATCATCAAGTAAATAAATTTCAGCAGTTGGATAGCTCATTAATATCGGTGAATGGCTTGAAATTATAAACTGAGCCTTTCCTGTTTTTTCTAATTTATGAATAATAGACAGCAGAGAAAGTTGTCTCTGCGGTGATAAAGCAGCCTCGGGTTCATCAAGAATATAAATGCCATGCTGGAAATGGTTATGGAATAATGATAAAAAAGCTTCGCCGTGAGATTGGTGGTGTAAAGATTTACCTCCGTAGGCTTCCAGGACTCTTTGATCTTCTTCAGCCACTTTATCAATATAGGTAGCAAAGTTGAAAAAGCTTTCTGCCCTCATGAAAAAACCTTGAGAAGTCTTATTGCGCCAGGAAAGAGTAAGATATTCTGACAGCGCAGATTCTGTTTTATGAAAGTTATAATTGTGATTGCGATTTCCACCGGCTACATTGAAATTACACTGGTCTGCAATTGCTTCAAGCAAAGTAGATTTTCCAATCCCATTTTCGCCAATGAAAAAGGTAACATTGCTTTTTAGCCTTATATCTAAACCGTTGCGTAGAAAAGGCAGGTTGAAAGGGAAGTCTTGTGGATGACTATCTTTTAAATAAATCTTTGATAAGTAAGGCATTTTGCTTGATAGAATTATTAATCCTATCAAGCAAAATATGTGCAAAAAATAAGCAATATTCTTAATTCTTATTTTTTTAAATCTTTAAGTATTTCCTGAACAGCTCTTTCCAGCTGAGGATCATTGTTCTGAAGACGGTCCATAAAGGTGTTTTTAACATAGATGTCAGGTTTTACACCTGTTTTTTCAAGATTTTGCCCGTCCAGAGTATACGTTCCCCATGAAGGTAACCTATAAGAAGATCCGTCAACCAAACCTTTGGCTGAAGTGAAAATAATCCAGCGATACGTATCCTGGCCAATAATTTTACCCAGTTTCAGTGCTTTAAATCCGGCTGCAGTCATCTCGGCATCACTTAGTGAAGCTTCATTAATCAGAAGAACAATAGGTTTTCCGGAAGGCGCAAAGTTAGGCTGTGTCGTCATTTTTCCTTCACGATATTTCCATTGTAAATAAGGCTTCTGAGAAAGGAAATTTAATACCTTATCATGAACATTTCCACCTGTATTGTAACGCAGATCAAGAATTACAGCATCTTTTCTGTTTTCCTGCTCTACCATATCCAGAAGGAAGTGGTCCAGTTCATCGGTTGACATATTTTTCATGCACGAATAAGCGATACGGTTGTTGCTAAGCTTATCAACACGCTGGTGATTGTTGTAGATCCAATCATCATAAAGCAATCCCTTTAATTCTCCGTTTGAAATAGGGTGTACTTTGGTGGTTACATTTTTACCATCACGATTGAACGTAAGAACAAGTTCATCCTGTTTTTTGGGGCTTGTAAAATACGTTTCGATATTTTCGTTTGGATCAACCTTTTTCCCGTTTACAGAAATAAGCTGATCGCCAGGCTTAATGTCAACTCCGGAACGGAAAGCCGGAGATTTTCGTACAATGCTTTCTACAGTGTAAGGCTGGTCTTTTTTGAAGATAATTCCTGTTTCGTTGGTAAAATAGTTCAGGTACATTGTTTCTTCTTTTCCGGTAGAAGAAAATCCGGTGTGTGAAGAATTAAGCTCTCCTAAAAGATCATTTAATAAAATTCTCAGATCATTTCTGTTATGTACATATGGAAGATACTTGGCATACTGTTCCTTTTTTGCTTTCCAGTCAATCCCATGGAACTTTTCATCATAGAAGTTTTCTTCCACACCAGTCCATGCTTCAGCAAACATCTGAGTGAATTCTGATGCCAGGTCTTTATCAAAACTAAATTGAATATTTATTTTTTCTGGTTTTAATGCTGCAACAGTTGTTTTATAAATATTACCTTCTATCAGTGCAAATAGGTTTTTCTCATTTTTAGTAAGATAATAAGCTGCTTTATCGAAAACTTTTTCAGATTTGGCAGGCTCAAAATCTGTGAACACTTTTTTGTACAGCTGTCTTTTTCCATTATCCTGATTAGAGTTGAATAATAGAATTTCTTTTTTGTCATCAGAGAAAACGGTTGGATCATCCTGATATCCATATCGGTCGGTAACCAACTCAATTCTGTCCAGAGTATCTTCAGGATTTACTTTCAGTTCTTTGATTGCCGGTTCTTGTTCTTCCTTCTTCTCTTTATCCTTGTCATCATCTTTTTTGTCCTTCTTGTCTTTATCTTTCACCTTATCAGAAGATTTTGCTTCCTTCTTTTCTTCCGTGAAGAGTTTATCAAATTTTTCAGATTTAAAAGGTTCATCAAACCAGTCTAAAGCCATACGGTAAATGTTAGATTTCTGCATACCTAAGGGATAAGACGGATTGGTTCTGTCGCTGGCAAAATAAATGTATTTGCCGTTTGGAGACCACACAGGATCTTCCTCTGAAACACCTGTATTGGTAAGATTGAGTGTCTGTCCTTTTTTAATATTATAGATGAAAATATCCAGTTCAAAGTTTCTTTTTGCGGAGAATAATACATATTCGTTATTAGGAGAAAAAGAAGGTCTTGAGTTTTGGAATGCCCAGATTTCATCTTTTACGATCGTTGTAGATTTGAAACTTTTTAAATCCAACAATCTTACTTCATCACGGCCGCTTAAATAAACAGCTTTTGAAAGATCGTTGTTGAGTGTAATATTGCGGTTATTGCGTAAGTCTTCCGTTAATTGTTTGAGCTGGCCTTTTCCGTCTGCAGGAATAGTAAACCAGTTTTGGTATCCATTGTAGGTCTGGCTGTAAAGCAGCGTGCGGTTGTCTTTTAGCCATTTTACTTCCATGGCGCGTTCTTTCCCATCAGAAACCTGCTGTGCAAATTTTCCTTCAATATCTGATACAAATAAAACACCACGGCTTATAAAAGCAATTTTTTTACCATCCGGAGATACATCATAATAGGAAATATTATTTTCCACATTGAAGTTTTGTTCTTTTTCCAGTGTTTTATTGGTGTTCAGACTAACGTTCAGAGGTTTTGCATTTTTTGAAGCGATATCGTAAATATAAAGCTGATAATCCTTTTCAAAAATGACTTTAGATCCGTCTGCAGAAACAAAAGGTTTTTTAATAGAAGTATCAAATTGGGTTAAAGAAGTCTTTTTACCATTTTCCAGTTTATAAAGATTGTATTCTCCATTATTCTCATCGGAAATAAAATAAGTAATACCGTTTTTATCTACGCTTGGGCTGAAATCTTTTCCTTCATAGTTGGTGTACTGTTTGAAAGAATTGCTTTTGGGATTGTATCCTAGAATATCAGGATTATTTTCTCCTTTATAACGCTTACGTTGCACCTGATGGGCACTTTCTGAAGAGCTGGTGAAAAGATATTCTCCCGCCGGTGTTTCTACAAGTCCATTGGTGTTGTTAAAGTAATTATTGAAAAGCTTTTGTGGTGTTTTTCCTTCAATTGTAGTTTTAAAACTACCGAAATTATTATTTCTGTTGGAAGTAAAATAAATGGTTTTGCTGTCCCATGCCCAGCTTTCCATTTCATCTCTTCCGGTGTGGAAGGTTAGCTGCTTGATGTTTCCACCTGCTGCAGGCATCACATACACGTCATAATTTCCATATTGGTTAGAACTGAATGCAAGCCATTTTCCATCCGGTGAAAGGCGTGGATTAATCTCTTCTCCGTCCAGAGCTGTAATTCTTGAAGCATTTCCGCCATTGGAATCTACTTTCCAGATATCGCCGTCATAAGAGAAATAAGCTGTCTTTCCATCTGGACTCAATGAGGGATTTGATAGGAAATAAGACTTATCCTGTGCTGAAATCCCTATAATAGAAAATGCTGTGAATAACGAAATAATAGTTTTCTTCATGGTATAATTGGGTATTTATACAATACTACATATTGGTTGGTTTTATTATTCTTTATTGTTGTAGAAAAGTATTCATTTGTTGAAAATTTTCTCAATCCTTATTATTCTAAAAAAGAATAGTCGGATGATTAAGGAAATCGTTACATGAAAAATGCCTGAAAGGGCGGATAATATTAAATAAAACAGATCAATACTTCATAAAAACTTAAGGTAAGTTACAAATATCTGTATTTCTGAGCTCATTGCAATGTAATTGTTCAGATTAAAGCACAAAAAAAGACTCACATTTCTGTAAGTCTTTTGCTCCTCCTGCTGGGCTCGAACCAGCGACCCTCTGATTAACAGTTAGAAGGGATTTATTTTTTTATTATGTGTTTATTTATCTAATGTTTTCATTTTGTTTTATTTAATGGTATTTTTAAAATGTTATTATAGGTTTGTTAAGTTTTTATTTTATGCAAATTTATATAATTATTATGCAAATTTTGTGCAAATGGTTTTTTATTTCAGTAAATTTGCATAAACAAAATATTAGATAATATGGAATATAAAATATCAATTATGCATGATACTAGGAGGGCAACGGCTGACGGTACGTTTCCTGCTAAGTTGAGGATATATAGTACACTGCGTAAATCTGCAAAGCTTTACAATATCAATAGGTATTATACTAAAGAAGATTTTGAAAATATAACAGATAAAAGACCTGCAAAAAAATATCAACAGGAAGTTATAGCATTAAAAAGCATTGAAGCTAGGGCAGAACAGATTGCAAGGCATATAGAACCATTTAATTTTGGTGATTTTGAATCACAGTTTTACGGTAACCTTATAGATAAAAGTAATATATTCGATTATTATAAAGAAGCTATTGAGGGTATGACAGGTGAAGATAGAATCAAAACTGCAAGTAATTATAATAGCAGTTTAAAATCATTGAAACGTTTTCTTAATCCCGCCAATCCTGATGCTGTGAAAAAGCTTCATATTATCGATATCAATAAAGCATGGTTAAATAAATATGAAAAATATATGCTTGATAATGGCAAGTCTTATACCACGATAGGTATTTATTTAAGGCCATTGAAAGCAATGTATAATATTGCAATATTAGAAAATCCTGCTTATGAAAAACATTATCCTTTTGGTAAAGGGCAATATGAAATTCCTGCAACTTCAAAAGTTAAGAAGGCATTAAAAAAAGACGATTTGAAAAAATTGTATAAGGCTATACCAAAAACAGAGCAACAAGGGAAAGCTAAGGATTTTTGGTTTTTATCATATGTCAGTAATGGGATGAATATAAATGATATAGCTCGGCTCAAATTCAAGGATTTATCATTTGAAGAAAACAAATTGACTTTTTACAGAGGAAAAACAAAGCGTACTAAAAAAACAAATCTTAAAGAAGTTTCTGTTTTACTTACGCCTTTTTCCAAAGCTATTATAAGTAAATACCAAAACGAAGAAACAAGCCCTGAAGACTATGTTTTTAATATTCTTTCAAAAGATGATACAGCCACAGAAAAGGTAAGAAAGATTGAAAACTTTACGAGGTTTGTTAATGACCACATCAAAATTCTTGCAAAAGCCAATGAAATAACAGAAGAAATTTCTTCTTACTGGGCTAGGCATAGTTTTTCTACAATGGCTTTAAATTCTGGAGCTAATATAGAGTTAATAGGAGAGTATTTAGGACATAGTGATATAAAGACTACAAAAAATTATTTAAGTGGTTTTGATGATGCCAATAAAGAGGCAATCATAAATAAGATTACAGACTTTTTATGATAGTTGGTTATCATTTTATAAAAATACCTGATGAAAATCTTTGTATTGGTCTTTTAAAAGATATCAAGGAAAAACAAGGGATTGTTTGTAGGAGATGCGACAGTTCGGAGTATTATTGGAAGCAGGATAAAACTGTATTTGAATGCAAAGAATGTGGATTAAGAACTTCTTTAAAAGTTGGTACTATTATGAACAGGAGTAGACTTCCTATTTATTATTGGGTTCTTGCGGTTAATTGTATCCTAAGTGGTTCTTCTAAACTCACAATCAAAGATATTCAACGAGTTCTCAAACATAACAGGTATGAACCTATTTTAGAAATGTGTAATACCATAAGAATACAGTTGGAAAGACTAAAACCTGAAAGAAAATCAGGAACATCATTAATATCTTTTAGTGAAATGCCTTTATCTGAACAACATTTTTTTACATGGGCAGAGTTCAAAAATGAATCTCATAGAAAAATAGACCAAAAATTGATAATCTTATATCTTGAATGGTTGTCAAAAAGTCCTGAAATCTACAATTGATTTTAGGTTCTTAAACGGATTTGTTGAAGCTTTTTAAAATGTCAGTTCTTCCTTTTTCATTAGGCTGTTTTACATAGGTGGGTTAAAATATTTTTAACACTTTTTAGTGCCCCGAAAATCTGCAATATCTTCGTGTTATGAAAGAGTTAACAATGCAGATACAGCATAATATTTTTGAAGAATTAGTAGAAAATATTAAAATTACAGTACAGGAAGAATTAGAAAAAATCAAAGAATCATTGAGTTATTCCAAAGATGAAGAATTGTTTTATACATTGGAGCAAACAGCAAAGATTCTAGGTATAGGAAAACAAGCCTTATATGGCATGAACTCTAGAAATGAGATTCCATACTGCAAAAGAGGAAAAAAATGTTTTTATCTCAAAGTAGATATATTAAACTACATTCAGGAAGGCAGAATAAAATCAAAGTCTGAGATTGAGAAAGAAGCACAACAAGCTCTATTATCTGTTAAACCTAAAAATAGAAGTCATGCAGGATAATTTGAGAGTTTATTTTAAGGATAAGTATTTTTTTGAAAGTCTGGTGAAGAAAAGAGGAGATTTTGACTGTACTATTAATAGTGAGGATTTAAAGAATGATAATACTAATGCTTCATATTATCCGATTAAAGGGGAAGTAGGTTCAATGGTTTATGTAGTTCACTCACATACTGCTTATATTGAAAATTCAATACATCAATATCATAATTTTTTGACCGAAGGAAAAGAGCATAATTACAATGATTTTTCTTATTGTGATTTGACGCAGACATTGGATGAATTGAGGAATGAGTTTCCCGATTATGATTTTTCTGATACGAAGATTACCAATTTAGAGTTCGGATTTAACCTTAGATTAGATAGAAGTGTTAAGGATGTCATTGAGAAGAATGTTCTGATGTATAAATTCAAACCTCATTATATGTTTGAAGATAAAAACGGGTTTGTACTGAAGAAGTTTAAAACAGGGAATTATACATTTAAGATTTATGATAAAGGTAGACAGAATAAGCTTGATTATGAGCTTATGAGGATAGAGTTGAAGTATAACTCAAAGGAATTAGAAAAGTTTGGTATATTGAATTTTTGTGATTTATACGACCCACAGAAAAATGTTACACTATTCAATGATTTTATACAAAAGTTTGATTATTTAATGATTGTGGATGATAGATTTACTGAGGGACTTAATGACACAGAAATAGCAAATCTGGGAAATAAATTAGAATATTCTTTTTGGAAACAGGATTTTGGTTCTGATGCAACGAAAGGAAGAAGTAAAGCCAGATTGAAAAATTATATTAAGGTTAAAGAGCTAGATAAAACCTTTATATACCTTAAAGATATGATTATTCAGAAGTTTGATGAGTTGTTTAAAGATTGTGATGAGAATTATCCAATTGTTGTTGGAGATTAAATAAGAGTGATTGGTTTTACTATAGTGTAGTTGTAGTAAAACCAATCATTTCAGTAATTAATTTTCATACGACGAGTATTGTCGTTGAGCTATTGTACTTTTGTTAAACCTAAAATATTACAATAAAAAAACGTTAATTATTGTAGGATAGGTTATTATATTAAATATTTTATATAACTTTAAATAGTTTAAAACACGTATATTTGCAAACTCTAATTTAGATATCATGAATAAAACATTAGCTTTTGATTATTTTGTTTACCAGTTAGTTGATTGGTACAAAGAGGCTTATGGGGGTGGTATTGACAATGATTTAAGCACTTTGAAGGTTCTGAAATTATTATTTTTTACAACAGCAATTGGAGCTAAAAAAGATGATAATTCTTCTTTACTTGATTCAACTTTTAATAATTTTTATGCCTTACCATATGGGCATGTTGAAGGAGATATATATGATGATATTAAACAAAAAAAGACTGCCTATACAATAAATAACTACAGTACGACAGGAATTTATACAGAAACTACAGAACTTGCAGATGAAATCAAAACAAAAATTTCAGAAAGCATAGCAAAATTGAAATCTGAGAATCCCGATTTAATCAAAATGTCTTCTTTTGACTTAGTAGAATTAAGTCACTCTTGGTATTCTTGGAGATACTATTTTAACATTGCTAAATCTAAAGGGCTGTATCGTGAAGCAATTCCCAAAGAAGTTATTAAGAGTGAAAATAAATATTTTCATATATAAATTTCTATGACTGTCCCGATAGATGTCGCTTATAGTAAGATAAGTGACTTTAAACAGTATTTACAAAGAACTGTTATATCTATGGAATCTATTTCTGAACAAGCAGATATAGATGCTCGCTCACCCTTAATTATTTTAGAAGTTGAAAAATATACCTCTAGCATAGTTAGAGAAGTATGTCTCTCATTAATTTCAGGAGAATATTTTACAAATATTGAAATTAATAATAGGTTAGACAGTGCTGAAAATGAAATTAAAGATTTTCCACGATATGCCAATACACTCTCTGATGAAATACAAAAAAGAGTTTTAGAATCGTCAATTACAATTAATGTAATAATAGAAAATTATAAAATTTTTATAAAAGATATTATTGATAAATATAGCGAGGAACAAAATTTTTATCTATTTGCTCAAAATCCTCATTTTGAGGAGATTATAGATGGGAGTGATTTATCCGAAGACTATGAAAAATTTGTTAATTATTTTATTACATTATTAGGCATTGTCAGATTAGAAAATTTTCCAACTACTCATAAAGAGTATATAATGGAGGTTTTTGAATATGGTGTAAAAATTAATAGAATAACTATTAATGAGTATTCGGATATTTCAACGGCTGTAGAAACTAAAGTTGCTTTTCTAAAACATAAATGGAAAAAAAGGATAGAAAATATTAATCCATACCATTCCAATTATTTAGAAGGTGGTACGCTAAAAACAATAGAAGATTTTAATGGTGATAATGAAACTATAAATAATTGGATAGGCATCATTGATACTCAGTATGATATAATTTCTAATAATTGGAAGGATATTATAAAAAAAAGAGTAGAATCATATAAAAATAACCCTTTAAATGATTTGTCTATTTTGCAAATACATCAGTTAATCAAGTATTATAAAGATGTAAAACCGAATCTTTCCAAACTGAATGAAATAGCTTTATTTTTAAAAGATAAAGCTGATACTATTGTTGATGAAAATAGTTTTACTAAATATGCCTACAATATTATATATAATTATGCCATAAATAATGTTTTTTCTTTATATATTTCTAAGGAACAGAATATAAATAATATTACTGAAAAATATAAAGAAATAAGAGATAGTATAAAAGGTTCGGTCAATAATTATTTTTTAAGATTTAAATATTTAGAATATTTAGTTAATTATCTACAGAGTAAAATTCTGAATGATGAAAAAATCAATTTTTTAAATGCTTATAGTGACTTGATTGAAGATTGTCATGAAGAAATGGAGGAGTATGGCAAAGATATAGATTGGGCAAAGTTGAATTTTAACTTTGTTTTTATGTTACCTTATAATGAATGTTTAGTTTCGTGTGAAATTGATGGATTAGAAACTGTTTTTTATCCATCATCTTTTGTTCTTCCACCACCAATTCTTAAAACGGAAAGAGATTATAAAAAGATAAAACAACATTATGATAATTTGCTACTATCATACAATGCTGGAAAGTATTTTAAAAATGAGATTAAAAAGATTGAAGAATTAGGAAAGAATTTAGATTCTAAAGACTTTAAGGCTATTGAAATCATAAGTATTTTTACAGCTATTATAACATTTGTTTTGTCTTCAATACCAGCTTATAAATTTATAGATAGTGTTTGGGAATCATTATTATTTATGCTTTCTTTAGCAACAGCTCTTTCAGTTTTTGTTACTTTAATACTATTTTCTACTAGAGATTTATATAAAATATGGTATGCCTATATACCTGTTGGTGTTTTGGGGGCGTTATCTTTTTTTGGATATCTTAATTTAACACAGTTTGAAAAACAAAAATTAATTGTCAATAAGAATTTGAAAAAGAATATTGATTCAATTTCTGCGAAAAAAGTAGATTCAATTATTAATTATAAGATGAAAGAAAAAACAATTTCTCCAACGGTTATAAATCGGCCTGTAAGATAATTCGATATAGTTTTCTGGTGATAGGGGGCATTATTTTTTTTAAAGAGTTGTCGATATCTGTATAATCAAATTTTTGATAATATTTCTAAAATAAAAATGATTGGCTTACTGTCAGTAGAACCAATCATTTATTCATTCTCAGGTACAATAATAATTATTGTTTTATTTGTTTATCAAATATTTGATAATCATATCCAATAGAGGGATATTCAATATATAATTGTTTATTTTTAACTCTAACTAAAATATTATTTCCTGAAATTCCGATGCATTTGTCAGGTTGTAAAACATAGTAAGCATCTTTATTGTTGTATTTATTATATTTTCCACTAGAAGAGTCTAAAATATCTATTCCTCTATTACAAATATCACCATTTGAAGTAAATGTTCCATTTGGGTTGAATGTCACTGTTCGTTCACTAATTATTTTTTGTGTGGCAGAATTGGAATATACTGCATAAGAATTTTCATCAATAAATTTTGCGGATAGTTTCCATGTTCCGACTATTGAATTGACTTTTGTAGCTTTACAACTATGCAAAAATAAAATAATTCCTAATAATAAAATACTTTTTAAAATTTTACTTATCATAATTCTATTTTTTTTTATTTTTCAATAAATGAAATCTTCCATATTTTTTTTAGAAGAATGTTCCAGAGTAAAAAACTAAATATATAGGCACTCAGATATGCATAAAAATATATGTCTATAGGTTGAATTCTATATATAAATAAAGATTTAAAGTCATGAATATTTACAACTGCAATCAAAATTAAGCTAGAAATAGTAATGAAAAATAAGTTTCTTACTTTTTCATTATAATAAGTAATTAAAATAACCACAATAAAAAATAATATTAGAACTACAATATTATAAATTTCAAATAGATGACCAATATTACGAATAAAATATAAAAATAAAAATGAGAAATCTAATTGAACAAAACATATAACAACACTTGAGATTATTGTAAAAAACAATATAACTAATATAAAAATAAAACTGTTAATTATAGTATACTCTTTTAATGACATCCTAACGCAGTTAATGATTTGTTTCCTCGTAAATAATCTTTTACAAAAATATAATTAGGAGTATAATCAACCCCGGGTATTATTGATGAAGTGCCATTTTTACTATTTACAAATGATGAAAGTTTTTGTTGCATTGTTTGCCACATTTTTTTTGCTTCAGAATATCCAAAACTTTCAACAGTGTATTGTAGTGCATTATTAGATACTTTAGTGGTAAATCGGTCTACGCCCCTTGTATAAATAACCATATCTCCAGAAGAGTCAATAAAATATCCAAATAACCTGTTTCCACTCACAGGATGTTCGCCATCCCAAGGAGATTTGACAGTTGTAAAAATCCATGCTTGAGAGTCAAAACCACTGCAAACTACAGTTCCATTATCTGCTGGAATTTTAATTGTAATTAAAGAGCCTAATGGATTTTCTGAATTCCAAAGCTGTGTGTCATCAATTCCAAATTGGGGTTCAACTACTGGATAAAACTTTCCATGACTAATAGATGTAAAATTATTAATATTTTTTCTGAAATAATCAAAAAATTCAGCATGAGTATATTTAATCCCAGGTGCCTTCTCTGGCATATTTGAGATTTTAATGGGATATACATCCATATTTATAGTGAAAGAACTTGAATAATCTAAATTTTGAATAACTGCATCGCTAAACCAGTTTGTTTGTCCATTAATTTGAAAAATTCTGTTTTTTATTGAGGTTGGAATAGGATGATTTGCTAAATTTTGCCATTTAGGTAATTCGCTACATGGAATATTTAATAATAGATTGGGATTTTGCACTAAGGCATTATCTAAGTCTTGGATTCTTGTAAATATTTGTTCGGGATTTACCGTGTCTGGATTCTGTTCTAAAAAATTATATGCATAAGTTAGCATTGGTTGAAAGTCTCCCCAAGTAATTGCATTATTTTGTTTGAATTGTAACCCCCATTTGATTAAATCTTGAGATAACTGACTATTATTAAAATCATAAAACTTTTTTAAGCCATCATAAAATTCAGTGTTAGCTGTATCATAGATAATGGTTTTCAAATCTGTTGGAAGTTTTTTGACATACATAAAGAATGTGCTGAGAGTTGGGGTTGTAGGAGTTCCATCATTTGGCCCACTTCCTAAACCTGTAGTGGGTCCCAATTCACCTCCTCCTGGTGAACCATCATCTCCCAAGGCTGTACTTGCTGTGCAGACTAATGCTACCACAGTAAGGTGTTGAGCAGGATAACCTCCTTGATTTTGCCAATTACAGCTTCCCCAACTGCTTTCATTTCCTTGATGATGTTCTCCTGTGTAGCAAGAAAAATACATATCCACCGTTTGATAAGAGCAGGATTCAGAACCTCCCATGCTTCTATTAGAAATCACTCCCCCGTAAGTTCCTTTTGCAAGTTCAATAGCTGTAGTTTTACCAGCTGTTTTCACTCCTTTTCCTGCAAGTAAATCTTTTTTTTCCTGCGAAGTGAAATTATAAGTCACTAAAAGCTCTTTGTAACTTCCGTCAGGTAAAGAAGCCAATACCAAATTTTCTAAAGGTGCATTTTCAGGTGCATTTTCTCTTACCAGATTAAATGTATAAGTGTGAAAAGTTGGTCCAGATTCAATGTATGTTACATTGTCTGTGTCAATGGAAACACCATTTGCATAATCAACTGATTTGCCTGATGCGTTGGTTTTAATTTCTTGTAAATTGTCTTGTGCTTTTTGTAATTCAGTTTTAAGAGCTAATTTGTGTTTACTTTGTTCTAAACGAATTGTTTTGGATGTTGGTCTGAATTGACTACTGTTGTTGTAGGTTTCTTGTTCTGGGGTTAGTTCATTCCTACAGGAATACAACAAGACCATGATGGCTACTAAGGAAAGTAGCCTCGAAATAAATTTGTTTTTCATTATTTGTATAAAATTAAAAGTTATTTAGTTTTCTAGACGACAAAGATATAAAAATCATTAAATCACTTAATACGGGAAACCATATTTTGTTTGATAATACAAATATATACTGTCAAAGCGACAAAACTTGACGCATTATATATAGATGTAGATTTTGTATGGGATTTAACCTGTGTATCATCTAAAATCATGTATCCTCATCTTTTGATAGTTGGTCGGGAGTATTGAAAATTCCTGTTACTATTGTAGATTCTTTTCCAAAGTATTTATCTTTCACTTTGAAGACTACAAATGAGTGTTTTACGGCTGTTTTAAGCGTGTTTTGAGGTGTTGTTGTGTTTATGTTGTTTAAGTCGGTTTTTGTGGTGTCTATGGGTCTTATACAGTTTGTTATTGGCTCTTGTTTGGTCTTATCACAACTGATACCTAAAGTTGGTAATATTAGAACCAAAACCTTTAATCTGTATTTCTTGAAAAACAGTATTATTAGGGCATATACTAACCAAAACAGCAGGAGATACTTATAATCACTCAATACAGATTTTGCAAATAACAAACCTTTATTAGAGTAGCTTTTAAAATCTGAACCCTCAATAATGAGTTCACTGCACATCATCCCATTTGTTGGGAGGTCTATCTTTGTTCCAAAAGGTGTTGTTTGATACAGTACTGCTACTTTTGTTGTTGTTGGGTCATACGTCCCACTTAAAATAATCTTTCCGTTATAATCAACGTTAGGTGTGTTTAGATTTGGAGTATATGAAAATGTACTAAAATGTTCAATTGCAAATACAGTCAAAAAGGCCAATGTAAAACCTATGATTATTGATTTAGGTATGTTTTTATCTACCTGAATAGTTTTCTTTTCCATCTTAATAATATTCAGCTATTCCATCACTTGACATAACAATAATTCTCTTGTAATCTTGAGAGATAAATACATAAATATTTTCTTTAGATGCAGTATTGTAGTATAGAGATTGTTTAAAAATCTTACCTGCAACCTCTTTATATCCTGATTTTTTTAATTCAGCTGCCCAATACATTTCTTCATTATTTTTATATACTGTGAAAAGCTGTGTTCCTTTTCCATCAGTCGATAGTTCAAAATAAAATTTGTAGTTTGAAGTATCATTTGAAATGACCTTGTATTGTGTTTTTCCGTAGCTGTCTGAATATTTTATACTTTCCTGTCTATTGTAGAAATAATAGTTTTGAGAAAAACAGAAAGTACCTAATAGTACCATTGCTCCTGATAATAATACTTTTTTCATAAGTGATTTGTTGTATCACTCAGCCCCAAAGTGAAAGGTTAATAAAAGCAAACAGCGTGGAACTTAACCATATTTGCTTATAGAGGTTCTGACAAAACCTTGTACCACAAATAGGAAAGCCCACGCCTATGGCATGAGCATTACCCATTTATTGTGTAGTACGATTTGAAACTGTCAGATTTCTATAAACACAATAAAAGCTAACGCTTATATTTTTTCGATAAAATTTGAGGTGCTAATATATGAATTTTTACAATTGTGTGTGGTAGTTTGATTCCTCATCCCTCAATAATTTTTTTAAACATCAAATACAGTCGGTGAGGAGATGGTGAATATTTATCTGCCTAATTGCCCCACGTATAAAGTTTGAAAAATCAAATCAGTTCCTTTATAGTAGAATTTACAGCAATTCTACACCAAAATATATTATAGGTGTAAAAACTCTCCCTACCTTATCGAATACCCCCTATGGGTCAAAATGTTTTTTTCTACCACCCCCTCACTTCTATACAGCTTTTTCAGACAGTTATTTTTTGTTTTGTGCGGTCTTGGGAGGTGTTTTTGTTTTTATCAGTGGTTATTTGTGGGTTTTAGTTCTATTTCTACCTGTGTTTGATATAAGTTAGAGTTTTGGCAGTATTATGTAGTATTTTTAGGATGTTTATTAAAAATTTGTGATTGTCTACTGCTTAAAGATTTTAAATTGAAATTTTGAACTTTGTGCAAGGATTATGCAAATGGGATATGAAAAAAGATATTAAAAATGCTAAATTTTTATGCAAATTTTGTGCAAATAAAAAGAGTTACAATAATTGAATATCGTAACTCTTTGATAATGTGGCTCCTCCTGCTGGGCTCGAACCAGCGACCCTCTGATTAACAGTCAGATGCTCTAACCAACTGAGCTAAGGAGGAATGTCCTTTGTTTTAAGTGGTGCAAATATAGGACGAATATTTATACCCTACAAATATTTTTAAGAAAAATTTTAAAAATTTTATAATTTCCCTGTAAATACCTTGAAGATGTCGCTTCCAAAGATCAGTAACATCAATCCTAACAGGAAGATAACTCCGATCATCTGTGCATTTTCCAACACTTTCTGAGGAACTGGTTTTCCTACAATAATTTCATATAAAGTAAATAAAACGTGGCCACCATCAAGACCCGGAATAGGAATAAGATTCAGGAATGCCAGCCAAATAGAGAACATTGCTGTAAAGCTCCAGAAAGCAACCCAATTGATTTTAAAGCTTCCGTCTGCATCTTTATCTACAGGCATATTCTTTACAATTGCAATAGGACCTCCTACATTTTTATACCCCTGAACTTTAGAGTTGAACATAATTTTGAACTGCTTAACCTGAGTAGTTAATGCCTCAATAGTTCTTGTAAACCCTCTTGGAATGGCCTCTCCGAAAGAATATTTTTTATTCGTTACAATATCTTTTGCAATGCTTTTTGTATCAATTGCGATACCCAGCTTCCCATTTTTATCAACAGAAACTGCTGGTAATGTCTGCAAAGCACCATTTCTTTCAACGTCTACAGAAACTGTTTTTCCTTTGTTTTCACTTAAAAGAGTACTTACTTCGTCAAAGAATACTGCTTTCTTACCATTGATTCCTACAATTTTATCTCCTTTTGCAAGACCAGATGCCTGTGAAGAAGGAGTTGCCAATGAATCAATAACCATAGAAACTCTTGGTGTAATGTAAAGTTTTGCTTCTCTCTGTTTAAGAACATCTGCTACACCATCTGCATTTACCGGGAAAGTAACTTCCTGGCCGTTTCTGTTTACAGTAACATGATCTCCTAAAAGAATATTGATTGAGGTGTTTTCAAGTCTCTCTGCAGGTTTTCCGTCTACGCTGATGATTTTGTCACCATTCTGGAATCCCATTTTCTTTCCTGCTGAAGTGGCTTCAATACCGTTGCCAAATTTAGTAATATCCGTATACGTTTCTCCGTTGAAGAAAGACAGGCAGCTGTAGATTAACCACGCAAGGAAAAAGTTAACAGTAACCCCTCCCAGCATAATAATAAGCCTCTGCCAAGCTGGTTTCGATCTGAATTCCCATGCTTCTGCCGGTTTTTTCATTTGGGCGGTATCCATACTTTCGTCAACCATTCCTGCAATTTTTACATATCCTCCGAAAGGAAGCCATCCGATTCCGTATTTGGTTTGTTCAGGATGTTTTCTCCAGTCGTTGTCCGGTAGTTTTGATATATCGATAGGAACTTCTTCCTTCTTTCCGTTTACCTCTATTACTTCAGAATCCGGCAGGTTCTTTGATAAAAATTTGTACTGCCATTTTCCGTTGATTTTCTTCATGGAGAATATGGAGAAGTAAGGATCAAAAAACAGGAAAAACTTCTCTGCTCTGGTCTTGAACCATATTGCCGGTAAAAAATGCCCAAGCTCATGAAGAAGCACAAGTATAGAGATGCTCAGAATGAACTGAAAAAGTTTGATTGCTATTTCCATTAATAAATTTTAGATTTTAATTTGCAAAGGTAACAATTATCAAAACTATGCCAAATAAAAAAGCTCCCCTAAACGAGAAGCTTTGTCATATTTAAAGACGATTTGATTATAAATTGAAAGAAACACCAAGGCTGCCATTATTACCCACCTCTGCAAATACCCCTATTTTCTCTGTGAAGAAATAACGGGCTCCGATGTGAGCGCCAACTCCGAAGTCTTTTCCAAGTACTCCAAGGTCTACCCCAGGGTAAATATCCCATTTTGAAGGCAGGTTCAATGCTTCCTGTAAATGAAAGTTCAGTCTCCCGAAAACAAAAACACGATTATCCTTATCATTGTTTTTGTAATTGTCAAAATAGCCATTAATCCCGGCTCCTACTGAAATAAGTTTGTTGAGCCCATAGTCATAAGTTCCCGTTACTCCGGTTCCATATCCCCAGGCACTCAGCCCCAGTTGTACTTTCTGATCTCCCTTTCCTGTCCAGGCCTGAGCGTTAGCTATAGCCCCAAAAAAGAAAATCGTCACCATAAAAAACAATTTCTTCATAAATTTTAAATTTTTAAGGATAGTAATAAAAAATATCTCTATCAAAAATGAAACCGAAAGAGAGCCTGTATTATAAAAATGAAAGACTTTAATAAATTATTATGAAATAGAGCCTCATTTTTGTGGGTAAAACTACTTTTTCGGCCGTTTAATTCTTTATTTGTAATGATAAAAGCTGTATTTTTATACATCCCATTTAGAATAATTTAAAAAGAATAAAAGATGAAAGTTGTAGGGCTTAATTTAGATATCATCTGGAAAAATAAAACTGAAAATTTTAAACTCATAGAAAATGAGCTTCAGAATGTGGAAGCAGATCTGTTTCTTCTTCCTGAAATGTTTTCAACAGGCTTCTGTATGGATGCTTCCGAAGTTTCGGATAGAAATAATGAATCACTGGAGTTTTTGAAAAAGATCTCAAAAGAGAAAAATGCAGCATTCTGCGGAAGTGCGCCGGTAGAACAGAACGGAAGCTTTTATAACAGAATGTTCTTTATAAAGCCGGATGGTGAAACATCTTTTTATGATAAAAGACACTTGTTCTCCTTTTCCGGAGAAGATAAAGTGTATACACCCGGAAAAGACAGAGTAATCGTTGAGTATAAAGGAATACGCTTCCTGCTTCAGGTTTGTTATGATCTGCGTTTTCCTGTTTTTGCAAGAAATAATGATGACTATGATGCTGTTTTGTATGTGGCCAACTGGCCGGAAAAAAGGGTAGGAGCATGGGAGCATTTACTGAAGGCCCGAGCTATTGAAAATTTGTCTTTTGTATTTGGCTTAAACAGAATTGGGACAGATGGAAATGACCTGTTTTATCAGGAAAGCTCACATTGCTTTTTTGCAGACGGAAAAGAAATTTCTCAAAAACAAGGTAATCTCGTAACCGCAGAATTGAATATAAACGAATTGAAAGACTTTAGAACACATTTCCAGTTTTTGAATGACCGGGATCGTTTCTCCATTCAATTATAAAGACAAAAAATAAGGCTGAAATTCAAATGAATCTCAGCCTTATTTTTTTATTTATCTAAATATATTGCTGCAAGAGGTTCGTTAATGTATTCACATCATGAACACCACTTTCTTTCCATAGCATTTCTCCTTTTTTGAAAATAGCCAGTGTAGGTACTCCACGCACTCCATATTGAGCTGCCAGTGCGGGATATTGATCTACATCTACCTTTATGATTCTGGCCTCTTCGCCGATATTTTCCTTTACCGTATTTAATACTGAAGACTGTACTTTGCAAGGCTGACACCATGTTGCGAAAAAATCGATCAGTACGGGTCTTTCGGAATCAATGATTTCCTGAAATTTTTGTGACATAGTTTAGTTTTTATGATCTTAAGATGTTTTGGATTGGCATACAAAATCAGTAGTCGGGAATTTTTCTGTTTTTTTGATGCCGTTAAAACCACCTTCTATTTCAGTGAAATTTCTGATTCCGTGTGAGTTAAGAATGCTTGCTGCAATCATACTTCTGTATCCGCCTGCACAGTGAAGGAAGAAATGTTCCGAATCATCTATTGTGCGGGCCCAGTCACTGATGGTATCCAAAGGCTTATTATAAGCATTGTCAATGTGTTCTGCAGAATATTCAGTCAGTTTTCTTACATCAATTACTTTAGCATCTTCTGTAAACTGTTCAGCAAACTCAGCAGGGGTAATTCTTTTAATCTCATCAGTTTCCTTACCAGCATTTTTCCATGCTTCAAAACTTCCTTTCAGATATCCCACTACATTATCAAAACCTACTCTGCTTAGTCTGGTAATTACTTCCTCCTCAGTTCCTTCATCTGTTACCAGTAATAAAGGATGCTTTACATCCACAATAAGGTTTCCTACCCAAGGGGCAAAATCACCCTTCAATCCTATATTGATAGAGTTGGGAACAAATCCTTTATGGAAGTCCGCAGCTCCTCTTGTATCCAGAATTAATGCCCCGGTTTCTTCAGCCAGAGCTTCAAAATCTTCCGGTGCCACAGGTTGCAGCCCTTTGTCCATCACAACATCCAGGCTTTCATATCCGCCTTTATTTAAAGCGACATTCATGCCGAAATATTTCGGTGGTGCTGTTAAACCATCAAGAACTTCTCTGACGAAAGAGGCTTTATCTGGTTGATTAAGTGCATAATTTGTTTTCTTTTGGTTCCCTAAAATATCTACCGTTTCCTTCTGCATATTTTTTCCGCAAGCAGAACCTGCACCATGAGCAGGATAAACGGTGATGCTGTCATCCAATGGCATAATCTTGTTCTGAAGGCTGTCGTACAGAATTCCTGCAAGGTCTTCCTGAGTAAGATTAGTTGCCTTCTGTGCAAGGTCCGGCCTGCCGACATCTCCTAAAAATAGAGTGTCACCTGTAAAAATTGCCGTTTCAACATCATTTTCATCTATTAAAAGATAAGTGCTGCTTTCCATCGTATGCCCCGGAGTATGCATTACCTTTATTTTTACTTTTCCGATCTCAAAAATCTGATTGTCTTCAGCAATAATGGCTTCAAATTCCGGAACAGCAGTAGGTCCGTATACAATTTGAGCACCTGTTTTCTTGCTTAAATCCAAATGCCCTGATACAAAATCAGCATGGAAGTGAGTTTCAAAGATATATTTTAAAGTGACATTGTCTTTTTCCAGACGATCCAGGTAAGGTTTTACTTCTCTTAAAGGATCGATAATGACTGCTTCATTCTCTGATACAATATAATAGGCACCCTGAGCCAGACAGCCCGTATATATTTGTTCAATTTTCATTGGGGTCTTTTTTTAATGAGTTAAAGATACAAAGTATTAGATAAATTCTAAATGAAATGTTAAATCCCATTGATAGTTTCTTTCAATACTTTGTTAAACGTATGTTTAATGTATTTTGTTTTTCAGCAAAAAGAATGCCTTACATAGTATGAATCTGCAAATGCTGTTTTTTATCATGTCCTCTGTGGAAAGCATAATTAATGAGGAATTTAATATATATGGTTTAAAATTTGTTTTTGCAGATACAAATTTATTTTTGGAAGAAATAAAGATAAGTTCATTAGAAAATATCTTTAAATATCCTCCAAAAATTTTATATTTATAAGTTTAAAAAGCGATCAAATGGCAGACAAAACACAATTTATTGAAGAACTCAACGCTAGATACACTCCGAAAGGAGAGCATATTATATTAGGAAAAGGAATGTTGGATGGTGAAGTGGTCACAGAAGTAAACGTAACCATTCCCCTGAAAACAATTAACCGCCATGGTCTTATTGCCGGAGCTACGGGAACCGGTAAGACAAAAACATTACAGGTATTTGCTGAGCAGCTTTCTCACGCAGGAATTCCATCTCTGGTTCTTGATATTAAAGGAGATTTCTCCGGGATTGCAGAAGCAGGCCAGATGAATCCTATTATTGAAGAAAGATATGCTAAGACACAGCTTCCTTATAATCCACAAAGCTTTCCAGTAGAACTGATGAGTATTTCAGGAGGGGAAGGAGTGAAACTGAGAGCTACCGTTACAGAATTCGGTCCTGTTTTACTAAGTAAAATTCTTGAACTTAATGATACTCAGCAAAGTATCATGTCTATTGTATTCAAATACTGTGATGATAAAGGTCTTCCATTGATTGATCTTAATGATTTGAAGAAAGTATTGCAGTATGTTACAGATAATGCACAAGGAAAAGCTGAACTTGCGGCCAATTACGGATCCATTGCACCAGCATCTCTTGGAACAATTTTAAGATCTATTGTTGCTTTGGAACAGCAGGGAGCGGCAGGATTCTTCGGAGAATTAAGCTTTGATGTTCATGATTTATTAGAAACAAGAGACGGAAAAGGAGTCGTAAATATTTTAAGGGTATCAGACATTCAGAATAAACCGCAGCTTTTCTCTACGTTCATGCTTTCACTTTTTGCAGAAATTTATATGACGTTTCCTGAAGAAGGAGATAGTGGCAAACCAAAGCTTGTATTGTTTATAGATGAAGCTCACCTGATTTTTGATGAAGCTTCCAAAGCGCTTCTCTCACAGATTGAAACAATGGTAAAACTTATCCGTTCCAAAGGAGTTGGGATCTATTTTATTACTCAGATTCCAGGTGATGTCCCTGAAAATGTGCTTTCTCAATTAGGACTGAAAATACAGCATGCATTAAGAGGTTTTACTGCAAAAGATAAAAAAGAAATTACAAAAGCTGTTGAAAACTATCCTACCACAGAATATTACAATGCTTCCAGCCTGATCCAGAATTTAGGAATTGGTGAAGCATTTGTTACAGCTCTTGATGAAAAGGGAATACCTACACCATTAGTACACACTTATCTGATCTCTCCGGAATCAAGAATGGATGTTTTGAGTGAATCTGAAATCTCTGATCTGACTTCAAAATCAGCACTTGTTGCAAAATATGAGCAGCCTGTTGACAGGGAATCTGCTTATGAAATGCTAACTAACAGAATGGAACAGGCTGCACAAAATCCAGCACCTACACAAAAGACAAGACCGGTAAAAGAAGAACCCGGAATGTTTGAACAGGTATTGCAAAGTAAAGCCGGCCGTACTTTTACCTCTACGTTAATGAGAGAAGGAGCTAAAGCTATTCTCGGAATGTTTGGTCTGGGAGGCAGGAGAAGATAATTTTGAAGGATAACCTGCTATATTTTGACATATTTTTTGTTATTTTAGCAGGTTATCTTTACATAACAGTAAAAAAAGAACCGGATTTTATCGGGGAATAAAACTCCGGTTTTAAATATAAATGACAAAACAGCAGTTAACACACATTCAATGTATTCAATTATAGATATAGAAAGTAATGGTGCAGGTTATAGAAATGAATGCATTATCGATATCGCCATCTACAGGTATGATGGTCAGAAAATTACTGACCAGTTTATATCTCTGGTAAACCCTGAAGGTGATATTACCCCTTTTGTACAGAAACTGACCAGTATTACCCCAAAAATGGTCAAAACTGCTCCGAAATTTCATGAAATAGCCAAAAGAGTTATCGAAATAACTCAAAATACAACATTGGTAGGTCATAATATTGATTTTGATTACAGAATGCTTCGTCAGTCATTCAAAAGGCTTGGGTATGACTTCAAAACCAATACTTTAGATACAATTCCATTGGCTAAGAAACTGATTCCTGATGAAGTAAGTTATTCACTGGGAAAACTGGTGAAGTCTTTGGGGATTCCTTTAACCAATCATCACAGGGCTGAAGGTGATGCAAGAGCTACATTAGAACTTTTCAAACTTCTGATTTCAAAAGATACCGAAAACGAAATCATTCAGAAACAGCATGATGAGTCTAATGCAAAAACTTATATCAACAAGATCAAAGAACTTACTCAGGATCTTCCGAATGATAAAGGCTTTGTCTATTTTCAGGATGAAGCGGGACGGATTATGCTTTCAGATTATGTTCAGGATATCAACAAATTTTCCAAAAAAGTTTTCAATTCCAAATCAAAAAAATGGGAACAGATTCAGAAAGATGTTGAACAGATTAATTTTGAGCTTACCGGAACAGACATTATTGCCAAGCTGATTCTTAATTCAAAGAATATTAAAAAGAAAGAAGTTCTGCCTTTCGGGCTTTATTTCAGAAACAATAAATATGTAGTTGAGAAAAATACACTCAATAAAACCGAAAAACCGGTTTTAAAATTCAGATCATTTACGCAAGGGACAAAAGCTGTTCAGTTTATTGGTACTCAGGAAGAATTTAAAGATTTTTCAGCACTGAAACAGAAAATTGAATTCAGAAAAAGGAATGAGCTATGGCTGGGACAGGGAAGAAAATTGGGAGAGAAATTATTTTTAATCATCGAAAACGGGAAAGTGGTTTCTTTTGGTTTTTATGAACTGTTTACACAGATTCAGACTCTGAGTAAGCTGGCTAAGTTAAAAATTGACCTTCCGTTATCTTCTGCAGACCTGAATAATGAACTGCAGCTGGCACTTCTGCGCAGCGATTTTGAAACTCTGCCTTTGCCGAAATGATATAGGAATTAGTACTTTACAAGTTAATCTGAAAGAAGGTGCTTTTCAAATCAATTTTCGAATAATAAAAAATAAATAGTATTTTTGCAAAAAATAAATAGAAGCAATGCAAAATTTTAAACAAATTAAAACTGGGAAAAAGGGAGCTGTAAGGTTCTCTAAGGTTTGGAATATTTAAAAGAGTTGTCTTGCATAAAAAATAATCAATGCGGCAGGCTCTTTTTATAAGAATCTGCCTTTTTTTATGTTAAAATGAAATTATGAATTCAAAAGAATTATTAAAGATTGCCAATGAGTTTGGCACCCCGGTGTATGTTTATGATGCGGAATCCATCAAAGTTCAATACGAAAAACTTACATCTTCTTTCTTAAAACATACAAAGTTCTTCTATGCAGCGAAGGCGTTGACAAACATCAATATCCTTAAGTATGTCAAGAATCTGGGCGCTTCTTTGGATTGTGTATCCATTAATGAAGTAAAACTTGGATTAAAGGCAGGATTTTCAAAAGAAAAGATATTGTTTACTCCCAACTGTGTTGATCTTGCTGAAATAGAAGAAGCAATGACTTTCGGAGTTCATATAAACATTGATAACATTTCTATTCTTGAGCAGTTCGGGAATAAATACGGAAATTCGTATCCTATTTTGGTAAGAATCAACCCTCATATTTTTGCTGGGGGGAACTATAAAATTTCAACGGGGCACATTGACAGTAAATTCGGTATTTCCATTCACCAGGTTCGTCACATCGAACGAGTGATGAAAAGCACAAACCTGAATGTGGAAGGGCTTCACATGCATACAGGAAGTGAAATCAAAGATCCGGATGTATTCCTGCAGGCTTTGGAGATCATGTTGGAGCTTTCTGAGCATTTCCCGAACCTGAAATATCTGGATATGGGAAGTGGTTTCAAAATCCCTTATCAGGATAGCGAAGAAGAAACTGATGTGAAAACATTAGGTAAAAAAGTTGAAAAAGTAATTTCTGAGTTTTCAAAATCTACAGGAAAAAAATTCGAATTGTGGTTTGAACCTGGAAAATTTCTAGTTGGGAAAAGCGGATATTTATTAGTGAAAGCTAATGTGATCAAGCAGACAACAGCTACTGTTTTTGTGGGTGTGAATTCAGGATTCAATCACCTTATCCGTCCAATGTTCTACGATTCTTATCATATGATTGAGAACTTATCCAATCCAAAAGGTGCAGAAAGAATTTATACTGTGGTAGGAAACATCTGCGAAACAGATACTTTCGCTTGGGACAGAAAACTGAATGAAGTAAGAGAAGGTGATATTCTTGCTTTCCATAATGCCGGGGCCTATGGCTTTGAAATGAGCTCAAACTTCAATTCAAGATTAAAGCCTGCTGAAGTATTATTCTTAGACGGAAAAGCGCATTTGATCCGCAAAAGAGATGAATTTGAAGACCTGTTAAGAAATCAGATTGAAATAGTAATGTAAACTTAAGTTATTATGATATAAACAGCCACCTGAAAAAGGTGGCTGTTTTATTTTAAATCAATTCTTGTAGCTTTTGTTGATGTACTAAACCTCATAGGTTTTCAAAACCTATGAGGTTTAAATATTAAAAAAATCAAAGTTAAATTACAAAGTTTTAACATTGAGACCGGATGAAAGTTCCAACTTTATTAGCTAAATTTGATAGAGATCGGAAGATTATTCCTGTCAAATACTATTTTTCACCAAAAACAACCACCAAAACAGAGTAATTATGGCCAAAAACATAGCAGAGCAGATTGTTGAAATGCTCGAAAATGCCAATGTGAAAAGAATTTATGCAGTAACCGGTGACAGCCTCAATCATCTGAATATTGCTGTCAAAAAAAGCAGTATCCAGTGGATTCATGTAAGGCACGAGGAAGTAGGAGCTTATGCCGCTGCCGCCGAGGCTGAACTTGATGGTTTGGCAGTGTGTGCAGGAAGTTGTGGCCCAGGTCATGTTCATCTTATCAATGGAGTTTATGAAGCACATCGCTCTCATGTTCCTATGCTGGTGATTGCTTCCACGATTCCCAGTGACGAAATGGGAATGGATTACTTTCAGGAGACCAATACAATAAAACTGTTTGATGACTGCAGTTATTATAATCAGATGATTACAAGACCGGAGCAGGTACAGAGAACCGTTCAGACGGCCATTCAACATGCTATTTCTAAAAAAGGAGTTGCTGTAATAGGCCTTCCGGGAGATGTTTCTGAACTGGATGCGGAAGAAGGACCTACTTCTCCCCAAATTTTTAAAACCAATCCTGTTATAAGACCTTCTGATGATGAGTTGAAGCAGCTGGCGGCATTGGTGAATGGCAGCAAAAAAATAACTTTATACTGCGGAGTTGGAGCAGGGAAGGCAAGTGCTGAAGTTATAGAATTGTCTAAACTTTTAAAAGCGCCTGTAGGGTATTCATTCCGCGGGAAAATGGCCATTCAGCCTAATAATCCTAATGAAGTGGGGCTTACCGGGCTGTTGGGCTTTCCTTCAGCATATCACGCAATGCACGAAGCAGATCTGGTTCTTCTTTTAGGGACTGATTTTCCGTACCAGAAGTTCATGCCGGTAAAAAATAAAATTGTACAGATAGATGAAAGCCCGGAAAGATTGGGTAGAAGAGCAAAACTTGAACTAGGCCTTGCAGGGGACATCAAAGAAACGATAAAGGCATTGATTCCTTTATTAGAAGAAAAAACGGATGTTCATTTCCTGAACGAACAATTGGCATTTTATGATAAAGTAAAAGAGAATCAGTTGGAGTATGTAAAGGATTTTGGAAAAGAAAATGCTATCCAGCCGGAATATGTGGCCCATACTTTAGATAAGCTTGCTAAAAAAGATGCTATTTTCACTGTTGACACCGGGATGTGCTGTGTATGGGGAGCCAGGTTTATTACAGGAACAGGTGAAAGGAAGATGCTTGGCTCTTTTAATCACGGATCAATGGCCAACGCCATGCCGATGGCAATTGGAGCTGCTTTGGCCCATCCCGAAAAAGAAGTTATTGCAATGTGTGGAGACGGAGGATTGTCTATGCTATTGGGAGATATGGCTACTATTTTTCAGTATAAGTTACCAGTAAAATTAATCGTTTTCAACAACAGAACCCTTGGAATGGTTAAGCTGGAAATGGAAGTCGGCGGAATGCCGGATAATGAAACAGATATGATCAATCCGGACTTCGCTATGGTGGCTCATGCAATGGGTTATCCGGGTAAGAATGTACACCTTCCCGAAGAAGTGGAAAGCGCGATCAAAGAATGTTTAGATCACAATGGGCCTTATCTTCTGAACATCTTTACCAATCCCAATGCACTTGCTCTCCCTCCTAAAATTGAATTTGATCAGATCATGGGAATGACAAAATCCATGGCTCAGCTTATGCTTGGGGGCAAAATGGATGAGGTTTTTGAAACGGTAAAAACTAATTATAAACACATCAAAGGCCTGCTATAAGAAGAAAAGAAATAAAACTGAAAGACTGTCTGAGATTCAAACCTATATTAAAACTTCATGCTTGGCGTGAAGTTTTTCTTTCTTATAAATGAGTTAAATATTTACCTTTGCTTATTATTAGGAAACAAAACGATGAGAACGATATTTTTATTTTTAACCTTGTGTGTAATGAATCTTTCATTCGCACAGGATCAGGAAGAGCGTGATGACTCTTTTATCAGAGATAGCAATAAAAATGTTCTGAAAATAGATATAAAAGAACCTTTTATGCAGATTGCCGTGAAATGCAATGATTTTAAACCGGCGGCTTATGAAGGAGGAGTTGCTGCTTACAAAGATATCCTGAACAAATATATGTATGCCTATCTTAATTCGGATTTCTATGCGCTGACAGGAGATTTTATCTTTACTTTAGTACTTGATGCCAAAGGGAAAGTAGTGGATGTGAAAGGAATGCCTAAAGTGCAGAATAGCGAAGTTTTTTTTGATGACATGCAGTATGTGGTAAGAAGAATTAAGAAAAACTGGACTCCGGCGTCTTGTAACGGGCAGCCTGTAGCTTCGCAGATTAAAGTTAAAATGAACTTCTCTTCAATTTCAACAGATATTGATTAAATAATTTCAACACAATAATGAAAAATATATTTCTTATGTTTTTCCTGGCCTTTGTATCTATGTTTAAAGCTCAGATACTTGATGAATACCCGGAAAAACAAAGTTTTTATGAAGGAGGAATCGTTAACTTCTATAAAGATGCCCATGAATATCTTGTTAATAATAAATTTAAAGAGTGTGATGAAAAAGAGATTTATCAGCCAAGAATTATTGTAACAGAAAAAGCTGAAGTTAAATTCATCAAAGATTCGGATACAGCTAATATCGCAAGAAACAAATGTGCGTATGATTTGTCCAGGGAGCTTCTTAAAAATCTTAAAAAGTGGAAGCCGGCTGAAGCAAAAGGCTGGAAAATTGGGGCTATTACCGAATTTATTTTATATCCAAAGGATTTGATGAGCAATTATCAGCCGGGTTATGATGCCAACAGATTTGTAGCACATACCAAATATCCGGAAGGAGCAAAGGTTTTTCATACGTTATTTCATGATCATTTTATGACGATTTTTGCGGATTACCAGCTTAACGGGAAAGTAAATCTTGAATTTTATATCAATAAAGACGGGAATATTATTAAACCTAGAATTTACCCTGAAGTCGATAATAAAAATTTCAATAATGATTTTATGAGGACTCTTGCAAGGATGAAAAAGGTTTGGATACCAGCGTTTTATAAAGATATTCCTATTGTTGAGAGAATTTCATTTCCGGTACAGTTTTCAATAACATTTACCGAAAGATAATCCTGACATTCTGTCACAATATTTTGTATCTTTGCAGACTTATTTATTCGTAATTTAAAATTGCGGACCTTAAATTGATTATCGTGCAGGAAAAATATATAGACGAAACGAAACAGGGCGAAGCTTTTGCCATTGCTGAAAGACCGGAAAATTCTAAAAAACTGTTTTTAGAAAGCTATGGCTGTCAGATGAATTTCTCTGACTCTGAAATTGTTGCATCCATCCTTAATGAACAGGGATACAATACAACAATGAAGGTAGAAGAAGCAGACCTGATTCTTTTAAATACATGCTCCATCCGAGAAAAAGCAGAACAGACCGTGAGAATGCGTCTTTCCCAGTTCAAAAACCTGAAAAAAGAAAAGCCGAATATGACGGTGGGTGTTTTAGGGTGTATGGCGGAAAGACTGAAAACGAAATTCTTAGAGGAGGAACAATTGGTTGATCTTGTTGTAGGCCCGGATGCTTATAGAGACTTACCCAATCTTTTAAAAGAAACTGATGATGGAAGAGATGCGATCAATGTAATTCTTTCCAAAGAAGAAACCTATGCGGATATTAACCCTGTTCGTCTGGGCGGAAATGGAGTTACAGCTTTTGTTACCATCACCAGAGGTTGCGATAACATGTGTACATTCTGTGTAGTTCCTTTTACCAGAGGGAGAGAAAGAAGCCGTGATCCGCACTCTATTATAGATGAATGTAAAGACCTTGCCAACAACGGATATAAAGAAATTACCCTTCTAGGACAAAACGTAGACTCTTACCTTTGGTATGGAGGAGGCCCTAAAAAAGATTTTGCCAAAGCTTCTGAAATGCAGAAGGCAACAGCCGTTAACTTTGCTCAGCTACTTGATTTAGTGGCTAAAGCTGTTCCTGAACTGAGAATCAGATTCTCTACCTCAAATCCACAGGATATGAGTCTGGATGTATTCAGAATGATGGCAAAACATGATAATATTTGCAAATATGTACACCTTCCTGTACAAAGTGGAAGCAATAATATGCTTGAAGCGATGAACAGACAGCATACCCGCGAAGAATATCTGGATCTGATTAAAAAAGCGAAGGAAATAGTTCCTGAAGTCGCTTTTTCTCAGGATATGATCGTTGGATTCTGTAATGAAACAGAAGAAGATCATCAGGATACTTTAAGCCTGATGAGAGAAGTGGAATATGACTACGGTTATATGTTCGCTTACTCAGAAAGACCGGGAACTCCGGCTCACAAGAAAATGGAAGACAATATTCCTGCTGATGTAAAACAGAGACGTCTTGCTGAGGTTATTGCTCTTCAGGGAGAACTTTCAAGCCAAAGAATGAAATCTTATGTAGGAAGAATACATGAGGTTCTGATTGAAGGGATTTCCAAGAAGAACAAAAACCAATGGAAAGGAAGAAACTCCCAAAATGCCGTATGTGTCTTCGATAAGCTTGAAGGGCAGAAAATAGGTGACATTGTGAACGTTTTTGTACATGACAATACACAAGGCACACTTTTAGGGAGAACAGCGGAATAAAATTAAGTGGTGATCAAAGCAGTTTATCTTTTTGCGATCCTTTCGTTTGCTCTGGTATCTTGTCAGACAGAAAAAAATGTAAAAAAATATCCTGCAACCATAGGAGATATCGAGTTTGATAGAAAACTGGATAACGCTGATTTTAAAAAATGTGGTTCAGAAAAATGGAGACATTTCAGCTTTCAGTACTATCAGGGTACAAAAGAGTTTAGCTACAAAGGCGAAAAGATTGCGGTCACCGAAAAACTTAAAAAAGAAAATATATATTCTGAAAAGAAGATCAACGGTTATATTACCGTAAGATTTTTAGTAAATTGTGAAGGAAAGACAGGCCTGTTCAGATTACAGCACATGAACTCAGATCTGAAAGATACTTTACTGGATGAAGAATTAGAAAATAAGCTGCTGCAGTTTACAAAATCACTGGATGGCTGGATGCCGAAAGATATAAAAGGTTTAAAAGTAGATTATTACCAGTATTTAACCTATAAAATTGAAAATGGAAAAGTTTCAGAGGTATTACCTTAGCTTTTTGTTACTTATCGTTTACACCAATACTATTGCACAGGTCAACTGTAATGCAGTAGAGGGTGAGAACTGCAAAAAAGCGTGTGAGTTATACAACTGGGCTTCAGATTTACAAGGTTTCGCAGAATCTCAGGAAGGCTTTGATAAAGCCATTGAACTGTGTCCTGATTTCTCCCACGCTTATATGGAAAAAGCAGTTCCATATCTTAAAAACGGGGATTTCGTAACCTGGAAAATTTTAATTGATAAAGCAGTTGCTTTAAATCCACAAATGCACCTTGGCTATAGAGGCTGGACTAAGTTTCAGTTTTTAAGAGACTATAAAGGCGCTATTCAGGATTTAGAAGGACTAAAAAAATATTATCCCGGAGACCTAGGACGGTCTCAAAATGGAGACTATAATCTGGACATAGTAAGAGCTATGTCTTACAGCGCGTTAGGACAGAAAGAAAAAGCTGCTGGGATTATAGAAAGGCTTCTGGTAACCAGAGGTTACGTGAAGGGAATGTTTGATCATTATCAGTTGGGAGTAACTTATTTCGAGCTGGGAAGGTATGACAAAGCCCTGGAAAATTTTGAAAAGCAAAGCAAAGAATACAACTTTGCCGAGAATATATACTTTAAAAGTAAAGTTTCTAAGATCAGAAACAAAGATTATTTAGATTTAAAAATGTTAGCCCTACAAACGTATGATGAAGGAAAGACCATGAAAGATGTCTACACTCATCACTTTAACAAAGTCTACAGAAAAGAGATTGAAGAGCTGTAGAAGATTAACATTAAATCAATAATCAAAAATTTACTTATGAGCAACGAGTTACAAAGCATAAAAAACCGTTTCGGAATTATCGGAAACTTTCCGGCACTCAACCGGGCGCTGGAAAAATCTATTCAGGTAGCACCTACAGATATTTCTGTGCTGGTGATAGGGGAAAGTGGTGTGGGAAAAGAGTTTATTCCGAAAATTATCCATTCAGAATCCAAAAGAAAACATCAGCCTTATATTGTGGTAAACTGTGGAGCAATTCCGGAAGGTACCATAGATTCTGAGCTGTTCGGGCACGAAAAAGGAGCTTTTACAGGTGCTACAGCTACAAGAAAAGGATATTTTGAAGTCGCAGATGGTGGAACGATCTTTTTGGATGAGGTAGGAGAATTGCCATTACAGACGCAGGTTCGTCTTTTGAGAGTTCTGGAAAGCGGTGAATTCATGAAAGTGGGTTCTTCACAGGTGCAGAAAACCAATGTGAGAATTGTTGCCGCTACCAACGTCAATATGATGAAAGCAATCCATGACGGAAGATTCCGTGAGGATTTATATTACCGTTTGAATACCGTTCAGATTGATATGCCGCCTTTGAGAGAGCGAAAAGGAGATATTCATTTGCTGTTCAGAAAGTTTGCGATAGACTTTGCAGAAAAGTACAGAATGCCGGAACTGGAACTGGAGCAGAGCGCAGTTCATTATATAGAAAGTTATTCCTTCCCGGGTAACGTCCGTCAATTAAGAAACTTGGTAGAGCAGATGACCGTTGTGGAAAGAAACAGAAATATCACTGCTGAAAAACTTGCTGAGTATATTCCGATGGAAACACACCTTCCAATGGTGGTGAACAATCAAAATACTTCTAAACAGAATGATTTTGGTAGTGAAAGAGAAATCATGTATAAAATTCTATTCGATATGAGGAATGATATTAATGATTTAAAATCCTTAACTTCGGAATTGATTAAGAACAGAGGAACGGCAGATCTGAGTAATCATGAAAAAAACCTGATCAACAGGATTTATACCCCTGAAACTCAGCCGCAGGTAAACTCCGGGTCTTTAGTCTATTTTGAAAATAATAATGAAACACCAGTAGTTCAGACTCCTACAATTATCTCGACTCCTGATGACAGCTATGAAGATATTGAAGATATCGAGGTAGAAGAAAACAGGCCGGAGTCACTTTCTCTTCAGAACAATGAAAAAGACTTGATTATCAAGGCATTGGAGAAACATAAGGGGCGTAGAAACAGAGCGGCAGATGAATTGGGAATCTCACAAAGAACTTTATACAGAAAAATAAAACAATATAACCTGGAAGATTAGCACAGCATAAATAATGAAAGTAAATTTAACACCTAAGCCGATCAATTTTAAGCTCGGAGAATATATTAATAAAGGTTTCGAACTTTTAAAGAAAGATTTCGGAAATATTTTTGTAGCATTTTTAGTGTGCTTTATCATGTCAATTATTCCGTTCTGCGGACTATTGGCGATGGGTAATTTATACAAATACCTTCAAAGGCTGAGCAGAAATCAGCCGGCAAGTCCCGGAGATATCTTTGATTTTAAAGACTTTATGCCTTACTTTATGTTGCAGTTAATTGTTTTTGGAGGTGCTTTACTACTTTACATTCCTTTATTTGCTGTGTTGGGTGTATCAGGTGCAATGTCAGAAGGTAATGAGCCCAATCCAATGGTTGCTTTTTTTATGTTTCCTTATATGTTCTTATTGATTGCAGCGATATATTACTTCGTATTGAAGGGCTTTTATATCATTCCATTAATAAGTCTTAAAGGGGTTAAAGAGATAAAAGAAGCCTGGAATATTTCAAAAGTAATGACTAAAGGAAATCTACTGTCAATTTTTCTTTTCTCATTAGTAGTAAGTATTTTAGCACAGATTGGTATTATCGCTTGCGGGATAGGAATTTTTCTTACCCTGCCATTTTTATACACAGCAAACTATTTTGCTTATGAAGATGCTATTCAACAAATTGAGTATGATGAAATTATTGAAATCGGATCTAAAAATGAATTTTAAAATTAAAAATATCAGCCTGAAACAATCACTGCTTAAGGTAATGCTTTTTGCATTGCTGGGAGTTTTAAATTCATGTTACAGCTTTACGGGATCGTCTCTTACAGATGAAAAGACGGTTCAGATCAATGAATTTCCCAATAATGCTCCCCTTGTAAACCCTGCATTATCTCAACAGTTTTCTACAGCAATACAAAATAGGTTTCTTCAGAGAACAACACTGAAAGGGACAAAAGAAAATCCTGATATCCTGATAGAAGGAGAAATTACGGACTATTCCATTACTCCTACCACAATCAGTTCCAATACCCAGACAAATCCTTCTGGCGGAGTGATTCAGCAGGCACAGAATAAACTTACGATTACAGTAAAGGTACACTATGAAAATAAAATTCATCCGGATGCAAGTTTCGACAGAACCTATTCCGATGAAGCAGCTTTCAACAGTGATGTATCACTAAGTCAAATCGAAGACCAGCAGGTAAAGCTGGTGACAGATAGAATTATTAATAAGATATTTAACGACATTGTAGCGAATTGGTAAGATGAATCCGAGAGTTTTAGAATTAATAAAAAATCCGAAAAATATTCAGTTAGAAGACCTTGGTCTTTTGAAAGAAGAGATTCATACTTTTCCTTATATTCAAAATATCAGGGCACTTCACTTGTATGGAGTCCATCTGTACGAAAAAGAGAACTATCAGAAAGAGCTTTCTACAACAGCGGCATATACTACAGATAAAAAGATTTTATATCAGTTGATCAACGGTAAGATCAAACAAGAGCCCAAATCGGAGGTTGTTGAAGAGAAGAAGCCATCTAAAATAATTGAAAAACCGACTCTATTAACCCAGAAAGCAAAGTCTTTCCCTATCAAAAGAGAAGAGGACGCTTCTGTAGAAAAACCAGCAGAAGAGCAGGGAACAGCATGTGTCTTATCAACCGTACAGGAGGTTAAACATATTTATGTAAATGGTGAACGAAACAGAATTTTATTTGAAGGAGAAGAAAATTTCCTTGATGAGCAAAATTCTGAAACAATAGATATTGAGTCTACTCTGGAATCAGGGATTTTGGTAACCCAAAAAGCTGAACCTGTAGTGGAAGAACCTCTTCAGCAAGAAGAAAAGCAGACAGAAACAGAGGAAAAGGCAGGAGAAAACTTTACACCGGAAACTATTATTCAGGAAGATCAGATTTCTTCAGAAAAAGAAGAAGAAAAAATTGATGAAGAAGAAAATACCAGCTTCCATGAGGTTTCTCCTTTAGTACCAGAGGAAAATATTGAAGTAGCAGCAGGAGAGCCTATAAATGCAGGATCGGCCGATAATGAAACTATGTCTGTTTCTGATGAAGAACCTGCTCCGCAAGAAATACAAGCAGAAGTAGAAGAGAATGTAGGAGAAAACTTTACGTCAGAAACCATTATTGATGAAGGCCCGATTTCTGCTGAAGAAGGAAATAATAATGAAGAAGAATCATTATTAGAAGTATCCGATGCCGAAGTAAGTTTCCATGGAACAGATTCATTCATGCCTGATGTTAAAATCCAGGCCAACAACGAAGAAATTTCTGAAACAGCTGAAGTTTCCCAGCCTCATGTCAATAAACATGAGGAAGAAATGAGACGTCTCATCGAAGAAGTTGAGAAAAAGATGAAGGAGGCTAAACCTGTTCTTCAAGAAGAAAAGGCAGAGCTTGAGGAAGTTGCAGACCACGAAATTAGCTTTGCTGAAACCCAGAATTTCCATTTCTGGTCAACAAGTGAAGACAAACCAGAGGAAATCAAAAAAGAGAAGGAGAAGGCTCAGGAAGAAATTACTGAGAATCAATTACCTTTAGAAGAGGAGTCTAAAGCTGAAATTGCTGAGGAAAGAGAAGAAGAGCAAGAAGAAACTCCCGAAGTTCAGTCCGCATGGAAACCCATGAGTGTGGAATCCAATATGCCTGATTCATTAATCAGCAAATCTAAAGAAGTACCAGCTCCTGAAGTAAAAACTCCTGCAGTAGAAATAATCACTGCAGCAGAGCCAGAAATAATAATTGAAGAGGCACAGCCTTCAGAAACGGTCGAAACTGTTACAGAAGCTGTTCAGGAAGAAACTCTGCCTGTAGAAGAAGAAACAGGCGCTGTTGAATCATCTGAAGAAGAAAAAATCGCTGCAGAAGTATCAAAAGAAGAAGTTCCTGTGATGAATGTTTCTTTCTTTGGAACTGATATTTCTACCCTCAAGGTTGAAGAAAAGCAGAAGGAAGGTAAAGAAGAACCTGTAGAGCAAATACAGGAAGTTACTATGAAGGATACAACACAGCCGCAATTAGACAGTAATGTTCCCGGTTTTATCAACACCTGGCAAAGCTGGCTTAAGATTGACAGAACGGAAGAAATCGTAAAGGAGCAAAAAACCGAAATCAAAGAGAAAGCTATTGAAGCCTTTATTGAAAACAACCCTAGAATCAGCCAGCTAAAAGAAGAAAGTTCATATGTTGTAAAAGAAAAGAACGACGATATCTCACATTTGATGACAGAGACGTTGGCGAATCTTTATTTTGAACAGAAATTATACACAAAAGCGATAAAAGCGTTTGAAATACTAATTAAAAAGAATCCTGAGAAAAAAGAATATTTTGAATCTAAAATTCAGGATATTAAGGACTTCAGAAGTAAAAATTAAAATAAAAAAGTACTGTTTATAGCAGTACTTTTTTATTTATAAATTCTGTGGATTACTTTTATTTTTTCTTAATTTTTTCCAGGCCCTCCGCCCAAAAACAATAACAAGAATTAATATAATTATTGCAAAAATTGCTGCGATAACCGGTGCTGCTATAGCAAGAACAGACATAAGACCTGCTCCGGCTGTTTCTGTAGTTCCTACCACAGAATTCCCCAATCCTCCGGTTGTTGCCGTAGAAGCGGCCCGTATTCCTGCAAATCCGGAGCTGATTGTGGCTGCTGTACCTCCACCCGCAATTAAGGCCAGTGCCCATTGTGGAAATGTTCCCAGTTCAGTAAACTGACTGGCAAATAATATAGAACCTGCTACCGTCGCCATCGGAATAGAGACCGCATCCAGCAAATGATCAATAAAAGGGATATAATAGGCCAGGATCTCGGCTACTGTAGCAATACCTGTTGTAATCAACGCAGGAAGGCCAGCAAGCCACTCAAAATGCTCATTCATGGGAATCCAGTTGAAATAAGACACAAGACTTACGATAAACATCGGGAGAAACACCCGGAATCCCGTAGCGGCTGCCAATCCAATTCCGATAAATGCACTGATGGCATAAGAAAAATAGGGAATATTGTCTAACATATTAATTTTCAGATTTAATGTTTTCCCTAAATTACAAAAAGTATATGATATTTGGAGTGCTATTAATTTCAGGGTTCCGGATATGAGATACGGGATAAGAGTTTTAAGCTTCGCTATTCGTGATTTATTATAGAATAAAAAACAAAGTATCTATGCAATCATCCGTGTAAATCTGTGTGATCCGTGGGAAAATAAAAAACCCGCCTGATTCGCATAATCTGCGAGATAAAATACCTCACAGATCTCTTATTCTAATGAAAAATTATTTTTTCTGTGCTTCACAAAGCTTTATAAACTGAGCTTCCACATCCTGAAATTTCGGAGGTATCTCAGGGGATGCCCAAAATAACATGGCCATCGTTCTTTCTCCGAAAGCTTGTTTAAATAAATCCTTATTCAAACGATAGCATTCTCTCAGCAATCTTTTGATACGGTTCCGGTGTACAGCTCTTTTAAAATATCTTTTAGAAACAGAAACCCCAAATCTGGGGGCTTCTACAGGAAGGGTGGCCTTATCTTTCAGAATAATAATTCTCAGATTTCCACTGGTTCTCCATTTGCCCTTATCAAAAAGCAAACTGATTTCCGTATTTTTTTTGAGCTTTTCCGCTCTGGGATACTTGGAATTTGTCATTTACGGAGTGTAAAATTTAATCCTGATTTAATAAATGATTAATCACTTCTGAAGCTGTGTACAACCCGAAAATGGCAGGCATATAGCTTATTGTTCCGTAAAAAGATCTTTTGTAATTGGTTCCGTCAGTCATTTTCAAACTTTCTTCATCCTGAATATCATTGGCAAAAACACAACGGACTCCTTTATCAATTTTTACTTTTTTCAGCCTTTTTCTTACTTGCCTTGCAAGGTGGCAATGTTCGGTTTTGCTGATATCTCTTACCAATACTTTGCTTGGATCAGTTTTTCCGCCGGCTCCCATTGAGCTTACAATTTTTATCCTTCTTCTTTTGGCAGCGATAATCAAGGAAAGCTTTGGAGTAACACTGTCAATGCAGTCCAAAACATAATCAAATTTTGCAGAATCTAAAACTTCATCCATTCTTTCCGGATTCAGAAATTCATTGATTTTCGTTAAATTAAGCAGTGGATTGATGTCAAGAAGCCTTTCAGCAACCACATCCACCTTATGTTTTCCGACAGTAGAGTGTAAAGCAGGCAGCTGTCTGTTGATATTGGTAATATCTACCGTGTCACCATCCACAATGGTCATATTTCCTACTCCGGCTCTCGCAAGAAATTCTGCGGCAAAAGAACCTACTCCGCCCAGACCTACCACAAGTACATTCGCCTTTATCAACTTATCTAATCCCTCTTCCTTTATCAAAAGTTCAGTTCTTTCCAGCCAGTATTTATCCATTTTTTATTGAGTGTAAATTTTCTAAAATTTGTTCATTCAGTTGTTCCAGAGAAATACCTTTTATTTCCGAAACTTTAATGTACAATTCTTCAATGTTAAAGTCTTCATTATCAGTTTCTAAAAAGATTCTGTCTAACGGAGTGTTTTTAATAATATCCTGCAAAGATAAATTATACAAAACAGCTTTTCCAAAACTCAGGTAAAAATTATTGCTCAGAAGATCTTCAGCAATTTGGCGTTTTTTATTGAAACCATGGATAACCATCGGCTGTTCGGCCTTCTTTTTAAAAGAAATGACCTCATAAAATTTTCTTACACAATGAATAATTAGAGGTTTTTTTACCTCATTTGCTATTTTTATTTGCCTTAAAAAAATCTCCTCTTGGATTTTCTGATCTATGGAAACCAAAGAATCCAAACCACATTCGCCAATGGCAAAACAGTTTTCAGACATCATGCTTCTCATCCATGAAAACTGCTGTTCTATATTATTAATCTCAATATCTTTTGGGTGAATACCGATGGAATAAGGGAAATCGGGCGGAATTCCTTTCGACAGATTGTAAATTCCGTTTCTGATATATTTTTTATGATGGTGAAAATCAAAAAATTCCATATTCAAAAGTAAGGATTTTTAAGATTTAATTTAAAATTATTAAACGATCGTTTATAAATGTGTTAAAAATTTCTTAACTTTACTCAAAGTACACTTCATGAAAAAAAAATTTACGGAAAAACAGATTCACATACTGGATATTGCAGAAGAGCTCATTGCAAAAAAAGGATATGAGGGTACTTCTGTAAGGGATATCTGTTCCAAAGCAAATATTAATGTCGCTATGATCTCTTATTACTTCGGTTCTAAAGAGAAAATGATGTCTTATCTCTACCAGTACAGGGTGCTGAAGACCAGAGAGAATTTTTCAGAATTTGCAGATACCATTAAAGATGGTAAACCGGAAATGCAGCTGCGGGAGATGATTAAATATATCGTTTCTCAACTCTTCAAGTATAACTATTTCCATGGGTTCGTTACTCAGGAACTTCGCCATACAGAAAACCTGAAAGACGAATTGCTTGACTTCTACCAGTTATTCGTAAAAAAACTGGACGAAGTAATTAAAAAAGGAGTGACTTCCGGTGTTTTTACTTTTACCCCAAAGCCTGAAGATATCCTTACCATGATTATTGGATCCACTTTATTTGTAATCAGGAATAAAAACTTTTATGAGCTGTATGTTCCTAGTAAAAATGAAGAAACATATACCAAAGAAGCTGAAAAGAAGGTAAGAATGAATCTTTTATTAAGTGTTTTTGCAATTTTGGGATACGCTGCAGACTAAAATTACGTTAAATATTCATAAAAAAAAATCTATTGACAAAAAAGTTATATTTTTGCAAATTAGTAAATCGGCTGTATAATCCGAAAACTGTTGAACTTTTTATATGAAAAAATATATTTTAGGTCTTTTTGCTGTAGCGGTGATTTCATCTTGTGTAAGCCAGCAGGAAAGAGCAATGAGGAGTGCTGATAAAGAATTTATCTTGAAAGCAGCTAATGAAAACTTTGCTAAGAAAAAGTGGAAAAATGCATTGGCTCTTTATGACAGACTTGCAAATCTTGTGGCAGGAACAGATGATTTTCCTAATGTAGGTTTCAACACTGCTTATGCCAACTATTATGACAAGAGCTATAAGCTGGCAGGTCACCAGTTCAAAAATTTTGCAGTTAGTTTTCCAAAAGATCCAAGAGCTGAAGAAGCTGCTTATATGTCTGCATTGTGCTATTATGAAGGGTCTATGGATTACAACTTAGATCAGTCTAGTACAGAATTGGCGATCAATGAGCTACAGGACTTCCTGAACAATTATCCAAACTCTGAGAGATCTAAAAATATCAGCCAATTAATTGATGAATTGTCTTATAAGCTTGAGTTTAAAGCATATGAAAATGGAAGACAATACTTCAAAATGGGAGAGTATAAAGCTGCGAATGTAGCATTGGAAAATGTTTTGGAAGATTTTCCAAGTACAAAACTTCGTTCAAAAATTTATGATTATATCATGAAGTCCCGCTATGAACTGGCGATGAAGTCAGTTTATAATCTTAAAGCGGAGCGTATTGAAAGTGCATTGACTTATACGAGATTTGTAGAAAAAGAACTTCCTAATACAGAATATTCTAAAACAGCTACAGATCTTAAGGAAAAACTGGAAAGGGAAAAAGAACATTTTGCTGTCGTTAAAAAAGAAACAGATGCAAGAATTGCAGCTTTGACAGCAAGACAGAAAAAAGAAGCTGAAAAATTGGCTGATCAGGGTAAAACTGAACAGCAAGTTAAAGATCAGATTAGCAATGAAAAGAAAGCAATGCAGTTACAGAGGGACAGTGCAGCACTTAAGACCCCTCCTCCAGCAGCGACTTTCAAAATTCAAAGATAATTCGTAAATTTGTCATCTTAAAATAAAAATAATTTTCTCAAAATGAGTGTAAAAGATACAAAAGCAGAAGTAAATACAATTACTTACGATAAAGATAAGATTGAAGATAAAGTAGGTTCAATCTATGAAGCTATTGTTATCATGGGAAAGAGAGCAGAGCAAATCAATGCGGAGATCCGTACGGAACTTCACAACAAATTAGATGAATTTGCGGTTCACAATTCTACATTAGAAGAGGTTTTCGAAAACAGAGAACAAATTGAGATCTCTAAACATTACGAAAAGCTTCCAAAGCCAACTTCAATTGCTATTGAAGAGTGGTTAAACGAAGATGTTTATTTCAGAAAAACAGAAGAGAGAAAATAAATCTTCTGTGTTTTTATAAATGAAGGTCATAAAGGAAATCAGTTCTTTTATGACCTTTATCGTTTTAAAGCCAGATTGTGTGGGAAAAAATAAGTATTTTAGTACTTCAAAAATTAAAACTCAATGAGCGTTTCCGGTAAAAAGATTCTTATCGCCGTCTCTGGTGGAATTGCGGCCTACAAAATTCATTTTTTGATAAGGGATTTTGTGAAAAAAGGAGCAGAAGTACAGGTTATTATGACTCCTGATGCAGAACATTTTGTGACAAAACTAAGCCTGTCTACACTATCCAAAAAACCGGTGTATTCAGAATTTTACAGCGATAACGGAACATGGAACAGCCATGTGGAAATGGCACTGTGGGCGGATGCTATGATCGTCGCTCCCTGTACAGCCAGTACACTGTCTAAGATGGTTCACGGGATGTGTGATAATCTGGTTATTGCAACTTATATGTCTGCAAAGTGCCCGGTTTTCATAGCCCCTGCAATGGATCTGGATATGTATGCACATCCTTCTACAAAAAAGAATCTGGAGCTTGCAGAAAGTTTTGGACATATTATTATTCCTGCTGAAAACGGTGAATTGGCAAGCGGGCTGGTAGGACAGGGAAGGATGGCAGAACCGTCAACGATTTTTAATACTGTTGAACATTATTTTACGGCAAACAGCCATTTCAAAAGCCTTGAAGGAAAAACCGTTTTAATTACAGCCGGCCCTACTTATGAAGCCATAGATCCTGTAAGGTTCATTGGGAATCATTCATCTGGAAAAATGGGTTTTTCTCTGGCCGAAGAAGCTTCAAAAAGAGGGGCAAAAGTTATTCTTATTTCGGGGCCGAGTTTCCAAACCATTAATGATCCAAATGTTGAGCTTCATAAAGTAACTTCAGCAAAAGAAATGCTGGCAAAAGTATTTGAATTCTATGATAAAATAGACATCGGCATTGCAAGTGCTGCGGTAGCTGATTATGCACCCAAAGAAGTTGCGAAAGAAAAGATCAAGAAAAATGATGATAACCTGACGATTGAACTGGTTAAGAATCCGGATATCCTTAAAACGATGGGTGAAAAGAAAACGCACCAGTTTTTGGTAGGTTTTGCTCTGGAAACCCAAAATGAAGAAGAAAATGCAAAAGGAAAACTGGAGAAGAAAAATCTGGATATGATTGTTTTAAACTCTCTGCGTGACGAAGGTGCCGGGTTTAAGAATGATACCAATAAAATAAGAATATTTACCAAAACGGAGAAAAAAGAATTCGACCTGAAATCCAAGGATGATGTAGCGAAAGATATTCTCAATTTTGTTGAATCTCAACTTTTAAAATAATTTTAATAAATTTCCGTTCTCAATTTTTAATAGACAATGAAAAAAATTATAAGCTTATTTTTTCTGTTTCTTATATATACCCAAAGTTTTTCTCAGGAGCTGTTGGCAACCGTTCAGGTAAACTCCCAACAGGTCGGAGGAAGTAACCAGCAGGCGTTTAAAGCATTGGAAAAAAGTCTCAGGGATTTTATCAATAATACCAGCTGGACAGGGAAAAAGCTTCAGAATTTTGAAAAAATAAAATGTGGTTTTTCTGTTGTTATTGGAGAAAGAGACGGGAATAGATTCAAAGGGTCTATTGTGGTTCAGGCTATGCGTCCTGTTTATAATACAACTTACGAATCCCCTTTGATTAACCTTCAGGATCAGAGATTTGGTTTTGAATATATTGAAAATGAAAGTCTTATTTTTAATGAAAGACAGTTTTCAGGAAAAAATCTTACGGATGTGGTCAGCTTCTATATTTACCTTATTTTGGGGATAGATGCGGATAGCTTCCAGTCTATGGGAGGATCTCAATGGTATGCAAAAGCGCAGCAGATTGCTCAGAACTCTCAGAACAGAAACTATGAAGGCTGGAATACCATCAATGAGCCAAGAAGCCGTTCTATCTTGATTAATGAAGTTATGAATCCTAACTGGAACCAGTTACGTTCTACTATTTATACCTACCACAGAGCCGGAATGGATAACCTTTTCAATCAGGACCAGACTGCCGGGAAAAAAGTAATCTTTGATGCCCTGATGCAATTGAAAATGTACGAGAACACATTTCAGCAGGCGTTTTTCTTTAACCTGTTTATGGATACAAAAAGTGATGAGATCTTCAATATATTCAATTCCGGAAATAATGGAGGTTTGATTCTGAATGATCTTAAACAGACGATGATTATTCTTTCACCAAAAAATATTGATAATAAGTGGAATAAGTGGAAGGTGTAAGTTCGGAATCCATTTAATAAGCTATAAAAAATTTTGAGAAATAACTTAATGAGAGATTAGAGATGAAAAAAGTGTTAATAAACAGAAAGCACTTAAACATTTTCTCAATTCATTAAAAAAAAACTTATTTTTACAGTTCAAACTCAAATTGGATTATAACCCGGATTATCAATGCTTTCGAGAATTTACATTAAAAACTTTGCCCTGATTGATACTCTTGAAGTATCTCTGAACAATGGTTTACAGGTTATTACCGGTGAAACGGGAGCAGGTAAATCTATTATTTTAGGAGCGCTCCGACTTATTTTAGGTGAAAGAGCAGATGTAAAATCTATTGCCAAAGCTGAAGAGAAAAGCGTGGTGGAAACTGAGTTTTCCCTGAACAACCAGTTTAAGAAATTCTTTATCGAAAATGATCTGGACTACGAACTTCAGACGATTATAAGAAGAGAAATCCTTCCATCAGGGAAATCCCGTGCATTCATCAATGATGTGCCGGTAACGCTTGATATTCTTAGAGAACTTTCTTCGCAGCTGATTGATATCCATTCTCAATTTGAAACATCCAATCTTTTTACATCAGAATATCAGTTTAAAATCATAGACGGATTTTCCGATAATAAAAACATCATTGAAGAATATCAGCAGGAATTTTCTGACTTTCAGAACCTTAAATTGGTTTTGAAGAAACTGAAAACCCAACTCTCAGAATCCAATAAAGAAAGCGATTATAAAGAATTTTTGCTTAATGAACTGGAAGAGCTGAAGCTTGATGATGTAGACTATGAAGATGTTCAGAACCAGCTTTCTATTCAGGAAAATGCAGGGATGATTTCCGAAAACGTAGGTCAGATCCTATCCAGGTTTCATCAGGAAGAAATAGGAATTCTGTCATTCTTTAATGAAGCTACCAACAAACTTTCAAAAATTTCTGAAGTTTCTACCAGTTTCGCGGAACTTGATGAAAGGCTGGAAACCTCTTTTGTAGAGCTGAAAGATATCATTTCTGAACTGGAACATGCAGCGGAAAAGGTTGAAATAAATCCTGAAAATCTGGTATATCTTACCGATCTGAATAATAAAATAAACGCCCTGTTTCTTAAACATAATGTTTCAGATCTTAATGAACTGATTGAAATCAGAAACCAGTTGGCAGGAGATCAGAAAGGAGCCTCAGATCTGGAGGGACAGATTGAAGAAACAGAAGAAAATATTTCTCAAAAAGAAAAAAAACTTCAAACTCTTGCTGGAAAGCTTTCCAAGAACAGACATAAAAATGTTTCTGTTTTCATCAAAAAAACAGAAGGACTTCTAAAAAAACTTGGGCTGGAAAAAGCAAAAGTTGATATCGAATTACAGGATGCTGAAGAATTCAATCAGTTTGGAAAAGAAAGTATCCAGCTGCTATTCCAGGCCAATTCCGGGTTTCCTTTAAAACCTATCCAGACTGCTATTTCCGGAGGAGAAAGATCAAGAGTAATGCTGGCTGTAAAGAAGATTATTGCCGAAAGTGATGAGTTGCCCACTTTGATTCTGGATGAAATTGACACCGGAGTTTCAGGAAAAGTAGCTGAAGAGATCGGAAACTTGATGAGAGAAATGTCTGAAGACATGCAGTTGATTGTTATTTCCCACCTTGCACAGGTTGCAGCTAAAGGAAATGACAACTATAAAGTGGTAAAACAGGATGTTTCCGGCAGAACACAATCTACCATTATTCCTTTGAGCAGCGAAGAAAAATTAAACGAAATTGCTCAGCTGCTTTCCGGAAGCAAAATTACAGAAGCTGCTCTGGCACAGGCAAAAGAGCTTATTGGATAACTAAATAAATCTACTTTTTCTTAAAAATTTGTAACATATCTTACATTATATTTACTAATGTAAAAAACTAACATATGTTTCTAAAGTTCCTTAGGCTTGAAATAAAAAGCTTTTTTCGTGGTACATCTTTAGGGATCAATCTGACCATGAAAATACTCAGGTTTATCGGGATTCTTTATTTCATTGGATGTCTTGTAGGCGGAGCGTTCATCGCTTTTTTCTACGTACAGGAAGAAATGCATCAGAATCCTTTAAAGATCGTTTCAAAATTCATGATCGTTGCCTGGATTATAGATCTGGTTATTAAATATCTATGGCAGGAAGTCCCTACACAGAATATTAAGCCCTTTCTTACCATGAATATCAGAAAGAATACATTGGTTAATTATATGCTGGCCAAAACCTTTCTTTCCGCATTCAGCTGGCTGACTTCTTTATTCTTTATCACATTCTCTTTGATTGCTTTATTCAACGGGTATAACGTTTTAGGAATGTTAGTATGGCTTATTGGGGTGATTGCATTGCTCTATCTGAATAATTTTATCAATATTTTCTTCAACGGTAAAGAAACATTAGCTATTGTTATAGGAATTTGTTTTTTGATCATCGGTAGTTTGGGGTATTATAAAATACTTCCGGTTCTGTCTTATTCTGAATCGGTCTTCTTCAGTTTTTACGAAAAACCATACTTTGCGCTGATTCCCGTTATTCTGTTTGTGGGATTGTGGTGGATTTGCTTTCGTTACCTGCGTAAAGAGTTTTACCTGGATCAGGGTCTTGAAGCCAAGAAGACAGTAGGGAAAACAGAAAATATTGCCTTCCTGAATAAATACGGCGTTACCGGAACATTCATCAATAATGATATTAAGATGCTAAGACGTAATAAAGTGACCAAAGGAATTTTGTTGGGCAGCTTTATGTTTCTGTTCTACGGATTGCTGATGTTTACCTCTTCACTCTATAAAACTCCGGCTATGATGATGGTTATGGGACTTTTTGTAACAGGAGGTTTTCAGTTTCTGTTTGGACAGAGGGTACCCGCTTTTGACAGTTCATATTATCCATTGATGATGACGCTGAATGTTCCATACAAAGAATATATAAAAGCGAAGTGGTGGCTGATGAATATTGTAACAGGTGTTTCTGTGATTATTGCTCTCTTCTATGCATACTTTGGCTGGGAGGTTTATATCACCTTCTTTGCTGCAGGATTATACAATATAGGAGTGAATTCTCAATTTACACTGTGGTCTGGAGCCTTTAATAAAAATCAGATCGACCTGAATTCAAAAGAGAAAAGAATGGGGCAAAAAGGAAGTTTCAGTTTAGTAGCTATGCTTCTGTTGATTCCTAAAATGCTTCTCCCAATGGGTGTATTTGCCTTAACAAAATATTTATGGGGAATTACCGGAGGAGTAATAAGTATTGCAATTATCGGGATTGTAGGATTTTTACTGAGAGAGAAAATCTTCGATATCATTGTAAAACATTATAAAAAAGAAAAATACAGCACAATTGATGCATTTAAAAATATAGGTTAAGCCATGATCAACATACATAATTTATCCAAAACATACGGAGCAGCAACTGTTCTTAATATTGAACATCTTGAAATTCCAAACGGAGAAACATTTGGTCTCGTAGGAAACAACGGTGCAGGAAAAACAACTCTTTTCAGCCTGATGCTGGATTTGATTCAGGCTACTACAGGATTTGTAAGCATTGACGGAATTAAAGTCAATGAATCTGAAGCCTGGAAAAACAAAGTTTCCGCTTTTGTAGACGATACCTTTCTCATTGGTTATCTCACTCCGGAAGAATACTTTTACTTTATCGGAGAGCTGAGAGGTCAGAATAAAGCTTCTGTAGATGAATTCCTGAAGCCTTTTCACGATTTTTTCAATGGTGAAATCCTGAAGTCCGGGAAATATATCCGTGATCTTTCAAAAGGAAATCAGAAAAAAGTAGGAATTGTAGGGGCTATCATTGGAAACCCTGAGATTATTATCCTGGATGAACCTTTTGCCAACCTGGATCCTTCCACACAGATCAAACTTAAAAACCTGATCAAGGAATTGTCCAAACAGGATGGTGTTACTTTCCTTATTTCCAGTCATGATCTTTCCCATACCACGGAAGTCTGCAACAGAATCGTGGTGGTGAACAAAGGTCTTTTGGTAAAAGATATTCAGACCAACCCGGAAACTTTGAAAGATCTGGAACAATATTTTGCAGATCAGGTTTCAATTTCGGATATTTAATACGTTAAAAGAAGACGTATATGAATTCGATAGAGTCACAGAATGTAACTGATTATCCAAACAGCAATACTATTTTCATGGTTTGGAAACTTAATGACAGTCCGCAATTGAAAGATATTTTTCAGGAACTATGCGCTCTGGTGTTAAATCTTAATAATTCGGTGTTTAACCGTTTTCCAGATAGTAGAGCAAGTTGTGTAATGGGAATTGGTGCAGAAGCATGGAGAAAACTTGAACTTCCAAAACCTCTGCCAAAAGAATTAGTTAATTTTGAAGAAATAAAAGGAATAAAACATACCGCTGTTTCCACTCCCGGAGATCTTCATTTTCATCTGAGAGCAGACAATAAAAGCCTTATTTTCGATATGGCTGTGGAAATATCCAAACTATTGAGTTCGGTGGCCGAAAGCATTTTGGAGATTCATGGATTTAAATATTGGGATGCACGTTCTATTCTTGGATTTGTAGACGGAACGGAGAATCCGCATGGAGACGACCGTGATTATTTTGCAAAAATAGGAGATGAAGATCTTCAGTATAAAGGAGGAAGCTACCTTTTCGTTCAGAAATATCTTCATAATATGGATGCCTGGAAAGGTTTGTCAACAGAAGATCAGGAGAAAGTTATCGGGAGATCAAAAGAAAATGATATTGAAATGTCTGATGATGTAAAACCTTCCAACTCACACATTGCTTTAGCCAATATTGAAGGAGAAAATGGGGAAGAATTGAAAATTGTCAGAGATAATATGCCTTTTGGGAATCCTTCTACTAATGAGTTTGGAACCTATTTTATTGCCTATTCAAGTACATTTACAACAACAAAAAAGATGTTGACCAATATGTTTATAGGCGATCCTTCGGGAAATTATGACAGAATTTTAGATTTCAGCACAGCAGTTACCGGAACGCTTTTCTTTGTTCCTACCAGAAATATGCTTGATGAATTCTCTGGATAAAACAATAAAAAAGGCTGTCTCATAAGTAAGGCAGCCTTTTATCAATTACTTTTACAGAAATTATACCGGATTTCCAGAATTGTATGAATCACACATTCCGTTTTCCACCATACACTCTCTTTTTTTCAATTCACAGGGATTGGTTGTAGGTACGCTGCAACATGCATAATATCCGTTGTATTGTACCAAATACATATCGCAAAGTGGTGTATTTCCTCCCTTAATTGTTTTTAGATTTTCTCTTTTTAATTTTTTCAGATGTTTCATAGTCCTGTTTTAACCTGTTTCAGAACTAAGCCGGAATACCAGTGTCACACATACCGACAGGAGTCAGACACATTGCAGAAGAGTTACAAGGATCTACATTAGGTTTTGTACAACAGGCATAATAACCATTGGCTTCTATTAAATAAAGATTACCAAGACATATAAAGTCTCCTCCTAATACTGCTTTTAAATTTTCTCTGTCTAATTTCTTTAGATTTTTCATGGATTTAGTTTTAAATTAATTATATCTCCAATATAGGAAAAAAAGAAACATGAAATATATCTGACTAAAAAATTGTTTTTCAGTTTCTTATCCTGAATTTTTTTCTTGTTTTTCAGAAATAAAAAAGACTAAACGGTTTGTAACTCTGAGCAAAAAATATCAACTTATTGTATTAAATAGTAAAATATTTTTTTCAAGTTGTAACCTTTTTTTGTTTTGATTGTCTTTAAAGTAGAAACAGTATAAGCATGAAACTTTTGTTCGGAAATAAAAAACCTGATTTGTTGAGCCTCCTGAAGAAACAGGATCCGGCTGCACAGAAGATTTTCTATGAACAGAATGTCAAGAGATTCCTGAGTGTAAGCAAAAGCTATGTGAGCGATTTGTATCAGGCGGAAGATTGTCTCATTAAAGCATTCTGTAAAATTTTTAAGCATATAGAAAGCTTCAGAGGAGAGTCGAATCTGGATAGCTGGGCGAGAAGAATTGTCGTTAACGAATGCCTGAATTTTATCAAAAGCCATAAAACAGTTTTCTATCTGGATGAGATCAATCAATCTTTTCACGAAGATATTCATGAGCCTGAAATTGATTGTGATTTTAATGCTCAGGACCTTTTGGATCAGCTTCCTGATGCCTACAGAATGGTTTTTAACCTCTATGTATTGGAAGGATATTCTCATCAGGAAATTGCTGATACTTTGCAGATTTCAATGGCTGTCAGCAAGACACAGCTGTTCAGAGCAAAAGAAAAATTAAGAAAGATCTACTTTCAACAACAAAAAAAAGTGAAAAATGAAAACGTTTACAGATAATATTGAACATCAGATCAAACATCAGATTGAGGAAAGAGAGATTACTCCATCCCGTGATCTGTGGTCTGAAATAGAGCTTCAAAACAGAAATAATACTCGTCCCAAATCAAAAGTGAACTGGTTTTTAGTAGCGGCATGTTTACTATTATTATTCAGTTTGGGAAGTGTTCTGTTTTTTCTTAATCAGCCTTCAGAGATCCAACCGGAAATGGTAAAGAAAACAGAAAAGAGTGCTACAAAAGAAATCGTAAAAGATCCGATTCAGAATACTGTTCCGCTGGCAGTTGAGAATAATGATAAAAAGGAAATAAAGAAAACGCTTTCCCAAGATAAGGAAGAAGTGATTTCCCCTGTGGCAATAGGGCAGAATAAACTTATTCCCAAAGAAACTCTTCCTCTGAAGAAGCTGGAACTTCCTCAGTTTTCAAATCCTAAACTGATGGCAAAGGCTGATTCTTTAAAAACTCCGGTTAAAAAGAAAAAATATGTAGATCCTTCCACACTTCTTTTCTCAGTAGAACATAAAGATGTTATCGAAAAAACAAAGGATGGAAGTAATGTGGCTACCACTATTGATTTGAATGCCAGATAATTTACCCGCAAAAAAATAAAAATTAATAATATGATCAAGAAATTAATCGTAATGGGGTTGCTATGCTCTATTTCAGCATCATTCCATGCACAAAAAGCTTTGAATATTAACCTTTCTTCTAAAAAAGACACAGAGGTAAGCCCTATTGTAAAAGAGAAAGTGGAAGAATATGCCACGAAAATCAATACCATTATTCAGGAAGAAAAAAAACTGATGGAAGAAGAATTGGTGGTTTTGCAGGCAAGAAACCTTGATAAAGCAGATTTTGACAGAGAAAAAGCTCAGATTGCAGACCGTTATTCTGAGAAAATGGACAAAAGAATAGAGGAACTTGGATTTGATCTGGATGACGTTATTCAGAAACAAGTAAGATATTCACTTCTGAATACAGATGTTACTTCCAAAGAAGAGCTTAAAGAAAAGCTGTTGAAAAAATTCCGTCCCAGCAGAAGCTTTACAGGATATTTCTCTTACGGAATTATGACTTTGACAAATAGCTCTCCGGATAATGAACTGGATAAAAACATAGGATATGCGAATAACCTGGAATTTGGTCTGAAACTGAATTACCAGCTTAGCAGAACAAGCCCGTGGGCGGTTATTTCCGGATTAGGATTCTCGTGGAGAACAGTAAGAGCAGATAACAATATGCTTTTTACAAGAAGTGCAGATCAGGGAGTGGCTTTGGCTCAGTATAACGGGAACCTTGATAAAAGTAAGCTGAGAACAGGATATATCATTGTTCCTCTTGGTATGCAGTATAATTTTTCCAAACTTAAAAATGCAGGAATGGATATCCAGTACAGAAGTTATTACACAGGATTTAAAATAGGAGCCAATGTATATGGAGGTGTGAAAATGTCTACCAACAATATTGTAAAAGGAAATGACGGTGAGACAAGAGACCGCGGAAACTACCAGGTGAATCCTTTTGTGTATGGGGCACAGATTACATTCTCATACAACAGTTTCAGTCTGTTTGTTAAAAAAGATTTCAGCAATTTCTTTAAAGACAGTTATTTCAAAAATGATAAAGCGCTGATATTTGGCTTGGCCATCGGATTAGATTAAATACATTTTGATAACAAAGCGAAAAACTCCGGGAAAAGCTCCCGGAGTTTTTGCATTGTATCAGTTATAGAATCATTATTTTAAACTTCCTACCATATCTTCAGGCTTTACCCACTCGTCAAACTGCTCAGCAGTTAGCAAACCAAGATTGATGGCTTCTTCTTTCAACGTTGTTCCGTTTTTATGGGCTGTTTTAGCAATTTTAGCCGCATTTTCATATCCGATATGAGTATTTAAAGCCGTAACAAGCATTAAGGATTTGTCTACAAGTTCTTTAATTCTCTCATGATTCGGTTCAATACCTACAGCACAGTGATCATTGAAGGAAATACATGCATCAGCAATCAATTGGGCAGATTGCAGGAAATTGTAAGCCATTACCGGTTTGAAAACATTCAGTTCATAATTCCCCTGAGTTCCTGCAAACGAAATTGTCATATCATTTCCTAAAACCTGAGCGCAAACCATTGTTAAAGCTTCATTCTGAGTCGGGTTTACTTTCCCTGGCATAATAGACGATCCCGGTTCATTTTCAGGAATATGAATTTCCCCGATTCCGGAACGTGGACCTGATGCAAGTAATCTCACATCCTGAGCAATTTTATATAAAGAAACAGCCAGTTGCTTTAAAGCTCCGTGAGATTCTACAATCGCATCATGAGCAGCAAGAGCTTCAAATTTATTTTCTGCAGTAATGAAAGGATGATTGGTAAACTGAGCAATATATTCCGCTACTTTTACATCATAACCGTTAGGGGTATTCAATCCTGTGCCTACAGCTGTTCCTCCCAAAGCCAGTTCAGAAAGGTGAGGTAATGTATTTTTTAAAGCTCTCAACCCGAATTCCAATTGAGCCACATATCCGGAAAATTCCTGCCCAAGAGTAAGTGGAGTAGCATCCATCAGGTGGGTTCTCCCAATTTTTACTACATCTTTGAAGGCTTTTGACTTTTCAGCCAACGTATTTTTTAGTTTTTCTACGGCCGGAATAGTTACTTCCACTACCTTTGTATACGCAGCAATGTGCATAGCAGTTGGATAAGTGTCATTAGAAGACTGTGATTTATTCACATCATCATTTGGATGAATTTCAGATTTTTCGCCTAAAGTTCCTCCGTTATTCACATGAGCTCTGTTGGAAACTACTTCATTCACATTCATATTCGACTGTGTTCCGGAACCTGTCTGCCAGATTACCAATGGAAACTGGTCATTAAGTTTTCCCTCCAGAATTTCATCACATACTTTAGCAATCATATCTCTTTTTTCTGCAGAAAGGACTCCCAGATCAGTGTTTGTATAAGCGGCAGCCTTCTTCAGATAAGCAAAAGCTTCAATGATTTCGTGCGGCATTGAACCTTCAGGTCCTATTTTGAAATTGTTTCTTGAACGTTCCGTCTGTGCACCCCAAAGTTTATCTGCAGGTACCTGCACTTCTCCCATGGTGTCTTTTTCAATTCTGTAATTCATATTATTTATTTGATTTTTCTTTTGTTAAAATGAGATCCTTAATGTCATTCATATTGACTAGTACGTCATAGCTTATAAAACATGTAGGGCCAACTGATCTTAAATTTAATTTCATGTTGTCATGCGATGCATCAGATAGAGTTATAGTTCCTGTGGAAAAGATGCAGTCTTCGTAGCGTTGTGAAGAAAATTTAGCCTCTTTAATAGAAATAACAAACTCATTTTTTTCTTTAGTTGTTATATCAGATTTTAAAATTGTAAACCTCTCATTTTGAAAATTAATGAATGAAAATGTAAACGAATTAGGTGTTTTATCCAAAATCTCAAACTTCATTGGTTGGCCTTCAGCTTTTCCGATCCAAATTCCTGAAAGTTGGGATAGGCTTTCTTGCTTTTCCTGAGCAAAACTGTTATTGCTCATAATAAGACATAAAACCAGGACTAAGATATTTTTCATTGAATTAAGAGATACAATTTTAAAACATTTTATTATTAATATTAACGTTCTATAAAGTTAGTTATAAATGAAAAACCCTGCAATTTATAATCATTATAAATATCAATTTAAATGACTGATTTTACTCATATTTTTTTAATGAGACGTATTTTTGCACAAACAAAAATTGAATGGACTTTAGATATCAGGATCCGTATCCAATTCAGAAAGATGATACGGCGTATAAGAAGCTTACATCAGATTATGTAAAGGTTGAAAAGCTGGGTGACAGAGAAATTTTAACAGTTGATCCAAAAGGACTGGAATTATTAGCTGAAGAAGCTATGGCAGACGTTTCTTTCATGCTTCGTTCTTCACACCTGGAAAGCCTTAGAAGAATCATTGATGATCCTGAAGCTACAGATAATGACAGATTCGTTGCTTACAACCTTTTGCAAAACGCTGCAGTAGCCGTGGAAGGAGCTCTTCCTTCTTGTCAGGATACAGGAACAGCTATCGTAATGGGAAAGAAAGGAGAAAATGTATACACAGGAGTAGATGACGGAGAATACTTGAGCAAGGGAATTTTCAATACTTATCAAAAAAGAAACTTAAGATATTCTCAGGTGGTTCCTTTGACAATGTTTGACGAGAAGAATTCAGGGTCTAACCTTCCCGCACAGATTGATATCTATGCTAAAAAAGGAGATTATTATGAATTCTTATTCTTAACAAAAGGAGGAGGTTCAGCCAATAAAACATTTTTATATCAAAAGACGAAATCTTTATTGAACGAAAAATCTCTTGAAGAATTCGTTAAAGAAAGAATCTCTGATCTTGGAACAGCTGCCTGTCCGCCTTACCACTTAGCGTTGGTAATTGGAGGAACTTCAGCAGAAGCCAACCTTGCTGCAGTGAAAAAAGCTTCAGCAAAATATTATGATCATCTTCCAACAGAAGGAAATGAAGCCGGCCAGGCATTCAGAGACCTTGAATGGGAAGCAAAAGTTCAGAAAATCTGCCAGGAAAGTGCAATCGGAGCTCAGTTCGGAGGAAAATACCTTACGCATGACGTAAGAGTAATCAGACTTCCGAGACACGCGGCATCTTGTCCGGTAGGAATGGGGGTTTCTTGTTCTGCAGACAGAAACATTAAAGGGAAAATCACAAAAGAAGGGATCTTCCTTGAGCAATTGGAACAAGACCCAAAAAGATTCTTGCCTGATACACCTCCACACCTGGAAGAAGCAGTTGAGATTAATCTAAATAAGCCAATGCCTGAAATTCTTGCTGAGTTATCCAAATATCCGATCAAAACAAGATTGAAATTGAATGGAACATTAATCGTAGCAAGAGATATCGCTCACGCAAAAATCAAAGAAATTATCGACAGCGGGAAACCAATGCCTGAATATTTCAAAAACCACCCGATCTATTATGCAGGACCTGCAAAAACTCCGGAAGGAATGGCTTCAGGAAGTTTTGGGCCTACCACTGCTGGAAGAATGGATGTTTATGTGGATGAGTTCCAAAGCCACGGAGGAAGTATGATCATGCTGGCAAAAGGAAACAGAAGTAAAGATGTTACCAATGCTTGTCATAAGTACGGAGGTTTTTACCTTGGATCTATCGGAGGACCTGCCGCTATTCTTGCTAAAGACAATATTGTGTCTGTAGATGTAGTAGACTTCCCGGAATTAGGAATGGAAGCGGTAAGAAAAATCGAAGTAAAAGACTTCCCTGCATTCATTATTTCCGATGATAAAGGCAACGATTTCTTCGCAAATCTTGCTCACTAATTAGTTTAAAATTAAAATAAATAATAAAATAGAGCACTGATCTTTTGTGTAAAAAAGAAAAAAGCTTTATTTTTGCCTAAAATCTTTAAGAGAATGATAACGATATTATCAGCATTTTGGCCGTTCTACCAGTTCCTTTGGACTATATTCTTCATTACTATGTTCTTAGTAGGATTCTGGTGTATTTTTATGTTCTTCGGACTAGTAATCCCAATGTGGCTAACTGAAGGTTTGAAAGAGTATTTCGGAAAAGTAAAGCCTTTCGATCCTGAAGACATCAGAAGAAAGCTTATCTCTGAGCAGGAAGGTGTAGAAGTTATCTATAGCGAGCCTAAAGGAAACGGACCTTTCCTTCACGATCACGGACATCATCATTAATTGATTGTCATTGCTTTTTCACCTGAATTCTGAAAAAGTAATATCAAAGCAAAACAACATATATAAAACCGCTTAATTAGTTAGGCGGTTTTTCTATTTATTATTCCTAAGGCTTTCCGGGGACATTCCAAATTTCTTTTTAAAAGCCCGTGTAAAGTTCTGAAGATACTCATAACCACATTCAATAGCTATTTCTTTGATCATAATCTCTTTGTCGGTGATCAGTTTTCTCGCTTTCAGCATTCTGAGTTCCGATATATAATGAGCAATCGTTGTATGATACTGGGCCTTGAATTCCTTTCGGATAATATTCTGATTCATACCAATATACTTTCCGATCTCTTCCGCTTTTATATTTCTGTGGTAATTTTCATCAATGAATTTCCTGATCATTTCAGGAGTCTTTGGAGTGGATTCCAAAATGTTTTTCTCATTAAACTGCTCAAAAATCAAAATCAGAAGCTTAATAATCTTGGCTTCTATAAATAGCTTCTGCATGATTCCTTTCTTGGTGTATCCTAGAATTTCTTTTACAATCATATGCATTTCAACCGTCATGTCCGGCGGTGTTTCTTTATGGAGGAATATGAAATTATTATGAATCATATTTTCCAGAATCTCAGCATTCTCACGATTAAGCTCAGGATTGATGAGGTTAAAAATATATTGATAATTAATCTGAATCTGAAGATACATCAGGATTTCCTGGTTTTCAGTCCATAGCTCAGCAATACTTTCTGTAGGGGAATAATGAAGGATATATTGATTTTTCTTAAATAAAAATTGAGTTCCGCAATCGTGAGCTTTCAAATTAATGCCGTCACTCAGCAGAAAAAGAAGATTAAAGCTGGACTTCCCTTCCAGCATATGAGATTTGAAGGATTGATCAGGACACAGATCTTCCTGTATGATGATTTTGATGTCTTCGGATCTGAACAAAAGTTCACTTTTTGATGGTTTCCTCATACAACACATTTTTACAGCCATGGTACAACTACTTAAAGTAAAAGTTCTTCGCAGGATAACCAAAAGTTCGGAAATGATAACTCAGGGTTAAACAGGAGAGGTACTTTTGCGCAAAATTAAATTAAATTTAGAATAATTAAAAATAATATTTTATATGTTTAAAGATTTACATTTTGCAATACAGAAAATCAGAACGGGATTAACGTTGCTGACTATTGCCGGAAGCTGCGTCTATGCTCAGCAATGGGAAAATGCTGGAGGCATTCAGGATGTATCAGCAGGAGGGAGCAGTTTTAATAATTTAGTTATTGACAACTCAGGAAATTATTATCTGTCATATTATGATGTTTCTGTAGCCAGAGGTTCTGTTCAGAAATTTGACGGGAATTCATGGTCATATTTAGGAGGAAGTGCCGGGGTTACAACTGGAACGGCAACTTACAATTCGTTGTCTATAAGCCCAAATGGAAACAGTCTTTATTATACCAATCAGCTTGGTTATCCAGGCTCAGGAATGGAAGTTCGTCTGTTTACCGGATCGTTATGGTCACAACTTCCGAATGCTACAGACAGTGCTGTAAATTATCAGGCTTCTGCAGTTTCTTCTGATAATATTATATTCACTTATGGATCTTATGGTTCAGGAACGGTAAAAAGATATTTTGGCGGAACTTGGGAGCAGGTAGGAAATGCCGGCTTTTCAGGAGGCGCTGAATTTGCTGAAATGGTCATCGGAACTAATAATATGGTCTATACGTGTAATGTTTCCGGAGGTTTAAAAGTGTATCAAAACAGTACTGATGCAAGCTCAACACAAAACTGGAGTTTGGTAGGCGGAGCTTCTGCAGATGCTTCTTCTTCAGGAGAACAATACAATGCTGATATTGCTTTGGATGGATCTAATACTATTTATGTAGCCTATGTTTCGAACTCAGGAGGAGGCAGAAAAGTGAATGTTAAAAAATTTGACGGAAACTCTTGGGTACAGGTTGGAAATGCTAATTTTTCAGAAGGGAAAGTTCAGCATGTTGCTTTAGCAGTGACGGAATCCGGGAAACCATATGTAGTTGCCAGCCGTTTTGAAAATGATAATTTCCTGAGAAATACAGTTTATAAATTAGATGATTCACAAAACTGGATTGCTTTTGGAGGTGACTTTGTTTCGGATGGTGAAGCAAAATACAACGACCTTGCCATAGATAAAGCGCACAATTATCTTGTTCTTGCTTATTCTGAAAATACCACAAAAGTTAAAAGAATTTCTCTGACAGTAAATCCTCAAACATGCAGCAATACAGACCCCGGAACAAATGTGGGTGATACAGGTTGTGTGAGTTTTATGTATCGTGGTCAGCAGGTTGCTTATTCCACAGTAAGAGGTGCTGACGGAAAAATATGGCTTCAGCAGAATCTTGGAAGCACACAGGTTGCTTCATCTGTGGCTGATGCCAATTCATATGGAGATCTTTTCCAATGGGGAAGATGGGATGACGGTCACCAGCTTAGAAATTCTCAGACAGCACAAGCTCCTTCACCTAATACTCCGGAAGGCATTGGTGCTGCAGGAGGAGTGTATGTTGCGGGGTCTCCGGCATGGTGGGCCGGTTTTGCAAGTTCGGATACATGGGCTGGTGCATCAGTTGCAGATGCTAGTGCATCAGCCGGAGTAGATCCTTGTAAAGCGATAGGAACAGACTGGAAAATGCCTTCTCAGGCAGACTGGACTGCTTTAGTAGGAGCTGAAGGTATTGGTAATCCGGCAACTGCTTACAGCAGCAATCTTAAATTACCGGCAGGAGGATACAGAAGCTCAGGTAATGGCGACTTTAGTTTTGTAGGGCAAAGAGGATATTTCTGGAGTTCTGATACATCAAGTTTAGGCGCGAAATATCTGTATATCGGATCAACTATTGCCAACCCATCAGCAGGAGCAATGAGAGGACAGGGCTCATCAGTAAGATGTATTAAGCCTACATCTTCTTTAAGTACTTCAGAAATTAAGTTGAATAATGCTGTAATAGGAATACATCCGAATCCGACAAAAGGAGTTCTTACTGTTAAATCAGATTCCGTGATTGAAAAAGTAATCGTTATCAATGCAGTAGGACAAAAAATGAACATAGAGTTCTCCGATAATCAGATCAATATGGCTGAACTTCCATCAGGATTATATATCGTAGATTTAAAATTAAAGAATGGACAATCCGTTTCTAAAAAAATTATAAAAGACTAACCGGATTTCAACAGCAAAGATTTTCGTTCAAAAAATAGTTCATTACAATTACTTTTATTGGAGGCTCATGAAATTTTCATGAGCCTTTTTTTAATTTATTTTTTCCTGGAAAATTGAAATATTTGATGAAGACTGCGCAAGAATAGTCGTTATGAAGAAAAATTTATACTATATTCGATAAAAAAATAATAAATGAAAAAGTTTTATTCCGTTGTTTTTGTGCTTGTTACCATGTTTGTTTTTGGGCAGATCAACTATACGATTAGCCCTAATCCGTTCAATGAAACAGATGTTGTTACGCTTACGGTTCCGGGAGATCAGATTGATGAATCCGCCTGGGGAGTTTCCAATAATACCATTTATATCTGGTCATGGTCTTTTGACACTAATTACCAGAACAGTCAGAACTGTCCTACCAATGGTAGCTGGAGTAGCTCCAACGACCTGAATAAACTAAATTATAATGCTGCTACAGATAGCTATTCACTCACTTTTACTCCGACTTCTTTTTTCGGAAGAACAGGAATCGGAAGGTTCGGATTTTTATTAAAAGATAAAACAGGATCCCATCAGACCTCACCGGACATTTTTGTAAATGTGGGTACTTTAAGTTTAAATCTTACCAATCCATTATCCAATAGCCTGACTTCTGTTCCGGCAGGAAACTCTATCATTATTACTGCAACAACAAATACCAACGCAACATTTCAGTTAAAAGCAAACGGAACTGTGGTTAACTCTACAACAACTCCATCACAATCCTATTCTTACAGTTATACAGTTACTCAGGATGCCAGTATGGAACTTATTGCTACAGAAGGAGCTAATTCTAAAACTGCGACATTCATTTTACAGGTTCCCAGAAATGTAATTTCTGAAGCAATACCCAACTGGATAAAACAAGGAATTAATTATCATCCTACAGATCAAACCAAGGTTGGACTTGCTTTATATGCTCCGGGAAAAAGTTTTGTTCATGTCATCGGAAGTTTCAATAACTGGGTGGTGAATGATACCTATTTAATGAAAAAAGATACCACAAATCCTGATCTGTACTGGATAGAATTGATTGGCCTGACTCCTCAGCAACTCTATACTTTCCAGTACAGAACAAATGATCTGAGAAAGGTGGCAGATCCTTATTCGCCACAGATCTTATCTTCTTATGATGATCCGTGGATTTCTGCCTCCACATATCCGAACTTACCTGTATTCCCAGCTGGACAAGGGTTTGAAGTTTCAACGTTTAAAACAGGGCAGGCGGCATATAATTGGCAGGTTACCAATTTTCAGAGACCAGCGAAAGAAGATCTCGTTGTATATGAGTTATTATTAAGAGATTTCACACAGGAAAAGAACTGGCAGTCCCTGATCAATAAAATTTCTTATTTAAAGAATCTAAAAATCAATGCTATAGAATTGCTTCCTATCATGGAATTTGACGGGAATCTTTCATGGGGATACAATACTTCGTTTCATTATGCATTAGACAAAGCGTACGGAACCCCTGAAAAATTCAAAGAATTTGTAGATATCTGCCACCAGAACGGAATTGCAGTGATTCTGGATGTAGCATTTAATCACGCTACAGGGCGCTCTCCTTTAGTAAGACTTTGGAATATAGATCCAGATGGTGACGGTTATGGAAATGTTGCAGCAAACAATCCTTATTTCAATCAGGTTCCGAAACACTCATACAATGTGTTTAACGATTTTAATCATACAAGTCTTTCAACTCAATATTACGTTGAAAGATGTCTTCAGCAGTGGCTGACAGAATATCGAATAGACGGATTCCGTTGGGATTTAACAAAAGGATTTACCCAAAGCTGTTCCGAAAATGACGAAGCATGCACCAATGCCTACCAACAGGACAGAGTGGACATCATGAAGCATTATGCAGACAGACAATGGGCCATTGATCCGAATTCTTATATGATCTTTGAACATCTGGGAACGGATGCAGAAGAACAGCAATGGGCAAACTACAGAGTAGCAGAAGGAAAAGGAGTAATGCTTTGGAATAAACAAACTGATCCCTATAACCAGAATACCATGGGATATAAAGACAACAGTAATTACGACAGAATGAACCATAGTCTTCATGGTTTTACCAATATGCGTGCTGTAGGGTACGGAGAAAGCCATGATGAAGAAAGACTGATGTTTAAAAACCTTGCCTACGGTGCTGCTAACGGAAGTTATGATGTTAAAAACCTTAATACAGCTCTTGAAAGAATGAAAACCTTCGGAGCGACCTTCTTTACCATTCCTGGTCCGAAAATGATCTGGCAGTTCGGTGAATTAGGCTATGAGTTCAGTATCAACAGATGTGCTGACGGCACCATCAATAATGGGTGCAGAACCGATGAAAAACCTGTTGCATTTACCTTGGGATATGATTCCAACGTAAACAGAAAAGCAGTATATGATATATGGGCTAAAATAATCACAATCAGAAATACCCATCAGATTTTTAAAACTAAAACGTACAGTATAGAATCCAATAATCTGACTAATGATCCGGATGGATTGATCACAAGAATTTATCTTTATGATCCGGCTATTACAACCGGAATAAAAAATGTGGTAGTATTGGCCAATTACGCTACATCTGTACAAAACGTTGTTCCTTTCTTTCCTTACACAGGGCAATGGCAGAATCTGATGGATGACACTATTTCGAATGTAGTTTCTACCACGGCCCCGATAACTTTACAGCCGGGAGAATTCAGAATCTTCGGAAATTATGCAGGTGCGCTGTCAACAGCAGATATAAAGACAGTAAATAAACTATCTCTTCAGATTGCAGATAATCCGGTTCAAAACAGAATTGCTAAATTAATTTTTAACAAAGCAAAAAACGGAGAAATTTTGATTTTTGATATGACTGGCAAAAGGCTGGATTCATTTAAACTGAATAAAGAAAACGGTACCTATGAAATGAAGATCACTTATCCGGCAGGAACTTATCTGGTGCAGCTGAAATCGGAAACAGGAACTGCAATTCAAAAGATGATTGTAAAGTAAACGAAAAGGCAGATTTGCAGTATAGCAGATTTGCCTTTTTTGTATATTTAAAAAAATAGTCTACTTTTGCAGTAGATTTATCAAGAAAGGTGGAGGGATTTGGCCCAAAGAAACCTTAGCAACCTGCACGATTCGAGAAGTGTAAAGGTGCTAATTCCAACCCTGAGGGGGGAGATAAGTGAAGTCAATATTCTTATATGAATTCCATTTCTTGAAGTCTTGTATATCTGCGGAAAGATCCGTCAGACTGTTATTATTAATTGGCAAGAACAAAAATGAAAAAATTAAGTACAGCTGTATTATTGCTTGGAGCAATTTTGGTTGCTGCTCAGGAGAATGAGGAAAAAGGAAAACAAATCGAAGATATTATCATCGTTGGAAACCGTAATGTCAAAAGAACCAAACTGGAAACACCGGTTCCTGTAGATGTTATCAATATAGACAAAATCCAAAGGAGTTCTCCACAAATGACTGCTCAGGATCTTCTGAATTATGTTATCCCATCGTTTAATGCAGTGAGACAGTCAGCTTCTGATGGTACCGAACATATTGATCCCGTAACCTTAAGAGGAATGGGACCTGATCAGGTTCTTGTATTGCTGAATGGAAAAAGAAGACACACTACTTCTTTAGTCAATTATCAGAATACAGTAGGAAATGGCTCTGTAGGAACAGATCTGAGTACAATTCCTGTCATTGCTATTGATAGAATAGAAGTCTTAAGAGACGGTGCAGCAGCACAATACGGTTCTGATGCCATTGCGGGAGTGATCAATATTATTCTTAAAAAAAATGCAGGAGCTTCAGCAAGTCTTACGTATGGATTGACTGGGAGAAATGATGGAGATACCTATCAGGCAGGAGCCAACTACGGAACTTCATTAGGAAAGAACAACGGATATCTCAATCTTTCATTACAGTTAAGCCACAGAGGAAAAACCACAAGAACTCAAAATCACGATCTTGATATTTTTGGAAATAATTTTGCTTATGCATTTGCAGATGATCCGGAAGCAGCAAGAGCTGCAGATGATGCGAAGATTAAGGAGCGGGGATTGGCTCGCGATGATTTCAATTTTCAGATCGGAGATGCTCAAATCAGACAGGGACAGCTGTTTTTCAATTCAGAATACCCTTTTAATGATAATTTTAAAGTGTATTCTTTCGGAGGTTTCAGTATCAAAGAAGGAAAAGGATTTGGTTTCAGAAGACTGCCTAGCGAAACATCCAATGTAGTTGCATCCATTTACCCAAACGGATTTCAGGCAGCTCTTGGGTCTCAGGTGTATGATGTTTCTTATGCTGTAGGTGCAAAATATAATGTTAACGATTGGCTATTGGATCTAAGCAATACATTCGGAAGCAATACATTCAATTATAATGTGAGTAATACCAACAATGCTTCTCTCGGGGCAAAATCACCAACACGTTTTTACGCAGGAGCGCATAGCTTCCTTCAAAATGCCATTAATCTTGATGTTTCCAAAAATATAAACCGTTTCAATATCGCATTTGGTGGAGAATTCAGATTTGAACAATACCAGATTAAAGCCGGTGATGAAGCTTCTTATACCCAATATGACATCAATGGAAACGTTGCTACTGAAGGATCAACAGTACTTGGAGCAGGAGGATCTCAGTCCTTTATCGGGTTTTCTCCAAACAATGCATTGAAGAAAGACAGGCACTCCACCGCAGTATATGGCGATGTATCTTATGATTTAGATAAAAAACTGAATATAGATGCCGCTGCAAGATTTGAAAATTATTCAGATTTTGGAAATACCTTGAATGGAAAGCTGGCCATACGATATGAGTTCGTAGAAAATTATGCAGTAAGAGCAGCTGTAGGAACGGGATTCAGAGCACCCTCTCTTCAACAGCAGTATTTTAATAACTCTTATGCCGATATTTCGACCTCTGGTTCCGGAATTGTAACCAAAGGAATTTTCAGAAATGACAGTGATGCTGCAAGAATTCTTGGATTCGATAAACTCAAACAGGAAACTTCTGTCAACGCAAGTGCTGGATTCACTTTAAAACCTGTAAAAGGATTATTTATTACCGTAGATGGATATTGGATAAAGGTAAAAAATAGAATTGTGATTACCAGCAATATCACTGATCCGAAGCTGGATCAGTTTAAGGTCGAAAGCGGAAGATTCTTTGCCAATGCCATTGATACCGAAACAAAAGGAGTAGATGTAGTAGTTTCATATGATTGGATTCTCGGTAACGGAAAAATGAATATTAATCTGGCCGGAAATTATACAGAAACGAAAATCACAGACTTCCATTTTCCGGAAAACTTAGGAACTCCTCAAAATCAATTTTTTGGACCGGATCAGATCAACATCATTGAAACCCTGTCTCCAAAAACAAAAGCCTCATTAGGATTAAATTATGGAATCGGGAAGTTCAATTTTCTCGTGAGAAATACCTATTTTGGTAAAGTAATAAGAGATGGTTATCCATTTGGAGGAGTCCAGGAATTCTCGCCGAAAATAGTGACCGACATCAGTGTTGGGTATGATATCACAAAAAGTATCAACTTTACGGTAGGAGCCAATAACGTATTTGATGTCTTTCCGGATCGTCAGATATATGAAAATTCGTATTATGGTGTATTCAAATATGCACCGGTACAGATGGGAACACTGGGGAATTATTTCTTCGGAAGACTTAATTTTAACTTTTAATCATTAAATGAGCACTGCTTCACATCAGATTGGCTGGAAAACAGCCGCCGCCATCGTTGTTTCCAATATGATCGGAACAGGGATTTTTACAACTCTGGGATTTCAGTTATCCGATATTACCAATACCTACAGTATTTTCCTGTTATGGAGCATTGGAGGAGTTCTCGCTTTGTTCGGAGCTTTTTGCTACGCAGAATTGGGCTCACATTTTAAAGGAAACGGAGGCGATTTTATTTATCTCAAAGAAACCTATCATCCCATATTCGGATATTTGATAAGCTGGGTTTCACTCATCATCGGATTTTCCTCTCCGGTAGCGCTGGCAGCACTGGCAATGTCAAAATACCTTTCCGTATTTGATTATTCCTTTGGAAACGGTTTTGCGATTGCAGCTATTTTCCTGGTTGCGATTGCGTTATCATTTAGTTTAAAAACATCCAGCAGATTTCATAACTTTTTCACTTTCATCAAAATAGCTTTTATTATTGTGTTGGTTATACTTGGTGTTGGACTTTCAGATTCAGCACAGATTGGCAATAGTTTAAACTTCAGTGACAGCTGGAAAAATGAGATCATGCTTCCTGCATTTGCTACGTCTCTGGTATTTGTTACCTATTCCTACACAGGTTGGAATTCGGCTTCTTATATCGCAGGAGAAATAAAAGACGTTCAGAAAAACCTTCCAAAATCTTTGATTATCGGAACTGTTTTTGTGACGGTAAGCTATATTTTGGTGAATTATATTATGCTGAAACATGCTCCTGTGAGCCAGTTGGCAGGAAAAGAAGATGTGATGGGAGAAGCTGCTGTCAATATGTTGGGTCCTGCTTTTGGAAAGATCGTCAATATTTTTATCGCTTTGCAGCTAATTGCAACAATTAGTGGATATTTATGGGTCGGTTCGAGGTTGACCCAGGCTTTTGCAAAACATACGTACATTTGGAAACCATTATCAACGGGCAATACAAAAGGAATTCCTGTAAGAGCTATTTTTGCTCATGCAGTGATTGCTGCCATTATTATTCTAACAGGAAGTTTTAAAGAAATTTTTGTTTATACAGCTTTTATTTTACAGCTTTTTGCAAGCCTGGCCATTTCTACCGTCTTCTTCCTTAAGAAAAAAGACAGGAAAATTTTTAAATCGAATGCTTTCCATATTTTCCCAACTGTTTTTCTATTGTTCAGTATCTATATTCTCTATTTTACATTTGTTCATAATCCTAAAGAAAGCCTTATTGGAGTGGGAATTATAGCCGTAGGAATTGTTTTATATTTAGTTGACAGAAGACTTTCCAGGCAACATCAAAACAAGTCTTAATAGTATAGAAAGGTTAATATATAATTTATAAATTCACCTTTTTACAGTTTTGCTTCCTTTATCCCTAATGCTCAAAAATTTATGATGCTCAGTAATTTTAATTTTGAATTAATAATCCTTATCTTTGCACCCACAAAATTTCTACAATGTCTAAATCATTAATTCCAAAATTAGAAGCTATAAAACAAAGATATAATGAGGTTGCAGACCTTATTATACAGCCTGATGTCATTTCAGACCAAAAAAGATATTCTTCTTTGAACAAAGAATATAGTGATTTGGGGAAAATTGTAAGAGTTTATGATCAGTATAAAGGAGCGCTGGACAGTATTGCAGAATCTGAAGAAATTATCGCAGACGGTTCAGACAGAGATTTGGTAGATCTTGCTAAAGAAGAAAAGCTGGAAGCTCAGGCTAAAATTCCAGGATTGGAAGAAGAGCTGAAAGTATTACTGATTCCTAAAGATCCTGCCGATGACAAAAACGTTATCGTGGAATTACGCGCCGGAACAGGTGGTGATGAAGCAGCTATCTTCGTGGAAGATATCTACAGAATGTATACCATGTATTTCAAAACAAAAGGATGGAGACATGAAGTAACAGATTCTAATGAAGCAGCAAAGGGATACAAGGAATTGATTATGAAAGTGGAAGGAGAAGGTGTTTACGGAATCATGAAATTTGAATCCGGAGTTCACCGTGTACAGCGTGTACCTGAAACAGAATCTCAGGGAAGAGTGCACACCTCTGCCATCACAATTGCTGTTCTTCCGGAAGCTGAAGAAGTAGATTTTGAATTGAATCCGGCTGATATTGAAATGCAGACCTCACGTTCAGGAGGTGCAGGAGGTCAGAACGTAAACAAAGTTGAAACGAAAGTTCAGCTTACCCATAAGCCTTCAGGACTTGTAGTGGTATGTCAGCAGGCTCGTTCTCAGTTAGCTAACCGTGAGTTGGCGATGGAAATGCTAAGAACAAAATTATACGATATCGAATTGCAGAAAGTACAGGGAGATATTGCTGCACAGCGTAAATCTATGGTTTCTACCGGTGACCGTTCTGCAAAAATTAAAACATACAACTATCCTCAGGGAAGAGTTACAGATCATAGAATCAACAAGTCTATGTACAACCTTGATGCTTACATGAATGGAGATATTTCTGAAATGATTGATGCCGTAATCATGGCGGAAAATGCAGAGAAGATGAAGGGGGAAGAAGAAAATTATTAAAATTAAAAGAAATAAAAACTAAGCCTCTGATCCTTCAGGGGCTTTGCTTTTTCAAATAACTAAATATAAAATATACACTATGAAAAACTACAAAATTATTTTGCTGTTGCTGCTTACCATGATGGGGCAGCACCTTATGGCTCAAACTGAAGTAAAGAAACCTAAAGAAGCATTTGAGCTGTTCTTCGGAACTTTTGTGAATAATGACGACGCAGCATTGAATAAGCTGAATGATTATTTAAAACCAACAGTAGAAGGGCAGAATGCTTACCAGGTAGATTTTAAAGAAACTTCAAAAGAAATGATGAACGGCAGTGTAGAGAATTTCCTGTCTGCTTTCCCTAAGGCTACAGCTGCAGCTTGCAAAAAAGAGGCGGAAGAGTACTTCACCGCGATGTTTGGGAATTTTAAAACAGGAAAACTAACTGTTAAAAACGTAAAAGTTGTCCCGAATGAATACGTTGAAGGGCAAAAAATTGCAGAAATAAGTTATTCTGTAAGCTTTCTGGTTCCTTCAAAATTAACCTCCGGGCCAAAGGGTGATATTAGTAAAGTAAAAGCTGAGGATCTGAAAAAATATTTGATTCAGGCGGTTCAGGACTTCAAAAATGCTGATAAAACAGTAACAACCGATCAGAATTTTAATCTTTACGAACTTAAAGAAGGCGATAAAATATACTATTGGAACGGAAGTCCTGATGAGATTGTTACCAATCTTACCGACTTCTATTTTGAAAGCTTCGGAGCAAATGAATAGTTGAAAAACTATCCTGTAAAGAATAAAAAGTCCCAATGTAAAGGGGCTTTTTTTATTTCACATACTTTGCGTATTTTTGAGAAAAACCGATCAGTATGAATTTTAAACCTATATTGTTAACCGCTGGAGTTTTATTTTCAGCATCTTTTTATTCTCAGAAAATGATTTATCCTAAGGCATTAAAAGGAAGCCAGACAGATACCTATTTCGGAAATGCGGTTTCTGATCCTTTCAGAGATTTGGAAAACGATTCGGAACCTACAAAAAAATGGGTAGATGAAGAAGTTGCTTACAGTCAGAATTATCTTTCTAAAATTCCGTTCAGGGATAAAATTAAAAATCAGTTGAAGGAAATCTGGAACTATGAAAAAATTTCAGCCCCTTTCAAAGAGGGAGATTATACCTATTATTATAAAAACGATGGTTTGCAGGCGCAGTCTGTTTTGTACAGAACAAACAACAAGACCAATGCTACAGAAGTATTTTTAGATCCTAATAAATTTTCGGAAAAAGGAACGACTTCTCTTTCCAATCTTTCATTCAATAAAAAAGGGAACCTTGCTGCTTACTCTATTTCTGAAGGAGGAAGTGACTGGAACAAGATTATCATCATTGATGCTGTTACCAAAAAACAGATTGATGAGACTTTACTGGATGTAAAATTCAGTGGAATTTCATGGCAGGGAGATGAAGGATTCTATTATTCAAGCTACGATAAACCGAAAGAGGGAACTGTGCTTTCCGGTATGACAGATAAACACAAAGTATACTTTCATAAATTGGGAACAAAACAATCTGAAGATAAATTGATCTTTGGAGGAGATAAAACACCAAGAAGATACTTAGGTGCAGGTGTTTCTGAAGATCAGAGATATCTGATCATCTCCGCAGCTAATGCTACCAATGGTAATGAATTGTATATCAAAGACCTTCAGAAAGGAGGAGACTTTGTACAGATTGTAAACGGATTTGATATCAATGCCAGTATTGTAGATACACAAGGTGATGATCTTTTCATTTTTACAGACAAAGATGCTCCAAATATGCGTCTTGTAAAAACAACAATAAGCAATCCTGCTCCGGCCACATGGAAGGATGTAATTCCACAAACTGAAAATGTGTTAGGAATTTCTTCAGGCGGTGGATATTTCTTTGCAACCTATATGATTGATGCCATAGATCAGGTAAAACAGTTTGATAAAGCTGGAAAACTGATCAGAGAAATTGCGCTTCCAGGTAAGGGAAATATTTCAGGATTCGGTGGAAAAGAAAAAGAGAAAGATGTTTACTTTTCTTTCAGCAATTATATTACACCGGGAACCACTTATAAATTCAATGTAGACTCAGGAAAATCTGAAGTGTATCAAAAACCTAAAGTGAAGTTTAATCCGGATGATTATGTTTCAGAACAGGTATTCTATACTTCAAAAGACGGTACAAAAGTTCCTATGATGATCAATTATAAAAAAGGAACTAAGCTTGACGGTAAAAATCCTACTATCCTATACTCTTACGGAGGTTTCAACATCAGCTTACAGCCTTCGTTCTCTGTAGTAAATGCTATCTGGATGGAAAATGGCGGTATTTACGCTGTTCCAAACATTCGTGGAGGAGGTGAGTATGGTAAAAAATGGCACGATGCCGGAACAAAACAACAAAAGAAAAATGTTTTTGAAGACTTTATTGCTGCAGGGGAATATCTTCAAAGCAAAGGATATACTTCAAAAGAATACATGGCTCTTTCAGGAAGATCAAATGGAGGATTATTGGTTGGTGCAACAATGACGATGAGACCGGATCTTGCTAAAGTAGCCTTCCCGGGAGTTGGTGTTTTGGATATGTTGAGGTATAATAAATTTACAGCCGGAGCAGGATGGTCTTATGACTATGGTACTGCAGAAGACAGTAAAGAAATGTTTGAATACCTTAAATCCTATTCTCCTGTACACAATGTAAAAGCAGGAACTTGCTACCCATCTACTATGATCATTACCAGTGATCATGACGATAGGGTTGTTCCTGCTCACTCATTCAAATTCGGTGCAGAGCTTCAGGAAAAACAAGGATGCAAAAATCCTATCCTTTTAAGAATTGAAAAGAACGCAGGTCACGGGGCGGGAAGAGCAACAGATCAGGTAATCAGTGAAAATGCAGATCTTATTTCATTTGCTTTATTTGAGATGGGAATAAAGAAATAACTCTAAAAAAATATAGTATTTATAAAGCCAGCTTTTTTGTTGAAAATTAGCTGGCTTTTTTATGGAGTTATTGTTTATATTCCTTATTTTTATGACGGATATTAAAAGTTTATTAATTCTAAATTAATTAAGTAATTATGAAAAAAAGAATTTTACTGGTTTGTGCTTTGGCCGCTGGGCTGTCTAGCTTTAATGCACAGAGGTGGGAGCCGGCTTCACAAAGAACGTCTCAAATCAGAAAAGAAGTGGAAGTACAGTATTCTTACAGATTTGACTTGCAGTCTCTTAGGAATATTTTAAAAGATGCCGTAGAAACAGGAAAAGGAGCTCAGGCTGTTGTAGTTTCTCTACCTACAGCAGAAGGGAAAATTGAAAAGTTTGCAGTATATAGTGATCCTGTTATGGAAAAATCTATGGCAGACAGATATCAGTTAGGATCTTATGTAGGGGTAGGGATAGATGATCCTGGTAAATATGTAAGATTCAGTACTGCGCCTACTGAAATGCAGTCAATGATTATCAAAGACGGAAAGTTTCAGTTCATAGAACCTATTACTACAGATAAACAGATTTATGGTGTTTTCTATAAAACAAACAGAACAGAAAGCGAACACGGATTTGAATGTGCTACAGAAGAAAAGAATTTTAAAGACATAAAAGCATTAGAAGCTAATGGAAAAAAGACTCTTTCTAACGTAGGAATAACCAACAGACCATCAAGTACAAAATTCAGAACTTACAGATTGGCAGTTTCTGTTACAGGAGAGTATACCCAATATTTTATGAATTTGGCAGGTGTACCAGCTACAGCTACAGATGATCAAAAGAGAGCCCCGGCATTGGTTGCTATTAACAATACGATGAGCCGTGTGAATGGAGTATTTCAAAAAGATTTTGGAATAAAATTATTGGTTCAGAATTTCCCAAATATTATCTATACAGATCCAAATACAGACCCTTATTCAATTGCTGATGATGGCGTAGATGGAGCTTGGAATCTGGAACTTCAGAATGCTATGACAGCTGAGGTAACCAATGCAAACTATGATATCGGACACTTATTCGGTGCTTCAGGAGGAGGTGGAAATGCCGGATGTATCGGTTGTATATGTGTCGATCCAACCACTAGTGTACCTGCGGGTAAAGGATCAGGATTTACTTCACCATCTAATAATATTCCAAGTGGAGATTCTTTTGATATTGATTATGTAGCTCATGAAATGGGGCATCAGCTAGGAGGGAATCATACATTTTCAAATAAATCGGAAGGAAGTAATGTTAATGTAGAACCAGGAGGAGGAACTACTATTATGGGATATGCGGGGATTACAAGTGATAATGTTCAAATGTCTTCAGATGCCTATTTCCACTATAAATCCGTGGATCAGATTTTAACGAATTTAGAAGGTAAGCCTGCAACATGTGGTACGTCAGAAAATATTACTAATAATACACCACCTGTAATAGCGGCACTTACGTCATATACAGTTCCTAAAGGAACCGCCTATTATCTTGATGCATCCGCAACAGATGCAGAAGGAGATGCTATTAATTACACATGGGAACAGACAAATAGTGTTACCGCCCTAGCTTCAATTTCCGGAGATACAGGATGGGGATACAATACACAGGGTGCTTTGACAAGATCCCGTTTTGGAACAGCTAGTGGAAGAAGATATTTCCCAAGCCTTCCTCTAGTGATGAATGGAATTCTTACGAATAAAACAGACGCAGCAAATAATCCAAACCCAAACTGGGAAACTGTATCTTATGTTCCTAGAACTTTAAGTTATGCCGTAACTGTTAGAGATCAAAATGCACAAAGACCAATGCTATCTTCTTCAGAGGTTAATACAGTTATTGGTAATGATGGTCCTTTCAAATTTAATGGACTTACTGCATCATCGGTACTGTATAAAAATGCTAATAACGTTATTCAGTGGGAAGTAGCCAATACAAATACAGCTCCTTATAACTCACCTAACGTAAAGATTGATTATACTTCAGATAATGGAGCAACCTGGACAGACTTAGTAGCTTCTACACCTAATACAGGTAGCTTCACAGTGCAGATGCCAAATACAATTACGACACCAATTAAGTTGAGAGTATCATCAATTGGTAACGTTTTCTATGCTGTTTCTCCTCAGGTTACTGTTGCAGATGCACCTACTTCTACAACTGCTGCTCCAACAGGGCTTACAACAATAAGCACAGAGGTGTTTAAGACAACAGCCAGAGCATCTTGGAATAGCGTACCTGGAGCAACTTATTCTGTTAACTATAGAAAACAAGGCGTTTCAAGCTGGTCAAATACAACAAGTACAACGAATTCAGTTGTATTAACAGGTCTTGAAGATGAAACAAATTATGAAGTACAGGTAGCAGCTGTGGTAAATAGTGTTCCTGGTGCATTCTCTAATAATTATGTATTTAAAACAAATGGCTTAAAGACTGGAATAGATTACTGTATAATGAATTCGGGGACATCGTATGTCGGAGCAATCAGAAAAGTAACAATATCAAACCTTGTTTATGATGATCCTTCATTAAGATCATATAAAGATTTATCTGAGGATCCTAGTAAGATTGTTAATTTGGTTCAGGGAACAGCATACGCTATTACACCTGTAGTGAGACAAGCATTTAGTAACTCGAATGTTCCTTTAAATCTTTCTGTTTGGATTGATTATAACAGAAATGGAGTGTTTGAGATATCTGAAAGAGTAATTACTGTTTCAGGAGGAGTTCCTCCAGGTAGTGTAAGTTTTGGAGCACAAAACTTTACAGTGCCTTCAACAACATATGCTGGAGATAAGCTTTTAAGAATGAGAATTGTTACTAAGTATAATACTGCTGCTTTAGCAAGTGCATGTGGAGACATCTCAACTGGAGGAGGTTCAGTAATGGATCTGCCTGTGAAAATTACAGGTACTCTTGCCGTAAACGAAACAAAAGATGTAAAATCAACTGAAATTTCAATTTACCCGAATCCTGCAGATACTTTCGTAGAAGTGAAAAACCTTAAAGGAAAAGCAGATTATAAAATCTATACTGCTGACGGAAGATTAGCTCAGGAAGGACAGATTGATGGACAAAGAATTAATGTTGCTTCATTAATCAAAGGTATGTATGTAATCACTATCAAAGATGATAAAAATACTTACAATACGAAGCTTATCAAAAAATAAGCAGACGATATACCAATAAGAAAGGCCGGGCATTTGCCCGGCCTTTTTCTTTCCCTAAAAACTGGAAAAACAGAACGTTAACAGAAGTTTCATGTTTCGTTCAAAAAAATTAACTTTACGGAGACAAAAATAATTGGAATGCGAAAGACAATTTCTGTGAAAAAACCGGATTTTAGTGTATCACCTCAGGAAAGAGAGATTTACAATTTTGAAAAAGACGGGCTTGAACTCAAATCATCCTATGAGAAAAAAGATGTAAAAGATGAATCCTTAACACAGACTTCTCCAGGAATTGCTCCCTATCTGAGAGGACCGTATTCCACTATGTATGTTCAAAAACCATGGACGGTCCGCCAATATGCAGGGTTTTCTACTGCCGAAGAATCCAACGCTTTTTACAGAAGAAATCTTGCTGCAGGTCAGAAAGGACTTTCAGTAGCATTTGACCTCGCAACACACAGGGGATATGACTCTGACCATTCAAGGGTGGTGGGAGATGTAGGAAAAGCAGGAGTTGCCATCGACTCTGTGGAAGACATGAAAATCCTTTTCAATGAAATTCCACTGGATCAGATTTCAGTATCCATGACAATGAATGGAGCCGTACTTCCCATTTTGTCTTTCTATATCGTAGCCGCAGAAGAACAAGGCGTAAAACAGGATTTGCTTTCGGGAACTATTCAGAATGATATTTTAAAAGAATTCATGGTAAGAAATACTTACATCTATCCGCCTGCACCTTCCATGAAGATCATCGCAGATATTTTTGAATACACTTCGCAAAATATTCCCAAATTCAATTCTATTTCTATTTCAGGATACCATATGCAGGAAGCAGGTGCTACACCAGTACTTGAAATGGCATACACACTGGCAGACGGACTTGAATATGTAAGAACAGGAATAAAAGCAGGAATGAACGTAGACGATTTCGCACCAAGGCTATCTTTCTTCTGGGCAATCGGGATGAATCATTTCATGGAAATTGCTAAAATGCGTGCTGCAAGATATATCTGGGCAACCCTTTTAAAACAGTTTAATCCTCAGAATCCAAAATCTCTTGCATTAAGAACCCACTCCCAGACTTCTGGATGGTCTCTGACAGAGCAGGAACCTTTCAATAATATTACAAGAACAGCTATTGAAGCTTTATCTTCAGCATTAGGAGGAACACAGTCACTGCACACTAATGCACTGGATGAAGCTATTGCCCTTCCTACAGACTATTCTGCAAAAATTGCAAGAAATACACAGATCATTCTTCAGCAGGAAAGCGGAATATGTGATGTGGTAGATCCGATGGGAGGAAGCAACCTTGTAGAAAGCCTTACTCAGCAAATGATCGAAGAAGCGATGAGGTATATTGATGAGGTAGAACAGGAAGGAGGAATGACCAAAGCTATCGAAGCCGGAATTCCAAAAATGAGAATTGAAGAAGCTGCAGCTAAGAAACAAGCGAAAATCGACAGTGGAGAAGAATTCATTATCGGAGTGAATTCATTCAAATCCTCATTAAAACAAGACCAAATAGAAATCTTAGATATTGATAATACAGAAGTCCGCAGAAAACAGATCGAAAGACTGAATACTATCAAAGCTGAAAGAAATACCGATGCTGTTGACCAAATCCTGAATGAAATCCGCGAAAGCGCCAAAACAGGAAAAGGAAACCTTCTAGCATTATGTATCGAAGCAGCAAGAAGAAGAGTTACCCTTGGCGAAATGAGTGATGCCATGGAAGAAACCTTCGGAAGATATAAAGCAAATATTAAAACAATTTCTGGTGTATACGCAATGAATGCCGGTAAAAACGAATATTTTGAAAAAGCCCTTAATCTGACTCAGAAATTTGAAGAAGAAGAAGGACGCCGCCCAAGGCTTATGGTAGCTAAAATGGGACAGGATGGGCATGACAGAGGAGCAAAAGTAGTAGCAACAGCATTTGCCGATATGGGATTTGATGTGGATGTGGCTCCATTGTTCCAGACACCGGAAGAAGTAGCTAAGCAGGCCGTGGAAAATGATATTCATATTTTAGGAGTATCTTCATTAGCGGCCGGGCACAAAACATTAGTTCCGCAGGTAGTGGAAGAATTATCCAAACTGGGAGCAGATGATATTACCATCGTTGTAGGAGGAGTAATTCCCCAACAGGATTATGAATTCCTTTATGCCAATGGTGCTGACTTTATTTTCGGACCTGGAACCAACCTTCCGAAATGTGCAGTGGAAATTCTGGAAAGATTTTTAGAAAAATAAACAGAAAAGTTTTAATTTCAACATAGAAATTAAAACGTAACCTATGAATCTGAAAAATATGTAGCAAGAATAGACTTTTCCGATCATCTGAACTATTGGAATTTTGACTTTCCCGCACTCATGATCACCGATACTTCTTTCTTCAGAAATAAAAACTACCATGAAACCACAGATACTTTGGAAACATTAGATACAAAGAGAATGACAAAAGTGATTGATGCCATTTTTCTCAGCATTATTCACCTTAAGTGAAAAAAATATTTTTGATTTTCAGAAAAATTTATATATTTGCACCTGAAAATCAAGTTTAACCAATTAAAACAACGAAGCAATGTTCAGAACAAATCAGAATTCTACAGTTGGATTGCCACTTATGGTGGTAAGGCTTCGCGGTTTGGTACATTCTTAGAATAACAGTACAATACAATATCAAAACCCGAAGTCGTAGAGATTTCGGGTTTTTTATTGCGCAATATTTCAAACTCCCAGGTTTACCCGAAATCTTTTTTTAGTGTCATTACAGACAAAATAGGATGAGTTATACACCCTCAAAACTATTGCTGTCTATTATTAATCCATTCAACTAGTATTTTAGTTGATTAAAAGTTGTGTGAGATAAAAATGAACTTTTACTATCTCACATCAGACTTCTGTGAACAATGGAAAATGATAACCTTCTGTTTTCCCGGCTGAGAAGCGTGAGAAGCAGAAAAAGAACAATTAGAAAAGATGTAGAAAAGCAGATAAGAAAAAAATATCAACTTAGTGATGAACTTTGGGACATAAGACGAAATACCCCATGGATTCCTTTGGATAAACCTTATCAAAGAGGATTTGTAAGATTCTTTGCGGTAAGGGAAGATGTAATGAGATCTAAAGATGGAGATTTCTTTGAAGAAATTTTGAAGAAGATCAATACTTACATGTATTCTGAAAGCCGTCAGTTTTTGAAAAAGAAAAGAAAATTCGGGCGAAGAATATATGTAGCGAAAGAACAAAAGCTCAAACAGATCTCTTCATATTCCTGGAATGATCCAAAATTTGGTCTTACGCCAAGGGAGAGACAGTATTTTTTGAAACAGGAAGAATACTGTTCTGGCCGGAAGACTTATGTGCCTTACTACGAATTTACCGAATCCTGGAGATTTATCCTGCGTACAAGACCCAATATGATTACCCACTATAAGCCTGTAAACTTTGAATTAGAAAAAGAATGTGCAGAACTGGACGATTATTTGGGGCAGTATAAAATTGTAGGAATTATCCACAAAACAATTTATGGCAGATCATATCCATGGAAAAGGAAAAGAGAAGATATTCCACTTATCAAAAGCAGGAAATATGTTACCTGCACAATGTCTGCAACAGAGATTGCAGAAAGCTTACAGGACTTATAGGTCCAACTGTTATTTAAAACTAAAACAATGGGAAATTTAAAACTAAAAGGAAAAGATATATTAAAACTGGGCTATCCAAATAATCAAAGCGTAAACGTAGCATTGGAAGTCATGAAAAGAAATTTTGCAACGAAAAATATTCATCACGTAAAATCTCTTTTAAAGGAAATCCTGCTGAATCCGGAGAATTTTGAAAAAGATCTCACCTTCGGACAAATTGCAGAAACCCTTCTTTCATCCAAAAAAACAGAAAAAAGAATGCTGAATTCACAGCGTGCTGCATTTCAGATTTTTGGAAACAATATTTCAGAAGAGGCAAAAAATCAGTTATACACTGCTTTGAAACTGCCTATTTCTACTCAGGGAGCATTAATGCCTGATGCCCACAGCGGGTACGGACTTCCAATAGGAGGAGTTCTGGCAGTGGAAAATGCAGTAATCCCTTACGGAGTAGGAATGGATATTGGCTGCAGAATGAGCCTCAGCATTTTGGATACACCCGTTTCATATCTTGAAGGAGCAAGAGATAAATATGAAAAAGCTCTTGCCGAACATACAAAATTTGGAATGTATGAAACGCATAAATCTCACATAGATCATGAGATTTTCGAAAGAGATACATTCGATATGATCCCGATCTTAAGAAGATTAAAGGGAAAAGCAATCAAACAGATGGGATCCTCGGGCGGAGGAAATCATTTTGTAGAATTCGGAGAAGTGGAAATCACCGAAGAAGACGAACAGATTGGCCTGCCGAAAGGAAAATATCTGGGAATCTTATCTCACAGCGGTTCGAGAGGTCTCGGAGCAGAGATCGCACAGTATTACTCAAGAGTGGCAACAGAACAGTGCCCGTTACCAAAAGAAGCTCAAAACTTCGCCTGGTTGGACCTTAGCACACACCTTGGACTGGAATACTGGACAGCGATGAATCTTGCCGGAGATTATGCTTCAGCCTGTCATGACGATATCCACAGAAGGCTGGTAAAAGCAGTCGGTGGAAGAGTAAAAGCCAGAATTGAAAACCATCACAACTTTGCTTGGAAAGAAATCCATAACGGTAAAGAAGTGATTGTTCACCGCAAAGGAGCTACTCCTGCCAATGAAAACGAACTGGGAATGATCCCAGGATCTATGACAGCAAAAGGATTCATTGTTCGCGGAAAAGGAAACCCGGAATCTCTGAATTCAGCATCACATGGCGCCGGAAGAGCCCATTCAAGAGGAGAATGCAGAAGCCTTTTCACTCAGCATGATATTAAAAAAGAATTAAAGCTTAAAAATGTCATACTGATGGGCGGAAATGCAGAAGAAGCACCTATGGCCTATAAAGACATCAACGAAGTGATGAATGCACAGAGCGAATTGGTAGATATTCTGGGAACTTTCCAGCCAAGAATTGTGAGAATGGACAGATAATTAATCTAATATTTTACAGCCTTATAGGTTTCCAAAACCTATAAGGTTTAAAATGTTCAATAAAAAAACAAAAAATGGGAGCACCACATAACATAAAAAGATACGGTGAAATCTGGCCGGAATTCAGAATCCAGTCAGGACTCGAAATTTTAGATAAATTAAAAGAAAAAGTCATCATATCAGGTGGCTGGGCATGGCATTTCATGTCTGAAACAGGACATACAGAATACAAACATGCTCATGACCACAAGGATATTGATGTTTTTGTAAAAAAAGAGAATATAGCAGAAGTAGTTATCATTCTTCAGCAGGAAGGATTCCAGAAAGTCTGGACCCGATATGACCATCTGCCGAGTGAGGAAAACTTTCGCAGGTATGAGAAAACAGTAGAACTGGAAAACGAAAAATTTCACAGAATTACCATAGATTTCTTTGAAAGAGATGACCTTGAAACTATCGAAACCCATGGGTTTACCGTTGTGAAACCTGATATTTTACTTTCATTTTACAGAAATATTCATTCCAGTGACAAATGCTGGGCAGTAATGGCTGCAAAAGATTTATTACAAAAGGGGATAGATCCGGTAGGGCACCCTTTATTAAGCAAAATGCCAACATAAAAAATGGAAAAATTAATACAGATCACTTCAGGAAGAGGTCCTTTAGAATGCCAATGGGTAGTAGCAAAGGTTCTGAAGACCTTTCTTGAAGAGGCAAAACAAAATACAATAGAATACGAAATCATTCATCGTGAAAATGGTGATGAAAACCTGACATTAAAGTCTGTGACCATACTTTTAAAAGGAAAAGACCTAACCTTATTTTTAAAAAACTGGCTGGGAAGCATTTGCTGGACAGGAAAAAGTACATTCAGGAAATTGCACAAAAGAAGCAATTGGTTTATCGGAATCTTTGAACTTGAAGATGTAAAAATGATAGATTTCAATGAAAAAGATATCCGTTTTCAAACAACGAGAAGTCAGGGAAGCGGCGGGCAAAATGTAAACAAGGTGAATACTGCTGTACGCGCCACTCATATCCCTACAAGAGAAACAGTGTTTGTACAGGACTCGCGCTCACAGCTGGAGAATAAAAAATTATCCGTTATCAGACTCAAAGAAAAGGTAATGGCTGGTTATATTCAACAACTGGAAAGAAAGCTGAAAGAAACCTGGTCTCTTCAGATGCAGGTAGAACGTGGAAATCCGGTTCGGACATTTTCAGGAACAGATTTTAAAAAGAATTATGAAGACAGGACGTTCAGAAAACAAAGGAATGTCTTAAAAAATGAACTCAAAAACTACAGAAATGACCTTAACTAAAAGTAAATATTATTTTGAAGCATTAGACTACTTTCCATTCAATCTTTCTGAATGCCTGGATGCGCTTAACTATGCTTTGTCTTATGAACCTGAAGATGCCGACAGCCTTTGTCTGATGGGAAGAGTATATTCAGAAGAATTGAAGGATTATGAAACAGCTAAAAATTACTTTGATGAAGCCATGCAGAGTAACATTGGAAATATCAATACTCCCAAATATTACATTGAATGTCTTTTGAATAATGAAGATTATAAAGAAGCAGAAAAATTAATTGAATTTGCTCTTAAGATAAAAGGAATTGATAAGGCTGAAATCCTGAATTGTAAATCTTTCTTACTGGAAAGAAAAAACGAGTATAAATTAGCCTTGGAAGTGCTTAAAGAAGCCAAACAATTCACTTGCTGCAAAACTACGCTTGAAGTACTTGAAGAACGAGAAAAATTTGTGAGAGCAAAAGCAGCCAGAGCCAGAACAAGAAAAAAGACGGAATAATCTGTTTTAAACCATATTTAAAAAAAATAAGCTTTCGTTAGAAAGCTTATTTTTTATTTACAGAGATCAAATAGTCATACACCATTTGATGCTGGTCATCAGTCAGTTTAGCCTTTGGAGCCATTCTGCTTAAAGTGTTGATCCATCCCTTGTCGTCATGCTTGGTAGGTTCTGGCAGCTTATGACATTTTGCACAGGAGTTTTCAAAAATGGTTTTTCCCTGTGTCAACTGCTCAGATGACGTATACTTTGGCCCTGTTACAGCCACACTTTTTGGTCCGCAGGATACCAGAAATGCTGATGCTGCGATACCAGTTAAGATGAGTTTTTTCATACTATATTTTTGTTTGATGATTACTTCTTCACAGAAACAATATAATCATAAACCCATTGGTGCTGCTCATCCGTCAGTTTTGCCTTTGGAGCCATAGAATTCATGATTCCTACCCATTGTACAGGATTATGTGAAGCAGGATCAGGTAACTTATGACATCTTCCACAAGAGTTTTCGAAAATAGTTTTCCCTTGAGCAATCTGTTCTGCAGTAGATGTTGAAGTTCCTGCAGTAGTAGCGGATGTAGAAGCTTTCGGCGTACAGGAAACCAGCAAAATAGCAGTAAACGAAGCCGCAGCAATGAGTTTTTTCATGTTTCTTCTTTTTGATATATAACAAATGTAATAAATTCCTTAAGCCTTTGATACAGGGCGTTCTAGTTTTAATTTAGAAGAAATAAAAATTAAATTCGTGAAAAATCGGTAATTCAGAATGAAGACAATTTTAAGTCTTTTGCTTCATCATTGTAGGCCAGCTATTGATCATTCCCATTTTAATTATTAATTTTGAATTAATGAAATTTTCTACAGAAGAGCTAATAGAAGGAATACAGTCAGGAAACAAACGCCTGATTGCAAAAGCTATTACATTGGTTGAAAGTAAAAAAGCAGAGCACAGGGTACAGGCAGAAGACCTTTTGAAGAAGATCATGCCCCATACCGGAAACTCTGTGAGAGTGGGAGTAACAGGAGTTCCCGGTGCCGGAAAATCCACTTTTATAGAAAACTTCGGCCGGTTGGTTATTGCACAAGGCAAAAAAGTGGCAGTTTTAGCTATAGATCCAAGTTCTGCAATCAATAAAGGAAGTATTTTAGGAGATAAAACCAGGATGGAAGAACTTGCGAAAGAAGAAAATGCGTTCATACGTCCTTCCCCAAGCTCAGGTTTTCTGGGCGGAGTAGCCAATACTACTTTTGAAACAATGATGATCTGCGAGGCCGCGGGCTACGATTATATTTTAATAGAAACCGTAGGAGTAGGTCAGTCAGAAGTTCTGGTAGCAGATATTACCGATGTTTTCTTATTCCTTAAAATCATTGGAGGAGGAGACGAACTCCAGGGAATAAAACGCGGTATTATGGAAATGGTAGACCTTATTTTCATCAATAAAGTAGATCAGGACAACCTCCAGAAAGCAAAAAATACAAGACTGGAATTGAAAAGAGCGCTGGATTTTATTCCACCGAAAGAAAAAGGCTGGAAAATTCCGGTTTTATTAGGTTCTGCCCTTCATAACGAAGGATTACAGGAAGTTTATGATGCAATTTTCGAATTTATTGATCTGAAAAAGAAAAGCGGTCGTTTTGAAGAAATCCGTGTTCAGCAGGCTGAGAAACGGTTTGAATATTGGGTTCAGGAATATATTTTATCCCTGATGAAGAAGAGCGATGCCGTGGAAGAAGCTTATCATATGCACAAAAAAAATGCTTCAGCTATGGTTTCCAATCCAAGTACTGAAGCAAAATTATTTGTTGAAAAATTTCTATCTAATGAAAACAGAGATTAAGGTTTCTCTTTTTCCTGTTTTACCTCAGTTTTAGAAATATATCCGTCATAACTAATCGGTTGTCTGTCGTTACTTCTCATAGAAACGAAAGCCTTGCCGTTTTTGAAAATTTCAATATTCACTTCATCAATAGTTCTTACATCATTAGGCTTGAACTTTAAAGTCCATTTTCCTTTTTTATTCTGAGTTTTACTTACGGTAAAATCTTTTGAGGTAAATCTGTAGCTGTTATCGCTGGTATTTCCATAAGATGGGTTGAATACCCTTCCGAAATAAGGCAGCACTACATCCAGCGTATTTTTACTTACATCAATGGTGTAATCTCCGTTCAGGTTAAGTATTCTTGTGGCGGTAGCATTAGGCATTGAATTCATGACATTGATAACGTCATAATTCGTAGGATTGGCTCTTTCTGCATGGAACGTAAACTCCTGAGAATTGATTAACGTATCCACTGTTTTCGGATCTGATGAACCCTGTGAAGCACAGCTCTGAAAAAAGAACAGAAATCCAAAAATCATCAGTAAAGAAATATACTTTTTCATAATGATATAATTATTACATTTAAATAGCAAAATGTATGCAAATATATTCTTTCTGAATTATTTTGGAATAAAAATTGTTAAGGTTGAATTATTAACACTCAAACTATGAAAGTTACACATCTATTAGGAATGGGAGCTATTGCTCTGTCGGCTGTTGCCTGTACTACAAACCCGATTACTGGAAGATCGTCTTTACAGCTGGCCAACAACTCGGAAATTTTAACAATGTCTTCGCAGGAATACAAGACGACATTGTCTAAAGGTAAGGTGATTACCGGTACGGCAGATGCAAAGAGAGTGGTAAATGTAGGAAACAGAATTAAAAGCGCTGCAGAAAGATATTATCAGAGTATAGGAAGATCAGCAGATCTTGCGAGCTACAGCTGGGAATTTAATCTTCTGCAAAGCAGCGAACTGAATGCCTGGTGTATGCCTGGTGGTAAAGTAGCCGTCTATACCGGAATATTACCGGTTACAAAAGACGATAACGGACTTGCCGTAGTAATGGGACATGAGGTTTCCCATGCGTTGGCAGGCCACGGAAATGAAAGAATTTCTCAGGCAATGGTGGCCCAGTACGGAGGTGCTATCCTGGGAGGAACAATCTCAAATTCACAATGGGCCAGTGTTTTCCAGAAGGTATATCCTATCGGTTCACAGGTGGCGTTATTGAACTACGGAAGAGGTCAGGAATCAGAAGCTGATGAAATGGGGCTTTACCTGATGTCTATGGCAGGATATGATCCAAGAGCGGCAATCCCTTTCTGGAACAGAATGGAAGCGGCATCTACAGGAGCAAGACAACCAGAATTCTTGTCTACCCACCCGAATCCGGAAACAAGAATTTCAGATATCAATAAGGATCTTCCGAAAGCTTTAGAATATTATAAGGCTGCGGGAGGAAAAATATAATTAGAATTTTAATCTTGAATAAGGCCTTATTAAATTTTTAGTAAATTTGGTAAGGCTTTTTTATGTAACCACCTAAACACAATATTATGAAGAGTTTATCAATTACCGGACTTATACTTTTGGCTGTTTCTGCATTACTTTTCTATTTAACTACTGACTTTGCCGTAGAACAAATAAAAATTTCCCACATTATGGGCATAATGGCAGGAGTAGGAATAGGGCTTATCATTGGAGGAATGGTAGGCTATGTAAGCAAAGGAAGTGCTATAAAAGCGGAACAGAAGAAAAAAGAATTCAAACAGCTTCAGAAAGACAAAGAAGAGCTTGAAAAACAGGCTGCAGATATTGCAAAACGCCAGGCTGAACTTGAAGAACAAAATAAAAACCCTCAAATTTAATTTGAGGGTTTAAAGTTGTTATTTCAATATCTGATTAGAATTTATATCCTAAACCTACCATAAACAGGTTAGGTCTGTTATCATATCTGATTTCCGAACCGGAAACTCTGTTGATAAAGTTTCTTTCGTCTTTACTGAAAGCTCCTTCATATCTTGCATTTACAATAAGCTTTTTGATTTCAAGCTGTGCTCCAAACTGATAACCTACTGTAAAGTCATTTTTAGCATTTTCTTTGAAATCGTTGTAAGTATTATCTTTATTTAAATTAAAGCTCCCAACAGGTCCTACAAAAACACCTAACATATTTCCCAAAAGGTTATATCCTAAAAGAACCGGAACATCTATACGGTTGCTTTTAACATCAAAAGTAGTGTTCTCTGTAGTAAACTCATTTTTGAAGTGAGTATAATAGATTTCCGGCATCACAAACAATGAAGTAGGAAGACCTACTTTTAATGAAAGGCCGACATTGAAACCTACATTATTTTTACCTGTTCCGTCAATGGCATCATTCACTGTTCCTTTAATATTGGACCATGAAGGTGAGCCGGTAGGAAAAATTAAGTTAGCCTTACCTGCCAGTGAAATCTGTGCAGAAGCCCACATTGAAAATCCTATTAACGCTATACTAAGTACCTTTTTCATTATCGTCTATTTTTGTAGTTGTAGTTTCAATCGTTTTATTATTCTCAAGTAAATATTCTCTCAGCTCTTTAAACAGTTCTGAAGAATAAACGAAATCAATCAGATTTTTATTGCCTGCGGTAATCAGGATGTCTTTATTCCCTTCCCATTCTTTGATTCCCAGCCTTAGGTATACAATTTTCTCGCCAATCGTCATTACAGAGTTCATGTCGTGAGTATTGATGATGGTTGTTGTATTATATTCTTTTGTGATTTCGTAAAGAAGATCATCAATTACCTTTGAGGTATAAGGATCAAGCCCGGAATTGGGCTCATCACAGAACAGGTATTTGGGATTGTTGACAATCGCCCGGGCAATAGCAACTCTTTTCTGCATTCCTCCTGAGATCTCTGAAGGGTATTTTTTATCTGCCTTATCAAGATGCACTCTTCCTATAACTTCAAAAACCCTTTTCTTTTTTTCTCTGTAGGTAAGATTGGTAAACATATCAAGAGGAAACATAATATTCTCTTCCACAGTTAAAGAATCAAATAATGCACTTCCCTGAAATAGAGTCCCGATTTCTGAACGGAGATGTTGTTTTTCATCTCTGTTCATGGTATTGACATCCCGGCCGTCAAACAGAATTTCTCCTGAAGATGGCATATAGACATTCAATAAACTTTTTAAAAAAACGGTTTTCCCGGAACCACTCTGCCCAATAATTAAGTTTACCTTTCCTTTATCAAATGAAGTTGAAATTCCCTTAAGTACTTCAACATCACCAAAACTTTTCTTAAGATCTTTTACCTCAATCATCAGCTTAATATTAATTGGGTTAAAATTAATTCAGAAATGATAATAAATACCATTGTCCATACTACTGCCTGCGTACTGGCTCTTCCCACTTCCAGAGATCCTCCTTTCACAAAATATCCGAAATAGGAAGGAACTGTTGCAATGATAAAAGCGAAAACTATAGTCTTGCTAAATGCATAGTAAATAAATAAATTAGGCATATACATTTGAATACCAACAATATAGTCGTTTTCCGTCCAGTTTCCTGTTAAAATCCCGGCAATATAACCTCCACCAATACCAAATACGATACTGATAGCAATAAGAAGAGGATTAAACAGCATACAGGCAATAATTTTAGGAAGTATCAGAAAATTGGGTGAATTTACTCCCATGATGTCCAATGCATCAATCTGCTCAGAAACTCTCATTGTTCCAATACTGGAAGCAATATATGAACCTACTTTACCCGCCAGAATCAGACTGATAATAGTAGGGGCAAATTCCAAAACCAAAACCGCCTTCGTAGCATATCCCACAAATGAAGGTGGAATAGGAAAAGAAGAAGCATCAAAGTTATTGAACATCTGAATAGCCACTACAGCTCCAACGAATATGGATGTGAAGATGACAAGTCCGAAAGAATTTACTCCCAAATCATTAATTTCTCTCATGAACAGCTTCCAGAAAACCCTCATTTTCTGAGGCTTCCGCAGGGATTTTCCCAAGAGGATCATGTATTCCCCTACTGCTGTGAAAAACTTTTTTAACATAGTGCTAAATTAGACTTTTTTATTTAATTAGGCTAGAGTCAAGAATAAGACTAAAGCCTGGTTTTGTGTTAAAATTATTTCAATATTGGTCTGAACCTGTTCTTTATTTTGCGTTTTTATCTCCACCTATAACCAGGAAAATGGTTTTTAAAATAATCACCAGATCGAGTACAAAACTCCAGTTTCTTACATAAAAAGCATCGGCCAGGACTCGTTTTTTCATCTCTACTTCCACATCTCCGAAGTCACCCCGAAGTCCATTTACCTGTGCTAATCCTGTGATACCAGGGCTTACCATACTTCTTAAGCTGTATCTCCCGATTTTTGGTTTATAATAATTATCAACGGAAAGCATATGAGGACGCGGCCCTACCACAGACATTTCTCCTTTCAGTACATTGATAAATTGTGGAAGTTCATCAAGACTGGTTTTTCTTAAAAACTTACCCACTTTGGTAATCCTTGAATCATTTACCGATGTGGTTTTGGTTGTGGATTCATCATTCACAACCATTGTTCTGAATTTAAAGCAACTGAATACCTCTTCATGGAAACCATATCTTTTCTGAAGGAAAAATACGGGACCTTTGGAGGTTGCCTTGATTAAAACCGCAATGATCGGGAATACCCAGGAGCAGATAAAAACCAGCATAACAACAGAAAACACAATGTCAAACGTCCTTTTCATCAGGAAATTAGAATAATAATCCAAAGGATATCTTGCCTGGTTAAGGACCGGCTGGGTTTGTATATATCCAAGATCATACAGGAAAAAATCGCTTTGTGTGATACTGGGAATCAATGAAATATGAATTTTATTATCCTCTGCCAATTTGAAAATCTCATTCTCAATCCATTCACTATAAGAATTTTCCATCGATAAAAACAAAGTATGAATCCCGTTCTTTTTCCAGAAAGTAACCAGTTCATTGATATTGATATCAGAATTTTCATATTCAAATATTCTGTATCCGTAGTCTTTACGGTCTGTAAAAATATTTTTCAGGATCTCCGTGGAGTGGCTGTCTCCTAAAAACATCACATTCCTGTAATTGGCTCCAATGGATCGTAAATATTTGATTGCGAAATAGATAAAAGATTTCGTCAGAAATATGAAAATAAAAAGATAAAATGAAAGCCAGTATATATCCGAATTGAAAAATACATTTTTACTTACCTTTCCTATAAGCAGTACGCCAAGTATAAAAAAGAGGAAGTGGATTAAAAGGCGTTCAAGAAACAAGGTATAAGTAAGGTTCCTCGGAATGTTGTATATTTTTGTCCTACCGCTAAGAAGCACCCAGAACAAAAACAACAGAATCAGAGAAAAAATATTCTGATACCAGGTTTCTTTATGGTATTTTAAACTTTCGTTTCTGCTTATAAAAAAGAATATGAAGATAGATGCAATAACCATGAGGTCAAGCAACATAATGATCGATTTCAGGTATCTAGAGTATCGAATTCTCTGCATCTATCGGTATTATAGCGGATAAGCCCAGCTAATTTAAGCTTTTTTACGGGATATTCAGATATTTGTGAGTCTGAACTGAAGCCCGCCATTCCGGATGTTCCAGGATGAAATCTGTGATCTTAGGATACATATCATCTCTTTTGCTCCATTCACTCTGAAGATAAAGCTTACAGTTTTCAGAAACTTTTGCAGCCTGTTCCTGTGCAAACGTAAAGTCATGCTGATTGAAGATAATGACTTTAAGCTCATGGGCTTTTTGATAGATTTCTTCTTTAGGCAGTCCCGTTTTCTTTGGCGAAAGGGTGATCCAGTCCAATTGCCCGCTCATAGGATAAGCTCCTGAAGTTTCAATATGCACTGTACATCCCAGCTCTTTCAATCTGGAAGTCAGTACTTCTAAGTTCCACATTAGGGGTTCACCACCCGTCAGAACAATTGTTTTACAATGTTTTGCAGCCATTTCTGCAATTTCTACTGTATTCATTAGAGGATGGAGTTCCGGATCCCAGCTTTCTTTTACATCACACCAGTGACATCCTACATCACAACCTCCCAACCTGATAAAATAAGCGGCTTTTCCGGTGTGTGCTCCTTCTCCCTGCAAAGTGTAAAAATGCTCCATTACAGGGAGCATTTTACCTTCTTTTAATAAAATATCTTCTTCTTTATTCATCTTAAAATTAGTCGTTATAGACCGAAGTTTTGTAAGCAATGATGGTGTTTTTCATCAACATCGCTCTTGTCATTGGGCCTACTCCTCCAGGTACCGGCGTAATCCAGCTTGCTTTTTCTGCGCAGCTGTCAAAATCTACGTCACCTGCAAGGTAATATCCTTTTGGAGAATCATTATCTACTCTGGTAATACCCACGTCAACAATTACTGCTCCTTCTTTAATCATATCTCCTTTTAAGAAATGAGGATCTCCCAAAGCGGTAATTACGATGTCTGCTTTTCTCGTATATTCTTCAATGTCTTTCGTATATGAGTGTGTAAGGGTAACGGTAGAGTTTCCAGGGAAGTCTTTTCTTCCCATCAGAATACTCATTGGTCTTCCTACAATTTTACTTCTTCCGATAATTACACAGTCTTTCCCTTTAGTTTCAATATTATATCTTTCTAATAATGTTAAAATACCGAAAGGAGTCGCCGGTAAGAAAGTATCCATTTCAAGAGCCATTTTTCCAAAGTTTTCAGGGTGGAAACCATCCACGTCTTTTCTTGGATCAATTGCGTTGATAATTTTTTCCTGATCAATTTGATCTGGTAAAGGCAACTGAACGATAAATCCGTCAACCGCTTTAGATTTATTAAGCTCGTCAATTTTTTCCAATAGTTCAGATTCCGAAACTGTACTTGGAAATTTAATTAAGCTGGATTGAAATCCTACTTCCTCACAGTCTTTAACTTTAGAGTTTACATAGGCTTTGCTTGCTCCATTATTTCCTACAAGAATAGCTACCAAATGAGGTGCTCTTCTTTTGCTTGCGAGAATCTTTTCTACTTCAACCTTGATCTCTGCTTTAATTTCCTTGGATACTTTAAGTCCGTCAAGAATTTCTGCCATTTTTACTTTTTTACTTTATAGATTTACTTTTACTTTCTTTTTACTTACTATTTGTTGTCCTTATAGTAATTAATCAATCCGTTGGTTGAGCTGTCATGAGAGCTTACCGCTTCATTATTCTCAAGCTCAGGAAGGATTTTATTGGCTAATACTTTTCCTAATTCCACTCCAAACTGGTCAAAGCTGAAAATATTCCAGATTACTCCCTGAACAAAAATTTTGTGTTCATATAAAGCAATCAACTGGCCTAATGAAAAAGGAGTTAACTCTTTGAATAATATGGAGTTCGTAGGTGTGTTTCCGTGGAAGACTTTGAAATTGATCAGTCTGTCTATTTCTTCATCAGATTTTCCTGCATTTCTAAGCTCTTCTTCAACCTCTTCTTCAAGTTTTCCGAAGGCAAGTGCTTCAGTCTGAGCGAAAAAGTTAGCTAATAATTTATCCTGATGATCCGATACTTTATTCGGACTTTTTGTATAGGCAATGAAGTCTGCCGGAATCAATTCTGTTCCCTGGTGGATCAATTGATAGAATGCGTGCTGACCGTTTGTACCTGGCTCTCCCCAGATGATCGGCCCTGTTTCATATTCTACGAATTCACCGTTTCTGTCTACACATTTTCCGTTACTTTCCATATCTCCCTGCTGAAGATAAGCAGCAAACCTATCCAGATATTGAGAGTAGGGTAAGATTGCATACGTAGTTGCTGCATAGAAATTACGATACCAGATTCCCAGAAGTCCCATTAATACAGGAACGTTTTCAGAGAAATCTGCAGTCTGGAAGTGCTGGTCAGTATCAAAAGCACCTCTTAGAAGCTGTTCGAAGTTTTCATATCCTACAGAAAGTACAATACTTAATCCGATAGCACTCCAAAGAGAATATCTTCCGCCTACCCAGTCCCAGAACTCAAAAATATTTTCTTCTGCAATTCCGAACTTCTTAACTTCTTCAATATTAGTAGATAAAGCAACAAAATGCTTTGCTACATCTTCCTGTTTTCCGGCCTTCAGGAACCAGTCCTTTGCTGAGTTTGCATTAGTCATTGTTTCCTGAGTCGTAAAGGTCTTGGAAGCAATGATGAATAAAGTGGTTTCAGGATTTAAATTCTTCACCACTTCTATGATATGATTTCCATCCACATTGGAAACAAAATGAACGTTTAATCTTGTTTTAAAATGCTTTAAAGCCGAACAAACCATCACAGGACCCAAATCTGACCCCCCGATACCGATGTTTACTACATCTGTGATCTCTTTTCCGCTGAAACCTTTGTGCTCTCCTGAAATAATTTTTTCAGAAAAAGATTTCATGTGATCAAGAACTCTTTTGATCTGTGGTTTGATATTTTCTCCGTCCACAAGAATTTCACGGTCTGAGAAATCTCTTAATGCCGTATGCAGCACAGCTCTTCCTTCTGTTTCGTTTATTTTATCACCGGAGAACATTCTGGAAATGGCATCTTTTAACTGACTTTCTTCAGCCAATTGTAATAAAAGATCCTTCGTTCTTGAATCGATTAAATTTTTAGAATAATCAAAAAGATAGTTGTCCTTTTGCAGGGAAAATTCATTAAAACGGTTCGGATTATATTGGAAAAGAGTCCTAAGGTCAAAGTCATTTCCACCGAAGTGTTCGTCAAGTGCTTTCCAGCTGTTAGTTTGTGTTGGATTTATTTTTGATAGCATATTACAGAATTTTTATCGTTCAGAAAATCATGTATCGGATGAAAATAGCTCATAATCCATAATGATTTATTTCTGATTTGCAAATTTACGGAAAAATAAAACCTCAGATAAATTTGAAGACGATAAATAACATTTTTTTAAAGAACAAAACCTCAGAGTTCATCTGAGGCTTTATAAAAAGTGTTTTGTGATAAGAATTTAAGATCTTATTCATCCATTTCGTTCAGGATGTTTTCCAGTTTTTTGGCGCTTCCTCCATAGATATATTTTGTCCATAGAACGATACTTGTAATGACTCCTAAAGTCCCTAGCAGTACGGCGATGATTAATCCTTGTTGATGAGAAGCGGTGAGTTCTGTTAAAGATTTTCCCTGCTCTTGCATTGTGTTATAAATGACAAGTCCTATTGTTACCAGAAAATGAGGGAGCAATAAAAACCCGAAAGACTGGTATCGCTCCATATTTAGTCGCAGTTCATGGTATATCTTCCAAAGGCTGTTTTTGGTGTTTCCGGTGTAGAGTTCCGTCTGCTTATAGAATTTATAAAATCCTAACAGATAATAAGATGAAATAACCACCATCATTGTATAAGACACATAATAAATAATGTACTGTGAAGATGGAAATTTAAACTGGAGAGGAAAAAATGCGATTAGAATAATAGCAAGAATCTGCATGGGAAATTCTCGTTTCATATTTTTCTGAATCTTTTCTATAGGGTGTTTGCTTTCCTTTAACTGTTCTATGGTATCAGGAATATGGACGTCGCTGTCTTCTTTATTCCATTGTTCTTTTAATTGATCAAAATTCATAGCCTGATTTTTTTATGATTTGCTGTATTTTTTCTTTTGTTCTGTTGAGTTTTACGCGGGCATTGCCTTCGCTGAGACCTAAGTTATTTCCTATTTCTTTGTGAGACATTCCTTCCATGAAATAAAATATGACGGCTTTTTCTAAAGGGTTAAGTTCCTGAACGGCAGTGTAGAAGATTTCCAGTTGCCTGTCCTTTGCGGGATTATAATCTTCCTGTTGTACTTCAAAATGAGAGGGAGCATCTGTATGGTTATTGGATCTCTGTTTTTCCTTTTTTAAATACGTAATCGCAGTATTAATGGCAACCCGGTACATCCAGGTGGAAAATTCACTGTTTCCTTTGAAGTTCTGATAGGATTTCCAAAGCTGGATAAGAATCTCCTGCTGCAGGTCTTCGCGGTCTTCTATAGAATCTGCATAGATCCGCGAGGTTTTATATAAAATACCTTTGTGCTGGTTGACAAGCTTTAAAAAAGCAGTTTCAGTGGGATTGCTCACAGTCTTTTCATGGTTTGGTTATGGTTATAAACTTGATATAGGTTTTACGGTGTAGCCTTTTGCCTGAAGAAGAGGAATAATTCCGTTTTTACCCATAAGATGAGATCCTCCGACAGCAAAGAAGGAACCTTCTTTTTTCATCATTTCCGGCATTATTTTTACCCAATTTTGATTTCTGTCAGTCAGCATTGCTTTTTCCTGTTGGGAATTCATAAATCTTTCATCCTTGAAAAGACTGTAAAGAGATTGTACATTTTCATTTTTAAAAGCTTCGATCATTTGTCTGAATAGTACTTCATACTCATTTCCCATTTTAAGTTGGGCGATGGTGCTTTTCAGATCATAAGCTTTGTTAATGGATTTCATCTGATCCTCTACTTTTTCCAATCCTCTGATGCTCTTCTTGTCTTTTATTGCTTTCTGCAGGAGTTCCATTTCGTAAAGCTTTATTTCAGTTTTAGGGCAAGGAATAGCTTTGGTAGAAAGCAGAGCATAAAGAGCCTGAGGGCTTGAAGAGTCGATGCTTTTCAGATCTGTTCCGTAATTGACGAGAATAGTATTCAATTCTTTAGCTTCATCGGGAGAAAGCTGATCAGATATTTTTTTATCGGTCTGAAACATTTTTTGCAGTGATATCATTTCGGCAGGATCTGTATAATTGATTTCCATGACAAAACTGTCAGATTTCTCAAGAGCTTTCAATACCTTAGGTTTTATTTCAAAATCTTTACCGCATAAGATATGAAAAGTTCCGGTAATGTAAGAAGGTTTGGAAAGGCCGTTTCCTGAGACTTCCCAAAGCAGGCTGTTGTCTTTTCCGGTGTCTGTATTCTGTGCTTTTGCAGTCATCGAGTTCATGGATAATAATGCTGCGAATCCAAGTTTTATTAAATTTTTCATAGTATTAATTTTTTTGATTTTCTGTTCTTTTAATCAGTAGGTAAAACAAGAGTTACAATCGTTACAGTTTTTTTTCAAAAAAAATAAAAACCTCCTGAAAACAGGAGGCTGTAAAATCTAAAATTATGATGATAACCAATTGGTTAGGATAGCTTTTTTATTCCTGAATTTTTGGCTGTTCAGGTTTTGAAATTTTTCTTTTTCTTAGGAAATAGATCAGAGCAGCTGCAATTAATAAAAGAGGCCATACATTGATAAGAGCCACTATGATTCTCTGAATCAGATAGAATCCGTACACAAAACCATCTTTTGCATCATAGATAAAATTGTATTTATATTTATTATCAATGCTTGTGGTGTTGGTGACAGCAATTTCAGCAATACGCAATTGAGGTTCTTTGATGTAGATGTCAATGGTGCTGTATTTAAGATCATCCGTCATATTCATACTTTGCAGCTTTTGAAGATTCCCTTCAGACATATTCTCATCGTCCAGCGTTACTTTATCTTTATTTGTTTTAAGCTTATTAATATTCTCAGAAGTTTTTTGATTTCTTTTTCCTTCCAGTTCAGAATATTTGATACTGGCTGTCACATCTTCTGCATTGATGGATCTTGAATTAAGAAATAATTTGTTTGTATTGATTGCTGTTAAAAGTTCACCGAGCTTTTCCGTAGGAATGCGTACCTGCATTCTGTTCTCCGACTGGTATTTTTTGACCAGCATAGCTTCTTCATTGGAAGTGTTGTAGGTGTTTTCAGAAACCACATTACTTTGAAGATTACTATTGGTCACAAATCCTCCAAGCTCCTGTACCGATTTTTCAATAGCGATGGTTGCATTGTACACATCTTTTACTTCCATACTCACATCTGCAGTCTTGATAAACTGCTTGTCTTTTACTTTCATATCTGCGACCGATGAGATACTGTCTGATACAACAGCCACTGCTGAATCTGTAGTAGAATAGGCTTCAAGATCTGTAGAAGAAACTTCGCCTTTTTTACATGAATAAATACCTAGTAAAATAACAGCAGATAGAGATAATTTAATGTAAGTCGTTTTCATAGCGTTGATTTTTATTGTTTTCCTAAAGTCAAAGTTCAGTCAGGATCTTTTGTAATGCTTGAAAATCAAAAGTAAAAAGCTTGTAAATAAAATATGATGTTTTAATTGGTTGAAATTAAGTGTTTTGTAAAATAGAGAAGAACCTGGCCCTTTGCTTTCGGAGCAATTTTTGCTTATCTTTTACAAACCAAAACTACAATCTATCACTATGTCAAATACCTTTTCCAAAATCAGAAACGCAATAGGACTATTCACATCCATAGATTTTGATCAGCTGAGTGCCATTTCTCAAAAGGTGGATCTTTCAAAACTGATGCATAATTTCTCAAAACTGGATGATAAACAGCTTTCCGGGCTCATGAAAATGCTGGATCCGGAAAAGAAAAAGAAAGAACTTCCACCTATTGATGGAGACTTTTATGATATCTACCATACCCTTACTCCTGAACAACGTGAAATTCAGCTTAAAGTAAGAGCATTCATGGAAAAAGAAGTAAAGCCTTTGGTGAATCATTACTGGCTCAGAGACGAATTTCCTTTTGAACTGATCCCGAAATTCCAGAAGCTTGATATCTGCGGTGTTACTTATGAAGGCTATGGCTGCCCCGGAATGCCTTTCCTGATGGAAGGTGTTATAGCGATGGAAATGGCGAGAGTTGATGCCTCTATTGCTACATTTTTCGGAGTACAATCCGGGCTGGCAATGGGTTCTATCTATATCTGCGGATCTGAAGAACAGAAGCAAAAATGGCTTCCACAGATGCAGAAATTTGAAAAAATAGGAGCTTTCGGGCTTACAGAGCCGGAAGTAGGTTCCGGTGCTGCAGGCGGACTTACGGTAACCTGTAAAAAAACACCAGAAGGCTGGGTTCTGAATGGTCAGAAAAAATGGATCGGCAATGCCACTTTTGCAGATCTTATTATTATCTGGGCAAGAGATCTGGACAGCGGTGAAGTGAAAGGGTTTATTGTAGAAAAAGATAATCCGGGATATTCCGTAGAAAAAATCAAGGGAAAAATGGCTTTAAGGATTGTTCAGAATGGATTGATTACTTTAAAAGACTGTCTTGTAACCGAAGAAAACCGTTTACAGAATGCCAATTCCTTTAAAGATACCGGAAAAGTACTGAGAATGACCAGAGCAGGAGTAGCATGGATGGCCACAGGCTGCGCACGCGGAGCTTATGAAAGTGCTTTGGATTATACCCGAAAAAGAGAACAGTTTGGAAGACCTATTGCTTCATTTCAAATGATTCAGGGACACTTAGTAGAAATGCTGTCAAATCTTACTGCTATGCAAACGATGGTTTTCAGATTGTCCGAAATGCAGGATGAAGGAATTTTAAAAGATGAACATGCTTCTCTAGCTAAAGTTTTCTGTACTCTCAGAACAAGAGATATTGTTTCCAGAGCAAGAGAGGTGATGGGAGGCAACGGAATTCTGCTGGAGTACGATGTCGCCAGATTTGTTGCCGATGCAGAAGCTATTTATTCTTATGAAGGAACGAAAGAAATCAATTCATTGATTGTAGGACGCTCCATTACAGGCTTTAGTGCTTTCGTGTAGGGAGTAGGTAGCAGATGATAGGTTATAGGTGGCTGAAGTGTGTTTCAGACTGATTAACAACAGTAAATTTTAATTGATCACTATAAGAACTACAACCTGCAACCTATTATCTGAAGCCTTAAGAAACTAAATGTTTATATTTTTCCTTGTTGTCAATAATCATCCAAAGATTGATCAGGAACATCACCCCGGCAATACCCATTCCCATTGGAGATTTATCCATAGTGAAAACATGAGTGACAATTCCTACCATGACAGGTAAAATAACAATAGCTCCCAGTGCTCTTGTCTTTGGAAAAATGAATAATAATCCGCCAATGACTTCAACGATGCCCACTAGTGGCATCAGCCAGCTAATTTCTCCAAAAGCTGCGAAAAGTTTCATCTGCTCCGGAGTGGGTTTCTCCATAGGCATATAATTAAAAAACTTGTTTAATCCGGCATTAATAAACATAAGCCCGAAAAGTAAGCATAAAATGAATTTTATTATTTTCATGATTGATGATTTAATATCAAATGTAAAATAAAAATAGGATATGTTGGGTTTTATTTAACATAAAATATGAAATCAATTGTTAATGTACGTTAATTAGTGCTTTTGTATAATTTTTATTGTATATCTTCGGGATGCAAATTAAAACTAATAACTCATGCAAAAAAATCTTAAAAAATTAAGCCGCACGGATTTAAGAGAAATCCAGGGAGGAGCAGGTATTGGAAAATGTGATATTGGCCCAATAGGGTGTCCATGTAAAATTCCACCAGGAGATCCTTGTTTAGGTGGCCCTGGAGGAGATCCGGGAGGCCCGACTTATGGATACTGTCCGGACAGTCAGTCCTATATCCTATGTACAGATACTTGTCCAAATGGAACGAGTCCTTTGTGTCCTCTTTCATAACAAAAATAAAAAAAGACTGTCTTGAAAAAGGCAGTCTTTGTTATTTAAAATCCAAAGTTTAAGTATTCAAAGTTGGAGTGATATTAATTATTATCCTTTACCTATTACTTATCACTTATTATTCATGATCAGTCCATTTCCTTCAGTGTAATATTCTTGGAAATCTTATAAGTTTTCTTCTTCTTATGAGGTCTCGGTTCTTCCCCAAGCAACCTTCCCCAAGGTTTAAGATCGTCTACTCTTTCACAAATAATCTTAATAATGGCAATTGCCGGTATACACAGGAACATGCCTGCAATTCCCCAAAGATGCTCTCCTAAAAGAATACCAATAAAAGAAAACAAAGCATTAATTTTTACTTTAGAGCCCACAACAAATGGCAGAACAATATTTCCATCTACAGCGTGAATGGCGATATATCCCAAAGCAACATAAATACAGGTAGAAGGAGTAGAAGTTGCAAAAGCTATAAAACAGGAAATTAAAAGTGAAATAAAAATTCCAAGATATGGAATAACGTTTAATAATCCAGTAAGAACTCCTAAGAGGATGGCGTATTTCACCCCCAGAATTGTAAGGAGAATGGATGTTAAAATTGAAACAATAATCACCTGAAGAAAAAGCCCGAAGATATATTTCTTGGTCATGATACGAATCTCATTTACAGCTTCCTGTACACTTGATTTATGTCTTTCGTTGAAAACGGTAACGATAAAGTTATTTAAAAGCCTTCTGTAATTTAAAATAAAGATAAAAAACAGGGTGAAAAATATAATAAAGCCGAATCCCGTGGAAAAAATTCCAAAAGTAAATCCTAAAATAGCGCCTGAAGAAGACAGAAGCTTATTCAATCCTTGGTTGATATAATCTACCTGTTCATCTACTTTCACATTAAACGTTTTGGAAACCCAGTGCTGCAGACCATTGAAAACAGTTGTAAACTGCTCACTGAGATGAGGGAGGTCCTTACTGAAATCTGATAGCTGATTGGTGAAAAAGTAAATGATTCCGCCTAAAATAATCAGCATAATGAACACTGAGGTCATTGTGGACATTGATCTTGGAAGTCTTAACTTTCTTTCCATAAAAGTAGCCGCCGGCAAAAACAGCATAGCCATAAGGAATGCAAGGAAAAACGGAGCTAAAATAGTCTGTCCCAATGCCAGCAGGTAGCCAAGACCGATGATGGAAATTACCACAAGTGTAAGCTTGACAAGGAAAGGAAGTCTAAGAAAATTCATAATCTAAAAATCTGCAGTGTGGAATAAAAGTAAGAAAACCCAACTGAATTGAAAAATTTTTTATCCAATCCTTCGGAATTTTCTTCTATTGTATCAAATTTTATTCCACGTAATGAAGAAAAGGATGTATTTGTTTATAAAACAGAAACACGCCCTGGATATCAGAACGTGTTTCCCTATTGAGAAGTTAATATGTTATAAGTTGTTTATTCTTCAATGGCGATATCAATGACTTCTTCCATTCTGCTTACGTAATGTACTTTAAGACCTTTTAAATAATCTTTTTTGATCTCTTCCACGTCTTTTCTGTTGGCTTCACAAAGAATAACATCTTTAATTCCGGCTCTTGTAGCGGCAAGAAGTTTTTCTTTGATTCCTCCTACAGGAAGTACTTTTCCTCTTAGAGTAATTTCTCCCGTCATCGCAAGATGGGGTTTTATCTTCTTATTTTTAAAAGAAGAAACCATTGAAGTCAGCATAGCGATACCTGCAGACGGTCCGTCCTTAGGTGTTGCCCCTTCAGGAACGTGTACGTGAACATTTTTCTTGTCCAGTTCCTCCTGAGGAATTCCCAGTTCGTCATGTTTAGCTTTAATATATTCAAGAGCAATAGTAGCAGATTCTTTCATTACCGTTCCAAGATTTCCGGTCATCGTCAAAGAACCTTTTCCATTGCTTAGAATACTTTCAATATAAAGAATATCTCCGCCTACACTAGTCCAGGCAAGACCTGTTACAACTCCCGGGACTCCAGTGATCTCAGATAAGCTTTTCGGTCTTGGAACTCCCAGAATTTCATCTACTTTTTCAAGCGAAATTTTTGGATCATATTCTTTTACCAAAGCCGTCTGTAGTGCTACCCATCTTCCAATGGCAGCAATTCTTTTCTCCAGAGTTCTTACACCGCTTTCAGAAGTATGGGCTTCTATAATATGCTTAAGCTCTGCGTTTCCAAGTTTGAATGATTTTGCATCCAGACCATTTTCCTCCTGCTGTTTCTTGATTAAATGTCTTTTCGCAATCTCAATCTTTTCCTCCAAAGTATAACCGGCAATCTGAATGATCTCCGTTCTGTCTAAAAGAGGCGTCTGTATCGTTGAAAGAGAATTGGCTGTAGCAATAAACATTACTTTTGACAGATCATAACCCATTTCAAGGAAATTGTCATAGAAAGACTTATTTTGTTCAGGATCAAGAACTTCTAGTAATGCTGAACTTGGATCCCCATGAAGACCCTGTCCTATTTTATCAATCTCATCGAGAACAATTACCGGATTTGAAGTACCGGATTTTTTGATAGACTGTAAAATTCTTCCCGCCATAGCACCAATATAGGTTTTTCTATGTCCGCGGATTTCACTCTCGTCATGAAGACCACCTAATGATAATCTCACGTATTTTCTTCCTAGAGCATCTGCAATAGACTTTCCTAAAGAAGTCTTACCAACCCCAGGAGGCCCTACTAGTAATAAGATGGGAGATTTCATGTTGTTTTTTAGCTTTAAAACAGCCATGTGCTCCAGAATTCTTTTCTTGATATCTTCCAGCCCAAAGTGAGCCTTGTCAAGAACTTTTTCGGCCTTGGCAATATCAAAAACATCTTTTGTATAGGTTTCCCAAGGGAGATCCGTAAAGAAATCCAGATAATTTCTCTGTACATTATAATCCGGAGAATTAGGATTCTGACGTTGCAGTCTGCCGATTTCCTTCTGGAAATGCTCTTCTACTTCTTTGTTCCATTTTTTGGTTTTAGCCTTGGCAATCAGATCTTCAACATCACTTTCAGGTCCTCCGCCCAATTCTTCCTGGATGGTTCTGATCTGTTGATTCAGAAAATATTCTCTCTGCTGCTTGTCAAGATCCTTGGAGGTTTTCTGATGAATCTGACTTCTCAGTTCCAGTTTTCTGAAATCCTCATGCATCATTTCATAGCATTGATTAGCTCTTATCATCAGACTTTTCTCTTCAAGAAGCTTTTGTTTTGCAATTGAAGAAAAATTGGCATTGGTGCAGATGAAATTAAGAAGATCATCATTGTTATTGATATTTTTGATCGCGAAGTTCGCCGCATTAGGAATATTCGGGTCCAGTTCAATAATCTTTAAAGCAAGATCCTTGATGTTCTCAAGTAATGCTTCATATTCCTCCTGGTTTTTAGGACGCGTATCTTTTAATTTTGATATTTCTGCTCTGAAATAAGGTTGGTTTTCAATGATCTTTTTAATCTTGAACCGATGGAACCCTTTCGTGATTGCTGTAATATTTCCTTCCGGAAGCTTAATGATCTTGATGATCTTTGCTAATGTACCGGTAGTATAAATATCTTTTTCGGAAGGTTGTTCCATATCCGAATTTTTCTGGCTTACAATTCCAATGAAATCCCCGTTCTTCTGTGCTTCCTCAAGAAGCTGTATAGAGTTTTTTCTCCCTGCGGTAATAGGAATTACTACATTAGGGAACATAACCATATTTCTTACGGGAAGTATCGGGAATATTTTCTGTTCGGAATTTTTATCAGTCTCTGCGAAGTCGGAAAGATTGATTTCTTCAGCTACGATATCAAATCCATCGCTGATCATTTCTTCTAAACTAATATCTTCAAATTCTGTCATAGTCAATCGAATGACAAATTGTCATTTTCGTTTTTTATCGTTAAAGGGATTTTTTATAATATGCTCTGAAAACGTGTGGCATATTATAATATTCTAAAAATGCACAATACTTATGCCATTTGTTTTTTACTTAAAAATACGGTCAAAATTTCCTTTTTTAGATAAACTTTGCATTAAAAATCAAAATAAAGCAGTTCTGTTTCTGTAATTTCTTAAAAATGTGTATTTTCGCAAACTGATAAAAAACTATAATTTATAAAATGGCAATTTTAGGACAGATTAGGAGTAAGCCTTGGCTTTTAATGGGAGTAATAGCCTTAGCGCTTTTGGCGTTCCTGGTGAACCCCGATAGTATCGACAAGGTTTTTGGTAAGAATCCTGACGTTTTAGGAAAAGTAAATGGTGAGAAAATCACCCGCGAAGAGTTCAATGATCAGCTTTTCGTGTTGCAGCAACAGGCTGATCAGCAAGGGCGTCCGAAAAACGGTCTTGAAGAGCAGGCTTGGCAGTTACTTGTACAATCTAAACTTATCAAACAACAGTTTGAGAAACTAGGCTTTGAAATGACTGATGATTATTTCTGGAATCAAATCCAGTACGATCAGATGTTTGCTCAGAATCAACAGTTCTTTGATGAGAAAGGTAACTTTAAAACTCAAGAGCTTAAAAAAGAAATTGAAACATTAAAAAACACCAATCCAGAAGGATATAATCAATGGTTGAAAACTAAAAAGACGATTGAGTACAGACTAATGGCAAGACAGGTGTTTACCAATATTTCAGCAGGTATCACTACCGGTAAGAAAGAAGCAGAAGAATTGATGAAGCAGAGAGATCAGCTTGCTGATATCGACTTTGTGAAAGTGGATTATGCAGCGTATCTTCAGAAAACAAAGATCAATGTTACAACACAGGATCTGGCAGACTACATCAAGCAGCACCCTGTAATGTTCAAAGCTGAACCAAGCAGAAATATCGGTGTCGTATATTTTCCATCAAAACCTAGTGCAGCAGATGATGCAGCAACCTTGAAAGAAATTACAAAATTATATTCAGGAGGTACAGATGCAAGCGGAGGTACTGAAAACTTCCAGAATACGAAAAATGATTCTATGTTTGTAATGGCAAATTCTGATGCACCGTTCAATCCTCAGTATATGAATCCTGCTCAATTGCCGCCAACGATCAAAGATCAGATCACAGCAGCAGCAGTAGGTCAGACTTTTGGTCCTTATAAAGAGCAAGACGTTTATGTAGTTTCTAAACTTATAGGTAAAAGAGCTTCAGATTCTACTTTATCAAGACATATCCTTATTGCATTCAAAGGAAGTCCTGCAGGTGAAGGGGTAACAAGAACTAAGGAGCAGGCTAAGAAATTGGCAGACTCTATCGGAGCTATTGTAAAAGCAACTCCTGCTAAATTTACAGAATTCCTTAAGCTTTCAAGCGATCCGAATTCTGCAGCACAGGGAGGAAGCTTAGGATGGACAACTCCTGAAACACCTTTTGTACCTGAATTCCTTGCTTACCTTGCAAGCAATCCTAAAGGAGCTACAGGCGTAGTAGAAACACAGTTCGGTTACCATATCATCAATATTGAAGATAAAAAATCAGGATCAATGGGGTATAAAGTTGCTAACCTTGTGAAAGCAATCAAACCTTCAGATGCTACTGAGGCTGAATCAGACAAAAAATCAAGAAAATTCATTCAGCAGGTTCAAGGGAAATCTTTCAACGACTTCGTGAATATTGCTAAAAAAGGGAATTACCAGTTCTCTAATCCAAAAGCAGCAAAAAGATTTGAAGGTCAAATTCAGGGCTTAGGTACTGAAAAAGATGCAGAAATCCTTACTTGGGCTTTTGATAAGAAAAGAACTAAAGGAGATACTGAACTATTTACTGTAGATGGAACAGGCGATAAAATTGTAGTTTATCTGAACGGGAAACAAGATGCAGGTCTTGCTGATCCGGAATCTGTAAGAGATCAGATCGAAGTTGTAGTTAAAAATAAATTGGCGGCAAAACAAATTTCTGATAAGATTACAGCGGCAAAAGCTTCTAGTTTAGATCAGGTTGCTAAATTATTCGCAGCTCAAAAACAGTCTGCTCAGGTAAATCTATTGAACCCTTCAGTAGCTGGTGCTATGGAACCTAAAGTTGCCGGTGTAGCATTCGGTGTTGCAAAAGGTAAGCTTTCTAACCCGGTTGAAGGAGGAACAGGGGTTTATGTTTTGATCAAAAAATCAGAAACTGTAAACAAACAGCCTGGAGATCTTAAACAATTTACAGAGTCTCTTACTCAGAGAAGTTCTGGAATGTTCGGACAGGCTTGGATGAAAAGTCTTCAGGACAATGCAGATATTGAAGATTTTAGAATTGAAATCTGGGGTAAACTTGGAAATCAGCAACAATAAGAAATTCATTTCAATGATATAAAAAGCGACAAATTTTTTTGTCGCTTTTTTTTGTATTTAACGCAGAACAATATTGGAAAAGATTTATTTAAAATGTGTTATATTTGCTTATTAGAAAAAAATTAGCAAGTGAAGTTCAGTAAAGAATTAAAAGCTGGTGTGATCACACTTCTGGCTATTGTAGGCTTTGTGGTGTTGTTTCAGTTTATGAAAGGGAAAAGCCTTTTTACTACCGATAATATATTTTACGCAAAATATGATAATGTGGAAGGCCTGGCGCAGTCTTCGGCTGTTTCTATAAACGGGTTGAAAGTAGGGCAGGTGGATAAAATTATTCCTCTGACCTCAAAAGACGGTAAAATTAATTTTGTTGTAAAAATTACAGTAGATAACAAATTTGAATTTTCAAAAAATTCATCATTAGAAATCTTTGAACCAGGATTAATGTCTGGCAAAGAAATGAGAGTAAATCTTACATACGGAGGTCCTACTGCAAAGGATGGTGATACCCTGAAAGGTGCTTTCAAATTGGGAACACTGGGAAGTCTTTCTTCTCAGGTAGGTCCGGTAAAAGATCAGCTGCAAGTGGTTCTGCACAGAGTAGACTCTTTAATGGCGAATGCCAATCAGGTTTTTGATGCTCAGAACAGAGCCGAAATAAAAGCCTTGTTATCCAATCTAAATAAAACAGTGGGAGCATTACAGGCTACAGCAGGAAGTGTAAATACCCTTGTAGGACATAATGACCCAAAACTGCAAAAGGTATTGGATGACGCAAGCCTTACCATGCAGAGTGGTAAAGTAACCCTGGATAAATACGGAAATCTGGCTCAAAGCATTGATACAAAGCAATTGAATGCAACTATCGCCAATTTGGATGCTACGGTAGGGAAATTGAATCAGGTGATTGGTGGGATAGACAAAGGAGAAGGAAGTTTAGGTAAACTGATGAAAGATGATCAGCTTTACAATAACCTGAACTCAGCTTCTTCCAACTTGAATACATTAATAGAGGATATGAAAGCGAACCCGAAAAGATATATCAACTTCTCGGTTTTCGGTAAAAATAATAAAGACTAATAACCCTTATGCAGTACATCGATAACATTATTTTTCTGATTTTATTAGTGGCCGGATTTGGTTTGTTTGCCAAAAGCCTGCAGAAGATCTACAGAAATATCAGGTTGGGTCACGAAATCAATAGAAACGATAGAAAAGGAGAACGTTGGGAAACTATGGCCCGTGTAGCAATGGGGCAGAGTAAAATGACGGCACGTCCTGTTGCAGGAGTTTTGCACCTTTTTGTATATGTAGGTTTTGTGATTATTAATATCGAATTAATAGAAATCGTTGTTGATGGAATATTTGGGACACATCGTTTCTTATCAAGCATTTTCGGACATACATTTTATAGCTTCTTTACCGCAACACTGGAAGTTTTAGCCCTTTTGGTGGTGATTGGCGTTGTCATTTTCTTTATTCGTAGAAATTTTTACGGAGTGAAAAGATTGACAATGAAAGAGCTTTTCGGATGGCCGAAAAATGATGCAAACTGGATTTTGATCATTGAATTCGCTTTGATGATGGCTTTCTTTATGATGAATGCTTCAGATTTTATTTTACAATCGAGAGGTGTTTTTCCTGAACATGGAAGCTTCCCGATTAGTGAAATGACATTGGTTCCGTTTTTGGAAATCTTCAATTTTGATAGCGGATTTTTGATGTTCACAGAGAAAGGAGCTTGGTGGTTTCACTTTGTAGGAATCCTTTTCTTTATGAATTATCTTTATTACTCAAAACACTTGCATATTATCCTTGCATTTCCAAGTACATGGTATGCAAATCTTGATAAAAAAGGAAAATTCAATAACCTTGAGTCTGTAACAAAGGAAATCAAGTTAATGATGGATCCTAATGCAGATCCTTATGCTGCACCAGCAGAAGGAGCTGAAGCTGATGGGCCTTCTAAATTCGGTGCTGAAGATATCTTTGATCTGAACCAGGTACAGCTGCTTAATGCTTACTCATGTACAGAATGTGGACGTTGTACTTCCGTTTGTCCGGCTAATATTACCGGTAAAAAACTTTCTCCGAGACTCATCCTGATGAAGACAAGAGACAGGCTTGAGGAAGTAGGAAGAAACATTGATAAAAACGGAAAATTCGTTGATGACGGTAAAAAACTGCTGAACGATTATATTACAAAAGAAGAACTTTGGGCCTGTACAACATGTAATGCATGTACAGATGCTTGTCCGGTATTGCTTGATCCGCTTTCCATTATTTTTGAAATGAGAAGATTCCTGGTAATGGAACAGTCTGCTGCTCCACAGGAACTTAATCTGATGATGACCAATGTGGAAAACAATGCAGCCCCTTGGCAGTATAATCAGGCTGACCGTCTGAACTGGGCATCGGAAAACTAGATAATTAATCAATTTGAAAATTTGAAATTGATACAGATCTATATCATTTCAAATTTCCAAATTCTCACATTTTCAAATTGAAAAAGAAATGGATTTCAATATAAAAACAATGGCAGAATATGCTGCCGAAGGAAAAGCCCCGGAAGTTTTATTTTGGGTTGGATGTGCGGGAAGCTTTGATGACCGTGCTAAAAAAATTACAAAAGCGTTTTGCAAGATATTAAATAAAATAGGGGTAGAATTTGCGGTTTTGGGACAGGAAGAAAGCTGTACCGGAGACCCTGCAAAAAGAGCAGGAAACGAATTCGTTTTCCAGATGATGGCCCTTACAAATATTGAAGTGCTGAATGCTTACGAAGTAAAGAAAATCGTAACGGCTTGTCCACACTGTTTCAACACCCTGAAAAATGAATACCCAAGCTTAGGTGGTCATTTTGACGTAGTACACCATACCCAGTTCCTTAAAACCTTAATGGAAGAAGGAAGGCTGAAAATAGAAGGAGGAGCATTCAAAGGGAAAAAAATCACTTTCCATGATCCGTGTTACCTGGGACGTGCCAATGACGAATATGAAGCTCCGAGAATGCTGCTTGAGAAGCTGGATGCTGAGCTTGTAGAAATGAAGCGTTGCAAGACCAACGGTCTTTGCTGTGGAGCAGGAGGAGCACAGATGTTTAAAGAACCTGAAAAAGGAAATAAAGACATCAATATTGAAAGAACAGAAGAAGCTTTATCTTTTGAACCAAAGGTAATTGCCACAGGATGCCCTTTCTGTAATACCATGATGACAGATGGTGTAAAACACTTTAACAAAAATACCGAAGTTGCCGTAAAAGATATCGTTGAACTTCTTGCTGAAGCAGAAGATTTATAATTGTAATCTTATACAGGTTTATGAAGGTAGAATGGAGACTCTCCTTTTTGTTTATAATTTCGATACTAGCTGCTCTTACATTCTGGAATTACCAAAACAGAGTATATGACTGGGATATGCCGGGTTATTTAGGATGTATGTATACTTCTGAATTTCCGAATTCACCAGATAAAGTTCGAATCATCACCTATGATGAAATAAAAAAAGAGGCTCCCGCAGACCATTATACAGACATCATCGGAATAAAGCAGTGGGATATTCCAAGGCAGTATTTCGTAAAAAATACACAATCTTTTACAGAACAATTACCCTATTTTCAAATCAAAGTAGGGTATATTCTTGTGATCACTATTTTTTATAAGCTGGGACTTTCTTCCCCAATGGCCGTCCTGTTTACCAGTCTTATTTCTTACTTTTTTTCAGGATTATTATTATTTTATATTCTAAAGCTCCTGTTTCCAAAGAAATACTGGCTTGCAATAGGACTAACGGTTGCTGCCATGCTTTTGCCGCCAATGACGTATATGTCCAGAGTTTCCACACCGGATATGTTTATTTTTCAGTTTATCCTGATCTTTATCATTGGTTTGATCAAAAAGTGGAGCAAATGGGGCATGTTTGTGCTTTTGTTTGCAATTACTTTTATACGTCCTGACTATATTACATTTACCCTGACTTATATTATTGCTGTTTTCTTCTTTTACTACATCAGAGAAAAGAAAATTGATGTTTCCCTTATTGCACAGGGCACAGTACTTTTAGTGATGTATCTGGCGATCATTAAATTTTATCATTATCCCGGCTGGAAAGACGTCTTTTATGATACTTTTATCGAGAGAAGACCTATTATTTCAACACATCCCATCGAAGTCAGCTTAAAAGACTATCTGAGCATTATTTATATCAAGATTATCTACTTTAAAAAGGTGACCTTGTCTGTAAGCATCATGATTGCAGTCGTATTTTGGCGTTCCAAAGATGCGTGGGTAAGGATGATTTCAGTACTTTTCCTGGTGAATGTGTACATCAAATTCTTTTTCTTTCCGCAGTCGGCAGCATTAAGGTTCTTCTTCCCGTTTATTTTTCCGCTTTTCATTATGATGCTCTATGTGTTGAGTAAAAAATACAATGATCTCAAACTCGAGAAAATTGCGTAATTTTGTCTTTAAAATGATAAGGATTTGAAATCACAATTACAGTAACATTCTGTTCAATAATCAGAACTGAAAGTGATTGCGCAGTTCCTTGAAAATAAATACTTACATTATGAAAATCGAAGAATCTAATATTGTAGAAACCAACGACTACAGAGTCATTATATATCCGGCTTCAAGACCTTTTGAAACGAAAGAAGCAAAAGCAATTACCGAAAAACTGTTTGATTTCCTTGCTACATGGGCCGCTCACGGAAAACCACTTTCTTCTTCATTTAAAATTGAAAAGAATCAGTTTATTGTGGTGTGTGTAGATGAAGAAAAAGAAATGGCTTCAGGATGCAGCATTGATGCTTTAGGAAAGGTAATGAGAGAAATTGATGAGGAATATCAGTTGGGGCTTTTCGACAGAATGAAAGCTAGTTTTATAGAAAATGGTGAAGTGAAGACTTTAAAGCTGATTGATTTTAAAACGAAGTTGAGAAATGGAGAACTTTCAGAGGATATTCAGGTTTTTGACTTTTCAAAAAATACCTACCTTGACTTTTTGAGCCACTTCCTGCTTCCTTTGGAGAAAAGCTGGGCGGCTTCTGTAAAATAAACGCTATTAAGCTGATATAGACGAATAATCTTAAAGTGGGAACCTGTTTCTCACTTTTTTGTTTTAATGTATCTTTGTACAGATTCGAGTAAGACTAATGCCTAAAGTACTTTTTTTAACGACATCCCACAGCTATAATGATGACCGAATTTTTTATCATCAGGCGAAGGCTCTTAGAGATAACGGGTATGAAGTAAAAATATGCAGTTTATATGCAGAATATAAAGGCATTATTGAAGGAATTGAAATAGAATCTTATGCCGTTCTGGAGGAAAGTATAGAAAAGAAAATGGAAACATTCCGTAAGGTTTGTGACAATTTTCAACCCCAGACTATCGTTTGCTCTGAACCTCTTGCAGTGGTGGCATCAAAGAAATTTGTAAAAGAACATAATGCAAGCTGTATCTATGATGTTACAGAATGGTATCCTTCTATGTCAATGCTTGGCAAGTATCGGTTTCCAGCTAAAATCTTTCAGACCATTAAGTTTTCTCTTATTCAATGGTATGCAGGATTTTTGAGCACTCATTTTATTTTTGGAGAAACTACCAAAAAGTTTCCTTTAGCGTATTTTTTTTGCTTTAAAAAGCAGATGATCCTTCCTTATTATCCAGATACTGCTTACATCAATGAAAATATCAAAAATATTGATTCTGATGCTATTACCCTTTGTTATACAGGTCAGATTTCTAAAGATAAAGGAATTGAAAACTTTTTTAATGCCATAGATAAGCTTTGTCAAAAAGTCCCAGCACTTCATGTCAGGATTCTGATTATCGGATCAACAGTACAGGAAAGTGATGAACTTTATTTTTCAGCGCTACTGAAGAAATATTCTTTTGATCATATTGAGCTCAGAAAACCCACGACATTTGAGCGGTTTACAGAAGCATTTGCAGATGCAGATATATGTTTTGACCTTCGTGAAATCAATTTTGAAAACAATCACTCACTGCCGATAAAATTGTTTTACTTTATGGGAGCAGGAAAACCGGTGATCTATTCAAACTTGAAGGGAATCCGAAAACATATGGGTTCACTTTCATTTGGCAGTCTGGTAGATCCGCAGAATGCTGATGCCATTTCAGAAGTTATCCTTAATTATATAAGAAATCCGGAGCTGTATCATTTGCATGCTCTCAATGCCAGGAAAGAATTTGAAGAAAAATATAATTGGAGCACGATAAAAGAGTCCTTTGTTGATTTTGTGAAAAGATCTATTGATAAATAATTGCTATGCAGCTTACTATTATTAAAACTTTTGTCTCACGTTTTCTTATTCTGATTCTGAGTTTCGGCCTGGTGATCTATTCTACGAATATGTGGGGAAGTGAAGGAAAGGGAACTATTTCTATTGTGATAGCCAATGCTGCAGCGGTGAGTTTTTTCAGCAGTATTTTTTCAGGAAGCAGTGCTTCCTATTTTGCTTCAAGGTTTAAAATAGAAAAGGTTTTATTATTTGCCTATCTGTGGTCTCTTCTGACAGGGCTTTTAATCCCGTTTTTATTCAGTCTGGCTTCTATTCAGGATGAATACCTTTTGTATCTTATCGGTATCTCTGTTTTTTCTTCACTGTTATCTACCAATATTAGTTTATTTATTGGAACACAGGATATTAGGAGTTTTAATGTTTACACTGTTTTACAACAACTTGTACATATTATCTTTATCGGAATATTGGTATATCTGTTTGGTAAAAAAGATGTTTCAGTATACTTTCTTGCACAAATCGGGTGTCTGGCGCTTCTCTTCCTGACCAGCTTTTTTCAGATCATCAAAAAATGTAATATTTCCGAAATATCATTCTGTAAAGATGTTGCCAGAAATATGTTTGAATATGGCTGGAAAACCCAGCTGAGTGCTTTTGTTCAGTTTCTGAACTATAGACTTTCTTTTTATTTCCTGGAATATTTTGAAGGGATCGCCAGCGTAGGAATATTTTCTATCGGAGTGACTTTTTCTGAAGCCATATGGACAATTTCCAGAAGTATTGCTGTGGTTTTATATTCAGATGTGGTTAATAGCAAAAGCAGGGAAGAATCTGTAGAGAAAACCAAGAATTCTTTAAAACTGACCTTTATTTTGATGATAGGTTTTATACTGGGAATCATTATCATCCCGTCACAGATCTATGAATTGATTTTCGGAAAAGAATTCAGGGATACTAAAGAAATCATGCTTCTTTTATCCCCGGGAATTTTTGCCATTGCTGTAAGTGACATGGTAGGACATTACTTCTCAGGAATGAGGGAGCTAAAGATTCTCAATGTAAAATCAATAGTCGGGTTGGTTGTTACAGTTATATTTTCTTTCATTGCAATACCCAGATGGGGAATTTTGGGAGCCTGTCTTGCAACCACATCATCTTATTTGGTTTCAGCGTTCCTGCTGTTCCGGAAATTTTATAGTTCTACTACATTCAGTTTGAAAGATTATATGGTGTCAAAAGAGGAAATTCAGCTTTTAAAAGAAAAATTTCTGAAGAAATAATTTACTCTGTTCAGGTACAGAAAACAAAGTCATTTTCCTATTTTTACAAATCTATTAAGTCATACTATGTGCGGAATCAGCGGTTATTATTCATTTCATAAAAGTATTTCCTCAACAAATATTCTGGAAATGAATCAGGCGATCAGACATCGCGGACCGGATGATGAAGGATTCTGGCTGTATGATCATGACCAGGGGATTTCTTTTTCAGGAAATGATTCTACCTCAAAAATTAAAGAACAGTTTCCGGTTTTAGATGAAAGAAGTTCAGAGATTGCCTTGGGTTTCCGCAGACTATCCATTATTGACCTGTCCGAAAAAGGCCATCAGCCTATGCTCTCAGAGAATCAGCAGATCATTATTACTTTTAATGGAGAGATTTATAACTTTAAGAAATTAAAGAAAGAACTTGAGATTTTAGGACATTTTTTCCAAAGCAATTCTGATACGGAAGTTATTCTCGAGGCTTATCAGGAGTGGGGAAATTCAGCCTTTGCAAAGCTGGATGGGATGTTTGCGATCTGTATTGTTGATCTCTCCAGCCAGAAACTTACATTGGCAAGAGACAGAATAGGGATGAAACCACTCTTTTACCATCAGAGTGAAGAAGGATTGGTTTGGGCTTCGGAAATAAAAGCATTGTTGAAAAATGAATTTGTAAAACCTGAAATCAACTGGAATGGAGTGTATACCAATTTTCTTTTTCAAACAACATTGGCTCCCCAAACCTGCTTTCAGGATATTTTATCCCTGGAACCTGGTTCTTTTATGGTCATTGATTTAACAGATCAGAAAATTACCAAAGAAAAATTCTGGACACTGCCTTCACCGTCTATGAAGGATGTTTCGGAAGAAGAAGCTGTAAGAAAAATAGATGAATTGCTTTCTGAAAGTATATCAGAACAATTGTATGCAGATGTTTCTGTTGCAGTGATGATGAGCGGTGGGATAGATTCTACCTTAATTGCTTCAAAATCAAAATCTTTTAATCCAAATATTAATACTTACACCATATCTTACCCATTTTCTGAAGAAGAAGTAAAAAATGCATCTCTGGCTGCCAGACATTTTGGCGTTTCGCATGATATAAAAGAGGTGAGTGATCATGAAGCGCTGGAGCAGCTTAAGGAAAATATCCAGCACTTTGAAGAACCTTACAGCAGCTTTGAAGTCTTGATCAATGCAGCAAAATATGCACATGATAAAGATTTTAAAGTTGTACTAAGCGGAAATGGAGCCGATGAACTTTTTGCCGGCTATTCCCATACTCTGAAGCTGAATAGATGGATGCTGATGAGGAATTTCAATTTTGTAAGCCCTTTTATTTTCACAAAAGATAAATTTTCTCAACGGGTAAAAAATTATTTCTCTCAGGATCATATGTTTGATTTTTTCAGACAGAGTCAGATCAGCATGATGCCTCATGAGGCTAAATCTCTCCTCCAACCAGATATTTATACTAAACTTGACTCAAAGCTTTCAAAATACCACGCTTCGGAATCAAAAAACTATTCCGGGTATTTTGAATATGATATGAAATATTCGCTGTCTTCCCATCATGTATTTCGGGATGATCTGAGTGCGATGAAATATAGTGTGGAATTCCGTTATCCTTACCTGAGCAACAGCCTGATCAATTATGTAGCTTCATTGCCTGAAAAGATTAGATTTAATGGAATTCAGAATAAACCATTACTGCGTAAAACAGCTGAAAAATATCTCCCTGAATCTGTTTTGAATATGCCTAAAAAAGGGTTTTCCTTTCCGGTTCATTATTTCATTAAAAACGAAAAAAGAGTGAGAGATTTCATTGTTGAAAATCTTGAAAGTTTAAAAAAGAGAAATTTCTTTAACGCTGCAGTGATTGATGAATGGTGGAACCACCAGGAATATGAATATGACTGGGTGAAAATCTGGCAGCTGGTTACTTTTGAACTGTGGTATCAGAAATATTTTGAAAAATAAAGAAGCAGCCTAAAGATTAATATTTTACCTTTGTATTTATGATGAAATATTTTTGGGGCATACTTGTTGTGGTTTTTGCACTTGTAAGTTGTAAAAGTGATGATGATTCTTTGCAGAGAATAGATCAGTTAATGAATATCTATGTGAGAAACAGCGCTGGTCAGGATCTGCTGAACAATAAGAAAACAGGATCTTTTACAGGTTATTCTGTGAATGATATTTTCGGGACTAAAGATATTGCTCCGGTAAGCGTTTCTTTGAAGATGACTGCGGATTCATTGTTTTATATGGAGTATCTGGCAGGAGCCAAAAGAAGAAGACTGGATTCTATTAGCCCTGAGAATCCTGGAACAGGAACTTCCTATTATTCCAGAATGCAGATTACGTATACGAAAAGTACGAATGCAAGTGATAATGTTGTTGACACTTTGGAAGTTCAGTATCGTAATACACCAACGGTATTCCAGGTTTCAAAAGTTTTATATAACAATGTTCCGGTATTTTCTAAGGATGAAAATGCTCCCACTTCTATAAATACTGTTACGATCACAAAATAATTTTTAAATTTGTACAATTGTTAGCTTATTATGAGCTAAACATCTAATATTTAACATCTAAATAAAATGTTACAAGTCAATTTTTTGCGCGACAATAAAGAACGCGTTTTAGAAGGTCTTAAGAAAAGACAATTCAAAAATCTTGAGTTGGTGGACGAGGCTATCGCTGCCGACGACGAAAGAAAAAGAATCCAGTTTGAACTAGATTCCCAGCTTTCCGAAATCAACAAAATTTCGAAAGAAATCGGGCTTTTGATGAAAGAAGGGAAAAAAGAAGAAGCGGAATCTGCAAAATCTAAAACAGCACAATACAAAGAGTCGAGCTCAGAATTGAAATCCCAGTTAGAAGTTAAAGAAAACGACTTACTGAATATTCTGTATCAGCTTCCGAACATTCCAAATGAATTGGTAAAAAGCGGTGCTTCTGCTGATGATAATGAAATGATTTTCCAGTCTCATCCGGTAGAAGGTCTTGGTGAAGGAGCTATTCCTCACTGGGAACTGGCCAAAAAATATAACCTTATTGATTTTGAATTAGGGGTTAAAATTGCAGGAGCAGGTTTTCCTGTTTATTTAGGGAAAGGAGCAAGATTGCAGAGAGCTTTGGTTCAGTATTTCTTAGATAAAAACGTAGAGAAGGGGTATACAGAAGTAAATCCTCCTCACGTTGTAAATGAAGCATCAGGTTTTGGAACCGGGCAGCTGCCGGATAAAGAAGGACAGATGTATTATATCAACGAAGATAAATTATATCTTATTCCTACAGCAGAAGTACCTGTAACGAATCTTTACCGTGATGTATTGCTGGATGAAAAAGATCTTCCGATTAAAAATACAGCATTCTCTCAGTGTTACAGAAGAGAAGCGGGAAGCTACGGAGCTCACGTAAGAGGATTGAACCGTCTTCACCAGTTTGAAAAAGTAGAGATTGTAAGAATTGAAAAGCCTGAAAACTCTTATGCTGTTTTGGAAGAAATGGTAGAGCACATCAAAGAAATTCTTACAGACCTTGAGCTTCCATTCAGAGTATTAAGACTTTGTGGGGGTGATACTGGTTTTGCTTCTGCAATGACGTATGATTTTGAAGTATGGAGTGCAGCTCAGGAAATGTGGCTGGAAGTAAGCTCTGTGTCTAACTTTGAAACGTTCCAGGCTAACAGATTGAAATGCCGTTACAAAGGAGATGGCAAATCTCAATTGGTTCACACTCTGAATGGATCTGCAATGGCACTGCCAAGAATTATGGCGGCATTGCTTGAAAACAACCAGACAGCAGAGGGAATCAAACTTCCTAAGAAGATTGCAGAATACGCTAGATTTGAAGTAATCAACTAAACTATCAGTTTTAGTATGCAAATAAAAACCCACCGGATTCCGGTGGGTTTTGTTTTATTCTGTAACGATGATAATCTTTTTATCTGCGTTTTTTAGTTTTGAATCTTTATCATAAATGGCTTTCAGATCATATTCTATTCTTATCGAATGATCATCAATCTGCTTTACCCAGTCATGTTTTCCTGTAATTGATTGTATGGGATTTTCAAACTTTAAAGTAGTACCAATCTTTTTGAAAAACATGATCATCATACCAGCTATTTTTTCAGCTTCTTCCTTTGAGCTTTTGGATTGGATGGCTTCTTCAATACTTTTAAGATTAAAATTCTCTGTATCAATCTTCAGGGTTTTCCCATCCCAATTGTTGTAAATATTCTGATCCATTGGGATTTTTTCAGTTTTTGTAAAACTTTTCAGAACCAGATAATCTTCCGGCGAAAAATGATCCATCTTAAAAGAAAACCCTGCAAGTTTGTTATCTTCTTTCGTAGACTTCATGAAGATTTTTTTCATGATTCTGATTGAATCCGGATTTTCTGGTTTTAATTTTCCTTCCTTTTTGGCAACATCGTACATGCTTGTCCAGATAGTCGGAAGTCTGTCCATTTCTCCAAATTCCTTTTGCTTTAATGAATCTGGTGTCATAGCCATCATCTCTGTCATAAACTCTCTTGTATCAATATCCATTACGGAAGTAGAGGCGGAATCTTTGTGATAGACAATTTCAGAATTCACACTGCAGGATTGCAGCATAAAAAGGCTTATCAGAAATAAGACAATGGTTTTCTTCATGGTGTATTTAAATACAAATTAATGGCAGTTAACAGCTCCGTTTGGATCTTTAATAATCGTCATAGCTTCGGCTTTCGGAGAAACATAGGGAATTCCCAGCTCAAGACCTCTTAGAATGAATAATCCTCCCAATATGATCATGATGACCGGAACTGCTTTCAAAACTTTTACCCTGAAGGCCTGATTCATCAGATTTCCGGCTAAAACGATAGCAAACATGAACGGAAGGGTTCCAAGACCAAATAAAGCCATATATAAAGCTCCCTGCCATATTCCTCCTCCTGCAAGACTGGCAGTAAGTGCCATGTAAACCATTCCGCACGGTAAAAACCCATTCAAAACTCCTGTAGAGAATCTTGAACGGTAATCTGCCTTCTGAAGTAGTTTTCCTAAGTTTAATTTGACAGTGTATAAAAATTTGGAAAGGAAGGGGATTTTCGAAGCAAAATCTTTTCCACCAAATGAAAATACAGCCATAATAATTAGAAGAGCTCCTGCAGTAATAGTCAGGTATTTCTGGAAGCCTGCCATTTCAAATCCCTGCCCAATAATTCCAAGAAGTGCGCCTAATAATGAATAGGTAAATATTCTCCCCAATTGATAGGTAAGGTTCTGAAGATAGAAGTTAGCTGCCTGTTTTTTGGTTAATCCCATCGACAGGGCAATAGGACCGCACATTCCGATACAGTGAAAACCGGAAGCAAAGCCTAAAGCAATAGCCGATACAATAAGTCCTATTTCCATATCACGTCATAATCCATTCGGTAGTCTGCTTTATCTTTTGTCCAACTTAATCTTAATGTGTAGTTTCCTACTTTCAATACCTGTGCTGGTATTGTGAAAGACTGGCTGGCATCAAGCTGTACAGATTTTTTGATATCTAAATTCTGGTCGTCGGTTCTGTTTAAAACAAATTTTACCGTAGTATTTGAGTTGTTATATTCTTTTGGAAAAGTAATTTTAATTCCTTTGGTATCCTGGCTGTATACAGGTTTTTCCTGTAACTCATCTGCTTTTTTCTTCGCATCAATCACATCTTGGTACTTCAACTCCTCTTCGTAATAATTATCTGTTACCATTTCAGAGTTTTTCTGCCCGTTCGGGAAAAGAAACATCATGGATAGTATAAAAACTATGAATGCAAGTAATGCAATTACAACACCGTGTCCCCAACTAAAGTTCTTCATTTTTTTCTAATTAAAATTGCAGTTTAAATGGCCCTTCAAAATAAGTCTGGTATGAATCAATCAGTTTACCCTTCATATCATAAACGCCAATTGTGATATTCTGTTTAGAGAGTTTCATTTCATCTTCCGGGAAGCTGATATTAATCGTTCCTTTTGAAATTTTATCCCTGTCTACCTGAATTTTGCTTGATGCACTATAAGTAATTTCACCATGTGCCGGATCAATCACTTTGATAGTAACGATTTTTTTGTCGTTTGTTTTATTAAGGAAAGTATAATTATAGGTATTGGTAATTTTACCATCTCTTACAAAGAATGTACTCCCTGCCGGCTTGATGAATTTAGCCTCCATCTCACCACGGCTGTACAGAAGGTATCCTAAGAATCCTACCAAAAGGAATAAGAATACTGTAAATCCTTTCATTCTGCCTGTAAACTTAAATTGAGTTTGTTTTTCAATTTCGTTTTCAGAAGCATATCGGATCAGTCCTTTCGGAAGTCCTACTTTTTCCATTACTTCATCACAGGCGTCAATACAGGCTGTACAGTTTATACATTCCAATTGTTGTCCGTCTCTGATGTCAATTCCGGTAGGACATACTACTACACACTGGTGACAGTCTATACAATCTCCTTTGCCAGCAGCCTGACGGTCTTCACCTTTTCTCCATTTTGATCTGTTTTCTCCTCTTTTAAAATCATAGAAAACATTGATGGTGTCTTTATCAATCAATACTCCCTGAAGTCTTCCGTATGGGCATACCAATGTACAAACCTGCTCTCTGAACCATGCAAATACAAAATAAAATGCAGCGGTAAGAAGAATCATTACGATAAAATTGGTAGGATGTGCAAATGGTCCTTCACCAATGATCTTAAATACCTCTTCATATCCTACAATATACATGAACATAAAGTGGGTGATCACCAATGAAATGATGATATAAACAGACCATTTCAAACTTCTTTTCCAGATCTTTTCACTGTTCCACTCCTGTCTGTCCAGCTTCATCTGCTTGTTTCGGTCACCTTCAATCAGATATTCTATTTTACGGAAGATCGATTCCATAAAAATTGTCTGAGGGCAAATCCACCCGCAGAAAATTCTTCCGAACGCAATCGTAAAAACAATAATGAAGATTAAAGATGCAATAGCACCTAAAGTGAGGATAAAAAAGTCTTGTGGATAGAAAGGCTGTCCAAAGATGAAAAACTCTCTGTCTATGACATTGAACAACAATAATGGATTACCATTGATTTTGATAAACGGTAATGTAAAATAAATAATTAATAATAAATAGCTTACAATGTTTCTATAGTTGGTATACTTCCCTTTAGGCTTTCTTGGGAATACCCATCTTCTTTTTCCGGATTGCTCCATTGTCCCTATAGAATCTCTGTAAGTCTCAGGGTCCAGAACCTGTCCCTGTCCGCCGCGTACTTCTATTTCTTCTATGTCTGACATATGTAATAGGTTTTAAAAAAGAAAAAACATAATTCGTTACTATTTTTATCTAATAACAAATTATGTTTTTTTCATATGTTTCTAATTTTTTAAATTATTCTTTTTCCCAATGTGCTTCAGTTCCTTGAGGAGCTGCTCCTCCTTGAGCCTGAGTCACCGGTGGTTGTTCCTGATTGATGTGATATACATACGCTGCAATCTTTTCAATCTCTGCACCTGAAACTTCTCCGTTTTTACCGAATGCTCTCATCGCAGGGTTAGTAGGAGAACCATTCCAGTCCATATGGAATACGTTTTTGAATAACGTTTTCTCAGGCTGGTTGATCCAGTAGTTATCAGTAAGGTTTGGTCCGATACCTCCACTACCGTCTTCTTTGTGACAAGATGCACAGTTTGTTTTAAATAATTCTTTCCCTTCTGCAATATTATCAGCAGAGTATTTTGCTGTTTCTATCGTAACAGGAGGTTGAGTTTTTTGATATTCTTCAATACTTGCCAACTGTTCTTTATATTCTTTTTCATATTCGCTTAACGGGTGAGCGAAGTCTGTGAAAGAGTATGCTGCAATATACACAATACAAAATGCGGTCCCAAAATAGAATAAACCTACCCACCATTTTGGTAACTGGTTATCCAGCTCCATGATTCCATCGAAACCGTGGTCAATAAGGATATCTTTTTCTTCAGTTTCAGATTGCTTTTTGAATGCAGCCAAATACATTCTTTTTAAGAAAGGAACTTTCTTTTCAGCTAGATAAGCTGCTTTCTCTTCTGGAGATAATTTTTTGAATTTGTTGTTTTCAATCAGATCTCCAATTGCACCATGGATATAGGCAAGGATACCAGCGATCACAACAGTTCCCCAGAAGTAAGGCGAAGCTAGGAACGCGTAGCTCTGTACAAATAAATAATAAAAAACTATTAAAAGCCCGATTATTATTAAGATGTTTACGACAACAGGTGTTCTTTGTTTCATAAAAAATAGTTTAATTTTTTAAATTAAAATCGTCATCCTCATCATCCCCAAGTGGTGCTTCTTCTTCTTCTTTGTAATATTTCTTAGGTCTGCTAAAAACATAGATTACTAAAGCTATGAAGAACAGCATAAAGAAAATCAGAGCCAGCGTCTGGTAAAAACCAGCGTTTTCTGTATTGGATAATATATCTTTAAAGTTCTGAGGAATCATATGAACCTTTTAATGTTTAGTTATTACTAGCTGTTTTGATTTCAGTTGTTTTGATATCTGTACCTAATCTCTGAAGATAAGAAATAAGAGCTACAATTTCTTTTTTCTCTAATTCTCCCTGAGGTCTCTTAGCATAAGCCTGCTTAAGGTCATTTGCTTCAGAGAAGATATCTTTTACAATTTTTGCTGATTGGTTGTTAGCCCATTTATCTGCAGAATCGATTTCAGCCTTAGAATAAGGAACATCGAATACATTTTTCATCAGCTTCATTTTGTCTACCATCTTAGTTCTGTCTAAGTCAGTAGCAATTAACCAAGGGTAACGAGGCATGATGGAACCTGCAGAAGTAGATCTTGGGTTATACATGTGCTTGTAGTGCCAAGAACTTGGGTTTTTACCACCTTCTCTATGTAAATCCGGTCCTGTTCTCTTAGAACCCCATAGGAATGGTCTGTCGTATACAAATTCTCCAGCTTTGGAGTATTGTCCGTTTTTACCGTTGAATCTTGTGATCTCATCTCTGAACGGTCTGATCATTTGAGAGTGACAAGCGTTACATCCTTCACGGATATAAATATCTCTACCTTCAAGTTCAAGTGGTGAATAAGGTTTTACCGCTGAAATCGTAGGTACACTTTTCTTAAGAGATAGCGTAGGAATGATTTCAATTGAACTACCAATAGATATTGTGATGAAAGATAAAATACCTAATAATACCGGAGTTCTTTCCAGCCAAAGGTGAGTACCTTCTCCTTCTTTTCTGTTTTTACTGATGTTTGCTAATGCAGGAGCTTCAGCAGGAACTTCTTTCTGGAATGATCCTTTTCTTACCGTAGCAATTACGTTTACGATCATTAAGATAGATCCTGAGATATAGAATAAACCTCCTACAAATCTCATTTTAAAGTAAGGGATAATAGCAGTTACTGTATCTAACCAGTTTTTCCATAATAATGTTCCGTCTGGGTTGAATTGCTTCCACATTAATCCTTGTGTGAATCCTGAAATATACATTGGAACTGCATAGAAAATGATTCCTAAAGTACCTAACCAGAAATGCCAGTTAGCTAATTTTACAGACCAAAGTTTTGTTCTCCACATAATTGGTACCAAATAATAGATAACCCCGAATGCCATGAAACCATTCCATCCAAGAGCTCCTAAGTGTACGTGACCGATAACCCAGTCTGTAAAGTGACCAATTTTGTTGATGTTTTTAGTTGCCAAAAGTGGTCCTTCAAACGTTGCCATACCATAACAAGTTACAGCTACAACGAAGAACTTAAGGATAGGATTTTCTCTTACTTTATCCCAAGCTCCTCTTAGCGTAAGAAGACCATTTAACATTCCTCCCCAAGATGGTGCAATAAGCATGATAGAGAACCCTGTTCCTACCGCCTGAGCCCAAGCCGGAAGAGCTGTATACTGAAGGTGGTGAGGACCAGCCCAGATATATACGAAAATTAATGACCAGAAGTGAATAATAGACAGTTTATAAGAGAATACCGGTCTGTCTGCAGCCTTCGGAAGGAAGTAATACATTAAACCTAGAACCGGAGTCGTCAATACGAATGCAACCGCATTGTGTCCATACCACCACTGTACAATAGCATCTTTTACCCCTGCATATGCTGAATAAGATTTCCAGCCTGTGAAAGATAAAGGTACTTCAAGGTTGTTGAAGATGTGAAGCATTGCTACTGCAATCCATGTACCGATATAGAACCAGATTGCTACATAAAGGTGTCTCACTCTTCTCTTTGAAATAGTCAGGAACATATTGATACCAAAAATGATCCATGAGAATGCGATCAATATGTCGATCGGCCACTCGTGTTCAGCATATTCCTTAGAGGTATTGATTCCCATAAAGAACGTAATGAACGTAGCAACGATCATAAACTGCCAAGTCCAGAAATGTAACCAAGACAATGTGTCACTGTACATTCTTGTTTTTAATAATCTTTGTAATGAGTAATAAATACCCGTGTAAACAATGTTACAAACGAATGCAAAGATTACGGTGTTGGTGTGCAGCATTCTGATTCTACCAAAACCAAATGCACCATGAGTGTTTATTAACCCTTGAATGTTTCCTGATGCCAAACTTTTGATGGTTGTATCATCTGTCCCGAAAAAGAATTCAGGTAATTCAGGGTAGAAAAGCATTAATGCCGCCGTAAGCCCGAACGTAAACCCTATAAGACCGAAAACTAAGGTCGCATAAAGGAACGCACGGACAATACTATTGTCATAACTAAACTTCTGTGTTTCCATATCAACTATTCACTATTTTTCTCAATTTTTATTATTTTCTCCTATTTTTTTCTCGTCTTTATCTTTGTTGCCTGCTTCATCATTTTCTTTGATTTTTTCATCATCAAAAAGGATTCTGACAGCCGGAGATTCATCATCTTCAAACTGTCCTTTTCGGGCATACACTATAAATACGACCAAGAAAATCGCAGCCAAAGAAACACTGCAGAGGATCATTAAATATAGAATATCCATTGGACAACAAAATTAACCTATTTTCGGGGTTCAAATTTAGTGAAAAATAATGACATTCATCACGAAATGCCGATTTCAGCTAATTTAAAATCAGTCTAAATAAGGGCTTCTACGCCTGTTTTTTGAAATGTTTACGTCCTAATATCCAGGTTGAAAGTGTAGTAAAGGTAACCACCGTGATGGAACTGATTGGCATGATGATTGCAGCGAAGAGCGGATGCATATGTCCTGTAACAGCGTAACTTAAACCAACGATATTGTATAGAAAACTGATTATAAATGTCATTTTCACAATGGTGATGGAACCCTTACAAACATTCAGGTAATTGTCTAATGTAACCACTTTATCACCGTTCATAATTACATCAGAAGATGGTGTAAAACTGTTGGTGTCATCAGCAATTGCAATCCCTACATTACTTTGTTTTAAAGCTCCCGCATCATTAAGGCCATCTCCAAGCATTGCTACTTTCATGTGCTGATCCTGAAGCGCTTTAATATAATTCAGTTTATCTTCCGGATTCTGATTAAAGGCCATTCCTTTGTAATTTGGAATAAGCTCTTTAAGCTGGCTTTCTTCCGAGGAATTATCCCCACTCAGGATAAATATTTTGTAGTTGGTGAGTTTTGTGAAAAGTTCTCTCAGTTTCGGACGGTATTCATTCTTAAAAATGAATTTTCCTAAATATGCTCCGTTTTTGCTGATATAAACCGCTGTTTCCAGGTTTTTAGGTTCCTGGTCATTATAACGGGCAGACCCAATTTTATAAAGAGATCCTCTTACGCTTGCTTCATAACCTTTTCCTGAGATTTCAACAAATTTCTCTACAGGGAAATACTCATCATTTACTTCGATGAATTCATACAATGATTTTGAAAGCGGGTGGTTGGAGTTCTTTAATAATGTTTTGATATTCAGGGAATCAAATTCGTTGATTTCAGGTCCTTCGTATTTGATATTTGATTTTTTTCTGTGGGTAATCGTTCCGGTTTTATCAAAGACAATTGTATCAAGCTTCGCGATTTTTTCAATCGTTAAAGTGTCTTTTACATAGAATTTATTTCGACCTAAAATCCTCATAATGTGTCCAAAAGTGAACGGTGCAGACAAGGCAAGCGCACAAGGGCATGCAATGATCAGAATGGCAGAAATAACCTGGAACATCTTCTCCAAATCAATAAATGCCCAATAGGTTCCCGCAACGAGAGCAATACCTAAAATAATGAATGTGAAGTATTTACTGATGTTGTTTGTTAATGTGTCAAGTCCGGTCTCATGTTTCTTAAAGGCCTCCTTGTTCCACAGCTGGGTAAGGTAACTTTGATCTACGTCTTTGATAACTTCCAGTTCCAGAGATGATCCTATTTGCTTACCTCCGGCAAAAATCTTATCACCAGGCTGTTTGCTGATACTTTCACTTTCTCCGGTAATAAAACTGTTATCAATATTTCCTTCTCCGTTGATCAGAATGGCATCTACCGGAATGATTTCCTGGTTTCTAACCAGAATTCTATCACCCACTTTTATTTCAGACAGTAAAATATTATCCTGTTTTCCTTCAAAATCAACTTTCGTTACGGCAATGGGATAGAAAGATTTATAATCTCTGTCATAGGAAAGAGCACTGTATGTTCTTTTTTGGAAAATTTTTCCGAGAAGCATAAAGAATAAAAGTCCACAAAGGGTGTCAAAATATCCTGGGCCATAATCTGTTACAACTTCGTAGATACTTCTTCCATATAGGACAAAAATTCCTAAGACAATCGGAACATCAATATTGACGATCTTATTTTTTAAACCATACCATGCAGATTTATAATAATCTGAAGCTGAGTAAAATACAACAGGTGTTGCCAGAAGAAATATCAAAGTTCTGAATAAACCTTTATAATGGTCCATCCAATAATCTTCACCTCCAATATATTCAGGAAAGGCAAGGAACATTCCATTACCAAAAGCAAAGGCGGCAATGGCAAATTTTACTAATAAGGATTTGTCAAGATGATCTTCATTTTTATCAGCAGTTTCAAGGCTGATAACCGGTTTATATCCTAGATTAGTTAAAAATTTAGCTAGTTCGCTTAATTTCATATCATTATGATTGAATGAAATCTGTAAGGTCTTTCTTGTGAAATTAACCTGCGAATATTTAATATGCTTATTTAACGTGTGAAGGCTTTCTAACAGCCAGATACAAGAAGAACAGTGAATGACAGGGATTTTGAATGTAACCAGACTGGTGTTTCCTTCAGAAAAATCAGTAACTTTTTCAAAGATTTCCGGTGTGTCCAAGTAATCAAATTGAGAAGAATTTTCATCATTCGGACGAATTCCCGCTCCTTTATTAAGCTCATAGAAATTGCTTAAATTATTTAAATTTAGAATTTCGTAAACAGACTTACATCCATTACAACAGAAAGTCTTTTCATCAAATAAAATTCTCTCTTTTTCTATCCCTTGACCACAATGAAAACAGTTCTCGCTCACCCCATAAAATATTGAACTACAAAATTATAACAAATTTTTTTGTTTATCGCGTTAAAAAGTTCTATTTTTGTGATAAATATCATATAAAATGCCGCAGGAACAACAGATAGCAATTGAAGAGAGGTTCGCCAGAGTTTTTAATGATAAATCATTTAAAGAAAGACTTTCTAGCGCAGATTTTGAAAAATACATTAATGGCAAAAAGAAACTGAGTTTTCAGAAACATGATACCATTTTCGAGGATGGTGAAACTCCGAAGGGAGTATTTGTTTTGGAAAAAGGTGCTGCCAAACTTTCAAAATCAGGAGCGTTCGGGAAAGATCAAATTTTAAGATTTATCAAAGAAGGGGATATCATCGGCTATCGTTCTTTGCTTTGTGGGGAAAATTTCCAGGCCAAAGCAGAAGCAATGACAGATATTGAATGTGTTTTCTTACCCGCAGATATTTTCATGTATCTTCTGGAAGTAGACCCACAGCTGTCTTTCGTCATGCTTCAGAAAATCTCATACGAATTAGGAGAATCTTCCAACACCATCACTTTCCTTGCTCAGAAAACGGTAAGAGAAAGGTTGGCAGAAATTCTTTTGCTTCTGGAACAGAAATTGGGAGTAGATCCTGAAGGCTTTATCAAGATCTCATTAACGAGAGAAGAAATTGCCAATATTATCGGTACCGCTACAGAAAGTGCCATCCGTCTGATATCAGAATTCAAACAGGATAGTCTCATTGAAGTAGACGGAAGAAATATCAAGATCTTAAATCACGACAAACTCATGAAACTCGGTCACGTAGTTTTATAAATCATACAAAAACTTAAGTCGGCTCAAGGCCGACTTTTTAACTTTTAAAAATAGATAAATTATGTCTGTTCACTCTGAAATTAAAAAAGTTACGACTGAAACCTTGCGTAAAATGAAATTCGACAAGGAAAAAATAACAATGCTTACAGCCTATGATTTTACCACAGCAAAGATGGTAGATGCAGGTGGAGTAGACGCTATTTTGATTGGAGACTCTGCAGCGAATGTAATGGCTGGTTTTGAAACTACATTGCCCATTACGCTGGATCAAATGATCTATCATGCTCAAAGTGTGGTAAGAGGAACCGATAGAGCTTTGGTGGTAGCAGATTTACCTTTCGGAACTTATCAGAGTAATCCTGAAAAAGCACTGGAGTCTGCGGTAAGAATGATGAAGGAAGGTGGAGCACATGCTGTGAAAATTGAAGGCGGAAAAGAAATTTCCAAGTCTATCAAAAAGATCATCAATGCCGGAATTCCGGTAATGGGACATTTGGGATTAACACCACAGTCTATCTATAAATTCGGAACATATAAAGTAAGAGCTAAGGAAGAAGCAGAGGCTGAAAAACTGATTGCTGATGCACAACTTTTGGAAGAATTAGGATGTTTTTCAATCGTATTAGAAAAAATTCCGGCAGAATTAGCTAAAAAAGTAACTGAAAGCATTTCTATCCCAACCATCGGAATCGGGGCCGGAGCAGATTGTGACGGACAGGTTTTGGTTTATCATGATATGGTAGGGATGAACAAAGGTTTCAGCCCGAAATTCTTAAGAAGATATCTTGACCTTTATACAGAAATTACTGGAGCTGTTGCTCAGTATGTAAAAGATGTGAAGAATGTAGAGTTTCCAAACGAAAACGAAAGCTATTAATCCATGCAGAATCAACAATCTATCCAGGGAATATTATCTATCGCAGCACTGATTTGTCTTGCTGTGGGATGGTTTAATTTATTTTCCCCGGAAATCAATCATTTACTTTCAAGAAAAGTCTTTTATGTTCTCATAGGAGCGAGCTTCTTTATTCAGGCACCCCTGCTTACCAATAAAAACTTTGTATATGCAATGTATGCTGCTGCTGCAATCTGTGTATTGGGTGCATTCATTCCGGAAGGTTCAAAACTTTCAGCCGTTAAAACTGTAGGTCTTCTGGCAGGAATTATCCTTTCTTTATCCAATAGAAGAAGATAGACGAAAGAAATATGAAGGAGCAGATTATATATGAAGACAACCATCTTCTGGTGATTAATAAAAAGGTTGGCCAGCTTGTACAGGGTGATAAAACCGGAGATGAATCACTATTAGAATCCATCAAGAATTTTATAAAAATAAGAGATGCTAAGCCGGGAAATGTTTTTCTCGGCTTGGTTCATCGTATAGACCGTCCTACATCAGGACTGGTAATATATGCAAAAACGTCCAAAGCACTTTCCCGTTTGACACAGATGGTGAAAAACCGCGAAGTGAAGAAAACGTATTGGGCTGTTGTAGGAAAAGAAATGATTCCACAAACTCAAAGGCTGGTACACTATTTAAAGAAAAACGAAAAGAATAATAAAGCCATTGTTTTTCCAAAAGCTACGGAAGGAGCAAAAGAAGCGATTCTGACTTATAACGTGATCAAGACTTTGGATAATTACCTGCTTCTTGAAATAGATCTTGAAACTGGAAGACACCATCAGATCAGAGCACAATTATCTAAAACAGGAATTCCGATCAAAGGTGATCTGAAATACGGAGCACCACGTTCCAATCCTGATGGAGGAATCAATCTTCATGCAAGAAAGCTGGAATTTATTCATCCTGTTACTAAAGAAAATATTGAAATTACAGCTCCGGTGCCGCAGAATGATGCGATTTGGAGAGCTTGTGAGGAACAATAAGAGAAAAATAAAAATAGGCTGGGAGTTTTACACTTTCAGCCTATTTTTTTTGATTAAATAATTTCCAAATTCCATTATCGGGTTTCAAACAGTGTATTACAAAAAATTTTGCACATTCTAAAAAAATGTCTAACTTCGTTCCCAACTTTAGGGGTGTCTGTATCAACAGACTGAGACTTTACCCTTTGAACCTGATCTGGATCATACCAGCGTAGGGAAAAGTAGATGACTTTTGCTGTACATTCTATTGTACAATAATAGCCATTCCTAAAGTATATTTAAATTATTAGGAATGGAACTTATAATCAACCACACCCGAAAAACATTTGATGTACTTCCCGAAAATCTGGAAGCATTACTGGCTATGGAGCTGCCCGGAAAGAAAAAAGGCATCGCTGTAGCTCTCAACAATCGCATTATTCCCCTGTCAGTCTGGGCGGAAACCATCCTTAATAACAACGATTCAGTTTTAATCATTACTGCCACTCAAGGTGGTTAATTCTCATATTTAATACCAATATTTATGGCTCACTCCATTACATGTTCGCCATTTCCGAACTCAAAGAAAATCTATATTGAAGGTACATTACACCCTATCAATGTAGCAATGCGTGAAATACAACTTAGCCCAACCAAACTGACCAATGGCGGCTTTGAACATAATGCTCCGGTAACCATTTACGACACTTCAGGTCCTTATACCGATGAAAATGCAGTCATTGATATTCAGAAAGGACTTCCAAGAATCAGAGAACAGTGGATTCTGGACAGAAATGATGTGAATATCCTGGACGGAATTACATCTGAATACGGAAAAGCTCGTTTAGCAGATCCACGTCTTAATGAATTAAGGTTTTCCTATGATCATAAACCTAAAGTAGCACAGGAAGGAAAAGAGCTTACCCAGCTTTACTATGCAAAACAGGGAATCATCACTCCGGAAATGGAATATGTGGCAATCAGAGAAAATCAAAGAATAGAACAGCTTGATTCCGTATCCAAAGAAATGGCTTTTCAACATCCCGGACATAGTTTTGGAGCCAATACTCCGAAAAGCAAGATCACTCCGGAATTTGTAAGAGACGAAATTGCTGCCGGAAGAGCAATTATTCCCAATAACATCAACCATCCGGAAAGTGAGCCGATGATCATCGGAAGAAATTTCCTGGTGAAAATCAATGCTAATATTGGAAACAGTGCCGTTTCATCCAGTATTGAAGAGGAGGTAGAAAAAGCGGTATGGGCCTGCCGATGGGGAGCTGATACCATTATGGACCTTTCAACCGGAAAAAATATTCATGAAACAAGAGAATGGATTATCAGAAACAGTCCGGTTCCCATTGGTACTGTTCCCATCTATCAGGCATTGGAAAAAGTAAAAGGAGTTCCGGAAGATCTTACATGGGAAATTTTCAGAGATACCCTGATTGAACAAGCTGAACAAGGGGTTTCCTACTTCACGATCCATGCAGGCGTTTTGTTGAGATATATTCATTTAACAGCGAAAAGAGTAACCGGAATTGTTTCCAGAGGAGGATCGATTATGGCGAAATGGTGCTTATTTCATCATAAAGAAAGTTTTCTGTACACTCATTTTGAAGAGATCTGCGAGATCATGAAGAAATATGATGTGGCTTTCTCTCTGGGAGATGGTCTTCGTCCCGGATCTATTGCAGATGCCAATGATGCCGCTCAGTTTGCAGAACTGGAAACTTTAGGTGAACTAACCAAAATTGCCTGGAAACACAATGTACAGGTAATGATTGAAGGACCCGGACACGTTCCGATGCATATGATCAAAGAAAACATGGAAAAGCAATTGGAAGAATGCCATGAAGCTCCATTTTATACCTTAGGGCCTTTAACAACGGATATTGCACCGGGTTATGATCATATCACGTCCGGAATTGGAGCAGCAATGATCGGATGGTTTGGCTGTGCGATGCTTTGCTATGTAACTCCAAAAGAACATTTAGGTCTTCCGAATAAAGAAGATGTAAAAGTTGGGGTAATTACTTATAAGTTAGCTGCACACGCAGCAGATCTGGCAAAAGGTCATCCCGGAGCTCAATACAGAGACAATGCATTAAGTAAAGCAAGATTTGAATTCAGATGGGAAGATCAGTTCAACCTTTCATTAGACCCTGAAACAGCAAGAGCTTATCACGATGAGACACTGCCGGCAGAAGGAGCAAAAATTGCCCATTTCTGTTCAATGTGCGGGCCGAAATTCTGTTCGATGAAAATCACTCAGGAAATACGTGAATCTGCAGAACAAGGAATGCTGGATAAATCACAGGAGTTTATCGAAAAAGGGAAAGAAATTTATATATGATCCTAGTTATCACTACTGAATTGATTCTCCCGAACGAAACTGATCTTATTAATCAAATGTTTCAGGAAGGACTTGATTTGCTTCATATCCGTAAACCATGGCTCAGCCGCAATGAAATGCTTGAATTCATCACTCAGATTGATAAAACCTTTCATTCACAATTGGTGCTGCATACGTATTATGATCTTGGGAAGGAATTTAATATTTCAAGATTTCATTTCAGGGAGATTGATAGAAGGGAAGAAGCATATAAACCTTTTGTGGAAGAAAATACGATTTCAACTTCAGTACACGATATCACAACATACAATACTTTGGACAAAGAATGGGAGTATGCTTTCATAAGCCCGTTCTTTCCGAGTATATCCAAAAAAGGATATGGATTGGATTCTACTATTAAGGAAGAAGTAAAACACCGGAACAATCCGGATGTAAAATTGATTGCCCTTGGAGGAATTAATCAGGATAATATTCATGAAGTTTTCGAAGCAGAAACAGATGGAGCCGCTTTATTAGGTGCCATCTGGGAAAGTGAAGAACCCTTAAAAGTATTCAGAAAATGCAGGAACGCCCTTATGTCATAAGTATTGCAGGCTTTGATCCCAGTGGTGGAGCAGGCCTGTTATCAGATAGTAAAACCTTTGAACAGTCAAAAGTAATAGGACTGGGAGTATGTACTGCATTGACATTGCAAACCGCTGCCAAATGCCTGAGCTTAGAATGGCGTCCTATAGATGAAGTAACCGAAGCCATTCAGATGCTGATGGAAAATTATCTCATTTTAGCCGTGAAAATCGGAATTGTAAAGGATGCAGAATTTTTGAATAAGATTATAGAAACATTAAAGAAAGCAAATCCTGAAGTGAAAATCGTTTGGGATCCTGTTCTGAAAAGTACTTCTGAATTCTCTTTTTTTGATACTGAAACACTTCATCAATTAAAAAGTACGGTTAATCAACTCAGTTTAATAACTCCCAATTATAATGAATATGGTGTTTTAAAAGAAAATAATCTTTTACCAGATACCAATAAATGTGCATTGCTAATTAAAGGTGGGCACAGAGAAGATCATTTAGGAACAGATATTTTAGTTGAAAACGGAAAAGAAACTCTTTTAGTTCCCACTGAGGACAATACCATATATTTTCCTAAACATGGTTCCGGCTGTGTTTTATCATCAGCAATTACAGCAGAACTCGCCAAAGGTCAAAATAGGGAAACCGCCTGTAGAAATGGGAAATTATACATCGAAAAATTTTTAAAAAGCAATCCCTCTTTACTGGGAACACATTCATAGTAAACATGGAAAAATTACAATACATATCACAGGGAAATACCCAACAGGAACAGGAACTTTGTATCCGTAAAGCCCTTGATAACGGGATCAAATGGGTGCAGGTTCGATGGAAAAATGCACCTGAAAATGAATTAATCAGCCTTTGTGAAGTTTCAAAACAACTTTGTTCAGAATATCAGTCGGTTTGTATTATCAATGATCATGTACAAATAGCCAAAGAAATAGATGCTGACGGGGTACATTTAGGATTAAACGACAGCACTATCGAAGAAGCAAGATTGATCTTAGGCGAAAATAAAATTATTGGAGGAACGGCTAATACCCTTTCAGATGTCATCCAGAGAATCAAAGAATCTTGTGATTATATTGGTTTGGGACCATTGAGGTTTACTACAACCAAAGAAAAACTAAGCCCGGTTCTTGGGTTTGAAGGATATCAGTATATCATTGATGGATTAAGAGAAAAATCAATAGACATTCCCAGAATATTTGCAATCGGAAGCGTTACTCTTGAAGATATTTTGCCGTTACAGGAGATCGGAATTTATGGTGTTGCCGTATCCGGGCTCATTACAAAGCAGCCGACTATTATTAATGAACTAAAAAAAGTAATGATATGAACAATCAGAAATTAGAAATAGCAGGAAGAATTTTTGAATCAAGACTGTTTTTAGGAACAGGAAAATTCGGTAGCCTGAGAGATATGGTACAGTCTGTTATCGCATCCGAAACCAATATGGTAACAATGGCGCTAAAAAGAATTGATGCCCAATCTAACGAAGACGATCTGCTTGATTCATTAAAAGAAACCAATGTTCATCTTCTACCAAATACCTCCGGCGCAAGAACTGCCAAAGAAGCGGTATTAGCCGCACAATTGGCCAGAGAAGCGCTGGAAACGAACTGGGTAAAACTGGAAATTCATCCGGACCCGAAATATTTACTGCCGGACCCTATTGAAACCTTATATGCCACTGAAGAATTGGCGAAATTAGGATTTATTGTAATGCCTTACATTCATGCAGATCCTGTTTTGTGCAAACGTCTTGAAGATGCCGGAACAGCTGTAGTAATGCCTTTGGGAGCACCTATTGGAACCAATAAAGGATTAAGAACACAGGACTTTTTGGAAATAATCATCAGCCAGAGTAATGTTCCTGTCGTGGTAGATGCAGGAATCGGGGCGCCATCAGATGCTGCAAAAGCAATGGAAATGGGAGCAGATGCTGTTTTGGTGAATACAGCCATTGCCGTTGCCGGAAATCCTTTGAATATGGCTTTAGCTTTTAAAGAAGGCGTAATTGCTGGAAGAAGAGCCTTTGAATCTGAATTGGGAGCCATTGCTAACCATGCTGAAGCTTCAAGTCCACTTACTTCGTTTTTATTTGAATAAATCAGACTCATGAAAAGCTTTAAAGATGTTTTTGAAAACTACCGATGGGATGAGGTAAAAAATAAGCTTGAAAAAGTAAGTCTGGCTGATGTAAAATACAGTCTTCAGAAAAAGAATAAAACCCTTGATGATTTTCTGAATCTCCTGTCACCAGCCGCTTCTCATGAACTGGAACTGATGGCAAGAATGACGCAGATGCTTACCCAAAAACGATTTGGAAAAACCATTCAGTTGTATGCTCCGCTGTATCTCAGTAATGAATGTCAGAATATCTGTACCTATTGCGGCTTCAGTCTCGATAATAACCTGAAAAGGAAAACCCTTTCTGATATGGAGCTGATGATTGAAGCATCTGTTCTGAAATCAATGGGAGTGAATCATGTATTGCTGGTAAGTGGTGAAGCCAATAAAATAGTGGGAGTCCCTTATTTCCAGAATGCTGTCCGTAAGTTAAAACCTCATTTTTCCAATATTTCCATTGAAGTTCAGCCATTAATGGAAGAAGAGTACAAGTTACTTCATGAAGAAGGAGTACATTCCGTTTTGGTGTATCAGGAAACCTATCATCAGGATGTCTACAGAGAATACCATCCGAAAGGGAAAAAATCAAATTTTCATTTTCGCCTGGAGACTCCGGACAGAATAGGACGAGCTGGAATTCATAAAATAGGACTCGGAGTTCTCCTTGGGCTTGAAGATTGGAGAGTTGATAGTTTTTTCAACGCACTACATATAGATTACCTTCAGAAACAATACTGGAAAAGCAAGTTTTCTGTTTCCTTTCCAAGGCTCAGACCTGCTGAAGGAATTATTGAACCTAATTTTAGCATGGAAGACAAAGACCTTCTTCAGTTGATCTGTGCCTACAGAATCTGGAATGAAGACCTTGAAATCTCCATTTCTACAAGAGAAAATGAAGTATTCAGGAATAATATAGTGTCTCTGGGAGCAACAGCAATGAGCGCAGGATCAAAAACAAACCCGGGAGGTTATGCTGTAGATAAAGAATCTCTGGAACAGTTTGAAACCAGTGACGAACGAAGTATGGATGAAATCAGACTCATGATCAAAAAAGCAGGCTACGATCCTGTGATGAAAGACTGGGACTCTGTTTATAGTGGATTTTAAAATTTTTAAACCATTAAGAACTTAGAAGAGGTAAAGTTAATTAAGAAAAATCGAAGATTTTTTAAGATAGCATCTTTTTAAAGCGAAGCTCAACTTAATTTTCCTTGTAAACTTAAAGAATCTTAATGGCTCAATAATAATTATGAAAGAAGATCATTTTTCACGATACAGCCGGCAGATATTTATCGAAGAAATAGGATTAGAGGGACAAAAGAAAATAAGTTCTTCCAAAGTTCTTATCGTAGGTGCAGGAGGCTTGGGAAGTCCGGTTATACAATACCTGGCCGCTGCAGGAGTAGGAATCTTAGGCGTTGCAGATTTTGATGAGGTTGAGCTTCATAATTTGAACCGGCAGATCATTCATACTGAAAATAGGGTAGGATTATCCAAAGTGAAAAGCGCAGAAACATTTGTAAAAGAACTTAATCATCAGGTTAAATTGATAGGAATTGAGGAAAAAATCAATGAGAATAATGCCGAAGAAATCATTTCTCAATATGATCTTATTGTTGACGGCTCTGACAATTTTTTCACAAGATATCTGGTGAATGATACCTGCGTGAAACTGAAAAAAACTTTGGTTTATGGAAGTATTTTAGGGTTTTCAGGACAGGTTTCTGTGTTTAATCATAACGGAAGTAAAAACCTGAGAGATATTTTCCCGGAGCCTCCTTTTGATGAAAATATACCGGATTGTGACAGCCTTGGCGTATTGGGGGCTCTTCCCGGAATAATAGGCAGTATGATGGCTCTTCAGATTTTAAAAATTATCACGGATCTTCCGGTAAGTGTCAATCAGTTGACATTGGTAGACACGCTGAACTGGAGATTTCAGACGATAGATTTTTAATGTAAACACTAATATCACAAATATTTTCACAAATAACACTACTTCAATATCTATAGAAAGAGGCAGTAAAAATAATTACTGCCTCTTTTATTTATCTTAAGAATTATTGTGCCTGCTGCATAACACCTCCATTATCTTCTTTTTTAGTCTGGTTAAGGATATTCGGATCCTCTTTCGCCAGCTTATTTCTTGTCGGAATTTTATAGTTGATAGAAAATCCGAAATTTCTCGTGTCATACTTGCTGCTGATCATTACCGGAGTTCCTGATGGTGGATTAGAACGTACCTGCATCATCTGTCCGTTGAAAATATCATTCGCAAAAACAGAAAGCGTCAGACGGTTGTTCATAAACTTCTTTGTTAACGTAATATCCAGAGAGTTGTTGAACGGTTTTTCTGCCGTGAAGTAGAAATATCCTGCCTTTGGAGTCAGATAGCTGTAATTGGCTGTCATTTTGATGTCTTTAGGCAAAAGAATCTGAGTCATAATATTGAAAATCCAGAACCCTTTATTATTCAGATTGTCGATTTCATGTTTCTGATAACCGGCATATAAGTACATGAAGTTAATTTTATCAGGATTGAAATCAAACTTCATGATTTCGCTCAAAGGCTTGCTGAAAATCATGAAAGGAACCGGCAGACCCACGTTAAAGTTATGAATTTTCATATTCGAAATATTCACCTGCTCGTTGTAAAGTTTTCTTCCGTCTTTTCGGATGATCTGTGCCACCTGATTGCTTGCCGAACTTACGCTGTATCCGATAAATGCATAATCAAAAGCCGAAATTTTCAATTCATAATTATCAAAAATAGTAGGCTGTAGATTAGGGTTACCATTTACTTCCGTACTTGGTCCGGAGAACGTCACGTTATTCGGGTTCAGGGCAGAAATACTTGGTAAGCTGATTTTTCTGTTATAATTCGCAGCAATATAAACCTGATTCATCATATTATACTGTATACTCGCGTTCGGGAAAAATTTAAACTTATTGAAAGGAATCAAATTAGCCTCTACCAATTTTGCATCTTTATCAAAATACCTTGTTACCCCTGAAATGTCATAGTTCTCAGCACGGGAACCCAATGTGAAGTCAAATTTTTTCAATTTTGCCTGAAACTCCAAATACGTAGATGCCGTTTGTCTCTGATATTCAAGATTGGTTAGTCCAAAACTTTCCGTATCATAATCCTGTTTTTCGTACAATCCTCCAAAGCTCACTTTTCCGCCATCAAGAAGCTTGATAGGCTGGGCATAATCTACTTTGAAATTGGCAATATTCATCACCGATTTATTGTTCAGAATATCTTTCAAACCATTGGTAGGGCTGTTAATAGGTAAATAAGGTGCTGCTGCAAAATTACCGTTCTGAAAGAAATTATCCTGTGCAAATTTACTGTCTGATCTTGTATACCCAAGCTGGAAGTCCAGTTTTTGAGATTTGTCAGCAAAACGTTTCTGATATGTTACCACGGCTTCCTGTCTCAGGCTATTGGTGTGGGCAACATCCGAAGACGTATAAAAAGCTTCTCTTAAATCTTTTGGATTATTCTGAAAAGGTAAATCTCCATGACCGTTACTTAAAGTATAATTGTCATTATTATTGTGATAAATATCGTAGTTTAATAATAATCTGTCCTGACCCAAGTCAAAAGTTAATCCAGATTTTGCAAAATATCCGCGTCCATATCTGTCGGTATGACTCGTTAAAAGTTCATCCTGCTGACCATTCAGCATACTTTCACGGTAATTTTGACCTACGTTCAGCTGCCATCCGAAATATTTATTCCTTGCATTTAAATTAACAGAATTGGTCGTTCTGTTTCTGTATTTATCATAATTCGTGAAAGAATAGTTCCCCGAATACGTAGCGGTTAAATATTTATTGGCGTTTTTGTTGGTAATAATATTCATGATGGCACCTCCGGAAGTAGCCGGAAATTCAGCACCGGGCTGTGTGATTACCTCAATTCTTTCTACAGAATTGGCAGGCATTCCTTCAAGGAAGGAGTTTAATTCATTGGATGTGATGTTCAAAGGTCTCCCATTCAGGTATACTTCAAGCATTTTTCCCTGATACATCATTCCTGCGATGTCGGTAGATACAAGTCCCGGAAGTTTTTTAATTCCCTCCAAAACGTTCCCGTTGTTCAGCTGAGGCTGTTCGGAAAAGTCAAAAATAGTACGGTCTGCTTTTTGTTCAACGGCTTTTTTAGTTTTGGTGATAACTACCCCTTCAATTTGTTTTTCCTGAGGTTTATTACTTTTCTCCTGCGAGAAAACAAAAACAGAGCCTAATAAAGATAAAGCGAAAATCGTTTTTTTCATAATGTTTTTACTGATATCCGGTTAGACGCTGAAAAAGATAATTTGTTACGCTAAAATGTTGAAAATCGAAAATTTAGGATAAATATTTTTTTATTTTGCATGACATTATAATTGTTTAATCTTCTGGCAAGTTATTGAGCACGGTTTTTCTCTTCAAAATTGACAGCCCTACTATTTGATTTTACTTTTTGATTCCCCAAATTATAAGTGATACTTAGTGTCAGTCTCCTGGCATCCCAATAGTTGTTGAAAGATTGTGTATTATCAGTAAAATACATATCAGCTCTCAATCCGGACTGTCTGAAAATATCGCTTACAGAAAGATTGACCTGAAGGGCTTTTTCCGCAAAACTCATTTTGATTCCCACATCCAGGCTTGCTGTGTTTTTCATAGAAAAATATCCGTCTCTGGAAGGAAGATTATTCCAGTAATTGACAAATAGCATGAATGTCTTAGCTTTATTCAGTTGGAAAGTATTGTTCAAAGAAAAATAAAATGACTGTCCGTTTTTAGCAACCAGATTGAACTTTGTAATCTGAGTTTCATTATAACTGAATGAGGTTGAGATATTACTTTCCCAGATTTTGAAAAACGTATCCGTATAATTGAAATTGAGCCCGTAAATATTCTGATTGTAATAATTTTCATAGGTACTGACAAGGTTAATTCCGTTCAGGAATGAAATCTGGTCAAAATTATTTGTGGTTCTCTGGTAGTAAAGATTGGCAGAGAATTTACTTTTAAAAATATAATTGAATTCAATATTATGGTTAAAAGACGGTTGCAGGCTTGGATTTCCGGCATAATAGGTATTAGGATTAGAATACCATCGGAACGGATCTAAAGCCCGGAAATAAGGACGGTTGATTCTTCGGGAATAATTAATGCTGAACTGATTATTGTCATTGGCTTTATAAGATAAATAAGCTGTTGGGAAAAACTTTCCGTAATTATTCTCGGATCTTGACTGTGCAGTAGGGGAGAAACCACTGGTTTGTGAATATTCATAACGGAGCCCCGCCTTTACTGACCATTTTTCGCCAAGGTCTTTGCTGGCACTGATATAAGCTGCATAATTCTTTTCATTATAATCAAAAAGATTGCTCTTTGCAGGATCTATGATATAATTCCCGTTGGTGAAATTAAAATATCCGATGTCCGAATTATTAGAAAACTGGCTGTATTTCGCACCGGTTTCTAACTGGATTTTTTTGAAATTTAAAATTAAATCTGCCTGTCCGGAGTAGATTTTATAATCTACCGAAGAGAGGTTTCTTACAACCTGTATTGCATTGCTGGCGACATTTCTGGTTGTGAAATTAACTTCCGTATCGGGCAAATTTCCATAATAGTTGGCTCCAAAACTAAGTTTATGCTCCCCCAATTTTTGATCAAAATAGAGATTAAGCATTTGGGTTGTAAAAGGAGAACGATGCTTTGAGTCCGTCTCTGTTTGTAAAGTAGATGTATCATCTGTAAAGTAATTTTGCGTGGAATTGATATCCATATTAGAATGCCCCTTGGTAATATCATATACCAATCCTATATTGGAATTTTTAGAAAGAGAATAATCAAAATTAGCATTCAGACCAAGTCCGTCATTCATATCCCGTCTATCATTCTTACTTATAGAAGAATTTTGACCGATAATATTATATTTTTCTACTGATCTTTTATCTCCGTCATAACCCATAAGCTTAACGGAAGCTTTCATTTTTTCATTCTGATAATTTATTCCTGCCACACTGCTGAAACCGGCATATGTTTTTTGAGTATAATTGGTAGTCAGATAGCCATTCCAACCAAGATTCTGATTCTTTTTAAGAATGATATTAATAATTCCGCTGTTTCCCTGCGCTTCATATTTGGCAGGAGGGGTAGTGATCACTTCTATTTTCAATATATTTTCAGAACGCAGATTTCTAAGATAATTGATCAGTTCAGATCCGGAAAGATTGAGCATACGGTCGTTGACCATCACAGAAACCCCGTTTTTTCCGGCAATGGAAAGAAGACCTTTGTTTTCATCCACCTGTAATAAGGGAGTGCCGGCAAGAACTTCCGTACCGGAACTTCCCTGAGATAGCATAGAATTCTGAACATTGTAAACAAGGCGGTCCACTTTACGTTCTACCAAAACTTTTTTACCATTTACCGTTACTGCCTCAATTTTGTTGATATTGGCAGAATCTTTTGTTTGTGCTGTTATAAAAGAACAAAAAAGGGTAGTTATAAATAAAAGGTGCTTTTTCATAGGTTATCAATGACAGATTAAATGATGTTTATATTAAATTTCTCTGACAAAAGTATAGGAAGAGCCCTTCAGTGGAAATAGCGTTTAGATGAAGTCCAGGATTATACACGTCAAAATAGTTTCGTCGGAAAAAAACAGGTTTTTATCGAAAAGGGTTGATGAATTATCCCCACAGAGATTTATATTTGAGTATGAATAAAAAGCAAATTATCTGGCTGCAAATTATTTATTGGGGGTTCAACTTTTTTGGAACCGTCATTACGCCTAATTTTTTTGTACCGGAAACCAATCGTACTGAATTACATATTCTGAGAATTACCTTTTTTATTGTAAAAATTAGCACATTCTATATTTCTTATCTGTTTATATTTCCGAAGGTTTTTAAGCTTGAGAAATTGTATTCGGCGGTTTTCGTTTTTATCCTGACACTTTTATGTTTTGCCAGTATGAGATATGCTTTAGAAGAAATGATTCTACCTTCTACTCTTGGTTTTCGGAATTATGATGAAAAAACAGGACTTCTCTACTATTTCTTTGATAATATATACAATAGCTCACTGACTACTTTTATAGCAGGTATTCTATGGATATTGGAGAGATATGGTATAGCAGAAAATGATAAAAAGCAACTTCTGATCGAAAAAAAACAAGCGGAGCTGCAGGCGCTAAAAACCCAGATCAATCCCCATTTTATTTTTAATTCATTAAATAATATCTATTCTTTGGTCTATCAGAAATCAGATAAAGCACTTCCTGCCATTGAAGAACTTGGGCAATTGTTGAGGTACAGCACAAAAGACCTTGAAAAAGACTCAATTTCTCTGGATAAGGAAATTGGATATATTGACAGTTTAATTGCTCTGGAGAAACTTAGGATCAGAAATCCTGACCTGTTGAGTATAGAAAAAGATATTCAGTATCTACAGCTTAAAATTTCACCGATGCTCTTGGTTCCTTTTGTTGAGAATGCATTTAAACATGGTGATTTTCGTGATAAAGGTTTTGAAATGAAAATCTCAGATCATGATAAGGTGCTGCACTTTTATCTTTTAAATTTTAAAACGCATAGAATGAAAGATACTGTTTCAGGAATAGGTATTCAGAATGTGAAAAAAAGACTGGAAATATTATATCCTAAGCATCAGCTTGAAATCCGGGATTCAGAAACAGAATTTATTGTAGATTTAAAAATTGATTTACGGGATGAATAAGATAAAATGTATCATCGTTGATGACGAGCCATTGGCAATCTCTCTTCTTGAACATTATGTAGAAAAAATACCTTTTCTTGAGTTGGTTTTTTCTACAGAAAACCCGATTCTCGCTTTAGAATATCTTCAGAAGAACGATTCTGACCTCATCTTTCTGGATATTCAGATGCCGGAGCTTACGGGAATCAATTTTATGAAGATTGTTGGGCCTGATCAAAAGTATATACTGACAACAGCTTATTCAGAATATGCCCTGGAAGGATATGAGCATAATGTTGTGGATTACCTTTTAAAACCTATTTCCTTTGAAAGATTTCAAAAAAGCGTATTAAAGGTTCAGGAGCGGTTTTCCTTTCCACAGGAGGAAAATACCCATTTCTTTGTGAAATCCTCAGGACAAAGGTATCGTATTGGCTTTCATGAGATCCTTTATGTGGAAAGCATCAAAGACTATGTCAATATCCGGACAGAAAATGATGAGTTTATTGTTCTTGATACTCTTAAATCAATGGAAACCCAGCTTTCTGAAAGATTTGTACGGATTCATAAATCTTTCATTGTCAATTTGGATAAAGTCAAAAGTATCGGGGCTAAAAAAGTTATTCTTCCCGACTATGAAATTCCTATCGGGGAAAGTTATAGGGCAGGTCTTCTTGAGAGATTAAAGTGATGAAATATCATGATATTAATTTGAGAGTTAAACCTTACAGGTTTCTAAAACCTGTAAGGTTTGGAATATTTGCCAAATCTCAACAAAGGATATTTCAATACAGTTAAAATAAAAAAGACGACTTCTAGTGAAGCCGCCTTTATATTAATTAATCTAACAATTAATCTTATTTTTCCTGTTGTTTGATCAGATTCAGAGCAGAACCAGCCTTAAACCAATCAATTTGCTGATCGTTGTAAGTGTGGTTGGCCATGATGATGTCTTTAGTTCCGTCAGCATGAACGAATTCTAAAGTCAGTTGCTTTCCTGGAGCAAACTGGTCAAGATCTAAGAAGTTAACTGTGTCATCCTCCTTGATTTTATCATAATCTGCTTCATTAGCGAAAGTTATTCCAAGCATCCCTTGTTTTTTAAGGTTGGTTTCATGGATTCTCGCAAATGATTTTACCAATACAGCTTTCACACCAAGGTGTCTAGGCTCCATTGCAGCGTGTTCTCTTGAAGAACCTTCACCGTAGTTCTGGTCTCCCACAACAATTGTTGGAACGCCTGCCGCTTTGTATGCTCTTTGTACAGCCGGAACCTCACCGTATTCGCCGGTTAATTCATTTTTAACTTTATTGGTTTCCATGTTGTAAGCATTTACAGCTCCTATCAACATGTTGTTTGAAATATTATCTAAGTGACCTCGGTATTTCAACCATGGTCCAGCCATAGAAATGTGGTCAGTAGTACATTTTCCGAAAGCTTTGATCAATACTTTAGCTCCTTCAATGTTTTTACCATCCCAAGCCGGGAATTCTTCTAATAACTGAAGTCTGTCTGAAGTAGGGCTTACGTTGACAACAACACTGGAACCATCTTCTGATGGAGCCTGATATCCATTATCATCTACTGCAAATCCTTTTGAAGGAAGCTCGAAACCTTTAGGTTCGTCAAGTTTTACCTGTTCGCCTGCTTCATTAGTTAAAGTATCAGTAATTGGGTTAAAATCTAGTCTACCTGAAATCGCAACAGCAGCTACCATTTCAGGAGAAGCTACGAATGCGTGGGTATTTGGGTTTCCGTCAGCTCTTTTTGCAAAGTTTCTGTTGAATGAGTGAATAATAGAGTTTTTCTCTCCTTTTTCAGCACCTTCTCTGTCCCATTGTCCGATACATGGCCCACAAGCATTAGTAAAGATTCTTGCATTTTCAAATTTTCTGAAAGAATCTAAGAAACCGTCTCTTTCTGCAGTAAATTTCACCTGCTCAGAACCAGGGTTGATTCCTAAGATTGCTTTAGGTTTTACCCCTTTGGATACAGCGTCTTCTACAATTGACGCTGCTCTTGATAAATCTTCATAAGAAGAGTTGGTACAAGAACCGATAAGAGCCCACTCAACTTCTAAAGGCCATCCATTAGCTTCAGCTTTAGCTCTGAATTCAGCAACTGGAGTCGCCAAGTCCGGAGTGAAAGGTCCGTTTAAGTGAGGAGTCAGTTCAGAAAGATTAATTTCTATTAATTGGTCGAAATATTGTTCAGGGTTAGCATATACTTCAGCATCACCCGTTAAGTGTTCAGCAATTTTATCGGCAGCATCCACTACATCCTGTCTTCCTGTCGCAGAAAGATATCTTCTCATAGAATCATCGTATCCGAAAGTAGAAGTTGTAGCTCCAATTTCAGCACCCATGTTACAGATTGTACCTTTACCGGTTGCAGAAAGAGATTCAGCACCTTCACCGAAATATTCTACGATGCATCCTGTACCTCCTTTTACGGTAAGGATTCCTGCTACTTTTAAGATAACATCTTTTGCAGAAGTCCATCCGCTCATTTTACCGGTTAATTTTACCCCGATAAGTTTAGGCATTTTAAGCTCCCATGCCATTCCTGCCATTACGTCTACCGCATCAGCACCTCCTACACCTATTGCTACCATTCCCAATCCTCCTGCATTTACCGTATGAGAGTCAGTACCAATCATCATTCCTCCAGGGAAGGCATAATTTTCCAATACAACCTGGTGAATGATACCCGCTCCCGGCTTCCAGAATCCGATTCCGTATTTATCACATACAGAACTAAGGAAGTTGAATACCTCAGAGTTTTTGTTGATACCTTCCTGCAAGTCTTTGTTAGCCCCTACTTTCGCCTGGATTAGGTGATCCGCGTGAGCAGTGGAAGGAACGGCTACTTTAGTTTTTCCTGCCTGCATGAATTGTAAAAGTGCCATCTGTGCGGTGGCATCCTGCATCGCTACTCTGTCTGGTGCGAAGTCTACATAAGAGTTTCCTCTTTCATATTCTTTTGTAGCATTTCCCTCCCAAAGGTGGGTGTAAAGAATTTTTTCTGAAAGGGTAAGAGGTTTTCCCACGGTTTGTCTTGCCGCAGCAATTCTTTCCGGGTAACGCTCATACACCTTTTTGATCATATCAATATCAAAAGTCATATCTTAATTTAGTTTTGTTCTTTTTCCGTTAATGCTTCTTTTTCTACTGTCTGAAAAAGAAAAATCACTTTGTTTATATATCAAAAAACGTTCCTATAATCCATAAACAGGGATGTTTTTGATTCCAAAATCAATAGATTTTATAACTTTCAATTTAAGAAAAAATAGAATTTATTTTCCGGATTTTATCGAAAAAAAAACGTAACTATCTTAAAATAGAAACGTTCTAAACAAAAAATTGGAAAATTTTAAATCCTTGAGGACTAAAATCTTCCAATTATATAATTTTCAATAGTCTTGCGACGTATTTATTAATACTCTTAGTGAGCGCTTGTACTTGTCAATTCTTTAATAGAAGGTACAAAAGTGGTAAGGTCTATACCCTCAACCGCAGCTTTATACTCGTCAATGCTAGGAATTCTTCCGATGATTGCAGAAAGAACAACAACCGGAGTTGAAGCAAGCAGGGATTCTCCTTTTTTACGTTCAGAATCTTCAACTACTCTTCCCTGGAAAAGACGGGTAGAAGTAGCTAAAACAGTATCTCCTTTAGCTGCTTTTTCCTGATTACCCATACAAAGGTTACATCCAGGACGCTCAAGGTACATTACGTTTTTGTATTCAACACGAGCTTCTCCTTTTGGAGCATTGTCATCAAATTCAAAAGCTGAATATTTTTCTAGTAATTCCCAGTCTCCTTCTGCCTTTAATTCATCAATGATGTTGTAAGTAGGAGCTGCTACTACAAGAGGAGCACTAAATTCTACTTTTCCTTGTTGCTTTTCAATGTTTCTAAGCATCTGAGAAACAATCTTAAGGTCTCCTTTGTGAACCATACAAGATCCTACGAAACCAAGGTCTACTTTTTTCTCACCTCCATAATAAGAAAGATCTCTGATGGTATCGTGTGTATATCTCTTAGATACATCGTCGTTGTTTACATCCGGGTCAGCAATCATTGGTTCAACAATTACGTCAAGATCTACCACTACTTCAGCATAATATTTAGCGTTTGAATCAGGAGTCAAAGCAGGTTTTTCTCCTGATCTGATCTCTGCAATTCTCTTGTTTGCTTTGTCAATTAGTCCCTGAAGAACTTTATTATGGTTATCCATACCCTTGTCAATCATGATCTGGATTCTGCCTTTTGCAATTTCCAGTGATTCAATCAAAGTATTATCTTCAGAAATGTTGATAGAAGCTTTTGCCTTCATCTCAGCAGTCCAGTCTGTAAATGTAAATGCTTGGTCAGCAGGAAGTGTTCCGATGTGAACCTCAATGATTCTACCCTGGAATACGTTTTCTCCTCCAAACTGCTTTAACATCTGAGCTTGAGTAGCATGAACCACATCACGGAAATCCATGTGTTCTTTCATGTTTCCTTTGAACGTTACTTTTACAGATTCAGGAATTGGCATTGATGCTTCACCTGTAGCTAATGCAAGAGCAACCGTTCCTGAGTCAGCTCCGAAAGCTACTCCTTTAGACATTCTTGTATGAGAGTCACCTCCAATGATGATGGCCCACTCGTCTACAGTGATATCGTTAAGAACTTTGTGGATAACGTCAGTCATCGCGTGGTATTCACCTTTCGGGTCACGGGCTGTAATAAGACCGAACTCGTTCATGAATTTCATCAGTTTTGGAATGTTAGCCTGAGCTTTTTTATCCCATACTGAAGCGGTGTGACATCCTGACTGGTAAGCACCGTCAACAATTGGAGAAATCACCGTTGCTGCCATGGATTCAAGTTCCTGAGAAGTCATAAGACCTGTTGTATCCTGAGATCCAACGATATTTACCTGTACACGAACATCTGAACCGGCGTGTAAAACTTTTCCTGGCGTAGTTCCAACAGCATTTCTGTTGAATATTTTTTCTACAGCTGTAAGTCCTTGTCCTTCATGAGAAATTTCCTTTGATGGAGCAAAAACAGCAGGAGCTTCAACTCCTAAAAGCTGAGCTGCAAATGTCTGTAGTTTTTTGCCAAATACGATAGCATAAGATCCGCCCGCTTTGATGAATTCCATCTTTTGCGGAGTGAAAGATCTCGTAAGATCAATTAATTCCTTATCTCCGTTATATAGTTTCTTTTCTTTTGTATTAATCGTTAAAACAGTTCCTGTTGCTACAGAATAAGCTTCCTCAAGAACTATGTCACCATTTTCGTTACGAATAGGATTTCCGTTTTCGTCTAATTTTTTCACCCAGTTTTTAAGGTCAATACCAATACCTCCGGTAACGTCTACTGTTGTAAGGAAGATCGGAGAAATACCGTTTGTTCCTCCTACAATTGGAGCAATGTTTACGAATGGTACATATGGGCTTGCCTGTTTTCCTGTCCAAAGAGCAACGTTATTTACTCCGGACATTCTTGATGACCCTACACCCATTGTTCCTTTTTCAGCGATAAGCATAACGCTTGCATCAGGATGTTGTGCCTGTAAAGCTTTAATTTCTTCCTGAGCCTGAGGAGTGATCATGCATTTACCATGAAGTTCACGGTCTGATCTTGAATGGGCCTGGTTACCCGGAGAAAGTAAATCTGTAGAGATATCTCCTTCACCAGCGATAAATGTTACTACTTTAATTTCTTCAGCAACTTCAGGAAGTTTTGTGAAAAACTCTGCTTTTGCATAGCTTTCAAGAATTTCTTTTGCAATTTCGTTACCGCTATTGAATGCTTCTTTCAGACGGTTAGTATCTGCCTCATAAAGGAAAACCTGTGTTTTAAGAACAGTTGCAGCTTCTTTAGCAATAGCTGTGTCATTACCTAAAGCAAGATCAAGCAATACTTCAATAGAAGGTCCGCCTTTCATGTGAGATAATAGTTCAAAAGCATATGCCTGAGAAATTTCTTCTACTATGGATTCACCCAGAATAATTTCTTTTAAAAATTTTGCTTTTACTCCCGCTGCACTTGTAGTTCCGGGTAGCGTGTTATAAATGAAAAATTTAAGAGAATCCGATCGGTCTGCATTACCTGAATCTTTAATCTGTGTAATGATTTCGCTTAGTAATTCAGCACTATCAATTGGCTTTGGATGAAGCCCCTGGGTTTTTCTTTCTTCAATCTCTTTGATGTAATCCTTATAAATATTCATAATAGAAGGTCTTTCAACATTAAAGGTAGGCCTGCTTCTTCTTTACCGGTCTGTACAAATACAGTTAATGACATTTTGAGTTCTCGCATTTTGATGCAACATTAACCGAATAAAGTCAGCATAATCTACACTTTTTTAAAAGTTTTTTAAAATTATCAAACAATTCAAAATGTTCCCAAAATTACGAATTTTTAATATTTTATAGAAACGAAATTATTTAGATTCTTTATAAATATGAATTTTATAATATCTATTTTTGGTCGTATTTTTGTAGACAAATGGTGAATATGAAAAATATCCTGATTGTTTTATGCGTTTTTATTTCGGCTTTCGTTTTTTCACAGACTAAATCTGTGAAGAAAATGACGGTGAAAAAAGGGGCTAAAACTATGGTTAAGAAAGGGGTTAAAGCCAATAAGCCTAATCCAGATTTGGTGTTAATCAATAAAGATATTCCGGTTTTGATTCCTAAAAAGAAGGGAGATCATTTCGGGTATGTTAACCAGAATGGAAAATTTATTATTCAGCCGGAATATCATATTGCTGTATTTTTTTATGAAGACTGTAATCTTTTGAATTCACCCAATGAAAAAGTTAGAAAATTTGGAACAAAAAACTATGCTACCGTAGAAAAAGATATGATTTCTTACCGTATAGATCAGTCGGGAAAGAGAGTTTATCAATTTAAAGAAGCAGACTTTGGTAAATGTAAATTTGAAGAATATAAGCAGCAGTTATTTCAGGCTTACACTTTGAACGGCTTTTACGGAATCATTGAAAAATCAAAATTTGTCAATGCTGCAGATTACAGGCAGTTCCAGATTTATCCTCAATATCAGTATCTGTATATTATGGAAGGAGATGATGTAGCCAATCCAATGATTGTTGCTTCCAATAATGATAAATTTGGAGTGATTGATGTTAACAATAAGATCATTATTCCTTTTGAGTATGCCAATATTAAAAGAAACTTCAGCTGGAAACTGGGGAAGATGTTTGAAGTTACGAAAGATGGAAAAAGCTACTATTATGTTGACTCAGACAACAAAACTTACTAAAGAATTATAAATGATGAATAACTCGTATTTTTCATAATGTTTTTGCCATCCTGTAACCCAATATCCTGCAACCCATAACCTGAATTTTAAATTCTCATTCATCTCATATATTTTTTGTAATTTTGCGGCTGAAATAAAGGGGTGCTTTAACAGGCTGAGATTATACCCAATGAACCTGGAACAGGTAATGCTGTTTAGGGATGCGTCATTATAGAGCGCTGAATTGTATAATATCTTATCGATCCCCTTTTATTCATTAAATGTCAAAGATTTATAGAATGAAAGGATTATTTTTTTTAGCGCTTAGCGTAGGTTCTGTGGCCTTTATCCAGGCTCAGAATAAGGATTCTCTGAAAGTCAGAGAAATAGAAGCCGTCAACTTTACCAAAAGACTGCCGGTAGCGAAGGAAATCATCAATGTACAGAAAGATTTAGACGGGAAAAATTTAGGACAGGATCTTCCTATCCTTTTAAAAAATCAAACCTCCATTATTTCTACTTCAGATGCAGGAAATGGGGTAGGATATACCGGTTTTAGAATTCGTGGAGTTTCAGGAAGCGGGATTAATGTAATGATGAATGGTGTCCCATATAATGATTCTGAAAGTCAGGGAACATTTTTTGTCAACGTTCCGGATTTAACAAGCTCTGCTTCACAGATTGTCATTCAAAGAGGGGTGGGAACTTCCAATAACGGTGTTTCAGCCTTCGGAGCAAGTATCAATGTGATTTCTAAAGATCCTGAAGACAAGTTTTATTTTAAAACAGATGACAGCTATGGCTCATTTAATACCTATAAATATTCAGCTGAGATAGGTTCCGGCAAGTTCTGGAAAAACCGTCTTTCCGTAATGGGAAGATATACCCATATTCATTCTGACGGATATATCGACAGGGCTTCATCAAACTTACATTCCTATAATTTTACTGCCTTATTTGAAGAAGGGAACACCAAGTTACGCTTAATGGCTTTTGGTGGAAAAGAGAAAACGTATCAGGCATGGAACGGTATTGACCGTAAAACATGGGAAACCGATCCTAAGTTTAATGTCTCAGGAGCAATTTATGATGCCAATTGGGAGAATATCGTAAGTTTCTATGACAACGAAACAGACAATTACAGACAGAACCACTATCAGCTGCTTTGGGAACAGAAATTCAGTGACAGATGGAATCTTGAAACTACTTTTCACTATACCAAAGGAAAAGGATATTACGAAAACTATAAGCAGGGAGATCCTTTTTCCAGATACAATTTACCTGATTTGACTGAAGGAGGGCAAACTATAAAATATTCAGACTTTATCAGAAAAAAATGGCTGAATAATGATTTTTATGGAATCGTTTCAACACTTTACGGAAAGTTTGAAAACTTAGATTTGAATGCAGGAGTAGTAGCCAACCAATATTACGGAAGGCACTACGGAAATGTTACAGGAGTATTTTTTCCTCAGATTGATGAAAGTGAGTATTACAGAAGCCGCTCGATAAAGAATGAAATTTCCGGTTTTGCAAAAGCTTTGTTAAGAGTAAATGACTTTGAATTTTTTGGTGATTTACAGCTTAGAAAAATCAACTATAACACCAAAATCCTGATGGCAGGTGATGGCGAAGGAGCAGATTTAAGCAAAAACTGGCTGTTCTTTAATCCAAAAGCCGGAGTAAATTACAGAATCGAAGGAGGTAAAGTATTTCTGTCATACGCTCATGCCCACCGTGAACCAAACAGAGATGATTTGATGGCTAATAACGATGTGAAAGCTGAAAAACTTCACGATATTGAGGCTGGTTTTGAAAAACAGTTCGGGGTTGTATCATTTACTGCAAATGTCTATTATATGTACTATGTGAACCAATTGGTTTTAAATGGGGAACTTAATAATGTAGGAGCGTTCATCAGAACCAATTCCGGAAAGAGCTACAGGAGAGGTGTTGAGGTTGGCGCTTTGGCAAAACTATCCAAGCAATGGGAGGTTTCCGGAAATGTAACACTAAGCCAGAACAGAAATCAGGATTTTAATATTCAAAATGGAGATATTCCTAAGAGCCTGGGAAATACTCAGATTTCATTTTCTCCGAATGTTATTGCCAATTTAAGCTTGAAATTCAATCCCACAAAGAATTTCCAGTTTGCTTTAATGAATCAATATGTAGGAAAACAATACCTGGATAATACAGAAGATGCCAACCTGCAGCTTAAAGATTACTTCCTGACAGATTTCAATGCTCAGTATCAGTTTAAAATTGCCAATAATGAAATTGCTTTAAAACTATTGGTGAATAATCTATTCAACAAAAAATATGTCAACAATGGATCTGTTTACGAAGGACAGCCGTATTATTTTTCACAGGCAGGAACCAACTTTATGTTTGGTGTGAGCTGGAAGATTCAATAATGAGAAGGTTAGGGAAACAAATAAGTGAATCTGCAAATCTGCTCTTTTACTCATTTCATTATAATTGTTAAGCTTAAAAAAAGAAGTTTAAATACCTGTATTCCTGTTTTGATACAGAATAATCAAAAGACTGTTTCGGCGGTCTTTTTTTATATAGGTTAAATATCTTAAAAAGTCATGAAAAAGTTATAAATTTGCTGCCAAATGAATATTTCAGCATACATTTTAGAATACTTAAAACAATTTGGAACTGCCACGGTTCCAGGCTTTGGGGTGTTTTCACTGAAAAATTCTAAGGCAATTATCAATTCCGAAAACGGGAGCATCTTACCTCCGGCCAGTCAGATTGAATTTACAATAGACTACGAAGTACAGGCTGAAGATCTTACTGCTTTTATTGCAGGACAGAAACAGATGTCTTTAGAAGCTTCAAGAAGTGATCTGAAGATCCAGACAGATTTTTGGAAGAAGAAACTTCAGGCCGAACAGGTTCTTGAAATTCAAAACCTTGGAACAGTCTTCATTGAAGAAGGACATACCCATTTCAAAGGAAAAAGAATAGAATCAGGACGTCCGGACTTTTATGGACTGGAAGAGATCAGATTTTCAGATATCAATAACGGAGAAAAGGTTAGTCCTTCAGTCAATCGCGAAAAAGATTTTAAATTCAGAAAGACTATTCTCTGGGTTTTTCTTTTGATTATTCCGGTTTTGGGGATTTTATACCTTGCATTTACCCAGCAGGAGCTTCTTTTTGGTAAGAAGTCTTTCAATAAGGTTTCTGTACAGACCTCTACCCACAGAATTGTAAAAGATACAACTAAGGTGATGGTACATACCCCGAAAACATCCGTTTCAGATTCTTTGAAAAAAGATTCATTAGCAAAACCTGCCGGAAAAGGAGTAAAACCAGCTCCGGCCGTTCCAAACAACACTAAGACTAGATGGCAAAAATAAAAAAAGCGTCAGAATCTCTGACCATTATGACCAATATCGTTCTTCCGAACGAAACCAATTCTTTAAGAAATCTTTTTGGAGGTGAACTTTTAGCGAAAATGGACCGTTGTGCGTCTATTTCTGCAGCAAGACACTGCGAAAGAAGAGTGGTAACAGCTTCTGTAAACCACGTATCTTTCAATCACCCGATTCCGGAAGGCGGAGTAGTGGTATTGGAATCTAAAGTTTCCAGAGCATTCTCTACTTCTATGGAAGTATATGTGGATGTATGGTTGGATGACCCAATCAATCAGAAGAAAATTCACACCAATGCAGGTATTTATACCTTCGTTGCTGTAGATGAATTCAACCGTCCGATTCCTATTCCGGAAATGATCCCGGAAACAGATGAAGAGAAAGAAAGATTTGCAGCTGCATTCCGTAGAAAAGAACTTTCATTAATTCTTTCCGGAAGAATGAAACCTTTGGAATCTGTAGAACTTAAAAAACTCTTCCAGGAACCGCAGGAATCTAAGAAAGACAAAAAATAGAGTTATATACTTTATCAATAAAAATGCTTTTAAACTTTGCTGAGTGCTAACGCCTTTGCGAGCTTAAAAGCATTTGTTTTTTCAGAAATTTGCGAACTTTGCGGTAGAATAAAAACAGTAATCTTAGGAATATGCTCCTATCTCTAAAACCATTAAATAAAAAATGAAAATACTTCTTTTAGATAAAAACCATCCTCTTATCACAGAACAGTTGATTGCTAAAAACTTTATACTGGAAGAGGATTTTACATCGTCTTATGATGAGGTTTGTGATAAAATTGGAAATTACGACGGGATTATTATCAGAAGCCGTATTCCTTTAGACCAAAACTTTCTGGAAAAAGGTAAGAACCTGAAATTTATTGCAAGAGTAGGTGCCGGAATGGAAAATATAGACATTCCTGTTGCTGAAAAGCTGGGAATCCAACTGATCAATTCTCCGGAAGGAAACAGAGATTCTGTAGCAGAGCATGTGGTAGGAATGCTGCTTGTGATCATGAACAGACTTTTTATTGCTTCTCAGGAAGTGAAAAACGGGATCTGGAAGCGTGAAGAAAACAGAGGAGATGAATTGCTGGGAAAAACTGTGGGGCTTATCGGATATGGAAATATGGGGAAGGCAACTGCTAAAAGGCTTTCAGGATTCGGATGTAAAGTGATCTTCCATGATATACTCCCTGATCTTTCGGATGAATATGCAACACAGGTTTCACTGGAAGAGCTGAAGCAGTCTGCAGAGGTTTTAAGTTTACATATTCCTTTGACTTCAGAAACTCATTATCTTATTGACGAAAATTTCATTGCAGAGATGAAAAATGACTTCTATTTTGTCAATACGGCAAGAGGAAAAAATGTGAAAACTAAAAGTTTAGTAGAAGGATTGAAATCAGGAAAAGTAAAAGGCACCTGTCTTGATGTATTGGAATATGAAAAGTCTTCTTTCGAAAATATTGAAGCAGAAAATGAAAATCTAAAATACCTTCTTGAATCCGAAAAAGCGATTGTAACACCACATATTGCCGGATGGACGCATCAGAGTAAAGAAAAACTGGCCCAGTTTATTGTGGATAAAATTGTAGCTTCACATTGTTAAGCTAATAAACGAAGAAAATAAAAGCTAAAGGCGGATTTACAAAAAGTAAATTCGCTTTTTCGTATATTTTCAATTTTATATTGATTTTTAAACAAGTAAGAAACTCTGTAATCATGATTTGGACACCAATAACAATTGAAGAAATCTTAGAAATGATTTTCTCCACAGAAAAAAGGGTCTTCCTGTTTAGAAAACAAATTTTTGCTTCTGGTCATCTTGGCTATTTTATCTATTCGCGATTTTCACTCTCATTTATGTTAAATAATTCATAATATGCCTATCTTATTTATTATTTATTTTTGAGTTTTATTAAATTGCCGCTCATTTTGAATCTCATGACGAAGCGTAATTTTGTACTTATCCTAACTGTTCTTTTATCAATATTTTCTTGTAAAAAAAAGTCTGAAGCCACAGAAGCTTCAGCAGAGAATGCAACCAATCTTCCTAACTATGGAAACGTAGATCTTGGGGACATTTTCACTAAAGGTGATGGACAGCTTCTGAACAGGCAGACAACAGTAAGTTATATAGATCAGTATTACAAAAAAATATGGGATGGAGGAGATCTTAGCGGTGGAATTTTAGTTGCTAAAGGAGATGAGATTCTTTACGAAAACTACAGAGGTTTTGGAAGAGAAGGCAATCAGATGCCGATTGATAAAAATACACCTTTACATGTAGCTTCGGTTTCAAAAACATTAACAGCAATGGCAATGATGAAACTTATTGAGGCAGGAAAAATAAAACTTACAGACCATCTTACCCAATTTTTTCCGGGATTTCCATATCCGAATGTTACCGTTCAGACTTTATTGGATCAAAGAAGCGGTCTTCCGAAATACGAATATTTTATTCCTAAAATACAGCCTGTACCGGCAGAACTTTCCAAACCGTTTATTACGAACCAGGATGTATTGAATATGATTATTAAATACAAACCTGATCTGGCAAGAGATACCGATACAGGATTTATGTACTGTAATACCAACTTTGCTTTATTGGCTTTATTGGTTGAAAAAGTAACAAAAACTCCTTTCCCGCAGGCGATGAAAGAAATGGTTTTCACTCCGTTGAAAATGAATAATACTTACATCTTCCAGGAAAAAGATATTCCAACAGCTTCACAGTCTTTTTATTATGGGGGAAATAAATTGTATCCTTTAGACAGACTGGATCTTATTTATGGTGACAAAAATGTGTACACTACCCCAAGAGATTTGTACAATTTCTCAAAAGCAATGTTTTCGAAAAACTTTCTGAAACCAGAACTGATGCAAATGGTTTTCACTCCTTACAGTAATGAAAAGGCAGGAATGAATAACTATGGTTTAGGATTCAGGATGAAAATTTTTGATAATGGTGAAAAGCTGACGTATCATAATGGATGGTGGCATGGTACAAACTCTGTATTTGCCCACCTTTTAAAATCTAAAGTTACCATCGTGGCTATCGGAAACAAATATTCAAACAAAGTATATACAGCCCTTGCATTATCCGGATTATTCGAGGATTTTCCTTTACAGAAGGAGAAGCTGCACACCGTTATGCATGACAATAAAGATACTTTAAATTCCGGACAGGAAGTTTTTGGAGAATAATGTTTATTTTTGCTTAAACATTTTCATGAAAAGGTTTCTTTTATTATTTGTTATCTGTTTTCTTGTACATTCATGTGCAAGAGTGGGATCTCCTGTTGGAGGGCCTAAAGATACTCTAGCGCCAAGGTTTTTAAGTTCAAACATTGATACTACAAGAATTAACGTCAAAAAAGATATTCACGAGCTCCGTCTGGATTTTGATGAATATGTGACATTGAAGGATATCAATAAAAACCTGATTATTTCACCTCCTATTAAAGGGATAACGAGGATTCTTCCTTCAAATATAGCCAACAAGTTTGTGCTGATCCAATGGACGGATACTCTTCAGGCCAATACAACTTATAATTTCAATTTCGGAAATTCTATTGTAGATAATAACGAGTCGAATATACTGAGGTATTTTAATTTTGCTTTTTCTACGGGAGACAAACTGGATGATCTTTACATCAGTGGTGAGGTAAAAGATGCAATGGATATTAAAAAGAAAACGGGAACAACAACAGAAAATAAGCTTGTGGTTGGATTGTATCAGGTAAAAGATACAATGGATTATAAGAAAAAACCTTACTATATCACCAAGGTAGATGAAGATGGGTATTATGAACTGAATTATCTTACCCCTGGAAAATATAAAATTATTGCTTTTGACGACGAGAACGGAAATTCTATGTATGACCCGGGAAAAGAAAAGGTTGGGTTTCAGAAGGATCCTGTAAATGTAGAGAAATCTATTTCAGGATTGAATTTAAAAGTATATCCTTCCAAAAAAGCAGTGAAATATGTGGAAATGAAAGAAATCGCAGGAGGAGCTTTGATGACATTTGAAGGAAATCCTGATGACGTAAAAGTTCAGTCACTGAATGAGAAAATAAAAGATATCAAAATAACGCATAACCCAAAATCCGACTCTGTCAGAATTTGGTTTGATGCAGTAAAAGATGATGTGGGGCAGACAGCGAATGAAAAACTCACGTTTACTCATAATAAAGGTCCGAAAAAAGATAGTGCCTACAGCGTTTCTTTATTTTACAGATATAATAAGAAGAATGCGATGGATGTCGTGAGCGATAATGATGGAACTTCAATCGCTCCAAAAGCAGATTTAAAGCTTGCATCAAACTATATTGTAGATAAAATTGATCCTTCAAAATGGACATTAAAAATCAAAGGCGACAGTTTAACAACTATACCATTCACAGCTAAAATTTCAGAAACAAATCCTTATCAGATCCATGTTCAATCGGATTTTGTGATGGGAAAAAGCTATGAACTTACTGTTCCTAAGGAAACCGTATCTTCATTCTATACAAAAAATAGCCAATCAAAGCGTTTCGACTTTGATGTTGCTAAAATAGATCAGTTTGGAAGTGTTGAGTTCTCTATTTCAAATGCTCCGGAAGCAAATTATTGGATTCAGCTGATAGATTCTTCGGACAAAATTGCCTATCAGAAATATATAAAAGGTGACAAAGTAAAGTTTGATATATTGAGACCTGCAGAATATATTGTAAGAATTCTGGTAGATAATAACGGAAATAAATACTGGGATGAAGCAGATTTCGCTAATGATGTATTTGCTGAAGATGCATATATCTTCCATAAAAAAGTGATCGTAAGAGGATTGTGGGAAACAAGAGAAGATTGGGATCTGAAGGATACCAGAACACTCGATAGCCCTAAATCAGCATCAGGAGCTTCGGCACCAACATCAACCTCTATTCCGGTATCAGAAACTCCACAGCCTGTAACACCTACGACAACGAAGGCACCGCTGAAAAAAGAATTTAAATCCGGTAATGCTGTTTTAACTCCGGCAAAGTAAGCAGATGAAAATGGCTAAGAAAATCATATTTTGGATATTGGTGGGTTTTGCCCTGATTCAGTTTTTTCCTATTGACAGGACCAATAAACCGGTTGATTTTGCAACGAATTTCGTTGATGCAAGGAAAACACCCGAAAAGATTGGAACACTGCTTAAAAATGCATGTTATGACTGCCATTCCAATGAAACAGTTTATCCGAAATATGCTTTTATTGCACCTGTATCATGGTCTGTAAAAAGCCATGTAAATGAAGGCAGAGAACACCTTAACTTTTCTACCTGGGAAACGTATAATAAGGATTTGAAGGAGAATATGATTACTAAATCTATTCAGACTATCCAAAGCAAGGCAATGCCAATGCCGGGCTATATTGTCTATCATAAAGAGGCCAATCTTTCAGAAGCAGAAAGAGCATTGCTGATTCAGTATTTTGAAGAAATGCTTAAGGCTAAAACCTATTAAATTTTATAACAAAAAAACTCTCGCAGATTTTGCAAATTGAGCAGATTGTAAAAACACAATCATCTGCTGGATCTGCAAAATCTGCGAGAGAATATATTACAAAAATTATTTCTTTAAATAGCTCTCAAAAAATCTCTTCTGAGAATCAAAAGCAATATCTTCAAGGTCTAGCTCCTGTAAAGGAATCCATACCGCTTCTGAGATCTCTGTGAGTTCAAGATTTACCTCAAACTTTTCCGAAACATTATACTCATAAAAGAGATCGATGGTATTGTAATCGATTTCCTTGTATTGATAGATATTAGGGAGGCTGGTAAGGTATTTCAGGTTAGAAATATCGATGTCAAGCTGAAGTTCTTCAAAAAGTTCTCTTTTACAGGTTTCCTCTGCACTTTCTTTAGGGTCAACGAATCCTCCGGCAAGATCGAGTTTTCCTTTTTTAGGATCTCTGTTTCTTCGGGTAAGGTAAATTTCGTTACCACATCTTATGACAACCGCCACGGCACCTGCCACATTATTATACAAAGTAAAACCACATTCCGGACAGCTCCATTTCTTTTCACCGTCCCAGTGTAAGGACTCTTTGCCACAGCTTGGGCAATATTTCAATAGTTTCATTGAGCAATATTAATATTTCTCGGGTGATAACTCAAAATAACATCCCTTAATTCTTCTGTTTTCAGATGTGTATAGATTTCCGTTGTGGTAATACTGGAGTGTCCCAGCATTTCCTGAATATAGCGGAGATCTGCTCCATTCTGCAGTAAATGCGTAGCAAATGAATGTCTGAAGGTGTGTGGAGATATTTTTTTGTTAACCCCTGCTTTATCTGTAAGTTCTTTAATGATAAGAAATACGATTACTCTGGACATAGAGGTCCCACGGCTGTTCAAAAACAGAGTATCTTCATATTTCTTATTGATCTTACCTTTAGAACGTACCTCTTTGATATAAGTTTCCAGCAAATCAGCGGTATAGTCGGCCAAAGGAACAAAACGGGTTTTGTTTCCTTTTCCATTTACCTTGATATATTGCTCTTTAAAGTTGATATTGGAGATCTTCAGATCAATCAGTTCAGAAACGCGAAGTCCACACCCATATAGTACCTCTATGATGCAGTGGTTTCTTTTTCCAAGATCTGTATTGACCTCAATAGCAGCGATAATTTTGTTGATATCAGGCAGGCTTAAAGTATCAGGTAGGTATAATCCCAGTTTAGGGCCTTCAAGTAACGCAGCAGGATTGTCTTCACGATATTCATCTTCAAGTAGAAATTTGAAAAAAGCTTTGATGGAAGATATCCACCTTGCCTGTGATCTCTCACTGAATTTCTGTTTGGAAAGATTGAAAATGTATTCCTGCAGGTTTTCGTAACCGATAGAGTCTGGACCGACATTTTCCAGATCCTCTTGTGCGTAATCTTTTAATTTCTTAATGTCCCGAACGTAGGCGTCGAGCGTGTTTTCTGAAAAATTTCTTTCGAAACGAAGAAATATTTCAAAATCTTTGATCTTTTCATCCCAAGTCATTTGTGCTTATTTTTTTAGTTCACAGTCCGATATTTGTTCTATTTCAATGTTATGGTTTCTTAGGAACGATATTCCATCGTCATCCGAATACTCATTAATATACACCAGTCTCGTAATTCCTGCCTGCAGAATCAGTTTACTGCATTCTTTACAAGGAGAAAGCGTCAGATATAACGTTGCTCCCTTTGCAGATTGAGTAGAAGCGGCCAGCTTTAATATAGCGTTGGCTTCAGCATGCAATACGTACCAGTGTGTTTTTCCTTCTCCATCTTCACAGCAGTTTTCGAATCCCGAAGGAGTCCCGTTGTAACCATCTGAAATAATCATCCTATCTTTTACGATAAGAGCTCCCACCTGTTTTCTCTTACAGTAGGAGAGTTTTGCCCATTCCTGAGCCATTTTTAGATAAGCTTTATCAAACTTATTCATACCACAGCATTGTTTTTTTCGAAATAATTTGGATTAAAATCTTTTAGAAAGTTTAGAAGTTCGGCTTTCTCTTCTCTAGAAACGCAGTAACTCCTTCTTTCTTATCTTCCATTTCAAAAAGTTCCCCGAAATATTTGATTTCAGTTTCAAAACCTTTCTCCGTGTCAGATAAATTCACGGCATTTATAGCCTTTGATATTGCCATTGGTGAATTGTAGGCAATAGTGTTTGCTAATTCTTTCGTTTTGGTTAATAATTCTTCAATAGGGTATACTTCATTTACCAGCCCGATCTCTTTTGCTTTTTGAGCAGCGATCATTTTGGCAGAGAAGATCATTTCATTGGCAATACCTTTTCCTACAAGCTTTGGAAGCCTTTGAGTTCCTCCGTATCCCGGGATTAATCCAAGAGTTACCTCAGGAAGTCCTAATCTGGCGTTTTCCGATGCGTATCTGATGTGGCATGCCATGGCAAGCTCCAAACCTCCTCCTAATGCAAAACCGTTTACGGCTGCAATGACAGGTTTAGACATGTTTTCAATTTTGTTGAACAATATATTTTGTCCGTTTCTTGCAAGTTCTTCCGCTCTTTCCTGTCCGAAGTCGCTGAATTCCTTGATATCAGCTCCCGCTACAAAAGATTTTTCTCCACTTCCGGTAAGGATAATTACTCTGCAGGAAGTATCAGCGTTAAGCTCATCCAGTGCGGTACTGATTTCCTGAATTGTTTTTGCATTTAAAGCATTTAAACTTTCAGGTCTGTTTATGGTAATGATAGATAATTTATCTTCTTTTTTTAATAATATGTTCTCGTAACTCATTTTTCCACTTTAAAATATCATCCTTTGCAAATTATGAATTTTTTACAAAAAAAAGGAAAAAATATTATTTTTTTTTCCTTTTTTTTAATTTATCATTCAATATGATTATTTGGAATGATTCATCATATTTGCATCAATATTGACGTTTAGTTGAGATGCCACTTTCATGCCAAGCTCAATGTTAGCACGGAAAAAGTGACATAACTGTCGGTTGATAATCTCGTCTTTTTTCGGTCCGGTGATACCATTCATGCTGCCTACAATATTTTTGATCAAATGATCCCTGTCGTCCGCATTCATTGCTTTTGAATACAAAAGTCCCGGTTGAGTATAGTGATCACTGTCGTTATCATTTCTGTTGTAACTGGCAACGTGAGCACTATCTAATTCATACTCAAAGCTTTTATAATCAGAATCTACCTTGATATCATCAAAGCTGTTCGGATGGTAATTCGGTTTGTCCTGATAGTAGCTTGAATCTGCCATATAGCCGTCTCTCTGGTAGTTGTTGACAGCAAAAGGACATCTGTTCACCTCCAGTTGATGTGCATTGACGCCTACTCTGTAACGGTGTGCATCAGGATAAGAGAATAACCTTCCCTGCAGCATTTTGTCCGGTGAAAAGCTGATTCCGTTGATCAGGCTGCTTGGTGAAAATGTTGACTGCTCAACATGGGCAAAATAATTAACAGGAACTTCATTCAGCTCCATTTCTCCTACCTCAATCAGAGGGAAATCATCGTGGAACCATACTTTTGTTACATCAAACGGGTTCCATCTGAAATCTTTTGCCTGCTCCTCTGTCATCACCTGAATGTACATAGTCCATTTTGGGAACTCTCCATTTTCGATAGCGTTGCAAAGATCTTCCTGCGCAAAATCCGGGTTTTCTCCGGCCATTTTTACCGCTTCTTCATTGGTGAAGTTTTTTACCCCTTGTTTTGTTTTGAAGTGGAATTTTACCCATACTCTTTCATTTTTATCATTGATCATAGAGAAAGTATGAGACCCAAATCCATGCATATGTCTGTATCCGTAAGGTGTTCCTCTGTCTGACATTAATATAAGAACCTGATGAAGTGATTCAGGATTTAAACTCCAGAAATCCCACATCATTGTGGCACTTTTTAAATTGGTTTTTGGAAGTCTTTTTTGAGTATGGATAAAGTCCGGAAATTTTTTTGCATCCTTAATAAAGAATACCGGAGTGTTATTTCCTACAAGATCCCAGTTTCCGTCTTCTGTATAAAATTTTAAAGCAAAACCTCTAGGGTCTCTTGCAGTATCTGCACTTCCTTTTTCTCCTCCCACAGTGGAGAAACGGGCAAACATTCTGCATGAGTTTCCCACTTTTGAAAACAGTTTTGCTTTTGTGTACTGGCTTATATCATGGGTTACGGTAAAGGTTCCGTATGCTCCGCTTCCTTTAGCGTGCACTATTCTTTCAGGAATTCTTTCCCTAACGAAATGGGCAAGATTTTCCTGAAGAATAAAGTCTTGCAGCAATACAGGGCCTCTTGGTCCTACCGTCTGTGAATCCTGATGCTCAAAGTAAGGTGCTCCGTTGCTTAACGTTAATTTTTTAGAATCCATATAATTGAAGATTTGAATAATTCTTTTTCCTTTTTCTAAATCGAAGTGTAAAGGTAGTGAATATCAAATTTACTTGAATTTTTAATTGCTAATAACAAAAACGTTATATCTTTGTAATAGATAATATTAATCAAATGAACATTCAGCAACTGGAGTATCTTATCGCTGTTGATAAGTATAAACATTTTGGTAAAGCAGCTCAGGCATGTTTTATTACGCAACCTACGTTAAGTGCCATGATACAGAAATTTGAGGATGAACTGGATGTGAAGGTTTTCGACAGAACTACTCACCCGATTCGTACCACGGATGTAGGTCTTCAGATTATTGATCAGGCAAAAGTTATTATAGAATCTGTCAATGAGCTGAAAAACAAAGCGAATCTGTTGAATAATATTTTAGGAGGAACTCTTAATCTTGGAATTATTCCTACTGTTTCTTCTTTCATTCTGCCTACGGAAATTTTCAAATTCCTTGAAGATAATCCAAAGATTCAGATGAATGTAAAAGAAATGACAACGGATAATATTATTAAAGCTTTAAAAGCCGGAGAGCTGGATGCGGGAATTATCTCAACGCCATATGACACAGCTGATGAGTTTTATCAGGATTTCTTATTCAACGAAGAACTGATGATTTACAGTTCCAATACAGAGGCCAACAAAAAAAATTCTTACATCATTCCGGAAGATCTGAATGTAGAAAAAGTATGGCTGCTTGAAGAAGGAAACTGCCTTAGAAATCAGTTTGAAAACATTTGCCATCTGAAAGAAAATACATTGAAGCCTAAAAATTTAGATTTCCTGGCTTCCAATATCCAGACCCTGGTACACATGGTAGATAAAGTAGGGGGAATCAGTATTCTGCCGGAGCTTGCATTGAGTCAGCTTTCAGAAGAACAGAAGAAAAATGTTTTCAGATTCAAAAAACCTTTCCCTTATCGAGAAATCAGTATTATTTATTATAAGCCAACATTTAAGCAGAAAATTATTGACGAATTGTCACATTCTATCAAAACTTCTTTAGAACTTAAGCTGAATTATCACGAAAGTCCAAAAGAATTTGTAAGCATTAAGCCTCAGTAATGGAAATGCTTTAAAGTGATAGAAATCATCAATTTAAATAAAATAATAATTAATAAACAAAATTTTTGAGTATTACGAAAATAGTACTTAAATTTGCTGACGTTTATTACGAGGAAAAATTTGACCTGATTGCAACCTCTATAAAAATATGCTAAAACAGTATTCTTTTTTTCTGGGCAATTTTATTTCATATTTTTCTTCAATACAATTTTTTTAAATCTTTAAAAACAAAAGAATTATATGTCTTATTTATTTACATCTGAATCAGTTTCAGAAGGACATCCGGATAAAATTGCCGATCAAATCTCTGATGCATTAATCGACCATTTTTTAGCATATGATAAAGACTCAAAAGTAGCATGTGAAACTCTTGTAACTACCGGACAGGTGGTATTGGCAGGAGAAGTAAAATCAGATGCTTATCTTGATGTACAGACCATTGCCAGAGAAGTAATCAACGGAATTGGGTATACAAAAGGAGAATATATGTTCAATGGAGATTCTTGTGGAGTGATCTCTGCTATCCATGAGCAGTCACCTGATATCAACCAGGGAGTTGACAGAGCTGTAAATGATGAGTCTTTCGAAGCAAAAGCAAATGCACAGGGAGCAGGAGATCAGGGAATGATGTTTGGATATGCTACCAATGAAACGGCTAATTATATGCCTCTTGCATTGGATCTTGCCCACACGATTCTAAAAGAACTTTCTGCAATCAGAAGAGAAAATAAAGAAATCACTTATCTTCGTCCTGATGCAAAGAGTCAGGTAACTATTGAGTATTCTGATGACCACAAACCAATTAGAATTGATTCTATCGTAGTTTCTACTCAGCATGATGATTTTGCAGCTGAAGAGGAAATGCTGAATAAGATCCGTGAGGATATTAAAAACATTCTGGTTCCCAGAGTTATTGCACAGCAGACAGAGGAAATCAAGGCTTTATTCAACGATCAGATCAAATATCATATCAATCCTACAGGGAAATTTGTAATCGGAGGACCTCACGGGGATACAGGTCTTACAGGTAGAAAAATCATCGTTGATACTTACGGTGGTAAAGGAGCTCACGGTGGTGGTGCTTTCTCTGGAAAAGACCCTTCTAAAGTAGACAGAAGTGCTGCTTATGCTACAAGACATATTGCTAAAAACCTAGTAGCTGCAGGAGTAGCTGATGAAGTTTTAGTACAGGTTTCTTATGCTATTGGAGTAGCTGAGCCTTGTGGTTTATACATCAATACTTACGGGACTGCAAAAGTAGACCTTCATGATGGTGATATCGCGAAAAAAGTTTCTGAGATTTTTGATTTAAGACCTTATGCTATCGAGCAGAACTTAAAATTAAGAAATCCGGTCTATCAGGAAACAGCTTCTTACGGACATATGGGTAAAGAGCACTATATAGCTGATAAAACGTTCAATAAAGGGCATAAAAATGAGCTTACATTGAAAGGGCTAGAGTTCTTTACTTGGGAGAAACTAGACAAAGTAGAGGAAATTAAAGCCGCTTTTGGAATTTAATTTCCCTTAAAGAATAATAAATGAACTGCTTTATCTTTGGATAAGGCAGTTTTTTTTAATTTTACACCTTAATAATATAGAAAGATGATGAATTTTCGAGCTGTAGTTGCTGTCCTGTCCCTGTTTTTGCTAAGTACATTAGCAAAGGCACAATATACCATGCATAAAATGATTACTGTAGGGTATACTTATCAGAATCAAAGTTTTGGTGAAATAGGAGGGAAATTACTTTTTCTCAAAAATGATGATGTGATTTACAGATTGGGAGGATCTGCACTGATGGGAGTAGCGGACTCCAAATTTGCTATCATGCCAAAGCTGCAGGCGGATGTTCTTCTTAATTTTGAAAAAAATGTGGACTTCTATCACTCTTATTACTTTTTGGCAGGAGTAGAAGGAACCAATAAATACATTGCCCCTAAGATAGGAGTCACCTTGTTTGGGATGCTGGACCTTACCGGAGGCTATGCTTTTCCTATAGGAGACACCCGATTGAACGGAAAAGAGATGAAAGGTCTAAATATTAATTTTACATTAAATATCCCTACAGTCTTTATTCATGACATGTTTAAATGATTTTTTTTAGATTTTTCTCTATAAAATTTAATAATAGGTTAACAGTTATTAAAAAATTATTATATTTACATCATAATAATTGTACTACCGCCTATAGAAGAGACTCTACTCTAGAACTGTTTTGTTTATACAGCAAAGGCCAGAAGAAATATCTGGTAGAATGCTTGTCTGCAAATATTTATATTGAGAAGAGTTATGAAATCAAAATCGGATAGTTTACTAATTTCCCTTTACCAGAAAGGAGACGAGGGTGCGTTGTCAACCCTTATTCATCGACATCAGAGAGAACTGTTTACATTCATTTTTTACAAAATTAATGATGAAGATTTAGCTAATGATATCTTTCAGGATACATTCATGAAAATTATTGTTATGTTGAAAGAAGGGCGCTATAACGAAGAAGGTAAATTTATCCTTTGGGCAAAAAGAATTTCCCACAATTTAATCATCGATCATTTCAGATCAAAAGCAAAGAATATAAAAGTTTCGGAAACTACTTTTGAAACCGATGAATATTCTATTTTTGATTTGATCAGAGAGCCTTCTGAAAATATTGAAGATCAGCTTGTGACGAATCAAATACAGGAGGATCTTTTAAGGATGCTGCAGTTTTTACCACAAAATCAGCAAGAAGTAATCAAACTGAGATTTTTTGACGGGCTTAGCTTCAAGGAAATTGCAGATCATACGGATATGAGCATTAATACTACCCTTGGAAGAGTACGGTATGCGCTCATAAACCTGAGAAAAATCATGGATGAAAATAATATAATATTAACCAGATAAATAATATTTCGGGAAATTTCACGTTTTAAGGAAAACATACTTCGCTTATGAAAAAAAATGACTCCTTAAAAGTGAAAACTTTGAAACCTAAGAAACAAACCATTGATTTTTTGCTGAATTTTTCTAAAAGCCTTGAAATTGTGAAAAGCAAGAGCAAAAATTATCCTATCTCGAAAAATTAAAATTATTAACTTTGTGCTGTATGAAAATGCAGCACGTTTTTTTTGACCTGGATAATACACTCTGGGATCACCGCAGAAATGCCTATCTTACCATCAAAGAACTTTTTGAAAAACAGGAAATTACTTCAAAGTATCATATTGATTTTGAGGAATTTCACTCTGTTTACCATGATATCAATGAAGATTTATGGGAAAAGATCAGAGATGGGATTATTGGCAAAGAGTACTTGAGAGAACACCGTTTTTATGATTCATTTAAACATTTTGGAGTAGATAATAAAGAACTTGCTCTTTATTTTGAAGAAAACTTCCTTGATAATATCGTGAGTCATAATGAATTGGTAGAAGGAGCTGAAGATGTTTTAGAATATCTGAAAGCTAAGAATTATACATTACACATTATTTCCAATGGATTTCAGGAAGTAACAGAAAGAAAATGTACCCTGTCCGGAATTGCACCTTATTTTAAAACGATTACCAGTGCAGATGCTGTAGGAGTAAGAAAACCCAATCCCAGAATTTTTGAATACTCCTTAGGGCTTTCTGAGGCCAGAAAAGAAGAAAGTATTCTGATTGGGGATGACTGGATTGCTGATGCCATGGGAGCAACAGATTTCGGGATGGATGCTATTTTCTTCGATGTCTATAAAGAAGACAGGCAGAAGGAAGGATTAAAAGCCATTACCCATCTTCAGCAGATTAAAGAATATCTATAATAAGATCATAAAATCTAATAAAAAGCCATTAAGTTTTACTTAGTGGCTTTTCTGTTTTTAATACTTTTCTAAAAATCAACGTAAACATCTGTTATCATCTCCGAAAATCTGTGGTCAAATTTAAACTTTACCCTATTTATTTTTTAACGAAATAATTTTTCCCAATTCTTTCCCAAATTGATTTGGAACTTTGCTCCATAATAATGACAGAAAAATTAAATGTTATGAAAAATGTAAAGAAAATCACAGGAGTATTGATGATTATGTTTTTATTAATAGGAGGCTTAATTTCGGCACAGGACAGAGCGATCAATGCTAATCAGCTACCTAAAACAGCTAAAAACTTTCTTGCTGCCCATTTTAAAGGAATCCCTGTAAACTCAGCCATAGAAGACAGAGAAATCTATGGAGTAGACGAATATAAAGTATATCTGACTAATGGAATGAAAATGGAGTTTGACAGCAATGGAAACTGGAAAGAAGTGGATGGAAAGCATCAGAAGCTTCCGTATGGTTTTATTCCGGTATCCATCAGAAATTACAGTACAAAGAACTTTCCCAACACCTACATCATCAAGATCGAAAAGAAAAGATGGTCTTATAAAGCAGAGCTTTCCAACGGATTGGAGCTTGAATTTGACAGTAACGGAAATTTTAAAAGAATTGATGATTAATTCACAACTAATATAAACACTAAATTTTAATAATATGGTTAACTGGAATTTAATAAACAGTAACGGAAGAAAGATCTCTTCTGCCCAGATTAGAAAGAATATGGTCTCATTTATGACAAGGAATCATCCTTGCAGCGTAATCCATTCCATCGAAAGAAAATATAATGCCTATAAAATCCATTTGATGAACGGTAAATGTCTTGTTTTTGATGCAGAAGGCTGCAATGTGAAATCAAATTAGATTATTCATGAAAAAGCACCTGAGGGAAGAGGGCAGAGAGTATTTCCATTTTATAGATATCTTATCGGTGATATATCATATAACACTTATACTGATCCTGTTTTCTTAGACTTTCGGATGTGAATTTCTATCTCCGGCTTCCCTCCTTATAATTTCCTATATTTGATATTAGTTAATCATGCAGCAGAGCATATAGACCCAGAGGTATGAAGATTTTAATAGTAGAAGATGAACCCGAACTGAAAGATACAGTCCAGAAATTTCTTGAAGCAGAGCATTTCATTGTGGAATATGCAGAAAATTACAGCGGCGGGCTGGAGAAAATTATTTCTTACGAATATGACTGTATTTTGCTGGATATTATGCTGCCTGACGGAAACGGAATAGATCTGCTGAAAGAAATAAAAAAAATGCACAAGAAAGATCCCGTAATCATCCTTTCTGCTAAAGATTCAGTAGATGATAAGGTAACCGGACTGGAAATTGGAGCTGATGATTATCTTGCAAAACCTTTCCACCTTGCGGAGCTGATGGCGAGAATCAAATCTGTGATCAGAAGAAAAAATCAGGATGGCGAAAATATTATCCGTTACAAAAATATAAGTATTGATCCGGAGAACAGAACAGTAAAAATAGGAGATGAGGAGCTGGTTCTCAACCGTAAAGAATATGATCTTTTGTATTATTTTGTTATCCATCCGGAAAAAACCCTGCAAAAGACAACTCTGGCAGAAGCCATTTGGGGAGATTATATAGATCAGGCAGACAGTCTGGATTTTATTTATTCCCAAATCAAAAATCTTCGTAAAAAATTAAAAACACTCAATGCAGAAGCCGATTTCCAGGCTGTGTACGGAATAGGATATAAATTCATCTGATGAAAGTCTCTTTAAAATATTATACCATAAAATACCTGATCATAATCCTGCTATTTATTATTGCAGTTTGGGCAGGATTGTTTTATGCCTACATTCTGGATGAAGTACATGATAATGTAGATGATGGATTGAGGAACCGGAAAATACAGATCATCAAAGCTGTTTATCTTAATCCTCAGCTTTTGAATAATAATGATTTTGGATTCAATGAATTTAAAATCAACCCAATCAAAGCTGAAGAATATCAAAACAAAAGCAGGCTTTACAACAAGATGTACTACATGGAATATGATGATAAAGACCAGCCTTACAGGGTTCTTGAGGCAGACTTTATTGATCAGTTCAAAATGAATCAACGGCTTATCATAAGAACTTCCACCGTAGAAGAAGATGAATTGATATACGATCTTACGACAGCCTTGATTGTGCTTTATCTCCTTTTGGTCATAAGTATTGTTGTAATCAACGGATATCTGTTGAATAAAGCAATGAGGCCTTTCTATCTGATTTTGGATAAACTTAAAAAATATCAGTTTGGAATCCCTTTTTCGCAGGAAAAGCAGACTTATAAAATCACCGAGTTTGAAGAATTGAATGTGGAAATCAATGAAATGATTGAACGTAACGAGCTTGTTTTTTATCAGCAGAAACAGTTTATTGAAAATGCTTCTCATGAGCTTCAGACTCCTTTGGCTATTGTGATCAATAAGATTGATCTCATGGTTCAGAATGATGATCTTGATAAAAAGAATCTTACCTTTCTTACTGAAGTGAAGAATGATCTGAGAAGAATGGTAGGGTTAAATAAATCCTTACTCATGCTTTCCAAAATTGAGAACAGCCAATTTAATAAAACTTCAGATGTTAATTTTAATGGGATGATTGCTCAATTGGTTCAGAATTATGAAGATTTCATTACATTTAAAAAAGTAGAGGTCAATATTATTGAGAAAGGGCAATTTATGGCAGATTTTAATCAGGATCTGGCAGATATTCTGTTATCCAATCTTCTTAAAAATGCTGTTAAATATAATAATGAAGAAGGAACCTTAAATATTATCGTTGAAAATAACAGGATCACATTCCAAAATAGCGGAACATCTGTACCTTTAGATAAATCAAGAATTTTTAACCGTTTCTATAAACAGGGATCAGATCATACATCCACAGGCTTGGGACTGTCTATCATTAAAACCATTATAAAACAATACCCAGGCTGGGATATTGTCTATGAATTTGGAGATCAGATGCATTACTTTATTCTGACAAAGAATAATGCCCGTTAAAAAGTAATATTTTATATCAATTTATATCAATAGAAAAAGCCTTTCAAACGAAAGGCTTTCTTATGTTTAAAACTCGGAATTAAAATCCTAAGCTTGTTCTTACTCTTTTAAGAGTTTCCAGTGCGATAGGTCTGGTTTTCTCAGCGCCTTGCTGTAGTTTTGCTTCCAGCTCGTCAAGATTGTTCATATAATAATTGAACGTTTCTCTTTCCTTCTCAAAACGTACCAGAATAAGATCCAGTAATTCTTTCTTAGCATGTCCGTATCCGAAGTTTCCGGCAAGATATTTTGCTCTTAATTCTTCAGTCTGTTCAGGTGTAGCAACAAGTTGATAAATCTGGAATGTTTTATCTGTTTCAGGATCCTTAGGCTCTTCTAAAGATTTTGAATCCGATTCAATACTCATTACCTGCTTTTTAAGTTCCTTTTCAGGTAAGAAAATATTGATGATATTTCCTCTTGATTTTGACATTTTCTGACCGTCTGTTCCAGGAACATATTTGGTGTCTTCCTGAAGTTCAGACTGTGGCAGCACAAGAATTTCACCCATCTGATTGTTGAATCTTGAGGCAACATCTCTGGCAAATTCCAGGTGCTGAAGCTGGTCTTTTCCTACAGGGACAATTTCAGCATCATACAGTAAAATATCTGCAGCCATCAAAATAGGATAAGTAAAGAGACCCGCATTTACATCCTGAAGTCTGTCAGCTTTATCCTTGAATGAATGGGCCAATGTTAATCTTTGATAAGGAAAAAAACATGATAAATGCCAAGAAAGTTCACAGGTTTCAGCGATATCACTTTGTCTGTAGAAATATGTTTTTTCAGTATCCAATCCACAAGCAAGCCAAGCCGCAGCAATCTCGTAGGTATTTTGTCTTAACGTCTGCGCATCTTTAATCTGGGTAAGCGTGTGAAGATTCGCAATAAATAAAAATGATTCATTTCCTTCCTGCTTGGATAGTTCAATAGCAGGAATAATTGCCCCCAATAAATTTCCAAGATGGGGTGTTCCGGTGGCTTGAATGCCGGTAAGAATTCTTGACATTTGTTTAAAATTTATATTTAAAAATTAATGAATAGCAAATTTACGAGGTTTGACGGGAATAATGGTGTAAAAGATTAAAAGATTAAAAGATTAAAAGATTAAAAGATTAAAAGATTAAAAGATTAAAAGATTAAAAGATTAAAAGATTAAAAGATTAAAAGATTAAAAGATGTTGTCATTTAAAATTCAATAGGAGCTTTAGCCTGGCCAGCTTTAAATTAAGAACTCGTTCAATAGCTTTAGCCAAAACCTATCAATCCACAAAAATCTAGCATGTTCAACCCAATCATCTGTGAAAATCTGCGTAATCTGTGGTTAAAAAAGATTAAGGAATCACAATCTTCTCTCCTCCAAATTTAGGCTCTACCCCAAAAAGAAGATCCCAGTAAGCTTTTGCTTTGGCAGCATATTCTCTAATGTTGGTTTTTAACCCTGCATATTTATTTACATCAGCAGCATTATATCCAAAGGCTTCCATTCCATTTTTTCTGGCCAGGAAAACGGCTCTTTCATTGTGGAATTTCTGAGAAATAATGATCAGCTTTGTCTGGCTGAAAATATCTTTTGCTCTTACCACAGAATCCAGCGTTCTAAACCCGGCATGGTCTAAAATAATTTTATCCTGTGGAACTCCTTCCTGCATCAACGCCAGCTGCATATCTTCAGGTTCATTATAGTCTTTGGTACTGTTGTCGCCACTTACAATGATATATTGTACTTTTCCGCTTTTGTATAAATCGCTTGCAGCCTTAATTCTGTTGTAGAAATACGCATTTGGGGTTCCGTTGGCCAGAAGTTTTCCGGTTCCCAGTAACAGTCCTGTTTTGGCTTCCGGTACATCAGCGATATTGTAAGATACAAATGATTCGCTGTCCTTTTTGATGCTGTAATTCGCCCAGGCAATAAAAATAATTCCTGCAACCAGAAGAAGCAGGAAAATTTTAAAAATATTTTTGATTATTTTTTTCATCCGAAAATACATCTTTTAAAACTCAAGCCCATTTGGGAATGCTTTTTTTCTGAAGATTAGAAGGAAAGCCGCACCTATTGTGATAGCAGAATCGGCAACATTGAAAATATATTTGAAGAACTCAATATGTTTTCCTCCTATTAAAGGCCAGCTTTCGGGAACGTACCAGTCTACTACCGGGAAGTGAAGCATATCTACCACACAGCCTTTCATAAAGGTAGAATATCCATGTCCGAAAGGAACAAGCTTAGAGATGCCTCCATATCCAATCCATCGGTCGGTACTGGCATCATATACTGTTCCGGTATCGAAGATCATTCCGTAAAACATTCCGTCAATAAGATTTCCGATTGCTCCGGCGAAAATGATAGCCATTGGAATCAAAAGATAATTGGAAGCTCCGTCTTTTAACCATTTTTTAAACATATATACCATTCCTCCGATCAGGAAAACTCTTAGGATTACCAGAAAGTATTTTCCGATGATTCCGCCAAAATGAAATCCATAGGCCATTCCCGGGTTTTCAACAAAAGTTTTGTTAAAGAAACCGTTTATCACAGGAATGCTTTCATTCAGTTCAAAATGAGTTTTGATGTAAATTTTTGAAGCCTGGTCAATTAACAACACTAAAAATGTTATCGCTAATATCTTTTTCATTACTGTCCTTTAGGTTTTGACGGTTTTGCAGCAGGTTTTATATTGTTATTATCGCTTGCTTTCTTAACCACTTTCTGTCCGTTATACGAACTTTTAACATGAGCTTTTTCAAATTTAATGTTCATTTCTTTCAGTACACTTTTCAGTGCACTAAGCTCCATTGAATTTTTTGGATGTACTATAATAGATTCCATTTCTTATATTTAATTTTTACATTTTGGACAATTCGTCGAGTCGTTTTCTATCTTTTTCAGACAAATCATTGATTCCGTTTTTGCCCATTTTGCTTAAAAGTCTGTCGATCTCTTTCTCCCGCTCGCGTTTATCAGAATTGAATTGATCATCAATAGTATAGTTTTTCTGCTGATCAGGGAAGAATCTGTTTTTGATCCATTCTCTGTTGAAAAACAGTAGAATTATTGCGATAATAAATCCTAAAATTAATAATTCGCTCATGGGTATACATTAAAAATTAGGTTTATAAAGTATCCGTGAATACGATATAAACCCAATAGTATTTTACAAACCTTACGGTTATTTTTGCATATTTTTCGCTTCAATGCTCAGCGTAGCATGAGGAACGGCTAAAAGTCTTTCCTTAGGAATCAGTTTTCCTGTTACTCTGCAAACACCATACGTTTTGTTTTCGATTCTGATCAAAGCATTTTTAAGGTCACGCACGAATTTTTCCTGTCTTCCTGCCAAAATAGAGTTTTGCTCTTTGCTTAATGTTTCTGCTCCTTCCTCAAAAGCTTTGAAAGTAGGAGAGGTATCATCAGTTCCGTTATTCTGGTCGTTGATGAAACTTTCTCTGATAAGCTGAAGATCTTTTTCTGCTTTTTCTATTTTTTCTTTGATGATCGCTTTAAATTCCTGTAAATCAGCATCGCTGTATCTAACTCTTTCGTCTGACATATTCGTTCTCTTTTTTAATAAAATTATGAAATGGAATTTGAAATATAATAACTACATGTTAATTTTTTTCAACATTTATCTTAAAATTAACCTCATCTATTTCGATTTCGTTAAAATTTGAAAGTGAAGATACAATTTCTATTTTATTTGACAAGACTTCAGAAGAAATATATTCTTCATTTTTCTTAATATCATCAAGGAAAGGTGAGTTTTCTTCAATGGAGATATTAATCTTGTCTGTCAGTTCAAAGTCTTTATCTTTTCGCAGGTTTTGAATTCTGTTGATGAATTCTCTTGCGATACCTTCAGATTTTAGCTCATCGGTTAACGTCAAATCTAATGCCACAGTTGTTTTACCATCGGAAGTAACTGTCCATCCCGGGATATCTTTTGTAGAGATTTCCACATCATCAAGTGTGATCTCATATCCCTGAACATCTATTTTTCCTTCTTTTTCAAGACCGGCAATCTGTTCTGTGGTAAGATTTGCAATCTCGGCACCTACCACCTTCATGTCTTTTCCTAACTTAGGACCAAGAGCTTTGAAGTTAGGCTTTATCTGTTTTACAATTAAGTGAGATGCTTCTTCAGCATTGATTAACTGTAATTCTTTCACGTTTACTTCCTGCTTGATCAGATCTGCAACAGCAAGAATTTGCTCTTCTGTTTTAGAATCCAATACAGGAACCAATACCTTTTGTAACGGCTGGCGAACTTTTACATTTTCTTTCTTTCTCAGTGAGAAGACCATGCTTGTAATGTTCTGAGCCAAATGCGTCTTTTCAACCAGATCCTGATCAATTAAGCTTTCATCAGCTACCGGGAAGTCTGTTAAGTGTACAGATTCACAGTTCTCTTTACCTGTTACTTTATTCAAATCCTGATATAACTGATCCATAAAGAACGGAGCAATCGGAGCAGATAGTTTAGCAACTACTTCAAGGCATGTATATAATGTTTGGTAAGCAGAGATTTTGTCGTCAGAATATTCTCCTTTCCAGAAACGTCTTCTGCATAATCTTACATACCAGTTACTCAGGTTATCATTCACAAAAGTACTGATTGCTCTTGCTACTCTTGTTGGTTCATAGTCTTCATAGAAAGCCTTTACTTCTTTGATCAGAAGATTCAGTTCAGAAAGGACCCATCTGTCAATTTCAGGACGGTTTTCCACTTCTTTTTCTGAATAGCTGAAGCCATCAACATTCGCATATAAAGCAAAGAATGAATAGGTGTTATAAAGTGTTCCAAAGAACTTTCTTCTTACTTCGTCAATTCCTTCAATGTCAAACTTTAGGTTTTCCCATGGGTTTGCATTGGAGATCATATACCAACGGGTAGCATCCGGTCCATATACAGAAAGTGTTTCGAAAGGATCTACTGCATTTCCTAAACGTTTTGACATCTTTTGTCCGTTCTTGTCCAGAACAAGACCGTTACTCATTACGTTTTTATAAGCAACAGAGTCAAAAACAGCCGTACCGATAGCGTGAAGCGTATAGAACCATCCACGCGTCTGGTCAACACCTTCTGCGATGAAATCAGCAGGGAATGCTTTGTTATTATCTATTAATTCTTTGTTTTCAAAAGGATAATGCAACTGTGCATAAGGCATAGAACCTGAATCGAACCAAACGTCGATCAAGTCACTTTCACGTTTCATTGCTTTTCCTGAATCAGAAACCAATACTACTTTGTCTACTACATTTTTGTGAAGATCCACAAGTTCATAGTTAGACTCAGCCATACTTCCGATGATGAAACCTTTGAATGGGTTTTCAGTCATCAATCCAGCTGTAATTGATTTCTCTATTTCATTGTAAAGTTCTTCTACAGAACCTATGATCTTTTCTTCTTTCAGGTCATCTGTTCTCCAGATTGGCAACGGAATACCCCAATATCTTGAACGGGAAAGATTCCAGTCGTTTACATTCTCCAACCAGTTGGCAAAACGTCCTTCTCCGGTAGCTTTTGGCTTCCAGTTGATCTCTTTGTTTAAATTAACCAGTCTGTCTTTTACAGCAGTCATTTTCACAAACCATGAATCCAACGGGTAATACAATACCGGTTTATCTGTTCTCCAGCAGTGTGGATAAGAGTGAACATATTTCTCTACTTTGAAAGCCTTGTTTTCTGTTTTCAACAGGATCGCAAGTTCTACATCCCATGATTTCTCAGGAGCAGTTCCTTCATCGTAATATTCGTTTTTGATATAGGTTCCGGAGAATACCTCAGGAACATTTTCTCCTTTGATGAATTTCCCTTGTAAATCTACCAATGGTACAAGATTGTCATTTTCATCTTTTACCAACATCGGTGGAACCTCAGGCTGAGCCATTTTAGCCACTCTTGCATCATCAGCACCAAAAGTAGGAGCTGTATGAACGATACCTGTACCGTCCTCAGTCGTTACGAAATCTCCTAAGATTACTCTGAATGCATTCTCAGGATTATCATTAGGTGTAAACCAAGGAACTAATTGTTCGTATCTAGTATCAACAAGTTTTTCTCCCGTAAATTCTTTTAATATTCTGAATGGAATTACTTTCGTTTCCGGCGTATAGTTGGCAAAATCCTCATCTGTACCTTCTGCATATTTTTTACCGAAAACTTTAGGTAAAAGAACGCTTGATAACACAACCGTTACAGGTTCAAATGTATATTGATTGAAGGTTTTCACTACAACATATTCAATATCTCTACCTACAGTAAGAGCGGTATTGGATGGAAGCGTCCATGGAGTCGTCGTCCATGCAAGGATATGTACATCTCCTTCAACATCATTGAACAATGCCGAAGAGTCTTTCTTTACTTTAAACTGAGCCACAACCGTTGTATCCGAAACATCACGATACGTTCCAGGCTGGTTAAGTTCATGAGAAGAAAGTCCTGTTCCTGCTTTTGGAGAGTAAGGCTGGATTGTATAACCTTTGTACAACAAGTCTTTGCTATACAACTGTTTCAATAACCACCAAACGGTTTCCATATATTTTGACTTGTACGTGATGTACGGATCATCAAGGTCTACCCAATATCCGATTTTCTCTGTAAGGTTATTCCATACATCGGTATAACGCATTACTGCCTCACGGCAAGCTTTGTTATAGTCTTCAATAGAGATTTTTTTGCCAATATCTTCTTTCGTGATTCCTAATTCTTTTTCTACACCCAGTTCCACAGGAAGACCATGCGTATCCCAGCCAGCTTTACGAAAAACCTGCTTTCCGTTTTGAGTCTGGTAACGGCAGAAAATATCTTTCAATGCTCTTGCCATTACGTGGTGAATTCCAGGCATACCGTTTGCTGAAGGCGGACCTTCATAAAAAACAAACTCAGGATTTCCCTGACGAATCTCAACACTCTTATTGAAAGTTTTATTTTGTTTCCAAAATTCCGCTACATTCTCTGCTACGTCAATAAGGTTGAGGTTTTTGTATTCTTTAAATTGGCTCATTGTAAATATCTCAATATCGTTGATTAATTAAGTCTGCAAATTTACTAAAATTTGTCGGTTTATAATATATGTTTTATTTAGGTAATTTCTATTAAAAAGTTCAATTTCAGAAATATAAATGAAGAAAGTGGCAAAAAGTGAATGATGAGTGGTGAATGAGTGAGTTTTTCCGACTGTTTTTTATATAAAATTTAACGCAGTTTATTCAATAGAAGTGGGCTTTAGCCCGCTTAATTAATATAGAAAACGATCCTCAGGCTTTACCTAAAACTTAAAAATAATTTTCCATAGATCTACAACATAATCATCTGCGAAAATCTGTGAAATCTGTGGTTAAGAAAATAAATTGATTCTAAAAATAGGTTATAGCAACAACCGTTTATTGGCCGGAATTTTGTACATTTAAATAGACGTATAAACCCAAATGCTGTATGAAAATCTTTTATCACCTGATGCTTTTTGTTTGTTTTATCAACATGGGCATTGTAAACGCTCAAAATAAGTACCCTCAGAATTATTTCCGGAACCCCTTAAACATTCCTATGCAGCTGGCTGCCAATTTTGGCGCTGTCCGTACCAATCATTTTCACATGGGATTGGATTTGAGAACCAATAGTCAGGAGAATTTACCGGTTCTTGCAGCAGCAGAAGGCTATGTGAGCAGAATAAAAGTGGAGCGGTACGGATTTGGAAATGCAGTATACATCACCCATCCCAACGGTTATACCACAGTATATGCCCATTTGAATAAATACTTCAGTAAACTGGATGAATATGTAAAGGAAAAACAATATAAAGACGAAAAGTGGGAACAGGACATTACTTTTCAGCCAGGACAGTTTCCGATGGAGAAAGGGCAGCAAATTGCTTTGAGTGGAAATACCGGAGGCTCTGCGGGGCCGCATCTGCATTTTGAAATAAGAGATACCAAAACAGAAGAATGTCTTAATCCGTTGCTTTTTGGCTTTAGCATTCCTGATAATATCGCACCAATTATCAGTGGATTGTATTGGTATGACCGTCGTTTCAGCACTTATGAACCAGGGGCGAATGGAATCGCAGTAAAAAAAGCGGGAAATGTTTATACTTCTAATCTCGTTCAGGTTAATTCTCCAGAAATAAGTTTTGCCATTAAAGCAGTAGATAAGGCTAATCAAGGATTTAATCTGGGCATTTATAATGCAGAACTATTGATGGATGGCAGGCTGATTTACAGTTTTAAAATTGATAAGGTGCACTATGATGATACCCGTTATATCAATGGCTGTATAGACTATACTAAATTCATCAGGGATAAAATGGGAATTCAGCATTTATCTGATTTACCGGGAATGAAGCTTCAGAATTATAGTCTTTCAAATTTAACAGGGATTATCAACCTTCAGGATGAAAATGTTCATACTATTGAAATTGTTCTGAAAGATGTTAAAGGAAACACGAGCCGGTTAACAACAAAACTGCAGTTAAATAAAACTTCAGAAAAAATATCTTCTACAGGAAAAACTGTAATGCCTAACGAAGGGAAAACCATTATCACAGAAAATACAGAGATCGGTTTTAGCAAAAATGCAGTTTATGATGCGGTAAATTTTAATGCCTATGAAAGACCTGATAATGATCCAAATGCTGTTTCAAATACAATTGTCTTGCATAGCCCGTATATTCCTGTTCAGGATGAATATACTTTGAAAATAAAACCGAATAGAAAGTTAACCACTGCAGAAAAAGATAAAGCTGTTATTCTCCTTGATTATGGCAGTGACAAAAATGTCGTAAAAGTAAAATGGAATGGTGATCGGGCAGAAGGACAATTCAACAGATTAGGGACAGCAAAATTATTGATTGATAATAATCTGCCGTCTGTTTCACCAGGCTGGGCTGAAGGAGCAATGGTTAATGGCAATTCATTACTGTTAAAAGGAACAACGAAAGTGGGAGATATTATTTCATTTCGGGCTGAACTGGATGGAAAGTGGCTCCGCTTTGCCCGTGTAAAAGATAATTTTGTATACACTTTTGATGAAAAATGTCCAAAGGGATCTGGCTCGCATACGTTGAAAGTAACTACAGTCAATACTGCTGGAAATACCAATATGCAAACTTTTACGTTTCAGAGATAAATCTGTAGCTGACATCATGAATACATTTTACATGAATACCTTCTACAATCTTGTAATTTTAAATAAATTTGCCTTTTAAAAATTAAAATCATTGGAATTTCATCCGTCAATCGAGAAAGCAGAGATTCAGGAAATCAAAATATTTCAGGAAGAAAAACTTCATGAGCTTTTGATCTATCTTGAGACTCATTCATCTTTTTATCAGAAACTGTTCAAAGAAAACAATATCACTATTGCTGACATTCGTACGTTGGAAGATCTTCAGAAGATTCCCACCACCACAAAAAATGATCTTCAGCAGTATAACCATGATTTTTTCTGTATAACACCTGATAAAATTGTTGATTACAGCACCACTTCCGGAACTTTGGGAGATCCGGTTACTTTCGGATTGTCCGACAGTGATCTTGAGAGGCTTGCGTACAATGAAGCGATATCGTTTGCCTGTGCAGGAATTCAAAAGGGAGATGTTGTTCAGATGATTACCACCATAGACAAACGGTTTATGGCGGGGCTTGCTTACTTCCTGGGCTTAAGAAAAATGGGTGCAAGTGTGGTGAGAATGGGACCCGGAATTCCTGAACTGCAGTGGGATTCTATTTTCAGATATAAACCTAAATATCTGATCACAGTACCTTCTTTTCTGCTGAAAATGATTGATTATGCCGAAAAACACGGATTAGATTATAAAAAATCGAGTGTTTACGGTGCAGTATGCATCGGAGAAAGTATCAAAAATCAGGATTTTACAGATAATATCCTTTCACAGAAAATCAAGGAGAAATGGAATATAAAACTCTTTTCAACCTATGCTTCTACTGAAATGAGTACCGCTTTTACAGAGTGCGAATTCCAGATCGGAGGACATCATCATCCGGAACTGATCATTACAGAAATTCTTGATGATAACGGAAATCCGGTAAACGAAGGAGAAAATGGTGAACTTACCATCACTACTTTAGGAGTAGAAGCCATTCCGCTCTTAAGATTTAAAACCGGAGATATTGTAAAAGCTCATTATGAACCATGCCAGTGTGGAAGAAATACAATGAGATTAGGACCTGTAGTAGGCAGGAAACAGCAGATGATCAAATACAAAGGAACAACTTTGTATCCGCCTGCTATGAATGATATTTTAAATGACTTCAACAATATCTTATGCTATCAGATCGTTATTCAGGCCAACGAAATAGGGCTTGATGAAATAATCATTAAACTAAGCACAGAAGAAGAACATGATAGCTTTGTCAATGAAGTGAGAGATCATTTCCGGGCAAAATTGAGAGTAAGTCCGAAGATTGAAATCATTGATTTTGATATCCTGTCTAAAACTGTTTTTAATCCAAACAGCAGAAAACCAATTACTTTTATAGATTTAAGATAAAATTAAATATAAAGAAAGACCGGGAACTGCATTTTTATATATCTTTGGTGGCTTAAAAATTAGAACTAATACACTATGAAAAAACTATTATTGTTGATTTTTGTAACAATCACAACAGTTGCTTTCGCTCAGAACCAAATCAATTTTGAACAGGGGAATTTTGATTTTTTAAAAGATCAAAACGAAGTAAATGTTCAGTTGGTATTTGATAATGCAGTCTATCAGGAGAAGAACCTGACGGAAGCTCAATATCTGGAAAACAGAAAAACTGATATTACAGCTAAAAAAAGCGAAGCTGTGTGGAAAAACTGGATTTATCAGTGGGAACAGTTTAAAAATTCTGAATATTTGGACTATTTTCTCAAAGGTATTAATGGTAAATCCAAAAAAGTAGTTTTCAAAAAGGATGCACAAACAAAATATACTCTGATTATTGATGCAAAATGGATTTATGCGGGCTGGTATGGCGGAATGATAGGTTCTCAGGAAGCAAAATTAACAGCAGATATGAAATTTGTAGAAACTGATAATCCTTCGAAAGTAGTGATGAGATTACAGGCAGATAAAATAGGTGGTAAGCAGATGAATAAAGAATTTGCATGGGAATACGGAAGAATAGCCGCAGCCTATGAGGTTACAGGGAAGAAATTGGGAAAAGAAATTAAAGCAGTTATAAAATAATAAAAAACGGTCTGAAAATTCAGACCGTTTTTTTATGCTTGGTTTTGCTGTTCCTGTTTTTCTAACTTGATCAGGTTGGCAAGGTTTTTAATAGCCGTATCATGTTTTTTTACAAAAGGATTGTCTTTGTTCCAGACATAACCTGCTAAAACAGCACAGATTTTTTTCTTTACATCAAGATTTTCTGGCTGGTGGAAGAAGAGCTCCTGAAGATTTCCGGTATACCATTCTTTTACATACGTGGTGAAAACATCCACACCGTATAAAATATAATCGGAGTATTCCGTCTGCCAGTCAATTTTTTCTCCGTTTAATTGTCTTAATGCCAGTTTTGCAGCCAACATTCCGGATTCTGTGGCAAAAGCCATTCCTGAAGAAAATACTGGATCAAGGAATTCTGAAGCATTTCCTGTTAAAGCAAACCCGTCACCGAATAAACTTTTAACCGAACAAGAATAATCTTTCAGATGTCTTGGCTCAAAAAGGAAATCTACATTCCCAAAACGTTTTACATAATAATCAGAAAGAGAAATAGCCTTTCTTAAAGCCTCAGTCGTATTTCCGTTCTCAGATAATTTGTCGATATATTCAGTAGGTCCTACAATTCCAATACTGGTGTTTCCGTTGGAAAAAGGAATTACCCAAAGCCATACTTCTGTTTCAATGATATCAAAAGAAATTAAAGTACCTTCCTCTCCCGGTTCTCTGTTAATATCATCCACATGAGAGAAAATGGCAGAATGAGGAGACAGTTTTGAAGGTTTTTCTAAATCAAGCAGACGAGGCAGTACTCTTCCGTAACCACTGGAATCAATAACAAATTTAGCATGAATTTCTTTCGTTTCTCCATCCTTAGTTCTTACCGTAGTTACAGAATCTGTTCCGTCAAATTTTATGTCAATAACTTCAGTTTCAAATTCAAGATCAATTCCTTTATTAATGACTTCCTGAGCAAGAGTATTATCAAAATCAGCTCTCGGAACCTGCCAGGTCCAATCCCAGCCTTCCCCGAATTTGTTGCTGAAATCAAAAATGCAGACTTCTTCACCACGAAGGAAACGGGCTCCCAACTTTTTTTCAAAGCCCATTTTGTCTAATGCAGGGAAAAGTCCGGCCTCATCAAAGTGGTCCATTACCCTCGGAATTAAGCTTTCACCCACTACCAGTCTGGGGAATTTTGTCTTTTCGACTACTTTTACGCTGACATTATTGTTCTTCAGGTACGAAGAAGACACGCATCCGGAAGGTCCGGCTCCGATTACAAGAACGTCAACAAATTCTTTGCTCATCTTTGATTTTTTATTTTAATAATAACTTTTATCTTTGCCGCAAAATTAGTGACAAATAATTAATATTTTACAAAATTATCAACTATTACTTTTAATTGATGAAAATAAATAACTTTTTAGAACTGAAAGACTTTCAAAAAATTATCATTGAGAATGAAAAAATAGAACTGGATGAATCACTTTTATCAAGAGTGGATAAGAGTTTTCAGTTTTTAAAGGAGTTTTCAAAAAATAAAGTAATATATGGTGTAAACACCGGTTTTGGGCCTATGGCTCAGTTTAAAATCAGTGATGAAGATACGCATCAGCTTCAGTATAATCTTATCAGAAGCCACTCCTCAGGAATCGGAAACCCTTTGCCTGCAGATGAGGTGAAAGCATGTATGCTGGCAAGACTGAATACTTTGTCATTAGGAAATTCAGGAGTACATCAGTCTGTTATTTATCTTCTTCAGGAACTGATCAACAGAGATATTACCCCATTAATTTTTGAACATGGAGGTGTAGGAGCAAGCGGTGACCTTGTTCAGCTGGCTCATCTGGCTTTGGTACTGATAGGAGAAGGAGAGGTCTTTTATAAAGGAGAAAGAAAATCTACCAAAGAGGTTTTTGAAACTGAAGGATTGGAACCGATAAAAGTAGAGATCCGTGAAGGTCTTGCTTTGATGAACGGAACGTCCGTAATGTCAGGAATCGGTATTGTGAATGCCTATAAAGCGAATCAGCTTACAGATATTTCTCTGAGACTTTCTTGTGCGATCAATGAAATTGTACAGGCTTATGATGATCACCTGTCAGAAGCATTGAACGGAACGAAAAAGCATTATGGTCAGCAGAAAGTTGCAGAAAGAATGAGAGCTCATCTGGCAGACAGTAAACTGATCAGAAAAAGAGAAGATCACCTTTATACCCACTTTGAAGAACAGGAGAAAGTATTCAAAGAAAAAGTTCAGGAATATTATTCTTTACGATGTGTTCCTCAGATCTTAGGCCCGGTATTGGATACGTTGGAATATACAGAGAAAGTTCTTGAAAATGAGATTAATTCTGCCAATGATAACCCGATTATCAACGTTGAAGACCAACATGTTTATCACGGAGGAAACTTCCACGGAGATTACATCTCTCTGGAAATGGACAAACTTAAGATTGTGGTAACCAAACTGACAATGCTTGCAGAAAGACAGTTAAACTATCTTCTCAATGCTAAAATCAATGAAATTTTGCCTCCTTTTGTGAATCTAGGTAAATTAGGTTTCAATTTCGGAATGCAGGGAGTACAGTTTACAGCAACTTCTACCACAGCCGAAAGTCAGATGTTATCGAACTCTATGTATGTTCATAGTATTCCAAACAACAATGACAATCAGGATATCGTTAGCATGGGAACAAATGCTGCGGTGATCTGCAGAAAAGTGATTGAAAATGCTTTTGAAGTATTAGCGATCGAAGCTATTACGATTATTCAGGCTGTTGAATATCTTGGTTTCCAGGATAAAGTTTCATCCTCTACAAAAGAACTGTATGATGAAATCAGAAAAATAATTCCTGCTTTCTCAGATGATATGGTGATGTATCCGTATCTGGAGGAAGTGAAGAAATATCTGAAGGGAATGTAACTATTGGCTGTCATGAATTGTCTATTCAATAAAGACATCCTCTCAACTTAAAAAAACTAAAAACGATATAAACACTAACGCATGAAATGTGCAATTGTAACAGGAGGCTCCAGAGGAATCGGGAGGGCAATCTGTATAAAACTGGCTGAAGAGAAAAACTATCACATCCTTATCAACTACGCTTCAAACGAAACCGCAGCAAACGAAACGCTGGCTAAAGTGGAAGAATTGGGTGCTACGGGAGAAATCCTTAAATTTGATGTAGGAAATACCGAAGAGACAAAAACTGTTTTGACGGACTGGCAGGAGAAAAATCCTGACGCAGTGGTAGAAGTTATCGTCAATAATGCCGGAATCACAAGAGATGGTCTTTTTATGTGGATGCAGAAAGAAGACTGGAACAGTGTGATCAATACAAGTCTGGATGGATTTTTCAATGTAACCAATTTCTTCATCCAAAAGCTGCTTCGTAACAAATACGGAAGAATCATCAATATGGTTTCCGTATCCGGAGTAAAAGGAACCGCCGGACAGACGAATTATTCTGCTGCAAAAGGCGCTGTGGTAGGTGCTACAAAAGCCCTTGCTCAGGAAGTTGCCAAAAGAAATGTTACCGTAAATGCCGTAGCTCCAGGTTTCATCAAAACAGATATGACTCAGGACTTTAATGAAGAAGAGCTGAAAGCAATGATTCCTGCCAACAGATTCGGAGAAGCAGAAGAAGTAGCGGATCTGGTAGCATTTTTAGCATCTAAAAAATCTTCCTACATTACAGGAGAAGTGATTAATATTAACGGAGGAATTTACTCATAATAATCTAACAATATATCGATGTACCAGTGTACCAATGTTGGATGAATCTCAATAAAATATTGTTACATTACTAGACTGCTACATTGTTAAATCAAATATAAGCAAATGGAAAATAGGGTTGTAATTACCGGAATGGGAATTTATTCCTGCATCGGGACGTCTTTAGAAGAGGTCAGGGAATCCCTATATCAAGGAAAATCCGGTATTGTTTTAGATCCGGACAGAAAAGAATTTGGTTTCAGGTCTGGCCTTACAGGAGTTGTTCCGAAACCCGATCTGAAAAACCTCTTAAACAGACGCCAGCGTATCAGTATGGGAGAAGAAAGCGAATATGCTTATCTGGCTACCATTGATGCTTTAAAACAGGCAAATCTGGATGAAGAATTCTTAGATTCTCATGAAGTGGGAATTTTATATGGAAATGACAGTGTTTCCCAGGCAGTAGTAGAATCTATTGATATTGCTAGGGAAAAGAAAGATACCACACTGATGGGGTCGGGAGCGATCTTCAAGTCAATGAACTCAACAGTAACAATGAACCTTTCAACTATTTTTAAACTGAAAGGGATCAATCTTACCATCAGTGCAGCATGCGCAAGCGGATCCCATTCTTTGGGCCTGGCTTATATGATGATCAAAAATGGTTTTCAGGACATGATTATCTGTGGTGGTGCTCAGGAAACCAATAAATATTCCATGGCAAGCTTTGACGGATTGGGAGTTTTCTCAGCCAGAGAAGATGAACCCACAAAAGCATCCAGGCCTTTTGATGCAGAAAGAGACGGATTGATTCCAAGTGGTGGTGCAGCCAGTCTGATTGTTGAAAGCTTAGAGTCCGCTCAAAGAAGAGGAGCTCCAATCATTGCAGAAATTATTGGATATGGTTTTTCTTCAAACGGAGGACATATTTCAACACCCAATGTAGATGGGCCGGCTTTGGCAATGGACAGAGCACTAAAACAGTCAGGATTAAAAGCTTCAGACATAGATTATATCAATGCTCATGCAACTTCTACTCCAATTGGTGATGCCAATGAGGCAAAAGCAATCTATGAAATCTTCGGAGGTGAAGTTCCGGTAAGCTCTACCAAATCCATGACCGGACATGAATGCTGGATGGCAGGTGCAAGTGAAGTTATCTATTCAATTCTGATGATGCAGAATGATTTTGTAGCTCCAAATATTAATCTGGAAAACCCTGATAATGAAGCACAAAAGATAAATTTGGTCGCAAAAACAAAAAATCAAAAAATTGATGTATTTTTGTCGAATTCTTTTGGGTTTGGGGGAACCAATTCTGCACTAATAGTTAAAAAATTTGATTAAAAACATGGAAAGGGAAAAAATTGTTGCTATCGTTAATGATTTTCTGGTAAATGAATTCGAGGTAGACGGAGACGAAATCAGTAATGATGCCAACCTTAAAAATACACTGGGCTTAGACAGCTTAGATTATATCGACATGGTAGTCGTGATCGAATCCAATTTCGGGGTGAAATTAGGAGAAGCAGATTTCAAGAAAATGGTAACATTTGATGATTTCTATACAACGATTGAACATAAGATTGCTGAAAAAAACGCTTAGTTATTGAGTAAATCTTTATTCTATAAAATGTGCCAATGTAATAATATCATCGTGTTTCGGTAACGTACACTTCTAAAAGGTATTATTACATTGGTTCTCTGTTATATTAAATTCTATATATGAACAAGTGGAAAGGTAAATCTAAAGGAACAGTACTCGGATACAGAATATTCGTCTGGTGTATTAGAAATATCGGGATCAGAAGTTCATATGGTGTGCTGTACTTTGTGGCAGCTTATTACTCACTGTTTCAGAAAAAAAGCAATCAATACATTCTTTATTACTTTCAGAAAAGACTGAACTACGGATACTGGAAATCCAAAAAATCTATATTTAAAAGTTATTTTACCTTCGGAAAAGTTCTGATTGATAAAACAGCTATTTCTGCCGGACTCAGAGAAAAATATACCTATGAGTTTGACGGTATTGAAAACCTCAGAAATCTTTTGGCTGCTAAAAAAGGAGGAGTACTGATCAGTGCTCATATCGGTAATTTTGAAATTGCAGAGCATTTTTTTGCTGATATCGACTTTGACTGTCAGATCAATCTTGTGACTACAGATCAGGAAGTTACCGTGATTAAAGAATATCTGGAGAGCGTTGCCGTAAAAGAAAGTAATATCAAATTTATTTATGTAAAAGAAGATATGTCTCATATCTTTGAGATCAACCAGGCTTTATCCAATAATGAATTGATCTGCTTTACCGGAGACCGCTATTTTGAAGGATCTAAGTACCTGGAAGAAGAACTGCTTGGGAAAAGCGCAAAATTTCCGGCTGGTCCGTTTTTGATTGCCTCAAGATTGGGAGTTCCCGTAGTATATGTCTATGTGATGAAGGAAAATAACCTTCACTACCATCTGTATGCAAGAGTTGCCCAGAATATCAAAAACCGTGATTCACAGGGGCTTTTGCAGTCGTATGTTCAGAATCTTGAAACCATGGTAAAAAAATATCCACTTCAATGGTTTAATTATTTTGATTTTTGGGACGATATAGATTAATTTTTCTATTTTTATCCCATAAAAACTAACGAAAAACTAAAAACCATTAAGATTTACTAAGAATTGAGATCATTAAATAATATTTCCAAATAGAATTTCTTTGCTTACTGTACGAAAGTAATCTTTAAATATCTTAAATTCCCTGTTTCTTAATCATTAAAAGCACATTCTCTTTTGAAGAAAGCATACGACATACTTGTAATCGGCAGCGGATTGGGAGGTCTTGTTTCAGCTCTTATTTTGGCGAAAGAAGGTCTGAAAGTGTGTGTGCTTGAGAAAAATAATCAATACGGAGGAAATCTGCAGACTTTTTCAAGGGACAAGCTGATTTTTGACACGGGAGTTCATTACCTTGGAGGTTTATCCAAAGGTCAGAATCTGAACCAGTTCTTTTCCTATCTGGAAATTATGGAGGATCTTGAGCTTCAGCTGATGGATGAAGACGGATATGACAGGATCAGTTTTGGGGATGATGAAATAGAATATCCACATGCACAAGGCTATCAGAATTTCGTTGAGCAGCTTTCTAAGTATTTTCCTGAAGAAAAAGGAAACCTTGAAAACTACTGTGAAGAGATTCAGTATGTCTGCAGCCAGTTTCCAAGATATCATGTTGTAGGAAAAGATAATTACAACGAAGAAATTCTGCATCTTAATACCAAAAGATTTATTGAATCCGTTACCCAGAACAAAAGACTTCAGGCAGTTTTGCTGGGTTCCAATTTTTTATATGCCGGAGACTCTGAAGATGTACCTTTCTACGTACATGCTTTAACGGTAAATTCCTATATCCAAAGTGCTTACAAATGTGTAAAAGGTGGAAGCCAGATCTCTAAACTTCTGATCAGAAAACTTCGGGAATATGGAGCGGAAGTTCATAAACATTCAGAAGTTTCCGAATTTGTTTTTAATGAAAATAATGTATTGACATCCGTAAAAACGAAAGAAGGAAAAGAATATTCGGCAAAACAGTTTATTTCAAATATAGAGATTCGTTCCACTATTAAACTGATAGGAGAGGAAAGACTAAAGAAATCCTTTTTGAACAGGGTTCTGAGCTGGAAGCCCGTTTCATCATGCTTTAGTATTTATCTGGTTTTAAGACCTCATAGTCTTCCGAATTTCAATTACAACAGATATCATTATTCATCAGAAGAACAGGTCTGGAATGCATTCCGTTACCGGAAAGAGTCATGGCCGGAAACTTATATGCTCTCCTCTACACCTTCGAAACATCATCCTGAATTCGCAGAAAGTCTTACTGCTATTTCTTATATGGATTTTGATGAGGTTAAAGAATGGGAAAATACTTTCAACACGGTAGCGGATGAGCATGAAAGAGGAGAAGCGTATGAAAGATTTAAACTTGAAAAAACAGAAAGGATGCTTGACGCTCTGGAAAAGAAAATTCCGAATGTAAGGCATGCCATCAAAACGATATATACTTCTTCCCCCTTGTCTTACCGGGACTATATCGGGAATTTTGAAGGAAATATGTACGGATATATGAAAAGCTCTGAGAATCCCCTTAAAACAATGGTTTCTCCCCGTACGAAAATTGATAATCTTTTTTTAACGGGACAATCTGTTAATATGCATGGGATTTTAGGTGTTACCATCGGCGCTTTTAATACCTGCGCGGAGATTCTGGGAAAAGAAATGATAGACAGACGGCTGACACAAATGATTAATAAAAACTAAAGTGAAAAAAACGAATACCATTCATCCATCTTATACAAGAGCTCTTTTTTACCTTACTTTTTGTTTTTTCCTCATTTCCTGCGGAATATCAAAATCTATCCATCACATTCCCGATGTAAAACAATATGCTCTGGAAGTTCCGAAAGTAAAACAGATTAACGACAGCACTTTCAGCTATAATCAGAATTATCTTACCAAAAATAAGCAGCAGCTCTGGGAGCTTTATATTAAAGGTAATCCTTTGCAGCTGGGATATAATAACGGAGCATTGACCCAAAGTTTAATGCAGAAGCAGGAAGGCATTTTCTTTTCAAAAGTGGAAGGGTTTGTACCCTCAAAATTCAAACAAAGGCTGTTAAGAGGCTTTTTAAAATGGTACAACAGAAAAATGTATCTCAATGTAAGAGAAGATTATCAGGCAGAATTATATGGCTTGTCACAATATTCATCTGATCAGTATAATTTTATTGCTCCCAAATATTTAAGAAATCTTTACCTGCACGGAGCTCATGATATCGGCCATGCCATGCAGGATTTGGCTATGGTAGGCTGTACTTCACTTGCCGTGTGGAATGAAAATACCGAAGATGGAAACCTGTTGATCGGAAGAAATTTCGATTTTTATGTAGGAGACGATTTTGCAAAAAATAAGCTGGTAGAATTTGTTCAGCCCGAAGAAGGAATTCCATACATGTCCGTAAGCTGGCCGGGAATGATCGGCGTAGTTTCCGGAATGAATAAAGAAGGAATTACCGTGACGATCAATGCTGGGAAATCAAAAATTCCTTTGACAGCAAAAACACCTATTTCTCTTGTAACAAGAGAAATTCTGCAGTATGCTAAAAATATAGAAGAAGCGATTTCTATTGCTAAAAAAAGGAAAGTTTTTGTTTCAGAATCTATCCTTGTGGGAAGTGCTGCAGATAAAAATGCTGTAATTATTGAAGTTTCACCTAAAAATTTCGGGGTGTACAGCGTACAGAATACAAGCAGGGTTCTTTGTACCAATCATTTCCAGTCTGATGCCTATAAAGATGATAAAAGAAATCTGAAGCATATTGAAGAAAGCCATTCGGAATACCGTTATGAAAAACTTCAGGAGCTTTTGCAGAAAGAAAAAAAGATCACTCCCGAAAAGATGGCTTCCATTTTAAGAAACAGAACCGGCTTAAAGGATGAAAGTATCGGTTATGGTAATGAAAAAGCACTCAATCAGCTTTTGGCTCACCATGCCGTTATATTTTCGCCTCAGAAAAAACTGGTATGGGTTTCTTCCAATCCTTATCAGCTGGGAGAATTTGTTTGTTATGATCTGAACGAAATCTTTTCAGATAAAGGATTACAGCCGGATAATCTTTCAAAATCAAGTCTGAATATTCCACGTGATCCCTTCGCAGATTCTGAAGAATTCCAAAACTATGAATTGTCTAAAATGTACGGTAAAGAAATAAATGAAGCCGCAGACGATAAAAATACTCTGTTGACAGATGGTGTTATCCCTTCTTATCAATCTATGAACCCGGATTTTTGGCTGGTCTATTATCAATCAGGAAAGTATTATTTTAACAAAAAAGAATATTCAAAGGCAAAAACTGAATTTGAAAAAGCTTTGACGAAAGAGATTACGACTGTTCCGGATAGAAAAAATGTAGAAAAATACCTGAATAAAACTTTAAAGAAACTGAAATGATTCCTAAATATATAAAACTGCTGTTCTGTATTCCCTTTGTTATCATCATCGGCCATTCAGTATACTTATCTACGGTTTACAGCTCAATACCTGACATTATCCCTATTCACGGTTACGGAAATATGAAAGATAATTACGGAAGCAAAATGTTTCTTATCATGCCGGTGATCATGAATCTGGTTATTTTGTTTTTTATCTGGTTGATTATCAGAAGACCAGATAAGATAAAATTTACTTTTGAAATCAACGAAGATGAAAAGGAAAAAACCTATCATATTACACAGCTGGCTTTGGTAATTATTGCGATATTTGCAACCATAATGATGACACCATTGTCATTTTATGATGTGGTTTATAAATAACTGATTATATGAAAAAACTTTTAACCCTATTTCTTGCCGTATATTCTCTATTATTATTTTCTCAGGACAGAAAAGAGCTCGGAAATACTTTCATCAAAACTTTGCTGGTGGATAAAAATATAGAAAAAGCACATTCTTATTTTGATTCTTCCGTAGCAGGGCAGATTCCGGTGGAACAGCTTAAAGCTATTACAGAACAGCTTCAGGGACAGATTGGAAGCTTGAAAACAATTCTTGAAGTGAACAACGAGGGAAATACTTACTATTATTATTCAGAATTTGAAAAGACTAAACTGGACGTTCAGCTTACCTTTGGAGAGAATAATAAAATGCTCGGCTTCTTTTTAGTCCCTCATAAACCATTTGAAAAGCGGGATGAGACGACCACATTAAAAATAAAAAGCGATGCAATTGAACTGAATGGAACACTATTAATTCCTCCTTCCAACAATAAAAAGAGATTGGTTATTTTCGTTCATGGTTCCGGAGCTCATGACAGAGACGAAACTATTGGAGAAAACAAACCGTTTAAAGATATTGCGGAATATCTTCTCAACAACGGAATATCTTCTTACCGATATGATAAAAGAACATATTCTTACCCCGAAACATTCAATGAAAAGTCTACTGTAGAGGAAGAAACCATCAATGATGCAGTAAATGCAGCCCAATATTTTAAAAACAATTCAGATTATAAAGGTTATCAGATCATTATACTGGGACACAGCCAGGGTGCATATATGATGCCTAAAATTGCAGAAAAAGCTCAGGTTTCAAAATATGTTTTTATGGCTGGGAACGCAAGACCGCTACAGGATTTATTGGTGGAACAGTATGATTATCTTCATTCTATAGATCCTGCTAAAGTTCCTGCTGAGGCTGTTCAGGAAGTAAAAAAACAGGTTGCATATTTAAATTCATCCAAATTTAATCTAAACTCACCGGCAACAGAACTTCCGTTGGGACAACCTGCAGTATATTGGAAGTATTTAAAGGATTACAATCAGCTTAATGAGGTTAAAAAAGTAAAAGCTCCCATGTTTTTTGCACAGGGTGGAAGAGATTATCAGGTGACTGAGAAAGATTTTAACCTTTGGAAGAACGAACTGAAAAATGATAAGACAGCTGTATTTAAATTGTATCCTGCCTTAAGTCACTTATTCATTGCTGGTTCCGGAAAACCATCTCCAAAAGATTACGAAACAAAAGGAAAGGTAGATGAGCAGTTTTTAAAAGATCTGACACAGTTTATTCTGAAATAATTCTTAAGATTCTTTTAATAAATTAATATAGAATACATAGGTTGGTTTGGTGAAATTTATATTTTTAAATAAATGTTGTGTAAATGTGTAACATTTTGGATTAATTTTCTACTAACTCTTAGATTTAATCTATTAATATTTGTTAAAAAGTAATCTAAATGAAAAAAATTCGACTAAGTGTTAAGCTGTTGTTGTTTTGTTCACTTTTCGGTGCAGGTATAGTATCTGCTCAAAAATATGAACAAACAATTAAGGACTATGTTAATTCTGCTCAGGGATCGTTTCAGAGAGTTAATCCGGAACTGAAAGTATTTAAAATTATTAATGTAGACCCTTCAAAGAGCTTAAATGGAGATGTTGTAGGGATACAGCAAACAATTAATGGAATTCCTGTTTTTGGAAGTTCTGCCAATGTTTTAATCAGGGATGGAAAAGTTTTAAATTTTTCAGATTCCTTTATTAAGAACTATCCTTCTGCTATTAAAGGAAAAGAAAGTGGCAAAAAAGACGCTTTAGTAGCAAGTACAATTCAAAAACTGAATGGATTGTCTTCTGTAAAGGATATTGATGGGAAAGAACAACCCATAGCAATTAATTCCGTTTATTTTGCAAAAGGAGGAGAATTGATAATGGGTTATCAGTTCTATGTTGAAGAAAAAGGAACTGGTAATGTATGGAATACTATCGTAAGTACAGATGATGGTACTGTTTTGTATCAGGAAAATACAACTTTATCTTGTAGTTTTCATGATGAAGCCTATGACCATCATTCCGAATCAGTTGTACAAAATACTCCAACATCTTTGCCAGCAAATATAGCAGCTGTAAATCTACAGAATCCCGCAAATTTTGTATTAGTACCAGATAATGCTTCTTATAATGTATTTGCATTTCCTACAGAAGCGCCTACGTTTGGTGCAAGAACACTTCTTACAAACCCATGGGATCTGACCGCTTCACCGGAAGGATGGCATTCTGATGGTACGAACCATTATACAATAACAAGAGGGAATAATACATTTGCATATACCGACGAGAATGCTACCAATACACCACAGTTTTCTCCTGATGGTGGAGCCAACAGAGTATTTGATTTTCCTTTAGATGTAACAGCTGCCCACACTACCTATACTTCAGCAGCAGTAACCAATTTATTCTACAACTCCAATAAAATGCACGATGTATTTTATAAGTTTGGATTTACAGAATCTGCAAGAAACTATCAGGTAAACAATTTTGGAAACGGAGGAGCTGGCAACGATCCTGTTCTGTCGGAATCAAGAGATGGTAGCGGCCTTAATAATGCTAACTTTAATCCAGGGGTCGATGGAACAAGCGGAAGAATGCAGATGTTCCTTTTCTCACCTAGTGGAAATGTAAGATATCTTTATTATAATTCACCATCTACATATACTGCTAGAGCTCCGATAGCTACTACTGCGAATTTTGGACCTCAAATTATGGGAAATCCACCTGTAACAGGGGATCTTGCTCTTTCTACTCCAGCTGACGCGTGTACTGCAGTTACAGCCGGGAGTCTTATCGGGAAAATTGCAGTAGTAAACGCTGCAGGATGTGGTTTTGCTGTAAAAACAAAGAACTTACAGAATGCAGGAGCTGTAGGGGTTATACAATACCACCCGTCAAGTAATACGCCTATAGGGATGGGAGGAACAGATGCTACCATCACTATTCCTACAATTATGGTAGGTATGACTGAAGGGCAGTTTTTAGTAAATGATTTAACTAACGGTATTGCAGGAAATGCAACAATAAAAACAGATGCTGTTTATAAGGATGCAAGTTTGGATAATGGAGTAATCAGCCACGAATATGGTCATGGTATTTCTAACCGTCTTACCGGAACGGGAAGCTCTTGCTTATCTTATATTTCTTCTAATGAGCAAATGGGTGAAGGATGGTCTGATTTCTTTGCTTTGATGATGACAACCAGACTAGGAGATACTTCTTCTATGGCTAGAGGTGTAGGAAGTTTTGTTTCAGGACAGGCTACGACTGGCGGAGGAATTAGACCTGCAAAATATTCACCTGATTTTGCGATCAATGATTATACTTATGGACGTACGAACGGTATGAAAATAAGCACAAGTATCTCTGGAATTCCTGTTACAGTTCCAGATGTTCATAGTATCGGGTTTATCTGGGCTTCTATGCTTTGGGATCTTAACTGGAAATATGTAGATAAATATGGATATAATAGTAATGTTCTTGCAGATCCTAACAGCGGAAGCGCTCGAGTTTTACAGCTTGTAGTGGATGCTCTTAAGCTACAACCATGTAACCCTACTTTTGTACAGGGTAGAGATGCTATTCTTGCTGCTGACCAAGCATCTACAGGAGGACAAAATAAATGTATGATTTGGACTACGTTTGCTAAAAGAGGATTAGGGGTAAATGCTTCTGCAGGTGCTCTTAACGGCTTGGAATTTGGTGCGAATCAACCTTTAGCAGACATGAGTGATCAGGTGGAAGATTTTACAGTTCCTGCAGAATGTTTAACATTAGCTGTAAAAGAAGTCAATAATTCTAAAGGAATATCGATTTATCCAAACCCTGTAAGAAATGAATTTACGATAAAAACTCCTTCAGATATTAATCTATCAGGAATTACAACAGTTTCTATCTTTGATTTTACAGGAAAACTGATCTCTAAAGAAAGTATCAATCTTAACAAGCAAAATACCATCAGTGCAGAAAAACTGATTAATGGTGCTTACATTGTGAAAGTAAGCAATAATTCAATTGATTATTCTCAGAAAATTATCGTTTCAAAATAAGAAATAGTCATAACTAAATTATAATGAGCCTGGAATTTTGTTCCGGGCTTTTTTAATTATTTTCCGGACTTACTTTATTCAGAAAGAAAAAAGCAGTTACCCCTGCAATAGCAGAAAGCGTAGTGCTTAAGATAAAACTGCCGATGATATATTGAAGCAGATTGTTTTTAATCAGTTCAAAATTTAAATCCTGACTTAAAATATCGCTGTCACCACTTACAAATGGTGCTCCAAGAAAAAGAGAAGCGGCAATAATAAAAGGAATAAAAGGAGGAAGACTCACATTGGATGCTACAAATGCAAGTACTTTATTAAGTTTGAAAAGTACTGATAAACTGATGACCAGAAGTGTCTGGAATCCCCAGAAAGGAGAAAGTCCTATAAAGACTCCCAGTGCAATAGAAAATGCCTTTGTACGGTTGCTTCCGTCGCTTTCTAAGACATCTTCCTGGATGAATTTTTTAAAGCTTTTTTTTTTGAAATTATTCAGAAAATTTCTCGGAATAATATAAAGCAAGGTAATTGTTACCAGAATTGTATTCAAAATACTTATTCTCGTAAAATCTTTGAAAGGCCTGAAATGTGAAACCCGTTCTGCTGGATCATACAAAACCTTGATAGGAACATTCTTTACCGGAACATGCCTCCATGCGGTTCTTACAATGATTTCGATTTCAAATTCAAACTTAGGGGTAAAATATTTCTTTGGAATTTTATGCAAAGGATAAAGCCTGTAACCGGACTGCGTATCTTCCAGTTTTATGCCGGTTTCAAACCAGAACCAGAAATTGGAAAAACGGTTTCCAAAACTACTTTGCTTAGGAATGCCATCCTGAGACATATTTCTGTTTCCGATCAGAAGAACTTCTTCTTTTTCCTGAAGAAGAGCTTCTACAAATACAGGAATATCATCAGGATAATGCTGTCCGTCTGAATCAATAGTAATGGCATAATCATACCCTGATTTCTTTGCTGCTCTAAAACCTGTTTTTAATCCATTTCCTTTTCCTTTGTTCTCCGGTAAGGAGATTACCGTAATCTGAGGATATTGGGCAAGTATCTGAGGGGTAGAATCCGTGGAACCATCATTGATCACAATAATACTTCCGGTGTAATTCAGAACACCGTCAATAACCCTATTCAGGGTCTTTTCATTATTGTAGGTAGGTATTAAAACGCATATTTTCTTTTCAGAAATTGCATTTTGTACTTCAGCAAGGAACATTTTTTTATTTTAAAGTGGCTCTTTCCGCCTCTGTAATGGTTTTAGACTGCATTGCAAACCTTTTGATATAGCCTTTTAATGCTGCATTCTGTTTGCTGTAATTATTTAGCAGGAAAGCTTTATCATCCTTCAGGCTCCCGCGGTATCCAACAATTTTCGGGATGTTTTCCTGAACACTCATTCTGATCAGACGAAGCTCTGCATTGTTGGGGTTACTTTTGATAACTGCTTCAAGACTTGTAGCTCCTGTTTTTACCAGTGCTTTTCTGTTGTTTTTGGTAATTTTTGCTTCCATGATCTTTGCTGCAGCTTTATACCCTACACTCACAGCATCAGAACCGGATTGTTTTTCCGCAGTTTCGATGAAGTTTTGTGTATTAGTGTTAGACTCGTTGGCTTTAGCATAGCTGTTTCTCAGCGTTTCAAGATCAGACTGAAAGAAAAAAATAAATGCCGTGAAGAAAGATAAGATAAGATTCATGACGATAATTTTTTATAGCTTACAGACAGTTTTAATGCAATAGTCTCGCCAAAAGAAGTTGTATTTTTTACTTTCACATCATCTTCACTTTCGTTAATGTCCAGTTGAAGTTGTAAATCAGGGGTCTCAAAAGGATTGATGATTGCCATGAATTTTACATTGGATGCTGTTTTTAAGAATAATTTTGAACCTGTAAATTCCTCGGTCAGTTCTTTAATAATCTGCATCATACAAACACCGGGAGTTACCGGGTTTCCAGGGAAGTGTCCTTTGAAAATATCGTGGTCTTTATTAAGATGAATGTGAGCAGTAAACTTTCCGTCTTCTGCCTTCTCATACGATGTTAAAGTATAAAAATCTGTAAGAATGGTTTGCATGATCTTATTTTTTAAGATTGAATGTACAATATACTTCGGCTTAAAAACAACACTAGTATGTTATACAGTTTTTCCTGTGGGAAATTACTCTGTTTCGGTTATTTGAAATAGTTTTATATTGATCTTAAAATCTTTGTGCTGTAGATTTAAGCTATCCGCGAAGATAGGTTTTTTTGCATCAAAAGTAAAATCGATTTTTTCCTTATTATTTTTCGTGTAAATGATCTGTTTCAGTAAACCGTTTTCCTTGCTGAAGAATAAATAATAGCTTTTATTCTCAATTTTTGAGAGATAAATTTTAGCATTGTCATTCTCAAAACTCTCGCTTACAGGATACTCTCTTTTCAGAAGCTGCTGAAAGTCGTTCTTCAGAAAATTGATCACTATTTTTTTATCCAGATCAGGAAGTACATAATTCAGCTTGAAATTATCATCAGAAACTTCAAAATCAATCAGTTTATTTCCGAAATCTGATGTTAAAGCGACACGATGCGTTGTTGCATTCAGTTTTTTGATGATCAGAATTCCGCTCACATGGTTTTTATAAATGTCCATCTGGCATTTGTATACATAATCTTCGCCTGAAGAAAAGTATAAATTCTCAACCATCTTTTCAGAAGAGGAAACAGGTTTTGCTTCTGCTAACTTGTATGTTTTACAGGAAACAGCCAGTATCAGAATCAGGCTATAAAGTAAACTCTGACGCAGGAATTGAAGCATTGATCTTTGTATTTTTGAAAACAATATTCGTAGTATCTCCGGAAGCCTCGGTCATATTCACCTGAGAAACTGTTGACTGGTTCTTTGGGAAAAACAGTTCAATCTGTTTGATATATTTCAGCAGCTGCGATGTCTTGGGAGTAAACTTCGCAACATTGTAATTTCCGTTCTTAAAATACGTTACAGTGAACTCAGGATCGTTGAACATTGTTCCGTTTGAACTTCCTACAATCAGTTTGTTGATTTTTTCAAATGTTTTGCTCTTGGCATCTACAGACGATTTTTTTCCCTGATCATTAATGAAGATCTTGTTGCTTTTAAAAACAATACTGTATTGATAAGGTTTTGTGTATTTCCAGCTCAGCATATTAGGAGTCTGCAATGACATCTTCCCATAGGTAACAATGCTTTTATCCAGGAAGTCCATTTTTTTGGTCTGGGTAAAATCACTCTGCAAGGTTTTAATCTCTTTCGTATCAGAAGAAACCTTCGATACAAATGCTTTGGCTTCAGCTCCTGACATTGCCGTGTTTTGTGCAAAAAAGAAACCGGAAACCAGTAAGAATGCTCCTAAAACAATATTTTTAATCATTTCTATTTGAATTTATCACTGTATCAACAGTAAAGGTTGAATATTTTTTATCCTCCAAAAATACTAATAAATCTGCCAGCACACGATAGGTCTTTTCTGAAGTGTCGTGAAGTAGAATAATACTTCCTTTTTTCAAGCCTTTGGTCACTCTGCTGTAAATTTTCTTTTCATCATCAATGATGGTATCTAAAGACCGGACATTCCATCCTATGCTTGCTTTATGCATTCTTTTGATTGCTTTCGCAATATTGGGGTTAGTCACTCCAAAAGGGGGCCTGTAGAGATTGGTTTCAATATTTCCAATATTCTTAATGACTTTATCACATTTTTCAATTTCCTCAATCATTTTTAAAGTAGATAAAAATCCTGTAGAATTAGAATGTGATAACGTGTGATTTCCAATAGTATGGCCTTCTGCAATGATTCTCTGAAATGTTTCAGGATATTTTTCAATCTGTTTCCCGATACAGAAAAAGGTTGCTTTTACCTGATGTTCTTTAAGTAAGTCTAAGAACTTTGGGGTAAACTCAGTAGGGCCGTCATCAAACGTAAGGGCAACTTCTTGGGCTCTGGTCCGCTTATGAGTAATACTGTTGACAAAATATCCCAGTTCGATATCAAATGAGCCCCAAACTACCACTGCAGAAAAAGCAAAAAAACAGAACAGATACACCCAAAAGCCTCCTTGGAACGCATAAATAAAAACGTTACAGAAAAGATAGAACAGGATGAATGGATAGTGTTTCATTGGTGGCTGTTTTATATTGTTGATCAATTGGAAATCTCTGTTGTACTTTTGTCACTACGCAGGAGTCCAGATAAATACAATTAATTTAATTTACTTCTTTTAGATTCCACGCTTCACCTCGTTTTGCTCTTAATGACAAATAGACGGTAATAGGACTTATTAAGCAAATTACCTTTTCGCCAATTAAGCTTTTTCCAATAATACCAAGCTGTGATCATTACCCGTGAGATGATTGTAAAGAAGTACATTTTTCACACTTTCCTTTTTGTTTGCATTGATCATCATGATTTCCGGGATCTGCTGTTTCTTAAGGATATGACAGGCCATAAATGTTGAAAAACCGCTGGCAGTATTGAACTCTCCGCTCAAATGTTTGTAATAAAGCAAAGATGAGTCCGGAAACAGATCCATAGCTTTGGTATAATAAACATCAGAATCTGCATCTCCACTGAATCCTAAAATAACAGCATCAATATCATGAGCTGAAAGATTGTTTTGAGTTAAAAAATTCTGGATAAAATCCTGAACTTTACTCAGCTCTACTTTATTACTGATACTAATGTTTTTAAGCTTTGCGTAAGAATTTTCGGTCTTATTTTTTCCTACAACAAAGAAGCTGGCGCCTTCACCCCAGATTACACCATTGGTAGTAGATCTCAAATAATCAGCAGGAAGCTCAGTTTCTTTTTTGATTGTATTATTTAAACAGTAAAGTTCCATTGTTCTGTGGGTCTGTTCATCTGTAGAACCTACAAGAACATTTTCTGCTTCTCCGTCATTGATCTGAAGCTGAGCGTCCAATAATGAAAACTCCAGTGAAGAAGAAGTATTTACGTAAGTGAAATTATAAGCATGGCATTGTAATCCAAGAGCAATCTGTCCTGCTACCGTGTTGTGGGTAGACTGGATAAAAAAGGTGGGGGTAAGGAACTCTTCATGATTATCAATCACATTTTTCAGGAACTTTTCAGAATCCTGAGAACAGCCCATTCCGGTTCCTACGATGATAGCATCCGGTTGTTCAATACCAGCTTCTTTTAAAGCATAATGTGAGGCTACAGAACTCATTTTTACCGTTTTGGACATTCTTCTGATCATGGCAGGAGGAATGAATTCCTTGTAATTAGGTTCTATTGCTTTGATGATGTTGGAAGAATTCTCAGGGGTTAGGTTCTGAAGGATATTTTCGTTTAAAGTGTCCTGAACGGAGATACAGGATGCACTGTTGATGTATACTGCACTCATGATTTAGAGAAAATTAAGGTCGAACAGTTTCCTCCAAATCCGAACGAGTTGGAAAGCACATGATTGATGCTTTTCTCTTTCAGTTCAGTAACAGGAGTAAGATCAAACTCTTCCATTTTTGTTTTAAAATTCAGGTTCGGGAAGATAACACTGTTTTGCATGGCTAAAATTGAAAATACAGCTTCAATTCCTGCTGCTGCTGCCAAAGTGTGTCCTGTAAAGGCTTTTGTAGAGCTGAACTCAGGAACCTGGTTTTCTCCGAATATTCTTATCATGGCAATTCCTTCGGATAAATCATTGTTGGGAGTAGCCGTTCCGTGAACGTTGATATAATCTATATTTTCTTTTTCCAATCCGGAAACTTTCAGGGCCTGTCGCATCGCTAAAAATGCACCCTGTCCGTTTTCTGAAGAAGCGGTCTGATGGTGCGCATCATTGGCATTTCCGTATCCGGAAAGATAGGCCAGAACTTTTTTGTTTTCTTTTTTGATCATTTCTTCAGATTCAAGGACTAAGAAGGCTGCTGCTTCCCCAAGATTCAGACCTTTTCTGTTGTTGTCAAAAGGAGTGTTGTAAGAATCCGTAAGAATCATGAGGGTATTGAAACCATTCAAAGTAAATTTTGAAAGAGAATCTGTTCCCCCGACAATGACACGGTCCAGAACTCCGTTTTTAATCAGCTTAGCACCCATCATAATAGCATTGGCTGCCGATGAACAGGCTGTACTGATGGTAGAAACCATACCTTTTAATCCCAGATAATCGGCAATAACCAATGAGGAATTTCCGGCATCATGGGCATCAATATATTTTTGCTTCTCAGGAAAGTCTTCATAAGAGTAGAAATATTTTTCAGTAATATCCATTCCTCCTACACTGGTAGAAGAGATCAGCCCGGTTCTGCAGCTGTTGATATCTGAAATTCCTGCACTTTTTACAGCTTCTTTTGCTGCCATCATTCCCAATAAAGAAGTTCTTGTCACATTGTTGTCTTCATCTAACTGAAGTTTCTGTACAAGTTCTTCATTGGATAATTTTATCTCACCCGTTTTAATGATTCCGGCATGGCGGGTTTCAAACATTTCAATATCTGAAATTCCATGTTTTCCGGATTGCAATGAAATAAAATTTTCCTCCACATTGTTTCCGATGGAGGAAATGATGCCCATTCCTGTTATGGCAATTTTTTGACTCATTATATTAAATAATGTAACAATGTATCAATCTAACAATTATTGATAATTGCTACACTGTTACACTGTTAGATTGTTATATTGATTTATTTTGTTCTGTTGTCTTCGATGAATTTTGCCATCGTGTCAATAGATTGGAAAATTTCCTTTCCTTTTTTAGGATCAGCTAATTTTATTCCGTAGTCTTTATCAAGAAGAACAATCAGCTCCAAAGCATCGATAGAATCTAATCCTAATCCTCCTCCGAACAATGGATCAGTATCTTTGATTTCTTCTACAGATACATCTTCAAGATTAAGAACTTCAATAATTTTGTGTTTCAATTCTGTTTTTAAGTTTTCCATAAATATTATTTTAATGTAACAATATATCAATGTACCAGTTTACCAATAGTTGTTATTGCCTTTAGCATTGGTACATTATCAGATTGGTACATTGTTAAATTATAATGTGAGCAAATATACAAAAGCTTTGTAATTTTCCTGATACAATTCTACCCAGCCGCATAGTACTTTGTCGGCTTTTCCGGACAGAAGGATTTGTTCAGAATAGTTGTTTAAAAAATTTTCGTCAAATTCATCCAAAACAAAAAAAGCATTTTCTGTCTGCATTTTGTGCTTAATGCTGATTTCTCCTACACAGATGTTGGGTAAAGTATAGACAAAAACTGCCGGACTCGGATAAAAATTATCCTGATCGTTAATGCTTTCCTGATATTTGAAATCCGTATCCAGGCTGGATGATTTGTTGGCGAAAACGATAGCTGTTCTGCTGTGATCTTCGTCTTTCAAAATGGTTTCAGCGGAAAGAAAAGCCAGTTTGCTCAGATTATCCATTTTATGAAATTTAGGATAGCTGGCATCTAAGCTTTTATAAGCTTCTTTGGCAAATTCCTGAAAGATTTCGCTTTGACTTTCAAAAATAAAATTTCCGTTAACGGTTATTTTTGAATGTTCTATGGTACAGGTGCTTGTTTTCTTCATCACATTCAGTTTAACATTTTTCCAGCACAACAGCTGCATTACATCCGCCGAAACCTGAAGCGGTTTTTAGAATATATTTAATATTAGCAGTTTGATTTTCTTTGATGATATTCAAAGGCTGGGTTACTCCTATTTCTTCAAAATTCTTTGAAGGAAGCAGAGTGCTGTGAAGAGCACTTTCCATAGAAATAATACTTTCAAGAAGTCCGGATGCACCAAGGCAATGGCCATAATATCCTTTCATACTGTTGAGCGGAATATTCTGAAGACCCATTCTGTTGAAGGCAATAGCTTCCATTTCGTCGTTATATAAAGTGGCCGTTCCATGGGCAGAAATAAAATCGATTTGTTCCGGAAAAACCTTCGCTTCTGCCATTGCATTTCTGATACTGGCATATAAACCGTCTCCTGTTCTTGAAGGTCCGGAAATGTGGTTGGCATCATTTACGGCAGAATCTCCCAGAACTTTAAATCTGAATTTTTCGTTTTCTGAGATTCTTTCTTCGTCAGAATGACAGCTAGTCATATAGACAGCAGATGCGGCTTCACCAATGTTGATTCCGTCCCTGTTTTTATCATAAGGCTTACATGGTCCTGATCCTATTGCCTGAAATGAATTGAATCCTGAAATAACAAATTCAGAAAGTTCATCACCTGCAATGATAAAGGCGTCTTTATATCTTCCTGCCTGAATCATATTTTTGGCAACAGAAATGGCCATTACTCCCGAAACACAGGCATTGGAAACAACGATAGGCTTTGTTTTGAATCCAAAGAAGTCTGCTATTTTCTGTGCTAATTTTGATAGATAAACGCCTTCTGGTAATTCAGATTGGTTTTTTAAAAGACTTATGTTTCCTTTTGTTGTTGAAAGGATAAGAGCTGTGTCTTCTGATAGGGCATGTTTTTCAGTAAGAGGCTGTAAGCTTAAAAGAAGCATCTTCTCCAGTCTTGTAAAATTAATAGTATTCTGAGTAAAGAATCTGTTGAATTCTTCATCCAGTTTTTGAGAATCAATCATGGAAGCATAAAAAGCTTCCTGATTGTCTATAATTTTATGTAAAGCAACTCCTGATTTTCCTTCTAAAAGGGCGTTCCAGTTGGAGTCAACATTAAAGGCCAACGGAGTTACACAATTGTAGTCTGTGATATAAATTTCCTTCTTCATGATAATCCCATTTTATCTTTCCAGTTTTGAAAAAATTCTGGATTGTACAGGCATAAGCTTCCGTTACTGTCCAGAAATACCTGAATTGTTTCACCACTGCATACCAATTGATCTTCGTTGTTGAAGATTTCATATCTATATATCAGTTTGGCAGATATTGAATTTACATAAGTCGTAACAATCCTGAAAGTTTCCCCATATTTTAAAGGAAGAAAATGTTCGCAGGTACTTTTTACAATCGGCGTCACATATCCTGCATTCTGAATGTCAAGGTAAGTGAGGCCATGCTCACGGCCAAAAGCTTCTCTTCCGTCTTCAAAATATACGATATAATGCCCATGCCAGACAATTCCCAGCGGATCTGTCTCATTGAATCGTACTCTTACTTCTTCAGTACAGGTTAATATATTTTCTTTAGACTGCATTTTGTTTTCTTCCGGAATTTTTATTGTTTTGTTTGGACTTCAGGAAACTCCTGGTAATATTTGACATAAAAATAAATTAAATATTTTGGAGTTTTCTTTCGTAAAAAATAGAAATGGCTACGGTGGCAATATAGAAAAGGAAAAGTAAAATCAATTCTTTGGCAATTCCGCCAATTCCGCTATTTCTTAAAATAATATCATAATAGGCATTCAGTCCCCAGTTCATAGGAGAGAATTTTGCCACGGTCTGCATGAACTCCGGCATTAAAAATACAGGAACCCAGATTCCGCCGATAGCTGCCAAAACCACAACAGAAGTTGCTCCAAATGGGGCAGACTGCTCTTGTGTATTGGCAATAGTTCCCAATAAAACTCCAAATCCAATAGCTGCCAAACCTGCAAAAAGTGTTACTGTCACAAGCTGGAACATTTTTCCGGATACATCAAAAGCCGGAAGGTCCATATAAGGGAAAAGATAAATTCCTACGGCAACCATCAGTAAAAACTGAATGATACAGATGATAAGGTAGGTAAATGTTTTTCCTAAAATATGTACAAAATAGGGTGTAGGGCTTATTCTTGCTCTTACACTCGTTCCCTGGCTTTTTTCTTTTACCAGATTAATAGATAAAGGAACTACAATAAAGAAGATGGCAAAAAGAGTCCATGCAGGAACGTTGTGCTGAACAGAATTCGGCATTACATCCATTTTTCCTTTCTTGGGCGTGATTTCTTTAAAGCTGATTAGGTTTTTATTTTCGTCAAGATTCTCAGTAGTTCCCAGCTGATCCTGGAATGCTTTATAGATCTTTTTATTTTCAATCTCAAAAACCATTTTATTGACAGAGTTCATCACGGAGTTTTTGAACCCTGCATTGGTGGCAGGATCAAAGTATAAGTGAATTTCTTTCGTTTTAGGAGCTTCTGTTTTTACTTTTGCAGAATCCCCTTCCAGTCCAAATGAACTTACAATGGTCTGAACTTTAGAATCAATATTGGAATTTAAATCTTTCGTTAAATTTTCCGGAATGACAATCGCCATCTGATAATCTCCAGAGAAAACAGCATCCTGAGCGGATTTTTCATTGAAATTGGTCAGCAGCTGGAAGGTTTTGCTGTTTTCAAGCTCTGCCTTTATGTTTTTTGAAACTTCAGATTTATCCTGATCAATAAAAATAATCGGAATCTTTGATCCTTCAAGATTTTTAAAGGTAGAATCCTGAATAAGGGTAATCGTTACAATCAGAAGCAGCGGCATCACAAAGATGATGACAATACCTCCGATATCTCTTTTCAGCAGAAGAATTTCCTTAATAAAACTTCTCCACAGTTTATACAACAACATCTCTTAGTTCTTTTCCGGTTAATGAAATGAAAACATCTTCAAGGTTTTCAGCGCTTGCTACTCTGTTCACCAGTTCTTCAGGTGTTCCTACTGCATGAATTTTTCCATGGTCAATAATGGCAATTTTTGTGCAGAATTCTTCAGCTTCTGACAGGTGGTGAGATGTATAAATAATACAGGTTCCCTGTTTATTTAAATCCAGAAGGTAGTCAATAATTGCTTTTTTAGATTGAACATCAACACCTACAGTTGGTTCATCCAGGAATAAAACTTTAGGATTGTGAAGAGTTCCGGCGATGAGATTGCAGCGGCGTTTCATTCCTCCTGAAAATTGTCCTACCTGTTTGTTGGCAAATTTTGAAAGCCCCATGATTTCCAGAGATTCATCAATCACTTTTTTAAGATGGTTGTGCTTTAAGCCATACAGACTTCCAAAAAACATAAGGTTTTCCTTAGCGGTAAGTGTTGGATATAACGCATATTCCTGTGGAACAATTCCGATAATCTGTCTTATTTTGAATCCATCTGAATGTGGAGATAGACCATTGATCATAAATTGTCCTGAAGTAGGTTTTATCAGTCCTGAAAGCATAGAAATCAAAGTCGTTTTTCCAGCTCCGTTAGGTCCGAGAATTCCATAAATTTCATTTTTGCTGATATTCAAAGAGATATCATTTACAGAAAACTCATCAGAATTTTTGTATTTCTTATATAAGTTTTTGATCTCAATCATATTTTCTGCCATATCAGATCGCTTTTCTCAGTTTTTTATAGAAAGCTTCTTCCAAATCTGCAATGTGCAGCATTGTTTTTGAAAGTTCGTTATAGATATTGCTTTTTGAGTTTCTGTTTTTATAAACACGGGCAATATCTACAGCAAAATCTCTCCAAAGGTCACCAATAGAAGTAATTTCTTTTGATAATTCCTTAAGCTCATCATTTTTAAGAATGACAGCCGCTTCCTGAAGAAATGCACCATAAATAAATCTGAACCCTCCGCCTCCGGTCCCGATTTCTTCCTGCATTCTAATCAGCTGTCCCAAATAATGGTTAGTTACTTTTGTTCCCTTCTTTTCGGCCCATTTTGGGATGCTTTTGGCTACCCATCTCATGGCCTTAACTCCGATAAGCGGTACAGGCGCCAGCATATTTTTGCAGGTATCTTTAATTCCTTTTTTGATGGCTTCTTCTAGGTTCACATTTTCAGGAACATAAATAGGGTAATACATATGTCCTTTTGGAGGAAGTGCTCCTTTTGCATATCTTACTTTTTCCAGTTCCGCTTCAGAAAGGGAGGTTGTATAATCCATTACCGGGTCACTGATAAGGAATTTTCCGTCTTCTTTTCCATAGACCACAAGGTTGTGGGCATTGAAGTGGAATTTATATTCTTCAGGGAAATAGGTAAGGTTGAAAACTCCCACCTGAAGTCCAGTAGGGATATTTTGTTCCAGATTTCTTTCAAGAGCTTTTTGGGCGTCTTTAGGGTTTGAGAATTTTTCTCTTTTGATTTTAATTCCTAATCTTTTGGCTGCTTTACTGAAAATAGCACCCGGCATCGGACGATAGCTGAAGCCCGGAGCAAAATTCACCTTTAAAAAGGGAAGATAGACAAAAAACAGCCCGGAACCGATCCCGAAGATCATAGGCTCGCTTAGTTTCAGTCCCTTATTAAGCAGTAGATTAGAAGCAACACCGTTTTCGCAATGCGCAGTCTGATGGTGTTCAAAGTTTAATTTCATTTGCTGATTGTATCTTTTCATTGGTCAAATGGAACAGGCTTTATATTGCCTCATTTCATTTATTTTCCGTTGAAGTTTTTTAATTCATCCACTGAAATTCCGAATGCATCGGCATATTTTTTCAGTGCATTTTCGCTTAGTGTTTTGAATGTTTTTGGTTTAAAATGCCTTTTTACCCTCCATTGCCACATGCCTACATAAGAAGCAAGTACACCCAGATCCATTTTGTTCAGTTCCATGAAATAAACAATGGGACTTACCGTATTATTGGCAACATTTTGTTTTGCTTCCTCAATTCTCTCATGAATAAGTTCCATAGATTCGTCCAGAGCAGCTTTCTTGGCATCCCAGCCCGTACTGTTTGCTGTCGTGTAGTTGTCGTTCTCATCCGTCACATACAGAACTTCTGTCATGTTGGCGGATTTCAGGTTACTTTCGTCTTGAGGCAGGTCTTGTTTTTTCATCTAAATAATGTTCATTTTTTTAGATTCCAGATGAGATAATGTTCACCTGGTTTTGATTCTTTTAATCAGGTGGCTAAAATAGTGAAAATACATTATATGTAAATCATATTAAATCTGAGGGAGTTATTGTAGTGGAATAGAGGTTGTATCATCAATAAATCTCCGAAATCATAATAACAAGATTTTTATTTTCCCCCATTTGGACAGAAGTCTTTAACTAATCAAATATAAAATAATCTTTAACTAATCTCATAAGATTTATTATTTCCACTTGTAACGGTTCTCTTGTAACAAGTGTCTGTATAAATAAGACTAATGTTTTGAAATTTGGATTGAAAAATAATTATTAAATAACTACTATGAAAAAGTTTTTTATTTCTGTTTCGCTTTTCTGTATGATCAGCGCAATGGCACAGAAATTTGAGACCCAAAAGCTCACAGACGCTCAAGGGTACGCTTATGAAACTGTAAAGAACGATCAGGCCGGTGTACGTGTATATACACTGAAAAACGGTTTAAAGGTTTATCTGGCAAAAAATGATGATGCCCCGAGAATTCAGACTTACATTCCTGTAAGAACAGGATCTAATAACGACCCAAGTGACAACACAGGATTAGCTCACTACCTGGAGCATATGGTTTTCAAAGGAACCTCACATCTGGGAACTCAGGACTGGGCAAAAGAAAAAGTTTTACTACAGCAGATTTCTGACCTTTATGAACAGCATAAAGCAGAAAAAGATCCTGAAAAAAAGAAAGAACTTTATAAAAAAATTGATGAAGTTTCCCAGGAAGCCTCCAAATATGCCATTGCTAATGAATATGATAAAGCTATTTCTTCGTTAGGAGCTACAGGAACGAATGCTCATACATCGCTGGATGAAACGGTTTATAAAAACAATATCCCTTCTAACGAATTAGAAAAATGGTTAAGAGTGGAGAAAGAACGTTTTTCAGAGTTGGTATTACGTCTTTTCCATACAGAGCTTGAAGCGGTATATGAAGAATACAACAGAGCGCAGGATAATGACAGCCGTCTTGTATTCTATTCATTGATGCAGGCCCTTTTCCCAAAACATCCGAACGGACAACAGACAACAATAGGTACTTCAGAACATTTGAAGAGCCCTTCTATGGAAGCAATCCACAGGTATTTTGATACGTACTATGTGCCTAACAATATGGCTGTAGTATTGGTTGGAGATCTGGATTATGATAAAACTATAAAATTAGTTGATCAGTATTTTGGTGCATTCAAGTACAAAGAACTTCCAATGAAAAAGATGGTTACTGAAGAGCCAATGACCAGCATTGTTACAAGAACTGTAAAAAGCCCTACTACGCCAAGAATGACGATTGCATGGAGAACAGATTCTTATGGAACGCAGGAAGCAAGATTAGCAGATGTAGTATCTGAAATCTTAAGCAACAGAGGAGATGCGGGATTAATTGACCTTAATATCAACCAAAAGCAAAAAACTCTTGGAGCAGGAGCATATGAGTCTCCTTACAAAATGTATGGTACATTTGGATTGGTAGTAACTCCTAAAGAAGGACAAAGCTTTGATGAAGCTAAAAAACTTCTGATGGATCAGCTTGACCTTGTGAAAAAAGGACAGTTCCCGGACTGGATGCTGAAAGCTATCGTAAATGATAAAAAAGTTCAGCGTATGAAAAGCTGGGAAACTGCTGACGGATTAGCTACCGAATTGTATGATTCTTATATCAACGTAAGAACGTGGGAGCAGGAGCTGGATGAGATCAATCAGTATGACAAGATCACAAAAGCTGATGTAGTGAAGTTTGCCAACGATTTCTATAAAGACAATTATGTTGTTATTTATAAAGAAAAAGGCGTGAATGACAAGCTTGTCCGTGTACAGAATCCGGGAATTACACCTATTAAGCTGAACAGAGAAGCTCAGTCTCCTTTCCTTAAAGACATTCTGAATACAAAAGTACCGGAAATCAAGCCTGAATTTATTGATTTTAAAACAGCTATTCAGACTTCAAAAATCAAAGATAAGACGGTAAGCTTTGTGAAGAACAAGTATAATGAGATCGCTCAGATAAGCTATATTTTCCCTTTCGGAACAGATAATGATAAAGAACTTTCTATTGCAGGAACTCTTTTTGAATATCTTGGAACGGATAAATATACTCCGGAACAGCTGAAAGAAGAATTTTATAAGTTGGGAATCAGCTACAGTCTGAGAACTTCTAACGATCAGATGATCATTACATTAAGTGGTCTTGAAAGCAATATGAAGAAAGGTGCAGAGCTGATGAACCACTGGATGACGAATGTAAAAGCTGATAAAGCGATTTATGCTCAAACGGTAAAAACAATCCTGGAATCAAGAGCTGCAGCTAAGAAAGATAAAGTGAGAATTATGGCTGCTCTTTCAAACTATGCTAAATATGGTAAAAATTCCAGAATGACGGACATTGTTTCCAAAGAACGTCTTGAGAGCATTGATGCTGTAGAATTAATGAAGAAAGTGAAAACGCTGAACCAATATCCTTATCAGGTGCTTCTTTACGGGCAGGATCAGGCAGGTTTGGAAAAAGCTGTGAAGCCTTTTATCATCAATACAAGCCTTCAGCCATCACAGGCAAAAGAATATGCTGAACCGGCTGCTGAAGGAAAGGTATACTTTACGAATTATGATATGGTACAAATGGAAATGTCTAAAGTAGCAAAAGCCAATACAGTAAACCTTGGTAATTTCGGGAAAGCAAATGTTTTCAATGAATACTTCGGAAGAGGACTATCTTCTATCGTTTTCCAGGAAATCAGGGAAAGTAAATCATTGGCTTATACAGCTTATGTTTCTTATGCTAATGCTTCGGAAAAAGGTAAAGCAAACTATGTGACGAACTATATCGGAACACAGTCAAACAAGCTTCCTTTAGCTGTAAATGCTATGAATGATCTGATGGTATCTTTACCACAAATCCCTGCTCAGTTTGAAAATGCAAGAGGTTCTGCGTTAAAACAGATCGCTTCCAACAGAATCAACAGAACGAATATTTTCTTCAATCAGTTAGCCTTGAAAAAATTAGGGGTTGACTATGATCTTAGAAAAGATGTTTACGCTGAAATTCAGGGATTGACATTGCCACAGCTTACAGGATTCTATAATACTGAGGTGAAGCCTGTACAATACAATACCGCCATCATTGGTAAGAAAGAAAACCTGAATATGGAATCTATCAACAAAATGGGAGAATTTAATGAAGTATCTCTTGAAGAGATCTTCGGGTATTAATCCTTTTGTTAAAAATAATGATAAAAGCGGGACAGAAATGTTCCGCTTTTTTATTGTTTAAAACTGTTTCTCTCTGATGATCAGGGTTTCACGGATTTTCCCAATGTTTCACGTGAAATAATTCATTGTATGATGAGGTTCTTTATTTGTATCAGTTTGGTTATCAGTTGTATTATCGTGGATCTGATTAATTTGAAAATAAATAAAAAATAAATATTTTTTATTGTAAAGATTTTGTAATCATTTAAATGGGAGTGGACTTTAGCTAAAACTTAATTGTAATCACAAAGGCACAAATGGATTGCACAAATTTTCACTGATCTATTAGAGAATATAAAATGGTTAACAACAAAAAAAGCTGTACAAAACGTACAGCTTTTCTATTCTATGTTGAATTGATCTTTATGATTTTACTTCCTGAATAAACAGGTTGATTTCCGCTCTGATCAATAACTCATCATTATTAAAAGTTTCACAGAAGATGTGGCAGATGTTCTCAAACTGTGAGATAAGTGAGGCTTTGGAAATGATTTTGTCATTTACTTTTGGAAGGGCAAATATTTCAATTTTCTTGATATTGGTAATAAACCCGATTACTTTTGTATCTGCTTCAGGATTTTCAAAGAAGCTTTGTCCAAGAATAGAAGAGCAGGTTTGTGCCAGATTTTCAATTAATCCGGCTTCAGCAAACTCATTGTTGTGAACAAATATGTTATCTTCTTTTATTTCAAAGGAAGTCACTACTTTTTCTTTGGTCAGTTCCAGAATATAGTCTGCCATAAGCATCGGTTCGCGATGCGGTAAAAAGTTGTGTATATTGATGATATTCTCTTCCTTTATTTCCATTTCCAGTTTATTTTACAGCGGTTTTCATTTGAGATTTTGCAATCACTTCACCGTTCAGTTTTGTAACGATATCCACAAGGGTTACTCCCATTATTTCATTGAGGATTGTTACTTCAGATTTCAGATGATCTCCTACTTTAGGCAGCATTTCAGCTTCAAAAGATTTGATGGCTCCGATATATCCGGTTGGGGCATCTTTCCCCAACAGATAATATTTATATCCTGTATGCAAGGCCACACTCTGTGCCTGATGCTCAATAAGCCCTGAAGCTTGAAATAATCCGTCCTGGATGAAAAGATTATCTTCTTTGATTTCAAAACCGGATAAAAGATGGTTTTCAGAATAATCTGATAGCTCATGAACCATCACAAAGGGAAACCGTTGCGGAATAAGGCTTTCTACGAAATCTTTATCAGATGTGGGCAGTCTGTTTTCCATTAGCAAACCGTTAGTAAAGCACATGAATAAGCGAATCTTCCACTTTCAGGAACACAAAGAAGTACTTTTTCTCCTTTTTTCAATGTCCCGGAATTCATCAATTCTTCAAGGGCAATAAAAATAGATCCTGCTCCGATGTTTCCAACCTCAGAAAGATTGTAGAACCATTTTTCTGCAGGGAAATCCATTCCTTTTTTAGCAAATTCTTCTTTCAGTCCGTCTTTGAAATAACCTGAAGAAATATGAGCCAATACGTGATCAATTTTTTCCGGATCCAAATTATGTTTGTCAAAAGAAGATCTTAAACTTTCTGCTCCTTTTACAAGGATATATTTATCAAGGATTTTAGTGTCCTGTTTGATGGCAAAAATAGATTGCTTCAACCATTCATCAGAAGGGTAATCAGCCCATGACTTAAGGCTTCCGTCTTCCAGCTTATCACATCCTGCATACATACATGCTTCAATTTCGTGTGCGTAAGAATAGAAATCAATGAATTCTACTTTTAAAGAAATACCGTTTTCTCTCGGTTTGTTTTGCAAAAGGAAAGCACCCGCTCCGTCAGAAAGCATCCATCTCAGGAATTCTCTTTTGAAAGCAATGATAGGTCTTTCTTCCAGTAATTTTAAATTTTCAGCCTCATGGTTGAATTTATCAGCTGTCATCCATGCAGACATTCTTTCGGAACCTGCACATACTGCACTTTCCTGTACACCGGCTTTTACAGAAAGGAATCCATAATTTAGGGCGTTCATTCCTGAGTTGCAAAGACCAGTTGAGGTATTAATCTCAATAGATTTTCCGATGTTCAGCTCACCATGCACCATAGAAGCGTGAGAAGGCTGTATCTGGTCTGGTGAAGTAGTTCCTACGGATAATAATTTCATGTCTTCCTTTTTGAAATGTTCGTCAAAAAGTCCTTCGATTGCTTTTGCTGTAAGCTGCGCGTTAGAGTGCGTAGGGTTTCCTTCTTTATCTAAAGCGTAGTATCTTGTCGTGATTTTATTATTTCTTAGGATAAGTGATTTTGCTTTGGATGGCGCATCATTGATAAGCCCAAGATAAGTCTCCATTTCATCATTCGCTACCGGCTCATTGGGTAAGTATTTTGATGCTTTTGTTATAAATACGTCGTACATTCTATTTTAAATTAATTCCTTGTAAATATCTTTTTTGTTTTTGTCTTTTAAACCAAAATATAGGGGTTGTAAGCAGGTGTAAAACTAAAACGACAGGTGAGATGATCCATATCGCTGCCATCAAATATACCTTAAAGAATTTTATCAGCAATGGACGTTTCTCTTTTTTCTTGATAATCAGGTTAGACCATACTGTAAATATTTTATTTCCCACCTTTTCTACGCGTACTAAAAATGGGCGAATTTCAATCGCTCCATTTTTCACAAGCTCCGGCTGCAAATTATTAAGGTCGTTATTGCTAAAGTGTCTTTCAATAATCTCGCCATACTTTACCGAACCTGTGATTTCTTCATCGGAAACTCCTGCAGCAGGAAGCATTCCTGATTTTTCTTTTTGGCCTGTTGTAAGCCATCGAAGAATGGTTAATACACTGGTATAATTGTCATGTCTGTCTACCAATGCAATATTCCCCACAAGTTTTGCCTGTAAATCTCTTAAGTATACCTTTAATTTCTCCTGAGACAGCATCCACATATTTCTGGTTCCGGAGATAGTGACTACAGATGTATCTTTAAGGATGCGTTCTGCATAACCACTCTTTAAAAATGAAATGATAGGGATGGATGGTGTGAGATACCATACCTGATATCCGAAAAGGATGAGGTCATACTTTTTGTTCAGAATTTCTTCCGAAGGAGGCAGAATTTCTTTTGGAATCTGTAAATAAGACTCTGGAAAGGTATTGAAAAAAACATCACCTGGCCAGGGAAAAGGAAAATCTTCCTTTAGCTGAATGTTGTAATACGTAATATCATAAGCTTCCTTTTTAGCTTCAAAAGGTTGGGCTATGTTTCTCACGATATCTTCGAGTTGTCCGGTTTGTGAATAATATATGACAAGTATATTTTTCTTCATTAGTTTTCTTTAGCGTTTACAAAAATATGTTTTTCATATTTATTATTTAGTTTTAAATACTTTTAATGACTCAGAACTAAATTTCAGCGTATAGTTCTCATTTTCAAACGAAGCGTTCTTTGTATTGACAAAAATGATTGTCTCAGGAAGAACCTGAATATCATTGAAGCTAAAATTATCATGTGAGATCAAAAGAACATCAATCTTTTTAGTCACTTCTGAAAAGTCTTTTATATACTGTATCTTTCTTCTTTTTACCAGATAGCTGTGTGAAGCTATTGCTCTTTTTTCATCACTTTTTATTAGAGAAAAAATTCTTCGGCTGGCCTGGTATAAAGTCAATAAAGCATCTTTCTGTCCAAAATCATCGGCCATATGAAGGATGTTGGCTTCATTGGAAATATGCTTATTCAGTTCGAAATATACTGATTTTTTGGTGTTGAAGTCTTCTTTTACTTCTTTTACCACTTCACTGTCTTTATAAAGATAGCTCAGGAACAGTTTCTTTTTGAAATAATTTTCATTCTCGATCTCTTCTCTCAGTTTTGCAAACTCTTCTCTGAAATAAGCATTGATCTTCTTTGTTCTTTCAGAATAGTTTTTCCCGAAACTTATATCGTCTTTGCTAATTCTGCTGCCTACTTTTACGGTAATGCTTCCATCATAAATAATAAAATCTCCCTTCGGTAATACTTCAGAATTACCATGAATGTAAAGCGGAAGGACGTCCAGCCCGAATTGCTCTGCAAGATAAAACGCTCCTTTATGGAATCTTTTGACATCATTGGTATAAGAACGTTCTGCTTCAGGGAAAACAACTAGGGAGTATCCCTGTGCAATCTTTTCTTTCAGCTTATCCATTCCATTTTCAATTCCCTGTGAAACCGGATAGAAGCCCAGAGCTTTTACCAGTTTTCCGAAAACAGGAGACTCATATACCCAGTCATTCACCAGATAGATGATTTTGTGGGTAGTCATGGCAATGGCCAGGGTATCTAAGAAAGAGGTATGATTGGCAATAATAACAGCCGGTTTGCTGAAATCTTCAGCTGTATTTTTAATGACTCTTTTCTTAACAAAAGGTGTTAAATAAAGTACTGATGTTAAGAACTTAGCCAGAATCAGTTTGATAATGTCTAATGTTTTTCCTTTGGCATTTTTAATAAATAAACTTCCGAAAGCTGAAAATACCAATCCTCCCAATCCGTAATATAAAAACGAAAATACAGCCCGTAAAAACAGTCTGAAAGTAATGGGAGAAAGGCCTTTCTTCGCCCGGTTGGTAATGAATAATCTGAACCAGAAAGGATATAAGGTAGAGGTAATAATAATCACAGAAAACATTCCGATCAGGGCTACTAATGCTAAAGAATGCAGCGCCGGATGCTTGGCAAAGATCAGAGACCCAATGGAAAGAATGGTAGTGAAAACCGCAAGAATAATGGATGTTCTGTAGGTGGGTAATTCATTTTTACCTGTTGTATGTTCTTTTTGCATAGCCTGCGTCAGGAAGATACTGAAATCATCCCCAACCCCAAAAACCAATGTACATACTACGGTACTGAAAATATTGAGTTCTAATCCTAAGAAATAAAGAATTCCCGCTGTTACAATTCCCGTTAAAACAATCGGGAACATGGTAAGAATTGTTAATTCAAGATTTCTGAAAAACACAATAATTGTCAGAACAATTGCTAAAAGAGAATAATTGATTAACGTATTGAAATCTCTCTTCAGCAAGCCGAGGAAATTTTCGTTCATCTGCTGGCGGTCAATGGCAAGAGCATCATGTTTCTTTTCAATATCTTTGATGAAGGCATCTCTCTTATTTTCGTCTACTTTTACCACATTGGAAACCGTGTAAAAACCATTTTCGCTGCTCATGAATTCTGAGATCTGAAGAGCCTTTACTTTTTCATAGTCTTTCAGGCTCAATGCAGCATAGTTTTTATGCAAAACCTCATTGAAGTTGTCAAAAGCTGAACCGTTGAACCCAAATTTGTTTCCATTACTAACCAATTCGGAAATAGTCTGATTTTTCTTAGAATCATTCCAGAAGGTGTTCCATTTCTCAATCTTTTTTTGCTGATCTTTTTCCGAAAGAACAATGCTTCCGATAGAATTGTAGCTTAATATTTTGCCTTCTTTTTTCTCTTTTTCAAGGAAGTTGCTCAGTTCAGAATTTCTGGTTAATGCCTCCTCTTCAGAATTTCCATAAGAGATGGTGTAAATAGATTTTGAAGTAATGTCAGAAAGCTTTTGTAGTTTGGCTTCACTGATTTTCAGATCTTTTGGAATATAATTAAGATCACCAATGTCTTCATTGAAACCTACATGTCTGAATCCAAAAAGGCAGGCAAGAATGATGATAGAGCATCCTATAATCAAAGGTTTGTTTTTCTCATAAGGATAAGATCCTATCTTGTCAATGAAATTCGTGTTGAGGTGTTCTCCTTTTTCTTTGGGTTTATAGAGTTGAGGAACGATAATTAATGCTGAAACTGAAGAGAGAATGACGGTGATAGCAGCAAAAAGCCCGAGGTCTTTCAACGCTTCAGAACGTACAAAAACCAAACACAGGAATGAAACAGCCGTCGTTGCACTACTTAATATAATAGGCTGGGTGATCTCTTTGTAAAGCTCTTCAATATTATTGTTATGCTTATAATGGGTAAGAATGTGCAGGGCGTAATCTATCGTAATCCCGATCAGAATGGCTCCTACACTTAATGAAATCGCTGAAATTTTATCTTTAATAAAATAAAGAACAAGTAGGGCAAGCAGTACGGAAAATACTGTTGGTAAAAAGACGATGATGGGCGTAAAGAAATTTCTGAAATAATAGATCAGAAGAACCAAAAGCACCGTCATAGAAATGACTACCGTATTCTGAATATCTTTTTTGATCTGTTGGGCATTGGCCACGGCAATCACCGGAGAACCGAAATAGCTGATCTCTGTTTTTCCCTTGAACTGTTTATTAATGCCTTCTTTTATTGAGTTGAGCTGATCTACAAAAACTTCATTGGCTTTCGTGTCATTACTCTTGTTTTTCGGATCAATAAAAAGTAATAGGTTTTTCCCGTCTTTGGTTACAATATAGCTGTCTTCAAGCTTGAAGTCTTTGCTGATGTTTAATGCATTTAATTTTTTAATTCCTAAAAAAGTAAGCCCCAAGGGATCTTTTTTGATAAACTCCTTGGTAACAAGACTAGTTGGAGAAACCAGCGAGATATAATTATTCTCTACCTGTTTGGCAATACTGTCTTTCAGAAGTTTGCGGTCAATTTCCTTATAATCATTTTCATTAAGGAATAAAGGTAAGTTTTGGCTGACGAAATCAAATGTTTCTGAAATCTCATTATCATTCACTTTGCCCTGAACGGAACCTATATACTTGTGTAGAGGCTCTATCTTCTGCAAAAAAGTATCTGCCGTTTCCGAAAGCTGGAAGCTGTCTTCACCGGATTTATTCTCTATAATAACGATGATCTTATCCGAAAAATTAAGCTGCTTAAGAACCTTTGCCGTAAGATCAGATTTTTCATTTTTAGGAATGATCTGATTGATATCTTCCTCAAAATTGATCTTTGATGCAAAAAACAGGCATAAAACAGCAATTCCTAAGGCTGTAAGTACAGATAGGATTTTATTTCTGGAGATCAGATAATATAAAAATATAAAAAAACGATGCATTGCATGTGAATCAAGTCTGCAAATTTAATTTTTTAAGCATTAGTTCAAAATAGTTAGAGATAAGTTTTGACTGAAAATCAATAAAATATTCTAGGAAGAACGAAAAAATATTCTACTTTTGCAAAAGTTCCCCTTTAAAAAAATGTATTTTAAATCACAATTATTATTAAAAAATAAGAATCTGTTTTAGATATGTTGAAAAGAAATGATGAAAAAATAAACGGATTTCTATTTGTAATAGTACTTCCGCTTCTGTTGTTTGCCATGTCTTATTATGGATTTGAATCTTCCTATACAAGACTGAAAACATCAGAGACAACACCTGACTTCTTATTTTCCTCCGTATACGCTTACAGAGTGATTCCCAATTATCTGAGTGTGCAGATGACAGATTTAATGTATTATCTGATCAATGGTCCTTTTTCTTTCTTTAAAGATTTTTTGTCCAAAAACGGAACACCGTTCTACCATGGGCTTTTCCTGATGAATAGCGTGTTTTTTATTGGGTGCTCCCTGATCTTAGATGCTGTATTTAAACTGAAGGCCACAGGGCTTCTGCTAAATCTTAATGCAAGAAGAATTATCCACCTTTTATCCATTTTTTTTATCGTAATAACCCAGTATGCACCAACAAATTGTGATACTATTGCTCTTTTCTGCTACCTGACAGGTGTATTTTTAACACTGAAATATTTAGATACCAGGAAAAATATTTTCTTTTTTATTCTCATTGGGCTTATCACAATCTCCACATTGGTAAGAGAAACAGCCTGCCTGAATATCGCTTTTTTTGCCGCAGTATTTTTCAATATTGCTGAATTGAAAAAAGGAAATTATAAGGTAATCTTGAGAATAATACCTCTGGTTATTGCTTTTCTTGTTCCTTATCTGGGGTTAAGAGCTGTGCTTGTTCAGGATGAAACTACGTTTGTAGAAGGTTTTTATATCAACAGGAACTTTTCCAGTCCTTTCAATCTTGCGGGATTGACCTTTGCCATCATTGTGATTTACTTTATATACAGACTTTGTACTGACGAAGAAAACAGAAATGTTTTTGGAAAATATTTTTTCTTTTCAATCCCCTACCTTATCATGATCACATTAGTAGGTCTTTTTTGGGAGGTGAGGCTTTTTCTGCCTTTAATTCTGACCGGAATTATCACGGCATATCATCAGTTTAAAAAAACATCAGAGATTTAGCATGAGTTTACTACATCCATATTATATTATTGCCATCGTCTATATGCTGTTCTTCAGTATTCAGGAAGTGTATGGAAAAAAGGTTGATAAAAAATGGTTCTGGTTCCTTGCTGTTTATTTCATTATTATTGTCGGGCTTAGAAACGAGGTAGGTCCTGACTACGGAAGTTATAAAGGCATTTATATCTACTCTGATACCAAAAGCTATTACAGTATCTTTATGAAGATGCTCCATATGGAAGGAACTGAAAATCTGGATGTAGAGTGGCTGTATACATTGATTAATAAAATACTCCTCAATTTTTTTAACGCTCCTTTTTATATGTTGACTCTGGTCATTGCTATTTTTGCGATGATCTTTAAAGTTGAATATACAGAAGACAATACATTTTATCCATTTACCTTTACCCTTTTTATGTTTATCCCCAACTTTTTTATCGGGGAAAGTGGGCAGATCAGGCAAAATCTGGGAACCTTTATCGTTTACTTTGCGATACGATATATCAAAGAACGGAAATTCTGGCACTACTTATTTTTCATATTTATAGGATCGGGTATCCATAGTGTCTGCTATTTATTCCTGCCAATGTACTGGCTGGCCCGTGTTCCTTTGAACAAAACGGTGATGCTTATTATGATCATTGGTTCTGTCTTCCTGTCTCCGTTTGAAGTATACAGAAGCTTTGGTGGCTTCTTGGATGGGATGGCCTCGAATAGTACACTTGTAGAAGGGTTCAACGGATATATGGATGAAACAGTACAGCGATTAAATGGTGGTATAGGGATTCCGGAAGTAATGATGGCGATCCTGACCTTCTTTCTTTTTGTTTTTGATACCAAGATGAAAGAGCTTTACCCTTATTATGAATACCATAGAAACTATGCTGTCATTGGGATTAGCATGTATTTTATCTTTAGAAATAACCCTATTTTCTCATCGAGGCTTGCAGGAGCATTCATCGGGTTCTCGTATATCATTATTCCGAATGCCATGTATGTTGTTTCTGCGAGGACCAAGAACATGATTTATGCGTTTATTATTTCACTCGTTGTCTTTAATTTTGTCGTCTTCTCACTCTTTAATAATATCAAGGCGGGACGATTTTCAATAGAGCGTTACAAAAACCATATTCTTCCATAGTATTTTGGACATAAAAATATAAAGGCAGCTTTTTAGCTGTCTTTTTTTTGTGAAAAGGTTGTTCATGTTTGTACTGTTTATTAGTTTTGTTTTGAATTATTAATATCATAATTCAAATATGTTATTGATATTTATAAAATAAATCTCTTTTTATTGAAATAGGCTTAAAAATTGTATTTGGATAATGACACTAAATTATAAGGTATGAAAAGGTTAGCTGGAAAATTAGCGGCAGTCTTCTGTCTGATATCACTCAGTATCTGTTTGAAGGGTAATATCAGAGGAGGTCTTTCTTCAGTTGAGTATATAAAAGCAATATCGGTTGCTAAAAACGTGGATTCATTGGTCAGGCCGGCACATGAATTGAAAAAAATATTTCTTCCGGATTGGAAAAAAGCACCCAACAGCTACATCTTTGATCCCAGCCAGAATAGTGAAGGCTTACTGGTTCCGGTAAAGAAAGCATATGCTATGTGGGAAGGGGGAGGCTATCTCAATGGGAATGGTATTCCGGCAGGAACAGTGACTGCAGATGTACTGTGGGAGGATGTTCACGGTCTGATAAAATCAGGAGTAAATTATGCTCTCGAAATAACAGGAACAGGGCAGGATGCTAAAATCAAAGTTCCCATCAGCAAAGCAAAAAAAGGAAATGCAGTGGTTGCCTTCAAAGTAAATGGAGAAATCTATTGGAGCTGGCATATCTGGGTTACTGATGATCCCACAAATGGAGCAACTTATCGAAGTTTCAATACTATTAAAAGGATGAAGTCAGATGGTACAACTGAAGTGATTCCGGATACAGATTGGAAATGGATGGACAGAAATCTGGGTGCACTTACAAGCTCTATCACTGCGTCAGACTGGAACAAAAGTATAGGACTTCTTTATCAGTGGGGACGAAAAGATCCAATTCCGCCATTGGTTACCAGAGGGAATGATTTCTATGAAGCCTCAGGATCCATAGGAAGAGTCAGACATAGAGGAGCGAAAAATATGACCAATGCTGTAAGTATTGATGATCTTAGGAAATTCGTTTTGCTTTCCGGTGCAGAGGTTACCAATAACTTAAGACTTTCTGTAAAAAATCCCTTGAGTCTTATCTATGTCAATAAAGAGGACAATTCCGGTCAGGCTTATTACAATAATAATATCAATCTACCTGTCAATTGGTTTGGAAAATCTACAACTTTGCCTACTAACAGGCTTTCAGAACTTAATCTTTGGTCTGATAATGCACAGGGAAAAATAGAAGCCGTTTACAATACCGATGATAAAGCAAAACCTTATAGGGACAAATCTTCTTATGATCCTTGTCCCAACGGATGGCGTATACCCTCTATGCTGGTAGCAAATCTGGCCTCTGGCTCCTATGTTGATGATATCAGAGTAGACTTTTCACCTTTCGGCGTAAAAACCAATATGGCGAAAAATGTTTTTGAAACCAATAATTACCATATTATAAAACCTACTAATGCAGGAACTCCCGCATTTATGACAGGATTTAAAGTGTATCCTAATCTTGGTTTTGATCTTTCTGCAGTTGGAGGATACAATATGGGGGTCTTTCCCGGAAATGGGCAGCTTATCAGGGGAGCTCATTTGGGGCAGTATAGTGATCAGCATCATATTGCATTGTGGACGGCTACCATGGCCCGGCAGTTCGATGCTTCTCCGGCAGTTACCGTTAGAGGGCTTTCAATGATTCCGGATAAGACACAGCCTGATATTCCGGACGCTAATTACCCCAATATCAAAGGACGTTTTTATTACTTTCCCATGTCAGTAATGTATACCTCAGATGCGAACGGATGCAGATGTATAAAAGACCCTTTATATCTCGTTAATGATTATGATTTTCCTACAGAGTATCTGCCTGCAGCCACAGAATATAAAGAAGGGATTGATAATCCGAATACCTATCAGATTGTTAAAAGCGGAACAGCTGCTGTCATTGAAATTCCGGTGAGCAAGGCATTTTCAGTACAAAGTCAATTGTTGAATAATTCAGAGATATTAAACCCTTCCAATTTTAATGATTTAAAAGGAAATGTTCTCTGGACTACGAATACTGGTCTTATCAGTAAAATTTCAATAATAAACCCGTCACCTTCTTCACTGCAGGGTATTGCCAATTCAAAAATAGCTGTAGAAATAGCTCCTGACCAGAGTGGAAATGCTGTAGTAACCCTGCATAACGGCAGTATATCAGCTCCGGTATATTGGAGTTGGCATATCTGGGTTACGGATTCTCCTATACAGTCTTACACTTATACTACAGAATCCCCGGCGGCAGTGACAAATTATGTAAATTATGTAAACAAAGCGGATGTCATATTCCAGACATCTTTCATGGATCGTAATCTTGGGGCAACAGATGCCTTTCCTAATGTTGCAAATCCTCTTGCACCCACTGCGGAAGAACTGATGAAGATACGCGCTTCCACAGGATTGCACTATCAATGGGGAAGAAAAGATCCCATTCCAGCGTTCCAAAATACAGATAACAGAAGTTTCTACAATATTTCTTTAGGAACTGCTGCAGCAAATGGAACTGTTTCCTATGCTGTGCTTACTTCTGCTGATTATAATAACCTTTCCGGTAGTTATATAGTTCCTTACAATACCTACGCTGCTGCATCCAATGTACTGGGTACAGACAAGCCGGTAGATAAGATTTCCAAGATACTGTCTTATTCCGTTAAAAACCCTTTGGTATATATGATTCCAAGTACGTTTGCTCCTTATAACAGCGCAACACCCAACTATACCAACGGAACTGACTGGCTGGCAGCAGAACCTAACATGGCTCCTGACAGATGGGGAAGAGGGGGAAAGAAATCTCCTTTCGATCCTTGTCCGGAAGGCTGGCGAATTCCCGATCTGATGAATGTCGCTTTAGTTTCAGGCAGTGATTTCGGGCAGACTCCCTGGTATAAAAAAGATAAAAATGTAGCCACATCGTATAATATTGCCACTGATTACTTAGGAACCAGAGTGAGAAATTCAACCAATGCTACCGTAGGATATATCTTTAATAATCCTGTATATTCTTTAGGAAACTACCCTGATTCCGGATCAAGAGGCTTCAGAAGCGTGATTGCCAATCAGACAGCGCAGGGAACCTTCAATGTTCTCAATTTTCAATATCCGGCTGTGTGGACAGCGGCTTTAAATTCAAATTATTTGGGAAGACCGATTAATGTACTTTTTGATGCTGCTTCTACTACCAACAGGATTATGGTCTTTCATGATAATAATGATCCGTATTTTGGTGCGGGATGCCGATGTGTGAAAATAGAATATGATGCAAATGGTAATGAAGAAGGGCCAGCTTCCAGAATAACAGTAATCCCTAATAGCCCGACATTGAGTACTGCTAATGCAGAATTTAAAACGACGGACAATAAGATTACTTTATATCCAAGTCCGGTTTCCAATATTTTGTATATAAAAGCTTCAGAAAATAAAGAATATCATTTCCAGATTTTTAATGCTTTGGGACAGATTGTGAAGTCAGGTCAGTTTATAAATAACCAGACGGACCTGTCATCTTTGAATGCAGGAGTGTATTTGATAAGAATAAATAATTCGGAAGCGGTTGTCAAAATTATTAAACGATAAATTCTGAAAATAAGGATTTAGAAAAGCAGAATGAGGTGTCTTGTTCTGCTTTTTTACATGTAAGCATATCTTTTACGTCTATGATGGTTGATGAAAAATTCTATATCATGAAATGTTGATAACTATATAACGCTCTAAAACCTACACTACAAAGGATTTGAATCTTAAAAAAATGGGTGCTGAAAAGGGGTGTAAACCATCAGGATTGTTAAATTAAACCCGTTTTACAAAAAGTATATAATAAAAAAGCTTTACTTTTGCAAAAATTTTTAGTTAGAATGTCGAAAAATTTAGTAATCGTAGAGTCCCCGGCAAAAGCAAAAACTATTCAGAAATATTTAGGAAAGGATTTTGAAGTGAAATCCAGTTTCGGACATATCCGGGACCTTCCTAAAAAAGGAATGGGGATAGACCTTACTACATTCAGTCCCGATTACGAAGTTTCCGCAGACAAGAAGAAATTGGTAACCGAATTAAAGGCCGCAGTAAAGAAAGCAGATATGGTATGGCTCGCTTCCGATGAGGACCGCGAAGGTGAGGCTATTGCATGGCATCTGGCGGATGAGTTGAAATTGAAGCCTGAAAACAGAAAAAGAATTGTTTTCCACGAGATTACCAAAAACGCCATTCTAAAAGCAATCGACAATCCGAGAGATATAGATCAGAACTTAGTAAATGCCCAGCAGGCTAGAAGAGTGCTGGACAGGATTGTAGGTTTTGAAATGTCACCTGTTTTATGGAAGAAAGTAAAACCGGGGTTATCTGCCGGAAGAGTACAATCTGTAGCAGTACGATTAATTGTTGAAAGAGAAAAAGAGATTCGTGAGTTTACACCAAAAGCAAGTTTTAAACTTGACGGAATCTTTTTAAATAAAACAGAGCAGGAAATAGCTGCTAAACTGAAAAAAGACTTCGAAAAAGAAGAAGATGCAGAAAAATTCCTTGAGCAGGCAAAAACCACAGAATTTAAGGTTCTGAATGTTGAAACCAAGCCAGGTACACGTTCTGCTTCAGCTCCATTTACAACTTCCACACTACAGCAGGAGGCTTCCTCAAGACTTGGATATAATGTTACCAATACCATGCGTCTGGCACAAAGACTGTATGAAGAAGGGTACATTACCTATATGAGAACAGACTCCGTAAACCTTTCTCAGGAAGCAATTGAAGGAGCTAAAAAACAAATTACATCAGAATACGGAGCAGAATATTCTTCTCCAAGAAATTATACTACAAAATCTGCTTCAGCACAGGAAGCTCACGAAGCGATCCGTCCTACGGATTTTGGAGTGAAAAGTATAGGAGATGCACAGCTGAATAAGTTATACCAACTCATATACAGAAGAACACTGGCTTCTCAGATGGCCAATGCCAAAATTGAAAAAACTGTGATAGAAATCGGGAATGTATCATTGCCCCATCATTTTGAAGCGCAGGGAGAAGTGATCATATTTGACGGTTTCCTGAAAGCTTATGGTATTGTGAAGACAGAAGATGAAGATGAGGAGAGCAATGATAAATTACTGCCAAAAGTAAGTGTAGGAGAGATATTGAACTATAAAACCATTACCGCTACTGAAAAATTCACAAGACCAAGTGCAAGATATACGGAAGCAGGATTGGTGAGAAAACTTGAAGAATTAGGGATTGGTAGACCTTCTACTTATGCTCCGACGATTCAGACGATTCAGAACAGAGAATATGTGGATAAGAGAGAAATCGAGCCGCATACGCGTGAAGTGATCAAAATGTCTTTAGCCAAAGATAAAATCAAAAAAGTAGTTCTTGAAGAGAAATTCGGAGGTGATAAAAATAAATTCATTCCTACAGATATAGGTGAAGTGGTAAATGATTTCCTGACAGATAACTTCAGGGAAATCCTTGATTATGGTTTCACGGCAAGAGTAGAAGAAAGTTTTGATGAAATTGCAAGTGGTGACCAGAAATGGAAGGAAATGATGACGAATTTCTACTCAAAATTCCACCCAAGAATTGAAGACGTAGAAGAAAATGCAGACCGTGCAACAGGAGACAGACTATTAGGTGTAGATCCAAAGACTGGTAAAAATGTTCATGCAAGAATCGGAAGATTTGGAGCAATGATCCAGATTGGAGAAACTGATGATGAAGAGAAACCGGTTTTTGCTTCATTAATGACTGGTCAGAATATTGCAACCATCACTTTTGAAGAGGCGTTAGAACTATTCAAGTTACCTTTCGATTTAAGTGAAGTTGATGGACAACCAGTTTCTGTAGGTGTTGGTAGATTTGGACCTTATGTAAAATGGGGAGAAACCTATATCAGTATTCCGAAAGGAGAAGACCCTCTTTCTGTAGATCAGAAACGTGCAGAAGAAATCATCAATGAAAAGAAAATTGCTGATGCTCCAATTGCTACCTATAAAGGGGAGCCGGTAACGAAAGGAACAGGAAGATTCGGGCCATTTATCAAATACAAAGCTATTTTTGTAAATGTTCCAAAAAAATATGACTTTGAAAATCTTTCTCAAAGTGATATTAATGAACTGATTGATGCAAAACTTGAAAAAGAAGCCAACCGATATATCCAACAGTGGGAAAAAGAAAAAATTTCCATTGAAAACGGAAGATGGGGACCTTTCATCAAATTCGGAAAAGCAATGTTTAAAATCCCGAAGAAAGCAGATGATACAAAATACGAAGCAGATGAGTTGAAAGAGCTTTCTTTAGATGAAGTTAAAAAATGGATTACAGATCAGGATCCCAAAGCTTTTGCAGAAAAGAAAAAACCAGCAGCTAAAAAAGCATCCACAACTAAGAAGACAACTACAACAGCGAAAAAACCTGCGGCAAAGAAACCTGCAGCTAAAAAATAAATAGTCTTTAATTTAATAAGATAGGAAAGCACAGATTTTGGTCTGTGCTTTTTTGCTTTTATTAAGTCTGGTATTAAATGATGCATGAGGTTTTAACTTGTGCTTTTTTCGTTGAGAATCATTTCAAAAAATATAAAAATTACAGAATGATAATCATTAAATAAATTTCTCAACGTAGGGAATTAATATTTATGCACAGTTATTACTTAGCTCTAAGTATAAATACGTAAATGAAAAATTCAGTACTAAGACTATGATATTCAGTATTTTAATTCTCTAGATTTACATCGTAATATTACAAACGGTGGAGTTCAGAAACCACTTTAAAAACGAGGCGGATTCTGAAAAGCCAAACGAGTAAGAAAAAACAAAACTATAAAATCATGTCAGAATTTAAATTTAGCGAAGAAGCTATTTCGCACGCATTGGAAGCAGCAAAAAGATCACACGAAGACAGTCAGGCAAGCCGCCGTTCATCTGGGGCGGATTCAGATTTAAGCCTTGCCAATGCCAGCGCAGGTTATCTTCTTGTAACAGCAGAGTGTATATCAATTACTGTTGAGAACAATAAAGTTTGTATCAACTTACCTTTAGGTTTTGGGAAATACTGTTTCAGTATCCCATTAAGTATTCCTAATGGAACGGCTGGCCAGGCTTGTTTATCTATATGTACTACCTGGGGAATTCCAACAGGAATCAGAGTTACAATTATTATAGGCGGAATAACGATTATCAGCCAATCATTCGGAAAGTGCTAATTAGCCAGTACACGAATTAGAATAAAATATCCGTCTCATATAGCATGTGAGACGGATTTGTTTTATAGACTTCTATGAATGATCTCAATGGAAATTAGCGATAAACCACAGGATACCATGTTGAAAAGATTTTGAACATAAAAGGACAACTTAATAATGGGTAATCTTTTTGTTTTCTATGAAAATACTTATTTCAAATTTTTCTTTCACAGGAATTCCATAAATGTTTGCAGATTCCCATGTATTTAATTCTTTTAATTTGAACGCTGTTTCAATAGATTTTCTAGTTTCCTGATCGGTATATTTAAGAATTTCTATATTTTCTAATTTATTTTCTGTACCGATGGTGACGAGAATACGGTTTTCACCAGTTGTAGCATTCTTTGGGAGTTTGAATTTATTAAACAAAACCATTCTGAAATTAGAAATTCCTTTTGGGAATTTTGCATACATTGTCATTATATCCTTGTCATCTATACATTCCTTATTTTTTTCTTGTTTACATTTTTCTAAACTTTTCTCAATAGATGAATCTATTTCCCGAATTTTTGCTGAATCTTTTTTATTTGCTGGAAATACTTTTATGCTTTCTATTCCTGGTGAAAGAAAATAAGTAATTGAATGATTGTTTGAAATACAACTTACAAGAAAAAGAGTAGATATTAGCAGGTATATATTTTTCATAGTCTGTGCTTAGAAAATAAAACCTCCAAATTTGGAGGTTTTATTTTATTGTTTTGGCAGCATTCAATTATTGAGGTCCTCCATTTTTATTTGTTAAACCATTTGTATCCCAAAACGTTATACTTTTTATAATTAAACTTTTGTAAAAATTTTCAGCAGTTGTATTCCAAAACCAATGATATTGATTAATAATTGCTGTTGCTTGCTGGAAGTCAAATGTTTGAGTGAAATAAATATCAATGTAAGGGTTAGCATAATCTTTTTTGCGAATTTCAGATCTTGTTTCTGCATCGCCAACAAACATTAATCTTAGATATCCACTATCAGGATAATAAGACTGTATCGACAGATTATTTTGAGATAATTTTTGTAAAAAAGCTGAAAGAGGTTGATTATAATAATTTGTTTTATTAGGAATGATATTATTTAAGTTACTTATCGTTTGGTTATAAAAATTAGGATAATCTACCATAGTAATTGGTTGACCTGTTTGTGATTTAAAAAAAGTAAAAGAAATAATTGTAACTAGAAGTATAAAAATTTTTTTTGTTTTCATAATGATAATATTTGATAGTTGAATATTATGGGCATGGTTGTGCTTTATAGCCTGTTATCTTTTTTCCACCAGATGCTGGAATTATATATTCAAATGGTGTCGATGAAAGTGCTTTTAAGTTTCCGTTTTCATCAGTTTTAGCTAAACTAATTCCACTATTATACTTTTCAAGAATATATGCATAGCCTGATTCTAGACCATCATTTTGGCTATTCCCGGAATATGCAGGTAATCTTCCTGTCATATAGTTCTCTAGTATTTCAAGAAAATCTTTCCCTACCTCTGATTTATCATTAAAAATTCTCCCCTCATTTGTAGTATTACTTGAAAATGGATAAGCAGCCAAAAATTCTGTTACTTTATCTCTATCTGTAATTACAAATGCATATATTGTTCCATTGCTACTAAATACAAATGATGACTGATATGTAAGATATTGTTGACTGCTTTGAAGAGTATTATATAAGTCTCTTACAGAAGGAGGCGGGGCACCGTGACTAGGGTGCGAATGTGCAGAGGCGAGATAATCTCCTATTGAAGGGATGTTTATTGTAACATGACCGGGATCATTAGGGTCATTGTTAGAATATGGATCTTGTGCAATAATAGTTGTACCTGTACTTATAATTGCTGTCCCATATTCATAATGGTCATTTGCTGCATATTGTTTTAATGCATTTAACTCTGAAGATATTGTTGATGTATGTAAAATGGTATTCACATTGTTTGTAGGTATTTTTGCTTTTTTACAAGGGTCTTTACTATCAAGTGGTAGATTAGGTATTGTAGGAGTATCATTATTGTTTCCTCCTGTTCCTCCAAAAGATCCTCCACCGCCACCGGTTCCGTCATCTCCCAATGCTGTAGAAGCGGGAAGTGCTTTACATCTGTGAACAACTACCGTTACTAATGTTGAGGGTTGGTATGCTTTGCAAGGACCTCCCTGTGATTTGGAAGGTTCTCCATTAAAATGCTGACCTTCACTACAGGCAGTATAATAAGATTCTTCAATCCATTCGCAGGAAATGTCAGATTTATTAAGTATACCTCCACTGTATGTTCCTGGATTTAATTCTTCTACGCTTAGTTTACCCTTTGTCTCAATAGAACCTCCATTTGCCAGAATTCCTTTTTCCTGCGGTGTAAAATTATAGGTAATTAAAAGCTCTTTGTAAGTGCCGTCTGGCTGTGAACTCAGGACAAGATTTTCCAACGGAGCATCTGGGGAGGTATTTTCTCTTGTTATATGAAAAGTATAGCTGTGTACATTCGTTCCGCGCTCTATATAGATCACATCATCTGTATTCACAGAAACTCCGTTGCTGTATTTCACTGCTTTTCCTAAAGCATAGGTTTCCTGAGTTTTTAATTTCTCATTAATCTTTTTTAATTCGGGAACAAGGTTGATTTTGTGCTTACTTTCCTCCAAAGAAATCCTTTTATAGGTATACCGGAAAGCATTATTGATAGTAGAATCTTGCTGTTGATCGGGTAAATAATCATTCCTGCAGGATAGCAACATAAGGCTGAAAGCTGTGACGAACAACAGCCACGAAAATAGTTTTTTCGTCATCATTTGTTTGTTTTTTAAGTTGTTAAATATAAACTTTTTTATCACATTGGCGTGATAACAGATGCAATGTTATTTAGAATTTTGATTCTGTACAACAACCAAAGTTTTAAAATCCAAAACAAAAGTTTTAAATTTAGATAACAAAAAATAGTAAATTAGCTAGAAATTATTAGAATATGTCTTTAGGAACTAAACTTCGAGAATTAAGAACCAACAGAAATCTTTCTCAGATGCAGGTAGCGGTAGAGCTTGATGTTTCGCAAACAGCATATGGAAAATGGGAAAGTGATCAGACTAAACCAGGGATAGATAATCTTTTAAAAATTTCAGAATTTTATGAAACGGATATTTATAATCTTCTAAATGACAAGGAAAGTAATCACAACTTTAATAATACATATGATAATTCAAATGTAAATAATGCCGTTGAGACAGTAAATTACTATGTTTCTGAAAAACTAGTAGAACAATACGAAGCACGTATCAAAGATCTTCAGGATAGAAATCAGGAACTGAAAGACCTTGCAGAATATTGGAAAAATAAAGCAGAAGCAAACAAGTAGGAATTTTCTGTGAGTTCTAAAAAATATCAGCCCTCAACAATTTGTTGACGGCTTTTTTGTGAACAATATATAGCACACTCTACTCAGTTCCTATGTTTTTTGTATGTTTGTTATATCAAGCAATTAATCAATTATTATATTTCAAATTAAAATATGGATTTCGAAGACTTTATCATTTCACCAAGAAATTTCAAAACAGAAAGCTGGCAGATAGGAAATCGGATTACAAAAGATATCAAAGAAGATAGTATTGTCCTTTTGTTTGTATCTGATTACAGAGGTGTGGGCGGAGATGCAGAAGTACAGGATTTTACAGCGGTGAGGAATGAGTTTTATAAACTTTCGCAGATGGATTTTGAAATTCCTGTTGTAGATCTTGGAGACCTGGTGTCTGGGAAGTCTGTTCAGGATACCCATTATATTTTGCAGGAAGTCCTGTCAGCATGTCATTACAAAAGAGCAATTCCAGTGATTGTGGGTGGATCCAATGATTTTGCTTTCTCATTATTTTCTGCTTTGAATTTTCATCAGAAAAATATCAATTATACCCAGATCAGTAATATTATTTCCCTTCAACAGGGTGAAACTATCAATGAACATACTTTCTTGGGTAAAATTTTTGGAGCTAAGAATTTCTCTATTAAAAATTATCATCATTTAGGATACCAGAAGCATTTGAATGAAATGGATTCCGTAAGATTGATCAAAGAAGTGGAGTTTGATATTATCCGACTTGCTGAAATGATGAATTCTACAGAAAAAACAGAACCTTTCTTCAGAAAAGCAGATCTGGTGACCGTAAATTGTGATGCTGTGGAAAGTTTCAGCGAACCTTTTTCCATGAATCCACAGGTAAATGGATTAAACAGAAGAGAGATTTGTGCCTACATGAAAGAGATCGGATTGAGTGAAAATCTGAAATCTGTAGGGATTTTTAATTATAATATTTATTCAGAAAACCAGTTGAACCATCAGCTTTTAGCACAAATGTTATGGTATCTGATTGAAGGAATCAATATCCAGCATTCCCACCCAAAGGAAAGACATTATGAGCTGTTCTATGTTTTGATAGATGACAGACAGTACGCCTTCAAGCGTGATACTTTCAGTAATTTGTGGTATTTTGGTGATGATGAAAATATAGAAAATTGCATTCCGTGTTCCAGAAAGGATTTTGATGAAGCTAAAAAAGGATGGCTGAATGCAAGACTGACGAAAATTTAATGTATGACAAATGTTCCCTCAAAAGTATCCATTATTGTTCCTGTTTATAATGTCGAAAATTATCTGACAAAATGCCTTGATTCCCTGGTGAACCAAAGTCTCTCCAATATTGAGATTCTTGTAGTGAACGATGGAAGTAAGGATAATTCAGGAAAAATCATTGAAGAATATGCACAAAGATATCCGGAAAAAATAAAAGCTTTTAGCAAAGAAAACGGAGGTTTAAGTGATGCCCGTAATTTTGGGCTTGACAGAGCTGCCGGAGATTATATAGGTTTTGTAGACAGTGATGACTATGTTTCCGAAACAATGTTTGAAGAAATGCTTCTTTTAGGAGAAAAATATAAGGCAAAAATGGTGATCTGCAATATTCAGAAAGTTGACGAAACAGGGAAGGTTACCCAAAAACTGACTCAGCTTCCCAACATGCCCGAGAAAATAGCACTTGAAAATAATTTTTCAGTGTTCTCGGATATCAGCTATTTTGCATGCAATAAGCTGTTCAAAAAAGAACTTTTTCATCAAAGAAGATTTAAAAAGGGAGTTCATTTTGAAGATATTCAGCTGATTCCACAACTTTTACTGGAATGTGATACCATTGCTCAGACCCAGAATTTCCATTATCAATATCTTGAACGTACCGATTCTATTACGAAAACCCATACAGAAAAAGGACTTGATATGCTGAAAGCAGTGGCTGATGTGGAAAATGTATTCAATGAATCTCAATATTCTCACAAAAAAGAAGAATTAAAAAACTTCCAGATTTTTGAAGGAGTTTACTCATTTCTTGCTTATCTGGCCTTTGTGAAAAAAGAAGAAATATTTTATAGTATGTCTGATCAGTTGGTTCTTTTTATGAAGGAAAGACAAATAAAAATTCAAGATATATTGAAGTATAGTCGTTTTGGTAAGAATTATCTTTTATCTTTGCCTTTGAAGAAAAAAATTTTTTATCTGTTGTTTTTTGGAGGACAGAAAAGATTGATAAGAAAGTTGATTTAATAAACACAAATGTACGTGCTATTGTTTCGAGCAATAGAAAAATAATGATGAAGTTCTTTATAAGTTCTACATTGTGAGTTTTTATTGAGAAATGCAAGTGCTGAATAAGAAAGAATGAAAAATTTTGAATTGTTCTTAAGCGGATCGGGAATACCTATTTTCTATGTAAAAATAGGACTTGGTTTCGTATTCGCCTTTTTAATTACCTTTTTCTCTATTCCTACCATCGTCAAGATCTCAAGAAGGAAGAATCTGATGGATGAGCCTGGGATAAGAAGTTCGCATCTTAGAGAAATTCCTAACCTTGGTGGAATTGCCATTTTCTATTCCATTGGAATCTGCGCTTCTATTTTTGCTTATGAGCTGTTTGACCTCTACAAATTTTTATTTGCTTCATTGATTATCCTGCTTTATGTAGGGGTAATGGATGATATTGTTGTGATGAGGGCTTATAAGAAACTTGTTGCACAGATTGTAGTGTCTTCTCTGGTGGTTATTGGTTCAGATATTAGAATAAGAAGCTTATTTGGAATATTTGGAGTGTATGAATTGGGGTATTTTGTAAGTATACTGTTCAGTATTATCACCTTTATTATACTTATCAATGCTTTCAACCTGATCGATGGGATAGACGGATTGGCGGGCGGTTATTCTGTAATTTGCAGTGCTTTATTTGGAATAAGCTATTACCGGTTAGGAGAATATAATTATCCGCTGGTAGTATTGTCTGTTGTTATTATTGGGACAGTATTGGCCTTCCTGTATTATAACCTGTCCAACTATCGTACCCGTAAAATATTTATGGGAGATACCGGGTCCATGCTGCTTGGCTTTTTACTGGCCTTTACTTCCATTTGTTTCATAGATATTTTTATTGATAAAAACCTGATAGATGTACCAAGGTATCATCTTCAGTCTGCTCCTGTAGTAGCTGTAGCGATCCTGATTCTTCCGATTGTAGATACATTAAATGTAATATTTATAAGGCTTTACAATAAGAAATCACCATTTGACGCTGATAAAAACCACATTCACCATAAGCTGTTGAAGCTAAATCTTACCCACAGAAGATCTACTTTTTATATCATTCTTTACTATTTGATGATCGTGGGAGCCGCTTATTATTTAAGACATATTGATGTCAATCTGTTATTATTGGTGATTATTTCATTAGGCTTTTTCGGAGCTTATCTGCCAGATTTGCTATATCGATTAAGAAATAACAAAAATTAACAATTAAATATTACTTTTGTAAACAATATCCAAATATGATGAAGAATTTTAAATATTTATTTTTAATATTCCCTTTTTTAGTTACCTCATGTATCACAACAAAGGATGTGAGATACTTGCAGCCAAGCGAAAGCCTTGTCATTAACGAAGAAGGTCTTATTCCGTACAATATTCCCGTGTACAGGATTACCAAAAATGACATCCTCAATCTTAATATTGTGACCACTCCCAAAGGAGATGCAGCACAGTTTTATTCCTCTTACAATACTTCAGGCGGAGTTGCCGGCGGAGGGGTAACAAGTTCTGCAATATCAGGTGGTGGTAGTGTAGGAGGTGTGGTGAGTGCCAATGCCGGAGGAGGCAGAGGCGGAAATATGAATTTTTATTTTAACGGACTGAAGGTGGACTCCAATGGTGATATCAATGTGTTCGGAATAGGATATGTAAAAGCTGAAGGAAGAACTCTTGATGATATTACAAAAGAAATACAGGATAAAGTAAACGAGAATTTCCAGGAAGGTAAATCTGAAGTACGACTGAATACAGACGGTATTACATATTATATTCTTGGTGACGTGGAAACTACAGGACTTTCAGGCGAAAAAGTAGCTCACAAAAACACTCTTACGATTACTGAGGCATTGGCTATTAATGGTGGATTGAACAGAACTATTGATAAAAGAGAAGTCGTTATCCACAGAAAACTTCCGGAAGGAATCAAAATTGCCAAAATAGATCTTACCCGTGAAGACCTTATGAACTCTCCGTATTATTATGTACAGAACGGAGATGAAATCTATCTGAATACAAGAGCAAAAAGCTTGAATGGATTCGGAAAAGACCCAATCCAGACTTTGACTACAGGGGTTTCTGTAATTACTACTGCATTATCTATTTATTTACTCCTTAAAAATCTTTAATCATGATTCCAGAAAGAGTAAACACTGCAGAGAAGAATAATGCTCAGAAAGATAAATCCGGGACATTTGCATTATTTGATTTAGAACACTTTTTAAGAAGGGTTCTTAAAAACTGGTACTGGTTTGTATTGATGTTTATCATTGGCTATGCCATGGCGTGGGTATATAGTAAATATTATGCACAGAATATTTATGCATCAGACTTATCATTAAGTACTTCCAGTAAAGCTTCAGAGTTTCTGCCAACTCAGTCTAACCAATCCATTAACTTCATTTGGGGAGATACAGGAAATCAGGATGGGCTTTATTTGAAGAAAATGCTTTTATCCAGATCTCACAATGAGTTTTTGGTGAAAGAATTAGATCTTTTTGTAAACTATTCTACCAAAGGACTTATAAAATCTACTTACCTTGACAAAGATGATTCACCCGTTTTTCTTCAGATTGATAAAAAGCACCTTCAGCAGATCAATTATCCTATTACGCTGATACCAAAAGGAAATGGAGCTTATGAAGTGATTTTACCTGAAGAAGGAGAATCTACAAGCTTATACAACTATGAAGTAGAAGGGTTCCAGGACATTAACTCTTATAAAAGACCAGCAGATAAAACCATCAAAATTAATGAATGGTATAATTCGCCTAACCTGAGATTCAGACTGCTTCAAAACCCTGTTGCTACAAAAATTAAGCTTGATAATATTATTATTAAGCTGAGCTCTGTAAACCAGAGCGTAGATGAAATCGTTTCTACCACAGGAGTAGACTTTGATAAAGAAATCAGGTCTATTATGATTATTACTAAAAAAGGATACAACCTTAATAATACAGTTAACTTCCTGAATAAATCTGTTGCAGAACTGCAGAAAAAGAGACTTGCTGATAAAAATATCGTTAATAAGAATACAGACATCTTTTTAAAAGAAAATCTTGGGAATATCCGTAAAAAACTTGATTCAAGCGCAAATGTGCTTAATTATTTAAAGACTTCTGAAAAACTCTATAATATTAAAGACAGGGATGAAAAATCTCTCGAAAAAATAAAAGAACTTGAAGCTAAAAAAGCCGATATCATTAGCAAGATCAGTTCTCTGAACAATATCAAGAACACACTTCAGTCTCAGAATTTCGATAAAATGATCGGAACAAATGCGGCAGGTTTCGAAGATGGTGTTTTCACAGCAACGGTTTCTGAACTTAAAGCTTTATATACCAAAAAAGCAGAAATGGCCACTATTTATAAGCCGTCATCAGAACCTATGAGAGAAATCAACAGGCTTATTGATGAAGCAAGAATGGGGTCATCCAATAGTTTGAGAAACTATTATAACAGATATTATGAAGAAATCAATAAAATAGATCGTGAAATGGCTGGTGCCAATTCTGATTTAGCAACTTATCCTGAAAAAGAAAGAAGATATCTGGATGCAGAGAGAGGTTATAACATGATTGAAGCTACTTATAACAGTCTTTTAGGTAGACAGAGTGATACCCAGATGAGAATGGCTACCAATCAGTCTGATATAACGGTTATTGACCCGGCTAAAAATTTAGGACAAAGACCCATTGGGCCTAATGTTAAATTGGCAAGAATGGCTATTATTTCAGGAATGTTGTTGCTTCCACTATTATTTATCCTGATTGGTGAAGTGTTTGATAACAAGATCCGAAATATCAAAGAACTTTTAAGTGCCACGAAAATTCCACTTCTTGGGGTTATTGGAAATAACAATAATGAAAATATGCTTACTGTTCTGGAGCAGCCAAAATCATCTGTATCAGAAGCTTTCAGGGGAATAAGAGCCAATATGAGATTTTTGATAGATAATGAAGATCAAAAAGGTAAAGTCATATTAATTACATCATCCATCGGAGGAGAAGGAAAGACTTATATTTCCATTAATCTTGCATCTGTAATTGGATTAAGCGATAAAAAAACAATCTTACTGGGTATGGACCTTAGAAAACCAAAAATC